>LAZY01000065.1 GCA_001013295.1 Chryseobacterium indologenes | reverse complement strand
GTTGTATCTCAACGAGTTTATTTACAAATTAAACAGACGGTATTTTGGAGACAAACTCTTTGACAGACTAGTAATTGCGAATATAACAGGTGCATAAACGGATAATCAGATATTCTTTAAACCATCAGGCTGGATACAAGTATTCATCTGTATCCAGCCTGAGATTATGACAAAATTAATTATTGTCTATATTGTTATTACAAGCTTTTCAGCTTCTCTTCCAGGATCGCAATCTTGTCAAGAGCATCTTTTTGTTTCTTACGCTCTACCTCTACGATTTCCGGTTTTGCATTAGCAACAAACTTTTCGTTGGAAAGCTTTTTATCTACTGAAATCAAGAAACCTTTCAGATATTTCAGTTCTTCTTCAGTTTTAGCTTTTTCTTCTCCTAAATCTAAGTTCTCACTTAAAGGAATAGAAACTTCTGTTGCCCCCACCAGGAAGGTAAAGCTTGGCTTATCGGTTTTCTGTCCGAAATGGATTTCAGAAATATTCGCTAATTTTCTTACAATCGCTTCATTAGCAAACTCTGAAGCATTGGTATATACCTCAACCGCTTCTCTTGGAGAGATTCCTTTTGTCTGACGATAATTTCTAACTCCTGAAATCAATTCTGCCGTGATTTCAAAGTTTTTAATAACTTCTTCGCTAAACTGATCTGCATTCTTCTGCTGAGCAATAACAAGAGCCTCATCAATACTTCTTTCTGAAATCAACTGCCAGATCTCTTCAGACTGGAATGGCATGAACGGATGAAGTAATTTCATCAATTCTTCAAAGAAATAAATGGTTTTATCATACACTTCTTTAGAAATTCCTTCTCCATAGTTTGGCTTGATCGCTTCAAGATACCAACCACAAAAATCATCCCAAATTAATTTATAGATCAAATGCAGCGCATCAGAAATTCTGAACTTCTCAAACTGGTCATTAATCTCAGCAATCGTTTTGTTCAGTTTATTTTCAAACCATTCGATGGCCTGGTTATCTGTAGCAATGGCCGGTTTATCTTCATGATTCCATCTCTGGGTCAAACTGAATGCACTCCAGATTTTCGTCATAAAGTTTCTTCCCTGAAGCATCAGATCTTCATCAAAAAGAAGGTCATTTCCTGCTGCAGAACTCAATAAGATTCCTACACGTACTCCATCTGCACCATATTTTTCCATCAATTCGATCGGATCCGGAGAATTTCCTAAAGATTTTGACATCTTTCTTCTCTGCTTATCTCTTACGATACCTGTAAAGTAAACATTTTTGAACGGAACTTCTTTTTTGTATTCCAATCCGGACATGATCATTCTCGCTACCCAGAAGAAAATAATATCCGGTGCGGTTACTAAATCAGAAGTCGGATAGTAATAGTTGATGTCTTTATTATCAGGATCTAAAAGTCCCTCGAATACAGACATTGGCCACAACCATGCTGAGAACCATGTATCTAGAGTATCCTGATCCTGTCTCAGGTTATCTACTGCCAACTCATTGTTCCCTGTCTTCTGTTTCGCCAGTTCTAAAGCTTCTTCTGCAGTGGTTGCCACTACGAAGTCTTCATCACCGGTTCCATAATAAAATGCAGGAATCTGCTGTCCCCACCATAGCTGACGGGAAATATTCCAGTCACGGATGTTCTCCATCCAGTGCTTATAGGTATTTTTAAACTTCTCAGGATAGAATTTTACTTCATCATCCATAACAACATCCAGAGCAGGCTTAGCCAACTCAGACATTTTAAGGAACCACTGTACTGAAATTTTAGGCTCAATCACAGCTCCTGTTCTTTCGGAAGTTCCTACTTTATTTACATAGTCTTCTGCTTTTAACAAAAGATCTTTTTCTTCCAGTTCTTTAGCGATCTGCTTTCTTACCTCAAATCTGTTTTTCCCTGCATAATGAAGACCATGCTCATTAAGGTTTCCGTCATCATCTAAAGCGTCGATCATTTTCAGCTGATGCTTCTGTCCTATTTCGTAGTCATTAACGTCGTGAGCCGGAGTAATTTTCAATGCTCCTGTTCCAAATTCAATATCTACATATTCATCTTCGATGATAGGAACTACTCTGTTGACAATAGGAACGATAACGTTCTTCCCTTTCAGGTGTGCATATCTTTCGTCATTAGGATTGATACATACGGCAGTATCTCCGAAAATAGTTTCCGGACGTGTCGTAGCCACTGAAAGGAACTCTTCTGAACCTTCAATTTTATATTTAAGGAAATATAATTTTCCGTTCTGCTCTTTAAAGATTACTTCTTCATCTGAAATATTCGTCTTTGCTTCAGGATCCCAGTTCACCATTCTGTATCCTCTGTAGATCATTCCTTTGTTATATAGATCTACAAAGCTGATGATTACTTGTTTTGAAAGGTTCTCTTCCATTGTGAAACGGGTTCTGTCCCAATCACAAGAGCATCCTAATTTTTTCAACTGCTCAAGAATGGTTCCACCGTATTTGTGTGTCCAGTCCCAGGCATGTTTTAAAAACTCTTCACGGGTAATGTCTGACTTGTTGATTCCTTCAGACTTCAGTTTAGCAACAACTTTAGCTTCAGTAGCAATGGAAGCGTGATCTGTTCCCGGAACCCAGCAGGCATTAAACCCGCGCATTCTTGCACGACGGACCAGAACATCCTGAATGGTATTGTTCAACATATGTCCCATGTGTAATATCCCCGTTACGTTTGGCGGAGGAATGACCACGGTATATGGTGGTTTGTCATTAGGTTCTGAGTGGAAATATTTGTTTTCCAACCAGTAATTGTACCATTTCTGTTCTGTTTCCTGTGGATTGTACTTTTCTGAAATCTGCATAAATTCTATTTCTTTGGCTTGCAATTTGCAAAAATAGTCTAAAGAAAAAAATTTTTAAGCATGAATTAAAATAATTTTTAACTTTGTTTCACAAAATTTATCTAACAAACATATTAACATTCAAGAATATGAAGAAATTAATCGCAGGAATTGCATTATTCGGAACATTTGCTCTAGCATCTGCACAAACTATTACGTTTGATAAAACTACTTTTGACTATGGTACAATCAAGCCTAACGCTGATGGTACTAGATTCTTTACAGTAACTAACTCAGGTGATAAGCCTTTGATCCTTTCTAATGTAAAACCTTCTTGCGGATGTACAACTCCAGAATTCAGCCAGGATCCGATCATGCCGGGAAAATCTGCTAAGATCAAAGTAGGATACAACACGGCGATTGCTGGACCATTCAACAAAATGATTGAGGTATTTTCTAACGACCCTGCTAACAACAGAAGCGTAATCTACATCAAAGGAAACGTAGATGCTAATGCTCCTGAGCCAAAACCATTGACTCCTGCTGAGCAGAAAGAAGCTGCCAAGGCTGAGAAAAAAGCTGCAAAACTAGCTAAAAAGGCTGCTGCGAAGTAAGCTCTACTCAAAAAAATAAAAGAACCGTCTCTGTTGAGGCGGTTTTTTTATTATATTTATGTTTGATTAGATAGTAGATGATGGATAACAAGAAACCCATACCGGAAAATGTAAATTGATTTTTCCAAATATTGTTAATCTAAGTTTTGGCTGAAGCCGAATGAATATTTTATCTATTTATATGGCGGGCTAAAGCCCACCTCTATTGAATTTTAACAACAATATCTTTTAAATTTTAATTAAACAAATGGACACCAATTTCTCAGACGACTTTCAGGTAAAAGGAAAATTTTCCATCAAAAAAGCTTCAACCTCCTATAAGGGAAAACTCACCAAAGAAGAAGGTGTACAATTATTAATTCAGGAAAAAGAAAAATTGCGTGAGCTTCAGGAAAAGCTTTACGCAGATGGAAGCCAATCTTTATTAGTGGTTCTTCAGGCTATGGATGCCGCGGGAAAAGACAGTATGATAGAGCATGTCTTCGGAGGGGTAAATCCTCAGGGATGTAATGTGACCAGCTTTAAGACCCCAAGCTCTAAAGAATATTCTCACGATTTTTTATGGAGACATTATCTTGCCCTGCCTCAGAAAGGAATGATCGGAATTTTCAACCGTTCTCATTATGAAAGCGTGCTGGTTTGTAAAGTGCATCCTGAATATAATTTAAGTGAAAAAACATGGTCTTCTGTAAAAGATTTCGATGATAAATTCTGGGAAAACCGCTATGAAAGTATCCGTAATTTTGAAAAACATCTTTCACAAAACGGGACGACCATCATCAAGATCTTTTTGAATGTCTCTAAGGATGAACAGAAAAAAAGACTTCTGGACAGAATCGACGAACAGGAGAAAAACTGGAAATTCTCTGCAGGAGACCTTCCGGAAAGAGCCTTATTTGACCAATACATGACGGCTTACGAAACAGCGATCAATGAAACCTCAAAAGATCATGCACCATGGTATGTGCTTCCGGCTGACAACAAATGGTTTGCGAGAGTAGCTGCGATCCAGATCATCATTGATACACTGGAAAAAATGAATCTTAAGTATCCTACTCTTTCTGAAAAAGACAAACAGGAGCTTATCGATGCCAAGAAAACTCTTGAAAATGAATAATAAAAAAATCCTCAGATTGATCTGAGGATTTTTTATGTATCTGACTTTTTGCTTTTATAATCCACCCAGGAATAGGAAGATCCTGATGGTATAAAGAAAAATCACGAGAAAATCTATAAGCCGGATTTTGTACTTCCGAAGAAGTGCCTGTTATTTATCTACGTTTTACATTGCTGCAAAACTTGAGCTGATTACCCCTCGGTTTTCAGGACGAGCCGCCCCTATTTCCATTGCTGAAAAGAACCGATATACTTACCATTGCACCGCAAAGAGTTTACCTGGTTTCACTACAGCCGAACTGTACCTGCTTTCTGTTGCACTTGTCCTACCCTCACGGGTGACGGATGTTATCCGCTTTGCTGCTCTATGGTGTCCGGACTTTCCTACCTCCCGCAAAAACGGGAAATCAACAAGCCGATCTTCTCGTAGCGGCAAAGGTACGTAATTTTTGTGGGAAAAAGGGAAAGGGAGAAGCGAAAGGGCTGAGAAAGCAAAGGAGGCTAAGAAGGCTGAGGAAGCTGAGAAGACAGATTGGGCTAATATACTTTGCTAATATGGAGCTATGGTATGCTGTTAATAAAAATTTTCTGTATTCTCATTCTTGATGAAGAACTTTTACAACTTTTTATTATTTAGAATAGCAATATCACTATGTACCTATTCTTTCAACATTTTGAAAGGCTTTATACTGAAACAGAAATCAACTCATCTTATTAGCCTATTTCATCATATTTGCCTTATTAGCTTCCTTTGCTTTCTCAGCCCTTCTGTAATTTCGTCCTTTCACCATTTTGCCATTTTGCCACAATTATTCTTCACCAATTACCACATTATTATTATCTTCGTGCTCATTATACATCTATGGATTCCAGAGAAAAAGAATTTGCGCAGCTTATCAAGGATAATCAGGGTCTGATTATTAAGGTATCTCGTCTGTATACCAATTCTCTGGAAGATGAAGAGGATCTTTTTCAGGAAATTGTGTTACAACTCTGGAGAAGTTACGACTCATTCAAAGGAAACTCTAAAATTTCAACATGGATGTATCGTGTAGCGCTCAATACAGCCATTACTCTTTTTAGAAAAAAAAGCAAAAGCCTGCCAACCAATGAACTGGACATCAACCATAAGGACTTTGTGGAAGATGATGATGAAAAGCAGCAGCAAATATCGCTTTTGTATACTGTAATCAAGACTCTTCCTAATGTAGAAAGAGCCATTGTCATGATGTATCTTGACGATCTGCCTTACAAGGATATTGCAGAAAACCTCGGAATCACTGAAGTTAATGCACGTGTAAAAATGAACAGATTAAAGAAAACCCTTAAAGAACAGATGGAAAAATATGCCTGAATTTGATCTAGATAGCTTAAAAAAAACATGGCAGGAACAACCTGTCCAGCCAAAATATGACAACCGTGAGATCCTTCAGATGTTGAACAGGAAGTCACGTAATTATGTAAAGTATATTTTCTGGATCAGTGTGGTAGAGTTCCTGTTCTTCTCCGTTTTGGGGTTATTTTACTTATTCCCGGAAGAGGAATCTGACAGCTTCCGCAAAATGCTGGAGAGACTGGGCGCCCAGGAAGCTCCTGAAATAGAAAATAACTTTGGATATGCCTATCTGACCATAAAGGTTTTAAGCTTACTCATAACGGCGTATTTTGTCCTCAAATTCTATCAGAATTACCGAAAAATAAAAATTGAGGAAAATCTGAAAGGGCTTATCACCCGAATTATTAAGTTTAAGACAACAGTGAATGCCTTTATTTTAATCAGCATTGTACTGCTGTTAATATTCACTTTCGTCCTGATTTCTTTTATATTTTATATACTAAATTCCCAAAACATACAGCCTAGCAGCTCTAATTTAACAATCATTATTGTTGGGATTGCGGTAAGTACATTGCTTGCGATTTCCATGATCTGGTTTTACTACAGACTGGTATACGGCACTATTATCAGAAAGCTTGATAAAAATCTAAAGCAGCTTAAAGAAATAGATTCCCACGAAAATTAGCATGGGTAGGTCATAGTTCGGGATATTATTGTTAATTTTATTTCGCCAAATCTTTTTACTATGCCTTTATCATATGTTTATGGGACTTCTGAAGTTCCATTATTAGGACAGACTATTGGAGGAAATCTTAAAAGTACTGTCGAAAAATACCCTCATCAGGAAGCACTTGTCTGTGTTCATCAGGATTACAGAGCTACTTACCAGGAATTTTACAACCAGACCACCGCTGTTGCCAAAGCACTTATCTTTTTAGGAGCAAAATCCGGTGACAGAATCGGAATATGGGCATCCAACCGTTATGAATGGGTGCTTCTGCAGTATGCAACAGCCAGGATTGGAAGCATTCTGGTCAACATCAATCCTGCCTACAGAACCCATGAACTGACTTATGTGCTCAATCAGTCTGAAATCCGTTTCATTTTTTCTTCTTTAAGCTTCAAAACGAGCAATTATAAAGAGATGGTGGAATATGCCAAAGAAGTATGCCCTAGTCTTGAACATGAAATTTTCTTTGATGATAACTGGGAAGATTTCGTCAACAACGGGCAGGATATTTCGGATGAAGTATTACACAGTTTTGAGGAACATGTACAATTCGATGATCCTGTCAACATTCAGTATACCTCAGGGACAACCGGATTTCCAAAAGGAGTAACACTTTCTCACCATAATATATTAAACAACGGCTATTTTATTGGTATCAGACTAAAATATACGGAAAAAGACCGGGTATGCATTCCCGTTCCTTTTTACCATTGCTTTGGTATGGTCATCGGGAATATATGCTGTATCGCTCATGGGGCCTGCATGATAATTCCTAATGACAGTTTCGATCCTGAAATCACTTTAAAAGCAGTTTCAGACGAAAAATGTACTTCACTATACGGAGTTCCTACCATGTTTATAGCAGAATTAGCCGTAAAGGATTTTGACCGGTATGATTTTTCCAGCTTAAGAACCGGAGTCATGGCAGGCTCAGTCTGTCCGCCGGAAATTATGAAAAAGGTAGAAAGCCTGATGAACATCAAAGAAATGAGTATCTGCTACGGAATGACGGAAACTTCTCCTGTTTCCACACAAACACTGATCGGAACTCCACTGGAAAAACAGGTAAGTACTGTCGGAACCGTTCAGGATCATCTTGAAATAAAAATTGTAGATGAAAACGGAAGAATCTTAAAACGCGGAGAACATGGCGAACTTTGTACAAGAGGCTACTCGGTCATGCTGAAATACTGGAATGATCCCGAAAATACCAGAAAAGTTCTGGATGATGCACGCTGGATGCACACCGGAGATATGGCCGTAATGGATAAAGACGGATATATTACCATTTCAGGAAGAATCAAAGACCTTATTATCCGGGGTGGAGAAAATATTTCACCGAAGGAAATTGAAGATTTTTTATATACGTATACCAACATTCTGGATGTACAGATCATTGGTGTTCCCAGTGAAAAATTTGGGGAGGAAGTGATGGCCTGGGTAAAAGTAAGAGCTGGTTTTACCATTACGGAAGAAGAACTGCTGGAATACTGCAAAGGAAGAATTGCTCATTACAAGGTTCCTAAATACTGGAAGTTTGTGGATGAATTCCCGATGACCATTTCAGGAAAAATAAGGAAGGTAGAAATGCGGGAGATTTCGATGAAGGAGCTAGGGCTGGAAAGTCATAAGGCTTAGCAACTTTTTATCATTGAAACTTAATTTTTACCATTAAGATTTAATAAGATGATAAGAAAATTAAGTGGAGCTTCGCTTTACGTGACACTGATGATTTAACCACAAAGTCACAAAAGTTTTTTAAGTGACTGCTAATGGCTTCATAAGCGCACTTAAGTTTTTGAAAATCTTGATTTTCATTGATCATATAAAAAATATTACAACTGAAGGACTGCATATTCCCCTCCTCTGGAGGGATGTCAAATCAAAGATTTGACGGGGTAGTCATAAAACAAAAAAGCATTTCAAATTGAAATGCTTTTTCTATGTTTTACAGTTCTTTTCTTAATCTTGCTACAGGAATATTGAGCTGTTCACGGTATTTTGCAATCGTTCTTCTCGCAATATTATAGCCCTGTTCTTTCAAGATCACTACTAAGGCGTCATCCGTTAGTGGCTTTCTTTTGTTCTCTTTACTGATCACTTCCTGAAGATGGGTTTTGATCTCTTTGGTAGAAACCTCTTCCCCGTCATCATTCGTTAAGCTGTCTGAAAACAGATCTTTAAGATATACAATTCCATTAGGGGTATCTGCATATTTGCTTTTTACTACCCTTGAGATGGTCGAAATATCAAAACCTGTAATATCGGCAACATCTTTCAGAATCATTGGCTTCAGAGATTTTTCGTCACCGGTAATGAAATAATCCTTCTGGAATTTTACAATAGCAGTAATGGTTTGCAATAAGGTATTCTGACGTTGGTTGATGGCATCAATATACCATTTTGCAGCATCCAGCTTTTGCTTGATAAATAATGCAGCCTGCTTATGTTCCGAGGAGTTTTTATCGTGAGAATAAGTAGATAAAATATCTTTATATTCTTCGGAAACTCTTAAGGTAGGAGCATTTTTGCTGTTAAGCATAGGAATTACCTGACCGTCTTTTACCTGAATCACAAAATCCGGAATAATTTCCTGGTTGATTGTAATAGTCTGCGTATCAAAATTCCCTCCTACTTTAGGAGACAGCTTGGAAATTTCATCCAGAGCATCTTTCAGATCATCTTCTTCAATATCATATTTCTGAATGATCTTATTGTAGTGCTTATTCGTAAGCGCATCAAACTGATGTCTTAAGATATTGGCAGCCAGAGAAACCGCTTTATCTGAGCTTACTTTCTTTTCGATCTGAAGCAGCAGACACTCCTGTAGTCCTCTTGCTCCCACTCCTGGTGGATCCAGTTTCTGAACATAGTTTTCAAGGATGTCATCTACTCTTTCTCTGGTGGTATAAATCCCCTGTGAGAAAGCTAGATCATCAACAATCGATTTGATCTCTCTTCTTAAATATCCGTCTGTATCTAAATTTCCGATAAGATATTCTGCAATCTTCAGGTCTTCATCACTGATATTCACCAGGTGAATCTGTTCCATCAGATAATCATATAACGACTGGCCTTCTGTTAAAAGACTTTCATTATCAAATTCTTCATCATCGGGAGAGTAGTTGCTGGATGCGGTTTTATAGCTTGGTTCGTCGTCATAGAGATATTCATTGACGTCAAAATCTGTTTCAATGCTTTCTGTACCCTCATCCTGATAAGCTTCTTCCAAAGAAGAATATTCATCTTCCTTAGAATCCTCCTTGGCAATTTCCAAAGCAGGGTTTTCTTCTAACTCTCGCTCCAACTCCTCTTCAAATTCAAGAGTATGAAGCTGAATAAGCTTCATCAACTGGATCTGCTGAGGGGCCAGCTTCTGTCCTAATTTGAGTTGTAAGTGTTGTTTAAGCATATTCTTATTTGCGTTTTAACATAACATATTCTACGAATTTAATAAATTTATTTGATAAAAAACACATTTAGCATGATTTTTGCATTATACTCCCTAACATAATAAACTATTGAGAAATAAAAAAAGCCTTAACTTTTAGAGTAAGGCTTTTTTTATTGTTCTAGAATTCAGCGCTTTTCGGCGTCCTTGGGAAAGGAATTACGTCTCTGATATTCGTCATTCCCGTTACGAAAAGAACAAGCCTTTCCAGTCCTAATCCGAAGCCTGCATGCGGTACAGAACCGAATTTTCGGGTATCCAGGTACCACCAAAGTTCGTGCTCATCTACATGCATATCTGCCATTTTCTGTTTTAATACGTCTAATCTTGCTTCTCTTTCTGATCCACCGATGATCTCACCAATACCCGGGAAAAGAACGTCCATTGCAGCAACTGTTTTGTTGTCTTCATTCAGCTTCATGTAGAACGCTTTGATCTCTTTTGGATAGTCGAATAATACAACCGGGCATTCAAAATGTTTCTCAACCAAAAATCTTTCGTGCTCAGACTGAAGATCTGTTCCCCAGTTTTCAACAGGATAAGCAAAT
The DNA here is from genome assembly GCA_001013295.1 of Chryseobacterium indologenes. Lineage (GTDB taxonomy): Bacteria > Bacteroidota > Bacteroidia > Flavobacteriales > Weeksellaceae > Chryseobacterium > Chryseobacterium indologenes_B. Next base: position 18,544 of record LAZY01000065.1, on the reverse strand, counting down.
TTGCCTTTTTTATTCTCCTTTGAGTTCATTAAAATCTCGATAGCCTCTGTATAGCTTACTCGTTTAAAACGCTTAGCAATTACATTTTCAAGTTTTTCGATAAGGCCTTCTTTTGCTCTTTCTTTTTCCGGTTTTGTCTTTTGCTCTTCTGCAAAACGCTTGTCTAAGAAGTCAAGGTCATCTTTACAGTTATCCAATACATACTGGATCACATATTTAAGGAAATCTTCCGCAAGGTCGATGTTATCTTCAAGGTTGTTGAATGCCACTTCAGGCTCAATCATCCAGAACTCGGCAAGGTGTCTCGTCGTGTTGGAATTTTCAGCACGGAATGTAGGCCCGAAAGTATAGATTCTTCCCAATCCCATCGCTGCAGTCTCTCCTTCAAGCTGACCTGAAACGGTAAGGTTGGTTTTTCTTCCGAAGAAATCTTGTGCAAAATCAATATCACCTTCTTCAGTTCTCGGCATGTTGTTCAGGTCAAAGTTCGTTACCCCGAACATTTCTCCTGCCCCTTCTGCATCTGCCCCGGTAATCACCGGTGTGTTGATATAGAAGAACTGGTTCTTGTTAAAGAAAGAGTGAACGGCAAAGCTAACTGCGTGACGCACTCTGAAAACAGCCCCGAAAAGGTTGGTTCTGAATCTTAAGTGTGCCTGCTCACGAAGTTTTTCAAGGCTGTGTTTCTTAGGCTGAAGAATCGTATTTTGAAGTTCTTCCGTAAAGTTATCTCCTAAAATAATGATCTTTTTAGCGATAATTTCCACAGTCTGTCCCGCTCCCTGGCTTTCTACCACTTCACCTATTACTTTAAGGGAAGAAGCTGTACTGATATTTTTGATAAGTTCTTCGTCAAAATTTTCGAAATCAACAACTATCTGCAAATTATTAATCGTAGAACCATCATTAAGCGCTATAAAGCGATTAGAACGGAATGCTCTTACCCATCCGTAAACGGTAATGTCATGATGTAATACTTTCTTGTAATCCCTAAGGATTTCTTTGATCGTTTGCTTTTTCATTTGTTGATGATAAATTTTTTATGTAAAAATTAATGGTTGCAAAGTTACAAAAAAACAGCGCAACTTCATGGTTACGCTGTCTTTAAAAATCATTTATCAAGTATTTAAACTTTAAGTTCAGGAAAACTTAGTTTTTCTTCTGCATTTTTTTCTTCATTTTTAAGTTTAATCAACCCCAATATCACCTTGAACTTTGATAAAATCTGCATTGATCTGAACTGAAAATTTCCCATCCTTATCATTTTTAAGGATCAGAATATCCTTTGAGCTTGTATGGTTTAGTTTTATAAAAAATATAGAAAATGGTTATTAGTTTTTAATGATAAATTCTCTGTTCCACTTTCAGTCCATCATTTTAAATATTACAGATCAATTCAAGGTACATTGTTTTTAAATTACTTCATAAATTCTTTTTAAATAATCACTACTCACTACTAACTTTTTTGTTTCATTCCCTCATCTCCGATTTTTCTCTTATCTCGTTTCTGAGTTGATGGTCTTACCGACCGGTCTTTTTCTGTATTTATACTTTGTACTGTGAAATTCAAAATATAAAAAATTTGTGTTCTTACCTCTGGAACAAAGATGCTACAAAGAGGAATAATCATGCAAGCAGATGTTCTATAGATTCATAAATTTATATCTATAAAATCATGAATCTATAGGTTTTAATTGTTTAAAAGTCAACAGATTAAATTTAAATCAATTTCATATTTTCGATTTCTTTCAGGTAGATGGAAAGTGGTGTTCCGGTTCGTTTTTTGAACGCTAAAGTGAAGGCCTGCTCATTATTGTAGCCTAATTCTTCGGCAATAAAAGTAAGCTTATAGGATCTGAATTTTTTATCATTCGCCAATCGGTTGATGGCATAATCAATACGGAGATCATTGAGGTAAGTGGCAAAATTCTTTCCTTTATAGGTATTGATAATTTCTGACAGGTATCTGGAATTGGTCTTTATTTTTTTGGCAAGACTTCCCAATGTGATTCCTTTCTGTAAAAACTGATCTTTACTTTCAAAAATTTCAAGTTCTTTTAAAATGGACTGAACAATATCTTCGGAAATCACTTTTGACGTTTTATCATCGTGACTTTCTTCGGGAAGATGCAGCGGCATTATTTCATCTTTTACCTCGTATTCTTTATCTGCTTTGTTTTCATTAACAGACTGAATCAGGTCCTGGGCAATCTTCTTATATTTCTTTTCTGTTTTTTTATATTTAAAATAAACATTGATAAAGAGCAAATGGGAGATCAGCAAGCAACTAAGAACAATATAAAAGAGGGTCTTTCTGTTTTGAAGTTCATTGGTAATTGATTCTTTTTCCTGTTCCAGCTTCGGGCTGTCATATCGTCTTGGTACTTCCCTGGATATATATCTGAACTGGGAATCCAGCACACTGTCTACTTTTAAAAAGCGATCCACATAATAAAGTTGCTTCTCTTTATCATTGTTTACCTTATAATAGTTGATCAGACTCATATAGACCTGTCTGAGTTCAGGATACAGATAATTTGTCTTCAGCACCATAGAGTCTATTCTTGTGAAATATCCTATTGCTTTTTCCTTATTTCTTAACCCTTCATAGGATTGGCCTAAATATAAAAGGGTATAATTCTGATTTCTTTTATTCTGATTATTTTTATCGAAATAAAACTTTTCACAAGGAGCCAGATCATCAATGGCGGCATTATATTTTTTCTGTTTCAAATGGTAATACCCCATAAGGCCCAAATTCTGATGCCGCCCATATTTATCATTGTTCTTTTCAGCATTCTGCAGCCCTTCCTGAATCAGAATATAAGCGGAATCCATTTTATTGATCTCTATATAAGCATCTGCTAAATTTAGTTTAAGAAGTTGCCGTTCCGACTCATTCATATAATCAGCATTATAAGCATAATGTCTTAATGTTTTGGCAGTCTCTGCATGTTTCCCGATATAATTATTCAGATAGGCAATGCTGATGTTTGCCATCGCAATCTGTCTTTTGTATCCTTTTTCTTTGGCATATTTCAACCCTAGCAAATAATTATTCAATGCCGCCTGAAGGTTTTCTGTCCTGAAATAAAGATTTCCTCTTAACAGATATGTTCTGGCAGGATATATATTTTCTTTAGAATTTTTTGTAATGGTCTGTAAACTATCAAGATATTTTAAGGCAACCGGTAAAGGCTGCTCAAAATGCAGCATAACATATGCTTCTGCAATCTCAGAAGTATTCTTTTCAGCTCTGGCTTTCTTAAGATAATATTCTGCAATATATCTCTTACTGTTAAGATCCTCTGTTCCGCCACTATAGAAATCCTGTTCCATTTCTTTATAGGTCCGTTTTTCCAGAGAATGGTCTTTGATATTGCCCGTTTGCGCATGCCATGCATTACAAACAGTCAACAACAGTATCAAAAATTTTATTTTCATCGTTGAATCCTAGCTATCTTACAAAAATATTATTTTAATCAATACTCACCAGCTTTTTGCTCTATTAATCGAGGAATATTGATAAGATTATGAAAAGAAAGTCTTATCACTTCCACTCTACTTTACCTTCCAGATAATAGACCTGCCCTTTGTCTTCATACAGAAGATCGTACCCTTGATCCGTCAGGTAGAAACGACAGACTTTTATTTCTCCGTTTCTGTTTTTAAAATTAAGAACTGCCGGGCAGATTTTTGCATCATTCACTTTTGTAACGATCAGATCATAATCTTTGAGAATGTTCTTTTTACTGTACAGGGAGAGCATCCGGTCATTGATAAAACGAACATATTTCAGAGAGGAAAGTGGATAATGAATCTGTTCAAAGGGTTTTCCGGCAACACGGGCAGCATTTTCATTAAAGAAGTTCGTTATAGAAATACTGTCTGCGGTTATCTTTTTTACCACATTGGTCTCATATCTTTTTCCATCAGTAAATTCCATACTATAGATCGCTTCCATTTTGATGGCAAAACCTTTTTTTGATTTTCTTAAGTCCTGGAGGTCTGTAAATTGTTTTCCTTTTTTGATTACAATTAACACATTTCCTTCCCCATCATCACAATCATCATATTTTTTATAGGCAGCAGGGTCATCCATTGTAGCATTCAAGGTATCGTTTTTGGCATTTTGTGAAAAAAGCCACCCCGGCAACATCAGCAGGAATACGATCAGTTGATAATTTTTCATGATTTAATTATTTTAAGGTTACAACATATTCATTTTCTTAGCATTTACTCAATTTTCGGAGGTACTGATAATGGGAGATTACTGCGCTCGCAATACTTTTTTCATGATAAGGAAAATTGTTCCTGACGGCTGCTTTTTTTATTGCCGGACTAATAATGGTATACACCGTATGGGGCAAACCCGGGAAAAGATGATGGGCAGCGTGGGAATTGAATCCTCCAAAAATCCAGTTAGCCAACCTGCTTGTGGGATGATAATCCAAGGATACAGCTAATTGGTGTTCATAATAATCATAAGGTAGATACCCATTATCATCAGCTTTGGGAAAATCCGTTTCAAGGCTCAGATGAGAAATAATCAGCGTCAGTACAAAAAACAGGGAAATGGTCAGGTGCATAATCAGAAAAGACAATAAGATCGTCAGCACCGGAATATCTGTAAAAAGAACCGGAAGGATCAGCATATAAGTAAAATAGGCAAGTTTCAGGATGACCACTTCTGCCACAGACCTCCATGAATGGTTTTGATTTCTGAGATTCGCCAGCTCTTTCTTCCTGACGTAGATAAAATCTTTTATCAAAATCCAGTGCAGCGTATAAAAACAATACAGCATCGTCGCATACAGATGTTGATAGGCATGTATTTTTCTTTTAGGCTGATTGGCTGACAACCGGATAAAAATATTATCATCAATATCCGCATCACAACCATCTACATTGGGAAAAACATGATGGGAAGCGATATGTCTTTTTTTCCACAATCTGGCATTCACTCCCTGCAGGTTGAAAGTAATATAATAAATGACCTGGTTGATCTTTTTATATTTTGAAAATGTATTGTGCACACAGTCGTGAGAACAGTTGAAAGCCAGCAATATTCCTGTAAGCCCTAACAGGATATAATTCAACATTACTGCCCAGCTTTTATCTTCCATATAGGGATTAAAAAGATTGGTGTACAAAAGCAGAAAAATAACCGAATAGGATAAGAATTTTATGATCAATAATCTGTTTGCCTTTTTGATCACTTCATCTGTCAGCAAAATATTCACTTCTTTTCGCAGTTCCGAATAAAAGGGAGAAGTTGCCTTTTTAAATTTAATCTTGGATTTCATGATGTTTCTTTTTAAAATTTAAAAAAGCGTATTAATTCCCAACCCAAACCGGAAACCTTTCACCGGAAGCTGATTGAACGTATTATATTCAAAGTTCCATCCCACTTCTGCACAAAGAAAATAGAGGAAAACAAATCCTGCTTTCGGAGAAATGGTATAAGGCGTAATGCCTGCTCCTGCATACACATCAAATACCTCTTTGGAATCATGAGAAGAAATCACCGTTCTGAAATAATCAAACTCCGGAATAACCAGCAGTTTCTTTTTATCCCACCAATTGAAATGGCTTCTTAAACTGTAATAATTTTTTCCGTCGGGCAGCTTTGTTCCTATGGACAAGTACATTTTGTCTCCCATACTTGTCCCTTCTATTCTTGTATTGAGCAGAAACATAAGACCTTTGCTATCTTTAAGATTCTCAAGCTGGCCTTTCATCAGACCACAGAGAAATACGGCAATGATGACCACTGAATTTTTCATAGTGCTTTATTGTTTTTGGATCTTTTAAAATTCCAGTTGATCAGCGGCAACTTTCTTTTCCCGTTTTCATTCCACATCCCTATCTGTATTCCTCTGAAATCATTACATCTGTTGTACAGCCCAATCTGAATTCCCCTGCATTTCATTCCCACATTGGCAAACGGGGCTACGGAAACGCCTTTCATCTCATGGTGCAGATTAAAAAAAGGAGAAACAGATACGCCGTTGATCACAGCATATGTGCTGATATTACTGGAGACATTGATCTCTAAGCCATTTGTTACCGTAGGTTCCATATTGATCAGTGACAATTGCAGTCCGTTGATTTTATTCATCTTTTCCCGGGGAACAATTATATAATCATCATTAAGACTCCAGTCTCCTATGGAAGGCAAACCGAAAAACAGCAACGGCGGAAGAAAAATCCCAAGAAAGTTGAAGCCCATTCCTAATCCGTTTACTTTTTTAGGCTTAAAACCTTCTTCTTCATCATAGTATTTAAACAGGATTCCGTTGACATTTCTAACATTCTTTGAAGGGGAAGCCGCAATAAATCTGGGCTTCAAAGAATCTACTTTTAATGTATCTGATGCATAGACCAGGCTATTGAATACAAAAACTGCTATTAATAAGATTCGTGTTTTCATAACTCATTATTTTAAAATTACAATTCAAAATTATCAGCAGAAACCACAGTTCCGAATGTGAAAAAAAATTAAAAAAAATATCACGTTTGCGAAAATCACAAAAGGAGTGGGAGGAAGAGGGCTTATAGAAGTCAGGAAGATGGGAGCTAGAAGATGGAAGTTCTTTCAGTTATCAATACCAATAGCCATTATAGAGTCAAATTACTATAACAAATCATTATTTATTCTTTCAACCTTCATCACTCCTCTTCCTCCAGCTCCCAGTTTCCCACCTTCTCAAACAAAATCCATATTTAGGCAAATGTTTCCAGCCTTCACAAACTCTACAACGCTTTCCGCAAAAAATACTACATTTGTGAAAATCACAAAACTATGCACCAGGAAGCTTTACTGAAGGAAATCCGGAGAAAAATCGGGGAAAGATCTTTAAATGATGAGATTGCGAATATCCTTAACATCAGCTACGATGCCGCTCACAGAAGAACTTCCCTGAAAGCTAAATTCAGCTTTGAAGAGGCACTGGAACTTGCAAAGTACTATCAGATTTCACTGGATCAGTTTCTGGGAACGGAAAATCAGTTGGTGGTCAAAAGAACGCAACCTGTAAAAACCACTGAAGACCTTTTGAATTATTTTGAAAATTCATTGAAGATTCTAAATGTCTTCCAGGACATCACCCATTCCAAAGTGTTTTATTCGGCGAAAGACATTCCTTTTTTCTATACCATTTCAGATTCAATCCTCTCCCGTTTCAAATTTTATGTCTGGATGAATTTGCTGAATCAGGATAAGTTTCTGAGCCCGTTCCATGATTTTAAAATGGAATATCATTCTGTAAAAAATGAAATGCTGAAAGATCTGTATGACAAACAAAATGTAACAGAAATATGGAATGATACCACCATCATGAGTGCTCTGAGACAGATTTCTTTTTATTATGAAATGGGATTGGTAAGGAAAAACGACGTTGACCTGATCCTTGATGACCTCAGGAAATTACTGGAAGAACTTGAAAGCAAAACTCTGGAAAAAACTAATTTTCAGATCTATGTGAATGATTTGGTAATTTTGAACAATAGTATTTTATTTAAGAATGATCAGCAGTGTTCCTTTTTTGTTCCTTTCAGCATGTTCGGGTATATGATGACCACTGATAAACTGACCTGTGAAGATTCTCTGAGCTATTTTGAGCATCAGATCAAAAACTCAAGATCACTGAATGAATCCGGAAACCGGGAAAGGAAAGTATTCTTTAATAAGATGTATGAACAGATTGAACGCTTAAAACAAAATCTATCATGAACAGTCTCCGTAACGGCGAATATTTTGGTCACACCAATGAAAAAATCTGCTTTGAAGGGTTAACCATCACAGATACGGAATACACCCATCCTTATGTAGACTGGCATTATCACGAAAATGCTTACTTTACTTTTCTCCTTCAGGGCAATATGACGGAAGGAAACAAAAAAGAAACCTACGGATGCTCAGCAGGTACATTATTGTATCATCATTGGGAAGATCCGCATTATAATATTAAACCGGATGTCTTTACCAGAGGCTTCCACATAGAGATTACCCACAATTGGTTTGAACGCTTTGACATTCAGAAAAATAAGGTTGAAGGCAGTTTCAACATAAAAAATCCGGCCTTCAAATTATTGGTACATCAGATTTTTAAAGAAACGAAAATCAATGCTACCTCTTTTGAAATGGCTGCCAATCAACTCCTGTTACATCTTTTCAGTCAACTGACCCATGAAAAGGAAATCAAAGAGAAAAAACCACTGTGGGTAGGCCAGGTTCATGAAATTTTGCATGAAAACTTTGCTGAAACCCTAAACCTGACCGAGCTTTCTAAAACACTGAACATCCATCCTATTCACCTGAGCAGGGATTTTCATAAATATTTCCATTGCAATCTGGGTGAATACCTTCGGAAGTTAAAGATCAATAAATCTATGGAGCTTCTCCATTCGTCTTCTTCATTAACGGATATTGCTTTGGAATGTGGGTTTTCAGATCAAAGCCATTTCATTCGCTGTTTCAAAGAAAATATCGGAATCACTCCTTTGAAATACAGGAATCTTCTGAAAACTCACTTAAATCTTTCTGAGTAAAATCAACATTCACGATTTGGATACATCCTTCCCCGATTCGGCTACATTTTCCCTCCTGTAAGTTTTCATCTTTGTACCATCATTTAAACAAAAACATATTTAAAAATGGAAACAAGAAAAGTATGGTTCGTGACAGGAGCATCAAAAGGCTTAGGATTCGAGTTGGTGAAGAAATTATTATCCGAAGGATTTCAGGTTGCTGCCACCAGCCGTACCGTTGAATCCCTTATTTCTACAATAGGAGAAACTTCAGAAAACTTCCTCCCACTCGGCGTCAACATTACCGATAATGACGATATAAAATCTGCAATTGACAAAACTGTGGAACATTTCGGAAAAATTGACGTGGTTGTTAACAATGCCGGCTACGGACAAATCGGAACGCTGGAGGAACTTACCGATGAAGAAGCAAGAGAAAATTATGCAGTGAATGTTTTCGGAACCTTAAATGTGATCAGAAATGCGATGCCTTACCTGCGCGAGCAAAGATCAGGTAACATCTTTAATATTTCATCTGTGGGCGGATATTCAGGAAACTTTCCGGGTTGGGGAATTTACTGTTCAACAAAATTTGCCGTTGCAGGATTTACGGAGGCATTAGCTGAAGAAGTAAAAGATTTCGGAGTTCATGCTACCGTTGTCTATCCAGGTTATTTCCGTACAGACTTTTTAAATAAAGATTCTGTAAAAACTCCTACCAATCCTATTCAGGCTTATGAAGCTGCAAGAAGTTCAGAACAAGCTCACCTTCATGAAATCAATGGAAATCAGCCTAATGATCCGGTGAAAGCAGCTGATGTTCTGATCCAGATCAGCAAAGAGAAAAATCCACCTGTTCATCTGTTATTAGGGGTAGGAACAAAGGAGTTTTTACATAATAAGATCGATATTTTAAAGAAAGATGCAGAGAAATGGGAAAATCTGACGGTTTCCACAGCGATTTAATCGTTTAATAATATCCTTCGACTTCGCTCAGGATGACATTTCTAATATCTACTGTTTTAATTTATATAGATTCATTAAGTAAATCACTCTGAACGAAGCCGAAGACTTTCTTGCACAAGGCAATAACATTTACCAAAAACAACTAACTTAGCCATTATGAAACAGCCTGTCCGTTTTAATTCTATTGCAGATTTTCATGCTTTCTGCGGTCTTCCCAATCCTGATCATCCCCTGATCAGTCTGATAGATTACAGCAAAGTGCATTATATTGTGGAAGATGAAGAATTGAAATGGATTCAGGATTTTTATTCGATCGGTCTGAAGAAAAATGTCAATCCAAAATTCAATTATGGACAGCAGCAGTATGATTTTGATTCGGGAGTATTGTGTTTTGTTTCGCCACAGCAGTTTTTAAGTCTGGAAATAAAACAGGATATTGAGGTAGAACCTAAAGGATTCCTACTGCTTATTCACCCTGATTTTCTGTGGAACACTTCATTAACCCGAAAGATAAAATCTTACGATTTCTTCAGCTACCAGGTGAAAGAAGCTCTTTTCCTGTCTGATAAGGAAGAAAGAATTCTTGTTGATATTTTTAAAAACATTGAACGTGAATATCAGTCAAACATCGATAGATTCACCCAGGAATTGATTATTGCACAGATTGAGTTATTATTGATTTATTCTGACCGCTTTTATGAGCGTCAGTTTTTTACCCGAAAAAAATCAAGTCATGAATTGCTACATAAATTTGAAGAGATTCTCTCCAAATATTTTGAAAACGGAAACCTTATAGAAAATGGTATTCCTACTGTGAAATGTATTGCTGAACAAATGAATATTTCACCCAATTACCTGGGAACCTTACTTCGTCTTCATACTCTGCAAAACACGCAACAGCATATTCAGAACAAATTAATTGATTCTGCAAAAGAACGTTTGAGCACGACAAGTTTATCCGTGAGTGAAATTGCTTATGAACTCGGTTTTGAACATCCCCAATCTTTCAGTAAACTTTTTAAACAAAAAACAAATCAGTCTCCGGGAGAATTCAGAAAGCTTTTCAATTAGAATATAGGTTTACAAAATAGCCACGTTAATTTCATTCTATTTTGCTGTCAGGAAGTTTATTATTTTTGTCTAAATACTTCTTCAGATGAAACCATTTCTATTATTGGCTTTTATTTTCACATCTTGTCTTCACCAGGGACAAAGCAACAATATAGTGAACCCTGAGAAAATTGAGAGTCCGGTTCAGAAAAAATATTCCGGCAAAATTGTCTTTCTCACCAAAAATATTGCTCTTGATAATCTAAAAGATTCTGATATGCTTACTTCTGCTCAATTTCAGGAAAACGGAGATCTGGGCATTTATGCTTTTTTTGACAACTCACTGGTCAATTATCTTCATCAACTTGAACCCAGTTGGACTGTGGACAAACTCATCAGAAATGGAAATTATCAATTTGCGTTCTATGTTGACGGAAAGCTGATCTACACAGAGAATCTGAATACAGGTGCAGGAACCCCTGAAAATAAAAAAATTAAAACAGCTTTAAGGATTCCTCTCCTCAGCAGCCAAAATGAAGATTCATGGGGAAGGTATTTATGGATGCGTTTTTATATGGGACATGACGGAATTGATGCCTTGACAGCTGGAAAGCATCTTTTGAAAATTGAAATCCGTCCTTATCTTAAAACACCGGAAGTAAAGATCGGTAGTCTCATTGCATCAGGAACCATCAGTCTGGAAGTTTCCCAAAAAGACATCAGTGAAGCTCAAATTGCAGTTCAGCCCATTCAGCCCAACAGTGGATGGACCACCTCTCCTGAGAAGTTTGATCCCGGAATGATCAGAAATCTGAATAAAAAAATCGCTGAAAACAGATTCAGACACATTACCGGTATTGCAGTCATTAAAAACGGAAAATTGTTGCTGGAAGAGTATTTCAATGATTCCGGAAGAGATTCTTTACAGGATACACGGTCTGTAGGAAAGTCTTTTTCTTCTGCTTTAACCGGGATTGCCATCAAAGAAGGTTATCTGAAAAGTGAAAATCAATATCTGAAAGAGTTTTATGATCTGAAAGCATTTAAAAATTATTCTTCTCAGAAAGATAACGTTACCCTAAAAAGTCTGCTGACAATGAGTTCCGGGTTTGATGGAAATGATGAAGACTCAGAATCTCCGGGCAATGAAGAGAATATGTATCCTACGGAGAATTGGGTAAAATTTACACTGGATTTACCCATGACGGAGAATAAACCTGAAGAACACTGGAGTTATTTCACAGCAGGTGTTGTTGCCACAGGAGATATTCTGGATAAAAAAGTTCCAAAGGGATTGGAAAATTATGCCGATCAGAAATTATTCCAGCCTCTTGGCATTACGAATTATCAATGGCAGTTTACACCTCAGAAAAAACCTTCCCTGGCCGGAGGATTAAAAATGAAAGTTCTTGATTTTGCCAAATTCGGGCAGCTGTATAAAAATAACGGAATGTGGAATGGAAAAACCATTTTAGAAAAAACCTGGGTAAAAAAATCATTCACCAATTATTTTGCCGACAATAAAGACTTTGAAGGTTATGGGTATTTATTCTGGAGAAAGGTCTATACGGTCGGGAATAAAAACTTTGAAGCCTATCAGTGTAGTGGAAATGGAGGAAACAAGATTATCATATTTACAGAAATCCCCGTAGTCATAGTTATTACAGCAAAGGCATACAACCAGCCTTACGCCCATTCACAGGCTGATAAGATGGTACAGGAATATCTTTTACCCGCAGTGATGATGGGTAATGAGTAATTAGTTGGTAATGAGTAATAAATGATAGTAATGTAGACGAGAAAAGCTTATTGCTTATTGCAAAATTATTCGTCTTTTTTGGATGGAACCAAAAAAACATCAATAAGACCTTCAGGAAGTTCCATTTTGATCGTTCTTTCTTCTCTGTCTACTTCAAGAATCCAGTCTTTGATCATAGGGATTACCACTTCTTTACCATCCAGATTGGTAATGAAATACACCTGTGCTGTCTGATCGTTTACAGATCTGATCACTCCACAGTTGTTATTGTTTTCATCAAAAATTTCAAATCCGATGATTTCGTGGTAATAGAATTGTTTGCCAGTAAGTTTTGGAAGGGAAGCCAGTGGAAGGTAAACACTTTTACCTAAAGCCTGGTCTACCATTGCCTCAGAAGAGTTTTTGAAGGCAAGATTCAGAGCATCCAGTTTGCTCCATGATGATTTTTCAATAAAAAATGGAACCAATAATCCGTTGATTTCAACGAATATTGATTCCAATTTATTGTAAAGCTCGGGTTGGTCGGTATCCAATTTAAGGATCACGTTACCCGCAAGTCCATGTCTGCGTGTGATTTTCCCTAAAAAATAGCAATCTTCTTTACGCATGACAGAAATTGTTCTTAAGCTTCAGTGTTTTCTTCAGTTTCAGCAGCAGGAGCTTCTCCTTCTGTAGCTTCAGCAACTTCTTCAGCAGGTGCGTTTGCAGCCTCTTCAGCAGCTTTAGCATCAGCTTCAGCTTGTGCAGCAGCAGCTACTCTAGCTTCGTTTACTTTTACTTCAGCTTCCAATGCAGCTTTCTTAGCATCAGCTTTAGCAGTAGCTAAACCTTCTACTTTACCTTGAACTTTTGCATCTTTAGCTTCTACCCAAGCGTTGAATCTCTTCTCAGCTTCAGCTTCGTCAAAAGCACCTTTAGCTACACCACCTTGTAAGTGTTTTTTGTAAAGGGCACCTTTGTAAGAAAGGATAGCTCTAGCAGTATCAGTAGGCTGAGCACCGTTGTTTAACCACTGTACAGCAGAATCAACGTTCAACTCGATAGTTGCCGGGTTAGTAATTGGGTTGTAAGTTCCTAGTTTTTCGATGAATCTACCATCTCTTCTAGCTCTAGAATCTGCAACCACGATGTGGAAAAAAGGTTTTCCTTTTTTACCGTGTCTTTGTAATCTGATTTTTACTGACATAATGTTTGAATTTTACGGGAACTCGTCCCAGTTAAATATTTAAGAGTGCAAAGATAGAATAATTTTTTCAATTAGAGGATTTGAAAGCAATATATTTTCTGATTTTTTTAAGTAAGCAGAATAAAAGGTAAAACCGTCGAGATGATTACGGAAATAAAGATAGCCAAAAACACAATGAGATTGTCTCTTGATTTCCCCGTAATTCCGTAAATCACAAAATAGTTCATGATATAAACAGGCACCAGTAAAAAAAATGAGAACTGATCGGTAGATACAACGATGGTCTTTAGAAAAAGAAATCCAGTCACCGATGCTACGACAATTCCTAAAAGGCTTTTATAAATCGTTTTTTTATCTATTGTATCATTCTCTTTTACCTTTGAAAACTGCTCATATTTCTCAAGAATAAAAATCTTCAAATCGTTCCTTTCCATGATTTCTGAAGAAATATTTTCCAAAATAAGACTTATTTCTTCTCCTTTCCGTACCCTATGATGAACTTCAAATGATATCCTTCCTTTTTCTTTAATTAAAACTTTCCTGTATTCGGCTTTTTTTACAAATTCATCATAATTGAATTTCTGGCTGATTGCTTCACGCATTTCATCATTGATGGTCCCCGTATGATCAGTCATATAGAGATAAGCCACCACCAAATCTTCTTCATTATAATTTCTGTAAATATTCTTCATCCTATACAGCTCCCATATAGAAAAGCCCCAGACATTTCTGGTTTTCCTCTATCGTCAAAGATTCTTTCAGGAAATCTACAATTTTAGGAGAACTCCAGTAGCACCCGATATTGTTTGCTGTACAGGTAAGGTACATATTCTGTACTGCCATTGAAGTTGCAGCAATCTCTTCCCATTCCGGAACCATTCCGCTGAAATTGACTACGATAGATACGACCACGTTTGCTTTATTGATTTTAAAGCCAATGTCATTGTATTTTTTCTCCAGGAAAAGCTGCTCAGGCTGAGTCGCTTTATAGATCGCCTGCATTTCTGAAGCCAGTTTTACTTTTTCTTCTCCTTTGAAGATCTTGAAACGCCAAGGTTTCGTACGCTTATGATTTGGAGCCAGTGTTGCTGAATGCAAAATTTCATCAATGACTGCCTGAGTTATTTCTGTATCGGTATAATCTTTTGGGAAAATACTTCTTCTTTGCTCTATAATTTCTTTTAAAACTTCTGCTTTATTCATACCTGCAAATTTACAACATGGAAGTCAATCTGTTCCATTTAAAATCATTGAAATTGTTGAAAGTTTTGGAGAAAACATGACATGCTTTTATTCACAAAATAATCACAGCATTAAGCATCCGGTACTAACCTGCGATTTCTGTACGCTTTATAATTACTGAACGCAAAGGTTGATAAAATAATGACAACCAATATTCCGGTTAACCCTTTTTCATATATATTCCCTTTCACAGGATCAAGCATATACAATGCAATAAAACTGACGGCATATATCATTCCTGCAACAATCCATACAGGAGCCGGATCAGGGTATTCATTTACTGTACTTACCTTATTATAACTGAAAAGCGGAAGAAATTTATGCCAATCCCATATCACCAATATAAGAACTGCTATCATCATTAAAGAGGTAATGATCCAGGTTCCTTTGAATGAAAGGCTGATGGTGATGATCCAGATATTCGTTAATATCGTTAAAAACATCAATGCTCCAAGGGTGGCATAGCGCTGGGTCATCAGTAAAATTCCTGCAGTAATCTGGGCCAGTCCCAAAAAATTCCAATAAAATCCGGATTGGTATAAGGCTTCAAAGAAATAGCCGATAGGGTTATCTGTTGAGATTCTCGTGAACCTGTTTCCCATAAGTTTTACTAATCCCGATGGAAAAAAGGCAAATCCTATCAGGTAACGGAGATGAATGATTACCCACTGATTGAATCTGCTGGTTCTTAATTTTTCAAATTTCATGTATTAGCGTAAGAGTTTATGGAGATTAGTTGCTGATTAAGGGTTAATCGTTACAGAGTATTTAACACTCTTTCAAGCCGTTCTACCTAAAATTCATAATCAGGCGTCTTTCCTATAAAACCTCCACGATTTTCTGATGAATCTTGTTCAGAGTAAATTCATCTCCGGCTTTCATTCCCACCATCTTTTTGGCCATAGGGCTTTCCGGGGAAATAGCATAGAAACGATCTCCTTCAAAAAAGAATTCGCCTAATGAAACTGAAATATAAAAACGGGCTTTATTGGTAATCACCAACGAACCCAGCTGTACTCTGTCAGTAGCGGTATTCAGAACTTTTGCCATATTTCGTCTCAGGTCATTCAACGCTCCTAGCTGGCGCTGCATCTGATAGATCTCCTCCTGCATTTCTTCCCTTATACTGTCATATTTCGGAGTTTTCTTAATATCACGGCTGGCTTCCTGGGTAAATTCGATAAAGTTTTTAAGTTTTTCAATTTTCTCTGCGATGGTCGTTTTTACAAAGTTTCTGATGTCACTTTTTTCAAATACAATCTTCTCCATACAATCTATTCTTTATATAAAGATAATATTTTTAGAATAATAATTTACATTTTCGTCACCTCATAAAAAAACTAATGATCCACAGAATTTTAAATCAGTTTTCCCGCAAAGGAAGAATTACCAGAGGAGAATATGTCATTTCTCTTATTATATTTTATGCTTTAACCTATCCACTAACGTTAATTGAAAAACACTATCAACTGTCAGAAGACGGAAAAGGAATGCTGGGTTTCTGTATGCTCCCTTTCCTTGTTTTTATTTTGCTGAAAGGAGCCAGAAGATGTCATGACAGAGGTAACAGCGGACTGTATCAGTTTATTCCGGGATATTTTTTCTTTATGGTATTGGGAGACAGTGATTATGGTGTCAATAAATATGGCCCCAATCCTAAAGGTGAAGGCAATGACACCATCAATACCACTACAGATGACTTTCAGAATGCGCTGCTGAGTAATAGGGTACACAGCAACCATTGCAAACATTGTGGACATCAGCACTGCCATTGTGATAAAAGAAAATAGCTATACTTTACCTTTAAAAAAGATTTGCTTTGTTGAAAATGTTTTATTCAACACAAGGGTTTACCACAAAAAAGACTGCCTTAAGATTTTAAAGCAGTCTTCCTAATTTACTATAATATAATCAACAATTCCAAAAAGCGGGAACCTCATTTCCAAATGGCCGAGAAAAATATAAACTCAAAGATATAAAAAAGCAGCCACTTAGTTGTGGCTGCTTTCGTATCCGATCATTAATAGATCAGGTTTATAAATATCTTTGACATTGGTATCCGGTTCGAAGGTGCTGAATCTTTTGTCTTGTGGCACTCTCTTAATAATTCCTTTTAGAATGTCGTTAAGGGCCATTTCGTAGAGTTTTAGTCCCATCGGGAGCAATTCCTCCTTCCATAGTGCTGAAGCGGATTTTTGAGGGCTTAAATGATATTCCGGAGGTATCCAACACCAATCCTGATAAGCAATATCTCCTCTGTCTATCCCTGCATTAAGCCAAAAAACGGTACCCCCTGTAACAGGTTCTTTCATTCTTATAGCCCATTCAATGGCTGAGCGTCCCCGATGTCTGGGGAGTAATGATGGGTGGTAGCCAATCCAACCCAGACGTGGAATATACCTGGTCTTTTTACCAATATAATCAAAAGAGTGAGCGGTGATGCCCAGGTCACATTCCGGCATATTATCAGCGTTTAGGCTTCCCGCCGGAATGATTGGAATATTCCAACGGCGGGCAGCTTTTCCGATATATTTATCGTCTAAGGGGCAGGAGACCCCGACAACCTCAATGTCTAACTTCTGACAGAGCCTGAAAACTTCTTCCGCAAAGAATTTCTGACCTGATATAAAAACTCTAAATTTCTTCATTTCCTAAATATTTAAATCCTTGTATTGCTCTGAAGTGTCCACCAAAGCCCCCTGTGGTCTTTCTCCCACTTTGAAACCCTTTACCATGTTCTCGTATTGATTTAATGCTTCTTGTCTTATTATCGCCGAAAAGTCTGGATGATGACTGCTTCCATTTTTTTGAATTCCTCAGATACCCACAGAGCTGGGGATGTGAAGTATGAAAAAATGTTGGGAATTTTTTATTGCATCTTCCGTTTCCTTCCAGGTGGTACTGCATAATTTGATTCAGAAAAGCAGTGCCTACTCCGGCTCCCTGCCACTCAGGCATTACCACCAGACGTGTCGCCCTGTATGCGCTGGCTGTAAAAAACGGACAGACAGCTACGTGACAAACCATTTCTCCGTCAACCGTTCCGACAAAATATTCGGCGCAAGGCGGGTGCTTTAAATCTAAATAATAATGCTCTTTAAAAAACTTCCAGTAAGTTCCGCCCGTCTTCCAAATGTCGAGCTTAATAGGTGGTCGTTTTGGGACTTTTTTTTTACTTCACCTGCCCGGGTATCATATACCCAATCAGGTTGCAGCCATTCAATAATATCATAATGGCATGATAGCAAAACAATTTGTTTTTTTCCGGTTTTTCTCCATGCTTTAGAAAAAGCAGCGGCACCAATTTTAGCGATCTGTCTGTCCACTACTGAGGTAAATTCATCAACGACAACTTTATCGGGTGCTTCGCAAATAAGGCGGGCCAAGCCGGCTCGGAACTGCTCACCGTTACTTAAAACCTTAAAAGGTCGTAGCCAGGAGGGAACATCTCCCAATCCTACCGCTGACAAAGCGCTTGTCACCACATTCATATCCTGATCCGGACTAATATCTTCAATAATGGGAAGATTAGAATTCCAACCTTCAGTCAGGTTCACAATTCCGTTTTCCCAGATCTGGTTCCCGATTGATGTCTTGCCGCTTCCCGAAGGTCCTACAATAAGGCCGATCTGCCATCCGTCCTCTTCAATGGGAAGCTCGGCAGTATGTTGCCAGTTGTGCCCACTTTCAGCATTACATAAACTTTTTACTTTTTCAGACCTGAAGGAATTAAAATTTTCACAGGTATGATTGATTTCTATTTTCATTTGATCTTAATTTTTGATGAATAAATAAATTCTATTGGATTA
>LAZY01000064.1 GCA_001013295.1 Chryseobacterium indologenes | reverse complement strand
CTGTAGTCAATAAGCACCGACTTCGATAAAACCTTTATATAAAGCAATTTTGTCTCATATACTTCAAGAAAATGAATGAAAAGAAAAAGCTCTCAGGGGATGAAAAATATGCTATTGCCCAGGATCTTTATCTGGAGACAGACAAGACCCAAAAGGAAATTGCACAAATCGTACACGTTACTGAAAAGACCCTGGGTAAATGGAAGACTGAGGGGGAATGGGAGCTTCTTAAAAGTGCTTCCACGGTAACAGCCCGAAAGATTATTGACAACCTTTATAAAAGGGCTCATATTTTAAGTGAAGACCCCAAGAGTAAACCCAACGATATTATCCAGATTGCCAACAGCATTGAAAAGCTCTCCAATAAAAAAGTCACCGTGAGCCAGATAATTAATGTATTTAAAGATTTTATCACCTATGCTTTTACTCAAGATCCCGAGCTAGCCAAGGAGATCAACCTCTTGCAGAAAAAATATGTGGATTATAAAATCGGTGAAAACTAATGTCAGCACTGGCGATCACCAAAAGGGATTATAACGAGTGGCTCGAATTCTGTCAGCAGGTTCAGAGCAGTACCGCTGTGGCCTTTAATGACACAGAAGAGATTCAAAAGCTCAGGATTAAAAGAGCCTTAACTGACTATAATTATTTTGTAAAAACCTATTTTGAAATCTACGCCGACGCAGATTGCGCAGATTTTCATATTGAGTATGCCAATGAATGCCTTGCCGATCCCAATTTCTTTGGGGTGGCAGAATGGCCGAGAGAACATGCAAAATCCGTTCACCTTACCATTATTATTCCGATGTGGCTCATTGCCCATAAAGAGCTTACCGGAATGATTCTGATGGGTAAAAATGAAGATGACGCCTGCAACTTGCTCTCCGATGTCCAGGCACAGCTTCAGTCCAATAAACTCTTCGCCCATGATTTTGGGGAGCAGTACAATTACGGCTCCTGGGAGGACGGGGATTTCACCACCCGGGAGGGCATCCGTTTTCTGGCCTTCGGACGGGATCAGTCTCCCAGAGGAGCCAGAGAAAATGAAAAACGGCCGAATTACGGCGTGGTGGACGATGTGGATGACGACGACATTGTCCATAATCCTAAACGGGTAGATAAAGTGGTTAAAAAAATATTAGGAGCGATGTATTTTGCCCTCAGTATCAAAGGGGCTCGTTTTGCAATGGGGGGCAACCGTATTCATCATAATTCTATTCTTGCCAATATCGTAGGCGATACCAAACCGGGAGCTAAAAAGAGAGAAGGGATTTACCATTCCAAGGTCAAAGCCATTGAAAACGGGAAACCGGCATGGTGGCAGCGTTATTCTTTGCAGGAACTTTTGAGAAAGATTATGAAAGCAGGGCCTGTGCTGGCCAAGCAGGAATTTTTTCACGAAACCGATATTGAAGGGAAAATCTTTAAAAACAAATATTTCCGGTTTGCCCGTCTTCCACACCTCTCTAAAATGGACATTATCATCGGGTATTTCGACCCCAGTTTTGAGAACAGCCAGACCTCGGATTTTAAAGCCGTTTCACTGTGGGGACAGGACCGCTTCAAGCGCTACTGTATTAAAAGATTTACCCGCCGCTGTGAGCTGGAGGACGTCTTTGAATGGATGATCAAGGTAGAAAAGAGCTTGCCACCCCGGGTGGGTATTATCTGGTATATGGAAAAACAATTTTATACCCGCCCGGTAAAAAAAGCCCTCAGACGAGCCTGTAAAAAATACAAATACCCCCTTAGTGTCCTTACAGACGAAAGACAGAAACCCAATAAATATACCCGCATGGTCAGAATGGAACCGGAATATTCCTCCGGTAATGTGGTCTACAATATAGAGGATGAAAATGATCCGGATATGGTGGAAGGCAACCTTCAGGTAAAAGGAATAGAGCCCGGCTATAATACCCCGGATGATGCCCCGGATGCCGACGAGGGGGCCTGGTTCTATCTGGATCAGTTTGTTGTAGCGGACTCTGATGACTGGGAAGAGGATGCTCTGGGAATGGGAAAACATGAAAGAAACGAAGATAACAGCTATTAAAAATTTTAACAATGCCTTTTTTAAAAGATACCGACTACGAAGTACAGATCCGAAACTGGATCAAACAAATTATCATTCAAAGGAAAGAAGATGTGCAGCACCAGGCAGAACTGGCGGCACAGGCGGAAATGGAAAGCTACCTGAGGCAGCGATATGATGTGAAAAAGATCTTTTCCGCCATAGGAGAAGGCCGAAGTGCCCTTATTATCCTGTATATGGTAGATATTACCATCTATCATCTGCACGCCAATACCGCTGGGGATGTGATCCCGGACATGCGAATCATTCGCTATAACGCAGCCAAAGATTGGCTCAAAGCCGTTGCCAAAGGGGAAATTTCACCCGATCTCCCGGAAAAGCCGGACGAAGAAGGAAACGGGGAAAATACAGGAAGTCAGGTTACAGAATTTGGAAGCCGCCCCAAATATTCAGAACGCTATTAATCACCCTTTAAACTCTTTTTAAATGAATTTTAAATTATCAGAAATACAGGATTTTGTCAGAAATGCTTTTACAGGTGGCAAAAATACGGACCATGAAAAAGCGGTCACCCAAATGGTGGAATCCATCAAACGGCAGCGTACCTTATATAATAAAGAGATCAGGGACTGGAAACTGGCCAAAGCCACCGCAATGGACCCAATAATGCCCAGGCGTAAACTTCTTATTGATATTATGGAAGAAGTCCTGGACGACCCTTTTATCTATGGCCGCTCAGAAACCCGCAAACTCAGGGTTTCCAATAAAACAGCTGTTATTGTCGATAAAGCCGGAAAAATTAACGAAGATAAAACGAAGCTGATCCAGAAGCTTTGGTTTAAAAATCTGATTAAATACACCCTTGACAGTATTTACTTCAGCTATACCCTGATGTACCCTAAAGAGCTTGATGAAAATGGTTTTATAAAAAAACTCTCTTTTGTGTACCGGGATCATATTGTTCCGGAAACCACTGAAATTCTGACATACCCTTTTGATCTTCACGGCGAAAACTTCTCAGAAGGGATCTTAAAAAAATGGACACTCTGGGTGAATCATGAGCATTCGATCGGGCTTCTGAACAAAGCCATCCCTTTATGGATTTTTAAAAAGCATTCCTGGCAGAACTGGGACGAGTTCGAGGAAATGTTCGGAATCCCGATGCGAACCGCCAAGGTGGCTTCTACTGA
>LAZY01000063.1 GCA_001013295.1 Chryseobacterium indologenes | reverse complement strand
AATTCCAAAAACCTGACTCTCTGAATACTTACTCTTTTTCATATTTAAATTTAAAGTTTTTTAAACCAAAAACTCTATCTTTAAATGGATACATTTTCAGGGAAGTTTACATCCAATTTAAAAATAACTTTGGTATGAGCATTTATAGTGCATCTCGTATGAAAGAATTATTGAAATTAAAAAAGGTTGTTAATAAAAAAGATGTCAATAAAATTGATAATGAACTTAATAAATCTAAATATTTAAAACTTGCAGAAGATTATAAAAAACAGAATCAATTGTTAGATCCTTATGCTTCTATTTTAACAGCAACTTTGATTAATACTGCCTGCTTGAATCTCGGATATAGCCCAATAGGAGCAAGATTTTCGATGAATATTATCAATTCTAATAAAAAACCTGAAGAGAAACAAAAAATAATTAATGAGTTTTACAAACGTGTTAATCCATGATAACAGAAAGGGAAAGTCTTCAATTTCATTTTCCTTTTTTATAACAATTGAGTATATTTAACCTGTAAATCGTTGAAACCTTTATGAAAAAACTGATTCTGGCCATGTTCTTATGTTTTGGCTTTCATGCTTTTGCACAGTCGGGCCCGTCCATAAAAGAAACATTTCTGAAGATAAAAAGTCAATCAAAAACTGACCCTAATGATAAAGCCGTTTACAATTTGCTGGATGAGTTTTATCAGAAAAGTCTGCAGGCTGAAAATGATGAAATGACTCCTGAAACCGTACAACAGATTGAAAAGCTGGCTTCGGATCCCAATACCAAAAATCTTCATATTCTGATGCTGTTTCTGATGTATCAGCAATATCTCAGCCGGACAGTTGCTTCAAAAAAGGCTCCTGATCCTCAATTTCAAATCGAAACCATCAATCTTTTAGAGAATGAGACTAAAGATATTTATGGAAAAATTCCGGCCATTATATACATTTATAAAGCAGAAGCACTGGATGATGCTCAAAATAAAGAGGAGGCAAAGCTGACCGTTGCAAAAGGACTAAAGGAATATCCGGACTCTGTTCCGTTAAAAGTATACAGCTACTTAAATTCCAAAGACCCAACTCTGAAAAACGATCTTATTAAAAACCATGCTCGTCATTGGATGGTTCAGCAATTTGATATAAAATAAAAAAACATCTATTTTATTTCAGTCTATAAAATCAAAGATAGCAGATGAGTCAAAGCGCATTATAAAATTGAGAAGATTGAGAAATCAATTTAGATATTACCTCTGGAATAAAATAGCCCGTAGAAAATTCTACGGGCTATTATTTTTAAGCGTTTAATTTATTTTACTTCTACAAAGTTATCCTCTACATTCACATCAGCAATTCTTTGGCTGAAATCAATTCCAAGTACAGATAATTGAGATTTTGTGTAAGGAACCGTAAGCGTGTATTCTTTCTGAGTCCAAGGCCAGTAAGGCTCTGTTTTAAAATCACCATATACATCCTTTGTTTTCCAGGTGTGGGTCATATTCAATGGGATCTGGTAAGTCACTACTTTTTTATCCTTAGTCATTACACTGAAATCAATAGGCATTGGAACCTGCCCGTTATTGACCAAAGTAATCGTTGTAGATTTTTCATCATATTTTACATCCTTAATTCCGTAATCAATAGTTTTAGTTGTGTTGATCCAGTAATTGTGGAACCACTTCAGATCCATCCCGGAAACCTTCTGAGCAATGTGAAGGAAATCCCTGTCTGAAGGGTGCTTCATGCTCCACTGATCATAATATTGTTTTAATGTTTCTGCAAGGTTTTGCTCTCCCATGATGTATCCCAACTGTACAAGATACAATTCCCCTTTTACATAAGAAGCGTAAGTGTAAGCTGTTCCGTTGTCATGATGATCTCCTAACCATACAGCCGGTTCTTCAATTCCTTTCTTAATAAACTTCCTGTAAGCATCCAGTCTTTCAACAAAAGGATTAGGTAACTGCTCAGGAAATAACTGATACATCGTATATCCTTCTGCATAGCTTGTGAAACCTTCATCCATCCACGGACGAACAGATTCATTGGTAGCAAGCATCTGCTGATACCATGAGTGAGAACCTTCATGCGCCATTAAGCCCATTAAATCTTTGATATTTTTAGCTTCTCCAAGGATCATGGTACACATTCCGTACTCCATTCCACCATCACCCCCTTGAATGAAAGCATATGTTGGATATACATATTTCCCAAAGTGAGAATTCATAATCTGGAAATATTTGGTAATATAAGGCTGAGCTTCTCCCCATACTTTTGTTTTATCGTTTTTCTGATACACTAAATATACCTGAGGACCTTCCGGAACATTGAAACTTTCTACAGAATAATCTCTGTCTGCACTCCATGCAAAATCCAGAATATTTTTAGCTGTCCATTTCCAGGTTGCTTTTTTATCTTTTTCAGTTTTGATCTTAGCCGCAGCATCATATCCTTTTACTTCTGTTGGATTTTCAAGAATACCACCTGCTCCTACAACATAATCTTTGTTGATTTTAATGGTAACATCAAAATCGGAAAACGGCGCATGGAATTCTCTTCCCATATAATCAAAAGTTGCCCAGCCATCATAGTCATATTCCGCAATTTTCGGATACCACTGCGTCATGGTCATGTCTACTCCTTCTCTGTTGTTTCTTCCGCTTCTTCTGATCTGCTGTGGAATCACAGCATCCCAATCCATTGTAAAAGTCGTTGTAGAATTCGGTTTGATAGGCTCTGCCAGATATACTTTCATAATGGTTTCCTGAACTTCAAATTTCAGGTCTTTACCATTCTGTTTGATCCAGTGAATATTCTGAGCTCCCTCCTGATCTTTAGGAATAGAAGCCAGTCTTGAGATTCCGTCTTTTTGCAATCTTGAGTCTCCATTTTTTCCCTGAGAAGCAACTCTCTGATCCATCATGGAATTGGGTTTGAAAGCATTCCAATACAGGTGGAAATATACCACATTCAACTCATCCGGTGAGTTATTGGTGTATTCTAAAGTCTGTTTTCCCTGGTAAGTAAATTTTTCAGCATTGACATCTATATCCATCCTGTACTTTGCAGCCTGCTGATAATAAGCTCCTTGCTGAGCCTGAAATTGTGAAATGATAAACGCAAAAATGATTGCAGCCGATTTTCTCATTTAAAATTTTATTTTTTCTAAAGGTAGGTATTTTAAACAAAACCCTAAAATATGGAGTTATAGCAAGGTTTTGTTCTGTTTTAATATCGTTTTAGATGATTTTTTTCCTGAGTTGTTAAATTTTTTTCCTGATCTTTTTTTGATCTTCATCTTGTCAAGGTTTTGAACTTTGACAAGATGAAATCTCTATCCGTTTTTCAATAGTTTCTTGATCAAAGTAATCTGCCCCAGATGATAATAACAGTGCTCGATCATTCCGTCAATATTCCTTCTATAAGTTCCATATTTTTCATTAACGAACACTTCATCAAGTTTAGAATCCGGCATCTGTTCCAATAATGTGGCAACCTTTTCAGCATCTGTCCAAAGTTTACTCAGTAAACTCTCCCATTCCTCCTGAGAATGAATGGATGGAAGATTAAAACTGAATTTATCTTTGATCTCGAGATCACCTCCTTCAAAAACATTGACAATGCCGGCAATATAATAATCGATATGAAAAGTGAGCATAGCAATGGTGTTTAAAGAATCTATCTTCTTCACCGCTTGCTCCCAGGTAACATCTGAAAGCTGATCTTTAAAATTGGTATTGGCAATCCAGAGACCATTTAATAAGACCTCCCGAAATCTTTTCGATAACTCTGATACTGAACTCATAGACACGTTTTTTTATTTTTCAAGGTAAACATTTTTTTTATCCTTGTCAAGGGTCAAAAAAACCTCAGATGCAAAATACACCTGAGGTTATATGATAATTTTAGATTATCCTTATTTTTTAGCAGAAACTTCTTTCTTTCCGTTTCTTACAATCTTTTCAAGAATTCTTAACGTGATCAGGTAAGTAGGCTTTACTCCTGTAAGTCCTAAACCTCCAGAAGATAATGTACTTCCTGTTTCCAGCGGATTATCCGATGCATAGTAAGCATAGCATACAAAAAGATCCGGTGAAATATGATGCCTGATCTTCGAAGCTACCTGAATTGCTTTCTGATAATGTGCACCTTCCATTTCAAGACCGATAGCCTTCCATGAAGTGTTCATAAAGTAAGAAAGAATATCCTTATTCTGAAGGGATGTTCCCAATACAGTAATCATAGGACCTTCAAATGCTTTCAGCTCATCATCTTTGAAATCATCAAGCTTTAATGCATTTTCAAAAGGATAATTATCTGCAGTTCCTTCAAAAATATGGGAAGTTGGAATCATAATATCCCCTTTCTCTCCGGTAAGGATACCTGCTTTCCCCATAATGGAAACAGATTTCACATGCATCATATACACTTCTCCTTTGTGCTCGAAAGGCTTCAACAGCTCATCCATTACCTCAAAAGCCTGCTCACCGAACGCGTAGTCGAATACCATTACAACATCATCTCCGGAAAACTTGGCATCTGCAAATGGAGTATTTTTCAGATCTGTTTTGCTGAGGTCGATGATCTGAACATCAATATTACTTCCACTTTTGTCTGCAATATGAATCATCCCTTCATCCAAAGCATATTTCAACACTTTATCACGAAGCTCTTTCTTGTTAGAAATCTCTTCATACAATGTATAGTCTACCTCACTATTCTGCTTCTTTTTAAGCGCATTATTAGCATACAGCATATTTTTCACCGAGTGCATATTGGCAGAGATAATATGTAGCGGGCGCATATGCAGGTTGTTTTCAAATAAAACTTCTTTTACCTTGTTCGCCCATTTCTCACCAAAATAGTGGTGCCCTACTCTTTCTTTTAAAATTGCACTAAAATGAATTTCTCTTTCTCTGCTGCTTTTAGCATCTTCAAGACTTACTTTTCCAAGGTTGTAGATGATTTTGAACAAACGGTCAGGGTTATGATCATCCCCGAAAGTATTATACGCTCTCAATGTCTCGTCAAAAGATCTGCCGATCAGAGAAGAAAGATGAATCAATGCCACCTCCTTTTCTCTTCTGCTGAATTTCTTTTCTCCTTTCACGACCTCTTCGATAATCTTAAAGGCACGGGTCGGCTTCCAGTTTTCATCCTGGATGAAAGCCAGATTACGGATTTTATCAGCTTCTATAAACAGGAAGGTAAGGTGGGTAAGAATGTCATAAATTTCGGAACGGCCCAAAAGAACCTCAATATTCATCTGGTGTTCGTCTATTCTATAACAGTTTCTTCTTCTTTTCTTTGGAACAATAGGTTCGAAACTTCCTTTATCAAACCCTTCATCTGATGTGAGATGAATAAAAGCACATTCTTCAATCCCCTCCGGAAGCCTGTCTAAAACATACATCAACCCGTCAAGTTCCACTTTGCTTGGAATATTCATGGTTCCGTAAATTTCCGGATTGATGGTTTTCAACAAACTTCTGATACTTTCTCCCGAAACACCTCCCGGCTTGAAAAATCCTCTATAAAATAAGTGTCTCATAGAGATATATAATCTTTCAATAGCCTCTGTTGTTTCTCTTGCTCTAGAATTTGTCATAAAATAAATTTCACACAAATATACAAAATCTTCGTCCAACTTATTTTAAGTATCTTTTAATAAGTTGCTTAAAAACTTACACTTTTTACCCCAACCTGTGTGTTTTTTAATCTTATATTTATCCCACCATCATAAATTTAGGGGCAGGAATCAAAAACAGGTTCAATCCAGACTCTGGTGGTATGTTATCATCAAAAAGTATTACACCGGATGAAAGAAAGATTAAGTAGGGTTTCTCTTTTTTGGAAAATATGGATCAGTCATATTTTAATCTATTTTCTATTAGTGATGATATTCTTAATCATTAAAGATCACGGAACTGATGATGGCGTTTTTCGGGACAATATCATCCTGCTGCTATTGAAAAGCACAGTTATAGGATTATTTGGTTTTTTGGACGGAATCGGATTTCTGGTTATTTTATCAATGATCACAATGTACCTGATCAATTTATATCTTCAAAGGTCTTATATAAGCTATGTACTATCATTAGCATTGACCTATCCTGTTTTCATGCAGTTTTGCAATGATGGATACGGCTCACATATGATCACGGTCAGTAGTTTGGCAATAACTGTTGTCCTGAATATGATTATTTTCAGAAAATATTTTACGAACTCCTAAATAAAGATTACAAACTGACCTTTTCTATACAATTATATAAATACCCCCTTAATATACGCTTCAAAAATGCAGATTTTCAAATATAAATCACAAACACCCCCTTCTGAAAAACACCAAACAATTGTTTAATATGCGTTAATTTTCAAAATACCCCTTAAATTTTTAGGGCTAAATCATTTTCGTTTCATTTTTTTTGTAAATTTGCCCTATCAAAATTCACCCAAATATGTCAACCTTAAGATTCAAAGCATTAGAAACCCTACCATTCAAGGATTTCAGAAAAGACAACTCTGTTGAAATCCCTGCGAAGTTATCCGAACTATTCTGTAAAAATGTTTTCTCAGAAGAAACAATGAGAGAATATTTAACGAAAGAAGCATTCAGTTCTATTATGGATGCCATCAAAAAAGGAACAAAGATCCAGAGACATATCGCAGACCAGGTAGCTGTGGCGATGAAAGACTGGGCAATGAGCAAAGGAGTAACTCACTATACGCACTGGTTTCAGCCTTTGACAGGAACTACTGCAGAAAAGCATGATTCTTTCTTTACTCCTATTGAAGGAGGCAGAGCTATCGAAAGATTCAGCGGAAATATGCTGATCCAGCAGGAGCCTGATGCATCGTCTTTCCCGAACGGAGGTATCAGAAATACTTTTGAAGCAAGAGGATATACAGCCTGGGATCCTACATCTCCTGCATTTATCATGGGAACTACATTATGTATTCCTTCGATCTTTATTTCTTATACAGGAGAGACTTTAGATTATAAAGCACCTCTTTTAAGAGCGTTGAACGCTGTGGATGAAGCTGCAACGAATGTAATGCAGTATTTTGATAAAAATGTAACGAAAGTAACTCCTACATTAGGTTGGGAACAGGAATATTTCCTTGTTGATTCAGCATTATACCAATCCCGTCCGGACCTTGTATTGACAGGTAAGACCTTATTAGGACATTCTCCAGCAAAAGGACAACAATTAGATGACCACTATTTCGGTTCTATTCCTACAAGGGTTATGAACTTCATGAAAGAGTTGGAAATCGAGTGTATGAAACTGGGAATTCCTGCCACAACAAGACACAACGAGGTTGCACCTAACCAGTTTGAGCTTGCACCAATGTTTGAAGAAGTAAATGTTGCAGTAGACCACAACTCTTTATTGATGGACATCATGGCGAGAGTTGCTCACAAACACCATTTCCATATTTTATTCCATGAAAAGCCATTCGCAGGGGTAAACGGAAGCGGAAAGCACAACAACTGGTCTTTAGCGACTGATACTGGTGAAAACCTTTTAAGCCCAGGAAAAAACCCTAAGAAAAACTTACAGTTCTTAACATTCTTCGTGAATACGATTAAAGCAGTTCATGAATATGCGGATCTTTTAAGAGCAAGTATCGCTTCTGCAAGCAACGATCACAGATTGGGTGCTAACGAAGCTCCACCTGCAATTATTTCTGTTTTCATCGGAAGCCAGTTGTTCAGCGTATTGGAAGAACTTGAAAAAGTAACTAACGGAAAGTTATCTCCGGAAGAAAAAACAGAATTAAAATTAAATGTAGTTGGAAAAATTCCTGAAATTCTATTGGACAATACGGATAGAAACAGAACTTCTCCATTTGCATTTACAGGAAATAAATTTGAAATCAGAGCAGTAGGATCTTCTGCTAACTGTGCAGAATCTATGACTGTAATGAACACGATTGCAGCAAAACAGCTTAATGATTTCAAAAAAGAAGTTGACGCTTTAATTGAGACGGGTCTTAAGAAAGATGAAGCCATCTTTAATGTATTGAGAGAATACATCAAGCAGTGTAAAAACATCATGTTTGAAGGTGACGGATATTCTGATGACTGGGCAAAAGAAGCTAAGAAAAGAGGATTGAACAACCTTAAAACAACTCCTGAAGCATTAAAGCAGGAAATGGACAAGAAATTCCTGGATCTGTATGAAGAGATGGGAATATTCAATCACAGAGAGGTTGAAGCAAGAAATGAAATCAAATTAGAAAAATACTCTACTGTGATCGACATTGAGGCAAGAGTACTAAGTGATATTGCAAGAAACCACATTATTCCTTCTGCTTTAAATTATCAGAACAGATTAATTGAAAATGTAAAAGGTCTTAAAGAAATCTTTGGTGATAAGGAATTCAAGTCTTTAGCCAAAGAACAAATGAGCTTAATCACCAGCATTTCAGAAAATGTTTCTAAAATCAAACTGGGTGTTGAAGATCTTATTAAAGCCAGAGAAGCGGCAAAAAACATATCAGACAGCCAAAAACAGGCGGAAGCATACTGCAACAAAGTAAAACCTTTATTTGATCCTATCAGAGACGCTTCTGATGATCTTGAAATGATGGTAGACGATGAGCTTTGGCCGATGACAAAATACAGAGAAATGTTGTTCACAAAATAACATCTGTAAAGTTCCATATTAGTTTAAATTCCTCAGTTTTTCTGAGGAATTTTTTATGATCATCTATCTTAAACCTGATGAATTCTTTTTGTTAAGATTTAGACTTTTTTGATAAGAATATTTTTTCCTTGTTCAATTGTATTAGAAAAAGTGACAGATCATTTAAAGCAATTAACAAATCCTTCCAAAAGCCTCATTAATTCTAGGTTTTTATAAATTTTATTTTGTTTTTTTAACATCCCTAAAAATTAGAGTTTTAAATTACAAAACGTGATTCATAGAAGAATATCGAGATATTTTGTTAAAGAATCTTAATAAAAAAAACCGCAGACTTACCAAAAATAGGCAGTTGCGGTTTATTTTTCTTTAACATATGCAAACAATATGTTAAATAGTGTTAAAATAAGATCCTGACAATTATCATATCAGGGGTCTTTTGCTCGGAATCTCTACTTTTGTAATGCTTTTGAAAATAAATATTCCATTTTAACACGGTTAATCAAATATATATGAAGAAAAGAGTTTTGTTTTATTTAGTTGCTTTAGTTACTACAGTTTCATTGCAATCGTGTGCTACTAATTATGTAGTTTCAAAACCAGCAACTTACACTAAAGAATACAAAACAGATGCCAAACTAGCTTCTATTGACAACAAAAAGATGGAGCAGGATAAGCAGAAATTGATCGACTCTTTCCTTGCTGAAAAGGCGGCATCTATAGCCAATGCTAAAAAATCTATTAAGAATTCTGAGATTGCAAAAGCAATCAAACATAATAAAACCATTGACGGTATCCTTGAAGAAGCTGAAACATACCTTGGAACTCCTTACAGATATGGAGGAACTACAAGAAGAGGTATTGATTGTTCGGCTTTCGTTCTTTCTGTATTCGGAGCAGCCGCAGGTCTTAGCCTACCAAGAGTAGCAGCATCTCAGGCTCAGGAAGGAGAAAGCGTTGACAGAGGAGACTTACAGAAAGGAGATCTGATCTTCTTTTCTCATGGAAGAAGAATTTCTCACGTAGGTATTGTAGAAAGTGTTACTGAAGAGGGTGAGATTAAATTTATCCACGCAGCAACATCAAAAGGAGTAATGGTCTCTTCACTGAATGACTCTTATTGGGGCCCAAAGTTCAGATTTGCCAAGAGAGTGATCAACGAAGAAGGAGAAGCTTACAATAACTTAGCCGCTGTAACTCCAGCTACACCCGCAAATTTTTAATTTTATAAATAATTGATTTAAATAATGAAGCCATCAAGATTTTGATGGCTTTTTTATATTCCCTATTTCTTGTTAAGTTTTGACTAAGGTCAATGGAATGTATTTTCATATAAAAAATAAAAAGCGGACTAAAGCCCGCCTCTATTGAATTTTATTACCAATCTCTATATATTTTATTCCTCCAATAAAAATGGCGACATTTTAATATTATCTCCAGAACCTAGCTATTCCTCTCAATTTCAATATCCAGCTTATACAACAGACCATATACTTCCGAAAGGGAAAATTTGGCCTTTTTAAGCCTATTTAAAGAAGGATCTATCGAGTAATTAACGGAAGTTCTCAAATCCGCTTTTTCAAGATTTGTAGTATCGAAAACAGCTCCTGACAGATCGCAGTTGCTAAGTATTGCATTAGACAGATCACATTCTGCAAAATCTACTTCGATCAGTTTAGTATTTTTGAAAACGGTTTTCTTGAGAGATGTCTGATAAAAAATGGAATTATTCAAAGCACATCCTTCAAATTTGAAAGACAGACCAAATGCGTTACAATCGTTAAACTGAAGGCCAAACATTTTACAGTCTTTGAAAATCACATCATGAAAAGCAGTCTTTACAAGTTTTGCCATGCTGAGGTTACATTCTACAAAATCGCAGTCTGAAAAACTGAATCCTGACAGATCTGTGTATTCAAAATTACAGTTTCTGAATGTACAGTTTTCGTATTCACCTTTTTCTAAAGCTTGTTGTGAAAAGTCTGTGTTTTCAAAAGTTTGATCCAGAACGTATGCATCTTTCATAAGATTTATGATTTAGAATAATGTTTCGTTGATTTAAATAATGAAAACTAAATTTCAGAAGCTTACACCAAGCTATTTTTATCCGAATAATTAAGTTTAAAGAAAATAAAAGTCATCATTGAGAAGGCCAGTAAAGAGCTTCCTCCGTAACTGAAATACGGTAAAGGAATCCCCACGGTAGGGAAAAGCCCCATAACCATCCCTAAATTGATTGAAAAGTGCATCAGCAGAATCGATGCAAAGCAATATCCGAATACACGGTTAAAAGTGGATTTCTGTTTCTCTGCCAGATAGTAGATTCTCCCTATATAAACCATATAAGAAAGGATAAGTACAGCACTTCCTATAAATCCCCATTCTTCACCTACAGTACAGAAAATATAATCGGTTTCCTGCTCGGGAACGAATTTACCCTGAGTAACAGATCCTTCACGATAACCTTTACCTGTAAGCCCTCCGGAACCGATTGCTGTTTTAGAATATAATAAATTATACCCGGAAGTATCACGAAATTCTCTTTCTCCTTTATACAAAACCTCTACACGCTCCTGTTGGTGTTTTGGCAGTTTTTCAAAAATAACGGGTGAAACAAATGACAACACGGCCAATAAAAGGACAACGCCTGCTCCAGGTAAAAGTGTATAAATGTTTTTGCGAAGTAGGGTTGCATTAACGGCAAACCACAACCCACCAATTATAATAATAAATACGGTGAAATACCATAAACTCCATTGCAGAGGATCATTAAGATAATTGGCAATAAGAAATACTGCACCAAAAAGGCCGCCAATCAAAAACAGTTTCCCGGATAGACCTTCTCTATACAATGCAATAAAAAATGCTGTAAATACCAGCAATGATCCAACGTCTGGAATAGACAATACAGCAATAGCGGGAATACCGATTATTACTAAAGCTGTCATTAATGATTTTGTATTTCTAAGATCAAAGTCTGGTCCTGAAACATAATTTGCCAGCATAAGTGCCGTACCTATTTTGGCAAACTCTACAGGTTGCATCGTGAAACTTCCGAATTTATACCAGTTTTTTTGCCCTAAAATCTCTGTTCCAAAGACATGAAGACCTGCAAGCATTAAAACTCCGCCAATGTAAATGATCCCGGCCATGTTCTCAAAGAACTTACTTCGGCTAAAGAAAATGATAAGTCCCACGAATAAGGAAATACCGAAAAAGAGCAATTGCTTCTCTCCCAGCTTCTGTTCTACACTATAGATATTTGCAATCGCAAAAACGCAAAGCAGGAAATACAGCCCAAGGCCCAATTTATCTATTCCTTCAGTCCATTTCATTGCTTCACAGGTTTTTTGGCAGTTTTACTATTTTTTGATTCTTCCTCTATTTTCTTTTGGAGTCTGGCTTTTTGCTGTTTAACAAGCTCCAGACTATCCTTTATTCTTTTTTGTTTAATTGAATCAGGTTTAGGGTCTTTATAAAGTCCTTTACGCTTCAAATCCGCAATCCATTGCCTTTTGTATTCCGGCATGAAGCTGGAGGTAATCATTTTTTTATACAGATTTTCTCTTTTCAAATCACCGGTAATATATTTTTCCGCAATTACCGTACAGGCCGGGCCTGCCCATGTCGCCCCAAAACCTGCATGTTCCATTACTGCAACCACAACAATTTTCGGTTTATCTGCTGGAGCAATCAATACAAAGATAGAATTATCCTTTCCTTGCGGAACCTGTGCCGTCCCTGTTTTGGCCAGCTGTGTAAAGTCATTGGATTTCAATCCTCTCGCCGTTCCTCTCAGAACCACGGCTTCCATCCCTTTTAAAACCGGATCAAAGTGTTTTGGATCAACTAAGGTTTGGTGTTTAACCTTAAATCTTGGATCTGGATTTGGTTTTCCATCAATTGCTTTTACGATATGAGGGGTATAATACCAACCTTTGTTTGCAATAGCAGCTACATAATTGGCCAACTGAATAGGAGTTACCAAGACATCCCCCTGCCCCATTCCATTATAGATGGCTCCGGTTGACATTTCATCCCAGTTTTTAAAATCAGTTCTCTGGGAACCGCTTGCTTTCATAATGGCTTTAAACCTTTTTTCATAAAAATCTCCGGAAGGAATTCTTCCTTTTGCTCCTACCGCAAAGTCATTATTCAAAAACTCACCTACTCCAAAGCTGCTCATGATCTTTTTCCATTCATCAACCCCTTTTGAAGGATTTCCAGGATATTTTTTGATGATCGCAATAAATGCATAGGTAAAGAAACAGTTACTGGAAACCTGAATGGAAGGAATAAGCGGATCAGCTCCACCATGTCCTTTAATTCTTTTCCCTTTATAGAAAAATCCGCCTCCACAAGGAAAAATGGTCTTCTCATCCATTACTCCCATCTGCATTGCAGCCAAAGCTGTCAGCAATTTGAAAGTTGAACCGGGAGGATATCCCGCCTGTAAAGAACGGTCAAAAGTTGGCTTATTTTCATAAAGCGTGTCTTTTGATAGAGCGTATAAGTTTTTGGATTTATAAGGTCCGGTGAAAAGGTTCGGATCAATATCCGGTCCTGTTGCCGCAACCAATACTTCCCCATTATTAGGATCTATAGCTACAATAGCACCGTGTTTGTTAACAAGCATTTCTTCAGCTGTTCTCTGAAGATCATAATCAATCGTTAGTGTAATATCTTTACCTGTAATAACATCTTTATCTAAAGATCCGTTTTTATAGGATCCAATATTTCGGAGCCTGATGTCTTTTTGAATATACTTCATGCCTTTTACCCCACGAAGCTCTTTTTCATAAGATTTTTCCACTCCCGTTTTTCCGATAAAATCTCCCGGAAGGTAGTAGAGAGAGTCTTTTTTTATTTCTCTTTCATTCACCTCACTGGTATATCCTAAAAGGTTACCGGAAGTAGAAACTTCATACTGACGCTGTGGACGCTGTACAATATTAAAGGCTGGATATTTAAAGATGATTTCCTGAACCCTTGCAATATCTTCCCTGCTGAGGTCTTTCAGGAACGTCATTGGTGTCAGCTTGGAATAATATTTTTCTTTTTTAATGACATTGATTCTGTTGATAAAATCAGTTTTACTAATCTTCATCAGACTGCAGAATCCAAGGGTATCAAAATCCGGTTTCATCAGGGCCTGCGTAAAAGAAACCTCATAGGCCGGCTGATTCCCCACCATGATTTTTCCATTCCTGTCGAAAATAACCCCACGCTGCGGAATTACGTATTCAATTTTAATGGAAGTATTCGCGGCATTCAATGCATAACGATCTGTAAATAGCTGTAAATAAGCAAGCCTCGCCACAAAAATAAGGGCGATAGCGACAAGGATGGAAAAAATTTTTAAATAACGTGTGTTCAAACTTTTTGTTTGATTTTAAATATTAATGCGTAAATAACTATAAAGATAAATGAAATTACACTGGTCACCAACACATTAAATAATATTTCAAAAAACCTACTCAACTTAAAGAACTCAATATACTGTACTAAAAGCTGATGCAGGAAAATACTTGAAAATAAAAACAGCAAAAACTGCGCCCATTGAAGGGACTGAAAAGAAAAAAAGTCTGTAGACGTATCTGTAGAAGTCCTGAAAATCAATGTTCTGAAATAAGCAATCAACGTGGTTGCAAATGCATTGATCCCCCATGAATAGTGAAATCCGTCAATAGAAAGGCCTATTAAAAAACTTAATGCCAGGAACTGAAATTTATTTCTGAAAAAGGGATAGAACATGACAAACACAGGATACAGCACTGGTGTATATTTCCCGAAAATAGTAATCCTGTCCAATACAACAATCTGTAATGCGACCAGAAAAATCATGATCAATATATCGGTAAATAAAGTCCTGCTAATCATTTTCTTTTTTTATTACAGCCTGCATAGTATCCTGAATCTTCTGCACTTCTGCTTTTTTAAGATTCTTCACTACGTATACTTTATTCAACGCTCCCATTTTTTCGCTCAATTCCACCGAAATATCCCAGAACCCTGTCTTATTGTCGACAGAGTATCCGGCAATGGTACCGATGGTCACCCCTTTAGGGAAAATAGCTGATTTTCCGTCTGTAACAACGGTATCTCCAATTTTTAATGCAACATATTTCGGAATATCTGCAAGGTGCATCACTCTGGAGTTATCACCATTCCATGTCAAGGTACCAAAATATCCTGAATTTTTAAGTGCAGCATTGATTCTGATCTTGCTTACACTCAGTACAGACTGAACTAATGCATAACTATCTGTAGAATTGATTACAATTCCCGCAATCCCTCTCGGAGCCATCACACCCATTTGTGGAAACACCCCGTCTCTGCGGCCACGGTTGATCGTAAAATAATTATTTCTTCTGTTGATGCTGTTGAAAACAATCTCACCATCCACAAAAGTATAGATCTGACCGCCTCCAATGGTATCATGTACTCTTTTAAAAACAGGAACCTTAGCTCCATCCTTTCCATAGAGTTCTACCATAAGAGCTTTATTCTGCACTACAAGATCTTCATTGATCTGTTTAAGCTTCAGATAAGAAACTCCTTCATCGATATATCCGGACACCCAGGAATTCACCGCAGCCGTCTGGCCTGCTATCCAAGATCTCTGCATGGCGTTTCTGGAGAATATCAAAGCCAGAGCAATAATTTGCAGGAATATAAAGAAGACGAAAAGAGTGTTCTTCGAAAATAATCTCAGCAAAAATCCCATTCAGATATAGAGTCGTAAAAAGTTAAAATTATTTAATTAAGAAATTGAATTTATCCATATTCTTAAGCGCAATCCCTGTTCCGCGAACAACAGCTCTTAACGGATCTTCAGCCACAAATACAGGAAGACCTGTCTTTTTGTGAATTCTGTCCGCAAGACCTCTTAATAACGCACCTCCTCCGGCAAGATAAATACCTGTTTTGTAAATATCAGCCGCAAGCTCCGGCGGAGTAAGGGAAAGTGTTTCCATTACAGCGTCTTCGATTCTGATGATCGATTTGTCTAGTGCACGGGCAATCTCTTTGTATCCAACCATAATTTCCTTAGGCTTCCCTGTAATAAGGTCTCTACCTTGTACCGGGATGTCTTCGATATCTACATCAAGATCTTCTACTGCAGAACCTACTTCAATTTTGATTCTCTCAGCAGTTCTTTCTCCGATATAAAGGTTATGGTGTGTTCTTAAGTAATAAGCAATATCATTCGTAAATACGTCACCCGCAATCTTTACAGATTTATCACATACGATACCACCTAAAGCCACTACAGCAATTTCCGTAGTACCTCCACCTATATCGATGATCATGTTCCCTTCAGGCTTTTGTACGTCGATCCCAACTCCTATAGCGGCTGCCATTGGTTCATAGATCAATCTTACTTCTTTAGCGTTTACTTTCTGAGCAGAGTCTCTTACGGCTCTTTTTTCAACTTCAGTGATACCAGAAGGAATACAGATTACGATTCGTAATGCCGGTTGAATGAATTTACCTTTGATGCCAGGAATTTTCTTGATAAATTCCTTGATCATGTGTTCAGAAGCGTGGAAATCAGCAATAACCCCATCCTTCAAAGGACGGATGGTCTTAATATCCTCGTGAGTCTTACCTTGCATGTGCTTGGCCTGCTCTCCGACGGCAATCGGCTTACCCGATGAACGTTCAATTGCAACAATTGAAGGTTGATCTATAACAATTTTATTATTATGGATGATTAGGGTATTAGCAGTTCCAAGGTCTATCGCAATTTCTTGCGTAAACATATCAAATAAACTCATATTTTTCTTCTGATTTTAAGTTTACAAAGATATAAATTTAACACTACTAAAGAAATTTCCCACCAACTTAATTTGGTTAAAATTTTATTAAAATTTATAATTCTTTATTAACTTTCAGTTTAGATAATTACAGAGTTTGAGTTCAACCAAAATTAATGGGATGTTAAGAGTGTAGAAAAGTAAATTCGTAAAAGGGCAAAAAGACTGATGAAAAAAGAGATTTTAACAAAAAAAGCAATTCTCATTTGGCCTCATGAGACCATTTTGCGATTTTACGGCTTTACCTTTCACCCCTTTTGAACCCTTCCAACACTCTTATCACCTTATAGTTTTTTACGATAATTATCATATACAGTATCTGAGATTCATTAATTAAAAAAAGCGTAAATTTGCGACTGCTTATGTTACAGTATTCCAACATCCATCAAACATCAAATTTTGCCGTGCTTTCCATAAGCTACGAAAAAGCTGATGTAGAAACGAGAGGAAAATTTGCATTTTTTGATGAAAACATCAAAAACTTTGTTTCCCGTGTCCATCAGGAAGATCTTGGGGATGCATTCGTGGTCTCCACCTGTAACAGGACCGAGATTTATAC
Source organism: Chryseobacterium indologenes (assembly GCA_001013295.1). Classification (GTDB taxonomy): domain Bacteria; phylum Bacteroidota; class Bacteroidia; order Flavobacteriales; family Weeksellaceae; genus Chryseobacterium; species Chryseobacterium indologenes_B. The sequence continues at coordinate 35,285 of LAZY01000063.1, read as the reverse complement.
CACCTCACCCAATTATCTTTTAGTTGCTGAAGAATACTGCAAAACCATCGGAGTCAATCTGACGGATTTTCTTCAGTTTGCCAATATTCTTACCAAAGAGGAAGCTTTGATTCATCTTTTCAGAGTAGCGGCTGGACTGGAAAGCCAGATCATCGGGGATTTTGAGATCATCGGCCAAATCAAAAAAGCATACAGCCGCTTTAAAAAAGAGCGACAAAATTCTAATCCTTATCTGGAAAGAGCTATCAATGCGGCGATTCAGATTTCGAAAAGAATAAAAAATGAAACCGGTATTTCCAATGGTGCCGCTTCCGTTTCTTATGCAGCGGTTCATTATATCTTAAACAGCCAGAAGAAAATTACTGAAAAGAACATTCTTCTTTTAGGAGTGGGTGAAATTGGACAGAATACCGTTGAAAACCTGGTAAAACATGTTTATCAGCCGAAAATTAAGATTGCCAACAGAACCCAGGAAAAGGCTGAAAAGATTTCCCAGAAATATAATATTCCTCACGTTGATTATTCTGATTTTGACAAGGAATTAAAAAATACAGACATTCTGATTGTGGCAACAGGTGCCAAGCATCCTATTGTCAACCAGTCTCACTTCCCGAACGGAAAAGAGACCTTGGTGATCGATCTTTCTATCCCGCACAATGTTGAAAAGAATGTTACCGAAAATGAAAATGTTACCCTGATTGACGTTGATGAGCTTTCAAAACAGATTCAGGAAACCATCCAGCAACGGGAAAAAGAAATCCCGAAAGCGGAGAAAATCATTAAGGAACTGATGAAAGATTTCATTGAATGGGAGAAAAAAAGAAAGCTCGCACCCAATATTCATCATTTCAAAGCGGTCTTAAAGAATATGGAACGCAACGAAATGCACAATTTTTATAAAAAGAATAAATATATAGACATCACGGATATGGAACTTTCTGACAAGATGATCCAGAAGATTACCAACCGTTTTGCAAAATATATCATCGATAACCCTTTAAAAGCCGAAGAAATTAGTAAATTAATGCACGAAATATTAGTTGAACAACCAAACAACGAATTCAATGAAAAGCATTAGAATCGGAACGAGAAATTCCGCACTTGCACTTTGGCAGGCTAGAGAGGTTGCGAGGCACCTTCAGAACAACAATTATTTAACGGAAATTGTTCCTATCGTATCTTCTGGCGATAAGAACCTGAATCAGCCATTATATTCTTTGGGAATCACCGGGGTTTTCACAAGAGACCTGGACATTGCCCTATTGAATGATGAGATTGACATCGCCGTACATTCTTTAAAAGATGTTCCTACGCAGTTACCTCAAAACATTGAGATGATTGCTTACCTGGAAAGAGATTATCCTCAGGATATTCTGATCAGAAAAGAATCTGCGAGAAATAAAGAATTCCACGAGCTTAAACTGGCAACAAGCAGTTTGAGAAGAAGGGCATTCTGGCTAAGAAATTACCCTACTACCGATTTTTCAGACATCCGTGGAAATATCCAGACCAGGCTTCAAAAACTGGAGGACGGAGATTTTGATGCGACTATTTTATCATTAGCCGGAATCAAAAGGATGAAAATGGAAATCGATTACGAAATGCTTCCATTAATGATCTGCGCTCCTTCTCAGGGAGTAATTTCCGTTGCCGGACATACAGATAAACCGGAGATCAACGAAATTGTACGTCAGATCAATCATCAGAAAACTCAGATCTGTGTAGAAATCGAGAGAAACTTCTTAAGTACTTTGGAAGGCGGTTGTACTGCACCTATCGGAGCTTTTGCAGAAATCATCGGAGACCAAATCCGTTTCAAGGCTGCTCTTTGTTCTCTGGATGGTAAAAACTGTATTGCCGTTGATGAAAACTTCGAATACAATTCAACAGAAAACTTCGGAGAAAAGTTCGCAAAAGTGGTTCTTGAAAACGGCGGAAAAGAACTGATGGCTGAGATCAAAAGCCAGATCTAAGATTATTTTAGAATCTTAACATTCCTTTCAACAGCTTTTTCATCTTCTTAATGCAACAGACATGAAAATCTTATTTACCAAAAATATAGACCAGAATATAATATCCAAAGAATTAGGAGAGGATATTTTGGTTGACTGTATTGAGGTAATCAAGACGAAACCGATCATGATCAGTCCTTTTGAGCTGAAAAATTATTCGCTGATCTTCACCAGCGTGAATGGAGTCACTTCATTTTTCAAAAACCGATTTAAGCCTAACGAGGATTTTACGGCGAAAAATTATAATAAGATCTACTGTGTAGGTGAGAAGACCAAGAGAGAGCTGAGGAGAAATGGTTTTGGAACATTCAAGGTTTTGAAAAATGCAGAGACCCTCTCCAGATTTATTATCGGGCACTGCCAGCACGAACAGTTTCTTCATTTCTGCGGTAATCTGGCCATTAATGTTCTGGACAAAGATCTTCCCCTGCAAAACATCAAGTATAAAAAGATTACTATATATAATACCGAGGAAATCAATCCTTTAATACCTGAAAAATATCATGCTGCAGTATTTTTTAGTCCGAGCGGAGTTCGTAGTTTTGCAAGGCGAAATTCTCTGGAAGGCATGAAGCTTTTTTCAATCGGAGAAACCACGTCAGGTGAACTGAGAAATTATACTCAGGAAAAGATTTTCACTTCGGAGGAAAATACGCTGACTTCTATCTTTGACCTGATCAGGAAAGAGATTGAAAGTACAATTTAGAATATCTTTTGCCGCCTCTGAGCGGTCATATATTAGTTTAAATAGATTATGATTAAAAACGACCTATATTTAAAAGCACTTCGCGGAGAGACCGTTGAAAGACCTCCTGTCTGGATGATGAGGCAGGCTGGACGATATCTGCCGGAATTCATTGCCTTAAGAGACAAATACGATTTCTTTACAAGATGTCAGACCCCTGAGCTTGCTGCTGAGATTACCCTACAGCCTATCCGCAGATTTCCTCTGGATGCAGCGATTCTGTTTTCGGATATTCTGGTGGTTCCTCAGGCAATGGGAATTGACTTCAAAATGAAAGAATCTGTTGGACCGTGGCTGGATACTCCGATCAGAACAATGGAACAGGTTCAGAATATTGAAACTCCGGATGTGAATGAGACTTTAGGCTACGTTTTTGATGCTATCGAACTTACTCTTCAGAAATTAGACAATGATATTCCATTGATCGGTTTTGCAGGTTCTCCCTGGACGATCCTTTGCTACTGTGTAGAAGGGAAAGGGAGCAAGGCTTTTGATATTGCAAAATCTTTCTGTTTCCAACAGCCTGAAGCAGCTCACTTATTACTTCAGAAGATCACCGATACTACAATCGCTTATCTGAAGAGAAAAGTAGAAAAGGGAGTTTCTGCAGTACAGGTTTTCGACTCATGGGGTGGAATGCTTTCACCAACGGATTATCAGGAGTTCTCATGGCAGTATATCAACCAGATTGTTGAAGCGCTGAGCCCACTTACTCATGTTGTGGTATTTGGTAAAGGATGCTGGTTTGCTTTGGAAGATATGACGATGTCTAAAGCTTCTGCTCTTGGTGTAGACTGGACGATCAAGCCGGAATTCGCAAGAACCCTGACGAACCACACAATGACACTGCAAGGAAACTTTGATCCTGCAAGGCTTCATTCAACACCTGAAACGATTAAGAAAATGGTAAATGAAATGATCAACCGTTTCGGAAAAGACAGATACATCGCCAACTTAGGACACGGTATTTTACCTAATGTTCCTGTAGAAAATGCTGAAGCATTCATCAGAGCCGTTGTAGACTGGAAACCTACTCTTTAAAAATCAAAATAAAGCTTTACAGCTTTTGTATAGTATAGAAGCCCTGTTATTATTGACAGGGTTTTTTTATATCATTAATTCTTCATCCACGCTGCTTATTTATTTTTATCTTTGATTATTAACACCTTATATCATCATTATGAAAAAACTAAACAAAGACAAAATGAAAAGCATCATGGCAGGAGGAGAGATCTGCCTTGCATGCGCTGACGGATATCATCAGGTGATTATCAACGGACGCTGTACCTGTGAACCTGATTAATGAAAAAAGCAGCTTATACAGCTGCTTTTTAATTTATATAGTAAAGAATATAACCATTGATTAGCTCAACATTCGCTGTGCTTTTTTCACTCCTTCCACAAGAAGATCAATCTCTTCAAAAGTATTATAAACCGCAAAACTCGCTCTCACTGTTCCGGCAATATTAAAGAAGTTCATAATAGGCTGTGTACAATGGTGTCCCGTTCTTACAGCGATCCCCATTTTATCAAGGATCATTCCTACATCAGAGGCAATCCCCACTCCTTCCAGGTTGAAGGAAACAACCCCAGTTCTATGAGCTTTTTCACCGTACACTTTAAGACCTTCTATCTCTAAAAGCTGTTTTTGAGCGTATTGCAATAAAGCATTTTCATGACTCTGAATATTTTCATGCCCTACTCTGTTCATAAAGTCAACCGCAGCCCCTAAAGCAATATTCCCGCCTACATTTGGTGTTCCTGCTTCATATTTAAACGGAAGCCCCGCATAGGTAGTTCCCTCAAAAGAACACGTAGCAATCATCTCTCCTCCCCCATGAAATGGTGGTAAAGCTTCCAGGATCCCTTGTTTTCCATATAAAATACCGGTTCCCATGGGTGCATACATCTTATGACCGGAGAATACAAAGAAATCACAATCCATCTTCTGAACATCAATATTGAAGTGAGGTGCAGACTGGGCCCCATCAATCACAATATAAGCATCGGAATTTTTTCTGGTTTTTGCAATGATCTCCTCAATAGGATTCACAATTCCCAATGCATTGGAAACCTGGTTCACAGAAACAACCTTCGTTTTTTCACTCAAAAACTGATCAAGATAATCCAACTGCAAAATCCCGTTTTCGTCAATAGGAATTACACGAAGTTTTGCTCCTGTTCTTTCGCAAAGCATCTGCCAGGGAACAATATTGGAATGGTGCTCAAGGTATGAAATAATGATTTCATCATCTTTTTGCAGCTTCTGTGTCAAAATATAAGCGATAAGGTTTAGTCCTTCTGTTGTTCCTTTTGTAAAAATAACCTCAAAATCATGTTCAGCATTAATGAATTTCTGGATCTTTCTTCTCGAAAGTTCCATTTCTTCAGTTGCCAACTGGCTCAAAGTATGAATTCCTCTGTGAACATTAGCATTAAGTTCTGTATAATATGCGTGACAGACGTCTAAAACCGAATTTGGCTTTTGAGATGTAGCTGCATTATCTAGGTAAACCAAAGGCTTACCATTCACTTCTCTGTCCAATATAGAAAACTGGCTTCTTATTTCCTGAATGTCAAACATTTATTTATTTTTTAAATTAAACTGTTCTTATTTAGAACTCTTCAAATTTACGGCTTTTTTTCCGAAAGGGAGCATCCGGGGTCACACTGATGCTTGTCAGTTGATAGAAATATTCAATAGTGTAAGGTGACGAAAGCCAATAAAGCAAATAAAAAACCCGTCAAAAAATGACGGGTTCTATATTGTTCAAATAAGCAATGCTTATTCTGCAGATTTTTCTTCTGTTGTTGGAACATCAGGAGATTGAGTTGCAACTTCTTCTGCTTCTTCTTCATCTTCATCATCCATTGCTGCAGCACCACCTTTCATTGCATTTCTAGACATCTTAACAGCAACTACTACTGCGTTGTCCGGGTGCATGAAAGAATACCCTTCAGTTTTGATACCTCCTACATAAAGTTTGTTACCAATTCTTAATGGAGTAACATCAACAACGATCTCATCTGGCAAGTTAGCAGGGATAGCTTTTACTTTCAATTTTCTGAAAGACTGACGTAAAACACCACCAGCAACAACACCTTTAGAACGTCCAGTAATTCTTACAGGAACTTCCATAACTACTGGCTTATCGTCAGATAATTGGTAGAAGTCAACGTGAAGAATTTTGTCAGTAATTGGGTGGAACTGAATATCCTGAAGAACAGCTGGAATTGTTTTTCCGTCAACTTCAATAGATACCGTGTGTGCTTCAGGAGTGTAAACTAGTCCTTTGAAAGCTCTCTCTTCAGCAGAGAAGTTTAAAGGTGCTTCACCTCCATAAACAACACAAGGAACTAATTCAGCATCACGTAAAGCTTTTGTAGACTTTTTGCCCACGCTTTCTCTTTTTGTACCTTGAATTGTAATAGATTTCATTTATAAAAATTTAAAAAATTGTTCTTAATTTGATTTGCAAACTATTTAAAATCAATTAAATAACAAATTTGCTACTGATTGATTTGTGCTCATGAACCATCGTCATAACGTCCGCAAATAACGGGGCGCAAGATAGTACTTTTATTTTAGATGACAAATTATTTTTAACAGGAATTGAGTCAGTTACAATAACTTCCAGAATTTTTGAGTTCTCAATATTCTCGTAAGCCTTTCCCGAAAGCACTCCGTGAGTAGCCATTGCTCTTACTGTTTTTGCTCCCTTTTCAATCAGGATGTCTGCAGCTTTACAAAGTGTTCCTGCAGTATCAATCATATCATCGATAAGGATTACGTTTTTACCGGTAACATCACCGATAAGGAACATTTCTTCTACAACGTTTGCTTTTTTTCTTTCCTTATAAGCAATTACTACTTCTGCCCCAAGGTGTCCTGCATAGTTTTTCGCTCTTTTTGCACCTCCCATATCAGGAGAAGCAATGGTAAGGTTGTCAAGATTTAAAGATTTGATATAATCCACAAAGATCGTAGACGCATAAAGGTGATCTACCGGAATTTCGAAGAACCCCTGAATCTGATCTGCGTGAAGATCCATTGTCATCACTCTTGTTGCTCCCGCTGCTGTAAGAAGGTTAGCAACTAACTTAGCACCGATCGGCGCTCTTGGTTTGTCTTTTCTGTCCTGTCTGGCAAGTCCGAAGTAAGGAATTACAACGGTAATGCTCTTTGCAGAAGCTCTTTTCGCTGCATCAATCATTAGAAGAAGCTCTAAAAGATTGTCTGCAGGAGGGAATGTAGATCCGATTAGGAAAACTCTTCCTCCTCTTACAGATTCGTCCAATACAGGCTCAAATTCCCCGTCGCTGAACTCCTGAAAGTTGATTTTTCCTAATTCTTTCCCATAACTCTGGGCAATTTTCTCTGCCAAGTCCCTGCTGGTTCTTGTACAAAATAGATAACTTAACTGATCGGCCATTTTTACTTTTTAAAAGATTTTGCAAATTTAAAAAAAAACCACAAGAATTACTCCTGTGGTTTCTAAGTTTTTATTTTATCAATTATTATGGGAAGGTAACTCCTGAATATTTATTAGGATTTACCTGTGGTAATGTAGATCCATATCTGGCATTTATTGTCTTAATAAATTCATTGGCTACAATACCATATCCTCTACCTGTAAGGTGTACTCCATCAAGTGAGAAAGCACCTCCGGTAACGAATGCAGCAGTATACTTCACCCCATCCCAGAGAATTCCGGATTGAGAATTTAATTCCTTCATCTTGGCATCCATATCTACAAATGCAAGATTTTTATCTGTAGCTGCTTTTTTAATAGCGGCATTATAAGAAGTAGTTGCTGCCAATACTTTTGCAGTTTCCGCTTCAGTCAATACATATTTATCATCTAAAGGAACTGAAGTTCCTCCTCCTGCTTGTGGAGTAAGGACTTTGCTCGCCGGTAAGAGAATAAGATCTTTGCTTGTTGTCTGTCTGTATTTTGGAAGACCAGGAACTGTTGCAAGATCCTTATCTACAATCACAGCCCCATTCGCTACAGCTCCAGCAGTAAACTTGATAAGTCTTTTCTGATATTCTGCATCATTGATTGCACCCAATGTTTTAGCCTGAAGCAATCCTGCGTTATATTGAGCGTATCCTCCATTCAACTGTGTCACCTGAGCATCCGTTAGCCCTGTAAGCGGCATCGCAGGTACTCTTGTAAAGTAAGGTACATTGGTAACTGTCGGAATATTGGCAATAATTCCTTTTCTTTTTGTTCCTGCCGGGAATAACTGATCTACCAAATAAGCATAGGTATTAGTAAACCCAACTCCGACAGCTCCGTCTACCGGAGTGATAGGTGCATTTGGATCTGCTCCTCCGGAAGTCGCATATAATAGAACATCATTATTTCCAATCCATAAAGAAATAAAGGTAGGATCCTGCTTCAACGCATCTTTTACTACGGAAGTCGTTGCAGATGATGCAAATCTTACAAAATATGGGTTTGCAGTAGGAGCCGCAGGATTCAATCCTGCAGGATTTCCATATCCATCAGCTAGTAAATGCGCTACTCTTGCTCCCGGAACTCCCATATTTTGATATGGTCCGCCTGCGGCGATAATGTCCAGTGCTGCAGCTGGTGCACTTTCTACAGGAGTTGGAGATCCGTTAACCATCTGAAGAGTCAGTTTTCCGGAAAAACCAGGTATTCCGATAAATCCACCTACATCATTAGGCATCATTGGCTGTTTGAAAGCTCCGCCACCTGCTAATTGCATTTGTCCGGCAATCATACTAGGATAAGATTCACTTTGTCCGCTGCTGTAAAGAGCTCCGTCTCTATAGCCTGCCGTCAATGAATTACCCATTGAAATATATCTTGAAAAGTCTGCTTCTCCTTTCGTTACCGGAATATCTTTTACGTCAGTATCAAAATCTGTTTTACAGCTGGTTAGAGTAAAAAAAACTGCAGATACTGCGATTGTTGACATTATAATTTTTTTCATAGTCTTTCAATTAAAAAGGGTTATAGGATAAACCTAGACCAAAATAGAACGCTGTTGCCTTAGATTGTCCATAGAAACCAAGATTGGCATTGTTCACATCTCTATACTTAGGCATTGCATATCCTCCTGCTATATCAATTCCAAATTGCTTCAACTTAAATCCAACCCCACCTGTCACTACATATGTATCGTAGGATGGTGTCTCAGGAATAAAGTTATTGGTTGTATAAGGAGCTTCATCATAGTAGGCTCCCAAACGTCCGTAGATCATATTAGAAAATGCATACTGCGTTCCCAATCTGAATGTTTTGGAATTTCTAAAGTTTTTAGGATTGGTAAGAATGGTAGGATCTGAAGGATTATTTCCGATCGGAGCATTATCAAAGTCTAGAGTAAGCTTGCTGTATCTTTCCCATCCGTGGTAGTTAAAGTCTGCAGAGACCAACCATTTCGGAGTAACTTTATAGGTTAGACCAATGGTATATTCCTCAACCAGAGGAAGGGTTGCAGTGAAGCCATCCTGTCCGGCTGCATTTAGCCTTAATAAAGAATAAGGAGACTGTGTAGGGAACTTAAATGTTGCTGTTCCATTCTTAGCTTTCATATCCACAGCTGAACGGTAAGCAATACTTACATCCAATTTAGGATCAGGTCTGAAATAGAAACCAAACCCATATCCGTGTCCACTTGCTTTTTCATCATTAATATTAACCTGCCCGTTGAATTGGGTAACAGCCTTATCCCAATCTACTTTTCCTCTTGCATAGATATAACTTGCCCCGAAAGATACCCAATCTGCAAGTTTCACAGATACCATCGGCTGGAAGTAATAACTCTTCAGCTCCAGTTTCTGTACCATTTCTCTGCCTTCCCAATTGTCTGGCCATTTGATTGTACTTCCGAATGGTGTAGAGAAACTGAAACCTATTGAAAGCTTTTCTATTGGTTTATAAGTAATCGCTGCATAGACAGGAGTTCCGATAGGATTATCCGTCTCTGTACTCTGCAAAGTATTTAAGTTTTGAAAAGTAACTTTATTACCTGCACCAAATCCTCCTGCCACTACACTCAGCTTGGAAGGGATAAATGACATACCCGCCGGGTTAAAAAATGTCACACTCGCATCTTCGGCATGAGCACTAGTATGCGCCATTGCCAATTGTTTTACCCCTTGCAGAGAAACCCTGAAGCCTCCAGCGTAAGATAGAACGCCTGCCAATAAAGCAGTTGATACTAATATTTTTTTCATAGACTATTATTATATAATCCAAATATAAAATTATTTTGAATACGTCTGTTAATATTTCCCAATATTTTAAACAATATACCAAAAGAAAATTATGTTTAAAATAGCACTTTAAATAAAACAATCCTTAAACACATCGTTTTTAAAGTTTTAAATATTATTCAAAATTATAAGAATTACAGCGTTTAATATTAAACAATCGTTTAACAATTAAACTGTAGTGGATAAAAAAAGAAGCCGGCAAGAGAAAAATGATTTAAAGTCTAACAAAATGTTAATGTATAGCAAACGGTATCATAAAACTATTTAAAATCCTCTCTGTTTTCAAAAAGAATTTTCGCTACAACAAACTAAAAAACACAATCTTAGGCATCTGATCGGCTTTAATATTAAAATGTTTTGGCCGGAATTCAGGTTATTTGAGTATTTTAGAATCGCATAAGAATAAAAATACATAAATTTGCAAGATTATAAATAATAGTAAATATGAGTTGTGGATGTAAAACATCCGGCGATTCTGCACATTCTTGCGGTCCTAAAAAAACTGCAAATGGCTGTGAAAATGTAAATACCTGCGGGAATAGTTATAAATTAAGTGTTTTTGACTGGCTTTCTAACATCAACAATCCAACACCAAACAGGTGTGATTTTGTAGAAGTTAGATTTAAAAATGACAGAAAATCGTTTTATAAGAATGTAAATAATATTCCTTTACATATAGGTAGTGTAGTCACAGTAGAATCTAGTCCGGGACACGATGTAGGCGTAGTAAGCCTTACGGGAGAATTAGTAAAGATTCAGATGAAAAAGAAAAAGTTTTCTGAAGAATTGGCACTCAAAATATACAGACAAGCCAACCAAAAAGACCTTGAGGTATGGCAGGACGTAAGAAAAAAAGAAGACGGTGTAAAGCTTGAAGCGAGAAAGATCGCCCAAAGATTAGGCCTTGAAATGAAAGTCACAGATGTGGAATATCAAGGTGACTCTTCAAAGATCACATTTTATTACACCGCGGATAATCGTATAGATTTCAGACAGTTGATCAAAGATTACGCTGGCGCATTTCGTACGAAAATCGATATGAAACAGATCGGATTCAGACAGGAAGCAGCAAAAGTGGGCGGAATAGGATCTTGTGGCCGTGAGCTTTGTTGCTCTACATGGTTAACAGACTTCAGATCTGTAAACACAAACGTGGCAAGATACCAACAGCTGAGTATTAATCCTCAAAAACTTGCCGGACAGTGTGGTAAGCTTAAATGCTGCCTGAACTATGAACTTGACAGCTACCTGGATGCACTCAGCAACTTCCCTTCTTCTTCGACTACTCTGGAAACAGAAAAAGGAAAAGCATTCTGTATCAAAATAGACGTTTTCAAAAAGAAAATGTGGTTTGCGTATGTAGACAACTCTATTGCCTGGTATGATTTCGACATTGATCTTGTCAAAAAACTGATCTCAAAAAATAAAAGAGGTGAAAAAACACCTCCTTTAGAAGATCTGAAACAACCTGACACTCCTTCTCAAAGCATTGACCTGATTCAGGAAAACAATGTAGACCGTTTTGAAAAGAAAAACAGAGGGAATAAGAACAGAAACAACAATCAGAACAAGCAAAACAACAGTCAACAGCAGCAAGGACAGGGGCAAGGACAAGGACAAAAAAGAAACAGGCCGGAAAGACAAGAAAGACCAGCCAGATCTGAAAAGCCGGAAACCCCGAACAATCATGCTCCTTCTGGAAACCAGCCTAAACAACAGAAACAGCATCCTCAGCAAAAAGGACCTGTAGAAAAAGTAGAGGCTTCTGATGCTGAGAAAAAGCCACAGAACAATCCGAACAAGAAGAAATTTAAAAAGAAATACCCTCCAAAAAAAGATAAAGATGCGTAAAATTTTAGGATTATTTTCCCTTATCCTTTTCTTTAGCTGTAACTCTTCCTCTGGCGAAGAAATTATCATGAATTCCGTTGACAACAAATGGAATATGAAAAGTGAGCAAAAATTTAATCTTGAAATTTCAGATCCGCAGAATCCTAAAAATATTATATTTGTCGTAAGAAACAACAACAATTATCCTTATAGCAACATAAGGTTTATTGTGAATTTCACCAACCTTCAAAACAAAAAAAAGGAAACCGACACCCTGAACTATGTATTGGCAAAACCAAACGGAGAATGGCTTGGTACAGGTTTTGGTGACACGAAGGAAACATTGTTTCAGTATAAAATAAATTACACATTCCCGGAAAAAGGAAAATATGAAATCGGCCTTACTCAGGCGATGAGAAATGACAACCTTCCTGGGATAGAGGATATTGGGGTAAAAATAGAAACCGGAACCATCAATAATGGAACAGAACAAAAAAAACACGGGAAATAAGGGAAAAACGTTCCCTCTCCCTCCCAAAAAGAAAAACACCTCCTGGAAAAAATGGGTCTCGTTTATCTGGATAGGACTCATTGCGGTAGTTTTGGGAATATCAGGACTTTTCTTTGCAGTTTCTCAAGGATTCCTTGGGGAAATGCCGGATGTAAAAGAACTTGAGAACCCGGATATATTCGTCGCTTCTGAGATTATTTCATCAGATGGAGTCACTTTAGGTAAGTTTGAAAAAGAAAAAACACAGCCTATTGTTTATAAGGACCTTCCTCCTTATCTGATCTATGCTCTTCAGGCTAAAGAAGATGAACGATTTAAGGAACATTCAGGAATTGATCTTCAATCCGTTGCCAGAGCTGTGGTTTTTGGTGGTGGCCGAGGTGGAGGATCTACCATAACTCAACAGTTGGCAAAATTACTTTTCACAGGAAAAAGAGCTGATAATAAAATTAAAGCTGTTTTTCAAAAACTTAAAGAATGGGTTGTGGCTGTGAGTCTTGAAAAAAGATACACCAAAGAAGAGATTGTAACATTATATTTCAATAAGTTTGACTTTTTATATAACGCAAACGGAATTGAAATGGCTTCCAGAATATACTTCAACAAGAAGACATCTGAGCTTACTTTACCAGAAGCAACAATGTTCGTTGCCATGCTTGAAAATCCGGTAAAAAACAATCCGATGAGAAATCCGGAAAGAGCAAAAGCAAGAAGAGACGTTGTTTTGGATCAAATGTTAAAAACAGGCTATATAGATCAGGCTACATTTGACAAAGCAATAGCTGCCCCTATTGTGCTAGATTATCATCCAATCAAAAATATTAACGATGACTATTCTGCGTATTACAAGTTTTATTTAAGAAAAGAAATAGACAAGTATCTTGAAGCGAATGAAAAAGAAACAGGCAAGAAACTTAACCTATATAAAGATGGTTTAAAAATATATGTTACTCTTGATTCTAAAATGCAGAAGTATGCAGAGGAATCAATCAAGGAACATTTAACGGATCTTCAGAAAAGATTTGATGCAGAGCAAAGAGGAAGAAGTAACAGACCTTTCTATTACCTTACCAATAAGCAGGTCAATGATGTAATGACGCAGGCAATGAAAAGAACCGGCCGTTATAAACAATTAAAGGCAGCGGGAGTTTCTGAAGATTCAATTATAATGGAATTCAAAAAACCTATCAAAACTTCACGATTCACATGGGCTGGCGAAGAAGAGGTAGAAATGTCTCCATGGGACTCTATCAGATACCACAAACAGATTGCACAAGCAGGCCTTATGTCTATGGTTCCGGGAACCGGAGAGATCAAAGCTTGGGTAGGAGGTATCGACTGGCAACACTTCCAGTATGACCATATCAAGCAAGGGAAAAGACAGGTAGGATCTACCTTCAAACCTTTCGTATATGCAACAGCTATTATGAAACTGGGCATGACTCCTTGTTCAACTGTTTCTAACGGAACTTATGATCATAACGGATGGCATGTACCGGGAAGAGGTGGAATGCTTACATTGAAAGACGCATTGGCACACTCTCAAAACCCGGTTGCAGCAAGACTTATTGAAATGACAGGAGTAGATGCCGTAATTCAGACAGCAAGAGATCTAGGTGTAACGGAAGATATTCCAAGAAACAATACCATCGCACTAGGATCATCAGATATTACAATTTATGAAATGCTTGGTGCCTACAGTACTTTTGCCAACTATGGAAACTACAACAAACCGGAAATGATCTGGAGAATTGAAGATGCCAACGGTAGGGTAATCAAAGAAATAAACGTAGAACCTAAAGAAGTAATGAATCCTATGTACGCCTACACCATGATCGAGCTGATGAAAGGTGTTGCACAATATGGTACTGCGTCAGGAGAATTAGGAAGAAGAGGAATCTCAAAAGCAGTTGAAATTGCTGCGAAAACAGGTACTACACAGAACAACTCAGATGGTTGGTTTATGGGAATCACACCAAAACTGGCAACCGGAGCCTGGGTAGGATGGGAAGACAGAGCTACCCACTTCTTTAGAACAGGAGAAGGTCAGGGAGCGAAAATGGCACTTCCGATATGGGCTATCTTTATGAAGAAAGTATGGGCAGACAAGAGTTTAGGAGTTACTCCTGATGATAAGTTTATCAAACCTTCAGACTGGAAAGACGGCTGCTCGAACCTAAAAGGTCTCGGCGGAGGTTATGGAGATGATGGAAGCCTTCAAACGATTGACGAAATCAAAAATCCAAGACCTGCAGACCCTACACCGAAGAAACCTACAGAAAAGAAAGAGGACAATATCAATGAAAACCTTCATTCTAATGATGAAGTAGATTTCAATAAATAATTTCTCTTTTAGAAATACACAAGACCTTTCAATAATTTGAAAGGTCTTTTCTTTTATAATTAATACCTTTGAAGAATGAATATCGAACGCATCAGACAGCCTTTCATAAAGAAATTTCCAGGGGATTTTTCAGATAATCCTATGCAGAGAAATACCCCCAAGGTTTTATTTGCCACCACTAAGCCTGCCGGCTTTGACAAACCTGAAATGATAGCCTTTAATGAGGCTCTGTCAGAGGAAATAGGCCTTGGTACATTTGAAGACAAAGACCTGGATTTTCTGGTAGGAAATAATCTTCCGGAAAACATTCAAACCTATGCTACGGCTTATGCTGGACATCAATTTGGCAACTGGGCAGGACAGCTGGGAGACGGAAGAGCTATTCTGGCGGGAGAAATCATCAATGAACAGGGAAAGAGAACGGAAATTCAATGGAAGGGCTCCGGTGCGACTCCTTATTCCAGACATGCAGACGGAAGAGCGGTATTGAGATCTTCAGTTCGGGAATACCTGATGAGTGAAGCTATGTATCATTTGGGAGTTCCTACAACCCGGGCGCTCAGTTTAGCATTTACAGGAGAAAATGTAGTCCGTGACATCATGTATAACGGAAATCCGCAATTTGAAAAAGGAGCTGTTGTCATAAGAACTGCAGCCAGCTTTCTCCGTTTCGGGCATTTTGAACTAATGTCTGCCCAAGGAGAATATAAAACACTACAGGATCTTGCCGATTTCACAATTGAAAATTACTTTCCGGAAATCACATCATCCGGGCCCCAGAAGTACAAGGATTTTTTTGAGAACATATGCACACGAACCGCAGACCTTATGGTAGAATGGTTCAGAGTAGGTTTTGTGCATGGTGTTATGAACACAGACAACATGTCTATCCTGGGACTCAGCATTGATTATGGTCCCTACTCTATGATGGATGAATACGATCTGAACTTTACTCCCAATACCACCGATCTTCCCGGAAGACGATATGCATTTGGAAAACAGGGGCAGATTTCCCAATGGAACCTTTGGCAGCTTGCCAATGCACTTCACGCGCTCATTAAAGATGAAAAGTTCCTGGAAGACGCATTGAACCGTTACGGCAATTATTTCTGGGAAGCTCATGATGCCATGCTGCGCAGAAAATTTGGTTTTGATGAACTGCGAAAAGATGATGAGGAATTTTTTACCAACTGGCAGGGCTTAATGCAGGAATTGCAACTTGATCACACTTTATTTTTCAATCAGTTGGAAAAATTAGGACCTGATAATGATCCGAAAGAACTATTCGGTTCCACTTCCTATACTTTATTGAATGAGGAAAAACTTCGTAAAATGAAAAGCTTCATTACCCAATATGAATCCCGGATAAACTCCAACACTATTTCAAAGGAAGACTCATTGGCTATGATGAAAAAAGCAAACCCCAAATTCATACTCAGAAATTATTTATTGTATGAATGTATCGAAGAAATCAGCAATGGTAAAAGAGAAATGCTGAATAAATTAACCAAAGCTCTGGAAAACCCTTACGAAGAAGTATTCCCTGAGTTCTCTGCTAAAAGACCAACAGGCTATGATGATATTGCAGGATGCTCAACGCTCTCCTGTAGCTCATAAAAAACACCAACAAATTAAACATTTTACATATTCATTATCAACATATTAAAGATTTTTGCTATTTTTAGAAAAATCTTTAATATGAAAAAAATTATACTTTCAATTGCAGCCGTATTAGTCAGTTCGGCTTCATTCTCTCAATATTGGGGGACTCAGAATTCAGGATTTGCTACTGTTTCAAGAGGAATCAGCGGATTAGAGGTATTTGACACCAATACCGTTTGGGCTTTTGCTTATAATGGGATTAACGCCAATGCCAATGTACAGGAGTTTACCAAAACATCCAACGGTGGCAGTACATGGACAGCAGGATCTATCAATATTGGCAATACCGCCCTAAAGATAACCAACATTTCAGGGGTAAGTGCTACCACCGCATGGGTAGGAGCATTTAACAATACAAGCGGAATGGGTGGAGTCTGGAAGACGAGTGATGGAGGCGCCACCTGGATCAATCAAAAAATGTTGAGTACAGTCGGTGAATCCTGGACCAATTATGTTCATTTTTTTGATGCAAACAACGGTGTTGTTGGTGGTGATCCTGAAGGTGGCAGATTCGAAATCTATACAACATCTGATGGCGGCACTACATGGACAAGAGTTCCTGCAGCCAATCTTCCCGACCCATTAGTCGAAGAATACGGATATAATGCAGGCTATTATTCAGTAGGCAATAATATTTTTTTCTACACAGATAAAGGACGAATCTATAAGTCAACAAATAAAGGTTTAAACTGGACCGCACTGGCAACGAATTCTCTTATCGGAGATTTTGGAGGTACTGCAGAAAGTGGAGACATGGCATGGAGCGATGCCAATACAGGAATGATCCTTAAAAGAACATCCACCACGCTCAATCTTTACAGAACAACTGACGGAGGAGCAACATGGTCACCCGTAACCTTTACAGGAATTTCGGCAACCAATAAAATTGCAGATATTACTTATATTCCCGGGACCAATACTTTACTAGCCGTAAGCTCAGACGCCACAAACGGGGGCTCGTGGAAGAGTGGAGACAATGGTACAACATGGACCGCTTTAGATACAGCGGTACAACATCTGGGAGTACGCTGTTCTGATGTAAGTACTTGCTATTCCGGAGGCTTTAATACTTCAGCTACTGTAGGAGGTATGTACAAGTCTCTCCAAACTCTTTCTACCAAAGAAATAGGAAATGTTCAAAAATTTGCACTATCCATTTATCCTAACCCAACCAAAGGAGACATCAACATTAAGACTGATAAAAAAATAAAGGCAACTTCTATCGTTGACATGTCAGGAAAAACACTCAACAGAACAGATTCCGGAAAGTCAGATATTTCATCTCTTCCAAAAGGAACTTATCTGCTGAAAGTAGACTTCTCTGACGGGACTTCCAGCACAGAAAAAATAATCAAACAATAGCACCGTTTATACAATCTTCTCAAAAACCACCAACTTTGGTGGTTTTTTATTTTTACTTTTGCAAAAAATATGACCTGTGTCTTTTATTAAAACAAAATTCACTAATTTTTTAAAATTAGTTTTTCCTTCATCCTATAGCGAGCTGGCAGTTTTTTTATTTTTCATTACCTGCTACGGAATATTAGGATCTTATATCGCATGCAACTACAGAATCATATTCGACAGCAGGATTCCATGGGATGCTTACTTCAGCTTTGATAACAAATCGATTATCATGAGCGGCGGAAGTTTTGAAAGACACCCACTCTCCTATTATTTTTTTAACGGGATCAGAGAATTTTCGTTATTCATCTCTGGAGGAAAAATGGACATGACCTTCAGACTTACTCTGGCATGGCTGAGCAATCTTGTGATTACTCTGAATATTGTACAAATATTTAAATATTTAAAAAACATCATCAGACTCCCAATCGAGTTCAGCCTTTTCATTGTGCTCTTTTTTGGGTTGTTTTCCACCAATATCATCCTGTCTTTTACTCCGGAAAACTTTACTTATACTTTATTTTTTCTAAGTCTTTACAATTATTATGCTGCCGTAAAAATTAAGAATGAAGATAAAATACCTGCTTCGGCTTTAATGCTCGCAGGCATTACCATTGGAGGGCTTACCATTACTAATTTTGTAAAGGTCTTCATTCCGGTTCTTTTTGAAAAAA
Organism: Chryseobacterium indologenes; assembly: GCA_001013295.1. Classification (GTDB taxonomy): domain Bacteria; phylum Bacteroidota; class Bacteroidia; order Flavobacteriales; family Weeksellaceae; genus Chryseobacterium; species Chryseobacterium indologenes_B. The sequence continues at coordinate 16,848 of LAZY01000063.1, read as the reverse complement.
ACATCTTCAGAAGCTGGAAAAAATTGGGAAATGCTGCTTTCAGAGTAATATTAGCCGCTATAGTTTATGTACTTCTTTATCTGAACCGAATCGACTTTAAATATCAGGCCATATTTTCCAAGACCAACCAGCAGTATGAAAAGTTCTCTAATGTAGAATCTATGCCCACATGGGATATGATTGCTTCTTTCTTCTTTGGTGGTAATATCCTTTTTCCCAGCTTTATCATTTCTGATAAGCATAATATGAAAGGGTTTGATTTCAAAGGAATTTATATGGAATTGTATTCGTCTGTGTTTTCCTATATTTTCATAGCCGTATTATTGCTATTGATAAGTTGGAGTTATTATAAAAATTTCAAAAATAAATGGGTTCAGATTCTTATGATTTCTTTTATTATCGACATCATTATCCATTGCTTTATGAGGTTTGGACTTCACACCTCATACATCTATGGCGGGCACTTCGTTTTTGTGTATCCGTTGTTGATAGGATGGCTTTTTTATGCTTACAGATCATCCTCAAAAGCATTGTTTATCCTGATGTTCATTGTGGGAATTTTGTTATTTTATCTTCTATGCAACAATCTGCTTAGGATGAAAGAATTCTTCTGGTTTATGGAAAAATATTATCAATAAAAAAAGCTGAGAATGTTCTCAGCTTTTCGTTTTTTTATGTTGAAAAAATCAGTTCTTATTTTGCTTCAGCGCAGAAAATTCTGTATTGTACCGCTACTGCAGATTTGAAATATTCTCTGATTCTGGAAAGATCTCCCGAAGCACTTTGCTTGGTAAAGTAACTTCCTGCCAAAATTTTATAATTCGGTCTTAAAGAAGCATCCGTTTCCACTTTCAGGTTAGGAAATCTTTTTCTGAAATAAGATTTTACTTCGTTCGCTTCCTCATTGCTTTTCACCGTTGTAATCTGGATTTTATACCCTAAAATTCTTGGGTTTTTATTACAGATTTCAGCATTCGTAAGCTCTCTGTTGGGAACAAATATTTTAGGAGGTTTTGTGGTTGTTCCTGTAGAAATACCACTGTCATTATTCCCGGAATCTTTAGAGGGATTATTAACGGCAACCTTAGAACATTTGCCTTCAATTCCTTCCAGGGCAGCACTTATTTTGGAATCCATCGTCATGACAAGCTCCGTTCCCGAAAGGGTATCTTTTTTAACAACCTGCTGTGCTTCAATACTATAAAAACCAAATAATGATAATATCGAAAATATTTTAATCAAATTTCTCATTTAAACTTGTTTCCGCAAATTTATACAAATTAAAAAACTATACCAAACCAGTTATTTAGAATCAATACAAATTAAACGTAAATGATATTTTCCCTTTTCGATATACCGTTAAATTCCTGTTAAAAATATTATTTTTGCGGAATTGATTGAATGTTCAATAATTTACTAACATAAGATAATTTAAATGATTAGTTGGAGAAAGCATTATAAAAAAACGTTGATCGCAATAGGCTTATTGCTATCAACCAGTGCTTCATTTTACGGGCAAGACGGCGATCCTAAAAACGGAGAGAAACTTTTCAAAGCGAATTGTACTGCATGTCACGCGCTGGACAAACAGGTTGTTGGACCACCATTAAAGGGGGTTGTAGAACGTGTAAAGACAGAAGGTGGTGTAGACAAAGATTGGCTTCACAAGTGGATCAAAGACAACAAAGCTCTGAGAGCTTCTGGGGACAAATACGCCAATGAGATTTTTGAGAAGTTTAACAAGACTGAAATGCAGGTCTTTCCAAATCTTACAGAGAAGGATATAGACGACATTTTAGCTTTCACTACTAATCCTCCGGCTCCGGAAGAGAAAAAACCGGAAGCAAATCCTGCAACTGACGCAACTGCGGCAGCTCCTGCAGACAAAACTACTACAAACGTTGTTATCATTTCACTTTTAGCGATTGCAGGTTTATTAGTTTGGATCTTAATTAAACTAAGACAATTAGTGACATTAGGCCAATCTGAAGAACTGGCAGGTCTTAACGAAACGAGAGTTCGTTCGTTCAAGGAAATGTATGAGAAGTTCCACTATGTAGGTAAAGCTTTATTGGCTATTCTAGCTATTTTAGCAGCTTACGGAGTATGGAACTGGCTAATGTGGATTGGGGTTTACAAAGGTTATAAGCCTGAGCAGCCTATCTACTTCTCTCACAAAATCCACGCTGGAGAACAGAAAATCGACTGTCAGCTATGTCACTCTAGTGCTAAATACGGAAAAGTATCTGAGATTCCTTCTATGAACGTTTGTATGAACTGTCACAGAACAATTTCTGAATACAACAAAGATCACTACATGGAGCCAGGAAAAGATAAGGCATTCTATGACGGAGAAATCCAGAAGATCTACGCTGCAACAGGTTGGGATCCTGCAAAACAACAGTACACAGGAAAAACACAGCCGGTTGAATGGACAAGAATCCACAACATGCCAGACTTCGTTTACTTCAACCACTCTCAGCACGTAATTGCTGGAGAACAAGCGATCATCAATTCTTTCAACAAAAAGAACCCTAACAACAAGATCGATGTTGTATGTAAAGCTTGTCACGGAAAAATTGATACAATGAATGTTGTTCAGATGGCTAACGACTTTACTATGGGATGGTGTATCGAGTGCCACAGAACGACTGAGGTTGATATGAACAACGGTTATAATAAAGAGTACTTCAAAAATCTACACGACAAGTTGAAAAAACAATATCCACAAGATGGAGGTAAAATCACTGTAGATGCAATTGGAGGTCTTGAGTGTGGTAAATGTCATTATTAATAACTAAAAAATTAGAAGTATAAATGGCTTCAAACAAAATACAATTCAGAAGTATTCATGAACTTAAAGATCCAGCTTTAAATAATAAGCTGGCTCAGAAAGAGTTTCAGGAAGAAATTCCGGTAGAAGATTTCCTTGGAGATGCTGAGAAAAACGGATCAAGTACTTCAAGAAGAGATTTCCTTAAATTATTAGGATTCTCTACAGCAGCAGTAACTTTAGCTGCCTGCGAAGCTCCGGTAATCAAAACGATTCCTTATGTGGTAAAGCCGCATGATATTATTCCGGGAATCCCTAACTATTACGCTTCAACATATTTTGATGGTTTCGACTTTGCTAGTGTTTTAGTAAAAACCAGAGAAGGTAGACCTATCAAAATTGAACCAAACCCGGCTGGTGGTGATTTAGGTAAAACTAACGCAAGAGCTCAGGCAAGTGTACTTTCTCTTTATGATAATGATAAAGTAAAGCAGCCTAAACTGGACGGTAAAGATGAAACTTTCGATAAAGTAGATAGTTTTGTTATTAAAGGTTTGGAAGAAGCAAAAGCGTCAGGCAAAAAGATTGTGGTATTATCACACTCTTTTGCTTCACCAACTTTCAAAAAGTTATTTGCTGAATTCAAAGCTAAATATCCTACAGCTGAATTAGTAACTTTCGATGCTTTCCCTTATTCTGCAGGATTAGATGCAGCTCAGGAAGTATTCGGACAAAGAGCATTACCTGTTTATGACCTTAAAGGTTCTGAATTGGTAGTTTCTTTCCAGGCTGATTTCTTAGGAGATTATAACGCTTCAAGCTTAGAATCTTCTTACGCAGCGGCTAGAAAACCAAGTGCAACCATGTTGAGACACATTCAGGTGGAATCTAACATGTCATTAACTGGTGCTAACGCTGACTCAAGATACAGATTAAAACCAAGTGCTGTAAACAAAACTTTAGTTGAAGTTTACAATGCAATCGTAGGGGGTGGTACTTCTGATAAGACTGCTACTGAAATTGCTAACGAATTGAAAGCAAAAGGAAGCAAAGCTGTTGTTTTTGCTGACGGTTCTAAAGGAGCACAGGTTTTAGCACACTTAATCAACCAAAAATTAGGATCAGTAGCTTTCACAGGTAAGGCAAACTTCCTAAAAGAATTCAACGGTGCAAGATACCAGGAATTCCTAGGTTGGGTAAACGGTGGACAAGTTGGGGTATTAGTGACCAACAACGTAGATCCTATCTATGCTCATCCAAAAGGAGAAGACTTCAAAAAGTCTTTATCTAAAGTTCCTTATGTAATTGCTGTTGCTGATAAGAAAAATGAAATGTACAAAGCAGCTAAGGCTGTTATTCCAGTAGCTAACTGGTTGGAGTCTTGGGGAGATATCGAACCACAGACCGGAGTATATTCATTGATGCAGCCTACGATCCAGAAGATCTACAAATCAAGACAGATTGAAGAGTCTCTATTGGTTTGGAAAAATGGTAAGAACAATGCTGCAAACAACTACTACGATTATTTAAAGGCAAGCTCTGCTTCTCTTTTAGGTGGTACTTCTTTCAACAAAGCATTATATAACGGTATCAATGCTTCTACTAACTCAACAACATTATCTTATGCAGGTGGAAACGCTGCTCAGGCTGTTGCTGAATTAGGAAACTTCAAAGCTTCAGAATTAGAATTAGTATTATACACTAAGACTTCTATGGGAGACGGTACTCAGGCAAACAACCCTTGGTTACAAGAATTACCTGATCCAATCACAAGAATGTCTTGGGATAACTACTTGACAATTTCTCCAAAAGATGCAGAAAAGTTTGCTATCGATAACGATCTTAACGCAAGAATGCAGTTGGATGGTTCTATCGTAAACCTTACTGTAAACGGAGTAACAATAAAAGATGTTCCTGTATTCGTACAACCAGGTCAGGCAGAAGGATCAGTAGGTCTTGCGCTTGGTTATGGGAAGAAAAACTCAGGAGCTACTGCTGATACAGGAGTAAACGCTTATCCTCTATTCGATGGTTCTAACCTTGTTCTTTCAGGTGTTAAAATCGAGAAAACAGGAGAAGATCACGAATTTGCAGGGATCCAGCTTCAGAATACATTGATGGGTCGTTACGAAATCGCTAAGGAAGTTCCTTTAGCTGAATTCATCAACGTACCATTCGATGATGAGCACAAAGGATGGAACAAGCCTTTGGAATACCACACAATCAGTGGAGCTCTTCCAGCAAGAAAAATCGACCTTTGGGATGCATTTGATGATACTGACGGTCCTCACTTCAACTTATCTATTGACTTGAACTCTTGTACGGGTTGTGGAGCATGTATCATTGCTTGTCAGGCTGAGAACAACGTTCCTGTAGTAGGAAAAGAAGAGGTAAGAATGTCAAGAGATATGTACTGGTTAAGAATTGACCGTTACTATTCTTCAAGACAAAAGGTAGAAGTATACGAAGGATTAAAAGAAGGAATGGCTGTACCAGAATTATACGGTACTGCATTCAACAAAGAAGGAGGTGCATTGAACCACCCTGCTGATAATCCGGATGTAATCTTCCAGCCAGTAATGTGTCAGCACTGTAACCACGCTCCATGTGAAACTGTATGTCCAGTAGCGGCTACTTCACACGGTAAGCAAGGTCAAAACCATATGGCTTACAACAGATGTATCGGTACCAGATATTGTGCAAACAACTGTCCGTACAAAGTAAGACGTTTCAACTGGTTTACTTATAACCTAAACGATAAGTTCGACTTCAACATGAACAACGATTTAGGAAGAATGGTACTTAACCCAGACGTAGTTGTAAGAACTAGAGGGGTAATGGAGAAATGTTCAATGTGTATCCAAATGACTCAGAATACAATTCTTGAGGCTAAGAAAGAAGGAAGAAGAGTGAAGGATGGAGAATTTCAGACTGCTTGTTCCAAAGCTTGTTCTACTGGTGCAATGACATTTGGAGACATGAATGATAAAGAGTCTGAAATTAGAAAGGTATATGCCTCTAACAGAAGATATTATTTACTAGAGGAGATCGGAACAAAACCAAACGTGTTCTATCACACTAAAGTAAGAAACAGAGTAGAAAAATAAAGTTTAAATAATAAATAGGTAAAAAATGTCAGGACATTACGAAGCTCCGATAAGGGAACCTCTAATTATTGGTCACAAAACTTATCACGATATCACAGAAGATATTGCACGACCTATCGAAGAAAGAGCAGGTAAATTATGGTGGATCTCATTATATGCTGCGCTAGTTCTATTCCTCTATGGATTCGGCTGTATCGCTTACACTATCGGGACAGGTATTGGAGCATGGGGGCTTAACAGAACTATTAACTGGGGTTGGGATATTACCAACTTCGTATGGTGGGTAGGTATCGGTCACGCCGGGACCCTAATCTCCGCAGTATTATTATTATTTAGACAGAGATGGAGAATGTCTGTAAACAGATCTGCAGAGGCGATGACGATCTTTGCGGTTGTACAGGCAGCAATCTTCCCTGTAATTCACATGGGTAGAGTTTGGGTTGGATATTGGGTATTCCCTTTACCAAACCAGTTCGGTTCTCTTTGGGGGAACTTCAACTCTCCTCTACTTTGGGACGTATTTGCGATCTCTACGTATTTCTCAGTATCAACTGTATTCTGGTTTATGGGACTAATCCCTGACTTTGCAATGATCAGAGATAGAGCTAAAACTCCTTGGACGAGAAAAATTTATACATTCCTTGCATTCGGTTGGGGTGGTAAAGCAAAACACTGGCAAAGATTCGAAGAACTTTCTTTGGTTCTTGCAGGTTTGGCAACTCCACTTGTATTCTCAGTACACACTACCGTATCTTTTGACTTCGCGACTTCAGTAATTAAAGGATGGCACTCAACGATCTATCCTCCTTACTTCGTAGCAGGTGCGATCTTCTCAGGATTTGCAATGGTACAGACCCTATTGTTGGTTGCTAGAAAAGTATGTCACCTTGAAGAGTACATTACAATGTATCATATCGAAATTATGAACATCGTAATCGTTCTTACTGGTGGTATGGTAACTGTGGCTTATGCTACTGAATATTTCATCGGATGGTACTCAGGATCAAGATTTGAAGACTTTACATACCTTTCACCGGGTGCTGCAGTAGGACCTTACTGGTGGGCTTTCTGGTCTTTGATTATCTGTAACCTTGTTGTACCAGCTTCTTTCTGGTTCAAGAAAGCAAGAACAAACATTATCTGGACGTTCATCGTTGCATTGATCATTAACATCGGTATGTGGTTTGAGCGTTTCGATATTATCGTTATCAACCTTTCCAGAGACTACTTACCAGGATCATGGACAATGTTTAAGCCAACGATCATTGATGTGGGTGTATACTTAGGAACTATCGGATTCTTCTCTGTATTATTCTTATTATATGCAAGAACATTCCCTGTAATTGCACAGGCTGAATTAAAATCGATTTTGAAAATCTCAGGTGAAACTTATAAAGCAAAAGAAGGAGATGAGCACCACTAAAATTGTATACGGACTTTATGCTGACGACGACGATTTAATGAACGGCGTTAAAGCATTCAACGATAAAGGAATCAAAATAAACGAAGTTTATACTCCGTTTCCGGTTCACGGACTAGATAAAGCTTTAGGGTTAAAGAAAACTAGAATTTCTGATGCTGCTTTCATCTATGCTTGTTATGGGGTTACTATCGGTGCTACTTTGACATGGTATGTAATGAACCACGACTGGCCTCAGAATATCGGTGGTAAACCAGCTTTTGACTGGGGACACAACATGCCGGCATTCGTAGTTCCAATGTTCGAATTAATGGTATTCTGTGCAGCTCACATGATGTCTTTAACTTTCTTAGTTAGAAACAAAATGTATCCGGGAGCTCCGGCTCAGAATCCTGATCCAAGAACTACTGATGATAAATTCATGATGGAATTCGTAACTGAAGATGTAGAATCTGTAAAGCAGTTGCTAATAGAAACTGGAGTTGAAGAAATAACTGTTAAAGACGCTTAAAATGAAAAAGAATGTATTAAGAATTACAGCAGTTTTAGGTTTAACAACAGTTTTACTTAACTCTTGCGGACCAAAGGAGAACACTCCATTGGTTTACTTCCCGGACATGTATTTTCCGGTAGCTTATGATCCATTGATGAAGGCTCAGGATGCGTATTCAGATCATGAAAATGAAATTCCTGCTTTCGTTAAAAATAGTGGTGCAACAGGTCTTGCTCCAGTAGAAGGATCAGTAGCTCAAAATAAAGATGGAGTTTTTGAAGAAGGTTTACTTCCAAAAAATGTAGATCAATACAATGCAGGATATGATGCTTCTAAAAAACTTACTGCTTCTCCTTTGAACCCTGCTAATGCAGCTAAGGATATTGAAAGAGGAAAAGTATTGTTTGATCACACTTGTGCTGCATGTCACGGAACAGGAGGAGATGGACAAGGACCAATCGTACAAAGTGGAGCATTCTCAGGAGTACCAAACTATGCTGACAGAGAGCTTACTGTAGGATCTGTTCATTATGTATTAACTAACGGTAGAAATGCGATGGGGTCTTATGCGGGACAATTGAACGCAGGAGACAGATGGAGAGTGGCTATGTATGTGATGAGTGCTTTCAAAAAAGGAGCAGCAGCACCGGCAGCAGCTACAGCGGCGGCACCAGCAACTGAAACGACTACCGAAACTAAAAAATAAGAAAAGAAATGTATAGTTTTTCACCAAAATTAAAATCAACTTCTCTAATACTTCTTGTTGTAGGTTTAGTTCTGTTCGGTATTGGTTTCTTTATGAATAAAGGACTTTCTACTGAGAAGATAGAACAAATGATGGAAGCTGTTCATGCTTCAGGTCATACTGCTCCTACACACTCAAGTGAAATGGTTGGACCACAAGACCACGCTGCTCACTTAGAGCACGCTGAACTTCAGGTTCACAATCAGCCTTTGGCATCGTTACACTTTGTAGCTGTCTTTTTCTTTGGAGTGAGTTGTGCTGTATTGTTTTTTTACTGTATTCAGCACGCTGCCCACGCTGGTTGGCCAATTATTATTACAAGAGTAATGGAAGCTATTGCTTCTTATATTCCTTACGGAGGTGCAATTCTGGTTATTCTGATGATTTTAAACATCACTCACAATGGCCATTTATTCCACTGGATGGATCCGGAATTAACAAACCCTGAATCGGCTCACTTCGACGTAATTCTATTCGAAAAGAAAAGATTCTTAAACATACCATTCTATGCTATCAGAACGATCATTTATGTAGTAGGTGCTTCTTTCTTTGCATGGAAACTTAAAGCTCAGTCTAAAAAAGTAGATGATACTAAATCTAAAGTTGAATATCAAATGCTTTACAGATGGGCAGTAGGATATATCGCATTCTTCGGATTTGCTTCTGCTGCTTGGGCTTGGGACTGGTTGATGTCTATTGACCCTCACTGGTATTCTACAATGTATATCTGGTATTCAATGGTTAGCTGCCTGTCAAGTGGTATTGCTGTAATCATCTTATTAAGTGTTTATCTTAAGAAAAATGGTTTCTTACCACAGTTCAATGACAACCACTTACACGATTTAGGAGTATTCCTTTTCGCTACAAGTATGCTTTGGACGTATACATGGTTCGCTCAGTTCATGCTTTATTGGTATGCGAACGTTCCGGAAGAGGTTAACTACTTCTTCGGTAGATTCCAACACTACTCTCCTACTTTCTTACCAATGTTGATCATCAACTTCTTATTACCATTATTGGTACTAGTAAGTAGCAGCATTAAGAGAAACTACAAAGTTGTTACAACGATGGCAGTAGTAGTGATCTTAGGACACATCCTGGATTATTTCAACATGGTAATGCCAGGAACGGTAGGGCCATACTGGAACACTCCGGAAGTATTTATCCTGATCCTGGGAGCTTTACTATTCGTAATCGGATTATTTATGTTTACTGTACTTTCAGCTCTATCTAAACTGAAGTTGATTCCTACAGGAAACCCTTACTTACACGAATCTGAAATTTATGAGTATCCTTTCTAAGGACTTGTAACAGAAATAAACAAAAAAGACCGGTCAATATGATCGGTCTTTTTTTATGGTAATATTTCAAAACAAATTCAAAGACATGAATTACATACCTGTTATTAGTGTCGTCAGTATGAATATGACTACAAAAAACTCCGGAGAATATTTTACCCTGGAGTTTTTTCCATCTAAATGTATTAAATTCAAAACAGGAAATAAAAGGCTACCGCACAAACTTAACACTACGGTGCTCAGCTTGCAAATAAACCAATTCTTTATTTCTGATACTTTCATTAAGATGTTCAATCATACTTTCCGGACTAAGATAATCCTGAAAATATTTCAATGCATTTTCCCGCATCCGGCTGACCTCAGATTGAGGTGTTTCAAAAATGTCTTTTAAAATAGAATCCAGATGTTCCAGATCATTAAAAATGACAGCATTCTCATTATCGGTAAGGTTAGGATACATTACTTCTGCATACTCTTTCTGAATGATCGGAATCGTTCCTACAGACATCGCTTCAATTACGTTATGGCACAAAGGCATCACCACTCCAGGGCAGCAGAAATAAAAATTAAAATGAGATAAGGTTTCCCTCACTTCCTCCATAGGAAGTTCAAAATGTTCTTTAATCGCAAACGCATATTTTCTGTCTAAGCTCCCCTCTTCTATCCCTTTCAACATATCAGATTTGCCGGGAAGTGCCAGAAAATCCTGTTTTTCTTTAAAATAGCTAAGAAGTTCGGTTCTGGGTACTACAGAAAATTCAGTTCTTTTGATCTCAAGATAAGCCTGCGAATCAAAATTACCATAACAGAATATACCGTTAACTCTTTTTTTGCTGACATCAACCTTCCGGTTCCAAAAACCGTAATGATACATTAAAGGATGAAAACTCATAGGAACATGAAACACACCATCAGTATTATTCCCTTTTTCAAAGTAAGCGGAAAAATAATCAGGGCTGAACATTTCATCTTTTATTTCAATATAATTTTCAGGCTTATATTTTTTATTAACGATTAGAAAATTATCTTCTCTTACAATCATGCTAAGGTACTTCTCTTTATTACGGATGTTTCTGAACGTAGCAAAATCCATCTGGTAATACACATTGTATCCGGAAAGTTTGTAAAACTTAAGAAGCAGATAAAAAAAACGATGATAAACGGTGTGGTGCTTGATACTCACTACTACTGCCTTCGCAGTATCTTCAGGCTTGTTTTGTTTAATTTTCTCAAAAGCGAGGGTGTCTTTGATGAGACGATTGACCTGATCAAATCTTTTCTTAATCATAGTGTCTGTTTGAAACAAAAATAATATTTTAGAATTGAATGAAAGGTCACCCTCACATTTTTTTGATGATCGATCTTTCGTATTTCGTTCTTTCGCCTTCCGGTATTACCACATTTTGCTCTTTCGTTGCTTCATTCACCAATCTGCCCGCAACCGGTATTTTTTCCTGAGCACTTTGTAAATACCACATATACTCAAGATCGATGTGTCCAATATCCAACGTCCAGATATTTTCTTTAGCAAGATCAAAAGCCATTACCGTAGCTGTGGGTCCTAATGCCAGAAGTACCAGTTTATTTCTTCCATGAATTCTGACTTCAGCAAGAATTTCGTGATACATAGAAAAAGCATCTTTCGCCGGGCAAAGTATTCTCTGTAAAGATTTCACCTGATCAAAAAGATCATTTCCCACTCCCAGACGGGAATATTCGCCCTCTACGATCAAAACATCTTTATTTTCCCAAACCTTTTTTATTTTCTCAAGAATATTCGGAATATGCTTTTTAGTTTCATAATCTAAATAAAAACGGGTAATAAAAGCATTGGAATATTTTTTCTTTGGATTTAAATGCTGCGAAATCTGAACTCCGATGGTATTGATGAAGTTCAGCCACCAGAATTTAACCCTCCAGTTCAGATTATTCTTCAAAGAGAACGTTTCGGGAATAGCCACAAGATGATTAGGCAAATTCGAGGTCAAAACTTCCCGAAGCCTGTCCGTCATCTCAAGACTTCCATTTTGAAACCCAATACCTGAAGCATCCAATACCAGACGAAATTCTCCGTCCCCGAACCTACTGATATTTTTTTTATGAATTCTAATCTCATCTATCGTTTCTGCAAGTGTTGCCACCTTATAAAACGGAAAGTTTTTTCTCAACTTTCGTGTGTTGAAAAAAAAACGGTAGTAATGGTATCTCTTTTTTAAACTGTTCATGAAAATCTAAAAATTAAGAAGCTGAAGGCTTAAACTCTTCTTGAGAGCCTCTTAGGGAAGGTTAAAAGTACAATATTTTTCCAAGTAAATACCCAAAACAGAAAAACATCTATATCTGCATTGATTCTTCAAAAAAATGAAAAAGAATGTTTTAATCTTTCCTGGACTGAAATAGCTTTCACAGCTATCTTTCTTACAAAAACTGGGTTTGATCGGAGTATCCATTATAAAGACCTGTAACAAAATAAAATTACAAAAGACTGATTGTGAAATGACCAGTCTTTTTGTACCATGAGGTGAAACTTAATTTTTCAGGCAACTGTTTTTAGTTTTTCCCGTCTTTACAATAAAGTCTGTTTTAAATCTTTAACCCAAAAACAAAATACTGCTATGAAAAGAATTTATCTGTTTTACATCATATTCAGTCTGATTTCCGTTTTCACAAATGCCCAGACCCTTACTTTTGTCTCTGAAACAACCAATAAACCGCTTCCTAAAGTTTCAGTATTTGGTAAAGATGGAAGTATCCTTGCCTTTTCCGATATTGATGGGAAAATTGAGAAACAGTCATTGCCTCAATCCCAAGAAAAATTTCAGATCATTTATAATAATTTTCCGGTAGCAAATCTTTCTTATGCTGATCTGGATAAAGGGGTCATCAAGATCAATGATAAGGTTAAAGAAATCGAAACGGTGGTTATCAAAAATTCCAAACCTGCCAAATATATTATTGTAAGCGGAAATTTTAATGCCTACGTCACCATGAACAATAGACTGAATAGCTATACGGACGGCATTATCACCTATGTTTTTGATAACAAAACCAAAAAACTGAAGAGTACCAATATTCAGCAATATAGAATTTTCTACCTGGCAGATGCCCAAAATGAAAAAAAGAAAGTATCCTCATGGGACACCAGCAGCTCATTAAAACTTCCCAGTCTCAAATATGTAGGCAATCCTGAAGAATATAAAACAAAAAGAAATGTCATCAAAGAACTGAAAGGAGACCAGAAAGATCAGATTGAAGTGACTGATGCAGTTCTGCAGGAAAAGGAACTTTCCCTATTCGGATTCAGACTTTACGATATTAAAACCATACTCAATATGTCTTTCGAAAAAAATTCTGAAAAAAACTTAAAGAATTTCTTAGAATTCAACGAGGTGATGTTTGTAAAACTTAAACATAAAAGTGAACCGGATTACAATCAGATCATTGGATACAATAATTTTTACCCTACAGAATTAAGCTTCAGTGATGAGAAAGACATTGAAAAAGTAAAATTCGACAGGGATTACAGCAACTATCAGACCTCGTTCTGGAAAGATCCTTCATTCCCGAATATGCAGACTATTTTCAGCAGCTTTTTTAAGGATGACCTGAAGGAAAAACAAATCAAAAAATAAAATCCACTATTAATAAAGGTTTTATTAAATTTGCAACAAACCAAATAAAAATGAAAAAGTTTTCTTTTCTACTTGTTTTCAGTTTGTTGCTTTTTACAGCATGCAAAAAAGATCATGTAGATGCTACGAATACTAAAACGCTGCAGTCAAGTATCAATGATATGACTTCCAGCTTACCTACCATTAAGCAGATCAAGTTTAATGAAGCTCTTTATATCCTTAAAACATTTGGTGTAGAGGCAGACGGGGATGTGAATGAGCTTAAAGCTTTAGGACAACTGATCAACGGGAAAAAAGTTCCTGAGATTATGACCCTGGCTGATGAAGTCGCACAGAAAAACGGAATAGAATGGGCAAGTACCGATCCGCCGTCATTAGGACCAATGAATATTTTTGGAGATGATAAAGTGAAGGAAAGTGACCCGAATGATGTGAAAGCCGGATCATTGAGCATTATAACAACCCCTACCGGTAATGATGGTACGGGAGCTCCTACAGCTATTCAGATCGTTCCAAGACTTGTAGATGCAGCAGGAAAACCGGTATCTTTTACAGGAGCTGGTCTGGAAGCTACATTAGAAGTTTTCAGCAACGGGGTAAGACTTTCTACAGCTAAAAACCTGATGCAGGATAACAATTTTAAAGGATTCAACTTAAAATTCTCATCCATTCCAGCTGCAAAAGTTGTAGATAATAAAATCGATATTACGGTTTCTGTAAAAACAACGGCTAAGACCTTTAAAATGTCAAAAGTCGGGCTTGATGTAAATGCTTCAGCCTTGAAAGTTCCTGTAGTACCTAAAACAGATACTACTGCTGTGGCCCAACAGCCAAGTGCTGTAGTAGATCCAAACAATCATACAGCAACTCCTCCGGCAACAACTACAGATCCGGCGGCAGCAACTCCTGCAGCACCAGCTGCTCCGAAACAGCCAACGGCAGACCCTAAAAATACGGTAAGCAAGTTTTTGAACAATGTAAGTTCTCAAAATTTAAAAGCAGCTTACGAAACGGCCAACAACCCAAGCTGGGGAAGCTATGAGTCTTTCTCTAATCCTAACTCAGGTTTTGGAGCCATCAAAAATGTAAGTGTAAAAAACATCACGACAAGCGCGGCTAATGCCAATGGTGCTAGCGTAAACGCAACGTATGATGTTACAGATAAGGCTGGTAAGACAACTTCTCTGAAAGTAACTTTCGGACTTAAAAATGTAAACGGAGACTGGAAAATTTCCAGCTATAAAATCAATCCATAAATGGCTTCAGCATACCTAATCAAAAAATTAGAAAGTACCATTGAAAATATCCCTGATTTTCCTATTCCCGGAATACAGTTTAAAGATATTTCACCCATTTTTCTGAATCCGAAACTTTATGAAGAAGTGATTGCAGATCTTGTTGCCTTCAGTAAAGGTAAAGTAGATGCAGTCTGCGGAATAGAAAGCCGCGGGTACCTGTTCGGAATTGCCATTGCCGTTGCTTTGGAAGTTCCTTTCATCCTGATCAGAAAAGCAGGAAAACTTCCTCCGCCTATCATTTCGGAAAGCTACGATCTGGAATACGGAAGTGCTATTATTGAAACCCGTGAAGGACAAATAAAAGCAGGACAAAGAATTCTAATTCATGATGATCTGCTGGCGACCGGAGGAACAACCGAAGCTGCTGCCAAACTCGTAGAAAAACAAGGCGCTACGGTTTCTCAATTCAGTTTCCTGATTGGACTGAAGGGACTGAATGGGGATGAAAAACTGAAAAAGTTCAACGCAGAGGTCTATCATATTTTAGAATACTAAAATAATATATCATATACTTCGGCTCCACCCGGCATGACAATGGCTAATGAAAACTTTAAAAAGTTAATATCAGAAGTGTCATACCGAGCGGAGCCGAAGCCTTTTTAATGGATTTGCCATTAACAATTCACTCTATTTATTCACTTTTATCAATAATACTCACAAAGTATTTTGTAAATCTCTCAGAAACAATTAAATTTGCATTTCAATTTTTAAAAACTTATGGCAAAATTGGGAAAGACTGCTCAGAATGAGCAAGAAGGTAAAGAAACGGTTGAGTTCTTTAAAGACCTTGACAGAGAGGCTTTAAACACTGAAAGATTTGTTGAAAAATATTCAAAACCACTAGGAATTGTATTTGGAGCTTTGATTTTAGGGGTTTTAGGATTCTTTGCTTACAAGCAATTTGTAATTGCTCCTAAGAACACTGAAGCTGTGAAAAGTTTCCTTGCTGCTCAGAAAAACCTTGCAGAAGGTAAAGATAAAGATGCATTAGGTGGAAAATCTGCGGCTAATCCAGGTTTTATTGGTACCGCTAATGAATATTCTTCTACTGAAATCGGTAAGCTTTCTTCTTACAATGCCGGTTTATTGAAATTCAAAGAAGGAAAATTCCAGGAGGCTTATGATTTGCTAGACAAATTCTCTTCTAAAAATAAAACCTTAATGGCAATGAAACTGGGAGCTATGGCTGATGCCAAATCAGGTCTTAACAAAAATGAAGAGGCGCTGACATTATTAGACCAGGCAGCAACTGCATCCGATGACCCATACACTTCTTACTTTTTCACAAGAAAAGCAGGTTTGGTAGCTTTAGGTTTAAAGAAAAATGCAGAAGCTAAAAAATACTTCTCAGCAATTGACGAGAAATATCAGGACTACGACAACGGAATGTCTGATTCTTATATTGAAATGACTAAATATTACTAAAAAATGGCAACAGTTAATCTTTCCGATTACAAGCCACTTCATATAACTAATGCCGAAGATTTTTCTATCGGCATTGTTTTTTCTGAGTGGAATGATTTTGTAACGTACAATCTTCGTGATGCAGCTTTGGAAATTCTTGAAAAAGAAGGGGTAAAACCTGAAAACATCAAACTTTTCCCTGTTCCCGGAGCTTTTGAGTTGAGTTATGCAAGCATGCAGCTTTGCAAAGAAAGAAAATATGATGCTGTGATCTCTATCGGATGCGTAATCCGTGGAGAAACACCTCACTTCGACTACGTATGTTCTGCAGTAGCACAAGGCATCAAGGATTGTAATATCATGACGGATACTCCTACCATCTTCTGTGTACTGACAGATGATACCCAGGAACAGTCTATTGCAAGAAGCGGTGGGGACCTTGGAAACAAAGGGGTAGAAGCAGCAGTAACCGCTTTAAGGATGATTGATTTCAAAAAGAAATTATCTGATAAAAAAGGAAACATCGGGTTTGGTCACTCTTAATTTTTGACCAATCTTACTACCATACAGAGGCTGTCTCAAAAGAGATAGCCTTTTTTATGCAAAAAGGAAAGCTTTCGCTTTCCTAATAGTTGCAAATTAATTAATTTGCTGTGTGTTAACTTCTTCAAAAGTAGT
>LAZY01000062.1 GCA_001013295.1 Chryseobacterium indologenes | reverse complement strand
CGGTGCCATGATCTTCCTGATCGTTGTTCCGGAATTCGTAACCTCCTTTTTTGCCTAAAATGGGATTCTACCTTTACAAGGGGCTGAAAAAGCCTCTTGTATTCTTCGGGCTTAAAGGCAAGTACATCATTTACGCCGTGGCAGTTATCGGCGCTGGCGTTGTTGCCGCCCTGGTACTATCCAAATTCGGATTGCTCGGCTCACTCCTGGGGCTTGCAACAACAGCCGGAGGTGTTTACCTGATCTTCAAAAGACAGGACAAATACGGTCTGTATAACAAGACCAAACACTTCGATCACATCTTCATTTTCCCAAAAAGACTAAACAATAATAAAATTTTAAAGAATGGCAACAGCAAAAAAACAAGTATTTGACATTCCGTTCATCGGCTACGATTACGGAAAGGATTTCAATTGGGATTTTGACGTGCTGTTTGGACAATACGGCAATCCCATCATCGGGATCAGAATCAAAAACATCGTTCAGCAGTATTCTGCTGATCCGGACAATTACCTGGAATTTCACACCGTATTAAATCAGGTGGTCTCCATTATAGGCGAAGGACGGATTGTTCAAAAACTGGATATATTCACTAAAAAGAAATATACTGCTGAGCCATCCACCCAATTCCTCCAGCAGAAATATTCAGATCATTTTGAAGGCAGACTCTTCAAAACTATTGAGACCATTTTGCTCTTTACTGATATAGTCGACGACAAACTGAAAAAGAAAAACAAACATTACAATTTTTCCGAAAAGAGTTATAAGGAGCTTCGTGATAAATCTCAGAAGGTATTTATGCTGTTAAAGCAGAATGACTGCGAGCCTGAATTTCTGTTTGAGAAAGATTTTGAATATTACATTTCCGGAGTTTTGTCTATGCAGTTTTCTGAGATTCCCACTTTTGACAATATCAAAAGTACCAACGCGTACTTGCAGATCGGAAACCGCTGTGTCAAAAACATTTCCTATGTCGATGTGGAAAATATTGACCTTCCTTCTGAAATAGAGTCCTACTCTATTCTAGGAGGCAATGGAGCTGCCGCGGAAACGGCCGTTGATAATTTTACCTTTATCAATGAGCTTGAAAACTATGAAACCATAGTTTACAATCAAGTCATAACGATTCCAATCCAGGCCCAGCAGCAAAGGGAGCTCGATAAGAAAAAGAAAAAACACGAAGGTGCAGCCAACAACTCGCCGTCCAATGCCATCATCGCAGAAGAGATCCAAACCTTGCTGCATAATATTGCCATTGACGGTCAGCTAGTGGTCAATGCTCATTTTTCCCTGATATTTTCAACAAACACTATGGAAGAAATGGAAGGAATCCAGTCCATGATTGAGAATAAGCTCTTCACAAAAGGGATTATCGTTTCAAAAAATGCCTACAACCAGATGGAGCTGTTTCGGGCAGCCATTCCGGGTAACGCCACAGAACTCAGGGAGTACGATCTTTTCATGACGACAAGCGAAGCGGCCTTGTGTTTTTTTTTTAAAGAAAGTTATCCCGTGAATGAAGAATCTAACTTCTACCTGAGATTTACAGATCGGCAGGGCGTTCCGTTAAAGGTTGATCCCGCTGATCTTCCAATGAAAACCGGGAGGATCAATAACCGAAACAAATTTGTTTTAGGACCATCCGGCTCCGGGAAGTCATTCCTGATGAACAATATTGTTGAGCAATACCTGACCTATAATTATGATGTGGTGATCGTAGATACCGGAGATTCTTATTCAGGAACCTGCAAATATAAAGGCGGTAGATATATTCAATACACCGAAGAAAAACCGATCACGATGAATCCTTTTCTAATGGATAAAAAAGAGTTTAATATCGAGAAAATTGAATTTTTAACCAACCTTATCTTCCTGATATGGCAAGGTCCGGATGCGACAGTATCGTCTGCACAGAAATCCATCCTGGATAATGTGCTGATGTCCTATTATCATCAATATTTCAATTCAGGAACCGAATGGTATAACCATAAAACTTCAGAAGAGCTCATTCTTTATCTCAACAAGTACAATATTCACGAAGAAGATGTTTTTGCCGAATATGAGAGCGAGGTCCAGGAGCAACGAACGTATTATGATATTTTAGGAATTGCTTTCGATGCCAGCCCGGATGAAGTGAAAGAAGCAGGAAGAAAATTATTGAAATTCTATCATCCGGATAAGAATGCCAATAATCCTGACTATGACAGTGAACAATTCTACAAAGTTTACGAGGCTTACGAAACGTTGAATGATATGGAGCGAAGAAAGATCTACGATGAAACACAACTCATCTTGATCAGATCTGCAGAAATTATTAAACATCCGGAGACGGCAGAAGATTGGAATGAATCGTTGAGAAAGGCAATTATCAAAAAGATCAAAGAACTTGAAGAAAAGTTGCCTGCCAAAGAGCTTTCCTTCAACGGATTCTATGATTACTGCGATAAATTCCTGCCGCTTTATCTTAATAATAAAAAGCACAACATTACGGAAAGAGAGTTCAATCTCAGGACGTTTTTGTTTGTATTGAGGGATTTTTATAAAGGCGGAAGATATGCGACCACATTGAATGAATCTGCCGATAATAAGCTGTTCGATGAAGCATTTATTGTCTTCGAAATCGACAACGTGAAGGACAATCCGAAATTGTTTCCGATCGTAACACTCATCATTATGGACACGTTTATTCAAAAGATGAGGCTACGTAAAGACCGAAGAAAAGCCCTCATCATTGAAGAGGCCTGGAAAGCGATTGCCAGTAAGCTGATGGGCGGATATATTCTGTATCTCTACAAAACTGTAAGGAAATTTTGGGGTGAAGCCGTAGTTGTAACGCAGGAATTGGATGACATCATTGGAAATGCCGTAGTCAAAGATTCCATTATCAACAATTCTGACACCTTTATCCTGTTAGACCAAACCAAGTTCAAGGACAATTTTGATCGCATAGCGTCTTTGTTATCGCTGAATAAAGTGGAGCAAAACAAGATCTTCACGATCAACAATCTCAACAATAAATTCGGCCGGAGCCGCTTCAAGGAATTTTACCTGAAGAGAGGTTCCAAGGGTGAGGTCTATGGCAATGAGGTGTCGCTTGAGCAGTATCTGACTTATACGACCGAGAAGCCTGAGAAATCAGCAGTTGAATATTATGTGCAACAGTATGGCAATTATGACGAGGCTTTGGTAAAGATTGTCTCGGACTTAAAAGCCTTTGGCGACAGTCTTGAAAACCTGGTGTCTTTAGTGAATTTGTACCAGAATCCTTTGGATCATAAAGTTGTCTCTTACTACCAAAGGATGAAGAAAAACCACCCAGGGAAAAATATTTTCAAGATCATCTCACAGGAGTTGGACGACCCTGATATCAGCTTTTCAGAATTCATCCATAAAAAAGATTATCAATATGAAGAAGCTTAGCCTAATATTTTTGGGATTCTCCGGACTACTAAGTGCTCAGAATACCTACATCGACCCTACGGTAACCGCTGCAATGATTCTCTATTCGGAAAATCTGAAAGCTAAGCAGAATGAGGTTATCGATGAAACATCCAAATTAAAGGACGCGCAAACTTGGGTGGGAACCCAAATGGTGGCTGCCAATGACATTCAGAATAAAATACTGAAGGGATTGAAAGAAGTATCAGGAACCTTACAGAATGGAATCCAGGTCAAAGAGATTTATTCTGAATTGAATAAATGCTATACATATTCCTCGCAAGTGGTACAGTTAGCGTCGCAACATCCGCAGTATGCCATTTTCGGGGTAAAAGCTTCACAGAAAACCTATGAGCAAAGCCTGAAAATCGTAACGGATGTATCGGATATTTTGGCTTCTGGTGAGTTGAACCTTGCAACCGCCGGAGACCGTTACAAGATCCTACACAACATTTCAGGGAATGTGAAAAACCTAAAGCTGTGGCTGTTGGCCATTAAGCTTCGACTGGAAAAAGCCAACAGGCTGGGATTCTGGAATTCCATTAATCCTTTTGCCGGATACATTAATACCGATAAGGCCATTGTGGATGATATTATGAACCGCTACAAACGGAATTTTTAAACTCAAAATGATGAAAAAGAACCTGATCTGTGCCCTGTTCCTTGCTGCAACTTATTGCCTATTGACATCATCAGGTGGTGGCTCTACGCCAGCGTGGCAAAAGGAAAATGTTTCTTTCCCGATGATGGATCTTGAGATTAATGCCACGATGAAGGAACATGACCGGCAGAAAGAGATGCGGCAAAAGCAAACGCTCAATGCGTCAGTAGAAACGGCTAACCAATCACAATGGAAAAACTTTAAGGAAAAAGTCACCAAAATCCAGGACAGGCTTCGTATCGTGTCATTTGCCATACAGGCGATTCCGGCAGGAGTAGCAGTGAGCAGGGAAATCACCAAGATAACGAATAACCAAACTGCGATCATTAATGAGATCAATACGGCACCTTATTCCATCATTGCAGTTTTACCTTCACAGGTGCAGTTTGTAGATGACCTGCAAATGACCTTACGGTTATTGACAGGAATCGTTTTGTCCTATGGAGCTATCAACCAGATGGAACAATCGGAGCGCAAAATCTTACTGGACTACGCTTTGGGCAAGGTCAAAACGCTGAGCAGAAATTCTACGCATATGCTTTTAAAAATAAAGGATATCAAAGCTAAGGTTTTACGGAACAAAAGAGCTTTCCAATACTATGTCAATAGGGATCGCCAGGTCGTGCAGGATATCATGAACAACATCAAATCCTTTTAGCGATGAAAAAAATATTCACCTTCAGTATTGTTTTGTTTTCCGTTGCTGGAATTCAAAGCCAGCAGATCGTGATTAACGATAAGTTACTGTCACAGATCACGGTCAACCACGGGGTACGTTTAGCCAGTGAGCAGGCATTCCTGGATTCTTACAAAAAGCAAAAAGAATTATACGAGGATATTAAAAACAAAACAGCACAGGTCATTGCGATACAGGAATACATCTATCAGCAGTTGAAAAATGTCAATTCTGCATTGACCCAGAGTAAAAAACTGATGTACCTCTACCATTACTTAGGGAAAATTGTCAGCAATTCCAATAAGATGCTGGACCTGTCCGCACAGCACCCGGAATATGCTGTACTGGTTTCAAAATACTATGTTGAAATAGGAAAACAGGTTGTAAAGCTCCAACAGGTAGTTGCACAGGATATTATGAATGAGGATAAGGATTTCCTGATAGATTCAATGGATCGCGAAATGCTTATTGAAAAAGTGTTTACACGCGTACGAAACATTCACGGTAACATTCTATACATCATCCTAAGACTGGAAAATGCTAAGAAGATCCCATACCTGTATCAGGTTCCGGTTCTGAGGAACTACATCAATATTGACAGGGCGATCGTAGGAGGTATCATCACAAAATACAAATACATCTTCAATTAAAATTATGAAAACATTAATAAAAAAAATACAGCTATTACAACTTCTGTTAGCTACCGTTCTGATATTCGGGCAAGTCAGTGTTAAGAGGCTGAATGATCCTTCCATCGTTGCCCAGCACAAGCGAATGACTTTTGAAAGCTGGGGAGACTGGCGTCCTTACCCCAAATATTTCCTGGGCATCCAGACCAATTTTGCTTATGCGACGGTTTGGGGTATTTGGGCTCCCAAGATCAACAGGGATTATAAGGATGGCGAAGATATCCGCCCGTTGAAACCTACCGGAGAGCAAAATCTGCGATTCGCACAGCTCAAGTTCCAGGAAGAAGAAGCCAAGAAGATCAAGGCTGCATCCGATACAATTTACAAAAGAAGTGTTCAGGACTTTGCTCACTGGACTTCGGCTACAGTCGATGCAGATCCGCTTTGGCTGCTCTATTACAAACGAATGCTCAAACCTGTTACAGAATTTCCGGACAACCCGCAGAATTTCATCGAATGGCGGCTGAAAGACCAACAGACCTATGAAATGCTCAATACAACCGGCACCTTAAAAAGATTACAGGAGGAACTGGATATGATCAAGGAAAAGTACTCATTGTCACGCTCGATGGATATGCCAAGGGGAAAACGCTTCATTATGTATCATGAAACGCTAATCCGTTGGCGCAAATTTGTTCAGGAACTAAGGAAGTACAATAATAAAACAACGCTGCTTTTGGATTACAAAAACATCCTGAACAGTCATCTATCCACGGCATTGCCCAATCAATGGACGCCTGCTTCAGACAAAGGCATTGTTCAAAATGTAATGCAGAAATACAAAAACAGATATTAGCTATGAATAGAAAACCAACATTAATTTTATGCCTTCTGGCTATATTACTGCCGATAATGGGTTTTTGCCAGACTGACGGCGATTACATTAACCTGCTTCAATTTCTAAAGGGTGATGGTGCTTTTGAAAAATGGTTTATGGAGGTCTTTACCAAACTGGATACCAATGTTCAGGACAATGCACAAGGCTCAGCATTAGTAGGAAGGGCGATTGGAGGATTGGGAGCATTGATGTATCTCGGCTATATGGGATGGCAGATGGCTGCCGGAGACCGTGAGTGGGAAATCACCCCGATGCTTAAACCGATACTTATTGGGTTTACCCTCGTCTATTGGACGGGATTTGTCAATCTGCTACAGGCGCCGTTTGAAGCCATCGCCGAACCCGGAATTGCTATTTTCAGTGATATAGAATCCGAGGTCAATGACCTGAGGATACAGCGATTCAAAAAACAACAACAATTATTGGATGCGGTCATTAAACTCAATGCAGAAGAAGATGCCAAACAGGAGGTAATTAACAATACTTCAAAAGATGCGGATGATTCTTGGTTTGATATCAGTGAGGGGATTGATAAACTGTTACAGCCTATCAAGGAATGGCAGATCAGGATGCAGTTCCAGATGCAGAAACTGGTCGCCGAAGTGATCGAGTTTGTCTGCCTTTCCATCCTTAGAATTTGCGTCTATCTCATCTTTTTCATTCAGAAGATCTGGGCTTATATTTTAATTATACTGGGACCCATCGCTGTCGGGATGGCACTGGTACCGGGATTTGAAAACTCCCTATACAGCTGGGTTTCTAAATTCATCAATATTAATCTCTATACGTTTGTGGCGTACACGATCATTAACATCGGTCAGCAGCTTATTGCTTCCGGTTACACCATGGAAATAGAACGATACGATACCTTACTGACCAACGGAACAGTCACCAACCTGGATGCTCTAATGGTCTACGTCAGCAATTCCGGAATGATCTATAACCAGCTCTTTACCTGTGTCGCCTACATCGTGACTGGTATTGGGGTATTAATGACCCCAACCATTGCAGACAGTATTGTTTCTGCTGGCGGAGCAGGTGCCATGACGAAAATGAAAAATGCAGCCGGAAAGGTGGCGAGCACTGCCAAAACTGCTGTAATGGCGGTAAAAACAGGAGGCGTATCTGCTGTAAAATCTGCAGCAGCGGGTTCTGCATCCGGAAGGGTGGAAAAGGCAATGAAAAATGGAAAATAAAATCAACTATTAATTATCAATTATAAAATACAGATGCTTATCAAAAATATAGAACACAGAATCAAGATCAATAAGATCGTTTCGTTGTCAGCCATTGGCTTTGCTGTATTTGTAGTCATTGCGGGGTTTTTCTTTTCATATCGGATGATCCAGGACTCCCGGAAGTCTATCTATGTTCTGGATAATGGAGTTCCGGTTTTAGCCAAACAAACAGATGTCCTTCTGAACAGGCCTGTTGAATACAAAGCACAGATCGAATTATTCCATCGGCTGTTCTTTACATTGGCTCCAGACGATGCCTACATCAAGGAGAATATTCAAAAGTCTCTTTATCTCATTGATGACAGCGGGAAAAAGGAATATACCAATCTTCGGGAAAAAGGCTTTTACAATCAAATCGTGGCTTCAAGCTCGATGGTGAGCATCCATGCTGATTCTATTCATCTTAGTATGGAGCAGAACAAATTTCAATTCTTCGGAAAGCAGATGATCACCAGGAAATCATCGGTCATCACCAGAAAGCTCATCACCGAAGGCTTCTTTGAGGACATCATCCGAAGTCCCAATAATCCGCACGGCGTGCTGCTGAAAAACTGGCGTATCATCGACAACGAAGAAATCTCTAACCAAACTAAAAACTCGTACTAAAATGAATGCTTTTATAAAACAAACCGGGCAAAGATGGCTAGCCGGTGCAGTTAAAAATCCAAAAAGATTCTATATGTATTCAATGATTTTTCTTTCGGTTTCTTTCACTGGCTCGCTGATACAGGGAATTTTCTTTCCTTCTGATACCTCATTTAAAATAAAGCCCCCTGTTCTTTATTCCAACAAGGTCGTCAGTCAGAATCCTATTTCAGTCCAACATAAAGAAATGGAAAAGATTGTTGGCGAACTCAAATTACTAAAAACTAAGAGGGATGGGAATGCCTTACAAAAAGAGGATAGCTTGAGAATAGAGTTTCTCTTTAACCGATACCAGCAATTGAAAGATGGCCGGTAGCACCGGAGGCAATTTATTTAAAAATTAAAACGCAATGAAGAAAATTAATTTCAAACAGAAAAAATACGTGCTGCCGCTTTTGGCGCTGCCTTTCCTGCTTCTTTTCGGCTATGTCGGGGTGCAGCTTACTAAAGAGAATAAACCCAAAGACAAACCCAAAGAGCTTTCCCTTTCACTGGGAGAAACCAAGGATTCTATTATGAATAAGAATGACGCTTACGACGCATTTTTCAAAAAAGATGACAACCGGACAATGCTCGAAGGACTGGATAAGGAACAAGATAGCTTACTAAGCTATGATGATCAGTTGTCATTAGCACAAAAGAGAAAAATTGATTCCCTTAAAGCGGTGTCATCAAGGCAGAGCCGATATCAGGCCAAAGCAAACCCTTCATCATATTATGATCCAAAGCAGCATAATGAGGATAAAGATTTCAAAAGGTCTTCTGAAATTATCAGGATGCTGAATGATAAATATTATGGCAAATCAGAAACCAGCCACTCAACTGAAAATTCTAAAGGGACAAACAATGTCCAACCTGACCCTGTTAAATACCTGAAGCAGCAAATGCTCGTGATGGATTCCCTGGAAAAAGCCAGAGATCCAGAATATCAAAGCAAATTGGCAGCGGAACAAAGGCTCAAAGCCAATAAGGAAAAGATGGAAGAGTTTCTGAATTCCACATTTAATGTCAGCAAATCAGGAATTAACAGCGTGTTCAATGCTTTTTATAAAGAAAAGGAAAACAGCTTCATCAAGGCTGTTATTGACGAAAACAATAAAGGTTTTCTCGGCAGCAGGATAAGGTTCCGCTTATTGGAAGACATTTTTGTGGGCAAGCGGAAAATCAGTAAAGGCTCCATACTTTATGGACAGATCTCCGGATTTTCGATGCAAAGAGTTGATCTTAAAATTATATCTGTATTTACCAACGGTGAAATTTTTCCTGTCAATCTCTCCATCTACGATGTGGACGGAATGAAGGGTCTCTATGTACCGCAAAGCGTTTTCCGGGATATGATCCGGGAAATGGGAAGCAACTCGGTTCAGGGAACCCAAATGGATGTGGGCGGACAGGGATTCTTTACAAGCATCGGTTCCAAATTATTCACTTCCACCTCTAAATCAATAGCCAATCTAATCAAAACCAATAAAGCGAAACTAAAATACAACTCTTATGTATTCCTGATTGACGAAAAACAACTTAAAGATTCGCAAAACCAGCAAAATAAATAATATAATGAAAACCTTATTGTACAGCCTATTACTATTGACAACGCAAATTGTAACAGCGCAGACTGCGACTACTGAACAAATTATTTCTGAACTGCCGGAACTGGAGATCACGGAGGGCATCAATCTTCATATGATCTCTCCGGAGCCCATTCAGTATGTTGATCTATCTACCGATAAACTGACGGGCGATCTCCCGGCTAACAATATCGCCAGAATTAAAATTACCGACAACACTATCTCCGAAAAGGATAAAAAGAAACAAAACATTTCTTTTTTCAGCGGAGATACGGTGGGAATCATCACTGTTGTCGGGCAGTCCTTCATTGCACAGTACAAAGCAGTGTATAGAAACCAGGATAATCTCAATACGATAACCAATATCCACATTCAACCAGAAGCGATGCAGCCCATCGAGTTCGATAAAATGACTTTCTCAAACGGTGAACTGAGGAAATTTGCAATGGATATTATTCAGAATAAGGCTGAAAAAAATCCGCTCAGGAAAGAAAAAAATCTTAATCTCAGCATGCAGCTGAATAACGTCTACGTCGTTGGCGACTATATTTTTCTTGATATGACTTTTAAAAACAGTTCCAAGCTGAGCTATGACCTGGAAGACCTCAAATTCTCCATTGAGGATAAAAAGATTCATAAAGCGACCAACAATCAAAGCATCGAGATGACACCTGTCTTCCGGCTAAATCCTCAAAAGCACTTCAGGAAAAACCTCAGAAATATATATGTATTTAAAAAGTTCACCTATCCGAACTCCAAGGTTATGGTGATACGCTTAATTGAGGAACAGCTCTCCGGAAGGACTATTGAAATGAAGATCAATTATTCAGATATTCTTAAAGCTGACACTTTTTAAAACTTAATTATGGAGGTGTCTATTAGTTTAGAGCAAATGGTGAATGCTTTTTTTTATCTGATAATGGTGACTTCTGTAATTGTTTATGCCATACTGATTAATTCAATGATTAAAGGAAACAAGGAACGTGATGTCTTCCTTGATAGATTTAAACTGAAATATCAGGAGCAGCAAAATCAATTAAAGAACCTTGATCAAGATTACAGATATCTAAGAAAATTTTATGAATCAATTGAGAAGTTTAGCGAAGAAGCCAGCCGGTTTTATATTGTTGAGAAGACGGAAAAGCGAGCACAAGAATTAGTTGATCAGTTAAGTCGGTTGGACGAGAGCCTTATAGAAATGCAGAAACAACATGAAAACATGTTTAAAAAACAGCAGAAGCTGCATCGTGATTTACTTACGGAACACAAATTACTGAACGAATACTTTAATAACTATTCCTAATGCAAGAACAACAACATCAGATCAAGATCTACGGATTCCTGCAAAAGGCAGTCTATGCAGTCGTTGCACTGGATTGTACTTCGCTTTTTTACATGAGTGCTAATGTCCCGGTGGTCTCCAATCTATTGAAAAACTTCTCGAAAATGAGCTTTATTTATCCACCGGTAAATGCTAAAATAGCCACCTTTATTCTGATCGGGCTTGTTGCCATCGGGACCAGGGCAAAGAAAAAGAAAGATCTCAATATCGCCACGGAAATTGTCGTTCCAATGGTAACTGGATTAATGATGATGTTGGCGTCACTAATTTGGCAGGAAGAAGCAGGGAATACAAAACTTCCAAAAGTACTTCCCGGACTCAACCTATTCCAAGTCATCTATGCGGTTCTTTCTTTTATAGGAGCTGTTATCCTTCAGATGGGAGCTGATAGCATTTCTAAACTAGTACAGCAGAAAATAGGAAAAGATAGATGGAACATTGTGGAAGAAAGTTTTGACCAGAATAAGGAGATGGTTAACACTGATACAAGTATCAATATTCCATATGTTTTCAGATATAATAATAAAACTTATAATGGTTATATCAATATTGATCCTTTTAGGGGTACTATTGTAATCGGAGTACCCGGTTCTGGAAAATCTTTTGGAGTGATCAATCCGGCGATTCGTCAGATGATCGCTAAAGGTTTCTGCCTCTGTATTTATGATTTTAAATTTCCGGACCTGGCGCAGATTGCCTATTATCATTATCTATTGAAAAAAAGTAAGCAATCTGATTACAATTATAGTTTCCACATCATCAACCTGAATGAAGTCGAAAGATCAAAAAGGGTTAATCCTTTTCATAAAAAGTATATCCAGACTTTGGCAGAAGCTCAGGAAATGGCAGAATCAATGGTTTCCTCACTCCAAAAAGGAGGAAGCAGCTCCGGTGGAGGATCAGACGCGTTCTTTACCCAATCTGCAATCAACTTTCTGTCATCCTGTATTTATTTCTTTGCCACGCTTGAAAACGGAAAATATTCGGACCTGCCACATATTCTTTCATTTATGAACCGCAGCTATCAAGAGATCTTTGATACGTTGTTTACCAATGAAGAAATTGGCTCATTGCTTTCACCCTTCAAAACGGCTTACGACAACAAAGCTTTTGATCAGCTGGAAGGGCAGATTGGAACTTTAAAGATCTTCCTTTCAAGGTTGGCTACCAAAGAAAGCTTTTGGGTTTTTTCGGGCGATGAAGTTGAATTGAAAATTACCGACAGAGAAAATCCGTCCATTCTTATTTTAGCATCTGATCCCGGAACACAGGATATCAATTCTGCTTTATATTCTTCAATTCTGAATAGAACGCTGCGCCTGATCAATTCGAAGCATAATCTCCCGGGAGGAATTATTGCAGATGAGTTCCCAACCATTTATATCCATAAAATCGATAATGTGGTTGCAACGGCTCGGAGCAACAGGGTTGCCGTGTTACTTGGCCTACAGGAAATTCCACAGCTAAGACAGTTCTATAAAAAGGAGGTGGCGGATACCATTTCTGCCATTGTCGGAAATATAATTTCAGGTTCCGCCAGAGATAAAAATACATTGGATTGGCTGGAAAAACTATTCGGAAAGATCAAACAGAAATCGTATTCCCAGTCCATATCACAACAGGGAACGACGACCAGCATCAATGAGAAGATGGATAACATGATACCTGCAGGAAAGATTGCAGCGTTGAAGACCGGTGAAATGGTAGGGATGATTGCACAGGGTGAATTAAACGATACAGATGAATATAAAACATCTGCGATTCACGGAAAAATTAATCTGGATATGAAGACCATCAAAAAAGAGAAACATAATTACGTTGCAATGCCGGTCTATTATTCATTTCTGGATAAAAAAGGTAAGAACCGTAAAGAGGAAATACTGATGTCCAATTTCAGGAGGATCAATCGGGAAGTCGAACTTATTGTCAATGAACATATAAAAACAGCATCATGAAATCAATAGCTAGAAATTTTTTAACAGGATTGATTTTTTCTTTTCATCTGTCCATGTTTGGTCAGTTCAATACACTTACACCTGTATTGCCAAAGAAAACAGACAATTCAATAACAGACAGGTACATTCGAGATATCAATGAATCAAAACAAAAAAACGGCAAAAAATTTTGGAAGAATATTTTTCACAGTAATAGCAGGTCAGAGCTGAAAAAAGAACTGGACTCCTTAAAAGCTATCATCAAAGAAAGTTCAGAAGTAAATCGAAATAAATGGAATATGCAAAAAATAAAAGATTCACTGATTTTACAGCTTCATAGTCAAACTGTTAATGTTGAACAAAAAAGGTCTTTATCAATCACAAAAAAGGCTTTTGAAAATGGCTCTAAAGAATTAGCATTCTCCAAAATAGCGATGCCATTGAGCCGTGAAATTTCTATTGCATCCCCGTATGGAACAAGAATGCATCCGGTATTCGGAACAGCCAGAATACATAATGGCATTGACTTAAAAGCCCATTACGAGAATGTATATGCCGTAATGGACGGTATGGTTACTGAAACGGGCTGGGACAGTAAAGGAGGAGGTAATTTTATTAAAGTAAAGCATTACGGCCGTTTTGAAACGGCTTACCTACATCTTTCGGAAATCTACTACAGAGCCGGAGAATTGGTGAAAGCCGGATACATCATCGCAAAAAGCGGTAATTCCGGAAACTCTACCGGAGCGCACCTGCACTTTTCCGTCAGGGAAAATGGAAAGTACATAAACCCTGGACATTTTCTCAATGACCTCATCAAAGCTGATCAGTTGCTTGCTGCATCGTATCAGAACTAAAAAATACAGTCAACAATAAAAATATCATATTATGCAACATCACAATCTACCGACTGAAGACCTCAAAACCTACGGCATCATTGACGAAGACCTGACATTTTCAAAAAAATTAAGTGCTGATGATGTCCAGAAGTTTTTGAGTGGTTATACGATAGTCGCTGACAACAATAAGAATCGTGCTACTTTTCAGCTCACCGACAATAATACCCAACTGAAGGTTATCTTTCTTGAAAGGGACAAAAGCCTCTCGGAAATTCTCAGAAACAGCAAAGAAAAAGTTCAATACACAGACATCAAAGACTTAACAAAATCACCGGACAAATGGAATATAGAAAAAAAGGCTTTCATTTTCGATAAGGAAAATGAGAAAATAGTGGAATTCGATTTTATTAAAAATGCCGCCTCACTCACAGCTATAATCGCAGATAAAAAGGACATTCAGGAATTAAATCGCTATAAAATTGAACTGCAAAAGCTTAAAAACTTCCTCTACGACAAAATTGACCAACACCCTCAGATTGCTAAAGAAATCTCAAATGATATGAATATCGTTTCCAGAGAGATCGATTCCGTAAACAACATATCTGGTGATGAGAAGCAAATGGCTAAAAGTGGTAATTCTAAAATCGAGCTTAATGTCAACGATAAAGATCTATACGAAGATGCCAATCAAATGATAGAGGATGAGGAACAACAGCAAGAAGAAAAACGGAAGTTTAAAAGATAAACCTAACATAACCTTCTGCTTTCTATATCAAGTCATAAAATATAAATATTAAATGGATTTATTTGAAGATTACGACCTACTGCCCGAAGAGTTAAAAGCAGTCTGTGGCCATTGGCAGGAAAAAGCCGCCCACTTAGGACTCGATTATAATGATTGCAAAGCTTTTCAGGAAGAATGCGAGGCTATCGGTTATACCTTTGATTATGGCCTGGATGCGGAGCCGTTTGATTTGCGGCCTATGAATATTGAAAAACAGGACTTTTATACTAATCAAGATCAAACGCCTGCAGCAATTACAAATGCCCTAAACTGGTACGCTAAATACATTACTCCCCTAACACGTGCCTATAAGGATTTTGTAAAAGAAATGGAAAATACTTCTCCGGAAATATTTTTCCATGATGGTGAGCGGAAATTTTCTGATCGCGAGAAAAAATTTATGCAGATTCATTCTCAAAAGAATAGAGGAACTGATAACGAAGCAGATAAACAAAAATTCCTCTCCGATGTCTGGGCTAAAGAATTGAGCAAGAAGACTGAACTGAGTAGTGGTTTGACCTATACGCAAATTGATGAAAAACAGGCTCATCATTACCGCATTTTTGAAGCCGAGCTAAAAAGGTCGGGAATGGATTCTGTCGCACGTCCGTATGAGACAAACTGGGATGAAAATATGATTTCGGCGTCAGATCTTCCGGAAGGCTGGATGTGGAATGATTATGATGATGGAAGTGGTTCCCTTAGGAGTCCAGATGGTCATAGCTATTACAGCTATGACCTTCAAACCCAGGAATGTCGATCACCTTATGGCAATAATGAATGGATAAGTATGAAGGATTTTTATGATGTTCCAAAAAGTTTGGACGAATTTAAACGCGATGCCGAAAAGGACTTAAAGGAATCAGCAGCTCAAAATAATCTCTCTCCAAAACTTTCCGAAGAGGAGAAAAGAAACCTACTTAATTATAGGATATTAAAAAAGGAAAACGAATTCATACTGGACAACTTAGAGATTACGGCAGACCAAAGAAAAGCTTATGCAGAACAAGAGGAATTCGGAACAACAGATGGAGATTATACCCTTACAGAACACCAACTGGACAAAATCCCGGATGTCATCGAAGGTCATGTGATGTCAAAAAATGACAAATATGAGTTAGCTTATGGAGTATTGGAAAGAACACTATATGGCGTTTCGTATGAATTATTGGAAAGCGGCGAAATCCTTAATATTTATATGGACGAAGATGCTTTTCCACAGTACAGAATATTAACAACGAATGATATAAAATTTAACAATCAAAATCCAAACATGATGGAAACACAAAAAGATTTCGACCAGGTACAGTACCTGAAAGACCAGATGAAATACCTTGGCTTCGGTGAAGGTGAACAACTTCACAAAGATCTTGAAAAGGGGATCAATGCTAAAGAACAGCAGTTTGAAATAAAAACAGGTTCGGACAAAGCCTCACCTGGAAACCATGTTGACTTTACATTGAAATTCAACAAAACCGAAAGAGGCGGAATTTTCCTCAATTCATATCAGGCAACATTGACCAATGAGAACAATGAAGAGCGCTCTCACAATTTTCCGGTGAGCAGGGAAAGCAGCTTTACGGCGAAGGAAGCCATTAATCTTCTGGAAGGACGAAGTGTGAAGATTGAATTTCTTAATCCTAAAACCGACCAGGTAGAACCTGCCTTTGTTCAATTTGACTTCAATCAGCCCAAAACCGATAAAGGAAACTACCTTTTCCAGAATTTCTACAAAAAATATGGTGTAGACACCGATAAGATAGCCGACAAAGCTGGCCTTATTTTCGATAAGCCGGAATGGAAAGAAACTGCCATAAAATCCTTGGAGAAAGGGAATATAGTCAAAGTAAAGTTTAAGCAGGATGATTCTGTCATAGAAGGAAAAGCTATTCTTGATCCCCAGAATAGAAACCTTAAACTCTATGACAATGATATGAATCGGCTTAACAGCAATAAGCCATTGGAAGGTTTAGAACAGGATAATAAGCACGAAAAAAACAATGTGAAAGAGCAAAGTATTAAAAGATAATAATACCTGATCATTATCTGAAGGCGGTAAGTCTGATGATTTGCCGCTTTTTTTAAATCAAACAAGATGAAATTAAAATTGACACTATTATCCGCAGCACTTTTATTTGGTTTAATTTCCTGTCATAAAGAAATAAAATCCGAAAAAGGAGGAATCGACATTATTTCGAATGTCTACTTTGATGCGTCTAAAGGACTGGATCAAATGCAGAGCTTTCATATCTCTAAAATGAGCTATTCGTTAGAAGGTCTGATCGAGATTGTTCCGGACCGCTCATTTCCTGAAATCAATAAGCAGCTATTTCTGATCATAGATTCTCTGTATTATCCATTGGATTCCGAAAGAAAGACTGCTATACTTTCAGAGATCGGGCTCAAACAAAAACCGCTATCGGTATTTGATAAGAAAGCAGGTGCTGTATTTTCAAAAGAATGGATTCCGAATTACAGGAACAGAAGAAAATTATCTGACACCATTTTGTTTGGGAAACAATACAAGCGTTTCGAGATCAATTCTCCCTGGAACTATACTAGGTTTTATGTTTACCCTACTGACACTATCCTACCCTATTCACTGTACAAGCATGCGGAAAAGGATTATTGCGGCAGGATTGAACGTATTGATTCTTACAATAAGAAGACTGATATTTTCGTAACCCTTCAACTCATTACGAGAAAAGACTGGGATCCGGAGGCTAAAGAATTATTTGAATTTAATCAATTTGTAAATCAAAGTAAGAATGATTGAGCCCATAATTAATGACATTTCTATTATTGAAGGAAATAAAAATGAACTGATCCTTTTTCCAAAAGGTGAGGATGTAAAGTCATTCCAGAAATTGTTAGAAATTAACAGACAATCCAATAGCAGGACGCTTGTTTCGCTGAACACAGCTACCAATACCAAGAAATTCCTGAACCGTTTTCAAAATTTCGATGGAAAGATCTTTCTCTGTTTTGAAGGCACCAGAACCGGAGACGCGCTAACGCTTAAAATCCTTCTGGAATATAAGGAAAAGAACATTAAAGATATTCGAAACGTATATGCAATTTCTCAAAATGGCAATAAAGATCTGACTGCATATCTTGAAAAGAAATTGCAACAACAAAATATAAATTCTAACTTAGTAGAAACAAAACTCTCAGAAGATGCCGAGACTAGAACTAAATCAAGCGGACTATCCGAAACTAAGCACTTGGAATCCGGAACATCTGGACAACACCTTGTCGGAATTGGTGATGAAGACCAATCCCAACATAACAGAAATTACGGAGTCAGACAAAATATGGGCAGCGACAATGCTGGAAATGGATTTGGAGACACAGAGCGGGACGATTTCAGAGCCGGAGAATCAACAAGAAGAGCCATTGACACAGCAGAATCGCAGAATGATGAACAAAAACATTCCGTGGGGCGAATCATATCCGGGAGAATTGCGCCCAGTGCAGGAAGATACAAAAGAGGATTTTCCGAAATAAGTGATACTTCTACAAAGGAGGTAGAATTAGAAAGTATCATTTCAAAATATAATGGTCAAAAGCTGACCAATGAACAAGTTCCAGAAGTAGTGTCCGCAACTTGTTTTATTTCTGAGAGTAAAGAAGTCTTCATTAATGAAGGCATCACGATTACCGATGAATTAAAAGACATTTGTGGTCAATTTAAAAGCGGTGGGATAGCCAAGGAAGGTCGTGGGATACTTGACGAATATTATACTGACCGAAAAATCGTAGATGCTGTCAGAAACCTTATTAAAGATCAATTCAAAGGTCAGACTGAAATTTCCGTTTTGGAACCGAGCGTCGGTACCGGAAATTTTTTATATGCTGCCAAAGACCTGCCAGTGAATGTTAGTATTTCCGCATTTGAGATAAACGAAACTACAGCAAAAATTGCTAAAATTCTACACCCCGAAGCGTCTATTAATGTTCGTTCTTTTGAAACAGAATTTATTGATGAGCAAGGAAACAAAAACGAAATATATCAGCATTATGATTTAATTATAGGTAATCCCCCGTATGGAGAGCATCGGGGTTTCTACAAAGGATTGGGTGAGGAATCGAAAATTTCCAAGTACGAAGACTATTTCGTTAAACGTAGTCTAGATGTTTTGAAACATGATGGAATCTTAGCAATGGTTCTTCCTTCCGGCTGGCTGAACCGCCAGAATAACCTTAAAAATGCTGAGCTTGTAAAAGCTTTCCGGTTACCGACCGGAGCCTTCGCAGGAACAAAGGTTGGGACTGATATTATTTTTCTTCGAAAAGACAGCCAGAAAATCGCGCATAACATTTCTGACCATTTTGAAAGGAATCCCCAAAATATTCTGGGCGAAATCCGCGAAAAACCGAATCGTTTTGGAAGGATGGAACTCTACGTTCACGGAAACCTGGACGAAGCATTAAGTCAGTTACAAAGGCTTCAAGAAGTAAAGAAAACTGAACGGATAGGAAACCTTTTCGAAGATTTGTTATATGATAACCTCGAACCAGAAAAGCAAGCAGACAATATAGTTTCAGCCAAAAAAAGTGATCTGGGAAAAACAGCTGAAATTGATTTTGTAGAGGTTCAGAATAAGATTCGGGCAGTGCTTTCTACTCTTAATGATATAAAATTCAAATCACTTGCAATTTTAAAGGAGACTGACAAATATAAAAAGCTACAAGGTCAATTATCCGAAAATCCAAAAAAATTTAATCAAGAACAACTATCTGAAATTCTTGAAAAGGCTGATCGGGTCATTCAGTCCCAC
This sequence comes from Chryseobacterium indologenes, assembly GCA_001013295.1. Lineage (GTDB taxonomy): Bacteria > Bacteroidota > Bacteroidia > Flavobacteriales > Weeksellaceae > Chryseobacterium > Chryseobacterium indologenes_B. The sequence continues at coordinate 16,190 of LAZY01000062.1, read as the reverse complement.
CAAACAAAAAAAGATTCAGAGTATAGGATTCAGACTAAACCGGAAATAAAGAAAGGAGTATTAAAGTACTTGTTTTCCAAAAAAGATGAAATCGTTAATACTTCTCTTCAGAGCAATTCTGATATCTCACCTGAGGAACTGGAAGCTTTTCGAGACACGACTTATGAAGGAGTCTTAAATAAAAACGGTAAGCATCATCAATATGCGAATTTCATTGATGGAAAATGGGTTCATGACTTTTATTATGCCGAAGGAAACATTTATAAAAAACTAGAGCAATTAGAAATTGATTTTAAGGCTTCCTTTTCCGAAGGATACTCAGAAGCTCAATATTTAAAGCAGAAAGCATTACTCGAAAGTGTTCTTCCGAAACCTAAATCTATAGACGAAATATATATTAGCCCCAATCACGAATTTGTGCATCAGTTCGCATTGGGGCAGGTAGAAAAAGAAAGATATAATTATAATACCAAGCTCAGCGAAGTTGTTATTGTTGATTATAATCTAGCGGAAAAATTTAAAGATTTTGTTGGGACTTTATCAAGCGATGCCTTCCAAGGATCTTCAGCATGGGAAGTCAGACAATTTGTTGATAACGATACGGTAACTGGTAGTGACAAGGAAAGAAATGCACTCATAAGGGAAAGAAGAAAAGCCGCCGCTAATGACCTTTTCCAGAAATTTATCCGGGAAGAGTTATCGGATGAGCTTCGGGAGCGATTTGTCAAAGAGTTTAATAGGAATTACAATAATATCCACGTTCCTGACTATTCAAGATTTCCTCTCTTTTCAAAAATTCATAAAAATTTCAAGGGACAAGAACTTAGATTAACCGAGGTTCAAAAAGCAGGCATAGGAAGACTGACAACAAAAGGTGTTGGTCTTCTGGCGCATGAAGTGGGATTTGGAAAAACACTATCAGGAATCCTTTCTATGCACGAAGCAATGGAACGTGGCAATTCTAAAAGACCCTTGATCATTGTACCGAACGACAGTATTCTTAAACAATGGGTGGAAACGATTTTTGAAACGATACCTGATGCTAAGGTTAATGTCCTTGGTAATTTGGGTAACGATTATGATCTTTCAAAATTTGATAACAAAAATGGGGAGATTACAATCGTTACTTATGAAGGCTTTAACAATATCGGATTTTCAGAAAGTATCACTCTGGATCTTTCTTCTAAGTTTTCCTATATATCAGAAAGCGAATTACGAAGTGTAAATTCCATAAGCGAACGGGATTTCCAAAAAGAAATGGAGAAAATCAAAGAAGTGGAGGGCAAAATGAAGCGTGGAAAAATCTACGATTGGGAAGATTTTGGTTTCGATCATATGACCTTCGACGAAGTTCATAACGCAAATCATATTGTAGGTAAAGTAAGAATTGAAGACAGGAGATTCTCTTCCGACTTCAGAAGTCAGAACCAGCAGACTTCCAAATTAGGCATCAATACCTGGATGGCTGCGCAATATATTCAGGAAAAATACAACGGGAGGAATGTCACTCTACTTTCCGCTACTCCATTCACTAACAAACTTCTTGAATATTATTCTATCCTTTCATTGATCGCCAATAAACGTCTGGAAGAATCAGGGTATTTCAATGCCAATACATTCTTTGAAACCTTCATGGAGGCTGATAACGATATGGAGATCGACGCGAAGGGCGATGTGAAGTTCAAAGCCAATGTTCGCAGGTTCAAAAATAATTCTTTGTTCCAGCAGCTTTTATCAGAATTTATTGATATAAAAGGCGAAGAAGATAATCCTGAACTGGTCCGTCCTAATAAAATTAATAAAGAATATAAAATTGAACAAAATGACCTGACTGAGGAACAGTATGAACAATTGACGGATAACTTTGATGAAAATGAAAAGGGGGCAATTCTTACTCATATTCTTAATGCGAGGTTAATTGCTATTTCACCTTATTTGTCGCCGTACTATTATGGAGAATTTCCCTCAGTAGATGAATTTATTGAAAATTCGCCTAAGTTGAATGAAACAATGAATCTGATCCGGCAGAATAAGCGGGACATTCCGGAAGCGGGACAAATCATCTATTCTGAGCTAGCTGTTGCAGAATTTCCAAGGATGAAAGAATATCTTGTGACAAATATTGGTTACAAACCTGAAGAAATAGGCATAATTACGGGCGCGACCACTAAAAGTCAAAGAATATCGATACAAAATGATTTTAACATTGGAAAAATAAAAGTTATTATCGGAAGTGAAGCCATCCAAGAGGGAATGAATCTGCAGGAAAATACCACTGATCTTTATCTGCTATCACTGCCCTACAACTTTACCACATTAAGACAAGTTGAAGGACGTGCATGGAGACAGGGAAACAGACACGAAAATGTGAGAGTTAATTTTATGCTGACCAATGACAGCATCGATGTATTTATGCTTCAGAAGTTGCAATCAAAACAGGCAAGGTACCTTGAAGCTATGAAGAAAGGTGCTGATGTACTTGATATCTCTGATATCAGCACACAGGAGCTCAAAACTGCCATTATTACAAATCCTGAAACCAGGGCGAATATTGAAATCGAACTGATGAAAAAGAAAATTGAAAGTAAGAAAAATAAGTTTTTAGCGGATTCTGCATTTATATTAAGAAAATATGAGGGATTTACCAAGGTTCAACAGGAGGTAGCAAGAGCGCAACATAGTTATGACAGGATATTAGGTTATTCAAAAGAGACGGGAGAAAATGCAGAGTACTGGACCGATCAGCTGACAAACTATCAGAAAGCTATTGATGCTGCTAAGGCTTTAGTTACAGAGGTTATTGAAGAATTGGCTATGAAAGGTGTGAATGTTCATGAAATTGAAAAGCAAACAAAAGCTACTGAAATCAAAATTGCGCAGCTGGATAAAAAATTAGAGGATCTTCCAGATATTAAAATACATTTACTCGTTCAGTACAAAAAAGAGAAAGAAAAAAGAATGAAAACCAACAAAGAAATAGATTTTATGAAGGAAAGGAATTTCGAGAATCAGGTGCTATTTTCTATTACCCCAAAGGCGGAGGCGCATAATGCAAGTATACTACTTAAAAAAGAGGAGCAAAAAATAGGTAATCTGATTACCGATAAGGATATTAAAAGGACAAGATAGACTTAAATAGTTGTTCACCTCTGGTTTCAAATACATGCTATTGGCATGAAGTAAACAGCTGATATTAGTTACAAAGACAACATATGGACCAGCTTATTTGCATATAAGTGAGTTTAATTTTATATTTATATGAACAAACATATTATTCTTTTTTACAATCCGTAATTTATTATTTACAGACTTACCATGAAGATAGCAGATTTATATATTAGGGTATCAACAGATGAACAGGCTGATAAAGGTTATTCACAAAGAGATCAGCACGAGAGGTTAGAAAAGTATTGCCAGCAGAATGAAATAACCATTGGTCAGGTAATCTTTGAAGATCATTCAGCTAAAAATTTTAATCGTCCTGAATGGAACAATTATATTCAAAATATAAAGAAAAGAAGTTTGCGATCTAACTTGATTTTATTTACAAAATGGGATCGTTTTAGTAGAAATGCAGGTGACGCATATCAAATGATTAAATTGCTTCTAAGCAATAACATTTCGCCACAAGCTATAGAGCAACCATTAGATATGTCAATTCCTGAAAATAAGATGATGCTAGCCATTTATTTGGCTGCACCAGAAGTAGAAAATGACCGACGAGCCCTAAATACTTTCTACGGTATGAGAAGAGCCCAAAAAGAAGGACGACTAATGGGCACTGCTTCCTATGGATATATTAATAAATGCAGTGAAGATGGTAGAAAATATATAGCATTGAAAGAGCCAGAAGCATCAAATATGCGTTGGGCTTTTAATGAGATTGCCAAAGGTAAATACTCTATAAATCAAATTAGACTAAAGATGAACACTATGGCTGGTACTAAAATAAGTAGAACATCTTTTTATAGAGCAATAAAAAATCCATTGTACTGTGGAAAGATATATATTAAGCCATACAAGGATGAAGATGCATGTACAGTTGACGGCAAACATGAAAGTTTAATTTCAGAAAGTTTGTTCAATAAAGTGCAAATGGTTTTGAGCGGTATAACTACAACCGAAAGACCAAAGGGCAAAATTAATGCTGCAAAAGAATTTCCGTTGAGAGGATTTTTGAAATGCCCAAGATGTGGAGGGCATATTTCAGGTAGCGGTTCAAAAGGGAAAAAAAGTATTTACTATTACTATCACTGTAATTCTACTTGCGGCTACAGGTATCGTTCTAATATAATTAATTGTGCATTTGAAAAAGAATTACAAAAATATGAGTATCACGAGGGAGTTAATACTTTACTCAAAGAGATAATCTTTACTAATTTCAAATATATCCAAGAAGATATTGATGCACAAAAGAAAGAAATTTCCAGCCAGATCCAATCCTTAAATAATCGTCTCAATAATGCGAGGGAAAAATATTTAGAAGATAGATTGGACTATGATGATTATCAACTTATAAAAAATGAATGTAAGAAGAAAATTGATGATCTTGAAATCTCTCTACAGAATCATAAATTATCTAATAAAAATTCTGACATTAAGCTCAAGCTTGATCGCGTGATTAAAATCGTCCCAAACCTGTATAAACTGTATGTACAGGGGAATGATGAAACTAAAAACACCATACTGTGTTCGATATTAGCAGAAAAACTTGAGTTTCATGAAAATTCATTTCGAACACCTAAGCTAAATTCCGCACTCTCTCACATATTATTGATTAGCAACAAGTTAAAAGATAAAAAAAAAGGAAAAAGCACTTTTGAAAATGCTTTTTCCCGAAAGGTGACCGCAGAAGGATTCGAACCCTCACCGTTGGAGCCGAAATCCAAAGTTCTATCCATTAAACTATGCAGCCGTATTCATGAGTAATGAGTAAATGATAAAATGAATGTCATATTACTCATTATTTATTGCGTATTACTTATGATTTAGAAAGTGATCTTCACCCCGCCCAGAATCTGTGCACCTAAGACTTTATAACCTTTGTACGTCTGGTATTTTGAGCTTAGAAGATTATTTCCGAGTGCGAAAATACTGAAATTTTTGTGAATTTTATACTCTGCGGAAAGATTTAAATCAGCATACCCCCCAACTTTATCATTTGTGTTCTCCCTAGACTGGAAAATCATACCCGGATTCGCTACACCTTCGATAGTATAAGAGTTTGTTGTTCTGTCACTTGCAAAGATTCCTTTGAACCCTAACAATAATTTCTTGTCCAGCATTGTATATTTTGCTCCAATGCTTGCATTTAGTAAAGGAACGTTATAAATATTCTCATAATTCTTCAAATTGTACTTGGTAAACCTCAATTCTCCGTCGATGATCAGGTTTTCAAGAGGGAAATACTGTACACTTCCTTTGATGTCACTTACATTTCCGTCATCATATACTGCAGAGAATGTATTGGCAAAATTGTACGCAGAACGGTTCAGTGTATACACATCATCAAACAGGCTGTTCGCTTTAAAGAACATAATGTCTCTCATTTTTCCGAAACCTGCAGAGAAGTCGTATTTCAACGTTTCATCAATGTCTCCTCTCAATCCTACATAAAAATGATATTTGGTCTCTGTTGGCTTTAAATACTGGTCAGAAAGCACAAATGGGTTAGCCTGTAAAAGGTCTCCGTAAGTATTCAGTTTAAGACCACCGTCTACCCCACCATAAAATTTGAATTCTTTAGCAGCAGCAAACTGGAATTCAGCCTGCGGAAACCAATACGTTTTGTTGTTCTTCAGCTGTTCCGCCATCATATCGTTAGAGTTCTTGGCATTCAGGAACGAGAATGAAGAACCTAGCATTAAATAAGAATCTCCTTTTCTGAAAGTTACTTTAGGAGCAAGACTCGTATTGAAGAAGTTTGCTGTATTTTTGTCTCTGATTGCAAAATCTGTTTTTACAGCTTCTAATCCAACACCCAGATCAGCATTCAGGTTTATTCCTGATTTTCCTAATTCCACAGCATGTTTGGAGAAATTAGCCAGGATGGAAACCTGATTTTCCTGAGCATCGAAATGATCTTTAAGGAATGATGACTTCACTCTTACATCATTTAAAATTTCATTGGAATAGAAATCATAGTATCCGTTTACCTTAAACTGATTTACCTTTTGCTTCAGATCCACATCTGCTGAAGGCGTCATCGCATAGATTCCGTAATAATTATAGTTATTCAGTCCGTATTCAGCATTAAGGTTGAATTTTCCTTTTTCTCCATAAGAATTAAGGAAAGCAGCGAATGTAGCTGAGGTCTGTTTTGAGTTCCAGTCGTAGTCTTTTTTAAGGCCATTCGTAGAAAGTACATGTACGTCTCCTCCTACTTCAAGCTTATTTTCAAGGGTTTTGGAAATGTTTCCATCCAACAGGGTCTTCCCATAGTTCCCCATTCCGAACTGAACATAGTTATTCTGGGCAGTTCCGTCAAATTTCGGAGCCACATCTTCTCCCTGAATGGTAGATGTTTTAAAATCAGAAACCGCAGGTACATCTGTGATCGTATATTTCACAGGATTCTGGGATTTCTCTTCCGGCGGATAATTTTTGATGGTTTCTACAGAAGTTTTCTTCTTCTCGATCTTCTTCACCTCCGGCTCTCTTTTTTTATTAAGAACCAGCTTCTCCTCCTTGATCTGGGAAAACGCCACCGACGAAATTCCCAGAAATAATATAGATAATATTTGAATTTTCTTATTCATACTCTTTAATTTTAATCACAAAGGATTTAAAAATCTATTGAATATTATTGTTTATTTTTTGTATTAACCCTCCACCTAAAAAATCATGGAAGATGCCACTACTTTGATTCCGTTTGTATAAATATTCGTAAAAAGTACCTTCCGACTTTTTACCGTTACTTAAATAATACCCTATAAAATGATTAGGATTAAATCTAAAATCATTAATCACCATATAGGAAGTATAAAAATTAACCCCTGACCTGTTTAATGGGCCATAGAAATTGCCTACCCAACTGCCTCCGAATATTCTAAGAAGACTTTCTCCCACATAAGCTGTCAGAAATTCCTCTAAAATATTCAGTTCCTGATATTCAATTTTTGAATATTTTTCTAAAACCCCATCAATTTCAGTCTCCAGGCTTTTCAGTGAAAAATCCAGTGTATATCCTTTCTTACCCATTATATCTGCGAAATGCTCTGCACAAGATTTCGGATCTGCCGGTTCAGTAACTGGATATTCCTTAATATTTTCTCCTAAAAAGATCATTTCTTGATTAATTTCTTCACTTCTTTAGCTTCAGCAACAATTTCAGGGAAATCCTTGTAATTGGTAATGATCTGGTCACAAGTATAACTTGCCTGATAATTATCCTTCAGCCCGATATAGTTTTTCGCCATCAACACCAAAGCTTTTGCTCCCCAGAATTCTTCTGATGCATAATTGTTGGCAAGCTTAAAGATCGTCTCATTGGAAGATTTGAAAGCTTTTCCTTTATTCTGATAATACGCTTTTGCATACAATGCTTCCGCAGCTACTGAGGTATTCGATGATTTTTCAAGAGAAGTGTAAGCAGCCTGAGCATCTTTATCCTTTCCTGAATTCATAAGACTTCTCGCCTTGATCACTTTTGCCGTTTCAATCACAGCAGCAGAATTCTTGGAATTGGCAATTACTGCATTCGCTAATTTTTCAGCTTCAGAGAAATTCTTTTCTTCTGCATACACTTTCATCAGCTCAACATTGGCGTAGTTCTTAATGCCGATATTTGAAGAATTTTTAATGTCTTCCAAATACTTTTTAGCTTCAGAAGTATTCCCTTGTGCAATGAAGATTTGAGCTAAACGAGTTTTTGCATCATCCTGGTAATCATTCTGAATTCCAGCAACTTCCTGAAGAACAAGTAAAGCTTTTGTTGAATTATTAGTTTGATAATAACTTTCCCCTAATTCATACTTCGCCTGGTACAATCCTTCCCCTGTAGGATTCTGCGTCAGATACTTTTCATAATAAGAAATGGCGTTCTTATAATCCTTCTTCGCAAAATACTGTTTACCGGTAGACAGGTTGATTTCATCGATTTCCGAAGCATCTACATTTACCCCGATATTTCTTGCAAAATTTTCATACCCTGAAACATCACCACTTTTCGTAAAGAGCGGTTTTGCAGCCTGAACGATCTTTTGGGCATAGGCTGTATTTTTGTACTGCTCACCCAACGACTTAAGCTCAGAAAGTGCTTTATCATTCTGATTCTGGTCAATATAATTCTGTGCTCTGTAGATAGAGGCATTAGCGATCAGATCTCTGTCTGAAGAGGTCTTGATCACCTTCCCAAAATAATCATTAGAGTTGGCAAAATCATCCTGAGCCGCATAAGCAGTTCCTATTTCATATTGTGCATCATCAAAATATTCGGAATCCGGATATTTTGATAGTAAGTTTTTAAGATTGGTAATCTTGGCTTGGGTATCTCCTTTGAACCCTAAAGCCATTGCTTTTTGGTAAAGCGTATAATCCGTTGCATCCTGGTTTTTGTCGTAGATCGCAATCGCTTCGTTCAGATCATTATTTGCATAATGAATGTCTGCCAAACGTAGTTCTGCATCATTTTTAAACTCAGGTTTCGGATTGGCCAGATATTGTTTGAAATACGTGGCTGCCTGATCAAATTTTTTAGATTTGAAATAAGCATATCCTAAATCATATGGCAACTGTTGTTTCTCCGGGAAATTCTCATTAAGAAGTTTTTCATAACGAACGATCGCAGACGGATAATTTCCTTTCTGATAGTACACTTGTGCCAGCCAGTATAAAGCTCTGCTGTTAAATTCTTTATTGATGTTGAATCCAAGACTTCTTAAGAAATATTTCTCAGCTTCATCATAATTCCCCTTGTTGAACTCCTCTGTTCCCAATAAATAAGAAACTTCCTGATCCACTTTATTGATGTCCGGAGTAGAACTCTGCAGTCTGTCGATTGCATTCAGTGTTTCTTTGTAATTTCCTGAATACAGGTATGATTTTACCAATAATGATCTCATTTCTGAAGCATTGGTCGCATTCTGATTATCATTGATATAACTTTGAATTACAGCAGACGGGCTTTCAAACGGGTTTCCTATATCGTAACTTAACTTAGCGTACTGTTCGTGAGCCAGTTTTTTCACTTTTGCATCATAATCCATCTGGTAAGAGGAACGGAACGCAGAAAGCGCTTCCTGTTTTTTGTCTACTGCCAGATAGGCATTTCCTAACTGGTAGTAAGCATTCTGAGCCAATGCAGAATTGCTGTTCAGAAGCTGGTTGTAATAAGAAACCGCTTCATCATATTTTTTCAGCTGAGCCGCTACGAATCCCATTTCATACAAATCGTTTTCAGACGGATTCTGCTGTACACTCAGATAATCTTTTAAATGCGGATAGGCAGAAGTATAATCATTTTTCATGAAATAACTCTCCCCAATGATTTTATGGACCTCTGCTTTGTAAGAATCGGAAATATTTTCGTTCAGCAAAGCATTTCCTTCGGAGATTGCCTTGTCATAATTCTTATCATTGTAGTACATCTGTACATAATAAGGACGAACAAGCTTTGAAAATTTACCCTGATCTTTTATAGAATCAAAATACTGGAAAGCTTTATCATTTTGCCTGTTGCTGTAGTACAGATGCCCCAACATATACGCAATATCTCCTTTCTGAGACTGATCAGCTGTTTTATAGGCCTCTTCCAGAGCATCAGTAGCTCCTTTAGAATCACCGGTCATGAATTTGGCATATCCCAATTTCAGAATATACTGAGTATTCTCTTCTTTTGAAAGCTGATACTGGTTCACTTTTTTCAGAGTTTCCAACGCTTTATCAAAATCTTTCTTAGCCAGATAATAATCCGCTAACGGCAAATTGGCCTGAGCAAAATACGCAGAATTAGGATATTCTTTCATGAAAGCGGTCAAGCCTTCTTCAGCATGATTCTTCTGAAGGATAACACCAATCACATTATCAAAAAACTGCGCCGCCTCCTTTTTCGAACGTGACAAATTCTGATTATAGAAATATTGTCTTGCATATTCGTATTGGGAGGCGTTGTATATCTTGGTCTGATAAAGATTTTCAGCTAGATTGAATCTGTAATTTTCTTTCTGGGTAAAATATTGGGACTGTTGAGCCTCGGAGATTCCGAAATAGATCACAGCAGCCGCTAAAAGTATTTTTTTTGATTTCATTCTTCTCGATATAAGAAAATTAGTCTAAATAAGTTAACGAAAATATTAAAAACTTATTGTTTAAGCAAGTTTTAACAGATTTAATACCCTAAGATTATAAATCCTACAAGAATGAAAACATTTCACACTTACATGATAAAATTTCTTAATTTAGTCTGATAAAATGCAAACAATTTTTGTAAACAGTTATCAAAAATATATTTTGAGCTGACACTTCTTCAACAGCAGCGAAAAACATACCATAAATCCAGTATTACATGAAATTTAAGATACTTTTAGCATTAATTTTTGTAAACCTGATGCAGGCTCAAAAGTTTTATTTACCGAAAACCGCTGTAAATGACTCTCTTATTTTAGAAAAACAGATGCCGGTTCTCGCTTCACAGATAATCCCTTATCTTCAATCGAAGAAATACAGACCCAAGGATGACATGCTCTATACAGATGCTCTTTTCCGGTTACAGATCCTTTCCAAAGATTATAAAAAATCATTCTTAACCTTGGCTGACAACCGCAAACAGTTTGTTGATCACAATATGGCTGATTATCGGTTCCTGGGTTATGAATTGTACAGTATGGCTAAACAGGCTGAAACGGAAAATAAGATTTCTTTTTCCAATGCCTTTCAGACTTCATTTAACAAAAAGTATGAAAGCCTTCCGGAAAAGCTGGTTCCCAGAATTGAACTTGCTGTAAACGGAAATGTCAGTGAGGCCCGAAAGCTTTTGAAAAAAACATTGGATAAGCAGAAAGATAAAGACAGCATAGATTATGGTTCTGCATTGGCATTATGCAGAAGTTATCTGAACTATAAAGTGTATTCCGGCATTAAGCCTCAGGTGATGCAGCTGCTAGCCGCAAAAGATCAGAAAAGATTCATCATTGAAACGAAAGATCTTAAAACAAAGAACGGCAACACCCTCACCATTACCATTGTCAGAAAAAAAGAGAATAAATCTCCTCTGCCGGTTATTCTTACCAGTAATATCTATGCAGGTCCATTTGATGAACTCTTTGGCAAAAGAGCCGCAGTATACAATTATGTAGGAGCAGTGGTCAATACCCGGGGCAAAAGGAACAGCAATGATGAGAACAATCCTTTCGAACACGAATCTCAGGACATCTATGAGGTGATCGACTGGGTGAGCAAACAACCATGGAGCAATGGTAAAGTGGGAATGATAGGTGGCAGCTACTTAGGATTCAGCCAATGGGCAGCCGTAAAAAAACTGCATCCGGCATTAAAAACCATCGTACCTCAGGTGGCTGTAGGAATCGGAATTGATTATCCTGCCCAGAATAATATTTTCATGAGCTATATGCTTCAGTGGATTCAATATGTCACTAATAATAAGCTTACAGATGAAGTCGACTTTGCCAATGCAGTAAAATGGGATTCCATTAACACAAAATGGTATAAAAGCGGTAAGTCTTTCAGATCTTTGGATACGATAAGCGGTAAACCGAGCAAAATATTCCAACGATGGCTGGATCATCCGGGCTATGATCAGTACTGGCAAAAGATGGTTCCTTACAAAGACGAATTTGCCAACATCAATATTCCGATTTTAACAACTACCGGATATTATGATGATGATCAGATCGGAGCGCTGTATTATTTCAAAAAACATCATCAATACAATAAAAATGCAAACCATTATCTGGTAATAGGTCCTTATAATCACGGCGGAGCACAAAGCTTCGGGTTTACTTATGTGAACGGCAATCCTATTGATCCTGTGGCAAGAATTAGTATTGATGATCTTGCCTTCTCATGGTTTGACTATATTCTGAAGACTGGGAAAAAACCAGAGCTTTTAAAGGATAAAATTAATTTTCAGGTCATGAACACCAATACCTGGAAGCATGTTTCTAATCTTGATAAAATGCATACCTCAACTTTTAAATTCTATCTCCAGGACCACAAAAACGCTACATCTGTATTTAATAAACCCGACACCCAAAATTTCACAAAGCAAACTGTCGATTTTAAAGACAGGGAACAGAAGGACTCCTACTATAAGATCAGCAAAAATGACAGTATAAAAATGACCCATTCAATTGCTTTTGAAAGCGAGATTCTGGATAAGGATATGATCATCAGTGGAAATCTGTCTGGAATCTTTAACGTTTCCATCAACAAAAAAGATTTTGATACTGATACTTCACTCTATCAGATCCAGCCGGATGGGAAATCATTTTTGTTATCCACTCATATGGTAAGAGCCAGCTATGCAAAGAACAATGAAGTACGCCAGCTACTTGAGCCCGGCAAAATGGAACAGATTCCGATTAACAATTCATATTTCATGAGTAAGAAAATAGAAAAGGGAAGTAAACTTCTGTTATTGGTAGGCGTTAATAAAAATCCTAGCTGGCAGATCAATTATGGAACCGGAAAAGATGTAAGTGATGAAACGGTAGAAGATTCCGGGGAACCTCTGGAAATAAAATGGTATAACGACAGCTATGTGGAAATACCTGTTTATAAAGACTAAAGTACTTTGATTATGCATTTTTACTCAAATGTTCTTAACGACTGTTAACATCAAAATAAAAAATCATTACATTTGCTTTTTTTCAAATCAAATATAGTTATTGAATGAGTCAACTTTTTAGAAGAAAAATCTATTCAGATACAGATACTTCAACGGGGCTTTTGAGAGTCTTAGGTGTATGGGACATCGTATTTTTTGGTATTGCGGCCATTATTGGAGCTGGGAGTTTCAGCAGTTTGGGAGAAGCCGTTTTCAGAGGTGGCCCCGGTGTTATCCTTCTATATTTGATTTGCGGTTTTGCCTGTGGTTTTACCGCTTTATGTTACGCTGAGTTTGCCAGCAGAATTCCTACGGCAGGTTCCGCATATACTTATGCCTATGCTAGTTTCGGAGAACTTATCGCCTGGGTAATAGGTTGGGCACTTATTATGGAATATTCCTTTGGAAATATCTATGTTGCTTTCTCATGGTCTGATTATTTCACCAGTTTCCTGGGACGTCTGGGAATGCATATTCCTGATTATCTGACCTGCAGCTACACAGAAGCCAGAAAAGCGTTTCAATATGGCTCAGAAAATAAAGAATTACTGAATGCCTGGAATACTGCTCCACTGATCGGAAACTTAAAATTCATTGTAGACGTACCGGCTTTGGTAATCAATGGTTTGATTACATGGCTTTGTTATGTAGGGGTAAAGGAAAGTAAAAACTTCAACAACTCTCTGGTTATCCTAAAATTGGGAGTGATCGTACTGGTAATCCTTGTTGGAGCGTCTTATGTCACTATGGATAACTGGACCCCTGTAAGCCCTACAACAGGAACACCTTCTTTTATGCCTAACGGTTTTGCCGGGGTAATGAGCGCTGTTTCAGGGGTATTTTTTGCTTACATCGGTTTCGATGCGCTAAGTGTACTTTCTGAAGAAACAAAAGATCCGCAGAAAACACTACCGAAAGGGATGATCATCTCTCTTGTCTTATGTACTGTGATTTATATTGCACTAACGCTTGTATTGACAGGAATGGTAGATTACAAGAAGTTTGACGGTGTAGGAGACCCTCTCTCATTTATCTTTGAAAAAACCAATGCCAATGTAGCCTGGATGGAACTTATCGTTTCTTTTGTAGCGATTGTAGCCATTACAACAGTACTATTGGTATTCCAGATGGGACAACCAAGAATCTGGTATGCAATGAGCCGTGACGGGCTAATGCCTGCAAGATTCCAGAAGGTACACCCTAAATACAAAACGCCTTCTTATGCAACTGTTGTTACCGGAATTGTAGTAGGAATTCCAATCTTATTTACAGATAAAACATTTATCCTTGACTTTACGAGTATCGGAACTATTTTCGCATTCGTACTGGTATGTGCAGGAGTGCTTATGCTTCCGGCCAAAGAAAAGATAAAAGGCAGATTTCACCTTCCTTATGTGAATGGTAAAATTATTTTCCCTATTATTTTCATTGGCGGTTTACTGGCTTTCTACAAATGGCAGCCGGAGTTTTTTGACAACCTGATGAACTGGTCAGATCCTAAAGAAGGAGAATTCAGAGCTTCTATTTTCTTCTTTATCATCATCAATCTGATCCTTTGTGTGGTAGCATTTATCAAAAATCTTTCATTAATTCCACTGATCGGCTTAAGCTCATGTTTATACCTTCTTACTGGAATGAGCCATGAGAACTGGTTCTGGTTCGGAATGTGGTTCCTGGTTGGAATGGTGATCTACTTCTGCTATGGATACAAGAACAGTAAACTTGGAAAGGAACTGAGAAATAATTAAATGAATAGCTACTTAGTAGCAAAACTGCGAAAAGGCAAAATGGCAAAAAAGCTGATCTGTAAAGAGGCTGATTTGCGATTTTGCCTTTTCGCTTTTTTATCCGTCTGTAAAATCGGCAGAATTATTGCTGTAACTCCAATATTATCAACAAACTAAACTGCCATGTCTGAAAGAATAAAAACATACAGCGAGTTTTACAGGTTTTATCTTACTGAGCATAGTAAAACAGGAACCCGGATTTTTCACTTTATCGGAACCCTGCTTGTATTTGTCGTTATAGGATACGTCATCAACTCAGGGAAAGAAAGGTTTTTATGGTATATTCCTATCGTAGGTTATGGATTTGCCTGGTTCAGCCATGCTGTGATTGAAAGGAATAAGCCGGCTACTTTTAAATATCCTTTATGGTCCTTGATTTCAGATTTCAGGCTGTTTTTTGAATTGTTGATTGGTAAGCAGAAATTCAGAGAAACGGTTCCGCAGAATCAATCTGCAGAAGAATAAGACAACAAAGACTTCAGATATAATACATTTATATTTTTTTGCCACGAATGCATGAATCTTTTTATGCGTGCATTCGTGGCAATCCTATTTTCTCACAGATCAGACCAATTACGTAGATTTTGTAATAAACATCTGAATAGCCAGCAAAAAATATATTTAAAATAATCCTAGTTCTGTTTTTGAAGATGAACCTTCATTCCTATTACATATCCTAAAGAAGGAAGTATAAAAGAAAGCAATACAGGAAGCACCAATGAAAAACCGCTTCTATCCAGCTCTACAATCAGTGGAAATAAGTAATCATTATAGATGATTAATGCCAATGTAAACATAAAGCTGTTCCCGTTGCTTGTTGAAAAAATATTAAAACCATTTCCAAACTGATCAAAAAGTCCGGACATTCCAAATAACAAAAGGTTCATGAAAAACATCCAAAGAACAGATCTGTATGTCATTCCTTTCTTAGCATTTAAATATCCTGCACCTATCAGGAAAAGAGCAAGAATTCCTGACAATATATATTCTCCAATGGAAAAATCTACTTCGCTCCCCTTCTTACAAAAGAAATAGGTAGCATATATAAAGAGGTTCAGCAGATAAACAAGTGTAACATAATTCATCTTTTTATCTTTCTAATATTGCTTTTCAAGAACATCATAATGGATCATATTCAGCACCTTTTCAAGCTTTGGATCAGTATCTTTAACCGGTACCGGAATATAGCTTGAAAAAGTCATGGTATTGTCTTTCCTGTTCAAAGTCACCATTACTTCTTCAATAATGGTGTCTTTTCCTATATAAAACTGAATCCTGTTATCTACTATTTTCCAGAAGCTAAGTCTCGGTTCAGAAGGTAAACAGTTCCCTGTACCCCCCTCAATATAGTTATAGATTGCAAATCCATCGTCTCTCAATGTGTAGTTTCTCATTAAAAGACAGTTATCAAAATCTTTTTTAACTCTTATTTTGTTTTCATAAGATCCGGATTCTTTAAGTTTCCAAAATCCCACAACCTCGTCTTTCTTTAGCTTTTGTGCACTTATAAGAGCAGAAAAAGCTAAAAGAAAAACAGAAGAAAGCATTGTTTTCATCATTTTTTTTTCTTTTTTCTTCATTATCGGCGGCGGCAAAGCCGCCGCCGATAATGAAAACCT
>LAZY01000061.1 GCA_001013295.1 Chryseobacterium indologenes | reverse complement strand
TTCCCTGTAAGACCAGCATACCTATTCCCCTGCTCTTTTTCCATCACATAGGGATCCATACAATTTATCCACAATTCATTCCTTCAACCTGATACAACCACAAACTAAACCTGTTAGGTTTGGAAATTCATAGCTTATTATTAATCATCACAAAAAAACGCCTCAATTACCCATTGAGACGTCTTTTATGATCGTTTATATGATTACTTATACCTGAATCACTCCCAGATTGAATTTCTCCGTAATAGGGGCATGATTAGCCGCTTCAATTCCCATAGAGATCCATTTTCTGGTATCTGCAGGATTGATGATCGCATCTGTCCATAATCTTGCTGCAGCATAAGTGGATTCGGTTTGTTTCTGATATTTCTTTGAGATGGTATCCAGAATCTCATTATGTTCTTCTTCAGAGATCTCTTTACCTTGTTTCTTCAGGGTAGATTCCTGGATCTGAGCCAATACTTTTGCTGCCTGTGCTCCACCCATCACGGCTAGATCTGCCCATGGCCATGCTACAATAAGTCTTGGATCATAAGCTTTACCACACATTGCATAATTTCCTGCTCCGTATGAATTTCCAGTGATAATGGTGAATTTAGGAACAACAGAATTAGAAACAGCATTCACCATCTTTGCTCCGTCTTTGATAATACCTCCGTGTTCTGATTTTGAACCTACCATAAATCCGGTAACATCCTGTAAGAAGATCAACGGAATTTTTCTTTGGTTGCAGTTTGCAATGAAGCGGGTCGCTTTATCTGCAGAGTCAGAATAGATCACTCCACCGAACTGCATTTCTCCTTTACCACTTTTTACAAGCTTTCTCTGGTTCGCTACAATTCCTACAGACCATCCGTCAACCCTTGCCGTAGCACAGATGATACTTTTTCCGTAATCCGGTTTGTATTCATCATATTCAGAGTTATCTACAATACATTTAATAATTTCATAGGTATCATATTGCTCAGCTCTGGAAACAGGCATGATTCCAAAAATGTTGTCAGGGTTTTCCTTTGGCGGGAAGCTTTCAATTCTGTCGAAGCCTGCTTTTTCAGTACTTCCGATAGATTTCATGATATTTTTGATTCTGTTTAAAGCGTCTTTGTCATCTTTAGCTTTATAATCTGTAACCCCTGAAATGGAGCAATGCGTAGTGGCACCTCCTAAAGTTTCATTATCGATACTTTCTCCAATGGCAGCCTTTACAAGATAACTTCCAGCTAGGAAAATAGAGCCTGTTTTATCCACAATCATGGCTTCATCACTCATGATAGGAAGATAAGCTCCTCCGGCAACACAACTGCCCATTACTGCAGAAATCTGGACGATTCCCATGGAGCTCATTTTAGCATTATTTCTGAAAATTCTTCCAAAATGCTCTTTATCCGGGAAAATCTCATCCTGCATAGGAAGATAAACTCCTGCAGAATCTACAAGATAGATGATCGGAAGCCTGTTTTCCATGGCGATTTCCTGTGCTCTTAAGTTTTTCTTTCCTGTGATAGGAAACCAGGCACCTGCCTTTACTGAAGCATCATTAGCAACTACAATACATTGTTTTCCTGAAACATATCCAATGACAATTACCACACCGCCACTAGGACATCCTCCATGCTCAGCATACATCTCATAACCAGCAAAAGCTCCTATTTCTATAGACTCCGAATCTTTATCGAGAAGATAATCTATCCTTTCTCTTGCTGTCATTTTTCCTTCATCACGAAGCTTTTGAAGCCTCTTCTCACCACCTCCTTTTTTGATCTCAGTGAGTAAGCGATTTATTTCAGATAATTTTAATCTGTTCTGATCTTCTCGTTTATTGAATTCGATGTCCATAAAATTTTCAATTTTTTACGCTTAAAGATACTATTTTTATGAGGAATATGAATTGGAAGTAAAACATATGTTTAATTATTTGGTTTTTAGTAAATTGTGAAATTTTTAACTAAAAAATATTTTTAAATAATTGAGATTTTTTCTAACTTTACATAAGAGTAATGGAGGGTGATTACCTCTGAAAATTACTCTGTTCCTAGTTTATTTTTTTAATAGTTTATTATTTGAAGGCCCTGAAAGTTTAACACATTTTCAGGGTTTTTTAGTAATGCATCTAGTTGTTAGTAATATTTTCTATATTCTATAATATTCAGGTCGGTAAGATGATTCTTATGTTTTTTATATTTTTTAGCAGGAATAAAGCCAAGTTTTTCCGGAATTTTTCTGCTGGCTATATTGTCTTCATCTACAGGATATAAAATATACTCAAAAGTAAAATTCTTTTCCAGAAACTTTATGAGGGTCGTTATGATTTCAGTTCCTAATCCTTTCCCCTGAGAACTTTTCTTTAGCCATAAACCAAGTTCAGCAGATTTTTCTGTTATATTATGGATACCACAGCATCCTATAAAATCCCTATTAGTGTCAAGAGCAACCATTACAAGATCTGTGTTTTGTAATAAAGTTCTTTTTGATTCATTCACAAAGGTGATTATATCCTGTCTATTCCCTTGTGGGTTAAAAGGCATGTATCTGGTCACCTCATTTGTAAAATGTTCAGAAATATCATCAATGTGAAAGTCTTCAACAGGACTTAAAGTCAGATGTTTTGTTTTGAATTCAATGCTCGGACTTAATATCATAATTGGTGGATTGATCTTTTTATTAAATTAATAGAAAATGTTCTGAATTAAGAGTAAAGCTATTAAAAACTTCATTTATTATCTTTTTACTAATGTAAATTTATATTTTTTTGCAAGATTTATAAAAGCGTATTTGTAAATTTGCACGTTAAAATAAAAAGGAGATAGGTTATGCATAAATTGGCGCTTTTCAGGTTGCACTTAATAGTATTTTTGTGGGGGTTCACTGCAATTTTGGGAAAATTGATTCAGGCCAATGCACAGATTCTGGTATTTTACCGAATGTTGTTTGCTTCTATTTTTCTTTTTGTATTCATCAGAGTTTTTAAAAAAGAAAGTATAAAAGTTTCAAAAAAGATATTCTTTCAGCTGGCGGCTATCGGTTTTACAATGGCGCTTCATTGGTATTGCTTCTTTTATTCTATAAAGGTTTCCAATGTTTCGATTGCTTTAAGCTGCCTTTCCCTGTCAACACTTTTTGCCTCAATTTTAGAACCTATTATTTTCAAAAGAAAAGTTGATATTTCGGAGGTGGTAATGGGAACAGTGATTGTAGCCTGTATTTTATTGATCTTTAAAACAGAATTCCATTTTAAAGAAGGAATTATCTACGGAATTTTATGTGCTGTTTTCGGGACTATTTTCTCGGTATTTAATGGTAAAATGTTTGGTAAAACAAGCTCCGGAAACATTATTTTTTACGAAATTTTCTGTGGCTGGTTCATTTTAATGATTTTCTATCTGCTTTCAGGTCAAATTTTTCAGATGAATGAAATAAACTACAGAGATTTGGCGTTAATATGCTTGTTAGCCAGTATTTTCACTGCTTTTCCAATGCTGGAATCGGTGAATTTAATGAAGTATATCTCACCTTTTACTTTAATTTTAACAGTTAATTTGGAACCTGTCTACGGAATTATACTAGCTTTTTTTATCTTTGGGGAATCAGAACATATGAGCCCTATATTTTATATTGCCTCGGGTGTTATGATACTGGCAATCATTGCAAACGGATTAATTAAAGCCAGAAAAACTAAAAACTTAAACTAAGCATCAAATTTATATGATGAAAAAATATTTTTTACTTGCATTTTCACTACTGTTTGGGTTGTCCCAGTCTCAGATTGTCAGGAAATATTCCAATGAATTCTTAAACATCGGAGCCGGGGCGAGAGGATTGGCAATGGGAGGGGCTGTAATCACAAACCAGGATGACGTCTATGCTCCTATGTGGAACCCTGCAGGTTTGATGTCTATCGAAAGAGATTGGCAGGGAGCAGCTATGCACGCTGAGTACTTTGAATCGATAGCAAAATACGATTATTTGGCTTATGCTAAAGTAATGGAAGAAGGAGTTTTTGGAGTTTCAGTCGTGAGACTTGGGGTAGATAATATCCTGAATACAACTCAGATGATCGACTCTGAAGGGAATATTGATTATGATAAAATTACAAAATTCTCCCAATCCGATTACGCAGCTATCCTTTCATACGCATTCCGCCCAGGAGGAAATCCGAAGCTGGATGTAGGGGTGAATGCTAAAATTGTGTATAGAAATGTAGGTAAATTTGCCAATGGATATGGTTTCGGTTTTGATGTCGGGGCTATCTATAAAGCTGACAACGGATGGAAGTTCGGGGGGATGATCCGTGATATTACTACTACGGTCAACTTCTGGAGTATCAACCAGAAAGAACTTTCTACAGTGGTAAACGGTGAGGAATTCAACCCGGCACCAAAAGATAAAATGGAACTTACAATGCCTAAGCTGAACGTAGGAGCCAGTAAATTATTTGAAATCAACAGCAGCGTATACGTATTACCGGAAGCCGGGATCAATGTAGATTTCGCGAAAACTGCTTCTTTGATTTCAACAGATTTTGCCAGTATCAGTCCTTATGCAGGGGCAGAATTAGGCTATCAGAAAATGATCTTTGTGAGATTGGGGATCAACAGGTTCCAATCGATTACAGATATAGAAGACCTTAAAAGAAAAGTTTCTTTCCAGCCTAGTGCAGGGATCGGAATCAGATATAGAGGACTTACACTGGATTATGCAATTACGAATTCAGGAATAGGTGGTTCTAATTTCTATTCTAATTTCTTCTCGCTGAAGTTGGATATGGGAGCATTCAGAAATGATTAAATCGGTAAAAATGAAAAAGATTTCAATGTTTGTGTTGGCAGTTTGCTCAACAATGGCTTTTGCACAAAAAGTTTCAGATTATAAATATGTAATGATTCCGGAGAAGTTTCAGACCTTTAAAAATAGCTACGGACTGGAAGCTTCTTTAGCGAAAGCATTACAAGGTAAAAAATATGAAATTTTACCGGAAGCTATGGACAAATGGCCTACAGTAGCAAGAAACAATTCATGTAATGTAGTCTCTGCCGAAGTAGTGAACGATAAAAACCTGTTTACCAATAAAGTGATCTTACAGTTTAAAGATTGCAATAAGAAAGTCATTTTTGAGTCCAAAGGACGTTCGGATATAAAAGAATTTGAAGAAGGATTTGCTGATGCTTTGAAGGAGGCATTAACGAAAGTTGGGGTTTCCAGCCCGGTGGAGATGTTACCATCCAGAACTTCTGATGTTGCTCAGACTGTTGTTCAGAATACAACTCCAGAGCCTTCCACTTCTTCAGCAGCTCCGGCAGCTAATGCTTATTCGAATGGGAAGTCAGATCTGCAGAAGATACAGGTTGATGCGAATCAGTTTATTTTAGCAAAATCCGGAAGCTCTGTTCCATTTGCTGTTTTTAAAACCACTTCTAAAAAAGATGTTTTCCTTGTTAAATTAGCAGATGGAAATACAACGATCGGTTACTTTGAAAATGGAAATATTGTTATCGATATGCCATTAGGGGATGGAAGATATTCTAAAGAAGTTTTTGCAGGAAAATAAACTGTATATTTAATGATATATATAATCCTTAATTCAAAAAACTTTCTTGAATTAAGGATTAATTTTTTATACCAAAGCCATGAAAAAAATTTATATTTCTATATTGACTGTAATGTCAATATTTTCGAGCGCACAAAATGTATTTAATGCTCAATTACATGAAATAAACTTCGGATCTTCAAGTGATCCGGGAAATTTGATAAAACTCAATGACCGCATCCTTTTTACGGCAACAAGATTTATCGAAGAAGGAAGGGAGTTGTGGAGTTTTGATCCGGTAACCCAAAAGTCAACATTATTAAAAGATATTTTTCCTGGATACAATATTGGTATGTCCGGAGATCCTTCTTTTATGAAGCTCAATAATAAAGTTTATTTTATTGCTGTACAGAGTAACAGCTCTTCCAATAATCAGCTTTGGGTCACGGACGGAACCACTGCGGGAACGTCCAAATTAAAAGATCTGAATTTTGAGTTTTCGGTTGAAACAAGTGCAGCAGTAGGAAACAACATTTTTTTCTACCACCACAATGAACTTTGGGCTTATAATATCATTACTGGCAGTTTGGAACTGCTAAAGACATTTCAATACTCTTCAGGAGATGTTAAAATGTACACTATGAATAATACTGTGTTCCTGGCAGCTAATGATGGTGTACATGGAAAAGAAATATGGAAATCAGACGGAACGGTTGCCGGAACATCCTTATTAAAAGATATTGTTCCCAATACACCTGGAAGTATTGATGGAGATTTTAAAGCACTAATTTTTAAAAATAAACTTTATTTTGTTGCTAATCTTGGAACAGGAACTGCAGGATATGAATTATATTCAACAGATGGAACAGAAGCTGGAACAGTATCCATAAAATCTGTTGGCTATCCGAAGCTTGAAGGTGCCGCGGCTGATAATTATTTTGTTTTTACAGGATTTGATGCAGCGAATGGATATGAACCTTGGATTTCCGATGGAACAGCAGCAGGAACCCATCTGCTGAAAAATCTGATGCCTGGGGCTACAAGCTCTATGGCAATGAAGAAATTTGTAAAATATAATAATAAAATTTTCTTTGAGAGTGGAGCCAATGGGATAAATCTGGCATATGGTAATTATATCTGGGAAACAGATGGAACAGAAGCAGGAACCGTTCTGTTCAATACTCATGATGGAGCTTTGATCTATGGTAACAGTTCAGACAATAATCATCTGATTCTTACAATGGCCAATTATGGAAACAGATACTGGGTTCTTAATGGAAACTCTTCGCAAAGTTTTGAAATTACAGGGCTGGGAATGTCAAACAATAACATTTTCTTAGACCTAAATTCTAAAATTTATCTTAACGGAAACACTCAAAAATACGGTACAGAATTATTTTCCTTAGATCCGGCGACTCACGAGGTATCTTTAGCTTCTGACATCAACAGACTTGACAGTTCTTCTCCCCATGCATTTCATGCATTAAATAATGATCTTATTTTCATTGCAACAGACAGACAGTATAACAGTCAAATTTATAAAAGAAATAAAAGTACACAGCAGATTGAAAGATTATCTAATTTTGGAGGAAACTCATTTGTTGGTATGGGCAGTGATTTTAATGACAATTTTATTAAAGTAGGAAATTATCTTTACACCCCTGAAGGATCTTATAGAACAGACGGTACAGAAACCAATACCTTATCAATATCGTCTCCGAATATTACCAGCAGAGTTGCATATGGCAGTTTGAATGATAATACCTTCCTTTTTGCAGGATATAATAATGTAGTGGGAACCGAGCTTTGGAAAATAGATAATACATCCAATACGGTTAGCTTAGTAAAAGATATTTCTACAGATAATATGGGAAGCCTTTATTCTGTGGATTCAAAAGCTGCAGTACTTAATGGTTTTGCTTATTTTGTAGCGAAAGACAATGGAAAACTTGCGATTTGGAAAACAGATGCTACCGAGGCCAATACTCAAAAGGTAATACAGTTCTCTTATCAGGATGGGACTGATGGCGATGTCAAAGTACTGAATACTTTTAATAATAAAATATTCTTTACAAAGCAGCAGGAGAATACTCCAACGAATTACAGCTCAGGACAAAACGAGATTTGGGCTTCAAACGGTGATCAGACCTCTGCAGTATTACTGAAATCTTATGCTGTTCCTTATGGCTCTTCAACCATTGCCAGAGAAACAATAGTATTTAATGATAAGCTGTTCTATATAACCTCAGGTTACCCTTCACCTGCATTACATTCCACAGATGGAACAGTTGCCGGGACAGAAGAAATAGTATCCGGAAACTTTTTTGGTGATGTGAAATTTAAAAAATGTGGAAATCAGTTATTTTTTACCAATAACAATAATACACAGCTTTGGAGAACAGATGGAACAGCCAATGGTACATCAAATTTATCACAAAATTTTTCTTCATTGAAGGATATGACCTGTGTCAATAATTATCTTTATTTTCTTAATGGAAATTCTCAAAAGGTATGGAAAAGTGATGGCGCATCAACTTATCCTATGGATATTTTTGTGACCAACGATGATAATCAGTTGCTTGCTAATGAAAATATTCAAAAAATGGGAACAGATGGTGAAAAAATATTTCTGACCATTTCCACTAAAGAACATGGAAGTGAGTTCTATGAAGTTACTGATTCATTGCCTGTTTACCTTGCAACTAGTGAAGTTGGCACGGAAAGTAAAAAAGGAAATACGGATATTCAGATTTATCCTAATCCTGTTTCAGAATATTTTTCCATAAAACTGAAGGAAAACGATAAACTGGAAACAGTGAAGATTTTCGATGCATCCGGAAAATTAGTGAAGGATAGTATTTATAATATCACAAATATAAATGTAGCAGAACTTTCATCTGGAATCTACTTTGTAAAAGTAAAAACAAATAAAGGAAATTATCTAGGTAAGATTATAAAGAAATAATATAAAAGGCTCTTGAAAAAAGAGCCTTTTATGGTATATATGCTGATGTGTTTTTCATTTCGGGTATTTTGAAAATATATTTTGATGATACGGGTGTGATGGAAGAATATATCCATTCACAAAAGAAAGAATGGAGCAGAGAAGGTTATGTAAATAGAAAAAAATTCATAGTATTATTGTTATTAGTTAATAATACTAATTTATGAAAAAAATACAAATAATAATATTATTTTTTAAAATATTTATTTATTGATGTGTTTTATTGTGATTTTTACTTTGTATTTGTTTCGTTTTTGATTTTTTAATCTCTCTTATTTGAATTAAAATAATGTCTGAAGCCCTATAAAATCTTTGTTTTATTGGTGAATAGTAAATAGGATGAAATAGATAATTACTGAGCGTTGAAAAACTCCCAAATGACTTTAGCCTTACTCTTACCCAGAATTTCTTCCAGAGTTTCCAGATTCGACTCTTTGATGCGTTTAACGGACTTTAGCTTGGAAAGCAGGAGTTCGATCGTTTTTTCTCCCACTCCCGGAATTTCTTCCAATTCCGATTTTATAGTAGAATTCTTTCTTCTGGTTCTGTGATGCTTTACTCCAAATCGGTGAGCTTCATCCCGTACACGCTGTAAGATTTTTAGCGTTTCGGATTTTTTATCCAGATATAAAGGAATAGGGTCCTCCGGGAAGAAGATCTCTTCAAGTCGTTTGGCGATCCCTACAATAGTAATTTTCCCGTAAAGTCCTAATAGTCTTAAGCTCTTTACAGCCGATGACAATTGCCCTTTTCCTCCATCGATAAGGATCAGTTGAGGAAGATTTTCGCCTTCGTCCAGCATTCTTTTGTAACGACGGTAGATGACCTCTTCCATCGTGGCAAAGTCATTAGGCCCTTCCACGGTTTTAGGATGAAAGATTCTGTAATCCGCTTTGCTAGGTTTTCCATCTTTAAAAACCACACAGGCAGAAACAGGATTTGTCCCCTGAATATTCGAGTTATCAAAACCTTCAATATGTCTTGGTTCTACAGGCATTCTGAGTAATTTCTGCATTTCAGCCATAATCCTGTTTGTATGTCTTTCAGGGTCTATGATCTGAACCTGTTTTAGTTTTTCCAAACGATATTCCTTAGCATTTTTTTCAGAAAGCTCTACAATTCTTTTCTTGTCACCTACTTTAGGAACAATCAGCTTTACATTCGGGATTTCTACAGACAAATGGAAAGGAAGGAGTACTTCTTTCGAGTCGGAAGAAAACTTCTGTCGGATTTCGATCAGCGCTTCTTCCAGAATATCTTCATCGGTTTCCTCAAGGATCTTTTTGATCTCTGTAGTGAAACTCTGGATGATGTTTCCGTTTCTGATCTTAAAGAAATTGACGTAAGCAGCCGTTTCATCACTAGTCATACCGAAGACATCCACATCATCGATATTAGGATTTACAACGGTGTTTTTAGCCTGATAATCTTCTAGAATATCAAGTCTTTCCTTAATGATCTGGGCTTCTTCAAACTTAAGATTAGACGCCAGTTTCATCATCTGATTCACCAGATAATCTTTAGCTTTCCGGAAGTCCCCTTTGATGATCCCGCGGATGGCATCTATTTTTTCATCATATTCCTCTTTCGATTCCAGATCTTCGCAAGGACCCTCACAGTTTTTGATGTGATATTCCAGGCATACCTTATACTTTCCTTCTGCTATTTTCGCCGGATCAAGGTTCAGATTGCAGGTTCTGAGCTTGTAAATATGTTTGATGGTGTCCAGTAAGATTTTTGCAGGCCGTACTTTTGCATAAGGTCCGTAGTATTCCGAACCATCCTTGATCACATTTCTGGTCAGGAAAATTCTTGGAAAATCTTCGTTTTTAATGCAGATCCAGGGATAGGTCTTGTCATCTTTCAGCATGACATTGTAAAACGGCTGATGTTCTTTGATCAGGTTATTTTCTAATAAAAGCGCATCATATTCGCTGTTCACAATGGTGGTTTCAAGACGCTGGATCTTGCTCACCATGATTTTGATCCTGTATCCTGAAAGGTTTTTGTTGAAGTAGGAGAGTACCCTCTTTTTTAAATTTTTAGCTTTGCCTACATACAAAAGCTGTTCGTTTTTATCATAATAACGATAAACGCCGGGTTCAGATGGTAAGGTTTTGAGCTGTAATTCTAAAGAAGGATTCATAAAAACAAAATTACGGAATTTTGCTTGCATTCCTACGAACACAATACTGTTAAAAAATAGATTTATATTTTAGCCATTAAGGTTTTGTATTGATTCAGAAATTCAACCTGATTTTTAAAAGCCATTTCTATAAAAAGGACCTTTTTTCCTTTCTTTAAAACTTTTACACAGCCGAAGAGCTTATCTTTTCTGTCCGATACTGAAAATGTAATAAGATTTTCCTGTTCTGCAAAAATATTGAGATACTTATGGTCCTCTGCCTTGGCCTGCTTCCATTCTTCAAGCGATTTATGATAATTATCTTTAAAAGAATATATCATTATTGCTGCTTTATCATTGATCCAAAGGTCATTGATCAGCGGGTGTGTCAGAGAAGTTACCTTATAAAAGTGATCAGGAATGTTTACGGTAAAACCGTTTTGATTATTAATAATATTCTGCGTGAGCTCCTTAAATGGAGTATTATTCATATTTCCATCCAGTTCATAAAAATCTTTGACTGTGGAAGCAAAATCAAGAGTCTCGAATAGGCTTTTATAACTTTCAAAATTGATGTTCTTACCGTATTGATCAATCATGTCACCGTATTCCTTCATCTTTTCAGAAGGAAGAAAATTTTCGTCGATGCTTTTAAGTTGGGCCTTCACCTCGCTATTACTTATTGCCAGATCCTCAAGAACCCTTCTGTCTACAGCTTCTGTAATGTCCAGGTGTCTTCGTAAGGCTGCAGGATTTCTCAGTACAGAGGCTTCTGCGCTGATGTAGCGGCCGAGACTTTTAGTGCTTAGTTGATAGGGTGTATGCTCCACGGTTTTCACCATACTTCCCGCATGAGCCAGATCATCAGCTTTTGAACAGCCTCTGAAAACCTTTCCGAAGACCCCCCAAAATAATAAACAAAAAACGAGTAGGGTGTTGAAATGAAGTTTCATAGATTCTTAGTTTGACACAAAAATAAGATTTAATAATATAAAAAAACCTGCAGAAGTTCTACAGGCTTGTTATGCATTATGGAATAATGTTATCCGTTTGTCATGGAAGTATATTCGTTCACCAGGAAACTGAAATAATCCCACTCTACAGAGTTTTTAGGATATTTTTTCATGAATTCCTTGTTGTCTCCGAAAAGAAAATCATAATTATCTTCAAAATCATCTTTATGAAGCCACATTACTTTGTCTCCTTTTTTTACATAATAAGATTTGATAACACCACCACCCAGCTGTGGAGAACCCATGACAGAGAACCCAGTGGTTTCTTTAGCTCTTGGATCATGGTATACGGCAATAATATCATCAAATCCAGGATTGATCACCTGCATCAGGAATTCCTTTTCATCTTTTTTATTCTTTAAAGAAACCGTCTGATTGACAAAATAAATTCTGTCATTATTGGTGGTTTTTGTCAGTTTTTTAGTTCCATAGTTTCTGATGTTTCCCATATATTTGGCAACTTTTGCAAATTTTTCAGCATTGCTTGGGTATACATACATTTCATCAATCTGTTCAGCATTGAATGTCGCATTCTTTTTGGTCACACTGTCTTTGATAGCAACCTCGTAGATCTGTCCTTTTTTCGTTTCGATCTTATTACAAAACCCTTTGTAAGTGGTTCCATCCTTTAAAATGATTGTAGATGTTTTCTTGGGTGATGGAGTATTAAAGCCCTCATTGAAAAGGTAGGTCTCCATTTTTTTGATGTCTTCCTTAGAATATTTTACTTTCTGTGCGAAAGTGGTAGTACCGGCAACGCATAGCGCAAGCAGTAAAGATTTCAGCCTCATGTTTATGGTTTTTAATTTTCGGGGGTAAAAATAATAAATTAATTCACTTCTTTTGATAAAAATATGGAAGGGTGAAATTTAGTTTCTCCAATTATTGTTAAATGCGTAATTTTAAGGAAATTTTTTAGAAATGATATACGGAGTAGACGTTTTTACTTTCCATGATGTTCTGGAAATATGTAAAAAACCTAATAAAGCCAAGCTGAATAAAGCAGCAAAAGAACAGATCTTAAAATCTCAGAAAAACGTACAGAAAATAGTAGAGTCCGATAGATGTGTATACGGGATCAATACAGGTTTCGGGCCATTGTGCGATACCAAAATATCAGCTGACGAAACAGCACAGCTACAGTATAATCTGATTATTTCCCATGCAGTAGGAGTAGGAAAGCCAATTGATAAAGAACTTTCCAAGATCATGATGATCGCCAAAGTTCATGCTTTGTCAAAAGGATTCTCTGGAGTTTCTCTGGAGGTGATCGAGAGAATGATCCTGATGCTGGAGAAAGATATTATACCTGTAGTGCCTGAACAGGGATCTGTAGGAGCTTCAGGTGACCTTGCTCCATTGGCACACCTTGTATTGCCTTTATTAGGATTAGGACAGGTATGGGAAGGAGATAAAGTATCCGATACACTGGAAATTCTGGAGAAACACAGTCTTGAGCCTTTGGCTTTAGGGCCAAAAGAAGGATTGGGACTGATCAACGGAACACAGTTTATTCTGGCACATGCCATCAAAGGGTTAGAAAAATTTGAGTACCTGCTTGATCTTGCAGACATGACGGCTGCAATGAGTATTGAAGCATACAGAGGTTCTGCAAGCCCGTTCAAAAAGGAACTGCATGAGATCAGACCTTTTGAAGGTAGTAAAAAAGTAGCGGCCAGAATGCTTAAATTCTTAAAAGGTTCAGAAAACATGAAAGCTCACGAAGACTGTGAGAGAGTGCAGGATCCTTATTCTATGAGATGTGTGCCACAGGTTCACGGAGCGAGCAGAAATGCTTTTGAGCACCTTAGAAGTATGGCAGAAACAGAATTGAATTCTGTGACAGATAACCCTATTGTTTTAAGCGCTGAAGAATCTATTTCAGGAGGAAACTTCCATGGACAGCTGATGGCTTTACCTTTAGACTATGCTACATTGGCTGCTGCAGAATTAGGAAATATTTCCGACAGAAGAAGTTATTTACTGTTAGAAGGAAAATACGGACTTCCAAGATTGCTTACTGAAAGCTCAGGACTGAACTCTGGATTTATGATCCCGCAATATACTTCTGCAGCTTTGGTGACAGAAAATAAAACCTTATGTTTCCCTGCATCGGCTGACTCTATTCCTACAAGTTTAGGACAGGAAGATCATGTTTCTATGGGAAGTATCTCCGGAAGAAAATTCAACCAGGTTCTTGGAAACCTTGTGAATATCCTATCTGTTGAGCTTATGTTTGCTGCTCAGGGACTGGAATTCAGAAGACCATCCAAATGTTCTAAAATCATTGAAGAGAACTTTACGATCCTTCGTTCAAAAGTAGCTAAACTTGAAGACGACAGACTGATCGGTAAAGATATGCTGGCGATTGCAGAACTGATCAACGAAAGAAAGTTCGTTGTCAACTAAAATATACCCCAAAAGCTTCCGAAAGGGAGCTTTTTTATTTTTCATTATCTTTTAATCAAAGTTTATAAACCCAATAAATATGCATCTAATCCGAACAGATTCTGCTCATTCTGATTTCCGTAATCTTGTAAAATCCCTTGATGCCACACTGGCCGAACATAATGGGGATGCAGATGATTTCTTTGCTCAGTTCAATACTCTTGATGCTATTAAAAACTGTATTGTAGCCTATGTTGATGATATGCCGGCAGCATGTGGGGCGTTCAAACCATTTTCAGAAGATACGGTAGAGGTCAAAAGAATGTTTACAGATCCTGAATTCAGAAAAAGAGGATTAGGATCAGCCATTGTAAAAGAACTTGAAAACTGGGCAAAAGAACTGGGGTTTAAAAAAGCAGTTTTGGAAACTTCTCAGGACCTTACTCAGGCGATTTCTGTTTACGAGAAAAACGGATTTTATAAGATTCCCAATTATGGACAATATATCGGGGTAGATACTAGTGTTTGCTTCGAAAAAATTTTATAAGCCAGTCAACACGCACCAAAGTCCCTGAGGTACAGATATTTTTCATCTATTATTTTTTTTGCCACTAATGCACGAATTTTTCTTTGTGCATATATATAAGAGTTGTACAAAATAAGTGGTATGAACCTCCAGAAAACTTTATCTTTTTATTACAACAAGAATCAACGGACTATTGTATTGGTGCATTAGAGGCTAATAAAAATATTCTCAATACTCTCCAAAGAAATTTTGGATAAGAGTCAGGTTTTCATTTTAAATTAATATTCATGCAATGCTAAATTCATTTCCTTAAAGTTTGTAATTCCCGATAAAGTGTTATATTGTGCTACCAATCAAAATAATAACATATGAAAAAAACTGTATTCTTCTTAGCAATATTCTTTGCTTTAAACTCGTGTACCAGAGACGAACTTCAGACTGAAAACGCAAAAACAGAAATAGCCCAGAAAGATCCTCTGACAGCAAAGCAGATCAATGAAAGAATCAATCAGGCTATCAAAACAGACGGAACATTCAACTGGAAAAACGAATCGGATCATTTTCTGTGGAGTGCCATTTTCCGCGGAAACAGACAGGTATCTATCGGGTTCGGTTCTTCAAAGGATGATTTTGACCGAAGTAAATCCCCGAACAGTAGTGAGATGGAGCGAGAGCTTTTGGCCTTGATCAAAAAATATGAAGGAAAAGACGAAAGAAATTTTGTTTTGCTTTCTGACCAGTATCTCAACCAGATGGATGTCGTTATTGAAAAAGAAGAAACCATTACTGCTCTTAGGCAGATGAAAACAATTCGATATGTAGAGCCGGCAGATTATCATTATTTTGAACACGAAGCACAATACAATACCGCATCAAAATCTTCTGGAAGCGGTTCTTCAGGATGTGGGTTTTCAACAGCGACATTAAATGCTGCGGACTATACTTCAACCACTCCAAGTGCAAAAGTTCCGTGGGCGTTTACCAAGCACAGCATTCCTGATGCCTGGAATTACAGTACAGGAGCGGGAGTTACTGTCGGATTAATCGATACGGGAGTCTCTCCGGAACAGTCTTTACTGGGAGCGAGTTTTAATAACGGAGCATCTTCAGGAAGAACGATCAGCAAATTTGGAGTGTACAATTCAGATGGCTCAGGAGATCAGTGTGGGCACGGAACAAAAATGGCTTCAGTACTTGCTGCACCAAGAAACAATGCCGGATTACCTGTAGGAGTAGCGTATAATGCCAATCTTATTGCTTACAGGGCTGCGGAGAATGTGGTATTGGAAACTTCCAGTGAGCAGACGGCTGTGAAAATTGCTTTTACTGAACTGGGGAATAATACGGCTGTGAAGATTATTTCTATGTCAATGGGACATATCTTTTCAGTAGGAAAAATCGAAGACGGGGTAAAATATGCTTATGCCAGAGGAAAACTAATCTTCTGTGCAGGCGGAACTTCTACCAGCTTTACCAATTTTGTAGGTGTGATTTTCCCTGCATCAATGCCGGAGACACAGGCAATCACAGGCGTAAAAGAAGGAACTTCCAACCAGAAATGCGACGTTTGCCATTCCGGAAGTCAGATCGATTTTACGTTCCAGATGGAGAGAGCTTCAGGAAATACCGTACCTGTTTTAAGTTATTACAACGGACAGGCTGATTACGTAGGTGGCTCTTCAGTAGCTACAGCGGCTACAGCAGGAATTGCTGCTTTGGTTTGGGCTAAGAATCCATCGTGGACCAGAGATCAGGTGCTGAATAAAATGAGACAGTCTGCGACTTACTATCCAACGACCAATTCAAGTTATGGCTACGGAAATATTAATGTTTTAAAAGCTGTGCAATAACAATAGATACATTCATTCCATTATAAAAAAGGAAATAGCTCAGTTGGGCTGTTTCCTTTTTATTTTAGATCTCAAAATAGTTTCTTAATTGGCTGATCGTTTTGCAATATCTGTTCAAACAATTTCGAAATAAAGCCAACAGTAAGTACTCAATAGACTAACAATAACTTCCGGCCTCCAGCTTTCTTCCTCCTTCCTCTCTTCCTTTACCCCTTCTTACCCAATCCTCACACTTGTCATACTCAAAGATCCGCCAATCAGCTCGTCATTGAATAAAGATAGTTCTTCAGACTGATCTTTCAATCCTAAAGTATAGAGTAGGGGAAGATAATGATCAGGAGTAGGAACAGCATATTGCAGAGATGTTCCCTGTCTCTGATAATCGATAATATTTTGGAAATTTCCATCCAGAAGCCAGTTATTGGTTTTTTCTCTGGCTTCCACAGCCCAGTCCCATCCGGCACCTACCGTATTGATGTTTTTCCAGTCGATCATGCGGAGGTTATGCACAATATTTCCGCTTCCGATGATCAGAATTCCTTTTTCACGAAGTCTATTAAGTCTTTTCGCCAGATCATAATGATACTGTGGAGGTTTTGTATAGTCGATGCTCAGCTGAATGACCGGAATATCTGCATCAGGATACATATGCCTGATCACAGACCATGCACCATGATCCAATCCCCAGCTGTGGTCTTCTTCCACCTCAACAGGGAGTAGAAGTTCTGCTGTTTCTTTGGCCAGTTCCGGATTTCCCGGAGCAGGATATTGTACATCAAAAAGTTCTTTGGGAAAACCATAGAAGTCGTGAATCGTTTTAGGCATTTCCATAGCGGTTACAAAAGTTCCCGGAGTATACCAGTGGGCAGAAATACAAAGGATCGCATTAGGCTTGGGTACTTCTCTTGCTGCTTTTCGGAAACCCTGTACAAACTGATTTTCTTCAATAGCATTCATAGGAGAGCCATGTCCTAGAAACAGAACAGGCATTCTTTGAGTGTTTTTGAAGCCTTCACTTATATGTTGAAGATCGTTAAGGTTCATAAATATTGAAGATTAAAATATATAGGTTGAAAAAACAAAAAGGTTCAAGGTTTTTAGTAAAAATCCCTGAACCTTTTATTATGTATGTTAAAAAATTATACTTGCTTTACAAACTGTAGTTCACCAGCAATTTTTACATCATCACTTACCATTACCCCTCCAGCTTCAAGAGCGGCATTCCAGTTAAGTCCAAAATCTTTTCTGCTGATTTTCCCTTCGAAAGAGAAACCTGCTTTTGTATTTCCCCATGGGTCTACATTGATTCCTCCGAAGTCTACATCAAGAGTTACAGGCTTAGTAATTCCGTTGATGGTAAGATTTCCAACCACCTGATCGTTCATTTTCTGAGATTCGAAAGTAATAGTAGGGTGTACTTCAGCATTGAAGAACTCGGCAGACTTTAGGTGGTTATCTCTGTCAGTGTTATTCGTGAATACAGAATCTGTCTGGATGGTAGCTGTTGTTTTTGCATTCGCAAAAAATTCATCTTCAGATTCAATTTCAGCAGTGAAGTTTCTGAAACTTCCTTTTACATTAGAGATCATCATGTGTTTTACTTTGAAAGTAATTTCACTATGCGTTGGGTCTAGGTTCCATTTTGTTGCCATTGTATTTTGTATTTGTTATGATTAATGATGCAAATTTAGACCAGAGGACCTATACAAATCATTGATATAGGATAAGAAATGCATGGTACTGTAAATAATGAATCTTTTACCTCACAATCAGTTCTTATTTTTCACCTTTCATTTTCTCTTTTTAAAGGAGCTTTTTCCTGCTATCCACTCATACTCCTCGCTCCACACATTCCATCATCCGATCCCTATACATTCCATTTCAAGCTGCGGGGTAACCGTTACTATCAGGGCTAGGGGGCTTTTTACTCCTCTTGAATCACCGTTTATTAAAATAATTCTAGGTTTTTGTAATTTTCCAACATCCCTTACCAAATTCTACCATCAAGTTAAGAAATAATTTTCTTCAATTCATTAATTGTGTTTTATCAATGTTTTAATTTAACATTTCTTAACGGATGATTTTTATTTCTTATTTTTGATGGATTCAATTTTATACAATGAAATTACATAGATTTTCTTTATTGATGCTGGTTTTGGGAGGTTCAGCATGGGCCCAGACTCAGAAGTTCACCATGGCGGAGGCTGTAAATGGGATGAGAACAAACCTGGCTGTGAAAAATATCTCACAGTTTTCATGGGCTGCGGACGGAAAATCATATATCCAGTCTGTAAAAGGTGGGTATCTGATCACCGATCTGAAAACCAATAAGCAAGATACATTGGTATCTCTGACGCAACTGAACAGACAGTCTTCAGGGGATAAACTGAAAGCTGTTCCACCTATTAAATTTACCAGTGCATCACAGGGGTATTTCAATACAGGCGGTAAAATGTCCTGGATCGAAAAATCAGGAAACGACTGGAAAGTAAAAAATACCGCTGCCATAGATAAGGATGCAGCCAATGTAAAAATGTTTGGTGACGGACAGACTTTTGCTTTTACAGCAAAGAATAATCTATTTGTCAACAGAAACGGAAAAACCATTGCCGTAAGCAATGAAGCTAATGAGAATATCATCAGTGGGCAGGCCGTTCACAGAAACGAATTCGGAATTGATACCGGAATTTTCCCTGCTCCGAATTCAGAAAGTGTGGCATTCTACAGAATGGATCAGAGCATGGTGGCAGATTACCCGATCATTGACTGGTCAGTAACTCCAGCCGTCAATCATAACATCAAATATCCAATGGCTGGCCAGACTTCCCATCAGGTAACCTTAGGCGTTTTCAATATCAAAACCCAGGCAACCACTTTCCTGAAAGTTGATGGAGAAAAAGATCAGTATTTGACAGCCGTTACCTGGAGCCCGGATTCAAAATATATCTTTGTCGCTGTGCTAAACAGAGGACAGAATCATATGAAGATGAACCAATATGATGCGGCTACCGGAACATTGGTGAAAACTTTATTTGAAGAAACAGATTCCAAATATGTAGAGCCACAGCGCCCGCTTACCTTCTTCCCGAATTCCAATACAGACTTTATCTGGCAGAGTCAGAGAACCGGATACAACCACTTGTTCCACTATAGCCTGGAAAAAGGATTGGTAGCACAGATTACAAAAGGAGACTGGCTGGTAACTGATATTTTAGGATTCAATGAAAAGAAGAAGGAGATCTATTTCACTTCTACAAAAGAAACTCCTTTAGAAAGACACCTGTATAAGATCAATTGGACGAACTTCAAAATGCAGAGACTGGATACTGCAGAAGGAATACATATCGGAACCCTAAGCAGTGACGGAAACTATTTATATGATGCGTACAGTAACGCCAATACTCCAAGAGTGGGGAACATCATTAATACCTCTACTTTAAAATCTACCAATATCCTTACCTCTGAAAACCCATTAAAGAACTATCAGAGACCGGAAATTAAAAACGTAGAATTAAAGGCAGATGACGGAACGCCATTGTACGGAAAAATAATCCTTCCAACGAACTTTGATCCGAACAAAAAATACCCTACCATCGTTTATTTATACAACGGACCTCACCTGCAGTTGGTTACCAATACATTCCCGGCATCCGGAAACCTTTGGTACGAATATATGGCTCAGAACGGATACATTATCTTCACCATGGACGGAAGAGGATCTTCCAACCGTGGCCTTAAATTCGAGCAGGCAGTTTTCAGAAATCTGGGAACCACAGAGATGAATGACCAGATGAAAGGGGTAGACTATCTGAAATCTTTGCCTTATGTAGATGCTGAAAAAATGGGAATTCACGGCTGGAGCTTCGGTGGGTTTATGACCACCAGCTTTATGCTTCGTAAACCGGATGTCTTTAAAGTAGGAGTAGCCGGAGGACCGGTAATCGACTGGAGTATGTATGAGATCATGTACGGAGAAAGATATATGGATACTCCACAGGAAAATCCTCAGGGATATGCTACAGCTAATCTTTTAGATAAAGTTCAGAATCTGAAAGGAAAACTACTGATGATTCACGGAGCGCAGGATGATGTAGTGGTATGGCAGCATTCCATCAAATTTATCAAGTCTGCTGTTGATAACGGAGTTCAGTTAGACTACTTTGCTTATCCGGGACATCCACATAATGTGATCGGAAAAGACAGAGTTCACCTGATGCAGAAAATCACAGATTATTTTGATCAATATCTGAAGAAATAATAACAAAATCCAGCTTATAAAGCTGGATTTTTGTTTATACTTTTATTGGACTTCACAAAGACTCAAGAGCAGATTAATACGAACTTGCTTATAAGTGAAAAGGTTTTATTTGTGATAACATGATATAATTGCTACGAATTCACGAATAAGATATTCTAAATTTTATGTAAAATCCATCTTATTAAATCTACAAAAAAACGCATCATTTTACCATAACGAAAATTCCAAGTATATTTTATTCGTGAATTCGTGGCAAACAAAACCTGTTGGAATCCTCACCGAAAATCTTTGATTTTCTTACACCTTAAAAATAACATCATTTTTAATTCCTTTGCTCCTCAGCGTTTTCTCACATAGTTATTCATAGAATTCTTTCACTACATAATTCCCTTTATTCAATCTGTTAAGCTCTTTCAACAGATAATATCGGTGTAGAAACCCCGTAAGAACCACAATCTTTTTATGAGGATATTTCATCGCCGTATTATAAATATTCTGAGCCAT
The DNA here is from genome assembly GCA_001013295.1 of Chryseobacterium indologenes. Classification (GTDB taxonomy): domain Bacteria; phylum Bacteroidota; class Bacteroidia; order Flavobacteriales; family Weeksellaceae; genus Chryseobacterium; species Chryseobacterium indologenes_B. The sequence goes on along the minus strand of LAZY01000061.1, from coordinate 15,630 downwards.
AGTTTGGTTTCTCAGATCCCAAAAACCGGACATCAGTTTAAAACCCTCTCTGTAGCTTATTTTTTTACCATCAGGTTTAGTAACAAACCTTTCAGCAAACTCTTTTCTGCTGTCTGTAATTTTTGTTAAATCTGAATATTGAGCATTCTGTCTTCTTTCAGAAATTTTGTCTGTTGCTTTATTATTAAAATGTTCCGGTGATAATTCAGCTGTTTTCATCAATTCTTGGGTGGTGTTCTGAAAGCTTTCATAAAGTTTGGTATCAGCTTGTGATAGCTTTTTTACTTTATATAAACTGTCGATCAGCTTTACAGACAAATTATCAGCAGGTACCATTCCTTTATCTTTTCTATATTGATTTCTGTTTTCAAAATCAAAAGGAAGTCTTATGGTTTCGGGAAACTTTTTGAGGTACAGATTACTTGCGGTGATCTCATTTCCCTTAAGGTTTTTATCTGTTTCATATTCCTTCATTCCCTGAGCATCTACTTCGTGGAGGATAATGTCAGGTTGTATTTTGTTAAGAATGTCAAACAAAATTTTGGGATGATAATTTTGAACACTGTCGTGTATATTTCCGATCACATAGATCTCTGTTTTGTTTTGCGAAAAATAAAAACCGGTGAATAGAAATAAGAAAAGTGTCAGGGTATGTCTCATTTTCATAACGTTATAGCTCTCAAATATAATAAGTTTATATGATTAACCTGATTTTGGAAGAAGAAAATAAAAAGTATAAGTTAGGGAAATTTGAGGTTGACAGTCTTAGATTAGCTGTAAAATTATTTTCATTTACTAGTTCTTCTTATCAAAATAAATTCGTGAATTAGTGGCAAAAAAATCAGAGTTTTTTATAAACGCAAAGTTTTTATTTTAATACCGCAACATTTCGAGGGAGCAAAGACGGAATCAATACATTGATTCTTACGAAGCGTATGCATAACCACAGCGATTTATCAGATCGATCAAAGATCGACCTCTCTTAGCAGCTTTAAAAATAAAAACATAGACAAAATAAAACATTACGTCTATAAAATTGAGAATAATTAATCTGTATTTAATAGTATTCGATCTTAACAAACATCAATGCTTCTGATCTTTGATTACCGTAATTTTGTATCACTAAAATCAACAATATGGAATTAGGAATAGGAATGTTCGGGGATCTGGCCTTTGACCAGTCAACCGGAAAATATCGTGATGCGGGAATGAAAATCCGTGAAATACTGGAACAGGTAAAATTCATGGATGAGGTAGGCATTGATGTCTTCGCTATGGGAGAGCATCATCGGCCGGACTATGCGGTTTCCTCTCCGGAGATGGTATTGGCTGCGGCGGCAAGCATTACAAAAAATATAAAACTGGCGAGTGGAGTGACTGTTTTGAGTTCTTCGGAGCCGGTAAAAGTATATGAAGACTTTTCAACACTAGATCTGATCTCAGACGGAAGAGCTGAAATATTCGTAGGACGTGGAAGTTTCATTGAATCTTTCCCGTTATATGGCTACTCATTGAATGATTATGAAGCACTTTTCGATGAAAAACTTGATCTTTTACTGAAAATTAACTCTGAAGAGAATGTAAGCTGGTCAGGAAAACTTCGCGCACCAATGCAAAACCAGACCGTTTATCCAAGAGCCAAAAATGATGGCAAGCTTTCAATCTGGAGAGCCGTAGGAGGAACGCCACAATCTGTATTGAGTGCTGCACAACTGGGAATGCCATTGGTAGTAGCTATTATTGGCGGAATGCCCATTCAGTTTAAAAATCTGATCGAATTTTATAAGCAGGAATACCAGAAAGCGGGGCATGATGTTTCTAAAATGCAGATTGCCATTCATTCCCATACTTTTGTAAGTGACGATCAGAAGGTGGTAGACGGGTATTTCCATACTTATAAATCACAAATGGATAGGATAGGGGCATCACGAGGCTGGGCACCTTATACTAAGATGCAGTATGATGGCGGAAGAAGTAAAGATGGTGCATTATTCATCGGAAGTTCCGCTGAGGTAGCAGATAAAATTGCTTATATGAAAGAGATTTTCGGGATTACAAGATTTATCGGGCATATGGATATTGGAGACCCTGCCCATGATCTGATGATGAAATCTATAGAGCTATTCGGAGACGAAGTGAAACCGATGATACAAGGGTTGTAATAACCGGTATGATTTTACCATAAAAGTCACAAAAGTTTTTAAACACTTTAGTTTTTTAAGTTCCAGGTTTATGTATATGAAGTCCGTTTAAGTTTAATGAAAATCTTTGATTTTCAACTTCTGTGCACTTTTTATGCATTCCAATAATTAACTTACTGAAGTGAGCTAAAGTGTTTAAAAAAAATCTTTTGTGACTTTTGTGGTTTAAAAACATGCTATTTACACAATTTCAATCAAACTGCCTCTTTCCTCATCTTTGACAATATTGAGTGCCGTAGGAATCTTCTCTTTCAGCTCTTCGACGTGCGAAATAATTCCTACAATTCTGTTTTCCTTCATCAGATTGGTCAGCGTTTCAAATACAATATTGACTGATTCCGTATCCTGAGTTCCAAATCCTTCATCGATGAAAAAGAAATTCTTATCAGCCTGTGCATTGGCCTGAACACTCTCTGCCAGTGCTAGTGCAAGACTCAGAGAGACCTGAAATGCCTGTCCGCCGGAAAGTGTTTTTACACTTCTGCTTCTGCCTTCGTTGAGGTAATCGATGATCTCAAAATCATTATTCTCATTAAGCTGCAGACTCAGTTGATTTCTTGTCATTCTGTGGAACCGCACATTGGCATGGTCACAAAGCTGTCTCAGATAAATAGATGAAACATACTGTACGAAACCTGCGCCTTTAAAGAGGTTTATCATCAGCTTTAAGTTTTCAGAACGTTTCTGAAGTTTAGCAAGTTCTTTCAGAAGACTTTCCTTTTTCATATATTCTTTTTCCAGACGGTCGATTTCAGCGGTCTTTGTTACCACAGAATCACTGATCTGTTTCTGTTCAGCCTGGGCTTCGTTAAACTGTTTTTCGGCCAGAGAGAATTGTTCATCATTAAAAGAAAGACCTTTCAGCTTTGTTTCCAATTCGCTGATGAATTTCTTCAGAGCTTCAAAATCAATGTTGAACTTCTGAATCTCGTTTCTGTTTTGCTCAATATTGATTTCCTGAAGTAAAATGTTTTCTACCTCTTTAAAATCAGTGAAATTTTGTGCTGTTAAAGCTTTGCCGATACTCTCCTCATTTTCTGAAATTTCCTTTTCAAGTTCTGAAACTTGTTTTTCAGTTTGGCTCACAACGGCTTTTTGTTCTGCCAGTTTAGGGGCAAGAACCTTTTCTTCCTGTAAGGCCTTCTGATAGCTTTCTTCCGTTTCTTTATTGGATGAAACCAATTTCTGATAAGTTTCTTCTACATCTGTTACTGATTTTTGTTCATACAGATCCCAGGTGAGTATTTTTAGAGAAGAGCGGCTGATGTTGATCTGTTCCTCCTTGCTGATTTCCTTACTTTTAAAATCTTCCAATGCCGTTCTATACTTTTCCAACAGCAGATTTTCCTTTTCAAACGTTTCCCGTTCCAGCGCTATATTTCGCTCTGTCTCCTCAATCTTTTTTTCCAAAGCAAAAGAATCAGAGCGTTTTTTCTCAAAGTCATCTTCATGATCCGGGGAAAATGGCTTCCATGTAAATTTCTGAAGATGATTGTCAATATCTTTTTGAATCTCTAAGAAGGACTTTTGTTCCGCAATAAACTGCTCCTCAAAGATCTTTTTACGATCCAGGATCCTCTCAATTTCTATTTCCTGTTTTTGAATGTTGATGATTTCCTGTTCAAGAGCCATAATACTTTCCTGTATTTCAAGCAGCTCAGCATTCACATCCTGAATTTCCACAATATGCGGATGCTCCTTAGAACCGCAAAGAGGGCAGTTTTCTCCATCATGAAGTTCACTGGCAAAACGGGAAAGTTCTTTTTGAATCTTCAGATGATCCAATTTTTGGGAAAGTTCCTTTTTCCTGGTTTCCGATGTTTCTTTTTTGGATTTAAAATCTTCTTTAAAGTTTTCCTGATAGTCAAAAGGCTTCAGCTCCTCTGTGATTTCCCGAATCTGTATCTGGTGTTTTTCAATTTTTTCAGCTTGATCCTGCTGTGATTTTTTTAAATTTTTCTGCTGGATAAACCAATTTCCAACCTCAGACAGCACAGCGGAGTCAAGCTTTTGATCTTTTAATGTTTTGACCTGTGCAGACAATTCATTAATCCTGTTTTGAATCTTCTCCTTATTGAGATTCACTTCTTTTACCTTTTCAGAGCCCTTTTGAGTTCTCTCCTTCAGGGTTTTGATTTCCTCATAGAACGTAATGATCTTAATGATCAGGTCAAGGTCATTTTCCTGAATTCGGGATTGATCCAATGCTTTAAACTGAGGCTCAAGAGCAGAAAGCTGATCTTTTATCAGTTGAAAAGCCTTTTCTGTTTCCTGCAGGATTTTAATCTGCTGTTCCTTTTCGTTCCGTTTCCCTGTTATTTCTTTCGAAAGTTTATTTTTATCGGTAATCAAAGGACTGAAAAGCCTGAAGACTCTGTCATACAGATTGGTTTGCTTTTCCAATGCATCGATTTCGGGTTTTTGCTCAGAGAGCTTTCCGAACTTTTCCTTATTCAGCTGTAAACTTTCAAAATCACTTTTTAAACTTTTTAGTTGTTGATAAGTATTTGAAATTTTTTCAAGCTTTGCATTCGACTCAGCCAGTTTTTTTTGCTCCTCTGCTAAAAGCTCTTTCTGGGCCTGGATCTTTTCCTCATTGATCTCTTCAAAACCTTTTAGCTGGCCTTCAAGCTGGTCCAGCTCAGATCTGTTTTTGACATGAAGTGCTGAAACATTATTCTGAAGATCAAAACGCTGAAGGTTGAAGATTTCCTTCATCATATTCGTTCTTTCCGCAGCACCCAATTCAAGAAATTCTTTGAACTGTCCCTGTGGAATAATGATCGTTCTCTTAAAATTGGAATAGCTCAGTCCAATGATTGCTTCCGCATTCGAATGGTCCAAAGGAATCCATTTATTATCAATATGCTGATAGAAAGTAACCGCATTTGGCTTTACATCTTCGAATTTTTTCGAATTTCGTCTGAAGTCTCTGGTAGCCCGGAACAGCTTATTCTCATAGTTGATGAAATCAAACTCAATGTAAGAACTGTTCGATTTCAGGTTCATCATATTATAAGCTCTTTTGTCACGCATATTCAGACGTTCCGTTTCACCATATAAAGCAAACGAAATCGCTTCAAGTACCGATGATTTTCCAGAACCCACAGCCCCGAAAATACCAAATAGCCCGGCATCGGTAAGATTTTTAAAATCAATAATCTGGCGTTCCTGATAGGAATATAATCCTTCGATGGTTAACTGAACAGGGATCATAGCTTAGGCATTTAAAATTTCATTAAACAAATTCATCAGTTCTTCATTGGCTTCCTGTCCGCCGTTTTTAGATTTAAAATAATCTTTGAACAGAACCTCTATATTCTGATTCAGATTAACCTCAGGGTCTTGCTGTTCGGAAATTTCCCTGTTTTTTACCTTTGGAATCAGATGGACGATTCCGTCATGAGACTGATAGATCAGCCTTCTCTCATCAGCCGTTAAAAAAGTTTCACTTTCAAGAGTCAGTTCAATAAAAGTATTAGGATTTCCGGTAAGCCATTCAACCGCATTTTCAACGGAAGTAAATGTTTTTCTGACTAAAGTCCGGCCGTTTTTTAAAGCTTTTTTTTCGTAGGCTACCTTTTTCCCGGGCTCCATATCAATAATGGAAACATACTTGGTCTGTCCCGCCTCACTAAAGCTGTAGCATAAAGGGGAAGACGAATAGATCACAGGCTTTTCTTTTGTTCCTATATTCTGATAGCCATGCAGGTGCCCCAAAGCCGTATACTGGATCTGTTCCGGAATCGTATCCGAAAAGATCAGATCTGCATTTCCGATCTTAATCGGTTTTTCACCTTCAGGCTCTTCCAAAACTTCTGCACCTCTTTTATTCATATACAGATGAGCGGTCAGAAGATTAATTCCCGATTCATCACAAAATTCATCTGCCAGATCTTTCCAGGTCTGTGAAAGGACTTTATTGATCTCTTCCTCTTTATTTTCTCCGAAATATTCTTTCAGACGGATTTCGTTGGCATAAGGCGTATGCAGAATTCTTATAGGGAAATCTATATTTTCAATAACCAGTTCTATAAAGCCAGCTTTTGATTTTGTAATATTGAAATGTTCTGTACCGAATGGCGCAATCTCAGCTTTAGGATGGCCTATTAAAATAATTCCACATTCTCTGGCCAAAGGGTCGGGAGCATTGATCAGACTCGGAGAATCATGATTTCCGGAAATCGTAATTACGGGACGCCTTCCATTCAATGATAAACGTTTTAAGGTTTTATAAAAAAGCTCAACCGCATCTACCCCCGGATTAAAATTATCAAAAAGATCCCCTGCCACCAGAACAAGATCTATATTTTCTTCATCAGCAATCTTCGTGATCTCTTCCATGACAAGGATTTGCTCTTCCAGACGGGAAAAGCGGTCCAGTCGTTTTCCTAAATGCCAGTCGGCAGTATGCAGAATTTTCATAAAAAGTTTATCATTATTTAAAAGAAATAGTGAAATGTATTTGTATCATTCAGAATAAATTGAACTCACATTTGAATAGGGAATATTCAGACACAGGACAAGATGTAAATTGAATGGTTTTTGTTTAGCAATAAGCTTTTTTATAGTGTATTACCAGCTTCTCTTGCTTTGAAATCTTCTCGGATCTGTTTTAAACGTGCTTTCCTTTCGGCTTCTGCATTTTGTATTTTACGTTTTTTCTGATCAATTTTCTTTTTGTTTTTTTTTCGGTTCGCTTCGTTATTTTTACTCATATTTTTATCGGTAAGAAATAGCTTCATCAAAAATACTAAAGATTGAGAGTTTAAACAATTTTAGTCGATAAGTCTGATAAAATATTTTAATTTTACTGCGTTATGGAAGAAAAATCAAAAGATCCTTTACACGGAAAAAGACTTGACGCTATCCTGGAAGAGTTGGTAGAATACTACCAGGGATTTGAGAAACTGGGCGAGCAGATTAATATAAAGTGCTTTACAGATAACCCAAGCATCAGTTCTTCTCTGAAGTTTCTGAGGAAGACCCCCTGGGCAAGAACTAAAGTAGAGAGTTTGTATCTGTTTGTACTGAGACAGAAAAAACGGGATGAAGCTAAACATAGGAAATAGAAAGCAGGACATTGCTTTTTAGCCTCTTTTCTCTGAACAATTATTTCAAAAACAGTATATTTGTGCTATTAATCGTGATGAAAATTCACGACAAAAAAGAAAAATATGACAATTGAAAACAATCACGTTGTATCTGTAAAGTATATACTTCATACCATCGAAGAAGATGGGAGTAAGACTCTTGTAGAAGAAACAACAACAGAAAATCCACTTACATTTTTGTACGGTGTGGGAATGATGATTCCAAAATTCGAGCAGAATATCCTTGGTTTACAAGCTGGTGATAAAGCAGCCTTTGTGATCCAGCCTGAAGAAGCTTATGGTGAAAGACAACCTGATGCTATTGCTCAATTACCGGTTGAAATGTTCAACGAATCAGGATTACCTCCTGTTGGAGCTATTTTACCATTGTCTGACAACCAGGGAAATAATTTCCAGGCATTTGTGGTAGAAATTACTCCGGAAGTTGTAGTAGCAGACCTTAACCACCCAATGGCTGGGAAAGTGTTGGATTTCCAGGTGGAAGTTTTAAACACACGTCCTGCAACAGAAGAGGAGTTGGCACACGGTCACGCTCACGGAGTTGACGGAACAGATGCTCACTAAAAAATATTATAAATGTCCGGTTTTTCCGGACATTTTTTTTGATATAAAATAGGAACGTATCAGATAAAAAAGACAGATTCACTATGAATCTGTCTTTTTATTTTATCAACAAAAATAGTACTATGCTTGGCATTCCCCTCCGGTGGAGGGGTGTCAAATCTTTGATCTGACGAGGTGCTTTACAACTCATTATTCAGCATCATACTCCGTAACATCAATAAATGTCAGGAACCACTTTCCTTCAATTTTCGTCATCACAAATCTGAATCCGTTCACCGGAGCCTTTTCCTTAGTGTTCTCAGCAAGAGTTACAAAGACTACATTTTTAGGATCAGAATTGATCTTGAATACAGGCTGATCCTTTACAGCATATAGGTCCGAAAATTGATCAGCATACTCATTGACTGCATTAGAATTAAACTGAACGAATAACCCTTCTTTTGCCCACTTTTTATTTTTCAAATCATATTCAGAAGTCTTATCAAACTGTATCGGAAACTGATTTCTGATATTCCATGCTTTTTTAATATATCCTAACGGCATACTGAAATCAACATCCTCATTTAAAACAAATCCCAGGTCACCGCCACTTTTAAAAAGGACGCCGACTCCATAGGTTTCGTTTACATATTTGTTCATCATGTCCCCATTTTTGGTCTGGAAACCTTTCAGAATATCGGTTACTGCGATGGAAACCTCTTTTTTATCCTCAGCCGTCTGAGCATTGAAAATACTGAAGCTGCAAATCAACAGCAACAATGTGTATATAAAATTCTTCTTCATCTGATTAATCTAAAAATTCACCTGAAACATAATACCAACGGTCATGCATTTTCTGAAAAATTGAAAACTCATGATGGAGTTGCGGATGTCCATCCTGATCTGTATAATACGCTTTAAATTCTACATGATTCAAAGCGGGAGTCTGAATGATTTCCAATTTCGTCCATTGGTTGATCTCGCCCCATTCCTGAAGATCCCGTTTATTATGATATTTTCTTTTTCCGGGAAGGGTAGTTTCCATTAAATATTCTCCATTCGGAATGGCAAAAGCAGAAAATCGGGAACGCATCAATGCTTCAGCAGTAGGGGCATGTTTTTCTCCGGTATGGTAAGGCTTACAGCATTCTTCATAGGTTTTTCCTGAACAGCAGGGACAATCCATATATTCTATTTTAAATTTTGAATCACAAAAGTAACAAATATCAATAGAAATGGGCTTTAGCCCATTTAAAAAAGAAAGAAAAACATCCATAGGCTTTAGCCGAAACATAAAAAGATAATTGCCACTAATGCACGAATAAAAAGGATTCGTGCATTAGTGGCAATTATCTTCTCGGCAGATTAAGGAGATTAGGTAGATATTTACGCTGAAATAAAAATCTGCGTAAGTTCCTCGGGCTGCGAGAAAATTAATATTGAGAATTAGATCAAAAAAAGAAGCACTCTAAAAGAATGCTTCTTTTGATTTATTTAATAAACCCTCTGTTTCTTAATAAAGGTTTGATATCCGGATCATGTCCTGTGAAATCTCTGAATGCCTGGTTAAGGTCTACAGAATTACCCACCGAAAGAATATATTTTCTGAAACGGTCACCATTCTCTCTGGTCAGTCCGCCATTGTTTCTAATCCATTCCCATGCATCGTTATCCAATGTTTCAGACCATAAATAAGCATAATATCCTGCTGAATATCCACCACCCCAGATGTGAGCAAAATAAGGAGTATGGTATCTTGGTGGAACGGTTGCTAAGGTGAATCCGTGGCTTGCCAAAGATTGTTTTTCAAAATCTAAAACCGGAATAAACTGGCTTTCGTTAGTAACGGTATGCCAATCCATATCAAGTTCTGCTGCAGAAACCAATTCTGTGGTCATATAACCCTGGTTGAAAGTAGAGGCTTTTTTAATTTTTTCTACTAAAGCTTGCGGAATAGGTTGCTTTGTTTCGTAATGAACAGCATAGTTCTTCAGCACAACAGGATCTAAAGCCCAGTGCTCATTGATCTGTGAAGGGAATTCCACAAAGTCTCTCGGTACATTGGTTCCTGAAAGAGAAGGGTATTTCTGGCTGGCAAACATTCCGTGGATAGAATGCCCGAATTCATGGAAAATTGTTGAAACATCATCATAACTGATCAAAGATGGTTTTCCCGGGGCAGGTTTCTGATAATTGTAGCAGTTAACGATTACCGGTTTTGTTCCCAATAAATAAGACTGCTCAACAAAATTACTCATCCATGCTCCCCCATTTTTAGAATCTCTCGTATAAAAATCTAGGTAATAGATCGCAATAGATTTTCCATCGTGGTCGAAAACTTCGTAGGTTACTACATCAGGATGGTAAACCGGAAGATCGGTTCTTTTTTTGAAAGTCAGTCCATAGAATTTTTCAGCAGCAAAGAAAACTCCTTTTTCTAAAACTGTTGTGATTTCAAAATAAGGTTTTATTTCACTTTCATCAAGATCATATTTTGCTTTTCTTACCTGTTCTGCATAGAAATTCCAGTCCCAAGGCTCTACCTTGAAACCTCCTTTCTGCTGATCAATCAGATCCTGAATATCTTTAGCCTCACGTTTTGCTGTCTCCACTGCCGGAGTAGCGATCTGGTTCATCAGTTTAGTAGCTGCCTCAGGGGTTTTTGCCATCTGATCTTGAAGTTTCCATTCCGCAAAATTCTTTTTACCAAGGGTCTGAGCTTTCTTTAGTCTTAGTTTAGCCAGTTTTTCAATGGTTTCTCTCGTATCGTTAGCATCCCCTTTTTCGGCTCTTGTCCATGATGCTTTGAAAAGTTTTTCTCTGGTTGCTCTGTTCTTTAAGTTTTGCAAAAGAGGTTGCTGAGTGGTGTTCTGTAAAGCCAAAAGATATTTACCAGGCTGTCCTGCTGTTTTGGCATCAGCTGCGGCAGCCGCAATTTCATCTGCAGAAAGCCCATCCAGTTCCTTTGCGTCAGAAAAGAATACACCACCTTGCTTTCTTGCTTCTAATAATTTATTTGCATATTGGGTAGAAAGGGAAGCCAGTTCCTGATTGATCTGCTTTAGTTTTTCTTTGTCTGCAGCAGAAAGATTAGCTCCTGCGATTTCAAAGTTTTGCTTATAGAACTGAACCAGTCTTTTACTTTCAGAGTCCAGACCATCTTCTTTGATGGATTTTATTCTTTTATAAAGATTTTCATTCAGGAACAATTTATCAGAATGGGCCGCAAAAATAGGGGCATATTCTTCATCTAAAGCCTGTAGTGTAGGATTGGTATTGGCACTGGTAAGATTAGAAAATACAATTTGTGCTCTTCTCAGTACCTCACCACTTTTTTCCAATGCAACGATGGTATTTTCAAAAGTAGGAGCTGCCGGGTTATTGGCAATTTTTACAATTTCAGCTTCATGTTGTTTTAATCCAAAATCAAAGGCAGGTTTGAAATGCTCATTTTTGATTTTGTCAAATTCCGGAGCTTCGTACTGAAGCTTGCTTTTCTTCATAAAAGGATTTGAAGATAAAGAGGGATCAGGAGCAGGAAGTTCCTGTTGAATATCGGTCTGTTTCATTGTAGTACAAGATTGATTGAACGCCAAGGCAGAAATTAATAATACCGATGAAATATTCTTCATAAATAGAGTTGTTATTAAAGTATAAAGATATTAAAAACTTACTTTATGAGGCCTATTTTGGGAAATGTATTTCTATGAAGTGGGCTTTATCGGAAGGATCCATCGTCATCAATGAGCACAGTGTCATTTCTTAAGGTACCTATTGTGAAGCCTTATAGTATTTTCACAGGTAATGTAATATTTTTCATACATTAGTTGTCATTTAAATAGTAGATCAAAAAAATAATTAAAAAAAAACGGAATAAATATGAAAACAAGGAATCTTTTTATTGTTTCAGCCTTGGTAGCTTTAGCATCATGTAATGAAAAACATGATAGAAATAACAAGGGCGGAAACAATTGGGTAGAAAAGGTCGTGAATAAAGAAGCAGGACCAATACAGCATAAAGAATTCAATGGAGATTTTGACGAAATTCAGGTTTCCCAGGCGATAGAAGCGGAAATTATCAAATCAGAAACAGAGAAAGTGGAAATTTCGGCTCCTCAAAATATCATTAATGAAATTCTTGTGGAGAATGATGGTGGAAAACTGCATATTCATTATAAACCTGGAATCAGGGTGATGAACATCCATAAAGTTACTGCTAAGATCTACGCCAAAGATTTTAAAAAGTTGGTTGCTGATTCGGCGGCAAAAATTGATGTGAAAGATAAATTTACTCAGGAAAAAACAGATATTGAAGCATCGAGCGCAGGAAGTATTTCCGGAAATTTGGAAGCGAATGATATGGATATTAATATCAGCAGCAGCAGTAATTTCAGTGGTAAAATATGGGCGGTGAACCTGGATGTGGAATCTTCATCAGGATCATCACTTGATATTTCAGGGAAAGCGAAAAAAGCGGATATCAGTGCTTCTTCAGGCAGCAGTATCTCTGCAAAAGAAGTGATTGCGGATAATGTAGAAGCAGACGCATCCAGTGGAGCCAGTATTGAGATCAGCGCTGTTTCTTCCGTGAAGGCAGGAGCTTCTTCTGGCGGAAGTGTTGACATTTCCAAAAAAGGCGAACTTAAAAGTGTAAGCAAAGAAGAAAGTAGCGGCGGAAGCGTAAATATTCAATAAATCAATCCTGGGATTCTTCCTCTTCCTCGGTAGATGAGGAACCTTCCCAGTTCCGGTTATCAAAATTAAGATTATCGTAAGCCAATAATTCCTCCTCTCGCTGGAGGATTTCTTTTGTGGTAAACAGGGCAATATCCTCCTCCTCTTTCATTTTGGAAAGTTTTCTGATGGAAGCTTTATCAATAGCCATAAATCTCTGTCCCATGCGTCTTGCAGCATACTTTCTCATTCCTGTTTCATGAAGAACGTCAACAGCCATATCTACTGCTGTTCCTAATGTTTCACGATAAATATGATTGATCCCGTTGTTGAGGTAATCATAGGCATCGATTCTGTTTTTAGCCCTTACAAATATTTTCACATCAGGGTAATGTTCGCGCACCAGTTCTACAATAAATTTATTATCATCAGGATCATCCAGACATAGGACCAGAATTTCTGCATCCTCGATGCCTGCAGCTCTTAGAATAGGAATTCTGGTGGCATCCCCATAATACACCTTAAAACCATAACTTCTCAACAGCTTTACACGGTCAGAATCTCTGTCCAAGACAGTCGCTGAAATTTTATTGGCTTTTAAAAGACGTCCTACAGTACTTCCGAAATGCCCGAATCCTACGATGATAATCTTCTTTTGACTCACATCACTGTCCAGGATATTAAAATCATGATCTTCTTCGGGAGTTTCCTTAATGAATTTCGGAGTAATAAAACGGTCGTTAATGATCAGAAGGATAGGAGTGATACACATGGTAATAGCAGTTACTGCCATCAATTGTGCATTCAGTTCCGGGCTCAGAAGATAAAGATCCGAAGCATAATTAATCAGTACAAACGCGAATTCTCCTACCTGCGAAAGAGCAAAGGCGTAAAAAAGACTTTGTGGGGTATCTATTCGGAAGAATTTTCCGATCGCATATAAAACAATAAACTTTACAGCCAATACTGCAAAAACAGTACTGAAGATAAATAAAGGATCATTCTGAATGATATTAAAGTTGATCGTAGAACCTACACTGACGAAAAAGACGGCGAGCAGTAATCCTTTAAAAGGATTGATCTGTGCTTCCAGCTCATGTCGGAATTCACTGTTGGCAAGCATTACCCCGGCAAGAAAAGCTCCCAATGCAGGGGAAAGACCAATAACGACCATCAGCTCAGAAACTCCAATAACCAAAAATAGGGAAGAAGCTGTCAAAAGCTCTGTCATCCCTGATTTTGAGACATAGCGTAGAAAAGGAACAAATACATATCTGCCTAATAGAATCAGGAGAACCACTCCCAAAATTACGGTGCTTGCCTGAAGCCATTCCGGCAGCTTCTGAATCAGGATCTGAATTTCATTATCATGGTGCTTGGCTTTATAGTTCGCTACAATAGGAAGGATCGCCAAAATAGGGATGACCGAAATATCCTGAAACAGCAAGGTAGAGAAAGAGGCTTCTCCTGCGGTCGTTTTGAGATTGTTTTTTTCCTGTAAGGTCTGAAGAACTATGGCTGTGGAAGACAATGCAAAACACATCGCAACGGCAATTGCCTTATCAACCCGCCATCCCACACTGATGAAGACTATAAACAACAAAGAAATAGTGAGCAGCATCTGTGAGAGTCCAAGACCCATTATTTTCTTCCGCATTTCCCAAAACTTCCTTGGTTCCAGTTCAAGACCTACAATAAACAAAAGCATAATCACCCCAAATTCACTGGCATGCATAATGTCATTTACATTATTTCCGGTAAGTCTGAGGACATAGGGCCCAATGATGATTCCTCCTAAAATATAACCGATCACAGAACTCAATCCAAATTTCCGGGCTAATGGCACCATAATGATGGCTACTCCCAGGAAAATTAATGTGTTCATCGCTAAGCTGGATTCCATATGCTATTGATTGAGTAGTTCTGTAAATTCTTTTTTGTGTAAAATAATTTCTTTTTTAGAAAGCTTATTGGCTTCGTATACAATTTTGATGTGTCTGATGTCTGCCTTGAAAACCTTTAAGGAAACAATAAGCCCGCTGATCAGTTCATCAATCGAGTATTGATACGTTCCTGTTTTGCTGAAAGATCTTTCTTTTCCGCCAGTGGTGACAAGGATATAAACCTCTTTTCCTTCCAATGGATTGTATTCACCTTCTTTCAGCCAGTCTCTGTCGAAAACTTCATCAATCCATAATCTGAGCAGGGGAGGCATACCAAACCATATCAGGGGAAACTGAAAAATAAAGCGGTCATAGTCTTTGAGGCGTTTTCTTTCTCTGAAAGCGGCAATATGAAAATCAGGATATTCTTCGTAAAGATCTCTTAAGGTATAATGCTGGTGGCGAACGTAGAAATTGATGAGCTCTACATTCGAATTGGAGTGCTCCAGATAAGGGTGTGCAAATACTACCAGCGTCTTCTTCATAATCCTGTTTTCAGTAAATATAGTAAAAAAATATTGAATAAAAGGTGGTTTTTTAACACTTTTATTAATTTTTTAATATATAAAATTAAATTTAATGTTAAAATCGAAGAAATAAAGGATGTATTTTTACAGTTTAGATAAAAAGTTTTTTAGTCTGTATCAACTATTATTTGGCTTCTGAAAACTTTTAGTGTTTTTTCTAAACAGATAAAAATGATAAACAAGTGCTAAAAGATAAAGTGAAGAAGGGGCGTAAAACAATAGAAGTAATAAAGAAAAATCTCCTTCAGTATTTTGTAAGATTGTAAAAATATGAACGGATAAAGGCAATGCAAAAAACGAAAGAATGCTCAGGGGTAAATTTCTTCTTACCTCCGGTATTAAGTTGAAGAATGCAGTCATCGAAGATACCAGGCAGCTCAGCAGAATGAAAAGAATGTAAAAAATCATTATTCCTGTAGCCTGCTTAGCTTCTGATCCTCCGGAATTTCCCGATATGAATAAAAGAATGAGTAAAGATAATCCAAGTGAAAATAGGAATGAATAGAATAAATTGTTGAAAATTTCTTTTCCCATTCTTTACATTTATCAAGATTACTTTATAGCACAGAGATTACCATCCTCCGGAAGCTCCACCACCTCCGAAACTTCCGCCACCGCCGAAGCCACC
>LAZY01000060.1 GCA_001013295.1 Chryseobacterium indologenes | reverse complement strand
CTTCTGCGCTTACCGAATCTCTTTCGTTTTTCAGTGGGGCAAAGATAACAACTTATAACTAAGCAAAACAAGTTTATTTAACATAAAGTTTACAAGACTATGGAGATTGTGGGAAAATATGACACATAAATACTTGATATTATTAATCTTATATACTTACAAACACTTATCCACAATGGCAGAATTGTCTTTTAGAGGCTTTCAAAGCCTCATTTTATCTGTATATAATGGAGTCTAATGCGTCTTTATCTCTTAATATTATATATAGAATGGCTTTATAACATATAGTATAAGATAGCCAGGAGTGAACCTCGTCATCTAGAATTGGGGATGTTTGATTTATAATGATCTTTATTAATAGGTTTTGGCTAAAGCCAATGGATCTTGGATATTTTAGGTGAACGGGCTGAAGCCGTTACTAGTGATGGAAGATTGGGCGGATAAACAGGTCCTTCTTATATATAAGAGCCGTCTATTATTTCTTCAAGACGATAGATTCCATAAAAGGTGCTGAACTAATGCTGACAAACAGCTATTACCTATTACCTATTACCTATTACCTATTACCGTGGATC
Organism: Chryseobacterium indologenes; assembly: GCA_001013295.1. Lineage (GTDB taxonomy): Bacteria > Bacteroidota > Bacteroidia > Flavobacteriales > Weeksellaceae > Chryseobacterium > Chryseobacterium indologenes_B. The sequence continues at coordinate 29,085 of LAZY01000060.1, read as the reverse complement.
CTTTGTAATTCCTGTCCCCTACCCTAGCCCCGATAGGAGCGGTTACCCCACAGCATGCGTTGGAAAACCGGAAATTTAGGAGCTGGAACGCGCGGGAGCGAGGAGTATGAGTGGATAGCGGGAAATAGCTATACAATAAATTAGAAAAGATAAGCGGATGAGAGGCTTGTCTATTAAAAGGGAAAATATGAAACTTTTCAATAGTTCGAAAAAGCGTGATCAGAAAAAACGTTTGATCAATATTTTGTAAGTATAATAACCAATAAGGCAGCCTATAGTATCAGCTACAACATCCAGAGTTTCCATAGATCTTCCCAATCCCATTTCTTCCTGAAGAATTTCAGTAAGGAATGCATATATAAGTATGATCTGGAAAAAGTATGAAAATTTTATTTTGGGAAATGCAGCCATAAAGGAAAACCCGAGTGCTGCAAATATACTTAGGTGCAGAACTTTATCGATGCCGCTGAACATGAACCAATATTCGTGGTTTTCTTCTCCGGGCTTGAGAAGCATATAAGTAAGAAATGCCCAATAAATGGGCAATATCTTACTAAATATTTTTGAAATCTTATCCAATGATAGCTTTGTAATCATCTGCAGAAAGTAACTCTGACTGATCTGCCCCATCAGCAATTTCCAATTTAATGATCCATCCGTCTCCATAAGGGTCTGTGTTTAACAGCTCCGGCTGATCTTCTAATTCTGAATTAAATTCAATAACCTTTCCTGAAATAGGTAAGAATAAATCTGAAACAGTTTTTACTGCTTCTACACTTCCGAAAACATCTCCTCCATTCAAGTCATCATCTACTGTATCTACATCTACATAAACGATGTCTCCAAGTTCTCCTTGAGCAAAGTCTGTAATACCGATTGTAGCCACATTACCTTCAATCTTGATCCATTCGTGATCTTTCGTGTACTTTAATTCTGATGGTGTGTTCATTTTTTAATTTTTATTTTTACAAATGTATTCAAAAATATACTAGCTTCAAATATTGTATATAAAAAAAGTCCTTCAAAACTGAAGGACTTTTAGGTTTGTATCATTTTTAGAATCCGCCACCGGAATCTCCAAATGTAAATGTTGCAGAAATCCCTGCTCTGATAGTAGATAATGGGAATGCTGTTGAGATCTTATACTTTGAGGTCATCTGTTCGTAGAATATTCTCAGGTTCAGATTCTCGGAAACATTGTAATCTGCAGAAAGTTTGATATTCATGAGTTTCTGCCCTCCTGTTACCTGGGAATCATTCAGCAGGATATTCATAATGGAAGTTTTACTGTCTCTTAATGAAATATCTCCTCTGATGTTAAGGTCACTTCCTTTTCCTCTTGTTCCCCTACCCCTGATATTGGCTGTACCTAATCTGAAGTTTCGGACAATATACCCTAGTCTTACTACATATTCTGTATTGGAATCTTCGGTCAATGTCTGGTTTACCAATCCCAATACCATCATTCTGGTCTTATTATACTGCAACCCGAACTGCATATTGTTTCTCATGGTAACGTCTATTCCGATCAATGGTGAGAATGATTCTACATATCCTACCTGAGCAAATGTATAAGGGTTGATCTTATCCCCTCCATCCTTGATAACGTTTCCTAAGTTATCCACACTCTGGTAATATCCGTTAGGATTACCATGATAGTCTACGTTGCTCTGAATTCCTGTAGCGGTATACGTTGCCGTATAGCTATGAAGTACATCAAACTTCGTAAACTGCCCACTGATGATCGGGATATTTTTCAATCCTGAATAGGTAATTCTCCAGTTTGGTAATGGGAATCCAGATTTTTTAGGGTTACCCATTGGTGTTACTGATTTCCCTTCCATAGCAGCTCTGAAGGCAGGAATCAATACGTAAGCGTTTCCAATGCTGTAATGCTGAGCAAATCCATTATTATCTAACGCAGCTCCTGGTCCTCCTAACTGCTGTGAAAGTGCTCTTGCATTTTCTCTCAGCGCCTGGTATACAGCCTGCCCCTGTTTGAATGATGTTCCCAACAACATGGTAGAGTTGGAATAGGTTACCATCTCATTAGCAAATGTAAAATCAGGATCCGGAACTCCACCATTGGTATAGTTGAACCCGGTATGGGTAAAGTTACTGTTGTAGGTATGCAACACATTAAGATCAATTCTGAAATCATTAAGTGGCATCATCTGTAAGTCTGCCCTCAATTCTTTGGTTGACATTCTTACATATGGATCTGTCATATATTGGGAATCGCTTACCCAACCGTTTTCCATCACTGTTCTTCTGATATCCGCCTGCGATCCTAACAGGAATCCCATTGTAGGGCCTCCTAATGTCTGACCGTAACCATACCAGTTTGGTGCAGAAATTAACCCCGGAAGTACGGTACCGTTGTTTTCATTATACGTTACATTCAGCTGCTTGAAAGAAGTCAGGAAGAATGCCGCACTCTGAGGAATAGAAAGTCTGTTTTTGAATTTATACTTTTTATATCTGTATCTGTTCTTATCCCACTGTTTTGTATAGACATTGTTCAGGGAATCCATCTCCTGCTTACGCTTCTGAAGTTTGGCATTGATATTTTTAAAATATTTAAACTGTCCAAAGAACTTCGGAAGATCTGCTGATGCCGTAGCCATGATCACATTGGTGTTCTGACCTACAGACCCCAAACTCACCGGTCTGTTGGTCCCCGGCTCTACAAAGTTAAGCAATGAAGTGGATCTTGCATTCCAGTTATAGGTAAATCCATAACCTGCTTCAGCTTCAATGAAGTCTAAATAAGGTAAATACTGGAATGGAAGTTTATAATTCAACTGTACTCTGTGGTTATACAATACCGGTCTTCCTGATCTGAATACGTTTCCGAAGATCGACTTGCTATCCATTAAGTTGGCATCCAGGTTATCATTAAGGGTTCTGGTTGCAGAGTTAATTTCAAGTTTTAATGATTTCGTGAAATTGAATCCTAACCCATACTGCCAGCCAAAAAAGAAGTTTCTGTTTCTGATGGCATCAAAATCTCCACCTGCATTTCCGCTCAAAAGAGCTTCCACATTTCTGAACTCAAGTTCGTTGTAATTCCTGTCGATCTCCGTTCTGAAAGATAGTCTTGTAGGAATTGGGTTGATGTTGAACTCTTTCACCCATCTCAGGTATTTTGCAGATTTTGCCGTATCACTGATCATCTTATTGAAAGGCTTCACCACCCACGGCTTGAATGTATAATTGTAATCAACAAACCCTCTCAGATATTGTCTGTAGTTTCTCTTGGTATAAATATCTCTGAAATAATCATCGTTATAAATAGCCGTTACCGAAACGTTTTCAATATCATAGAATTTAGGTTTTTTATTAGGATTTACTCTTTCCTTACGCATGTTCACTACTCCAATACTTCTCTGCTGAGTGTAAGTTCTTGCCACTTTCTTCAGCTGATCTCTGTTTGGAGCTTTGCTAAACTCAACATCGGTATCCAGAGGATTGTACTTCGGATCTTCAATGGTCTGCGAGTAAGAATAATTCAATGGAATCTTCACCCCTGTTTTTTCAGGAAGGAACTTATCTACATTGATTGCAGTATTGATACTGAATGCAGACTGTGTAGATTGATTTCTCTCTGCCGGTTTTGAATCTATATTTCCAAAACCAACTGATGTATAGGACGCATTGGTATTTACGGTTGCAAAATCTCCTAAGTTGAAATTCAAGCTTGCGTTACCCGCGTACCCACCGTCATTTTCAATTTCAGAAAGACGGATTTCATTTACCCAAAGAACTCTGTCGATTGCTTTTACTCTATCTGCATTTCGAACCCCAATCATAATGGTTGTGATATTCCCTAAGCTCGGGCGCCCTTTAATGTAAATGTTTTTATTAGGAACGTTGTATACAAGGTCTTGTGTTCTGTCTGTAATCTTTACCCCAGACTTATCTCTCCTTATTTTAGCATCTACGAAATCCTGAACATCAAATTCTACATTATTTTCCATTGGCCAGATTTCCATTGGAGCTGTTGCTGTAGATTTAGTCAGTTGCAAAGAGCTTTCGTATTCATAATAGTTATCTGTAGCATCTGTACCAAAACGGATAAAGAATTTGGTTTTAGGATCCAATGTACCATCATCCGGATCTCTCTCGTTAGCATGAGCATGTACAAAAAGTTTCAGTTTCTTGTATCTTCTCATATCCAATGTTGTATTCTTAAATACACCTCTTGCTTCTCCTTTCAAACTCTTTACACTCATGTAAAGAGATGCTTCATTCTGTCTTTGTGCTCCTGCATTTCCGCTTAACACCTGTCTGTCAATTCCCGGAGGCAATACATATGGAGGTTTATTTAAAGCATTCTCTTCAATGTTTACACTTCCTACTTCAAAAGTAGGATCTTCTACGGTTCCAGTTCCTTCTACATCTCCAGAAACATTAAAGCTGGAAATCTTACTCGTATATTTTCTCCAGTCTGATCTTACAAGATCCATCGTTGCAAATCTTAAAGTAGAAGTCTGGTCAAATCCGGTCAGCATTAATCTTGCAAATCGCACATTATTTAAAACAGATAATTCATGGGTTCCTTCACTTTTATCAAAATTAGAAACCGGAATTCTGAACAGGTACCATTTTACATCAGCCGACTGCCCATTCTGAAAATTCGCTTTTACTGTTTTAACGTCAACAATACCATTGTCTGAACCTATTGTAAGGCTAGCCTGATCCAGCTTGATCACATACTGGTTATAGCTTTCAGTCTGATCAAGATTATAATCCTTATTTATATCTTCTGCATCCGGAGTCTGTGAAGCTACATTCAGTGAATTGGCTTCTGAGTTTCCTTCCGGGTTTCTGAAATATTTGTAACGCTCAACCACTGAGGCTGCCTGACTTCCTGTAAATTTATCAGAAAGATAGAATACAAAGTCGTCCACTGCAGGGTCTACGATGTTGGTCACAGGGTTTACGAATGTATTTCCAAATTTCATTGCTTCCTGATCCGAACTTAGACCATCATATCCCACATCCTGTCTTTTTCTATCTTCTCCTTCTGTAGAGAATGCATATAAGATAGGTGGTTGTTTTGGCTGTGTCCCCCAATTTGAATTAGTGGTTGAAGATGGTGATCCCGGTGTTGGAAGTCCATTTTCATATAGCATTTTCCCGTCTTTCAGAATGTCTTCGGAAACGTTTCCTAAGTGTAATAAAAGTTTCGGGTCATTTCCTAATGTTTTACCATCTGCATATGGATCCATCATCCAGAATTCCACATATTCGATATTGGAGGTAATAAAGTTCGGCACACTGATAGGTCTCATAATCCCCGCCCATCTGCTTTGTGCCTGCTCTGTTGCCGCATTTACGTTGTAAGGTCCTCTTTCTTTAGGGAAGTAAGAAATATCAAAGGTATTTGTAAAGGTTTGTTCTCCTGCTACGAAATCCCTGTTGTTATAGATCTCCGAATACTGAACTCTTCTTGATGCGTGGTTAGAAACCGACTGTGGGGTAATACCTGAAGGTGCTTTCCCTCCTACTCCCCAGAATCTAGGGTCAATATTATACCATGACAAAAGTCCTCTTCCATAGCCACTTGTTATATCATCATTATTTGGAACGGAATTGAATGGTGGCAATGTGTTTTTCTCCGGTTTTGAAGCAAGGCTCCATGCTGCCGGCTCTTTTAAAGAGATCTTGGAAGTTGTCTGTTCGAAATCGTCAATATAAGACTGGTTATTGGTTCCTTTATTTAGTCCCGGTAATAGGTAAGCTGCTTCCATCTTAAAGTTTAAGTTGGATGGAGCTTCTGTTTTTACCATTGGAAGTTTATTCGTCAATCTTGTCAGGAAAGGAGCCTGATTGTTGTACATCAAGTTGATCCCAGCCATTGTATTATTCACTGCTTCCTGCCCGAAATTCACTTTCTGGGTCAATGGAGACTCTGAATAATTGATTACGGTCCCTCCTAAAACGAAGTTTTCATTAAATCTTCTTTCTAAGTTTAATCCTAAGAATCTTTTTCTTTGGGTATTAAAGGTCAATTGGTTTTCCAGGGAGATATTAATGGCCTGGCCGGACTGTTTCACATTTTCATTAATGATCGTCACCGTTCCAAGCATATAATCTACGGTATAGTCTACCCCTTCGGTAAGCTGTACTCCATTTGCGGCTACTTTTACAGATCCCTGAGGAACGTTTACTGCTCCTAAAGAAATTCCCTGCCCCTGTACTCCTTTATAACGACCTTCTATGGTGTACCATTGAGGCAATGGTGACTGAGGCAATTTTTGCTTATCATATAGGTCATGAAGAACATATTTAGGATTATTTCCTACCAGAGACTGCATATAATCTCCAAAAGGCTGTACTTTGGTGAAGATGATTCTACCTGTTTCCGGTCTGACGGTAATACCGTTTACAAAGTCAAAAATCCCGTCTCCCTTGCTCCCATCTTTGTTATTCTGAATATCTCCATTCATATTGAGACGGTCCCAGTTCAGCAACTTCAATAAGTTAATATCCTTTACAGCCGGATCGGGAAGATAATTGATTTTACCACCACTCTGCTGATCTCTATAGTATACATTCAGGATAAATCCATCCTGAGACACCTGACCGGCGTCTATAGAATAGATGTTCTTCATCATCAGCTTCCACATCGGAGAATCTGTATTTACCTTATTGTTTACCCTAAGTACTTTGGTAATCAGAACCGGGCTTTCTTCAGAAAATTCCCCTACTTTGTATACCTTACTGCTTCCATTCATGGTATATGAATATGAAACAGCCAAAAGCTGGTTGTCATTTAGCTTTTGATTTAATGAAATGTATCCTAACTGAGGTTGATATGTAAATTCATTGGCATTAAGCTTTCTGGCTTTTGTATTGAAAATAAACTGTTCTCCGTTATCGTATGGAGCACTCCCTGCAAAAGATTGTCCCTGAAAAATAGTTCCATAGTTTTTTCCCGGTTCTCTGGTTCCTGCAGCTTTGGATATTTCCTCATACAAATTATTTAGTGAGTTATCCGGGAAAGGTGTAGTTCCGGCAGGACCTTCTCCCAGATCTCTGATCCCTATGATACTTTTCTGGTAAGCCAGATTACTGTTCCCCTGGTCCAGTACCCATACTTCCAGTCTGGTAATATTGATGGTAGAATTGATCTGTGGATAATTGAGTAAGGCATCGTCATATTTATTCAGGAAGTAATGTCCTAAAAAGTAGTGCTGATTATCTTCGTAATCAATGGCATTAACCTTAAAGTTATTGACAGCACCACCACCTTGTACTACAATGTTTCGGGCCTCTCCCTGTTGCTGGGAAAGTACAACAGTACCAAAGGTTTTTCCAAGCTGGAATTCTGTTTTAACCCCGAATAGTGACTGAGAACCGCGGATCAGACTGGTCGAAAGCGGCATATTTACGTTACCGAATTCTACCCTTTTGATGATTTTATCTTCTCCTCCGGCATTAGGCTTGTCTACATCTCCAAGACCTTTCTGCTGAAGATCTTTCCAGCTTCCTTTTGCCTGCCAGACAAGATTCATCCTGTTTTCAAAAGCAAAACCACTTTGGGTATCATAGTTGGCCTTCAACTGAAGGTTTTCTCCTACTTTCCCCAGTAATCCCAACTGAATTCTCTGATCAATATCAAAGGTAAAACTGGTCCTGTTCTGTGGCAGGATCATTGGGTTATCTATTTTCTGGTAAAGTCCGGCAAAATCAAGGGAGGCGTATCCTGAAGGAATGATTTCAATTTTGTTTCCACCAAAAATGGTTTCGAACAGCTTGTTGTTGATCATCAGAGAAGGAATAAGTCCTTTCTTCCTTGCATCTGATCTGTCTTTTCTGAACAGGAGGTTGTACTTATCAGATTTCTCCTTATAGTACGCTTTTGTCTGGGTGGCGAGCATATATTCTTTATACTCTTCCGGAGACATTGCGGTAGGAGGACCTGTAATGGTATTTCCTATTTTGGGATATACATAGTACATCCCGGTTTTTATATCGTAATAGGCATCATACCTCGTAGGGTCGGCCACTTCATATTGTTTTCTTATGATCAGTGTATCATTTTTTCCCTGCTGTGCAAAGGCACTTACAGACATACACAGGAACGATAGGAACAAAAATATGTTAAAATGCTTATTATTCGCCACCAAATGTTAAATGTTTTTTAAAATTTGTTTAACCAATTCTTCTACAGAGATGCTTGGATTTTGTTTTATAATTCTATCCGCAATCTTCTCACTGGTACGTTTAGGAATCCCTAAAACTTCTAATGCAGATAACGATTCTTCCTTGATTTTATTATCCGCCAGGACAGAAATATTCGCAGCCGGATCGCTGAATTTCTGTACTTTATCTTTAAGGTCGACAATAATTCTTTCGGCAGTTTTAGCACCGATTCCTTTAGCCTTCTGAATCAATGCACTGTTTTTGGAAAGTATTGCCAATGCAATCTCGTCAAGGCTTAATGTAGACAACAGAATAAGGGCAGAAACAGCTCCTACTCCATTAACGCTTATTAACAGATTGAACATTTCTTTTTCTGAACGTGTGTTAAATCCAAAGAGAAGATGAGCATCTTCACGGATGATCTGCTGAATAAATAAGAAAGTCTGCTGATTCAACACCAGCGTCTGTGAGGTCATTAAACTGATTCCCACATAGTAACCAACTCCTTGTACATTAATAACAGCGTAGGTAGGCGTAAGTTCTTGAACTGTGCCTTGTAAAGAAAATATCATTATTAATTTTTAAAACTCCCAAATATAGCAATTTAAACTAATTAATATTTTCATTTCACGCACGAATGCCTTTTAACTTAAATTTTAAATAAGAATTCAATGAATTAACATAAAAACAAAAGACTCCAAAATATGGAGTCTTTTTATATATCAACACTGTATAAAGCGCCTTTTTCTAAATGAAAAAAATCTGAGCCAAAATCACTGATTTTCAACTCTTCTCTTTTTTTAAGCTTTTTTCTCTCTTCTCTGAGCATCCAATACTGCAATGGTAGCAAGGTTTACGATCTCATCTACACTTGAACGCATCTGAAGTACATGTACCGGCTGCTTTAATCCCATAAGGATTGGCCCGATTACCTGTGCTACTTTCATCCCTCTCAGAATTTTGTAAGAAAGGTTTGCACTTTCCAGATTTGGGAAAATGAAGGTATTGGCAGGTGTTGTTCCCAGTTTTGAGAAAGGATAATCGCTCAGGTGATCTGCATTCATTGCAAAATCCGGCTGAATTTCCCCGTCAACGATCATTTTAGGATATTTCTCGTGAAGGATGCTTACTGCTTTCGCTACTTTTTTGGAAGTTTCAGAGATTGCGGCAAAGTTTTCAAATCCAAGCATGGCAATTCTCGGCTCAATGGCAAAAGATTTCACTGTAAATTCTGCCATTTTAGCAATATTCACAAGATCTTCTGAGGTAGGGTTCTGATTGATGGAAGTATCTGCAAAGAAAATAGGTTTCTTTTCAGACAGGATCATCATCATCGCGGCTACTTTGTCTACGCCTTTATCTTTTTCAATCACTTCTAAAACAGGACGCAATACGGAAGTATAGTTTTTAGAGAATCCTACGATAAGACCGTCTGTATCTCCGTGTCTCAACATCAAAGGACCGAAATAATCTCTCTGACGAACGTATCTCTTCGCTTTGTACTCGTTCATTCCTTTTCTCTGACGAAGTTTCCAAAGGGTTTCTCTGTATTTTTTTCTGTTTTCTTTCTGATCATCATCACTTGGATCAATGATTGGAACATCCAGGCTGATTCCGTAACGTTCCATTTGTTCCTTGATGTATTTTTTGTCTCCCAGAAGGCTTGGATAAGCGATTCCTTCTTCATAAAGGATCTGAGCAGCTTTCAATACGTTGTACTCTTCAGCATTTCCAAGGGTGATTCTTTTCGGATTAGATTTTGCACGGCTCTGCATCATTCTCACCAATCTCTCATCTCTTCCCATTCTGTCTAAAAGCTGGTGCTCATACTCTTCAAAGTCAGTGATGGTTTTTCTTGCCACCCCACTTTCCATAGCAGCTTTTGCCACAGCACTTGATACTTTGGTGATCAATCTGTTGTCGAATGGTTTTGGAATGAAATATTCTCTTCCGAACTGTAGGTTCTGAACATTGTATGCTAAGATTACCGCTTCTGGCACCGGCTCTTTTGCCAAATCAGCAATAGCGTGTACAGCAGCCAGTTTCATATCTTCATTGATTCCTGTAGCCTGTACATCCAATGCTCCACGGAAAATATATGGGAATCCTAATACGTTGTTTACCTGGTTAGGATAATCACTTCTTCCTGTTGCCATGATAACGTCTTTACGGGTTTCAAGAGCAAGGTCATAAGCAATTTCCGGATCCGGGTTCGCTAAAGCAAATACGATAGGATTTTCGTTCATGCTCAACAACATTTCCGGTGTCATCACATTTCCTTTTGACAATCCAACGAAAACATCAGATCCTTTTACAGCATCTTCTAATGTTTCAATATCGGTCTGAGCAATGAAATCTAATTTTTCCGGAGTAAGGTTTTCTCTCTTGTGGTTGATAACCCCCTTACTGTCGCACATCAGAACGTTTTCTTTTTTCAATCCTAATGAGATATAAAGTTTGGTACATGCAATAGCAGCCGCTCCGGCTCCATTCACTACCATTTTCACTTTATCAATATCTTTATTGGCAATCTGCAATGAGTTGATCAGGGCAGCAGCAGAAATAATCGCTGTACCATGCTGATCATCATGCATCAAAGGAATATTCAATTCCTCTTTCAGTCTTTGTTCTATATAGAAAGCTTCAGGAGCTTTAATATCTTCAAGGTTGATCCCTCCGAAAGTAGGGGCAATTCCTTTTACAATTTCAATGAATTTATCCGGATCTTTTTCGTCGATTTCAATATCAAAAACATTGATGTCCGCAAAGATCTTGAAAAGAAGTCCTTTTCCTTCCATTACCGGTTTTGAAGCTTCTGCTCCAATATCTCCCAATCCAAGTACAGCAGTACCGTTAGAAATTACCGCTACAAGGTTTCCTTTTCCTGTGTAATCGTAAACCGTTTCTGGTTTATCATGAATTTCCATACAAGGAACAGCTACTCCCGGAGAATATGCCAATGACAAATCTCTCTGAGAAGAGTGTGGCTTTGATGGAATGACTTCAATTTTCCCTTTGGGTTCTGCTTTATGGTAATCTAGCGCTGCCTGGCTAAAGTTTTTTTCGTCACGATTGTTGTTACTTGACATAAAATTTCATTTTTTGTTAAAGAATATATTTAATGTGGTAATCTACTAAGCTTTCAATTGGTTTCTGAACTACATGTCCCACATTTAAATCAAGTTCTGCGGCTACAGAACGAAGTATATTTTCATAATAATAAGCAATAGAGCCGATGAAGTTGATCTCGGCATTTTTGGCTTCCTGATAAGGGAGAACCTGATATTCGAAGAAATTTTTCATTTCCTCAAAAACCATATCTCTGAAATAAGGATGATCTTTTCTTTCGATCACAAATTTGGTAAAATTGGCCAGATAAGCATTTGGCCTTGGAGTGTGGTACATATTTTTCAATGCATCTTCCACGGTAAGCTGATAGCCTGCTTCAAACTCACTGTGTAGATCTGAAGGTAGTTTTTTCATAAAATACCTGCGCACCAGTTGTTTTCCAATAGCACTACCGCTTCCCTCGTCCCCGATCAGGAAACCGAGTGAAGGCAGTTCTATCTTCAGATTTTCTCCATCAAAAAAACATGAGTTTGATCCTGTGCCCAGAATGCACACGATCGCAGGTTTTCCGTTGTATGCGGCATATGCGGCAGCCATCAGATCTTCTTTTACGATAATCTCAGCTTTCCCAAATACTTTTTTAAGTTCTTCTTCTATGGTTTCACAGTTTTTCTTCACTCCGCATCCTGAACCATAAAAAAAGACCTTGGTAATAGAGTTCTTTACCGATATAAGATTGCTATTTTTCTGTATCTCCGGAGCAATAAGCTCTCTGTTGATAAAATTCGGATTGAAACCGATCGTTTCTGTTTTCAGAAAAACTTTCTTGAAGTCATCAAGGATCACCCAATCCGTTTTAGTAGAACCACTATCTACAATAGCAACCATATTTTAGATTTTAATTTAAGGGTGCTAAATTATGAATTTATCTTCAATTAGCATTTAAAAACAACCTGGAAGCTGTCTAAAATCATTAATGTTTAATCTTTGTTTTTTTTTCGTTGAACTGCAGAAGCCAATCTTCAATTTCATCTTCCAGATAGGAAGCCTGCAGTACCATTGCATTGATAAAATCATCGGGAACGGGTTCATCGTTTGAGTTTTCAAGATTCCAAAGTTCATTGGACATATTTTCATACTCAGAATACACTCTTTTGAAGCGGGAATTTTCTTTCTCAAGAGCTTCAATATTTTTTTGCTGAAGCTGGAATTTTCTGTATTTGTTTTGAGATTTCATACAAATATTATTATCAATTAGGTCATAAAATGTCGGAGTATACGCTCTTAAACACGCATTACAAGATAGAAAAAACCATCAACACAAGGAGTTGAAAATGAATTTATTATCAGGTCTTTATTACATCATTCTGAATATTAAAATTAGACATAATTTTTATTTAAAAAAATATTTTAACAACTTTTTTCAGTGTTTAACATATAGTTATAAATTTGCATACTCATATTGTAAAGTATTCCCATTTTTAATGATTTAAAATCGTTATCAATAGTCGGAATACAAAGGATTAGTTTCTTTTTTAAAATAAAACATACTAGTCTTCAGTACAATATATGATATATTTTCAGGTTTTATATTAATTGAATGAAAGAAATACTCATACGCCAGAAACAGGTTCTGTTCTTTATTATTGCAGGAGGACTAAGCGCCATTGTAGAAATCGGCAGCTTTAAGGTATTCAGCACCTACCTTCCTCAGTTTTTCGCAAGAGAGACCAATTTTTATGGGGTACATTATCCTTTAAGCAACATTTTCTCCACCAGCTGCGGAATCATCACCAATTACTTTCTGAGCATCTGGTTTGTTTTCGAAAGAGGAAAACATTCCAAGAAAAAGGAGTTTGCCTACTTTATGGTGGTGTCTTTTTTCTCCACTTTACTCAGTTTAGGATTCTTCCAGATATTTTACAGTTTTATATTTAAAGATAATATCAATTTAATTTTTTATACCTTGAGTCCGGAAATGATCAGTAAAATTGCAGCAATCTTATTGGTATCCATTTTAAACTATTCGGTAAAGAAGAAAGTAATTTTTAACGGTTAAGCTGTGACAAAAATTTTAAATTATCTCTGGAGGTTCTGGCTGTTGTTATTGGCATTTGTTTTAACAATCACTCTTGGAATCCCCGTTTATATTCTGTCCTTTAATAAAAAGCATTATCGACATGCTTATAAATTCGTCCGTTTATGGTGCTTCGGGATGTTTTACGGAATGGGATTCCGGTATGATCTCATCAAACTTTCGGAACAGGAGAAAGACAGAAGCAAAGAATATGTTTTCATCTCGAATCATACTTCGATCATGGATATTATGCTGACCTGTATTCTTTTCCCCCACCACCCGATCTGTTTCGTTGGAAAAAAGGAACTTGTTAAGATTCCCATTTTCGGAACCATCTATAAAAGGGTATGTGTCATGGTAGACAGAGCCAGTGCAAGAAGCCGTGCGGATGTATACCGCAGATGTGCTGAGAAAATGGAAGAAGGAAACAGCATTGCCATTTTCCCTGAAGGCGGTGTTCCTGATGATACCTCAATTATTTTAGATGATTTTAAGGATGGAGCCTTCATCCTGTCTTCGAAACACAAGTCTCCTATTGCCGCCTACACTTTTATAGGACTTAAGGAAATGTTTCCTTTTGACAGCTCTAAAGGCTACCCTGGAAGAGTAAAGGTCTATTTCAATGGAATTATAGAACCTACCGACTCCCCAAAAGACCTTAAAGAAGAGGCTTACCAACTTATTAAAAAAACGCTCACAGAGCACTCTATTTAAAAGAATTAATTATATTTGTTTGCGAAATTTTCAATAAAATATGTCAAAAACCAACCAGCCGACTAATTACCCGGCACTGTACACACTTGTACTTGTATTTTTTTTCTGGGGATTCATTGCTGCCGGCAATAGTATCTTCATCCCTTTCTGTAAAAACTATTTCTCTCTCGACCAGTTTCAGTCACAATTAATAGATTTTGCTTTTTATACAGCTTACTTTCTGGGAGCTTTGCTGCTCTTTATTGCCAGTACCATAAAAGGCATTGATATTATCGGTAAATGGGGGTATAAAAAGAGTATTGTCTACGGACTGCTCCTCTCTGCCATTGGAGCTGCTATCATGATTCTTGCCGTAAAGAGCAATGTTTACTACGGAATGCTTATCGGGCTTTTTGTGGTTGCATTAGGTTTTTCTATCCAGCAGACTGCTGCCAACCCTTTTGCCGTGCTTTTGGGTGATCCTAAAACCGGAGCGAGCAGACAGAATCTTGCAGGAGGAATCAACTCTTTCGGAACATCCATTGGACCTATTATCGTAGGACTGGCTCTTTTCGGGACTACTGCTACGGTAGATGATGATCAGATCAAACATCTGGCTCTGGATAAAGTAATTTTACTGTACACTGCAGTAGGAGCTTTATTCCTTATTGCAGCAGGGATCTTCTATTTTTCAAAAAAATTACCTGACGGAATTTCTACTGAGCCAATGGAAAAGGCAGGAAAAGCAAGAAAAACACTGATTGCTATGACCGTGCTTGTTATTCTGTTTTTCATTCCTGTATTCAACAGTTACAATTCTGAAGAGGCAAAAGATATTGAAAAGCTGGGCAATGAGATCACCATGTTTGAAAAACTGGCAAAGGAAGAAACCAAACCGGCCAACGCTGCGGCCTATGAAGCTCAGATTGTGAAGACAAAAGCCAAACTGGAAACCATAAAGCATCCTTTGGAAAAAAAGAGAATGGTGTATCTGGGCGGCGCTTTACTTGCTGTAATCATCTGTCTTGTATTTGCCAATTCCAGTGCTAAGAAAAACTCTGAAGGCTGGGGTGCTATGAGATACCCGCAGCTTGTATTGGGTATGATCGCTATCCTTGCGTATGTAGGGGTGGAAGTTGCCATAGGAAGTAACCTGGGAGAGCTTCTCAGTATGCCTGAATTCGGGGGCCATCAGTCTTCGGACCTAGCTCCTTATATTTCCATGTATTGGGGAAGTTTAATGATCGGTAGATGGACAGGGGCTATTGCTGTTTTCAATCTGAATAAACAACAGCAGACGATTGCTACCATTATTGTTCCTTTTATTGCATTTTCAGTGATTATCGGGATCAATACGATTGCTCAGAAGGATATGTCTCACCTTTATTTCTATGCGGTATGTGTGGCTATCCAGGTGATCTTATTCCTGATCAGTAAAAACAAACCGGCAGTCACGCTTATTATCTTCGGATTGTTTGGAACAGCGGCTATGATCACAGGATTATTGACTACTGGAAATGTTGCAATCTATGCTTTCCTTTCGGGAGGTCTTGCCTGCAGTATTATGTGGCCTTCTATTTTCACCCTGGCGATTACAGGATTAGGAAAATATACGGCTCAGGGATCTGCATTCCTTGTAATGATGATCTTAGGAGGAGGTATTATTCCACCGCTTCAGGGTAAGCTTTCTGATATTATCGGGATCCACAGTTCTTACATTATTCCTGTATTATGTTTTGTTTACATTACATTATTTGCATATCTGGCTAAAAAATCTTTATTTAGACAGGGAATTAATGTTGACGTTTTAGAATCCGAAGGTGCTCACTAAGAATATACTACATATATATAAGAAGAAGAGATTTTGGGCAGGTTTATTACTTGCCCAATTTCTTTTATTTTACTTTTTCTCAAAGTCAGAACTGATGATTTCTTTCTTCGAAAGTTTTTTTGAAATCCAAAAGAAGATTCATCAGATGCTGTTCAGTTGGGTCTCCTTTTCTATGGGAGATGTTATCTATGTTCTCCTGGGTATTTTTCTTTTGTTTTGCCTTATTTCTCTTTTCAGAAAGAGCAGCAGAAACAAGGCTGTGTTCAGACTTTTGGTAACGGTAAATATTTTCTATTTTATTTATCAGGTATTCTGGGGTATGCTCTACTTTCAGACTCCTGTCATCAAGAAGCTCAGAACTCAGGAAGAACCGAAAGTTGCCAAAGCTAAAGAATTGGCCCTCCGCTATCTCGAAAAGTGTAAAGCTTCCCGGGAAGCCGTGCATGAAGACAAGAAAGGGGTATTTATGATTACAGACCTTAGATCTGTACAACAGGAAATTCTTCACCAACAGAGAAAACTGCCACCCTATATTTCAAACAAAAAAGCACCGCAGATTCTGGCAATCAAACCTAGTCTATTCAGGAATGTCATGAGTTTTACAGGTATTCTGGGGTATTATAATCCTTTCACTGCAGAAGCTCAATATAATTCTGAACTCCCTTCTACTTTTATTCCTTTTACAACAGCTCATGAAAGTTCTCATCAGCTTGGATTTGCCCGAGAACAGGAAGCTAACTTTGTGGGATATTTAATCGGGATCAACTCCGGCAACCCGGAATTGAAATACAGTACTGAATTTTTTACTTTAAAAAGTCTTTTAAGGTTTATTGTGGAAGAGGATCCTAAGTTCGTAAAATCAGTTCTTAACAGCTATTCTCCTGCTATGAAAAGAGACCGTGCTTATGAAAAGGCTTTCGTATATGGCCATCAGGGCTGGTTGGATGATTTCTTCGGATTCACCAACAATCTGTTCCTGAAGAGCAATCAACAGGAAGGTTCTGTCACTTATTCCTATTTCATCGATCTCCTTCTGAATTACGAAAAATAACTGATCGGCCTCAGCAATTGGGCAGCGTTCAGTTTTTAAATTTATATATTTTACATCTCAAGCGAAACTTTTACAAGCAATAAATGAAGCGTTGCGTGAAACTCTACCTTCACAACTGTTGATTCTAATTGGTAAAGAAGATAACATTTTTTCTATTCAGATGAACTCAATTTTTTGCTTGGTCCACAACCTTTGGTACTGATCCCTTTTACTTAATCATTAAGTATTGGACCCGGTATAAAATAGCATAAAAAAAGAATCGTATCAGGCGATACGATTCTAAAAACACAAATGATGAAAAAAAATTTATTACCTTGACTTGTTCCCTCATTCAAGGCGATGTAAAAGTACAACATATTTTATAAATACAAAAACATTTATCTCCTTTTTTAAAACTTTATGAAAACTTTATGATTTTTTAAGTTTTTTTGAGTTCAGCACCCCTACCCTTCAACCACAACTATTCCCCCTATATCGCAGAATAATTATGTTAAATTCATATTTAACATAAAAATACAATATAGAAACCGTCATTTGATTGCAAAATAAACATTTTCATTTTCCCTTATTTTACATAGTTAAAAAATTAGAGTTATCTGCATTTTATGATGACATATTTCTAAATTTTGTATTCTTTTAATTCCCCTCAAAATGAAGTTATTTTTCTGATTAAAAAAGAATCATGCTATTAGGAAAATAGGGTATAAAAAAATTTCATCTGAAAAATTTTTATCTGACTTTACCATTAGGCTGATAATGGGGATGTCCCAACTGCCATAATGCGAATGTAAACATATCTCCTATATTGGCATATCGTTGTGCTATGGGTACATTGCCTGCATGGCCCCCTTCAAAATCTATTTTCAATAATACAGGATTATCAGAAGTATTCGCTGCAATTAATTTGGCGGCAAATTTTGTAGGCATCCATGGTGTTACTCTCTGATCATTTAAACCTCCTGTTATAAAGGTAGCAGGATATTTAGTCCCTTTCTGGATATGCTGGTAAGCATCCATTTCCAGTAATCCTTTAAATTCTTCCGGATTTTTCACAGAGCCAAATTCTTTAGGCTGGCTATTGATGGCAGATTCATCTCTCAGCATATTTGTTGCCCCTACTTCTACAATAACTGCTTTAAAAAGGTCCGGTCTTTCGGTCATTGCTCTTCCCACCGTAATTCCGCCTGCACTGGCTCCCCAAATAGCGACTTTATCTTTTGAGGTATATTTTTCATTGATCAAATATTCCGTACAGTCTATCAGATCTCTCCATGTGTTCGGTTTTGTTGTTTTATAACCTCCTAAACGCCATTTTTCTCCTTTTTCTCCGCCACCTCTTACGTGTGCAATAGCAACAACACCTCCTTCACTCGCCCATAATAAGTACGTTCTTGCAAAAAAAGGAGTACTGCTTACTCCATAGGATCCATAACTATCTATCAATAATGGATTCTGACCATCCTTCTTTATATTTTTATTATATAGTAAAGAAACGGGAACTTCTTCACCATCTCTGGATTTTATGGTAATTTCTTTAACTATGATGTTTTTAAATTCCGGATATTCAGCAACAGGAGCAAGATTTTCCGGTTTAAACTTGTTGCTTTTTACATCATATCTAAAGCGTTGTTCATCATTCGCCCAACCGGAACATGTGATCCATATATCGGAGAACTCTCCGCCTTTGCTTTCCAATCTAATATTACCTGATGGAAAAGGAATCTGAATCTGCTGATCTTTCCCATCTTTGTATAAATACAGTTTGGCCTCTACTCCGTTTTTTGTAGTGGTATAATAAATTCCATCTTTCGTTATCCGATAGCTTTTAATTTCTTCCCCATTTTTTTCCGGAATCAGAATCTCAGCATTTTTGAAATCCGGGTTATTAATATCCGTCTTACAGAGTTTAATGAAAGGCGAATTATAGCCGGATTGGAAAATCACCTGATCTTTCTGTATGCTTAAGCTTTTTGCATTATCGCTTGGATCAGAGAATGGTTTCCAGTTATTCTTCCCTTCCACTAAATCTTTTTTCTTAATGATATACGTCTTTCTGTACGTCTGATAGTCTACGATCATTCCTATATAATATTGCTGATCCTGATCAAAACTCAGGATCATAGGAAACTGATCCGCTTCTATCTTGAGCTCAGGGTTGTTTTTTGCAGAAAAGACCTCACGAATCGTGTTGGGATCTGTGCCTATTGTATAGAGAACCGTTCTTGTATTTCTGTAGAAGTCCTTTGATTTAGGATCAGTCAATGAAAAAGCTACATAGATGAAGCCACTGTTGTCATCCAGCCATTTTATCCCATCAAAAGTAGCAGGAGCTGCATTGGTAATAATTTCGGGATGAATATGCTTTGTTTTGACATCTATAATAATAACATCGGCCATTTCATTCCCTTTTTCAGACATGGAAACCGCAATTTTATCACCATCCCAACTTGGGCTGATATGATTGATCACAAAACTGTGGTTAGGTTCAGCACTTTTGTATTCAGCAGGGTCGTACAATAATTTTTCATTTCCTGAAAAGCCGTCCCGATAATAAAGTTTACTTACTTTTTCATCTCCGTTTTTCCTTAAATAGAAATATTTATTATTCTTAGATATTTCTAAATTAGATACTGAATGCCCCTGCCTTTTATCTATTTCTAATCTTTTCTCTACATAATAATTCTTTTTAGGGATCAGATCAAGGACAGAATTGGTGTAAGCAGTCTGAGACTTCATCCATTCTTTTGTTGAAAGATTTTCCAGGTCTTCTAAATTTCTGTATTCATCTGTGATCTTCATTCCAAAATATTCATCTGTTACAGGTTGGGAAGGCGCCGGATTGGTTTTTTGGGCATTGTAAAAAGCAGCAATAAGCAAAGGAAAACTCAAAAATAATTTTTGTTGATAACGCATCAATGTTTTTTTTATTTAATAATATCCTGTTTCAAGGATGATGTGACTGTAAAATTAAATATTTTCCTATCAAATATATGCTAAGACAATAGAAAAACAGTCTATTCTTTAAAAATCAAACAACTTACAATTCTCCATTTTTTTAATCAGATTCTAAAAAATAAAATATTGAAAGTCAAAACAAATCTACCAACTACCGTCTATATCTCACTAATAAAAGAAAAATTTTTTTGTATATTTAAAACATCTGTGTATTTTAGATAAAAATATTAATATGATTTTTGATAAACTAATTAACTACCTCAAACTTGATAAACAGGAGTTTATTTTCCAGTTTAATTCCCACCCCAATTATCCTTCTGCATTGGCATTTAGTGATACATTAAATTTTATGGGGGTAAAGAATGATGCTTATGAACTTGACAAAGAATATTGGGATGAATTGCCGGAAGAGTTTATCGCAATTGTAGAAAATGCTTTCTCATTGGTAAAAAAGTCAGGAAGTAGCTATGCCGTCTATTCAGAAAAAGCAAAAACTTTCGAAAAAGATGAACTTTATAAAAAATCTACAGACTTTGTTCTTTTATTTGAAAAAACTGAAAAAGCAGAGACTAAATCGGTTTTCAATTTCAAGCCTGTTCTGTATGGCATTTTTGCCGTGATCATTGCCTATTCTTTTATAAGCCAAACTATATTTGAAGCTATTTTCAATATTCTGTCACTGGCAGGAGTTTATATTTCACTTGAAATTTTCAATCAGAAATTCGGAAATACCTCTACCGTGATCGGAAGTATATGTGGAGGCGGCGGAGCTGCTGCGGCCCAAACGGTCAATTCCTGTGACAAGATCATCAAACAGGATAAAACCAGTATTTTAGGCCTTAAATTCTCTGATTTTTCATTGATTTACTTTATCGGCCTGGCAATTCTGGGGTTATTTTTACCTGTAACGGCTTATATCGTTAAAGGGTTTGCCTTTGTTTCTGTGATTGCAATAGGATATTCAGTGTATATTCAGGCATTTGTAGAAAAAGCATTCTGTAGAATTTGTTTGTTGATTATCTCTATTCTTGCTGCTCAACTGATCTTAAGTATTGTATTCTTCCAGAATCTGTCTTTTGGAATCGGGGCACTTTTACTAACTGTTATTTTATGGGCTCTTATTTTCTCTGCGGTAAAATATTTCAACACCCTTCTTGAAGAAAAAGAAACGCTTCAGAAATCCAACGCCAAAAATCTAAGATTCAAAAGAAACTATGAGCTTTTTAAAAGCCAGATGCTGCAGAATGAAAAAATCGAGTTCCAGGATACTCAAACTTTCTCAGTAGGTCAGAAGGATTCGAAACTTCGTATTTCTATTGTATCCAATCCATACTGCGGCTTCTGTAAAGATGCTCACAAACTGGCAGAAAGTCTTCTGGAGAAATACCCTAATGATATTTCTTTACAAATGCGATTCAATTATTCTCCTGAAAGAGCTCATCCAGAATATAATCTACTCATCTCTGATCTTACTCATATTTACCATAATAAACCTGAGAAAGACTTCCTGCACGCTGTAGAAACCTGGT
The DNA here is from genome assembly GCA_001013295.1 of Chryseobacterium indologenes. Taxonomy (GTDB): domain Bacteria; phylum Bacteroidota; class Bacteroidia; order Flavobacteriales; family Weeksellaceae; genus Chryseobacterium; species Chryseobacterium indologenes_B. Next base: position 7,726 of record LAZY01000060.1, on the reverse strand, counting down.
TCGAGACAAAGGATGAAAGTAAAATCAATGCGCTGTCCGGAGGGAAACCGACCTCAGAAAACATGAATCCGCTGGTAGAAATGTCTAAAGAAAACAGTAATGCAGGTTTAAGCTTTACCCCAATCTTTATCATCAACGGATACCAATTCCCGGATAAATATGACCGTGAAGATCTTTTATTCTTTATCGATGAATTAATAGACGATGAGGAGATTTAACAAATAAATTCTTTCGTTTGAAAATTTCACTATCTTAGGAAAAACAAATCAATCGACGGAAAGATCTGTAACCTACAAACCAAAAACTATTTATTATGAAAAATTTAAAAAAACTTTCCAGAATGAGTTTAAGCACTTTAAAAGGCGGAATTACCGAAGAATGTGCAAGAATCCAGAGCGAAGCAAGCTATTGCGAATCTAAGATCAACCCACCTAAAGAAGGGGCGATCAATGCCTGCAACAAATGGTGCTATTATTAAGCAGCCATCCCTTGAGTTAGAATATTGAATACAATTAAAAATGTCGTCATCTATTGACGACATTTTATAATGAATATTAGTTTTGAAGAAATTTCCTTTTTATAAGCAACCGGACACTAAAGACTGCGGGCCTACCTGTCTCAGGATCGTAAGTAAATATTACGGTAAAAGCATATCATTGCAACAGATCCGTAACCTCTCTGAAACGACACGTGAAGGCAGTAGTCTCCTTGGGTTGAGTGATGCTGCAGAAAATCTTGGATTCCGTTCAATGGGAGTCCAAATCGACTTTAATACCCTCAAAGAAGAGGTTCCTTTTCCTTGTGTTCTACACTGGAACAAAAATCATTTTGTAGTCGTTTATAAAATTGATAAAAATAATAAGATCTATATATCAGATCCCAGCTACGGACTCATTACGTATACACGGGACGAGTTCATCAAATTCTGGATCGGTGAAAATGCCAATGAAAATACAGAAGAAGGGATTGCCCTGATCCTGGAAACAACCCCGGCATTCTTCCAGACCGAATTTGACAGCGAAGAAAGCAAAGCCAGCTTTACTTTCCTATCCAAGTATCTTTACAAATATAAAACACTTGTTATTCAGCTTGCCGTAGGACTATTGGCAGGCAGTTTACTTTCACTGATCTTTCCTTTTCTTACCCAAAGTATTGTAGACGTCGGAATACAGAACCAGGATATTAATTTTATTTATCTTGTTCTGCTTGCCCAGATCATGCTTTTCCTTGGTAGAATGGGAATAGAATCCATCCGAAGCTGGATCTTACTCCATCTTTCGGCCCGGATCAATATTTCGATTATCTCCGACTTCTTTATCAAGCTGATGCGGCTTCCCATAAGCTTCTTCGATACCAGGATGACCGGAGATATTATGCAGAGAATTAATGACCATCACAGAATTGAGCAGCTTTTGACCAGTTCTTCACTGAACACGCTATTCTCTTTGGTCAATCTTATTATTTTCAGTATCGTTCTCTTATTTTACGATTACAGACTTTTCATTGTCTATCTGGTAGGAGCGGTATCTTATATCGGCTGGATCATGTTCTTCCTGAAAAAAAGAAAAGAGCTTGACTACAAAAGGTTCTCTCAGGTTTCTCAGGAACAGAGTAAGGTGATTGAACTGATCAACGGAATGCAGGAGATCAAAATGCATAATGCGGAGAAACAAAAACGCTGGGACTGGGAATTTCTACAGGTAAAATTATTCAAAATCAGAATAAAATCTCTCTCTTTAGAACAATGGCAGTCTGTAGGAGGAAACTTTATCAACCAGATCAAGGATATTCTCGTAAGTTTCCTTTCGGCGAAACTGGTACTGAGCGGAAATCTGACCCTGGGGATGATGCTTTCTGTACAATATATCATCGGACAACTGAATAGTCCGCTTTTACAGCTTATCGATTTCATCAAGCAAACTCAGGATGCTAAAATCTCCCTTGAAAGGTTAGGTGAAATTCACGATAAAGAAGACGAAGAAGATAAGAACGAGCAATATGCTATGGAAGTTCCTCAGAAAGACATCGAAATTACTGATATGTCATTCAGATATATCGGGTCCGATGTTCCGGTTTTTGAAAACCTGAGTCTTACCATTCCTTATCGTCAGACCACGGCTATTGTAGGGGCCAGCGGAAGTGGAAAAACAACTCTATTGAAACTTCTGATGAAGTTTTATGACCCTGATCAGGGAGAGATCAGAATTGGAAATACCAATCTGAAAAATGTATCGCCAAGATTCTGGAGAGATCATTGCGGAGTGGTGATGCAGGAAGGCTACGTCTTCAATGATACGATTGCCAATAATATCGCTGTAGGAGAAGATCATATTGATAAACAAAAACTGAGACGTGCCGTAGAGATTGCCAACATCAAAGAATTTATAGAAAGTCTTCCGCTAAGCTACAATACAAAGATCGGAAATGAAGGTGTGGGAGTAAGTGGCGGACAGAAACAAAGACTCTTCATCGCAAGGGCTGTATACAAATCTCCGGAATATATTTTATTTGATGAAGCCACATCAGCACTGGATGCCAATAATGAAAAAGTGATTATGGAAAACCTTGAACAGTTTTTCAAAGGTAAAACCGCAATAGTAATTGCCCACAGGCTTTCTACTGTAAGACATGCTGATAAGATCATTGTACTGGATAAAGGAAAGGTAGTAGAAGAAGGCAGCCATGCAGAACTGGTAGATCTCAGAGGCGAATACTACAGACTGGTAAGAAATCAGCTTGAATTAGGAAGCTAGTTCGGTATCGCAGCATCTGAAAAATGGTGAAAAACTGCCTATTTAGTTAAATTATATTTTTCCTTAAACATTGGGGAAACTTTTACTTAAAAAAAATGAAAGAAGACGTTTTAGATAATATTGAACTTCGCTCAGAAAGTGTACAGGACATCCTTACCCAGCCTCCGCATTGGATGATACGCTGGGGAAACACGATTATATTTATTATTCTCCTGTTGATCCTTGTGATGAGCTACATTATAAAATATCCGGAATTTGTACCCGCTCCTATTGTAGTAACTTCTCAGAATCCACCGGAAAAGATAGAGGCAAGAATCAATTCCAAGATTGAAAAAATATTCATTAAAGACCATCAACAGGTCAAAAAAAATGAGGTATTGATGGTGATGCAGTCCGCAGCCAATTATAAGGATATTTTGGAACTGAAAGAAATAGTAGATTCCATTGCTCCCAATAAGCTATACTCTTTTCCTATTTCCAGAACAGCCGGATTTAAACTGGGGGAAATACAGGGTGAATACAACAGCTTTGCAAAAGCATTTCAGGATGAAGAGCTATTTACCAGATTACAGCCTTATGCACCGGAGAACCTGGCTACCAATCAGAGTATTTCTGAATATAAAGTAAGAATGGCCACTTTAAGACAACAAAAAAGTCTTGAGTCATTAAAGTATGATCTGACTAAGAAAAACTTTAACAGATCCCAGGAGCTTTTCAACCAGGGAGTCATCTCTGCCATGGAACTTGAAAATGAAAAAATCAAATATCTTCAGGCACAGCAAAACCTTGAAAATATCAACATTTCTATTTCTCAGGCAGAAGAAGGTATTTCTAACCTTAATAAAACAAGAAGCGGAACTGCCATCAATACAGAAAAAGATAAAATAACCTATTCTTCCCAGACTTTACAGCTGTTTGAGCAATTGCGAAAAACATTGAAACAATGGGAGCAGAATTATCTCGTAATATCTTCTACAAATGGTGTAGCCAGCTTCCAACAGTTTTTTGGGGAAAATCAGTTTGTGAAAAGTGGTGAACCCATCCTGTCTATTCTTCCGGAGAACAAAGAGAAATTAGTAGGCAGAATGTCTGTCCCTACCATTAACTCCGGAAAAATCCTCCCTGGAGAGAAAGTTTTGATCAAACTTGACAACTACCGTTTCCAGGAATATGGCATCATAGAAGGAAAAGTTCAGAACATCTCCCTGATCCCGGATGAAAAAGGGAATTATTATGTAGACGTTATCCTGCCAAAAGGATTAAAAACAAGCTACAATAAGAATCTTACCTTCGATAAAGAACTTAGAGGTACTGCAGAAATTGTGACGCAGGATCTAAGGCTTATTGAAAGGTTTTTCTACCAGATCAGAAAATTACTCGGTTATCAAAGCTAAATCAAAACATCATAAAAAAAATAAACCCGCAGATTGCGGGTTTATTTTTATTTATTTTACCGGAGCGGTTTTCTTTGGAAGCTGTTTTACCGGTTTTACTTTTAAAAATATAAAACTATAGTCGGTAGGCGGCATGCCGCTTCCCACAACGGAGGCATACTTATGACAATCCATACACTGCTTTGTCTGAGCATAGGTTTCCATGGTGGTATTAGAAATATCCGAAGGGGTAATCCCTCCTTCCATAAGCGGAGCAGCACTGTTGTTTCCATTATCCTGGATCGGATTTTCCGGCCACTGGATGTTCACAAGCTGGTAGTACTGCCATACAGATTTTGGATTACTGGCTCTGATCAGCTGCTGCATTTGAGCGTTCAGCTTTTGAAGTTTTGTTTTGATCTTGTTCACCCGTACTACCTGGACAGGTTTGTTCAAACTGTCGTATCCTATTTTAGGAGCTATATTGGGAGTATCCTTACTTTTAGGATTGTAAAAACAATACTTTACAGCGGGATCAGCCTGCCCTTCATTAGGAGCGTTATTTACGTGTTCGAAAGTCATCCAGTTAAATTGCGGAGACTGTGGTGTTTTGCGGATAATATGCAGACCTACCAATCCCAGATATTTCTGTGTAGATTTTCCAAAAATGGGCTTTTTATCTTTAAATCCTATAATTTCCGGAACCATAGCTTTGGAAATCTTATAATAGTTTTTCAAAGAGTCCAGCTTATCTTCAGGAATAATACGCCATGCAGCTTTAAGTTCTATAGATTCCATAGGCAGCCACACTCCTTTATTAGCGGTCCCATAGTCTTTCAGGCTATTGTAATCATAAAGCTTATTCTTACGGATAAAATCACTTTCAATATTGTTGATTTTAATTTCATACCAAACAATATTTCCACTCTGGTCGGTAAGCCATGAACCTTCTGCCTGTAATATTTCATCGACGTTGTTACTCCCTACTGCCGCTCTAAGGGTAGCTTTCGGAATACTTATATTGATGTCTGTAAATTTATTGATCTCATTAATTTGTTTTACATAGGTATTTCTGCTTTTCAGATTCCATGCTAAAGGATTCTTAGCAGCAAAAACTTCATCATTACTGGCAAAGCTTTCCCAGACTGTGGGGCTATAATCTCCGGGCATTCCGTAATTGGCTGCGGTGGCGGTGGTATCCGGTACTCCTCTTTGAGCAGAGGCAATCCAGTTTAATGCAATAAAGTTCTTCCAGGCAAAACAATTCAGTACATCCTGAGAACTATGAGCACAGGTAGAATCTCCGGCAAGTTTATACGTAATTGAAGGCGGATCACAATAGGCACCACAATAGATCGATTCACCGGCTACTTCTTTTGAAAAACCGGTTGCTGAGTTTAATTTTTTATCCTTTTTACCGGATTCACATGAGATTAAACCCAATATGAAAAGAGAACATATTAAAGCTTTCATTTCAATATTTTTTGAACTTGTTCAACCTGCTGGCCAGAAAGCAATGTGCGGTTTGGAGTAATATTTACTTTTGGTAAAGAACCGCTGGCTACTACTTCCAATACTCCGGATAAAGCATACTTTGGATCTGAAGCATTATTATACAGACTTAATGGTTTTTCTCCCAGGCTTACATTAGCGTCTGTTTCAATCGTGATCAGGAACAATTGGGTATCTTCATCCACATTCTGAAAATCCGTGACCGTAACACTGATTCCCGGCCCGAAATCAAAATGGGTATCCCGAACCGCTCCATTTGTAAGAACCGCAATCCCTTCTGTAGCTGTTCCTGCTTCAATCTGGGTAATACAGGATGTCAGGTTTGAGAAGGTATTCAGTTTGTTGTAAAGACTTGCCTGCAACAAATTATTGTCTAAAAGGTACTGAACATTCGGAAGGATTGTCGCAGGATCTCCTACCGGAGGAAACTTTTCAGGCTGCTCACCTGCTGCAGGATCTTTCCCGGTACCTGCAAGTTGTACAAAAAAGGTATCGGCAATCTGTGAACCCCACTTTAAAAGCTTTCCTTTTACTTTTATATCGCTCAGCTTAAAGTTGGCGCCTTCCGGCACAGAAAATCTTGTATGCAGTAACATATTAAACGGATAAAAGGTAATGCCGTTATTTCGTTCTTCTCCCCGTACGACGGTATAGCAATCTTCAATTGTATAATTTCCGGCAGTAGAAGGCATATCAAACTGGTCAAAATCCGGAACCTGCCCATACAATGCGATAGGATTAGTCAGTGTGATCTTTTGATTATAATTGTATACCAGAGAATTTACATTCTGTCCTATACGAGGATCACTGTTTCTATAAATCTGTCCATATTGGGCAGCACAGATCAACGCATTCGCATCAGTGATCACCTGATTGTCTTTTACCCTTAAAATAGTGGCTGCCGCTCCAAGATATATTTCGGCTCCTAATGAGTTGGGAGGGCTAGTAAGATGTACAGCTCCGCCTCCTTCAGGGGTCGCAACAGGGCCTCTATTCCATTTATTGATGGGATTATAGGCAGGTTCTCCGGTTTCTCTTACGATAACAGGGTTTCCGTTGCTATCCAGCAAATACAGATCTTCTTTTTTAACGTTCTTATTGTTTAAAATTTCCTGATAAAGGGAAACTACTATATCCGGAGATACTTTCCACATATGAAACCAATATTCAGGGTTCTCATGGGTAAAATCAACGGCTATGATGTCTCCGTTCTCATCTCTTGTCACCGCCCATTCACAATACTCATCCTGCCATCCTCGAGGTCCTGATGGTCCGAATGGTTTTGTTCCGGTATCAGAAGGGTCACAAGGGTTTTTAGGAACGGTAAGAACCATATCATATTTCTTCCCAAAAGCTGCCGGACCTATATCGGCCAGCTCATGCAGTTTATCATCAAACTGGTCTTTGCCAAACTTTTGAGTAAAAAGGTTAGTGAAGTAATGATTGATTCTATTAGGGAAGGCATTCCATTGTATTGCAACTGTATTTTTTTCTGTAGGTATAACGGGATCTACCAAAGGATTGTAATACCAGCTTCTGGGATGATCATAGGTACTTGACCAGGGGTTTCCCATGATTGAATTGATGGTACAATATTGCACATAGTTACTCCAGGCATTTTCAAGCTGGGCTCCTAAGTGTGGTTCGTGTTTAAAATCTTTTTCTGCCTGGTAGGCGGGGGTGTTAAATTTTTTCATGGTTTCAATTTTTAGTTTTGGAGTTATAGTAGATTTAAATATGATAATCAGAAGTGACCTTGTGAAAAAATATTATCATTAAACTCAAATTCAGAAATCTGGACACTCACCTGTTATTTAATAATAAAAGTGATTATTGCTATTTCAAAACTAGAAATTATCTGCCGGAATGAGTTACGTATAAATACGCATTTTTCTCTTCCATGTGAAAAATAAAAAAACGAATCGATTTACTTTTAGAAAAATTCACTAAAATGTAAGCTAGTTGAATAAATTTAAAGGATCAGTCTCAAAAGTTGGGGGAAATGTTAAGTTGATGTATCTTAGAATTATGTTAAGCGATCACGAACTTCTCAAATTATTACTTCCAGAATTTTTAGTTGAATATTTT
>LAZY01000006.1 GCA_001013295.1 Chryseobacterium indologenes | reverse complement strand
AGCCTTAATATGGAAACTCCAGATAAAGTGCATAAAAAATCCGAAGAAATAAAATATCTCTCCGGATTAAATATTGTTTAATTTATGTCAACCTATTTTAGGACGACTCAAAGAACTGATCTAGCTCTTTTTCTTCACTTTGCTCGCTTTCACTTTTTTCACTTCATCTTTGATGAACGGATATTTTTTCTGCATATCCTTTGCCAATGAAGGATCAAGATCTAATGCTTTCTGAAGGGCATCCATTCCTTTATCCTGGTCTTTCAGATTGAAAAAGCAATTACTTAACTGATAAAACAGTTCTGCTCTGTGATGCTTTTTAATAGCCAGATTCAAAACGGTTACCGCTTCTTCATACTCTCCTACCAACATCAAGACTTCCGAATAGGCATACCAGTTGTAAAACCTTGAAGGTTCTGCATCCACCAGCTTTTTAAGACAGGAAAGACTTTCTTCAAATTTTCCTGAATCAATAAACAGAAATGCCAGTCTTTTCTGATAGTCAAGATTGTTTTCATTCAGCTGGGTGGCTTCTTTGGCATAATGCAATGCTTCAGACATTCCTCCCATTTCTTCATACAGATAGGATTGCTCCATCATAGCAAGATAAAACTGAGGGTCTTCTCTCAATGATTTCTGAAATGCATTCAAAGCCAGGATAGGCTGTTTCAATGCTTTGTTGCACAACCCGATCTTATAAAAAGTAAATGCTTTGGTATATTCCAGCTCAAGCATTTCCTCGTAGGTTTCTATCGCTTTCTGATATTGCCCCTGAGCTTCATAACAAGCTGCTTTATTAGCATATACCCCTACTGAATTTGAATTGATCGCCAATAAGTAGTCATATCCTTTTATGGCTTCATCATAATTCTTTCTGTTGAAGTAGAACTGTCCGTATTCAAACCAGGCGGTTTCTGAATAAGGGAATTCATCTAAATATTCATTAAGAAAGGCTATAGCCTCCTCACTCTTATTCAGATCACTGAAGCACACCATACAGTTTTCCAGCGAATATTCATCTGCCGGATCTTCTTTCAGTGCCTTTCTGTAATGTTTAAGAGCGTTAAAAGGATCTCCAAGATTCACATATTCATCCGCAATAAAGTTGTGAAGAAAGTTTTCTTCTTCCTCTAATGTCAAAGCTTTTTTACAGATTTCAATGGATTTTCTGGGATTTCCTAGACTCGAATAATACTTGGCGTAGCAAACCAAAAAGTCTGTATTCTCCATAGAAGAACCTTTCAGCTCGTTGATAAGATCTTTCGCCGTATTATACTCTTCCCACTCCAAAAGAATTTCAAGTTTTTTAATCTTAATATCTAATGAATTAGGATGAAGCTTCAGTCCATAACTAACCGCCATATCAGCGTAATTAAAATCACCAAGCTCCAAATAATAAACAATAATATCCTCCAACTCCTCGGTATCGAAGTAGAATTCGTCATTGTTTTCCATCATTTCTTCGAACTTCTTTACAAGTTCATTTCCAAAATACTCTTCCAATAGTGTCCTCTTTGTCGGCCCGATGTCTGAATTTACTTACAAACCTCGGCAAACTTATTAATTAATAATACATCTGAAACTGATATTCAAATATTTATGCAAAGTTGCAACTTTTTTTTGAATTTTCCATTTCATAAATTTCTATTATAAAAATAGTAAAAAAAGAAAACCGATAAAAGGATTGTGGATAAAAAAAGAAAAATTATGGTTAAATCCTCACCACCAGACGTTTTCCGCTTTGTATCCCGGCACTCCAGCCGGCTTCGATATTTTTAAGATCAATATCTTCTGTTTCTATTTTTATTTTTCCTTCAGTCGCTGCCTGAAACATTTCGGGAATGATTTCCGTAAAAAGCAGAGCAGATTCTTCCTTGGTCCAGCTTCCCAATCCCGATCCTGAAATCTGAATATCTGTAGCTCTGAGAATCTGTGAAGACAATTGAATAGTATCTCCACTCATTCCCCCCACTGTGATCAGCTTTGTTCTGTAGGAAAATGTTCCGTCTCCTTTGAATGCTGACAGGATCATTTCCACAGAACGCCCCCATATATAATCCAGAACAATATCAATAGGAGTCCGGCTATGAATATCTCTGATTTTTTGTTTGAAATCTTCTTCACTTAACTGTAAAGAAACAGCTTCATCTGCACCCAGCTCCAGCAGGGACTGAAGAGATTCTTCGTTTCTTCCGGTGACGATAACTTTTTGAGCACCATATATTTTGGCAATCTGGACGGCTATTCTTCCTGTAATTCCTGTTGCACCATTAATCAGGACAATACTTCCCGGCTCTATTCCTGCTTTAAATTTCAAAGCCATTGCTGATCCCATAACTGCATTGGGCAAGGCTGCCGCTATAGAAAAATCCAGAGCTTCGGGAACGGAAACCATCATTTTTTTGTCTGCCAAAGCTTTTTCAGCAACGGTTCCTTTTTTACTGAAAAAATAAACTTTACTTCCGTCTTCCAGATAACCTACTCCATCTGAGCCGATAATGGTAGGCTGGTGCTCCTCATTCTCAGTTGAGTAATGGTTTCCGCTGGCTCTGGCTCTGTCAAGATTTTTGATAGATGCTGCTTTTACGGTTACGAGAACTTCATTCTCATGGGTGATTAGCGGTTCTGTGAAATCGGTATATTGAGGAGTGTTTCCTTTCTCAAATACGACTGCTGCTTTCATTGTTGTAAATTTTTATACAAAATTAATATAGGCGGTATCAGCCGGACGATAACATTTGTTATCAGTTTGTGTTTTAGAGAGGAAGCTGGAAGAGGAAGGCTGGAAGTTATTGAAGTTCATTAAATACAAACGAAAGTATAAAACGCTACGGTTACAAGTTTATTGATTACATGCTTTATTATACGATCGCAGAGGCACTTCGTTCAGCTAAGAATGCAATCATTGCTGAGTGAAACGCCTTTGCGAGCATTCTATAAATCATTAGCCTAAAAACTCTTTGCGTTCTTTTGCGTTAAAAATCCAATACAATTAATCTTCAGTTGTATATCGCATTAAAGATTTTACTTTAAGAAGGCTTTTGTTTCAAGATTTTACTCTTTATCCTACTAAGATGTACTGTTGTAATTCCCAAATAGGAAGCGATATAGTGCTGGGGAATCCTTTTAATGATTTCCGGTTTTTCTTTAGCAAGATTGATATATCGCTGCTGGGGAGTGTCTTTAATAAAGGAAAAGAAATGTTTCATATAATCGAAAACTCTTTCAAAAAGAGCATCCATAAACAGGGTTCTGAGTTCGGGATTTTCATACACCTCTTCCAGAAATGACTCTACATCAGGTTTTTTAACTTTATATAAAATACAGGGTTCTACGGTTTCAAAGGAGACCATGCTGGGCAAGCCTTTTTTAAAGCTTTCAAGGGAAGAAAACATTGTATTTTCCAGAAAAAACTGAAAGGTCACGTCTTTACCGTCATTATTATACCAGGTTCTTACAATTCCTTTTTCAATATAAAAAGCATTGTAAGACACCTCTCCTTCTTTTAGCAGCAAAGTCTTGGCTGGAACTTCCATACGGTAGAAGCTGCCTAACAATTTTCGCCATTTTTCTTTTGGGAAAGGGAATCTGTTTTTGATGTGTTCAAACATTTTCGGTATAAAAAAAGAACGGAGCTTACCCCGTTCTTTTGATGTATTTTAGATTAAAGTTTTGATTTTAGCAATAATATCATCTCCCAATTTATCGGCTTCTTCTTGTGATTTGGCTTCTGTATAAATTCTGATGATTGGTTCTGTATTGGATTTTCTAAGGTGAACCCAGTTGTTTTCGAAGTCTATTTTCACTCCGTCTACGGTAGAAACTTCTTCGTTCTGGTATTCCTGTTCCATTTTGCTTAGAATAGCATCCACATCGATCTCCGGAGTCAGTTCTATTTTCTTTTTCCCCATAAAATAGCTTGGATACCCTGCCCTCAATTCGGAAACTGTTTTATTTTCTTTTGCCAGATGGGTTAAAAATAATGCCACTCCAACTAAAGAATCTCTTCCGTAGTGTAATTCAGGATAGATAATCCCTCCGTTTCCTTCTCCTCCGATCACTGCATGCTTTTCTTTCATCAGTGTAACAACGTTCACTTCTCCTACTGCACTGGCAAAATATTCTGAGTTGTGGGCGTGGGCTACGTCTCTCAATGCGCGGCTTGAAGAAAGGTTAGAGATGGCGACTCCGTTTTTGTTCTTCAAAAGGTAATCTGCAACGGCAACCAATGTATATTCTTCACCGAACATTTCTCCTTTTTCATCGATCAGGGCTAATCTGTCTACATCCGGATCTACGACTACTCCCAGATCTGCATTTTCTTTTTTAACCAGTTCACAGATGTCTCCTAAATGCTCCTTCAAAGGCTCAGGATTGTGTGGAAAATGGCCTGTTGGTTCACAGTATAATTTAACGGTTTCACAGCCTAATTTATCTAAAAGCATAGGAATAGCAATCCCTCCTGTAGAATTTACCGCATCCAGTACTACTTTGAAATTCTTAGCTTTGATTGCTTCAACATCTACCATCGGCAGGTCTAAAATCTGCTGAATATGAATATCAAAGGCATCATCTCTTGTCTCATATTTTCCAAGGTCATCTACTTCAGCATAGTTGAAATCTTCATTTTCTGCCAAAGCCAATACTTCTGCTCCGTTTTCACCACTGATGAATTCTCCTTTATCGTTCAGAAGCTTAAGGGCATTCCATTGTTTTGGATTGTGAGAAGCGGTAAGGATGATCCCTCCGTCTGCTTTAAGTTCCGGAACCATTACTTCAACGGTAGGTGTGGTAGAAAGGCCTAAATCAACAACGTTGATTCCTAACCCCTGTAATGTAGCGGTCACTAAAGAAGAAACCATCTGACCTGATATTCTTGCGTCTCTTCCGATCACAAGGGTCAAATCTTTTTTATTTTTATTATTCTGAAGCCAGGTTCCGAATGCGGAAGCAAATTTTACCACATCAAGCGGAGTAAGGTTATCATTTACTTTTCCGCCTATGGTTCCGCGAATTCCTGAAATAGATTTTATTAACGACATTATGTTTTTATATTTCTTTGTTAGTATAATAAATTGTCCGAACAAAGATAATTAAAAAGACCTCAAGTTATAAAATCGGGATCTTTTTTTGAACTTTATCATAGGTGTTTTTTACAACTTTCGGAGGGGCAAAACGATAACCGATATACAGCAATCCGTATACATAGTTGTTCTGAACGGTCTGATCAGATCTTGGGTTGTAGGCATAAGCACTGAAATTCATTTTACCACCAAACAGAAACCGGTCTGTATTATATCCCACATGAAGCCCACCCTCCATTCTTAATGTCAGGTATTGTGCATTGGTTCTCGCTCCATTGTCCTCGATATTTTTATAGCTGGAAAATTTTCCTCCAAGTCCAAGAGCAAATGAAGGGGCTATATTGACCTTCTTGCCAAGAACCCAATTGTAGAAGTATCCCATATTGGCCCCGATTTTATATTGGGTTTCTTTAACGTTGTGATCATCAATTTTGTTACTGAAGAGACTCAGATCATAGTCAATGAACGGAATCCAGCTGCCACAGCTTTTCTTCTGCCATTCTCCCTGGGTATAGATGCTTCTTGCGGAAAAGTTTTTATTCAGAATATAGGAAGTAGAGCCTCCGAAACTTTGTACTCTCAGATCAGGAAACTGCATATAAGGCTGCCCTTCCCTCCATTCGGGGAAAACTTCTTTCATATTTTCAATATAGAACCCTTTTACGTTTTTGTAATAAAGGTTCTGGATGATTCTTCTTGGGAAAAATCTGACACTGAAATCTGTGTAAGAACTGCTCCCTTTCAGTTCATTGTCTTTGTTTTCTGAAAAGAAGCGGGGTGCAAACGATAAAGTAGCACTGATGATCCTATAGTCTATGGATAAGGATACTTTTGTTTTATTATTAATAGAAAATATCTGCTGTTTTTCTTTTCCTTCTTCTCCTTCTGAAAAGATGTAGCTTTCGAGATTGGTATCAAGATTGGCACGAATCATGACCTGATTGGCGTAGGACTTGATGTCAGCAGTATCCCGTTGTGCATTCACCAGAGTGGTAAAACATACAAATAATGAAAGAAATACGAGTCGTAAAGGATTCAAACTGGATATTTTAAATTAAAAAAATGAAAATACTACATTTTTTTCAATTATCCATTGAAACCTATATTAAGAACAACCGCAATCTTTATCGCAGTTCGTTCTTTTGGAGCTGAATTTCTTAGGTGCAAAATTCTTTTTAAGTACTTTAAACAAAGAATAGCAGGCAAATGCCACGATCAATGCAATGAGTACGTATTGAAAAATCATTGAAGAATCCATTACTTTAAAATTTGATATACAATCATCGACACAAAATATGCCAAACCGGTCATCATGACAACCTGAAAGCCAGTCCATTTCCAGCTTTTGGTCTCTCTGTAGACTACTGCAAGTGTAGAAACACACTGCATTGCAAATGCATAAAAAAGAAGAACGGAAATTCCTGTAGCAAAACTGAAGACTTTTTCTCCGTTGGGCTTTACATCTCTTCTCATTTTATCGATCACCTTTACTTCTGGTGCATCGTCTTCCAAACTGTATAAAGTAGACATTGTTCCTACAAAAACTTCTCTGGCCACAAAGCTGGTAAGGATTCCTACTCCCATTTTCCAGTCGTAGCCCAGCGGAGCGATAACAGGTTCTATTCCTTTCCCCATTTTCGCAAGGTAGGAATGGTCAAGATGAACATCTGTCGCTACCAATTCATTTGTTTTCTGACTAGGTCCGAAGTAGCTCAGAAACCAGATAATGATACTTACAATGAAAATTATTTTTCCGGCCCCTGTGATGAAATCCCACACCTTACCTAAAACCATTTTAAAATCGTATCCGAAAAGTGGTTTTTTATAGGCTGGAAGATCCATTACCAGGTATGTTTTCCCTTTGCTTTTAATAAATCTCTTAAGGATTGCTGCTGAGAATAACGCAACCAGGAAGCCCAGAAGATACATTGCCATCAGAACCAGCGCTTTATATTTTATTCCCAGGAAGCTTCCTTCCGAAATAATAAGCCCGATAATGATACTGTATACCGGAAGTCTTGCCGAACACGTCATAAACGGTGTTACAAGTATAGTCAGCAATCTCTCTCTAACGTTTTCAATGTTTCTTGTGGAAATAACGGCTGGAATTGCGCAGGCTGTTCCTGAAACAAGCGGCACAATACTCTTCCCATTAAGCCCGAAAGGACGAAGCAATCTATCCATCAGGAAGACTACTCTTGCCATATATCCCGAATCTTCCAACAGATAAAGGAAATATAATAAAATTCCGATCTGAGGAGCAAAAACAACAATTCCTCCAATTCCCGGCACAATTCCGTTCGAAATCAGTGAATTGACAGGTCCTGCCGGAAGGTGCTGATTCGTAAATGCAGCGAGCCATGAGAATGTATCTTCAATCCAGCTCATAGGATATTCTGCAAGGAAGAATACACTCTGGAAAATAATCAATAGGATTGCCATGAAGACCACATATCCCCAGAATTTATGTACTAAAACCCTGTCGAGTTTTTCGGTCAGTAATTCTTTGAACTGTGGTTTTTTGGAAATGACATTTTCCAATATTTTATCAATGTTCTGGTACCTTCTTACGGTTTCCTGAACCTGCAGTCTTTTGGGTACCAAACTTTTAGCTTCAGCTTCATTGATCTGCTCCATCACAGATTCTATTCTTCCAAGATCTGTTCCCAGTGAAAGGCTCATCCATGCTTTATACTCATTGTTAAAGCCTTTGTGTGAAGCCAGCTTGTGAATGAAATCTCTGTGCTCGTTCGGAGTTTCAAAAGAAGCTTTATTTGTTTTTACAAATTCGTTGGTGTGAACAGCATTTCTTATTTCATCAATTCCAATTTGCTCTTTGGCATTGGTCTGAATGATTTTAATGCCTAGTGATTCAGAAAATTTCTGAATATCAATGGATACTCCTCTTCTTTCCGCCTGGTCAATCTGATTGACCACCAGAATCATTGGAATCCCAAGATCCTGAATCTGCTGAAACAGAAGAAGTCCTCTTTTTAAGCTTAATGCTTCAAGAATATAAACAACTCCAGCATAGTTTTTCTGCTCATCAATAAGATATTTTGAAAAAATAGCTTCGTCTTCCGAGCTCGGATAAACACTGTAGGAACCTGGAAGATCAATTACCTCAATCTCCTCATTTTTATAGAGATAGTTTCCTGAATGACTGGCAACGGTAACCCCGGCATAGTTTCCGGTTTTCTGCTTTTTATTACAAAGCGAGTTGAAAACCGTTGACTTTCCTACATTGGGATTTCCGACTAAAAGTATCTGTTTTTTCTTGTTTTCCTGCATTAATTCAATTCTTCAACAATGATATAATCTCCTTCTTCCTCACGAAGAGCAATCCGGCTTTTCTCTGCCCCAAACTCCACATACATCGGCCCACTGAACGGAGCCTGGTACAAAACCCTGAAAACGGTCTCCGGTAGAAGCCCCATTTCAATGATTTTATTGGGCATTTTCAGATGGTCATTATCATATCCCAATATCTTCCCCATTTTGTTTTTAGGGAATCCACTTAATTTATGTAATCCTTTCTCTTTCAAAGCCTAATTTTTAGTGATGCAAATATACGCTATTTAAATTTAATCTAAATAACGTTTCGCCATAAAAGAAATCAACCCAGATACATTGCTGTACTTGGGTTGATTCAAAATATAATTTAGTTGATATGAATGCTTATTTTTTCTTCTTTTCTGTAACCTGATCTTTTTCAATCGGGTTATCATTGGATCCGAAGAAATCTTTTACTTGCTTTTCCAGCCTTTTCATAAAATCGCCTACAGTTCCATCTGTGCCGGGCATAGGCTTACTCATATTCTCAGCAGTCATGAACGGCCTGCTCTCAGCGAAAGGATCTGCTTTATACCCTTCATAGGATTTTAAAAACTTTTCCTTTGTAGTAGGTGTTACTGTATTGCTCATCATTCCCATTTTAGCATTGATCTTATCGGAATAGGATAACTCATCATAGTTCTCTATTTTTTTGTTTCCGCTTAGCTGCCATGAGTAGTTTTTATCTTCATCTTCAATTTTTACGATCAAGCCTGGAAGGCCTTTAAATTTATAAGGTCCGTCCTGAAAAGGAATATCTGAACTGAACCATGCAGTCCATTTTCTTCCCCCAAACTCTGTAGTTGCTTTCTGAGCGTTGTATGCTCCTATTTTCTGCTTTTCAGGTAAAATATTCCACTGCAACTTAGGGTCATCTTCATATGAGAATAAATTTCTGCTGATTCTGTCTACATACTGCACTTTCATATCCGGATAGTTCTTGATAATCTTATAAGAAAACTTTGGCCATCTGATCATTTTAGTCATATCCTTAAAGGTTTTGGTTTTCTCCATTTCCTCTATCTGAATCTTAATAATCGAATCCTGAGCAGGCATTGTGTAATCCTGATATATTGATTTTTTCGGCGTAATGTCAAGGATCGTAATGATCTTATCCATTCTCGCAGAATCTTTCTTAGGCTTAAAAGTCAATTCATAAAAGAAACGGTTGGCTGTTTCTTTAGATTCCTGTGCCCCTGCGAAGGCAAAAAGAGTGATAAGAAATACTGAAAAAAGCTTTTTCATTGTATCAAGTTTATATAATTAGTACTCACATTTGTTATTTTGTTACAGCTTTTTTAAAATTTTATTTTTTACAGGATTTTTTTCGTTACTCAAGGAGAGCCAAATCTCAAAAATTATGATTCTGTTAAAACATTTTAGTTTTTAAAAATATTACCTTTAAGTTTCTAAAAAACAAAATAATATGGACACTTTATCCCAATTCAAAAATGAGTTTGAAGCCGAGTATCAGACGACCAGAAAGTTTTTTGAAGCGTATCCTGACGGAAAGAATGAGTATACTCCGCATGAGAAAAGCATGAAAATGATGCCTCTTTCTACTCATATTGCGGAAATCTTTGAATGGCCCAATACGATGCTCAGTACTTCTGAGCTTGATTTTGCCAATAATGACAATCAGCGCAAGCCATTATCTACCAGAGAAGACCTTCTGCAGGCTCTTGATCATAACTACAAATCCGGAAAAGAGGCTCTGGAAAATGCTCAGGAGGACCATCTGAATGATACCTGGGCTCTGAAACATAACGGTCATGAACTGGCAAAATGGACCAAATACGAATCTATCCGCCATGCCTTGAATCAGATTACCCATCACAGAGCACAATTAGGCGTATATTACCGACTGAATGATATTCCGTTGCCTGGAAGCTACGGTCCCTCTGCAGATCATCAAAGTTTTTAACTTATTCAACTACCTATATCTCAACAAAAAACCAATCCGGTGGGGATTGGTTTTTTGTTTTATTTGAAGTTGAATTTTACCGTAAACATAACCTGGCTTGGGCGGAGCTGAATTTTGGTATACTCATTATACGTTGAGTTGACATTATAGGTTTCGAATACTTTTCGATTAGCAATATTCATCCATTTCAATTCAAAATCGATTTTCTTTTTTGCCCATGAAAACTGATATGAAATATCATAGAATGCGTTATTATAGCTTTGGTTGATATTGCTGCTATTCACCTGATCCCAATTAAACCCTATTGTATGATTTTCCAACGGGTAGAAAAATACGGCAAGATTATGGTTATATCCGTTTCTTTTACTTGTTCCGATAAGTTCAGGAAGCAAACTTGTATTGGTTTGTTTTGTTGTGGAGATACTTCCATTATAATCAAGACTCATCCAGCTGAAGTAAGTGTTATTTAATTTAAATCCATAGGTCTGTGCATTATTTTCACTTGCAAAAGCTTCGCTGTTCTGATATGCATCTGAACGGGAAGTTGTATTATTATAGCTTACAGAAGCATTTGTTTTAAATTTTGGAAAATATTTTCCAACCTCCAGACTATATACGTTACTTACTGCATGGTTATCCTGTTCGATATAATTGCCTACAATAAACCCTTGATCGTTTCGGGTTGGGCTGGAAATCAGGTTTCTTTTACTGTCACTGAAACGATAGTTCACATTAAAGAAAAGGTTATTAAGCGGATTTCTATATTCAATTCTGGTTCCTGTAGATTTTGTATTGTTCTGAGGAATCGGGTTGGCCGGATTCATAGAGTTGATCCCGTTTGGAGACTGCATAAGAAAACCTGCATAAGCGGTGTTCACATCTCCAAAGTTATTATTGATATTTCCGCTTGCGGAAGCCTTCCAGAATGAAGCAAATGAATACTGTACAAAAATATTAGGTTCAAAAGTAACTTTATTTACCGATTTTGAAACGTTTCTTAATGGATCATCTGCTTTTATGTTATTTGAATTTACAGGAAGATTGGCAAACAACATCCATGATTCACTTTTGTAATTCACGCCTAAGCTTCCGTAAGGGGTAGCTATTGAATAGGTAAGATCATTATCATATTTATCTCCATATCCAAAATACTGCCCTGCCTGAAGATTAGTAAGTGTGGAATTAAGGGTCGTTGTCTTATAATTAAATCCAACTTCCGGAGTAAATGTCCATCCTTTTGTAGAAAACCCAATATTGGCAGAATGATTGGCTTCAAAAGTTTTTAATCTGAAGTTCTGTCTTACGGTTTCAGAAATAGCATCCGGCTTGAACCCTGGGATGTCCAGATAAGAAGCAGGTGTAATATCTAAGGTC
The DNA here is from genome assembly GCA_001013295.1 of Chryseobacterium indologenes. Lineage (GTDB taxonomy): Bacteria > Bacteroidota > Bacteroidia > Flavobacteriales > Weeksellaceae > Chryseobacterium > Chryseobacterium indologenes_B. The sequence goes on along the minus strand of LAZY01000006.1, from coordinate 117,080 downwards.
TGTTTATCTGTCTGATAATTGATAAATGATTTCACGTTGACCATTTTCTCTTTCCACGGAATAATGGTGCTCAATGAGTTTTGGAAAGAAGATGTAGGAGATTCTAAAGCTTCCTCCCCATGTCTGCCTGATGTATTTGGTTTATTACTTGTCCTGTCTGCCAATGCTCTGTCAGCGTTCCAGAATTGAGAGAAACTTGTTGTATTTTTAAAGAATCCTTTTTTAGCATTTTTTGTAAAAATCAATTCTGCTTTTGCTTTGTCTGTATAAAAATTATTAAAAATATTCTGAGTTACCCTTGTAGCAGGTGTATTAGACGTTGCAAAATAATCAGTCTGTCTGTAACTTTCTCTTTCTACTGCATTATTGGTATAATTAGCACTGGCTTTTAATTCCCATTCTTTTTTCTTATCAATATTCACTAAATAATTGGCAGACAGATAATGAACACTGTTCATTAAATATCTTCTTACAGGAAGGTCCGGTGTACTTGCATTTTCCACATTCAGCCAGTTATTTTGGCCTGCATTGATCCTTCTTCCTTCCCATCCGTTTCCAAATGCAAGAATATTCCCCTCATTTTCAACCTGTTCCCCTGTATTATTGGTTTTATAATTGACTACCCACTGGCTTTTCTGTCCGAAAAACATTGGGGTCAGTTTTACATTCCAGAGAAAAGGTTCTAAACCAACACCTACTTCACCTCTACCCGTCATGGTTACAGAGTTTTTAAGCTTAATATTGATGGCTGCCTGATCTGAAGGAACTTTATCCTGAAGGATTTTTACAGGCTGGTGGTTTTCAAGAACTTCCACTTTCTGTACGGCATCTTTAGGAAGAGAGTTATTGATGGTTCCGTAACCTCCTTCCATCAGGTCTTTTCCGTTGACGTAGAATTTATTAATCGCATTTCCCTGATATAGAATACTTCCGTCTTTATTGACTTCAATTCCCGGAATTTTTCTCATAACATCAGCCAACGTTCTGTCGTTTTTGTTGTTGAATGCTTTAAGGTCATAAGAAATGGTATCACCTCTGGCTGTGATCATTTTGGTTTTCAGCTGTACTTCCTTTATTTCTGTAGCTTCAGACTGCATTTTGAAATTCAGGGTCTGATCGCTGTTGCTTATTTGCTTCGTAAGGGGCTTCTGATTGAATGCTTTTACCTTAAGATCTACATTGGCTTCTCCGGAGGTAAAGGTTACTTTATATTCCCCTTTTGAATTGGTAATTCCATAGGCCAGAATAGCATCTTTACCAGGCTCTTCAATGGTAACGCTTGCACTGGGTATTGCTACTCCATCATCATCTGTGATTTTTCCTGAAACCGTTTTCTGTGCAAAGGACAGCACAGTAAAAAAAAGCATCAGAAATAAGGAAATATTCTTTTTCATACTTATTATTTGCTCAATTAGTTAGTCATTATGGTTTTTCGTTACACTTTTTTTAAAGATATATTTTATAAGTTAAGGTTAAATCTTAATCAAACGCAGATTATATATTTTGTTTTCACGTGATATGATGATGATTTTTATGATCAGGAAAATACCCGCCAGAGATTTCAGATTAGAAAACAGTATTGAGCAGAGATTCAACAAAATACACTCTGGATAGCTCAATAAAAATAATAAACAGATAATCAGCGACTTAAATTAAAATTGAAAAAAAGTGCAATTGTTTTATTCTGTAAAAAAAATTTCTCAAGTCATTTGATTTTAAAATTATAATTTGAATTACCTTCCTCTATTTTGAATTAAAATAATATATTCATTTCATACTATTGATTTTATCAACATTCATATGATTTTTCATTTGAAATAAAAATAATATTTTAGTAACAGAATGGATTATCATTCATCTAAATTTGTGTTTTTGTCCTGTAATAGAATTACAGGGCATTTTTGTTTTTATGCATAAAAAAAGGAATTATTTAAGCATAAGTCCAGAAGTTAATATTTTTATTTAGACTAAATAATAAAAATTAATTTAAATCAAAGATTAAAAAAAAATTAAATAAGGGTACATAAGTATTTATTTAATAATTTTGTAACATAAAATTTATAAAATGGGAATTATTTTAAAGCCTATAGATATTGTAGATGACATTTCTAAAGAAGAATTCTACGAAAAATATCTGAAGCCAAGAAGGCCCGTTGTCATCAAGAATATGGCAAAAAAATGGCCTGCTTACCAAAAATGGACGATGGAATATATGAAGGAGGTTGTAGGAGATGTAGAGGTCCCGTTATATGACAGTTCTAAAGCCGATCCTTCTGCTCCCATCAACTCTTCTGCAGCCAAAATGAAATTCGGAGATTATATAGATCTTATACAGCGAGAGCCTACCGATCTAAGAATTTTTCTCTTTGACCCGATAAAATTCGCCCCGAAACTTCTGGAAGATTATATTTCTCCTAAGGAACTAATGGGAGGTTTCCTGGACAAGTATCCTAATATGTTTTTCGGAGGAAAAGGTTCTGTAACGTTCCTTCACTTTGATATTGATATGGCGCACATCTTCCATACCCACTTCAACGGAAGAAAGCATATTCTTCTTTTCGACTATAAGTGGAGAGAAAGATTGTACCAGATTCCTTATGCTACGTATGCACTTGAGGATTATGATATTGAGAACCCAGATTTCACAAAATTCCCGGCTCTGGATGGTGTAGAAGGGATTGAATGCTTCCTTGAGCATGGAGATACCCTATTTATGCCTACCGGATGGTGGCACTGGATGAAATATCTGGACGGAAGTTTCTCTATTTCTTTAAGAGCATGGGACAAATCATGGGCGGTAAAAGCACATTCTTTATGGAATCTGACCGTACAGCGTAAGTTCGATGATATTATGAAGTCTAATTTCAAGAAGAAATACATGGACTGGAAAGAAAAAATGGCCATTAAAAGAGCCGAACTTGCTTTGAAAAGAGGTTTACCAAGATAAATAAAAAAGACGTTTCGGATGAAACGTCTTTTTTATAGTAACAAATTATTACAGGACTCTGTATACAGGATACTGCCTGAACGTTTTTTCTTCAAAATAAGGAGAATGTCTGTAGATCCAATCTAACTGAGCTTCTCCACTGTCCAATAGTTTTTTATCCGATGCTTTTGCTGCTTCGAAAGCTTCTTTCAGTTTTTTATCATTCTTCAGCAGCTCTGCTGCCGTATCTTCAAAAATATATGCTGAATAATATTCTTTCTGAGCCAAAATTCCGTCGAAGAAATTCCAGTTGAAAAAAGAATCTAGTGCTTCAGGTTCAAGGGTTTCAATAATATATTTTACTCCAGGCTGGTCTGTTGAAACCAGGTAATCTCCTGCTGAAAAGGTCTGATCTTTACGGGTAGCATCCACCGTTGTCTCAAAGTGCAGATAATGGCCTTCATAAGGATTTTTGACGGTTTTAAAGTCTTTGATCTTATAAGACTCAACAGTGAAGGTACTATCCTTCTGAATCGGTCTCATTTGAATTTTATTTCTTTTAAATTCATCAATAATGCGGTATTGTGACTGCGGAATGACATAATATTTCGGAATGGTGATATATCCTGTTGGAACAGCAGTGGTAAAGAGTTTAATATTTTTCGTGAAAGGTTTATTTCTGTCATAGAACAGTCTTGGTTTACCGGAGATTTCACTTGGCTTGTATTTTCCTTCATAACCTTTAAAATCCATCGTAGAATATTTTGTCGAGTCTATTTTCCATCGGATTCCATATGGTTTTCCTGCCTGATATTGTTTTAGGTTATCAAGACGAAGCAATTTTATTTTGCCGTACTCTTTATCTAAATTCTGAAGATTGACCAGCATATATTTGTAGGTAGCATCTACTCTTTTATCATAAGGTTTCAGCATATGGGTTTCCGGAACGGTTCCCAAAGAGTTGAAAAGTGAAGTATAACCTGTAGAATATCTCGGAGAGTCTTCAAATGATGCAAAGCCAACTTCCGGTACATCGCCATGAATGTTGACATAAGGAGTACTTTCATACCCCAGTTTCTTCATATCCTCAAGATTTTTAGCCTGGTAGTTATTATAAAAATAGGCTCCTAAGGTATTTCCTAAACGTTCTTTAAAGGTAGAAATATAGGTAAATGTATATTGATAATCTGCCCCGTTACTTACGTGATTGTCAATGAAAACATCCGGTTTCAGCCATTGATAGATTTCCTGAAAGCTTCTGGCATTTTTAGAATCGGCCTTTATAAAATCTCTGTTAAGATCATAATTTCTGGCATTTCCTCTGAAACCATATTGCTCCGGCCCGTTCTGATTGGCTCTGGAATATGCTCCTCTGTTCAGCATTCCGCTGACATTATAGGCTGAAATTGCTGCAATAATGAAATTCTGAGGGGTTTTTATTTTCTTAACGGCCAAATCACGCATCAGCATCATTGTGGCGTCAATACCGTCCGGTTCTCCGGGATGAATCCCGTTGTTGACAAAGAGAATGGCTTTATTTTTTCTTAGTTTTTCCAGATCTTTTTCAGGAAAAGGGTTGTAGATAACCACATAAATGGGTTTCCCGTTGTCATCTTCTCCTTTTTTTAGATATTGAATTGTATTAAAGTTTTTGGCCAGATCCTGGTAATAAGTATTCATTTCTTCATAGGTAACAGTTTGGTTACCATTTCCTTTTTCAAAAGGGGTCTGAAATGATTTCTGAGCAAATATCAGGGAAGAGCTCAGAATCAACAGGAGGTATTTCAGTTTCATTGTTGACATAATTTTCGGGATTTAAAATTAGTCAATATGATTGGGGCAGAAAAGCAAAAGGGCAAAAATGCGGAAAAGCTTATCTGCAAATTTATTTTTCTTCTATATGATTAGGTATGTTATAAAAACTGCTAGAGATTTCTTGCTTTAATTTCTTTATTGGCCAGATTCAGGTTCATCAATAAAGGAGCAAGGGTAACTGGCATTACAATAAACGGGATAAATGCTGCAAAAGGAAAGCCTTTAGCTCCTTTGATGGTAAGAAGTACAATAAATGCTATGATGCCAAGTATAAAAATGACTCCGAAGCCCATGGAAACGCCTTTGAGTGTATTTCTTTTTTTAATCAGCTCTTTATCGGATAATCCTTCGTAGATATTTTTATTCATCCCTTCAGTTTTTACAAATATAGGTTGTTTTCCGGGATATACTCTATTACAAAATAAAACCTCATCGATTTGAAATCTTATGAGGCTGCATTTTTATATTCTGTTTTTAGGTCTTACATGATCATTATTTCTTCCGTTTTCATCGGGATATAAAGAGGTAAGCAGATCACTTTGCCAGTATTCTTTTGTGTCAATATCCATGATAGAAAGAGCGCCTGTAAAAGCCGCTCCCGTGTCCATATTCCAGACATTGGCTTTGTGGACCGGGGTTCCAATCCCAATATATAAAGTTGGGGTATGGCCAATAAATATCTCGTTATACAAAAGCAGCCTTTTAGGATATAATTCTGACGTTTTTTCTAATCTTTTATCCATTGCTACCGCAGTTTCCCAAAGGGTTCTGTCCCAGCGGTAATTACTGGAATAGACTTCTTTTTCCGGACCGTGCATAGAAGAATAACCTGCATGGATAAACAGACGATTTTCATCATCCACATGATAGTTTTTCATTCGCTGAAAAAATTCAAGATGGGTTTCAAGCTGATCTAAAGAATAGTCTGCATAGCTTTCTACAGTACTTTTCCCGCCATTGAAAAGCCATACATCCGGCTCGTTTCCAAAAGCCAGCCAATCTTCAGTCCAGGCATCATGATTACCTTTAATGAAAATACATTCCTGATTTTCGGATAATTCTATCAGAAACTGGATCGTCTGTGAGGATTCGCTCCAGCCGTCTACATAATCTCCAAGAAAGATCAATGTATCGTTTTGGGTGACTTCAGCCCGTTCCAATATCTGTTTCAAGGCCCTAAGACCTCCGTGAATGTCTCCTATGACTAATGTTCTGCTCATCGGATTTTGTTTTTATCATATCTTTTGTGGTAGTTCGGGCAGGATTCTGCGACTTCCAAAGCTTCAATTAAACTACAGTTCAGATGTTCTGTGATGAATTGAAAAATATAGGTGGTGTTGGCTCCTTTTGCAAAAAGCTCATCTGCTTTATCTCTGACATTATCTTTTTCCGGAGAAAAGTCTTTTATTTCTTCATCAAACTCTTCTCTGGTCATTTTGAAATATATTTTGCATCTACAAAATCTGTCAGCCAAACTCCGTTGGCAGATTGGTAAAACAGCAATCCATCTTCATACATTTTTCCGGTTCTGATGGTCAGAATCACAGGTTTACCGTGTCTCATTCCCACCTTTGTAGCAGTCTCTTTATCAGCACTTAAGTGTACATGCTGACGGGTTCTTTTTTCAATTCCTTTATCCAGAATGGAGGAAATATTGGCTTCTGCTGTTCCATGGTACAGAAAATCAGGCGGCGTCACTGTTTCCAAAGCCAGATCTATATCAATGGAATGTCCCTGGCTGGCTCTGATCATGGTTTTATCTTCGTTGAAGGCAAATCTTTTTTTATTATTGGTTTCTACAACTTCATCCAATTCTCCGGGAGTGAAATACACTCTTCTTCCGGCTGATTTCGTTCTGAGATCTTCTACATCTGCCCAGCCGTTTTCATCCAGTTTCAGGCCAATCATTTCCGGCTGATGTCGCAGGATAAGGCTTAAAAACTTACTTATTCTTTTCTTTTCTATTTCGTTCATAATTTTTGTTCTATTTTAGATACTAGATTTTCTAAGGTGGAATAATCTTTCCACAATTGATCATATATCAATAATTCGTTCTCTGAAAGCTCCGCCAAAATAACTTTTTGCCGGTAAACATATTCCATATAATGTTCTTTATCAGCTTGCTTTTTTGTGTCCAATTCAAGATACTGATCCATGATTTTATCCTCAAAGTTATAAGAGAGCAGTCTTGAATCTCTTGAAGGGGTCTTTTTCAGTGAACCTTCTTTTATCAGGGTAACAAACTCATCCATCAAATCATACTGATCATCCGGGGAAAGATTTTCTGTATTTTTTTTATTATAAAATTCCTCCCAAAGTTTGGCTGCTGCTTTCTGATTTTCAATAATTTCTTTCTGATTTTCAGCAGTTGTCTGACGATCATTCAAAATTCGCCACACTAAGTCTGCAATAATACCTTCGCCATGTTCTCCACTATCAATTACATAATGAGCATCATAATTTTTCAGGTGATCGAGGAATATCTTATTTTCATTAGGATAAATAAACAGGTTTATCAAATACATTCCCAATCCAAAATGATCATATCCTCTTTTGAACTGAGTAACGATCGATTTATTTTTAATTTGTCTGATCTGCTTTTCGTCCAGGTCTTCATGAATTAAAAAATAAGCTGCTTCTTCTACTGTGTTGATATTGGAGGTCTTCTCTTTCGCTATTCTGGCAAAAGTTTTTTGTTCTTCGGCAATTTCTTTAATGTTTTGTTCAATTTCTTTTTCCGTAGAATCTGTACAATCTGACTGGTCTAAATAATCGTAAGGAATCATTGTCCGGTTATTCGTTTCCAGAAAAATATCCAATCGGGTTTTAAAAAACCGTTCTTCTTTTTCCAATACTTCAAGACTCTCTTCGGTAAGGTCTTCAGTATTACCAAAGAAGTCCAGAATTTTTATTTTATCTACGATTAAAGTATTGAAAAGAGGTACTTTATCCGTTTCTACCCTCAATTCTCCTGTATTCAAAGTTTTAAAACCGGAGATTTCATGTTCTTCGATTTCACATTGTATAAGAAACATTCCCGGATCTTTCAGATGATTATCCTGTTGAATATTGACATCAAACGTTAAAGGAAGTCCCGGCACAAAGCTTTTAAATAAGGTTCCTCCGAGCTCCAGCAATTCTTTTTCTGAAATAAGTTTATATAGTGTTGTCAATGGTTTTTAGTTTTTTATAAATTTATAAAGAACGGTGAAATTGGCCACATAATTCTTCAATATCATTTTTTCTCACCAACACATCCAGCCACTCCTGGGGAATACTTTCGTATCCATAATAAATTCCTACAAGGCCTCCGGTAATGGCTCCCGTGGTATCTGTATCTTCACCCAGATTGACCGCTTTCAAAACAGCCTCCGGGTAAGTTTCTGAGTTTAGGAAGCACCATAATGAAGCTTCTAAGCTGTGAAGTACATAACCGCTGCTCGCAATTTTTTCTTCGGAATATTTTGAAATATCATTCTTTAAAACCCGATTAAAAAGCTCAATCTCTTTTGGGTTAAAACCTTGTTTTTCTGCATATTCCAACGCTACATTCTGCATATGCGAATACGCTTCTTTTTTATTTTTCCCTTTGATCAGCTGAATGGCAAAAACTACATAGATGAAACAGGCAAAGACAGAACGAAAATGTCCGTGGGTAATGGAAGATACTTCTTTTACGGTAAGATAAAGCTTCTGAATATCGTTTTCATTTTCAAGATAGAAAGCAAGGGGAAGAATCCTCATCAGAGAACCGTTCCCATTGTCTTCTTCAAAAATATTGCCTGAAAATCTGGCACTTTCTCCCTTGATCAGTCTTGCAATGGAATGTTTTGTGGTTCCGCCTATATCGAAAAGTCTTCCATGGGCAGTCCAGTGACCATCTTTATTCCATCTTACAAAGCTCTGTCCTATTTCTTCCAGATGATAACCTTTGGTAAGTTCTTCCACAAGGCAAAGCGTAAGGGAGCTGTCATCACTCCAGGTTCCTTTGGGCTGATTCCAGGACATATATTCCAGCATTTTGGTGACCGGATTTATTTTCAGATCTTCTCTCTTTTTGAACTCTACCGGAACACCGAGAGCATCTCCTATGCAAACGCCTACGATCCCTGCTTTAACCTTATTTTCCATCAGGCAAGATTTATCAGTTTATCAAATAACAACTTCATTCCCTGAGTCGCTGTTTCTTTCATTACAACCGCTCTCTGGCCATAGCCAAATCCTGTCTCATTAGGATTGATCACAATTAAAAGACAGTCATCTTTTATATCATGAATCAGTCCGGCAGCCGGATATACCTGTAAAGAAGTTCCGATCACCAGTAAAATATCGGATTCTTTTACGATCTCTCTTGCCGTCTGGTATAATGGAACATCTTCTCCGAACCAAACGATGAAAGGCCTTAACTGAGCCCCATCTTCAGCTTTATCGCCGATATTGATGTCTTCTTTCTGGTCATAGATCAGGTTTTTATTATTGCATGAGCATGATTTGAACAATTCGCCATGGATGTGAAGAATATTGGTAGAGCCAGCTCTTTCGTGTAAATCATCGATATTCTGGGTAATGATCTGTACTTCAAAATGTTTTTCCAGCTCTGCCAATAATCTATGGGCATCGTTAGGCTGTACTTCGTGGAGCTGGCGTCTTCTCTGGTTGTAAAATTCCAGGACCAAAGCTCTGTCTTTCCTCCATCCTTCCGGGCTGGCTACGTCTGTTACACTATGATTTTCCCAAAGACCGTCTCCGTCTCTGAAGGTTTGTATTCCGCTTTCTGCGCTGATTCCGGCACCGCTTAATATGGTTAGTTTTTTCATTGGTTTTTATATTTTGTTTTGTACACTATGCTTTATTTTGCCACTAATGCACAAATTTTATTGATCCTTAACAAGGATGGTTTAAAAGGTTTTTATAAATTTCTTCATTTTCATCATCAAAGCATACAAAAATAACTTTCTTTAGGTGATCTGGCTGAAATTTCCTGACCTCATCTACAGCAATTTTTCCTGCTATTGTTTTGGGAAATCTATAGATTCCCGTACTGATATTGGGAAAAGCTATTGTTTTGACTCCCAGGCTGTCTGCCAGCTTTAAAGAGTTGATATAACAGCTGGATAAAAGCCCTGAGCATCTTTCTTCATCATCATTCCAAACCGGACCTACTGTATGAATGACATATTGTGCGGAAAGATTTCCAGCTGTCGCTACCACAGCTTCTCCTGTACTGCATTTTCCCTGTCTGTTTCTAATGGCTCTGCATTCTTCCAGAATATCTGGTCCTCCTGCTCTATGAATGGCTCCGTCTACACCGCCGCCGCCCAGTAAGGAAGAATTGGCAGCATTAACGATCGCATCTGCAGAGATCTTTGTAATATCTCCTTTTATGATTTCAATTTCCATAAAACTGACTGTTTTTCCAATTGTCTACCTCTTTTACCCAGTCCGGAACTGTATTTTCTTCACAGCAAAGAATACTGACTCCGCCTGCCATAGCGCAGGTTGTATCTCTGTCCCCTAAAGCTGAAACGGTGTTCCAAAGGCATTCTTCAAAGTTCTTTCTGTATCTTGACAGCATCCAGATGACCAGTGGAATGGTATCCTGAGCGGTCATTTTCACTCCGTTTCCCAGTGTGCTTACCAATAATTCTATACTTGGATTTTCATCCATATAAAGTGCTTTATTGAGCTTGCTTTTCATATCGGAGTCAGCTAATTCATTTTGAATTTTCTGAATAAATTCCTGATGATCAAGCATTCTTAATCCTGATGCTTCCTGAACTGCAAAAGCTGCCGCCAGAGCTATTGCTTTTGTTCCTTCTATTGCTTCTCTGTTGGCATGAGTTACTTCACAGGAAAGCTCTGCACTTTCTTTAAGTTTCTCAAAATCATCATAAAAGAAAGCTCCTATGGCCGTTGCTCTCATTGCTCCTCCATTTCCCATAGAACCTTGCCCTTCAAATTTTGAATAGGAAACTTCTTTCCAGCTTTCTCCGTTTTTCACTGCTCTGAAATACTGGTGCATGGATGGACCATAGCCCCGGTTCATATCCAGATAATAATTTTTCGTAAACTCTTCAGCCAAAAAACGCTGATCAATTTGTTCCCATTTTCTCAAAGAATTGAAAACGGCTATTGACATAATGGTATCATCGGTAAAATCCAGAGTGGTTTCGGGAAGAATTCTTTGGTGGATATAAGTCTTCATCAGACTTTCCTCTCCAAAAAAACTTTCTCCGAAGGCATCTCCTATGGATGTTCCAAAGACTGATTTTGAGGCCAGAAAGAGTTTATCATTTTTCATTGTATCTTCAGTTTTTTATTGAGATTTTCATCTTCAAATAATAAGGGTTTTTCTGCCGGAATGATCAGATTATCCAAATCGTCATTCAAAACAAACTGATATTGTTCTTTCACAAAGTCTGAAATATCTTCAATTACTATCAGATCATCTTTGGCAAAAGATCTTATAAAGTCACCTCTTAAACCGATCTGTATCGCTCTTCGCTTCAGTTTGTTCCCAAAAGGGTCATGATCCGGATCCCACTGTAATCTTACGGATGATTCTTTTACCTGATCCTGCCATTCGTCCCTGGATATTCCCAATTTCTCGTTATAAGAAGAATAAACACTGTTTTTCAAATATCTTTTGAAAGCTTCCAGTTTTAAATGGATTGCCAGTACACATTCCTGCCCTTCTTTTGTTCCCCATCCGTTCCTGTACATCATCCAAAGAAAGTTTGGTTTGATCCAGGTTATTCTTTCAAGACTGAAATCTCCTCCAAAATATTGGTTTTTAACTGCAAAGTCTCCTATCCTTTTTTTGTAGGACTGATAGACAATGATTTTCTCTTCATCGTATTGTGCCATGATATGATGTCCTTTTTGAGGCCAGTCTTCCAGTTGTTCTCTATATTTTTTTAGTTTGAGTTTCATTGTATTTCTTCGAATGGCTTCAGCATCTCTTCCTTTTTGGTCAGCACGGCAAAAACCACTCTTTTAAATCTGTTCTTATATTTTCCTTGAAGATATTTTTTAAACAATCCTGCAATCTCTTTCGGATCATTTTTAAACACTCCGCAACCCCAGGCTCCTAAAATCAATACTTCATTTCCCTGATGTAGGGCCAATGAAAGCATCTTATCTGTTCTCACATCCATGGCATCCAGTATTTCACCGGCTCTTTCCGGCTCCTGTTTCTTTACAACACCTGCATTTACCGCCGGAGAAGTGATGAAATTACAAAAAACGGGCTTTGTAAGCAGCTCTCCTTTATCTTTTCTGAACACAGGAACTTTCGGGCTGTAAATCATGTTATCAGTATAAAAACAGGATTCCATAGCCCTGTGAATGGTGTAATAATCCCATGCCTGAAGTAAGCTTTCATGGAGTCCTGAAGTTCTTGCCAGACTTTCTTCCTGGGCTTCTGCTCCGTTGATAAAGCCGCCACCCGGATTTTTGGCTGAAGCAAAATTCAGACACATAAGTTTCTCCTGGTCTTCTTCTTCCGCCAATTGTAAAATGGCTTTCAGTGAACTGCACTTCCAGGTTTCAAAGTGGGTTTCGAAATGGGTTTTCGGCATTGCGGCTTCCCTCATTTCTGAAAGTTGTTCCGGAGTGTACAGAACGGTTCCTTTTTTACTGATTTCCAGTTCGTTTTCTATATCTATTTTTTCGTTGTGTTCGTTGATATAATATTTCTTGGCTAGGATATCCAATGTATCTTTTGCCATTCCTTTATTGGTCATTGTTAGTTTTTTTATGTTTAATAGTAAATTCTCTACCTCATCATTTGCCGGCTTTTTGAAGCCTTTCCCTATAAATACTTTGATCACCCCAACTTTTCCTACAATACCTGCATTAAATGCTTCCAGTTCTTCAGAAGGAACCCACAGCTCATTATGATTTCTGGCTCCTACATTCTGTGCAGGATATTGATTCGCCACCTCTTCCAAAACATCAAACTGCGTCACAAAACCGAGGTAATTCCCGAATTCATCTCTTGTATTCCACTTTTCAGCGATCTCAGAGGCATAGCTTTCATCAAGAACAGGATAAAAAATCGGCTGCCATTCCAGTCTTGGTGGAAATTCTTTAAATCCGTTTTCTATGATCAGCAGCATTTCTTTTTCACCTACCGGTCTGTAAAGTCTTGTTGTTTTCATTGGTTTATATTTATGTATTAAACTGTAGCTCCGATTTTCCGAGCCAGGTTATCTGATAAAGGATACATTTTTTCCACAGGCAGTAATTTCTTTGCCTTGTCAAAATCTCCCGATTTTGTAAAGCTTCGTATCTTCTTTACCAAAGGAGTATAATCCTCTATTTTCACAATCCATTCTTCATTGAACTCTTTTATCAGAAGTCTGCTTATACCAACCTGAATGGAGCGATAGTTGAGTTTCGTTCCTTTAATATTCCTTTCAGGATCCCACTGCACATACACTTCTGCATTTTCAAAATCTCTTTCCCAGGAATGCGGATCGGGATAAACCCTTTTTTCGGGAGAAGTGAGAATGGCTTTTTGTAATGCTTTTTCCCAAGCTTCTCTTTTAATATGAATGGCCAGTGTATATTCCTGATTGGATTTCTGTCCATAGTTACTCCGTTCCATCATCCAGAGAAAAGACGGCTTGATCCAGGTCATTCTGCTGAACGAAAATGGAGCACAGAATTTCTGATTTTCCACAGCAGATTGGGCAATGGCTTTATTGTAAGCCTGATATACCACAAGGGTATCGTTTGTATAGTCTGCTCTTATTTCAAATTCTTTCATTGTTGATTGTCTTATTCAAAATCATATATGTACACCTCAACATTATTTCTAAGCAAGGTTCTTTCTATAATAGGTTCTACTTCCGTCCATTTTCCGCCTGCCAATCCACATCCGATTCTCGGCATATGAACACTGGCATTGAGATCTGAAGCCTCTTTAGCCAATGTTTCCAGACATTTTTCAATCGCTTCGTATCGAACGGGAACTCCGTTGCTTCCGGTTTTGATTCCTTTCTGGCCGATCATATTGGCGACATAGATGTATTTTTCAACCTGTACAACCTGAATTTCTCCCAACCCAAAATTATTTTCACTTCTGAAACGGTGCCAGTTCCTATATTCTTTTTCAGGTGTTTCCCATCTTTTGGAAACCGCAAGTACAAAACCTTTTCCCCAACCTCCGATGTCATTACAGATATGGGCAATTATCTTTATCCCTTTTGCCTGCGGGGAAGTGGCATCTCCTTTTATATATTGTATCGTTTTCACTGTATTCCTTTTTAATTCATGATCAATATCACCATTCTATTCCCGGTCTAAATATAAAATTAATCCCTCTATCTGTGGCTATTAAGAAAACTTTTTAAAATCTTCCGAGCAAGGTGAATAGGATCCGTAGATGGTATCAAATTCTGTTTTCAGTTTTTCCGGTTCAAATTTTTCATCCGTCTGATCCAGGCAGGTAACTACCAGATTTTTTTTGGTTGGATAGCCATAAGCCCCATCCAGTTTCAAGGCATAATTCAGCAGATCATAGTCTAATGTTCCCAACCGGAGTTCTTTCTGGTATTCATTAAATGTACAGGTTTCCTCTTCATTGTTTTTAAGACTGATTTTCTTTTCATTGCTCATCCAACCGCTTCCATGACGTGTAGCATAACTTCTGGTTACATAATACATTTCAATGTCTTCAATTTTCAAAAGCTTACAGACATCATGGGCATTTTTTGAGGTTGTGCTGGCATAGGTCACGTTGGGAAATACCCCATGGTCCATATCCAGTAAAATTCCCTGGCTGCCTTCAAAAATAAGATGATCAAATGAGTCCAGATAGGTATAATCATCTATTTTCCAATCTATTTTACCCACTGCTTCCAAGAAAGTCTGAAGATATTCTCTGATTTCATTTTCTTCTATAAAACCATAGTAATACGCTATTCCTTTCAGCTTTTCTATCAGCATTTCTCTTGGAGCGATAAGGTCTATGGCAAATAGTTTATAAGGGCTCTCATTTCTTTTCATGGTAGCTCCTACTCCTTTTCCGCATGTTCCATGTTCCAGATTTCTGGCATTTGTTCTGTTTTGCCAGACATCAAAAGGAGTGGTTACTTTTGCCAGCGGATGAATATGCAGCTCGATATTTCCTTTCTTTTCTTTCAGTTCTTCCTGTTCATTGAGCAGAAAAACCGGGTGAATTGTGCAATGTTCAGTAAAATAAGAAGGCAGACCGCGAAGTGCTCCACTTGCAAAGCTGGAATGAACATGTTTTTGATCTCCAATCATCACGGTATGTGCTGCCTGCTGCCCTCCGGAAAACCTGATGACAACAGAATGCGGATTCTGACAAGCCAAAAAATCTGTGGTGATTCCTTTTCCTTCATCACCAAAACCAAGTCCTATAACGATTTGTGCCTTTTTCATGTTCTTCTGTTTATCTTGTGAAACCTTGTTCAATTCATTCTTCTACTTTCGCGGAAGGGTTATCTTCTAAAGCATGTGAAACCCATCCAATCCCTCCATTCCTAATGTATCCGGGAATTTATCTTTAACCTGATCGCAAATGATATTTTTAATAACATTCGGAATTTCCCTGTAATCCTCTATTGATATACAGTTTTGTCCCAATAGTTCTTTCCATCCTTTATCTGCTCTTATCGCCTGATCTGAATGCAGAACGCTGATATGGTAGACTTCATATTTTTTCCTTGCTTCTTCCAGTAGTTCGTGATGGGTATACGTTTGCTGGCCTGTTCCCATAATTTCTCTGATAGCAGAGGCAGGAAGTGTCTTCAGGCAGGGTTCATCTCCTACGGTAAACAACAGCCCTTTTTGTTTTCTCTTTTCAAAAGCGTCGGTTCTTGTATGAAAAGCAGCAAAATACCATGCTAAAAGATAGCTTTCTCCGGCATTTCCTCCACCTCCGGATTCTATATAGGTGCGGGTAAGCCACATATCCAACTCTTCATCTCCTGATTCAAACTGCCCAACCTGTAGAGGATAACCATCACATTCATGATCTCCGATTCCCAGAAATAAAAGTGCCGGATCGGGAACACCTCCCTGGATAATTCCTCCCATCAGTTTTGGCAGCCCTTCTCTGATCAATTCGTGGGGAATATGTCCCATACTTCCTGTTACATCCAATCCCAGAATAATAGGAACTGAATGAGGGTGAACTTCTGAGTCTCTGGATTCTCTGAAAGAAACTCCATAAGGATTCATTGATTCATGCGCCATTCTTTTGGCATTCTGAGTGAAGATCTCACCTGCAGATTTTGTTCTGTAGCCTGCTTTGCTTGCTCTGTCATAACGAGCGTCTATATCGTATCTTGTACCTCCCATAACTTAAAATGTTTTTCCAAATAAATATTCAAATCTCTTTCTGGTTACCTCGAGCTGAATATTCAGATTTCTGATTGTTAATGATAATTCCATGTCTTTCTGAACAAATGCTTCAGGATTGAAATCCGCAAAGGTTAAGCTGTTCCTGTCCAAGGGACTGATGTCAATAAGACCATTCTGTTCTCTTTCCAGTCTTTTGATTTTCAATTCTAGATCTTCTACCCTGCGCCTGTAGATCAATTCTGAATCTGCTCCAATTGTTCTGGCTCGGTCTTCTCTGATCTGATCATTATTTCTCTGTAATGATTCGATAAATCTTGGCTTTAATTCATCTTCCATAAATCTGTTATTTTGTGTTATAAGTACGCAAAAACAAAAGAGCATAGTTTTACAGCCTTATCTTCTGTAATGCAAGACATTTTTCAATATTCTTCTGTGTTCCGCTTATTCTTTTTTCGTCGGAATTAAAATCTGTTGCCAGGAAGTGGGTACACATAGCAATCCCCTGTTGATCTCTTTCTCCATCGGAACGAAAACCACCGATTTTTTTCCAGTTTCCAGCCTGGGTATTGAATGTATCGGCAAAATATCTGGGTCTTTCTCCCACATGAAGTATGGTTACTTTCGCTGTTTTATTTTTCAAAAACTCCATCATCATGACATCTGCTCCTCTAAAGTCGCCTATTAAAAATTCACATTCTGAAATCTCAATGGTATGTAAAGGTTCTATATACAACCGGTGAAAGTCTTCCCAGGAAAGGTTTCCGTTTCCAAAAACATATATTTTTTTCATTTTCAATCTTTTATATACATAACATCTGTTCTCAGTACATATTTCAGTCCGTTGATCAGGGTCTTTCCTTCATGTCTCAGAGGATGAAAAAAGACCAGCGCAGTCCCTTTTTCAGGCGCTACGGTGAACAGGTTTTCAAATTCGGTTTCTCCTCCTTCAAAATCATCATTCAGATAGACCATAAATGTATAAAAGCTTTTTTCCTGTTCATTTCGGATATAGCTTCCATCTCTGTGCATTTTAAATTGCTGCCCGGGAGCGTATTTGTAAACCCTAAGCATTTCATTAAAATTCAGAAGTTTATATCCTTCCTGCTCCTGCGGTAAAAATCCAGCGGCTGTTTTAAAAAGATCTTCAGCTGTATTTTCGTCAAAGATCATCAGCCTGTCATTATTTCTAACGCTTTTGTTCATCAGCTGACGTCCAAAAACATTGATTTTTGCTTCTTCAAATTTTCTGTCTTCCGATTCGCTTATAAATCGGTCACATTCTTCATGAGTCAGAAAGTTTTTAATCAGAAATATCTGTGGGTGTAATTCTATCTTTTCCATACTTAATATTTTGTGACTGGTTATTGTGTTTTTACCTTCTCAATTCATCTCTTACCTCCATCAGAGCAAATCCTAAAAGATTTTCACCATTCCATAATAAAGGATTTTCAGCTCTGGAATCTGTTTCCAGCATTCCGATGCCCCAAATGCTATCATACGGACTGGCTTCTACCAGAATTTTATCATTTGTAGATAAAAGAAAGTCTCCGAATTTTTTATTCTGGGAAAATTTTAAAAGATTCCCCTGTTTTACAATCTCATATTTGTGCTCATCCCAATGTTTGGGATCAAAATTCTTCACTTTTCTTCCCAGGCTTTTGGCCTGATTAGGAGTTGCTGACAGCAATATCTTTTCCAGGGTTTCAGGATCATCAAATAATCTTGCTTTGCCTGCCATCATATAATGTTCTGCTGTTTTATAAACAATTCCGTTTTCTTCAAATCTTCCTGTAAACCATTGGCTAAAGCATGATTTGGTAATTTCACTTTTAGCAGTATGACCCCAGAAAAACAAAAACTTTATTCTTTGTTTCTTTTGAAACTGATTTCTAATATTTTGTAAGGTATATTTCATTATTGTGTTATTTTTACACAAATTTAAATGAATATCATTTTATCTGCCAAATTTATTTGTGTTAATTTTACACTAACACACATAAACAATTGATTATCAATGTTATTTTTTTTTCACCCACTAATTACACAAATTTTTCACACAAATGACACCATTTATTAGGTTTGGGCTAAAGCCAGTGGAACGTTTTAATATGAAAAAACGGGCTAAAGCCCGTTTCTATTGAATATATTTTTGATACAATATGTTTTACTATAATTCTTAATTATACATTTATCAGGCACATTTGTGATTATTCGTGTAAAATATTTGTGCTGTTTGTGTTTAAAAAGACTATTTGATTTCAAAGTAGAAACCCTGTTCTTCAAGCTCTTTGTATTTTTCCTGATTGAAGGTAAAGAGTTTACCAGGTCTGCCGCTACCCTCTTTTTTCACGTTATTGGTTTCATTAAGCAACCCGTAGCTCATGATCTTTTTGCGGAAGTTTCTACGGTCTATTTCCTGACCTACAATGGTTTTATAAAGGTTTTCAAGGTCTGAAAAGGGAAATTCTTCATTGAGAAGATTAAAGCCGATCGGCTGATACTGAATTTTGGTGCGAAGTCTTTTTAAGGCTACATCAATAATGCCTTTATGATCAAAAGCAACGGTGGGAAGATTATTGATACTGAACCATTGTGCATCGTCTGCATCGGAATCGGCAAAGAGTTCATGATAGGAAGGGTTCACAAGGCCCAAATAAGCCACAGAAACCACTCTGTTTCTCGGATCACGACCTACATTCCCAAATGTATAGAGTTGTTCCAGAAAATCGGGCTTTATGCCTGCTTCTTCATACAGTTCTCTTTTTACGGCGTCATCCAGATTTTCGTCGTCAAGAACCAAACCGCCCGGAAGAGCCCATCCGCCTTTAAAGGGTTCAATATTTCTTTTGATCAAAAGAATCTGTAGATCTTTCTTATCGAAATATCCGAAAATGACTGCATCTACGGCTACTTTTATATCCTGTAATTTTTTTGGAGACTCCATGAATTTTATTTGCGTTGTGAATACGCAAAGTTATGAATAAATATTTTTATTAGGTTTAGATTATGAAAGTTTTTGTCTGTTTATTAAATAATCCAATATATAAACGGATCTTCAGGAGCTAAATAAAAAACCGCTTCGATTGAAGCGGTTTCTGTATGATAATGAATTAGTCATTAAGCTTTAATACAGCCATGAACGCAGACTGTGGTACTTCTACTCTTCCGATCTGCTTCATTTTCTTCTTACCTTCTTTCTGCTTTTCCAATAGTTTACGCTTTCTGGAAATATCTCCTCCGTAACATTTTGCAGTAACGTCTTTTCTCAAAGCTTTAATTGTTTCTCTGGCAATAACTTTCGTTCCTAATGCTGCCTGAACTGCAATATCAAACTGCTGTCTCGGGATCAGCTCACGAAGCTTTTCACACATTCTTTTACCGATATAATAAGCATTAGAATCATGAATCAATGATGAAAGAGCATCTACCATATCTCCGTTGATCAGGATGTCCATTTTCACAAGTTTGGAAGCTCTGAATCCGATCGGGTGATAATCGAATGATGCATATCCTTTAGAGATCGACTTCAATCTGTCATAGAAATCGAATACAACCTCAGCAAGAGGCATATTGAAAATTAATTCAACTCTTTCAGACGTTAAATAACTTTGGTTTACAATCTCTCCTCTTTTCTCGATACATAAAGTCATTACAGCCCCTACAAAGTCAGATTTTGTAATGATAGAAGCTTTAATGAAAGGTTCTTCTACTCTATCCATTGTAGAAGGATCCATCATTTCGGATGGGTTGTTGATCAGAATCGGAACTTCAGGTTCTTTTTTAGTATATCCAAAATAAGAAACGTTCGGTACCGTTGTAATTACGTTCATATTGAACTCTCTGTCAAGACGTTCCTGAACAATTTCCATGTGAAGCATTCCTAAGAATCCGCAACGAAATCCGAAACCAAGGGCTGCAGAACTTTCCGGTTCAAAAACCAGGGAAGCATCATTCAGTCTCAGTTTTTCAAGAGAGAATCTCAATTCTTCAAAATCTTCAGAATCGATAGGGTAAATCCCCGCAAATACCATTGGTTTTACTTCTTCGAATCCATCAATAGGTCCATCTGCCGGTTTTTCAAAAGAAGTGATGGTATCTCCTACTTTTACTTCACGGGCATCTTTGATCCCGGAAACCAAATATCCTACGTCTCCGCAATGGATGGTCTTTTTCGGAACCTGCTTAAGTTTAAGGGTACCTACTTCGTCAGCCCCATATTCTTTTCCGGTAGCAAAAAACTTGATCTTTTCGTTTTTGGTAATACTTCCGTTCACTACTTTGAAATAAGCTTCAATTCCTCTGAACGGATTGTATACAGAGTCAAAGATTAAAGCCTGTAGCGGACCGTCAGGATCTCCTACCGGTGCAGGAATTCTTTCTACGATTTGCTCCAACAGGTTGTGTACTCCTTCTCCAGTTTTTCCTGAAACTCTCAATACGTCTTCGTATTCGCATCCGATAAGGTTCATGATCTCGTCAGTTACTTCTTCAGGGTTGGCAGAAGGAAGGTCAATTTTATTCAGAATCGGGATGATCGTCAGATCATTTTCCAATGCTAAGTACAGGTTACTGATTGTCTGTGCCTGAATACTCTGAGCAGCGTCTACAATAAGAAGAGCTCCTTCACAGGCTGCAATAGAACGGGATACTTCGTAAGAAAAGTCAACGTGTCCCGGTGTATCGATCAGGTTTAAAATATATTTTTCGCCTTTATACTCATAATCCATCTGAATCGCGTGAGATTTAATGGTGATCCCACGTTCTTTCTCCAAATCCATATCATCAAGCGTCTGAGACTGTAATTCTCTTTGGGTAACGGTATTTGTATACTCCAAAAGACGGTCTGCCAGGGTACTTTTACCGTGGTCGATATGAGCGATTATGCAAAAATTTCGTATGTTTTTCATTTAAGAATCTTGTAATTTGCAAAGATAAAAAAAAGCGAGAGATTATTGTCTTTCATTATCTTATTGTATCAATTTATTTAATTTTTCATCAGAAAGATCGTATTCTCCGGTAAGCGGGTCAATGTATATTTCCTGTTGTCTATCATTACTGAAAACTTCTGTTGCCACTGCATCTATTAATACACCCGCCAGACCAAGCATAGCAAAAGCCGGGTCAATGCCTTTCTGAAAAACATCTTTCGGCCTGGCCAGCAGATAAAATCCTTTTTCATTTCTGTTGAGATCTGTCAGTTTATCATTCAGAATCTTGTAGCTTTTATCATTTTCAACATAGGCAAAGATTTTCCGGGCAGGAATTTTTTTCACTTTCCCATTCTTTTCTACTGTTCCTCTTGTAACGGTTCCCATAAATTCATTTTTCTCTAAAACGGAACCTTCTTCGAGAATCTGTTTAAAGAATGAAATATAGTCCAGGTAAATTCCGTCTTTAAGGGATTCACTCTTAAAAACAGCATATGTATTTTTAATATGGGCTTCGTAATCTGAAACTTCATTGGCTGACAAAATCTCCTTATGAGGCTCTTGATGATAGGTTAAAGCAAGAAGTCCGGAAAAAACATGATGAATATTTTTAACCATAACGTCAGAAACGCTTTTATGACTGAATATAAAAGTTGTATCCTTTTTATACAGAAACTGATACTGCTCCCCTTCTTTAGAAAAAGTCTGAGCAGAAAAACGCAGAATTCCCAATTGTTTATGATCTGAGGTTTCTTTTACAGATAATTTCAGTTCATTTAAAACTAAAACCAATTCTTTTTTCCCTCCTTTAAGATTGCTTTTACGATACCATTTTCTCAGATCCTCATTAGGAGATTCTTCAAAAGTGACCTCTCTCATTTCTTTTGGGTCATCAAATGGAAGGATTCCAATGATTTTATCTTTTCTCTGATCGATGACGATCAGCTCTTTATATTCATTTTCGCTATTGTTAGGAATGCTTCCTTTTAGCTTAATTGTCTCTTTATTCTGGGCAAAAGAAATCAACATGGTACAAGTCAGCGCAACCTGTAATAACTTTTTCATGATCATTTTTATGGTTTCTTTTTTTACACTTATTTCTCGAAAATATAGGCTCCGGTAAGAGAATCTAAATAAACATTCGATTCTAAAGTAGATCTGAACCCTACTCCGTTTACCGCCCCGGAATTACTGTTTGATGTAGAATCAATAGCAGCGCCTATCAACGCTCCTACCAATCCCCCAGCTACTGCTCCTATCAACACTCCTCCGGTCTTTGTCTCCGCAAAGAGATTCGTTCTGGAAGAATAAATGAAAAATCCCCGGTCATCCTTCCGGACTTCATCAAAACCAACAGGTGTCAGTTTATAAGCTTTCCCATTTTCTACATAACAGTACATTTTAGAAAGAGAAATTTCCTGTCCCTGATAGATCAGCTGGGTTACTTTTCCTTTCTTATTCTTTTTAATATAATAATCAAAGCCTGGTTCCTGATTACGGAAACTTTGAAAATCAGCATATACACCGTCTTTAAGACTAGCATTATTAAATGCTTTATATCCTTTATTCAGGTACTCATTGTATCTGTTTATTTCATTTTCAGGAATAAAATAATTAGAAGCAATATAAGGGTAATAAGAAGCTTTTATGAACTGAGTGATAAGATCAGCAATTTTTCCTGCCAGAAAGATTGAAGGATGCACTGTTGTTTTAGGATTACAGACAATTACGTTATCATATCTTCCCATCAGATAATACCTGTCATTGCGTTTAATAAAACCTGAAAGTTTAATTTTGGCTTTTGCATAAGGAAATGGGCGGTTGTCATCCTGCTCTTCATAAACCTTAAGGTCTTCAAGCATCAGCACAATATCATTATTACCGGTCTCTTTGTTGTCTTCTGTAAACCGGTTTTCAATAAGTTTTTTGAGATTGTCATCAGCAAATTTCAGTTCAACGATTTCGTTTTTATCGGGAATCGTTCCTATATTTTTATCAGGTCTGTTATCGATAAAGGTAAGAGATTTTGTAAGTCCTTTTTTATCTCTGAGGTTCTCCTTGAGTTCGATTATTTCTGTCTTTTGAGCTGCCAGCAAAGAGGAAAGCAAAAAGCAGAAAAATAATTTTTTCATTTATTAATTTTCCGCAAAAGTATGAATTTAGGCTAAAATCAAACGGCTCCCACAAAAGATTTGTGAGAGCCGTCCAACATTAAAAAAATAAACTATTATGGGTTTTGTTTAGGTCCCGGAGCCGTATTATTGTTTCCGTGAGGTTTTCTTTCATTCATTTTATCCCGCATCATCCCCTCAGATTGAAACAGCTTCAGAACTTTCTGGCAGGGAATTACCTGCTGCATTTTATCTGCGTATCTTTTTCTGTTATCCAATAGTTTCTGTCCTACATCGAAGCTTTGCTGCAATTTAGCTTTAGCTTCATCATCGGATAAGGTTTCAGGATCAAAGCTTGGGTCAAACTGACTTTTGATCTGCTTCTGGCTGTCCAGATATTCGTTATAAAGCTGGGTAAATTCAGCTTTATCGCCTGGGTCAACATTCAGGTTATCCATAATCATATTGTTCCTGAATTTCTTTAGCAGTTCTTTTCTTTCTTCGGGAGAAAGATTATTGATGACTTCCTTTCTTTGTTTAGGATCCATCTTTTTCCAGTCATAGTCTGTCCTTTGGGCATTTAGGCCAAAACCATAGATAATCAAAAACGTGAATAATATCTTTTTCATCTTCTTATTTAATTGTATAAATCCAAATAAACATCCTGAGTTGAATTACTTGCCAATTCTGCAATTTCAGAATTAGAGAAAGAATCCAAATATTCATTCATCCGGGTTTCTTCTTTTTTAGCAGCAGTTCTCACCGGTTTTGGTGACTCTGTTGCTTTTTCATTTACATTTTCGCTTTTCAAAGCGTAGGTAGTATTATTTTTCTGATTTTCAATTGTTTGATTATTATTTTCAACAGAAGTTAAATCAGATTTTAAAGTTTCATAGGCTATTTCACTTTCAGTTTTCGGTTCTCCTTTAGCATAGGCCATTCTGGAGTTTAATGCATTTCCGGCGGAATCATTATCAGAATTGAAAACATAAGTTGCTCCAAAGATCAGAGCCAGTGATGCCGCAGCTGCATACATCCAGTTCAGCTTAAAGACAGGTACTTTTTTACTTGCCTTTATATCATTCATAACGCTCTCCTGAATATTTTCAAACAAATGATCAGGAACTGTGTAAATGTTCTTACGCTCTAATTTTTCTATGTCGAACTCTTTCATCTTTGTTGTATCAAAAATTATCTTTCGTAATTTTCTTTAATATAATCTTCTATTTTTTGTTTGGCATAATGATAATTGGTTTTTAAGGTTCCTACAGACATATCGACAATCTTTGATATTTCTTCGTAGGGCAAATCATCATAATACCGCATCATAAATACCAGTTTCTGCTTTTCGGGCAGACTTTGTATGGCGTTCTGTAACAGGATCTGTATTTCTTCAGCATCTCCTTCTACATTGTCGGCTACCAGATTCTGCATATGATATTCCGGATCTTCATCGGTTTTCTGCATCTTCTTCATTTTGTTGACCTGCTGTAATGCTTCGTTGGTAGCAATTCTATACAGCCAGGTATATAGCTGGCTATCATTTTTAAACTGATGAAAATTCTGGTAAGCTTTAATAAAAGTCTCCTGCAGAGTATCCTGGGCAAGATCTCCGTCTACAATAATTCTTCTTATGTGCCAGTACAATCTGCTTTGATAGGCATCCATCAAGGCACGGACACCTTTATCCTGGGTCCGTGGATTCTGCATCAACGAAATAATCTCCGCGTCCTTAATCTTCATAAGATGCCTTTCACTGTTTTGGATTACAAAAATAGCTGAAAGTTAAATTAATTATTCAATTTTCAGTTTAAATATTAAAAATATTATGAGACAGTTACGCAATAAACGTGCCTCTATTGAACTTCCCGGCTTCTCTCCTGCCCTTCCTTTCCCGGCTCAGCTTAAAATCTTATATTTGTTAGATGCAAATTGTAATTATCGGTTCCGGAAATGTTGCCTATCATATGGCAAAAGCTTTCACCCTGAAAGGGATTTCCATTGCCAGAATGGTTGGCAGGAACGAAAAAGAATTGAGTAAAATTTCTGAAGAACTGAAGGTACCCTACTCTACCGGACCATTGGAAGACGCGGATCTTTATATCATCTGTGTAAGTGACAATGCTGTGGAGGAAGTTTCCAGGATGATCACCAAAAAAAATTGCCTGGTTGCCCATACTTCAGGATCATTACCTAAAGAAATTCTGGCCGGCGAATACAGAAAATCCAGTTTCTATCCTTTACAAACCTTTTCCAGATCTAAAGAACTGGAATACGAAAAAATTCCGTTTTTCATCGAAGCGGAAAATGAAGCGGATAAAGAAACACTTTTTGAGTTAGCCTCTACAATTTCCAGCAATGTCATGGAAAGTAATCATGAGAAAAGAAAATACATTCACCTGACTGCGGTTTTCGCCTGTAACTTCGTGAATCATCTTTTTTCAAAAGCTAAAGAAATTTCAGATTCCCAGGAGATCCCGTTCGGATATTTTTTACCATTGATTGATGAAACGGTTCAGAAAATTCATGAAATTGATCCTAAACTGGCACAAACCGGACCTGCGGTAAGAAACGATCTAAGGATTTTACAATTGCACGAACAGCTATTAAAAGACGAAGAAAGTCTTGAAATTTATAAAACAATGAATCATTCTATTCAAAAAATGTATGAGCTATAAAGAGAAATTAAAAGATATTAAGGCATTTGTCTTTGATGTAGACGGAGTTTTCACAGACGGAAGCGTTTATCTGCTTCCTGGAGGAAATATGTGCAGGGTAATGAATGTATTGGATGGCTATGCAGTAGTTAAAGCATTAAAAAACAATTATTTAATAGGGGTAATCACCGGAGGAAATGATGAAATGGTAAAACACAGAATCAACTACCTTGGTATTCAGGACTACTATCCGAAATCCCACAACAAAATTGAGGATTTTGAAGATTTTAAAAAGAAACACAACCTAAAAGATGAAGAGATCCTGACCATGGGTGATGATCTTCCGGACATTCATATCCTTGAACGTTCAGCCATTGCTGCGTGTCCTGAGAATGCTGTACCAGAAGTGAAGGGAGTTTCGGATTATATTTCCCCGAAAAAAGGAGGAAGCGGTGCAGTACGTGACGTCATCGAACAGGTGATGAAAGTACAGGGAAACTGGCACGATGATAATACCCAATCTGTATAACTGATATTATGAAATTACTTTTAGCATCACAATCCCCGAGAAGAAAAGAACTGCTTTCCAGCCTTGGCTTTGAGTTTGAAGTTGTGAAAATAGATTGTGAGGAAATTCTACCTGCCCATATCAAAATAGAAGAGGCAGCAGCGTATCTGGCTGAGCTGAAAGCATCTGCATTCCGGGATCTGGCCGGTGATGAAGTTTTACTGACTTCGGATACGGTGGTAGCTATCGATCATCACTTCCTGGGAAAACCTAAGGATGAAGAGGATGCTTTCCATATGCTTCAAAGCCTTTCCGGGAGAACCCATCAGGTATATACGGGAATTACGATTAAAACAGCTGATAAAACCATTACAGAAACAGATGTGGCCGATGTGACCTTCGATACGATCAGTGATGAAGAAATAAAATACTACGTGCAGCATTACAAACCTTTTGACAAAGCAGGCAGCTATGGTATTCAGGAATGGCTTGGAATGGCTAAAATCATCAGTATGAAGGGGAGCTATTATACCATTATGGGGCTTCCTACCCATCTTGTTTACAAAATTTTGAAAGAAATCTCCATGATTTAAAAAAATGATGGGAATTTCTCACGACTATAAAGAAGAAATAAAATATTTCATGGAGAAATATAAATATTATTCATTATAAAATTTTATTATTTTTACAAAATCAGCAAACTGCTGATAATAAAAAGCAGATTAGCAAGTTATATTGAATAATGAAAAAGAATATTTTATTCCTTTTAGTAATATTTCTTGTTGCTTCCTGTGCTACCAAAACCAAAAAGCCGGAGCAACGATCAAAACTACTGAAAGGGTTTTCCACATATTACAACACTCTTTTTAATGCCAAAGACGCATTAAACAGCGAATTTACGACCAGAGATAAAGGACATAAGGATAATTTTTATGCTCCTTATATTCCTATTCTTACGTATGAAGAACAGCCTTTGGGAAGTGATCTTGGACAGACTGAAGCTTTCGCCGAAAATTCTATGAAAATGGCGGAAGTTGTTAACAGACCTTCAATAAGAGGTAACGGCGGAATTCCCAACATGCAGGGAGGACCGGGAAGTAACCCTAATAGCCCTGAAGGTGCTGCCAAAGGAGCTACCACTCTGGAAATTGCAGAAGCAAAAGCTTTAAAAGCGATCAATAAATATTCTGTAACCAGAAACGGCGAGGAAAAGAACAAACAGATCTTTGATGCCTATATGATCCTGGCCCAGGCAAGAATCTATCGTGGAAAATCTTTGGAGGCTCTAGACGCTCTCAATTATGTTTTCACCCATATGAAGGATGACAAAAGAATTGCTCTGGCAAGAATTTATCAGGGGTTAGCTTATGATAAAATCAAGGACTATCATAGAGCGCATGAAACTTTTGCCAAACTGAAAGGAGAGAAGATTGATAAGACCTATGCCAAACTTCTAAGCATTTATTACGCTGAATCTCTGTTGGATGCAGGAAAAAAAGAAGATGCCGCTAAAGAGCTTGATATAGCTTATGAACTGAACAGCAACAGAAAACTGAAAAGCAGAATTGCCTATCTGAGAGGCCAGGTACTTGAAAATCTGGGTCAGAATGATAAAGCAAGAGAAAGCTATACAGCGGCTTATAAATACGCCAATGACTTCGAATTTGAAGTAAAATCCCAGATCGCCATTGCCAAAACCTTCAATGGAAAGGGAGATTACAATGGAGCCAAAAGCTATCTGGAAGGCATCAGTAAGAAAGGAACTTACGGCTCCAGAAAGAATGAATTTTATTATGCACTGGGCTTAATGGCCAATAAGGCAGGTAAAAAGGAGGAAGCACAGCAGTTTTTCAAAAAATCACTGTTCGAAAAGGTTTCTGACCCGCAGATCCGTGGTCTGGCATACTATGAAATAGGAAAGAGCTATCTTGAGAAGAATGATTATATCGGCGCTGGAAGCTATTATGATTCTGCGCTTGCCGTGATGACGTATGAGCCTTCAAAAGTCTTGTTAAAAGATCAGTCTGCCTATATCAAAAAGATCTCTAAAAATTATTACCTGATCAAAAAGAATGACAGTATTCTTTCCCTGGCTAAGATGGATAATGCTCAGAAAACAGAGTTTTTTTCCAAATATATTGCCAAATTGAAGATCAAAGAAGAGAAAGAAGAACAGGAAAGAAGACGTGCTGAAAGAAATAAAGGATTTGATACCGGAGATTACAGTGCCAACTCTGTTTTCGCCAACAATTCGAATTCTTTTGAAGATTTTGGAGTAACCACCAAAGGCTTCTATTTCAGCAATACCGGAACTGTAAGCAAAGGAACATCCTCCTTTAAACAGATATGGGGAGACAGGGCCCTTGCTGACAACTGGCGTTTTTCCAAGAAAATGTCGACTCTTGAAGATATGAAAAATGAAGCTTTAGGAGTGACTTCTGCGCCTAATCCGCGACGTTTCGAACCTTCTTATTATATTGAGCAGATCCCTACGGATCAGGGACAGCTGGGACAGCTGAAGAAAGACAGGGACACCGCTTCTCTGGGACTGGGAATCATGTATCAGAATTACTTCACAAACACTCCTCTGGCTACTAAAACCCTATACGATCTTGTAGAGGTCAAGCCGGAAGAAAAAGTAATGCTTCAGGCTTTATATGAAATTTTCGCCATGAATTATGAGAAAAATCCACAGGCTTCGGAAAGAGCAAAACAAATTCTTCTGACGGATTATCCTTATACTTCTTATGCAGAATTTGCCAGAAATCCAAAGAACAAGACTTTTGTAAAGTCAACGGAAGAAGTTGAAAATGAATACAAGAGAGCTTATGCTTTATATGAATCTGAAAAGTTTGGAGAAAGTAAAGAAATAATTGATCAGACGATTCAGAAATTTCCGAAAGATGCGTTGGTCCCTAAACTTTATCTTTTGAATGCCTTCAATTCAGGAAAATCCAGTGGGAAAGAGGTGATGATTCTGCAGCTTGAGCAGATTGCCCTGAATTATTCTAAAACTCCCGAAGGAGTAAGGGCCAAAGAAATGCTGAATTACCTGAAAAGTGACCTCAGCTTCCAGGCAACCGACAATAAAGGAAATTCGATACCTCAACAGCCGTCAGCACCTGTGCAGCCCAATAATCCTCAAAATGATAATTCAAATATAGGCATCGGTCCTAATAAAATGAAGAATATCGGAGCACCGGAAAAACAGGTTAGTCCAGCTCCAAACGTACAACAATCTATACCACAACAGCAAAAAGTGAAAAAGCCTGCTGATAAAAAAGCAGAGAGCAATACTCAATAAACTAAAAAAGCGAAGATTTGATCTTCGCTTTTTTATTTGGGTTTACCGATGTACGGAATCTTACGGTTTATTTTTCTTCACCCCATGAAAGTCTTTGAGGTAGAAAGGTTCAAAATAAGCCATATCTTCAAATTCTTTCCTTTCTATTTTCTTCAGGGTCTTTTTGATCAGATATTGTGCAGAAGGATAAATATCTTCTCTGAACACGGCATCAGGCAAATTCACAATATCTTTGGCCTTCCTGGCACCGTCTCCTACAAATATCACTTTTTTGTCTCTGAATTCTTCAAAAGACGTCTCATCTAAAATTTTAGCTTCTGTCTCTGACAGTTCTTTCCCCGTATTACCGTCATAAACGGCCGTATAAACCTCCATTCTCCTTGCATCGATCAAAGGGACTATCAGATCATAGTTATCGCCTAAAAAAGGCTCTATCATACTTTCAAGAGAATTCACTGCAATAAACGGTACTTTCAGTCCGTAGCAGAATCCTTTTGCAGAGGCTGCCCCTATTCTCAATCCGGTATAGGAACCGGGTCCTTTTCCTAATGAAACTGCTTCAA
Organism: Chryseobacterium indologenes; assembly: GCA_001013295.1. Taxonomy (GTDB): domain Bacteria; phylum Bacteroidota; class Bacteroidia; order Flavobacteriales; family Weeksellaceae; genus Chryseobacterium; species Chryseobacterium indologenes_B. The sequence goes on along the minus strand of LAZY01000006.1, from coordinate 86,931 downwards.
TGTCCTTAAGTGAAATTCCTGCTCCTTCCAGCGCCCACTCTACATAGGTGTGAAGGCTTTCAGACTGCTTATAATTTTCGGAAACTTCTTCACACAGGCATAGTAGCTTTTCATTATCAGATACAGCTACAGAGCAGTTTTTAGAAGAGGTTTCAAGATATAAAATTTTCATTTTTTTGTTTTAAGCTAATGCGAAATTGCAACCCGCAAAAACGCTTTAAATATGATGCAAATTTAAACCTTTATTTTGAGACTATTTTCTATAGATTGTTCTCGGTTCTGACTGGGCACTCGGGTAAATGGTCATATCAGAAATGGTAACATGTTTCGGTGCATTGATGCAATAAGCAATCGCATCTGCAATATCTTCCGCCTTCAAGGGTTCATAGCCTGCATATACGTTGGCCGCCTTTTCGCTGTCACCTTTGAATCTCACCATAGAAAAATCTGTTTCTACTGCACCCGGCTGAATATTGGTTACTCTGATTCCAAATTCGGTAAGCTCAAGTCTCATCCCTTCGGAGATCACATCTACAGCTTTTTTGGTAGCGCAATACACCACTCCGTTGGCGTAAGTCTGTCTTGCCGCAACAGAACTGATGTTTACAATATGACCTAAATTTTTAGTTTTCATTATTGGGATAATCATTTTGGAAACATAAAGAAGTCCCTTTACATTCCCATCGATCATAGAATCCCAGTCATCCGTCTTACCGGCAGAGAGAGGATCAAGTCCGTGAGCATTCCCGGCGTTATTGACAAGAACATCAATATCTTTCCAGTTTTCAGGAAGGGAATTGATGGCAGCCTCGACCTCTTCTAGGTTTCTAACATCAAACTTTAAACTAAATATTTCGGTATATTGTGATAATTCAGATTTTACAGCTTCAAGCACCTCGGCCCTTCTTCCACAGATAATGATTCTGTTTCCCTGTTTTGCCAGAAGTTCAGCTGTTGATTTTCCGATTCCGGAAGTTGCTCCGGTGATGAATATTGTCTTCATAAAATTATATTTAATCTAGCCATGTAGCGGTCTGTTGTTCGTCATTATATTGATTGATCAGTTGGCATCCCATGCCTGGAAAGCATCTGGTATGTGGTCAATAACCAGTTTTCTTTTTTCATCAGGAAGAACGGTAATAATATCAAATCTCACTTCATTATCTCTGTTGAATTCTTCAAGGTAATGGTTGACTACAGAAACAATCAGCTTTATCTTAGTTCTGGTAACGGCTTCCTGTGGCAGCATAAAGGCATCTGTGGATCTTGCCTTCACTTCAACAACGATGATCTGATTATTTCTTTCAGCAATAATATCGATCTCCGCTTTCTGAAAACGGAAATTTCTGACTAGAATCTTATAGCCGTTTTTCTGAAGATAATCAGCTGCCAGATCTTCTGCTATTTTTCCAAAATCGTTGTGATCAGCCATACCTAGAGTAATAGCATTAAAACTCAATCTTTACTTTAGATCCGGCTTTTACCTTCACTCTTCCTCCAATAATAAGAGGTCTGTTGTCTTTGATATGTCCGTTCGGGAAACCGAATACTACCGGAAATTTATATTTTGAAATTCTTCCGGAAATCAGTTTGTAGGCAAATTCATCAAAGCTGGCTTCATAATCTTTATTGTCTTTTTCATCGCCCATATTGGTCATTCCGCCTATGATAAGTCCTTTGATCTTCCTGAAGACCCCAGCCAGTTCAAGACTCATGATCATACGGTCCAGAGCGTAGAAGTTTTCGCCAATATCTTCGATGAATAAGATTTTATCTTTAAAGTCAAAAGAATATTGGGTTCCCAGAAGGGCATAAGTAAGGGCTAAATTTCCTCCAACCAATTCTCCTTCAATATTCCCTTCTCTGTTTAATTGATGGGATTTTAAGCTGTATTTAGGCATTTTCCCTTTCAGAGCATCAAAGATCAGGTCATAACTTTCTTCTGTAACGCCAAAACTGGACGTTTTGATCGTCTGCCCATGAATGGAAACGAAGCCTTTCTTCAACAGGTAGCTTTGTATAACCGTATTATCGGAATAACCGATATACCATTTAGGATTTTCTGTAAATCCTTTCAGTTTCAGGTGCTGAATCAGATGCTGACATCCGTAACCTCCTCTTGAAGCCCAGATTGCTCCGATCTCTTTATCGTTTAATGCCCAGTTTATATCTTTTATTCTTTCCTTTTCTGTTCCGGCATAATTATATCCGTTTGAGAATTTCGTGTAAAGATGCTCCCCCAATACAGGTTCGAATCCTTTACTTTTGATTAATTCTATTCCTTTTTCCAGTTGAGAAGGCTCTACAGCTCCGGCTGGGGAAATAACAGCAATTTTGGCCCCTTTTTTAAGGGCTTTCGGAAAGATTATTTTTTTCATTTTGTTTTTTGATATTTAACTTCTTTTTTCTCGGCTTCTTCCAGCTGTCTTTCAAACTGATTAAACTTCTTAAAGCTTTGCAGGAAGATGAAAAAACTGAAAATAATAAGAATTACACCGACCACTCTTCTGATCTGGTTGGCCAGTTTCTGGGTAAGTTTATCATGGAATTGTTTGGCAAGGAATATTTTGGCAAGATCGATGCAAAGATAAGTCCCGATTACGATCCCTATGTATAAAATAAAACTGCTGGTGTCCGGATATTGATTCCTTACGGAAATTACCGTTACCAGCCAGAAAAGGATGACTCCTACATTCAAAAGATTAAAGAAAAACCCGTTAAAAAAGGTTTTAATATAATTTTGGCTTATGATCTTCTCTTCACCGGGCATATGCATTTTGGTCTTAGTAACCAGCATGACGATTCCGTAAATAAAGATCAGAATGGAAGTGATCCTGTAAAAGCCGGGATGTTTATCAATCAGGGTAACAATATCTGCACTGGCATAATAGGCTGCTACAATACACAGCAAATCTGCAGTGATCACTCCAAGATCCAGTGATAAGGCATGTCTGGGGCCTCTGGAAAAACTGGTTTCTATCAACAGGAAAAATATAGGTCCAATAAAAACCAGACTCAACATGAATCCTAAAATGATGGCAGATAGTACAAGTTCAAGCATTAAGTGGTATTTTAAAATGGAAAAAAATTCCATTCCGTTTAATACAAAGTTATACTTTATGATTTAATTATTCAATAAAGATGTGATATATCAAGTTTTATTTTATTTCCTGTTGGATATGAATTTTTAGAAAGGAAGCAGGAAGAGGGAAGTGTTGGCAGACTGAATGGATAGATTAACCCTGTATTTATGATTTTTGAAAGGGTGGATAAAAACAAAAGAGATTATTCCATTTCGAAATAATCTCTTTTTGTTGTTACTATTCTTTTACTGCAATCAGGCCTCAGTATCAATAATTTTTTTCCAGACAGTTTTCATTGTATACAAATTCAAAATCTTTTCTGATTTTAAGTCCAAAAATCCCTCTTTCAAAGGTATAAATAATCTGATTTTTAAATAACATTCTTTTGTAATCAATAAAAAAGCTTCTGGTCATATAAGAATATTCATAAGCATTTCCGCTCAGATAGATGTAGGTGGTCTTACCTTTCTGATGGCTGTATTTTCCTCCAACCTCAGCAATCATATTTCTATAGCAGTACGTTTCTTTTGTAGGATTCATTCCTGTAACATAATTGATCAAAAAGAATCCATTGATTATAAGTGGTAACTGAACTCCAAAGAAATATTTCTTTCCCAGCTTTTTAACGCTAATAATATTTCTGTTGATTAAAATATTGCACACTACAACAAGAATAATCATAGCTAATACAAACAGATAAAAATTGATAACAGTACTGAAAATTACTGTTACCAACAATATTGCATTCAAAATACTGAAAACAATATACTTATCTATTGCTGTCATTAGTCAACAATCTTGAAATCTAGCTGTTTTTGGATCAAATTGGCTTTTACTACTTTGATCTGAACCTGATCTCCCAGCTGGTATTTGTTTCCGTGTCTTATACCGTACACGGCATGGGTCTTAGCATCATACATATAAGAATCATCTACAAGATCTCTCAGTTTGATCAGGCCTTCAGCTCCGTTTTCAGGAATTTCTACCCAGAATCCGAATTCTGCAACCCCGGAAATCACGCCAGTGAAAGTTTCACCAAGGTGTTTTTCCATGAATTTCACCTGCATGTACTTGATGGAATCTCTTTCTGCATCAGCTGCCAGTCTTTCCATGGCGCTGCAATGTTTCGATTTTTCTTCCAGCTCCTGTCTGCTTGGAGATTTACCTCCATCCAGATAATGCTGAAGAAGGCGGTGCGCGATCAAATCCGGATAACGACGGATAGGAGAGGTGAAGTGGGTATAATAAGCAAAACCTAGTCCGTAGTGACCAATAGGTTCTGTAGAATACACCGCCTTACTCATACTTCTCATCGCAAGGGTTTCGATCATATTTTCTTCGCCTTTTCCTTTCACATCGTGAAGAAGCTTGTTCAAAGATTCCGCCACTTTTTTCGTATTGGCAAGATTCATTTTATATCCGAAGGTAGCCACAAAGTCTCTCAATGACTCCAGTTTTGCCGGATCCGGATCATCGTGAACCCTATAGATAAATGTATTATTGGTGATTTCACCTTTCCTTGTCAGGGATACAAATTCAGAGACTTTTTTATTGGCCAAAAGCATGAATTCCTCGATCAGGTGATTGGAATCTTTACTGATCTTGAAATAAACACCGATCGGCTCATTATTTTCATCCAGATTGAATCTTACTTCACTTCTGTCAAAAGTGATGGCTCCTTTTCTGATACGTTCATTACGCATGATCTTCGCCAATTTGTCAAGAGCATTAATCTCTTCGGCCAAATCTCCTTTACCGGTTTCGATACGTTCCTGAGCTTCTTCATAGGTAAATCTTCTGTCTGAGTGAATTACTGTTCTTCCGAACCACTGTTTCTGAATTTCTGCCTGATCATTCAGTTCAAAAACTGCTGAAAAGGTATATTTATCTTCGTGTGGACGAAGGGAACAAACATCGTTACTCAATACTTCGGGTAACATCGGAACCACTCTGTCTACCAAATAAACCGAAGTTGCTCTCTGATAGGCTTCATCATCCAATATCGTTCCCGGAACCACATAATGGGATACATCCGCAATGTGAACTCCAATCTCCCAGTTTCCGTTTTCTAATTTTCTTATCGATAAAGCATCATCAAAATCTTTGGCATCCTTAGGGTCAATGGTAAAAGTACAGATGTTACGCATATCCCAACGTTTTGCCACTTCTTCATCCGTAATGCTTCTGTCGATTTTATCCGCATCAAGTTCCACTTCCTGTGGAAACTCATAAGGAAGACCATATTCTGCAAGAATAGAGTGGATCTCTGTCTCATGTTCTCCCGGTGCACCCAATACCTGAGTAATTTCTCCTTCAGGATTTTTATCTCCAGGTCTCCATTCGGTCATCTTTACAATAACCTTATCACCATCTTCCGCATTATTGAATTTTCCTTTCGGAATAAAGATGTCTGTATTGATTGATTTTTTATCACAAACTACAAACCCAAAATCCTTGTGGGCAACCTTCTGAAAAGTTCCTACAAATTCCGTTCTTGTTCTTTCCAAAACCTCCAAAACGGAGCCTTCCAATTTCTTTCCTTTATAATGATAAGTTATAATAAGAACCTTATCTCCCTGCAGAGCATCCTTCACATTTTTGGAGTGAATGAAGACATCATCTTCCATTCCTTCCACATTCACGTAAGCATTTCCGCTCTGGTTGAAATCGATAATTCCAGTAAGTGTTCCTGCAATTTTCAGATTCACGATATACTTTCCTCTTTCCACTTCTTTGATCTTTTCAGATCCCTGAAGTTTGTGCAGGGCCTGAATTACAAGCTCTCTTTGCCTCGGGTTTTTATAATCGATTCCATCAGCGATCTGCTTATAATTATAGATCTTTGATGAATTTGCATTCATGAAACGTAAGATCAGTCTTCCGATCTCCATCAGTTTCAAATCATTTTTATGACTTATATATTTTCTTTTTTTTGGCATTTTTAATGTTCTTTTTTTATTAATTCTTCGTATTCTAAACGAGGGATCTCCTTAGCTCCGGAGCCCTTAAATTTAAAATAATACATTTCTTCATTTAGACGGGCAGTAGCAGTTTTCTTTTTTATATGAAAAGACAAATCTATATAATTATTATCAGGATTTTTGACATTCGCCATATTTATATTCCTGTCAAAATTTCCTTTTGCATTATAGATCATTACATATTCAGCTTCCATCTGAGGAATATCCTTAAAACTGATGATCTCTCTCAGCTCTGAATAAAGATCTTCATTATAACCATCATATCTCCTTGCTACAGGCACTATAGTCCTGTCAGGATATAGATTGACAAACTTCTTGAAATTTCTTTGATCCCAAAATGTTTTAAAGATCAGCTCATTGATCAGCCTATTATCAGAATAATCGGTATCATCTGATCCGCATCCCGGTACCGAAACATCCAATACTGTAATATAAATGATCTTATTCTTTTTTAAAGGCTTAGTAAGTATCTTCTTAAAAATAAGATCTGCTACAGCATGATAATTATTATTTTGAATCTGCTTCAAAAAATCTTCTTTTATTTTTTGCAACTCTTCCTGGCTAAACCTGTGAGGATTTCTACGAGCCGGGCAGCCATCATTCTCTACCACACCCGGTACAGTAGGACATCGATCATCTTTATCCAAAATTCCGTCACCATCGGTATCTGGCCACGGGCACCCCATATTTTCTATGGGTCCGGCTACTGTAGGACAGGCATCATCTTTATCAACCACACCATCACCATCAGTATCCGGCCACGGGCAGCCGCTATTTTCCCCAGGACCTGATTCTTTAGGACACTGATCCAGATATAATGGAATTGTATCACCGTCTTCATCAGAAAGACAAACCTTTTTACTGAATTCCTTTCTGCACTTTTTGAAAAGATCCTTATCTGTTATTTCCTGGGCATAGAAAACATTTATGCTTAACAGTAATAATAAAGATGCTTTTATTTTCATGGTTATTTAGTGTTCATTAATATTAGTCTATCAATTTTCTCTCCAAATCCGTTTATTCAATGATCAAGTCAGAATAATTCATCTAGTACAGAATCGGTCTGGCCCGACCCCGATCTTTTCTAAACAGTTTGATGATAACAATAATTTTGATTTTTGTTCAATCTTAATTTTTAGTTTTTCTTTTCAATCCAATACAAAACTATAATTTTAGTTTTAAAAGCACAATACAAGATATGAGGAAAAATTCGGGAGAAACCTTTGATCTATTTTTAAAAATAAATAAAGGACCGGTATGGAAATAATAGATTGGTAAATTCTATCTCTGGTGATGCAAATGTACGAATAAAAAATAAATAAGGTCTGCAATTCAAATTACAGACCTTAGTATATTTAGCAAACTGCGATTTTATCAACCCGGTTTTGGTGTCTTCCTCCTTCGAATTCTGTTGAAAGAAATTTATCTACAATTTCTATCGCTAGTTCCTTTGATATAAACCTTGCCGGTATCGAAATCATGTTGGCATCATTATGCTGTCTAGCCAATGTTGCGATCTCCGGCATCCAGCAAAGTGCACATCTGATCTTCTGATGTTTGTTGGCCGTGATCTGAACCCCGTTTCCGCTTCCACAGATCAGAATTCCCAGCTCATTTTCTCCGTTTTCCACAGAGGTTGCAGCAGGGTGTACAAAATCCGGATAATCCACACTGTTTGTGGAAAACGTGCCAAAATCTTGAACCTCAAACTGTTCTGAAAGGTAGTTTTTAACAATCTCCTTATATTCATAGCCTGCATGGTCCGCTGCGATAGCAATTTTTCTTTTCATAATACTCTTATTAAGCTTTTTTAGATTTTATTTCCTTACAAAGGTAAGAATAATAACAATTCGTGTTAGTAAACCGGGAGTTAATTGTGAAAAGGTATGTTAATAAGTGTGGAAAACTTTTACCAACTTTCTATTTTTAAAGATCAATTTATTTCGTATTAGAAAATCTTTCTGAAAGTTTTCACCACAACTTTCCAGATGTTTTCTTCAGCTATCCCCAGATTTCTCCATAGTAAAATAACTAATAATGATTTTTGTTCAAAGTTATCAACAATTGTGAATAAGTGTGTGAAATAGCAGGTTTACAGAGATTTATATTGTGAGTTAAATATGAATTGACTACCAGTTGAGTATGGTCAACTTTAAGCTAAAAACTTATCCCCGTTACTAACAATACATAACAACAACAGCTTTATTTTTTTCTTTAAAGAGAAAAGATTTGTTGATTAATGGGTGATTGGGTTCGGGGAAAGTTTTTGAAAACTTTTATTTTAATCAAAGTGTTGAAAAAGTTTAAAACCTTACATTTGTGAAACGAAAATTCAAAGAAGTTTATGGAATTGTCCCTGCCGAAATTTGCTGGAATGCAATCTGAGGCTGATGGGGGATTCTCTGAGATCTCAGAAAAAAATAAATCTAAATATAAAAATGAAAACAATTAACGACTTCAATTTTAAAGATAAGAAAGCTCTTGTAAGAGTTGACTTCAATGTTCCACAGGATGACCAGTTGAATGTGACTGACAATACCAGAATTGTTGCAGTGAAACCAACGGTTGAAAAAATCCTTAACGATGGCGGTTCTGTTATTTTGATGACACACCTTGGGAGACCAAAAGGAGAAGTTAAGGATGAGTTTTCTCTTAAGCATATTCTAGGTGAAGTTTCCAGCGTTCTTGGGCAGGAAGTAAAATTTGTTGACGAATGTATTGGTGCAAAAGCTGAGCAGGCTGCTGCGGATCTTAAGCCGGGTGAAATTTTATTGTTAGAAAATGTACGTTTCCACAATGAAGAAGAAAAAGGAGATGAAGGTTTTGCTGAGCAACTTTCGAAATTAGGAGATGCTTATGTAAACGATGCCTTCGGAACTGCTCACAGAGCTCATGCTTCAACAGCTGTGATTGCAAAATATTTTCCATCAACTAAATATTTCGGTTTACTAATGGCTAAAGAGCTTCAGGCAATCGATAAAGTATTGAAAAGTGGTGAAAGACCAGTTACGGCAATCCTGGGTGGATCTAAGGTTTCAACTAAAATCACTATTATAGAAAACATTCTTCCTGCGGTAGACAATCTGATCATTGGTGGAGGAATGGCATTTACATTTATTAAGGCTCTTGGTGGAAAAATTGGTAACTCTTTAGTAGAAGAAGATAAACTTCCTCTTGCTCTTGAGATCTTAGGAAAAGCTAAAGAATATAAAGTAAAAGTATACTTACCGTCTGATGCAATCATTGCAGAAAGTTTCAGTAATGATGTTGAAAGAAAAGAAGCAGATATTTATGCTATTCCTGAAGGATGGATGGGACTGGATGCAGGTCATAAATCAAGAGATCAGTTCAATGATGTATTACTGAATTCAAGAACAATTCTTTGGAATGGTCCGATCGGAGTTTTTGAAATGTCTCACTTTGCCGGAGGAACTGTTGCTCTTGGAGAGAGTATTGCTGAAGCAACAAGATTAGGTGCTTTCTCTTTAGTAGGAGGTGGAGACAGTGTGGCATTCGTTAAGCAATTCGGATATGCAGATCAAGTAAGTTATGTTTCTACCGGAGGGGGTGCAATGCTTGAAAGTCTGGAAGGACTTGAGCTTCCAGGAGTAGCTGCAATCAACAATTAATAGAGAATAAAATTCAATATTTCTAAGCCTGCTAATATTATTAGCAGGCTTTTTTACACCCAATTTCTCATTATGAAATCGTGAATTGTTACAGGTTTCATTTATTATTAGATATAACCTCAGGTTATGATTGTTAATAGTCAATTCATTTCGTGGAACTTATGTTTTTCTACGCTCCAGACCTGGTAGATTCTCAATTTTTTCTCAATATTTATTCGTAAGATTCAGCCTTATTTTTATGTTTTTTTGGAATAAAAGGATATTGAAATCTTAGTTTAAAAACTGTAATTTTGAAATGTTTTGGAGAGGTATTTTTTATACTTTTCAAGTACATTATTAACTAATAACTATTTAACCAGTGAGCTTGAAATTAAAGAAAATAATAGAGAATATTGTCATTAAAGGTCTATTTCCTGAAGCGGCATATTTATACGATAAAGAGAAAAAACATACTTTTTAAGACATTAGATTTGACCATACAATTTGGACAAATTCAGAGGCTCGGGGAGAAATCATCAGGAATGGAGCGTTTGCCATTCTTGTCTTGTCTGATGATAAGGTTGAATTTATTAATGATACGAATGGGGAAATAATATCTATTGAAGACTTCCAGGCCTTGATGTACAGCTTAAATCAGATTTTGAAAAGGATTTTATTTTTGGCTATAAGAATGCTACTTATTTAAACCATACTTTTTATATGGATATTGGTTATTTTTCGGCTTCTGAAGATAATTTTATTATTCTTAAAGAGCAATATGAAAATGGGAGAATTATCTGGGTTTCAAGTAAAAATATTCTATTTTTAAAAAGTAATTCAGTGGAATTTTTAGATTATAATTTTGATAAGCTCTGGGATCTGTCTTTTGATTCATTAGGTATTGAGAACGTTACAGATTGTATTGATTATCAGAATTTTATTTTTATTATTGGAGAGGAGGGTAGAATAGTACAAATCAGCAAGAAGTCCGGTGAAATTCTGAAAAGTTTTCAAAATGAAGTTATGGGTTTCTACAGAAATTATTTTATCAATAATAAGGGTAATATAGTCTTCTTAGGCCGTGATTTCTATATGGAAATCTCTTCTTCTGATTTTGAAACCCTTAAAAGTATCAATTTTGCAGATCAGAATATTCTTGTTAAAAATTGTTCTTATTCGGAAGAAAACCAATGTATTTATTTTTTTGGCTACTATGGGAACACTTTTCCCAATCTTATCGGAAGTTTTGATCTTAACTCTCATTCTTTTACCTGGACTTTTATTCTGGGAAATAAAAATAGTGGGAATGCATTTTATAATTACCCCCAGAACGTAGGAGATTATATAGCAGCTATAGATGGGCAAAACAACTTACTTATTTTTGAAAAGGGATAGTTCTAATTATTAAGCTAATGGCTTAGCATTAAATTGCTTTTATTTACTACTGAATTCCTGTGTTTTAGCTTATATTTTTAAATTTTATTATTTGCCTTTTTTACATGATTAATTTATTGTAGTAATTAATATTTCATATAATAGTGATGGCTTTATAAATGTTTGTTAATCAATATTTAAAGTTGTTTTAAATAATTTTTTTTGTTATTATTTTTTCTATTGACTATAACTTTATTTTTTTATTACTTTAACCTGTTTTACTTCTTATTTATGTATTGATTATAAGTTAACTAAGTATTTTTTTTATATTAATTTATATATGTCTTGCTGAATTGTTTCTGCAGAAAAATTTTTTTTAATCATGGTATCGCTTTGCTTCTTTATAATCTAAGAAAATTAAAATTTTTTTAAATTGATTTTTTTGTGATCGCTTTAGGGAGTTTTAATTTTTAATTAGAATGCTTGTTTTCTGTTTCTTGAAAATTTTTATCAGCATACAGATTTTATTGAAATTCTTATTTTTAATAATTGCGGTAAATATTTTTTAAAATTTTTATTTTAATTGAAAGAGTAGGGGTTTGTAATTTTTTCTGAGATTTTTTTTCGTTAGAACTATTGAGGTTAGAAATTAAAGATAAAATTATTGAGTTGTTATTTTTTAGATATTCAGTTTGTTTAAATTTTGAATTCATTTTTAGAATTTAAGTTAAAAACGCTAAAAATTGACCTTCAGAAATACCTCAAAAATCAATTTTCTTAACTTTTCCGAGTATTTGTGTATAAAATAAAAATGAGCCTAGAAATAAGGTGTTTCTGTTGAATTTAGCTTTTAAAATTTTAATTTTTCTCTTTTTTCTCTCAAGTTTTCTATAAGTTCTCTCTCTCAAAATAAAAATGTTTGAAATTTGAAATTAAGATTTGATGTTGATTGGTTTATTAGAATTTGATTTTTTAAAAAATTTTATTTTAAGATGGAGTAGGGGAGTTGTATGCGTAGTGTATTCAAATTTTGAATTTTGGTTTCTAATTTTTTTTTTCTAAGGATAATTTTTGATGCAAGGTTATATTATAAAAAACTCAGGAATAATTTCCTGAGTTTTTAATTTTTTTGTTCTGAAATACTGAAAATTGGGCTTCAGAAATGGTTCAAAAATCGATTTTCTATCTTTTTTCGATAATATATATCAAACTTGAAAATTCGTTCGAAAAAAGGGCTTTTACGTTCGAAATTGTTCCGTAGATCGTTGCTTTTAGCCAAAATAGAGGTGATTTTTTATATTTTTCGCTCAGCATTGATATGTAGTAGGAATCCAGGACCAAAGGTTTGATCTTTCTCATTTTCCAATCTGATTTTTTAGAAATGAGATTTTCCATTCCGTTTTTAGAAAAATGATAGATGTGTCTCGGTACATCATAAGCTGCCCAATATTCTTTATAATGTTTCGCATCATAAGAAGTAGGGTTGGGAACAGCAATAATAAGAAGACCTTTGTCTTTTAATTTCGTGTGAAAAATATTCAACATTTCATCCTGATTTTCTACGTGCTCAAATACATGCCACAAGGTAATTGCATCTAAGCTTTTGTCTTCAATTTTTTGAACATCATTCAGGATCTTTGCTTTTGTGATTTTTCCCTGTGCTGCTTTTCTTGCATCTGCATCCGGTTCGAAACCTAAAGTTTCAAAATCATTTTCTATATACTTTACAAACTCTCCGGCACCACATCCATAGTCTAAAACTTTTGATCCTTTTTTGATTCTGTCTACCAGAATATTTTTCTTATACTGCAGATTGAAAGACTGAAGAAATTTATATAATTTTTCTTTCAGGCTTCCGGAATCCTGGTGATGGGAAATGTAATCTTCACTTTCGTAGTATCTGGAAATATTGGATGGGATAGGGGAGGTTTTGTATACTCCTTTTGTTTCTGTTTCCTTTATTTCGAATATTTCCTGTGAAAGAAAATGATCTTTTATTTTCATTGAAGTCGTTATCTGTTATATTTAAAAAATTAAGATATTCATAAATCTTGATAAGCTTTATAAATACCTTAATTTTCGTTTTTATTATTGGAAATGTTCCACGTGAAACATTTTCTTTTTAACGTCCTAAATACACTAGTAAAACGTTAATATCAGCCGGAGAAACCCCGCTTATTCTTCCTGCTTGTGCAATTGTCTTCGGGCGTACGTTAGACATTTTCTGTTTTGCTTCTGCGGAAAGGCTTGAAATCTTCGTGTAATCAAAGTCTTCAGGAATTTTAATATTTTCCAGACGATTCAGCTTGGCTACGTTTTCCTTTTCTTTTTCAATATAACCTCTGTACTTAATATTGATCTCAGCCTGCTCTCTTACTTCTTCATTGTATTTTGATGAAGTTTCTTTAATGAAGTCGATCTCATCCAGTTTTTCTAAAGTCATATTAGGTCTGGTAAGAATCTGAGCAGCTCTGTAGGCTTGATCTACAGGACTGCTGTCAATAGATCCAAGGATAGGGTTGATAATACCTGGTTTTAAAGAAGTTTCTCGAAGGAAATCTTCAAGTGATTGACTTTCAGATAGTTTTGTTTCGACTCGTCTTAATCTGTCTTCTTTTGCCAATCCTAGCTGATAAGCTTTCTCAGTTAATCTTATATCTGCGTTATCCTGTCTTAATAGAAGTCTGTATTCGGCACGTGAAGTAAACATTCTGTAAGGTTCTTCTGTTCCTTTGGTAATCAGGTCGTCAATAAGTACACCGATATATGCTTCATCTCTGTTCAAGATAAATTCATCTTTTTCGTGAACTTTATTGTGAGCATTGATCCCGGCAATTAAACCTTGGCCTGCTGCTTCTTCGTATCCTGTGGTTCCGTTGATCTGTCCTGCGAAATATAAATTGTCTATCAATTTTGTTTCTAAGGTATGCTTCAGTTGGGTAGGAGGGAAGTAGTCGTATTCAATAGCGTAACCCGGACGGAAAACTTTTGCATTTTCAAATCCTGGAATATGTTTCATTGCTTTGATCTGAACATCCTCCGGAAGAGAAGAGCTGAATCCGTTGACATAGATCTCTACTGTTTTCCATCCCTCCGGTTCTACGAAAAGCTGGTGTCTGTTTCTTTCTGCAAAACGGTTGATTTTATCTTCAATACTTGGACAGTATCTTGGACCTAAACTTTGAATGGTTCCATTGAACATTGGACTCCTGTCAAAACCTTCACGTAAAATATCGTGTACTGTTTCATTGGTATATACAATATGACAGCTTAATTGTTTTGTCAGTTTCGGAGTATCAAGATAGCTGAACTTTTGAGGATTTTCATCTCCTTTCTGTTCTTCCATTTTTGAATAATCCAGACTTCTTCCGTCTACTCTCGGTGGGGTACCGGTTTTCATTCTTCCGGCTTCGAATCCTAAAGTCACCAATTGTTCCGTGATACCAAATGCTCTTGGCTCACCCATTCTTCCACCACCTAATTGTTTATCGCCAACGTGAATTAATCCATTCAAAAAAGTTCCGTTAGTAAGAACTACAGATTTTGCTTTAATCTCAATTCCTAAAGAAGTAATTACTCCGGTTACTTTATTGTTCTCAACAACCAGTTGTTTTACCATATCCTGAAAGAAATCAAGATTGGGAGTATTCTCTAAAGCTAGTCGCCATTCTTCGGCAAAAAGCATTCTGTCATTTTGGGTTCTTGGGGACCACATGGCAGGACCTTTTGAAAGATTCAGCATCTTGAATTGGATAGCAGATTTGTCTGCCACAATTCCGGAATATCCACCCATTGCATCAATCTCTCTTACGATCTGTCCTTTTGCGATTCCACCCATTGCGGGGTTGCAACTCATCTGTCCGATGGTCTGCATATTCATGGTGATGAGTAGTGTTTTTGAACCCAGGTTGGCTGCCGCTGCTGCTGCTTCGCAACCCGCGTGTCCGGCACCTACTACGATCACATCATATATTTCTGAAATCATTTTTATCTCGCTTGTTTTAAGCTTTAAACCTTATCTTTATAACCAATGTTTCACGTGAAACATTTTTGAAGAATGCACTCTAGGTAAAGTTATATTATTACTATAATTGAGTACTTTACATATCGGACTTTAAGTGATTGTTCAATTTTAAATCTTTAAATCCCGGTACTTGGCTAAGTACAAATCTTCCATTCTCCGCATCTCTTTTTCCTCTTCTTCCGTCTTGTCTTTATAGCCTATGAGATGCAAAATACCATGGGCTAAAACTCTTCTTAATTCATCTTCATAATCTCGGGAAAGGGTAGAGGCGTTGTCAGAAATGCGCTGCAAAGATACGAAAATCTCAGCGCTAATTGTCTTCCCTTTTACATAATCAAAAGTGATGATGTCTGTATAATAATCATGCTGTAAATAATCCTGATTGATTTTTAGCAGATATTCATCATCGCAGAAAATGTAATTGATTTCACCCGTTTTTTTTCCTTCTGAAAGAATCAAATCTTCCAGCCATTTTTTGTAATCTGTATTTACCGATTCCGGTAAATTTTCATAAAAGAACTGTATCATTTTTTTAAAACCAGTGTCCTAAAATAACACTGAATATACCTTTTTGGTTATTTTTAAGTGAGTGGCTGAAGTTGACTTTAATCTGCCCGAAAGGAGATTTGTAACCCGCCGTAAGTCCCAGTGAGCTATAATTTACTTTAACTGCATCTTCAAACTTTATATCGTTTGACAGATTAGCAAAGCTAAAATTACCACTGATAAAATAGTTTTTATTAAACTTAAACTGAATATCGTTTGAAGCTAATATGACATTATTTGTATAAAGCTGAGAGAAGTAAAATCCTCCGAAGCTTTTAAAATTAATTAAGTTCTGTTCAAAAATTCCCCCCAGTCTATATTGATAATAGGAAGGAAGATGATCCCCGATTGTAATACCTCCAAAGAGATTTAGACGGTAAGTAAACTGCTTTCCGAGAGGAATATTGACCTTAAGATCTGCCTTGATCTGAATGATTCTTTTCTCAACTTCAGACTTTAAAAGATCCACTACTTTTCCTTCTGCCGCAAAATAAACCCCTTTGGTAGGGAATTCCTTATCATCCTGAGTGTCGGTTTTGATAAAGATGTAAGGGTTCAGGAAACGGCTGTATCGTCTGTTGTCTCCATTGCTGTTTTCCGCTTTGAAATAATCATGACTGATTCCACCGCCAATGGCAAATTTATCCTTCCATATAGACTGGATATAGGCTTCATTTCTGATCCATTCCCATCTATCTACCACATAATTGTCTACATTCTTTATATCGAAGCTCATTCCTGAAGAATAAAGGCCGAATCCCGGGATATATCCGTTATCAATAAAATAGTTCAGATAATATCTTAATCTGTCACCTACAACAACATCCAGAGAAAGGTTTGAGTTTTTGAATAAAAGTCTTTTGGCAGAATAATTCAAAAGAAGTCCCGTCTTGAAAACTTCATCATAATGTAAACCGAATTTTAAAAAATGGCGGGCATCATCTTCAGTGACGTAAAGCTTCAGATAATTGGCATCATTCTCCTGGACAATATCATAATTTATAAAACGGTAGTTGTTGGTGGCAACCAGTTTATCAATCATTTTATTGATGCTTCCATACGTTTGTAAAGAGGGGAGACGGAGTCCCATTTTCCCTAGCGTGTAGTTTTTACCGTAAATTTTACTACCTTCAATAGAAATACTATCAATCTTATAAACGTTGGAATAAATTGGATTGATACGCTGTCTGAGGCGGTCAAACGGTCGTTTTGGAAGTTGGTCCAGGATCTGTGAATATTTCAGTCCCTCCACATAGCCGCTGTCCAGTATTTTTTTCTTGTCATCATAGCTTGTAGCAGACATGCCTTTAAGGTTAGGTTTGATATTAATGTCTGTATACCTGTATTGTTTTCTGGTATCTCTTTTTATTCCAAAATCAATAACCTGGTTCAGAATCGATATAATATTGTTTAAATCTTCTCTTTTGGAAAGATCCTGGTTTAGGTCCACACCAATGACAATATCGATTCCTTTATCCTTTAACGGCTTTGAAGGATAGTTTACCGTCATTGCTCCGTCGATATAAATACTGTCGCCAATTTTTACAGGGTCCATTAAAGAAGGAAAGGCAGAGCTAGCCATGATAGACTGTACAAGATCACCCTTTTCGAATATTTCCATATTTCCGCTTTCCAGATTGGTAGCAACACATAGAAAAGGAATAGGTAGTTTAGAGAAATCTTCAATATTCGAAACATTTTTGAAAAGCTCTTTAAGAAGATAGACATTTCTCTGTCCTGTACTGATGGAAGAGGGAAGTGTAATTTTTCCGTTTTTGAGTGGAATAGATAAAAGGTATTTATCTACGGATTTATTAAAAAAACTGGCTTCCTGTCTGGACTTCGGATCCATAATAAGAGAATAGAAATCCGTATCCATGACAATTTTTTCTATTTCCTTGCCCGAGTATCCGGAAGCATACAGACCACCAACGATGGCGCCCATACTGGTTCCTGAAATATAATCCACTTTCACTCCCAATGAATCTAAGACTTTCAGTACTCCGACATGTGAAAAACCTTTGGCACCACCACCGGCAAGCGACAGTCCTATTTTGGGGTTTTTCGGAATCACCAGATTTTTTTTTACCTGAGATTGAATCCATACTAATTGGAATACGAAAAGAAGAATCAGGAGTTTTCTCATAGTTAATCTTTTATATAAATCCGTTTCACCCGAGGCGAAATGGACGTTAATACTTCATAGGTTATCGTTTTGCAGTAGCCTGCGAATTCTTTTAAACTTGGCTTGGCGTTGAAGACCGTTACAGTATCACCTTCTTTTACATTAGGAATATTGTCTACATTGATCATCATCATATCCATACAGATATTTCCAACGATAGGAGCAAGGGTTTTGTTGACCCCTACACTTCCAACCTGATTTCCGATCAGTCTTGGAATTCCGTCTGCATATCCTACCGGAACTGTAGCGATCCTTGTAAGATGATCTGCTTTATAGCGTCTGCTATATCCAACAGATTCTCCACCTTCAACCATAGATATTTGTGAAATTACGGTTTTAAAACTTACCACGGACCGTAGTTGTTTCTGAATTTCATTGTCAGGTGATTCACCCAGCATCCCAATACCGATTCTTACCATATCATACTGATGATCGGTATAGCTTGTAATTCCCGAAGAATTCAGGATGTGGCGGATAGGAGTGTAGCCCAGTTTTTCTATCAGATAGCTGGAGTTCTTTTCAAAAACTTCAAACTGCTTTAAGGTAAATTCTTTTTCTTCCGGCATATCTGAAGAAGATAAATGACTGAACAGACTCTGAACCTTTAGGTTTTTTTGGCTTAAAGTGTCGCTTAGTTGATCCAGTTCAAAATCTTTAAAACCAAGACGGTGCATTCCGGTTTCCAGTTTGATATGGATGGGATACTTTTTGTCATATCCGGATTTCTGTACCGCTTCGTAAAACAGTTCCAGCACTCTGAAGCTGTAAATTTCAGGCTCCAGGTCATATTCAATGATAGTCTGGTAGCTATGCTGTTCAGGATTCATTACAATAATTGGGGTCGTGATTCCTTTTTTGCGAAGTTCAACCCCTTCATCAGCATAGGCCACCCCAAGATAATCGATGTGGTGATGCTGTAGAAATTCTGAAACTTCATAACTTCCCAGACCATAAGCATTGGCTTTTACCATAGCCATCATTTTGGTACCCGGTTTCAGCAGTGACTTATGATAGTTGATATTATGAAGAATAGCATTGAGATTTACTTCCAAAACAGTATCATGTTTTCTGAGTTCCAGAATATCTTTTAATTTTTCAATTTCAAATTTTCTGGCTCCTTTCAGAAGAATGATCTGATTTTCTATTTCACTAAGGTATTTACTTTCAATCAACTCTTTAGTATCAATGAAAGTATAGGTTTTAGATTTAAATAATTCACTAAATTTTGAAATTTCATCACCAATCAGGAATACTGAATCGAAATGCTGCTCGTTCACAAGGTCGGAAACTTCTTCATACAATTCTTTTGAATTTGCATTGACCCCTACAATATCTGTAAGGACTAAAGATTTTCCGGATTTGTTGTATTCGTTCAGAAACTGAAGGGCAGTCTTTAAAGAATCCAGATCAAGATTGAAAGAATCGTTGATGATAATATTCCCTTTAATTCCTTCGATGGATTCAAGCCTCATTTCGACGGCCTTTAAAAGGTTGATTTTTTCGACGATCTTTTTATTTTCGATGTTCAGTTCCTTGAGGACGGTAATAAGCGCCATAGCATTGGTTAATGTCGCTTCGTCTCTCTGATGGGCTGGAAAACTGATTTCTTCACCAAAATATTCAACAATGATGTTTTCATCTTTGGAAATATTATTTTTGATGAAGACGTTGTTCTCTTTTTTGAATCCGTAAGAAATTAATTTTTTCTCCGAATAGATTTTTTTTATTTTTTCGTCAACCAAAGAATGGTCACCATTATATATGATGACTTCCGAATCTTTGAAAAGTTTAATTTTTTCATCAATCAGTTCTTCTTCGGAAGAGAAGTTGGCAGCATGAGCGGTTCCGATGTGGGTAAGCAGTCCAATTTGAGGATGGAAAATATTTTCCAGTTTTTCCATTTCATCCGGCTTTGAAATTCCCACTTCAAAAATTCCAAGCTTGTGTGAGCTGTTGATTTGAAGTAGAGAAAGGGGAAGACCGATCTGTGAGTTGAAACTTTTCGGACTTTTTACAGTAGGAAATTCATTCCACAGACATTGGTAAAGCCATTCTTTTAAAATGGTTTTACCATTACTTCCTGTGATTCCGATAGATTCTAAATGAGAATTTTCAAAATGATATTTGGCTAATTTTTGAAGAAACTCAACGGAATTCTCAACTATGATCCAGGTTACATTTTGGTATTCGGGATCGTGATGCTCGGAAATGATGACATTGATACCTCTGTCAATTGCAGATTCAATAAATTTTTCACCAGAATTCTTATGCGTGTTGATGGCAATAAATGCCGTATTCTTTGTAGAATAAATAATCCTGCTGTCGTAAGCTATATTTCTGATCATTAAACTTCCGTCTCCAATAACCTGTGCATTGGTGATCTCTGCAATGTGCTGTACTGTGTAGTTCATTGGTACCCTTTCTGCTTTATTTTTAGGCGGAATTGCAAAAAGGTAAAACTGCAAAAAGGATAAAGGTCACTATATAACCTCACTTCTTTTTTCTATTTTACAATAAAGCTTTTCCGCTTTTCATTTAATATTAAGTAATAAATATATGTATGGCTGAAGCAACAAGCGATTTTACCCTTTTGTAATTTCACTGTTTAGTCTTTTCGCCGTTTATTTTCTTTTCAAAAGCACTTCATCAATAAAAACCCTGCGGCTTACCGCTTCATAGCTTTCCGTTTCACCAAGTTCTACAAGATTGTCTCCCTTAGACGTTCTCATAGAATAATTGGCTAGATTACCTGTTCTCTTGCAAATAGCATGCACTTTTGTAACATATTCGGCTGTAGCCATCAGATTGGGCATCGGCCCGAAAGGACGTCCTAAAAAATCCATATCCAACCCGGCAATCACGACTCTGATACCGCTGTTGGCAAGATGATTGGCAATATCTACAATGCTTTCGTCGAAAAATTGGGCTTCATCAATTCCTACCACATCACAATTGGAAGCCAGCAGCAGAATTTCATTAGGATTATCTACTGCAGTACTGCGGATTTTGTTCTGATTATGAGAAACGACATCCTCTTCAGAATACCGGATATCCAGTTTCGGTTTAAAAATTTCTACATTCTGTCCTGCCATTTCTGCCCTTCGTAATCTGCGGATCAGCTCCTCGGTTTTTCCCGAAAACATAGAGCCACAAATCACTTCCATCCAACCACTTTGTTTGGAATGATTAATTGTATTTTCTAAAAACATTTGTTAAATTAGCCGTATATTTTTAACATCAAAAGTAAGCAATTTTAATAAGAATCTTATTATGCAGAATATCCAAGATTTAAAGGAAAAGATTTTTTTTGAATCCATGAATATCATTGATAATCTGGACAAAATACATAACGTAGACGAATTACTTTCCAGGCAAGATCTTGTAGATGAGCTTGCTAACAGGATTTCTTTTTTGAAACTGCTGGAAAAAAATATTGAATATTTTGTGGCGGATGAACCGGCGCATCATATGGAAAACCAGCATATTTCTTTTACCTCCGGAGAAGGAGACTATCATGACTCCGGCAATGAGGTTACAGAAGAAGAAGCCATCTTTAATAATGAACTGAACGAAATTGATGAACATGAAAATTTCGCAGAGGAGCCGGAAGAAGAAGAGGCTATCTTCAACAACCAGCTGAATGAAATTGTTGAAAATGAATTCCATGAAAATATTGTAAGCTTTGTAGAAGAAAACAATATGGAAAATCCAGTTGAATCAGTTCAGGGAGAAGCATCTCTCAATGAAGAGGAAACTGCATTCAGTAACCAGTTGAGTGAAAATGAAGAACCTCGTGAGGCTATTTTAAGCTTTGTGGATGAAGAAAAAATTCTTGCCGATGCCACTCCTGATTCAGATGAAGATATTAACGAAGATATGTTCAATGATGAAGTTACGGAAGAAGAAGCCATCTTCAATAATCAGCTGAACGAAATAGACAGCAATGATGATGACCTTGCTGAAACCAAAGAAAAAGAAACTGATTTTGCAGCAGTAAATGAGGTAAAAGAAAATACAGCCAAAGAAATCATCCCAAGTATTTTTGATACCGAAATGCTGGATGATGAAATACTGATTGAAGAAAATGAAGTAGAGTTTATTTCCCATACCTCAATAGAGCAAGGGGAAATGGCTACAGAAACATCTAATGTGGAACACGTTCTGAATGAGATTAAAAATGACCATTCTGAAGAAGATAAAAAAGAAGAAAATATCCTTGCCGAAGTCTATGACAGAAGGAAAATAATGGATATTGACAAACCTGTTCCCGAAGAAACAGACCAACATCCTTCTGATGAAAGTTTTGAAAACTTAGACGAATATCATCAGGAGAGAAAAATAAAATTAGCCAATATCAAAGGACTAAAAGCAGTTCAATCACTTTTTGATGACGATCCTCTGGAAAGAGAAACGCCGCAGAAAGAAGAACAGCCTGAACCTGTGAAAGAAGATACAGGCAGTATCCTTAAATCAAATATTCCTACTCATCTTATGGAAGCTGAAAAGCTGAAGCCGGAATTCAAACTGGATCTGAATGACAGAATTGCTTTCTCTAAAATGTTGTTTGACGGAAGCCAGGCAGACCTGAATGAAACCGTTGCCCAGCTGAATCATTTCAGAACCCTGGAAGAAGCTAAAGAATATCTGAGCGATCTTTATTACGAAAGAAAATGGAATAAAGTGGATGAATATGCCCAGAGACTTTGGATATTGGTGGAAAATAAATTTTTATAATTTTGAGCGGAATCCTATATTTTGTTCCCACACCGGTTGGGAACCTGGAAGATATGACCTTCAGGGCTGTAAACGTCCTGAAAGAAGTAGATTATATTTTGTGTGAAGACACCAGAACTTCCGGAATACTTTTAAAACATTTTGAAATCTCCAAGCCTTTAAAATCATATCATTTGCATAATGAACACCAGGCAACGGAGAAAGTAATTGCAGACCTTAAGAACGGTCAGAATATCGCTATTATTACCGATGCAGGAACACCGGGTATTTCAGATCCCGGATATTTGCTGGCAAAAGCCGGAGCAGATAATGGTGTAGAAATGATATGCCTTCCGGGAGCAACCGCTTTGATTCCGGCTCTCGTGGTTTCAGGACTTCCAAATAACGAATTTTTATTTGCCGGATTTCTACCACAGAAAAAAGGAAGACAGACAAAGCTGAAGCAGCTTGCTGAGGAGAAAAAAACTATCGTTCTTTACGAAAGTCCTCACAAGATCAATACGACATTGGAACAGATCAAAGAATTCTTTGGAGAAGAAACCAAAGTGAGTCTAAGTCGTGAAATCTCCAAAAAATTTGAAGAAACTAAACGGGGAACAATCAATGAATTAATTGAATTCTCTAAAACCAAAACTTTAAAAGGAGAAATCGTTCTTATTGTCAACAATTCTATTTGATTTTCATTGAAGAAACTTATTTTTGTATTGTGTTCTACAGCCTGTGTAGCACAGACTAACCAATATATGAAGGTTATCCTGTCGAAAAAAACAGGGAAGGAGGTTAGTTCTTATTCCGAAGGGTATGGAACGGTCTATGATCCGGATTCTAAAAAACAGGGAATTGTAGATTCATTAGGCACTATTACCTTCGAATCTCCTTATAAAGGGAGCATTTTACACGCTTTTAAGAACAGGTTTATTCTTTATTCAGATACTGGCAGCAAAAGAAAATCAGCGATTATTGATGAAAAAGGCAACGAACTGATTCCTTTGGATGACCAGGAATTCGACACCCCATGGTGGAGTAAAGAACGGATCATTGCTTCAAAACAGGGAAATGAAGCAGTTTTTGATTATAATGGGAAAGAAATCATTCCTTATTCAGATAAAATCAGGTTTTCCGGAAAGAACAGATTTTTTGTTTTAAAAAATAAAAAATGGTTTCTGTATGATTTTAACGGGAAACAGATCAGCGACCGTGAATTTAAAGAATATTACAGCTTTGAAGAGGGTAGAGCACTGATCACTAATGAGGATAATCAATATGAAATTATAGGAATTGACGGCCGGACGCTGCATAAGTTTTCAAAACAGGTGGTAGACATCAATGCCTATCCTTATCTGATTACCAAAAATAAAACCACCGGAAAATACGGTCTCATTGATGCTGAAGAGAATATAATTGCTGATGAAGTTTTCAAAGAGATCACCCCGGAATACTTTGGGAAGAAAGAATATATTTATCTGACTAAAAATAACAAAACAACGGTTTTTAATAAGAAAGACCGCCAACTTTATCCCAACAGTTTTATCTATTTGAATCCTTTGTTCGGAAATCTTTTCAGTACTTACAATGAGAAATCAAAAAAATCCGGGATTATTGATCTGCAGGGGAATATTATTAGTCCTCAGGAATATGATTATATCAGGAGTTTTAGCATTTCCGGAAGAAATTTTATCTACCTTAAAAAAGGAAATGAAGAGAAGTTTCTGGATAAAGACCTTAAGAATGTTGTAGGGGAAGGGATCAATATTATCGGTTTTTATCCTGAAAGTCTTATCGTTTTGAAAGAGGGTAAGTATTACAGATTTTCAGCATTAGATCAGTCTATGACAGAGCTCAGGAATATCAGCCTGATCAAAGATGAAGATGCTGACTATTTCAGCTTTCTCAATGAATACTCAAAACCGCTTGTCTGCAAAAATTCAGAAGGTTTTTATGGTATTCTTGACGGAAAAGGAACGGAAATTGTACCGTTTATTTACGAAGATATAATCACATTTGGTAATGCTGAAAATGAAATTGTTGTAAAAAAAGAAGGTAAGTACGGGGTTTCTAACTTTCAGAATGAACTATTGAAGGAGATTGTTTATGATCAGTTTTTGTGGCAGAAAGAAGTTTTGAAATTGGATAAGAATAAAAAAACCGACTTTATTTATTTCACAAGATTTAAAAATAATGCTGTCCGGCTTTAACCAAAATCAAAGAATTTTATCAAAAAAGTCCAGTATTTTAATGATTTGAATGTGTTGAATAACAATTTATAATATCTTTGCAAACCGTTTTAATTCCTGAGGGGAATTATAGATACTATATGAGTCAGCTCTCACAAGCTGAATGAGTTATAAAGAAAATAATTATCAATAGATATGAGAATATTAGAAGGAAAAGTAGCACTAATTACCGGAGCTACAAGAGGAATCGGTAAAGGTATCGCTGAAATATTTGCTCAGCAAGGGGCAAAAGTAGCATTTACCTATGCTGGCTCTGTAGACAAAGCTAAAGAATTAGAAGCAGCTTTAAGTTCTGTAACCCAAATCAAAGGATATCAGTCTGACGCATCCGATTACGATGCAGCTCAGAAATTGGTGGAAGAAGTAATGGCGGAGTTCGGGCAGATTGATATTTTGGTCAATAATGCAGGGATTACAAAAGATAACCTGTTGCTGAGAATGTCCAAAGAAGATTGGGATAAAGTAATCAAAGTAAACCTGGATTCAGTTTTCAACCTTACAAAAGCGGTGATCAAGCCGATGATGAAGGCCAGATCAGGATCTATCATCAATATGACTTCAGTAGTTGGAGTAAAAGGAAATGCTGGTCAGGCGAATTATGCTGCTTCTAAAGCAGGGGTAATCGGATTTACAAAATCTGTTGCATTGGAGCTGGGTTCCAGAAATATCAGATGTAATGCTATTGCTCCGGGATTCATTGAAACGGAAATGACAGCTGTTCTCGATGAAAAAACAGTTCAGGGATGGAGAGAAGAAATTCCGATGAAAAGAGGTGGGCAGCCTGAAGATATTGCCAATGCATGTGTATTCCTTGGCAGTGAGATGTCAGCTTATATTACCGGGCAGACTCTTAACGTAGACGGAGGAATGCTGACGTAGAAAGATGAAAACAGTACAGAATATTGTATTATTCTTATCAGTTATATTATGTATCGGTCTGGTGTATATTAGCATGTTTAATGTATACCAGACCGATGATTATATGTGTGCCTATGGTACCCGTGTAGAAGGACTTTGGGGAAACTTTACCCATACCTATCTGTATTGGGGTGGAAGATATTTCGGATACACGGTAAATATGCTCAATCCTGTTGCTTATGATGTGAACGGGATTGTTCCCAAAGTATATCCGCTTTTTTTAATGTTTTCCTTTATTGGAGTTTCATCCCTTAATTTTAAAGCTTATTTTAGATATTCGTCCGTAGAAGCTTTAAAGAAAAGCATTATGCTTTTTTTCTTTTATACCATACTTCTGGTAAGTATTCCTGAACATTATTTCTGGATCACAGGCTCCAATATCTATTTTTTGCCTGTAATTTTATCGGGTTTATTGCTTTATTTTTTTAAACAAAATGAAGATACCGCTAAGAAAATATGGTTCTATCTGTCGTTATTACTGATTGTCGTTCTGATGGGTGCTAATGAGATTTTAGCGTTACTTCTTCAAGGTCTGTTGATGGGATCTTATTACCAGAAACGGAATAAGCAGAATCTTATATTTTTACTTACAGGAACCGCATTTTTACTTGTAAGTTTCCTGGCTCCCGGAAATTTTAACAGGATGGGAGAATCGGAAGGCGGGCTGATAAAATGGATGAAAAGGATGGCTCTTTTTGGGGTTAATACCATATACGTTGCTTTTAAAGTTCTTTTAGCGCTTCCTTTATTTATCAAGGTTTTTGAAAAAGAACTTAAAAATATTGTTCAGAAAATAACGGTTAAGAAAGCCTTTCTGTTCTGGGCAGTTTCATTACTTCCATTGCTTTTTACAGGATATATACTTACCTCTATCGCAAGACAGTTTGAAAATATAATATTTTATTTCTTCATCACTTTTGCGGTATTGCTTGTATTTAAAATGGAGAAAATCAAACAGTTTTGGTGGGTTTCTCTTATCATTATTTTTCTCCCGGAGTTCAGGGTTTTTCCTGAGCGGTATTCTTATTTGAATATTAATCTGAATGCAGCCAATATTGCTACAGAGATTTTTACTACGGATCTGGCAGAATATGAGCGGGAAGTGGATGAAAGAATAGATCTTATTAGACATTCTCCTAAAGACTCTGTTGTGGTAAAAAAAGTAAAAGTGATTCCCAGGATTTTACATTTTGACGAAATGGCTTCTGTAAACGAAAATGAGACCTACGTCAATGATCAGCTTCAAAAATATTTTGAAAAGAAATATATCAGAACAAAATAATAAAAAGCCTTTCGAAATTCTCGAAAGGCTTTTGTTTTGTCGTATTTTTTAGTCCTTGAAAACCTGATTTTCCTGTTCCTGAACCCTAATGAACGTTGTCCGTTTAGAAAGTTCCTTAAGCTTGGATGCTCCTACATAAGTACAGGTAGAACGCACGCCGCCCAAAATATCTTTTACCGTCTCGGCAACAGGACCTTTATAAGCTACTTTTACCGTTTTCCCTTCTGAGGCACGATATTCTGCCACTCCTCCGGAATGCTTATCCATAGCGGTTTTTGAACTCATTCCATAGAATAAACGGTATTTTTTGCCGTTTTCCTCGATCATTTCACCGCCACTTTCATCATGGCCGGCAAACATTCCGCCCAGCATAACGAAATCGGCACCACCTCCAAAGGCTTTTGCCACATCACCGGGAACTTTACATCCTCCGTCAGCAATAATATGCCCCCCCAAACCATGAGCAGCATCAGCACATTCAATGATAGCGGATAACTGTGGGTAGCCAACGCCTGTTTTTACACGGGTGGTACACACAGAACCAGGCCCGATGCCTACTTTTATAATATCTGCCCCTACCAAAAGAAGCTCTTCCACCATTTCTCCGGTCACCACATTCCCGGCAATAATAATTTTATCAGGAAAATTGGCCCTTGCCTTCTTCACAAATTCAACGAAATGCTCAGAATACCCATTCGCTACATCTATACAGAGAAACTCGATTTTTGGGTGTTTTTCGAGGATCAGACGGATTTTTTCCTCATCTGCCTTTCCGGTTCCAGTACTTAAGGCGATATACTGATGAATACTTTCCGGCTGGCTATTCAGAAACTGACTCCATTCTTCAGGAGTATAATGTTTATGAATTGCTGTGATAATCTTATCTTTTGCCAGTTCTACAGCCATTTCAAAAGTTCCTACAGTGTCCATATTGGCTGCGATTACAGGAACTCCGCTCCACTTTTTACGGGTATGCTTAAAAATAAATTCTCTTTCTAAGTCTACTTCTGAACGAGACTTCAAAGTGGAACGTTTGGGGCGGAACATTACATCCTTGAACCCCAGTTTTATATCATATTCTATACGCATTTTGTAATTATTTGTCAGAATAAAGGTAGTAAATAATCTGAAATGGATTATTTTTGAAGCGATGGATTTTCCTGTAACTTTTCATATTTTTGGTAAAACAATTCTTGCCCATCCTCTTTTTGAGGCTGTTGGAATGTTTTTAGGCATGCGGTATTACTTTTACCTTAAAAGAAAATCAAACGAAAAATTATCTTTCAATACCTCTGCTGCTGTTTTGATAGGGGCCACAGCAGGCGCTTTGCTGGGATCCAAGCTGATCGGAAACCTGGAAAATCCTTATACTATATTTGAAAATTTCAGTTTTCAGAAATTCTGGTCCAGCAATACCATTGTCGGAGGGCTGGCTTTTGGCCTTTTGGGAGTAGAGCTGGCAAAGAAGATTGTTCATCATAAAGAGAGCACAGGAGATCTTATCGTTTTTCCTTTAATGCTGGCTATTATTATCGGAAGGGTAGGCTGTTTTCTCACCGGAATTTACGAAGAAACCTATGGCATTCCTACAGACTCTGTTTTTGGAATGCATTTAGGAGATCAATATCTGAGACATCCTGTTGCCTTGTATGAAATTGGATTTCTGATACTGCTGTGGATAAGCTTAAAATATATTCAGAATCATAAAAAATACCATCCGGGATTTCTTTTTCAGCTCTTTATGCTGAGCTATTTTACATTCAGATTCCTTTTGGATTTCATTAAACCAAGGGTAGAGATTGCCGGAAACCTAGGAACGATTCAGCTTGTATGTATTTGTGTAATTATTTACTACATTTATATCATTAAAAACACCCCGTCATAAAAAATTAAAATGAAAACTTTAACCATTTTAGAGGCCGGAGGCCTTATAGGAGTAGTCATCATGATCGTTGGGATGCTGATCTTAGGAGCTGCATTTATTTCCATTATCGTTTCTTTTGTTGTCAAATTGATCTACGAAAGTAAAGGCGACAGAAAACTTAGCAGAAAACAGTTTATAATGACCTTTGTGATTTGTCTTCTGATCTGTGGTCTGATCAGTGGCTATATTTGTGGATAAGGATTTAAAATTAGATTATGCCAGTAAGAAATTATACCTATTACGATTATACTATCAGCCTTTGCCCGGAATGTCTGAAAAGGGTAGGAGCAAAGATCATTATAGAGGATGAAGCTGTTTTTATGACCAAAAGATGTCCTGATCATGGTTTTTTCAAAACCAAAATTGCTTCTGATGTTCATTATTATAAAAATATCAGAAACTACAACAAAGCTTCTGAAATGCCTCTTCATTTCGGAACAGATGTGGAATATGGATGCCCGTATGACTGTGGACTTTGTGTAGATCACGAACAGCACAGTTGTCTCTCTATTGTAGAAGTTACGGACCGCTGTAATCTTACCTGTCCTACCTGCTATGCGATGTCATCTCCCCACTATGGAAGTCATAGAAGTCTGGAAGAGATTGAAGCCATGTTTGATACCATCGTTAAAAACGAAGGGGAGCCGGATGTTGTTCAGATAAGTGGTGGAGAACCTACCATTCATCCGGAGTTTTTCAAAATTATGGATATTGCCAAGTCGAAGCCGATCAAGCATCTGATGCTGAATACTAACGGGATAAGGATTGCTAATGATCCGGGGTTTGCTGAAAAGCTGGCAACTTATGCTCCGGAATTTGAAGTTTATCTTCAGTTTGATTCCTTTAAGCCAGAGGTTCTTGAAGAATTCAGAGGCAAAGATCTTACCTCAGTAAGAATGAAAGGATTGGAAAAACTGAATGAGCTCAATCTTTCCACCACCTTGGTTATCGTTCTTCAAAAAGATAAAAATATAGACGAGATCGGAAAGATCATTGAATTTGCCCTGAAACAGAAATGTGTAAGAGGAATTACCTTCCAGCCGGTAGAGATTGCAGGCCGAAACAGAGAAGATTCTGCCCATGAAAAAATTACACTGACGGAAGTGAGACAGGAGATTCTCAATCAATTTCCCCTTCTGAATTCTGATGACATCATTCCCGTACCTTGTAATCCGGATGCTCTGGCAATGGGATATATTTTAAAGCTTGAGGGAGAAATTATTCCACTGACCCGATATATCAATCCGGCAGATCTTCTGAACAATGAATCCAAAAATACAATTGTCTATGAACAGGATAAAGGATTGCATATGCAATTACTTGATATTTTCAGCACCGGGATTTCTGTAGATAAAGTAAAACCTAAAGTAAACCAGCTGCTTTGCTGCTTACCGGAAGTATCGGCTCCTGAGCTGGATTATGATAACCTGTTCAGAATTATCATCATGAACTTTATGGATGCTCACGATTTTGATGTACGGGCTGTGAAGAAATCCTGTGTACACATTGTCAATAAAGATCTGAAATTGATTCCGTTTGAAACGATGAACCTTTTCTACAGGGATGATAAAAAAAGTTATCTGGAGGAACTGAGAAAAGAAGATAAGGTATTATTTTAATTTTTAGAAAGAATCATCTGCTCAATCTTTAAAAGCTAAAAAAACAAAAAGCGTGAAATCAAATTTCACGCTTTTTCTATTTTTCATTAATCGTTTTATTTAACTTCCTTTACGGTGTCAAAAACCATTACTTCTTCCAGAGTTTTCATATACTCATAAGCCGTAAGGTCAAACTTTACAGGTACAATAGAGATATATCCGTTCGCCAAAGCCGTTTCATCAGCATCTTCAGAATCATCCATATTGTTGAAGTAGCCTGTCAGCCAGTAATATTTTTTCCCATGGGGGTTTACCCTTTCGTCAAAGCTTTCTTCCCATTTGGCATGAGCCTGTTTGCAGACTTTTACGCCTTTTATTTCAGAGGCAGGAAGTTTCGGGATATTGACGTTCAGAACAATTCCTTTCGGCATTGGGTTTTCAAGCGTTCTTCTTACAATATTCTGAATATAGTCTTTAGCCTGTGCAAAATCTGCTTCCCAGCTGAAATCCAGTAAAGAGAATCCAATAGCAGGAATTCCTTCCACACCTGCTTCTACAGCTGCAGACATCGTTCCGGAATAAATAACATTGATAGACGAATTGGCTCCATGATTGATTCCTGAAACAACAATATCAGGTCTTCTTTTCAGAATTTTATCAAGTGCCATTTTTACACAGTCTACGGGAGTTCCACTACAGGAATAATCTGTCTGTGGACCATCAAGAGTAACTTCTTCGTAGCTCAACGTAGAATTGATCGTAATTGCGTGGCCTTTGCCACTTTGAGGAGAGTTGGGTGCTACCACCACTACGTCTCCGATTTCGTTCATAAAACTGATAAGATTTCTGATACCAGGAGCTGTAATTCCATCATCATTAGTAACCAGAATAAGCGGTCTTTCCATATATTATCTTAATTTTTTATACAAATGCAGTACAGTCTGTTCATTTTGAGAATTGAACAAAAAGAATTTTCAACACATCAAATGTAGTTAAAAATAAGACGTAATAAAACAGCAGGTTTGCCATTTACTGATTTAACTCCGGCAATGAATATCCTGTGTTTTAATAAGAAAAGGAAACTGAATACCTGAAAAAGGGATATTTCTGAGGGGTTAAATTCTTTTGAATTTTAGCATAACGAATCATTGTTCCAATACCATTTAACATTCAAGTAAGATGGCAGAAATAAATCAGTTTATTCTTTATCAATCCAATGGTTTTCTTCCGGTAATGATGTTATAAAGAACGACAATAATAGCGATAACAAGCAATATATGTATCAGATAACCTGTGCTGATCCCGGGTACAATATTCAACATTCCTAAAAGCCATACAACGATACAAATGACTGCGACTAACCATAATAAGCTTCTCATAATAATAATATTTAAAGTGATTTACTTAAATATTAGCATATTTTATGCCTTTATAGCTTAAAAATAGTTTTTGTGGTATCTATTTATTTTCATTTAATGAAATGTTTTTTATTTCGTTGTCAATGATTTATATTTTTACAGTGAGAATTAAAGATAAAAAACAGGACTTGGCATCTCTTTGAATAAAAATCTTTAAAACTTATCGATATTTGTAAATAAGGTCTTAAATTTGATCGTTTGTAACAGTTCGCAAATTATTGCTACTTATTACAATACTTATTTTTTAAAAAATTAATAAATAAAGACAGTTTATGTGGAAAAATTTCAAACTGAATAAATTTTTACTCCTGATTCCATTAACCAGTCTAATGTTTTGCTTCAACTCGCCAAAGAACGATGATGAAAAGATGCAGACGATTATGGTGAGCGTAAAAAATACACTTTCTTATCTGCATTATAGCCCAAAATCTATCAATGATGCCTATTCGAAGGATGTTTATAAGCATTATTTCGAGTTGGTAGATCCTGCAAAAAGATATTTCCTGCAATCTGACATGGATGAATTCAGCAAGCATGAAACCAAGCTTGACGACTATATCAGCCAGGGAGACCTTACGTTCTATAAGCTTACGATTGACAGACTCTACCAAAGAGTAGACGAGATCGATAAGATTACACAGGATATTTTCAGTAAGCCTATTAACCTTAATGAGGATGAAACCCTGACCCTTGAGCCAAAGCTTAAGAAAACACCTGTGAACAAGCAGGAGCAGTATAATGAGTGGAAGAAATTCATCAAATACAATATCCTTCAGGAAGTTGAGTCGATGAATAGTAAGGAAGAGGCTCAGAAAGAGAAG
This sequence comes from Chryseobacterium indologenes, assembly GCA_001013295.1. Lineage (GTDB taxonomy): Bacteria > Bacteroidota > Bacteroidia > Flavobacteriales > Weeksellaceae > Chryseobacterium > Chryseobacterium indologenes_B. The sequence goes on along the minus strand of LAZY01000006.1, from coordinate 54,201 downwards.
AAAGACTCTGTACAGAAATACAAGCTAAAAGATACGATCAAGCTTAAAGTTCTTACTCAGGACGAAAAGATCAAAAAAGCTACAGATGAGGTAAAAGATCTTGTAAAAGATACCTTCACCCGTTTCAAAAAAAGAAAGAAAATGGATTGGTTTACGGTCTATATGAATGCTTATACAGAAGTATTCGATCCACATACCAACTATTATTCTCCAAAGGATAAAGAAGACTTTGATACCCAGTTTACCGGAAAAGTAATCGGTATCGGAGCCCTGATTCAGGAGAAAAAAGGAAACCTTTATCTGGGAGCCCTTACCATTGGAGCTCCGGCATGGAAGTCTAAGCAGCTTTCAGAAGGGGATAAAATCCTAAAAGTAAAATCAAAACCGAAAGATGACGCAGTAAATGTTGTTGGAATGCTTTCTGATGAAGCTGTAAGACTGATCAGAGGAGAAAAAGGAACACCGGTTACGCTGACTGTTCAGAAAAAAGACGGTACAATCAAAGATGTAACGATGATCCGTGAGGAGGTTGCGATAGAAGATACTTTTGCCAGAAGTATTGTAGTGAATACTCCAAATGGTAAGAAATACGGATTTATCAACCTTCCAAGCTTTAATGCCGATTTTGAAAATGCCAAAGGAAGAAATGCTTCCGATGATATTAAAAATGAAATCATTAAGCTTAAAGCTCAGAACATTGAAGGAATCATTCTTGACCTTAGAAATAACGGTGGAGGTTCTTTGACGGAAGTAGGTGATATAATGGGACTTTTCATGGATGCCGGGCCTTATGTACAGGTGAAAGACGGAAATGGAAAAATACAAACCCTAAAGAACAAATATGAGGCTCCTATCTGGACAGGTCCGCTTGTGATCATGCAAAATGAGCTTTCTGCTTCAGCTTCTGAGATCCTTGCAGGTGTGATGCAGGATTATGGAAGAGCAATGATTATCGGATCTCCGCAGTCATTCGGAAAAGGAACCGTTCAGACCTTTGTAGACCTGAACAGATTCCTGAACACAGAAGATGATTTCGGATCTTTGAAACTGACGATCCAGAAGTTCTACAGAGTGACCGGAGAATCTACTCAGAGAAAAGGAATTGTTTCAGATATTCAGATGAAAGACTTCTTTACCTATGCTGAAGTAGGAGAAAGATATGATGATTTTGCATTGGCTTGGGATAAAATTCCACCTACAAAATTCCAGAAGCTGAACTACTTCAATATTCAGGCTCTTGAAAAAGCAAGCGCAGCCAGAATGGCTAAAAACAGCAATTATCAGTTGTTGCTTGAATCTGCTCAATGGAGAGAAAAACTGGATAAAGAAGAGAATATTACGCTTAATATCGATAAGTTCAATGAACTGATGAAGCATAGAAAATCTCAGATCGAAAAATTCAAGAGTCTGACGAAATTTGAAAACGGATTACAGTTTACCATGTATCCTAGTGAGATTGAAAGAGAGAAAAAAGATGAAGCTTTCAAGAAGAAATCTGAAATGTGGATCAAGAATCTTAAAAAAGACCTTTACCTGCAGGAAGCAATGAATATTGTAGCAGAAATGGGAACAAAATCATAAACATAAAAAAACCGATAATGAAAATTATCGGTTTTTTTATTCAGTAAAATAAGTTGATTACTTGATTTCTACACATCCCACTCTTCCGCCTGCGTTTCCTGTAGGCTGAGTATGGAAATCATCTGCCGCCGCATGTACGATCAGACCTTTCCCGATGATGTTTTTAGATTCGTCTGTACAGCCAAGACACCATTTATCAGTCTTGAAAGTTAATGTTGCCGTTCCGCTCTGATCAGCAACCAGATTTCCTATATCTCCCATATGGAAATGTTCTGCACCCCATTTACCGTGATCGTTCTTGGATGGGTTCCAGTGTCCGCCTGTAGAAGTTCCGTCTGCCGCAGAGCAGTCTCCTTTTTCATGAATGTGTACAGCATGGATTCCAGGGGTAAGATTGGTAATATCCAGTTTCATGATAACTTCATTTCCTTGTTGGGTAAACTTTGCCGTTCCGCCTGTCTGTGTTCCGCTTTTGGCATTTACGCTGTACGTTTTTGTAGTTCCGCATGAAACAGCAAAAAGTGCACATCCTGCCAGTAATGCTAATGTTTGTACTTTCATTTTTAAAATGATTTATAGTGATTATACGATAAAATTATAAAAGTTTTTCCAATACGCTTTATGATTCCAGTCTTTTTTTCAGAGAATATAGATAGACAGAGGCAAAATAAGTTGAGGTTTGTCCCTGGTATTTAGTACGATAAAAACTTTGAAAAAAGAACGAAAATGCTTATTTTTAACCATGATGTACTGTCATATTGCATCGGTTTTCATTATAATTACAACAAGGAGGTAGGAAAATGATCATTTTATATACATTCATACAGGAAGAAAAACACCAAGATCTTTTGAACCGCTATTTAAATGTATTTTCTGAAGATCTGAAAACAAATATCCTGAAATACAGAAGATGGCAGGATGCTCAGCTTTCATTGCTGGGTAAGGTTTTGCTGCAGCACGGACTAAGTACCTACTACGATATTTTTGAAACAGAAATCAGGCTTTCTTCGAATCATAAACCCTATTTAAAAGATGATCCTGTTCATTTCAATATCTCTCATTCCAAAGAGATGGTAGTCTGTGCAATAGGTGAATTTCCGATAGGAATAGATGTGGAATTTTACGACACAGCTGTCAACTATAAGGATTTCGAATTTCAAATGACACCGGGGGAGATAAAGAAAATTCATGAAGCTGACAATAAAATTAAACATTTTTTCACCTATTGGACGGAAAAAGAAGCCGTTATGAAAGCTCATGGCGATGGAATGATGCTTCCGCTGGACTCTTTTGAAGTCCTGAACAATGAAAGTATTATTGACAGACAAAAATTTTTCACGAAAGACATTTTAATTGATCAGAATTATTGCAGCTGTATCGCTTCAAACGATATTAATATCAATCATATAGTCCCTTTTATTGAGTATGTTGAATTTTAATTATTCTATCTAAATAGCAATAAAAGACAACTGAAATATCCTTTAGATCAATATCTTTGTCGCGCTATCTTTTTTATTTTGGAAGAATATAAAAAACGCATCGTAAAAACGATTCAATACATTGATAATCACCTTGACGAAGATCTCTCCTTGGAAAAAATTGCGGAGATCAATGCCTATTCGCCGTTTCATTTTCACAGAATATTCCGCCTGATCACAGGAGAAACCCTTCAGAATTATATTATCAGGAAGAAAATAGAGAAAAGTGCTTTTTTCCTGGCGATGCGGAAAGAAGTGGAGATTAAAGAAATTTATTTTGAACTTGGGTTTTCCAACCATTCGGTTTTCAGCAAGACCTTTAAAAAATATTATGGAGTTCCTCCTTCCGAATTCCGGAAATCAGCTCCTGAGAAATTTCACAAGATTTTACAAATACAAAGCAAGAACGGACAAATTGATACGGTTTTCAGCCAATACATTTGCAGTATCGAAAATCTGATAAACTGGACGAAAATGAATTTAAAAATCGAAGTAAAAGAAATGCCGGAAATGAATCTGGCTGCTGTAATGAGTCTGGGAATTGCTCAGGTGGAACCCTCTTACAATGTGCTCATTGATTGGGCAAAAAAGAAGCGGTTATTCCCACGGGAGCATGTAAAAATGATTTCCGTATACCACGATAGCTTCAAGGTGACTCCTCCGGATAAAGTACGGATCCATGCCTGTATGCTATTGGATGAAAAGCTGGAAAACTCAACAGGAGAGGTTTTTTCAGAGACGATAGAAGCCGGGAAATTTATCGTAGGAAGCGGAGAAGTAACGCTTAATGATTTTGAGCAATGTTGGGTGTCTCTGTTTCTATGGATGAATGAGCACGGCTATTCTATGAGAAGAACATTTCCTTTTGAGATCTATCATTCTAATTTTAAAGAGCATCCGGAAGGGAAAATGATTGTGGATTTTTGCATCCCGATTCAGTAAACTACCGCCAAAAGGACTGAGGCCGGGACTTGAAAGAAGGAAGTAACGAAGTTTAAATAGTCTCCTTTCTTTCGGCTTCCGGCTTTTTTACCATTCAGTAACAAAAGAATACCCTTCGGTAATAATTTTTTTACAGAAGGTCCTTTGTTATAGTACTTTTGATCCAGAAAATAATAGCCATGAAAACGAAAGGACAAAAAATATTACTTCTGATTACTCTTCTCACTTTTATGATGGGATATTCCCAAATAAAAGTCTCAGGAAGGGTAACCTTTAAAAATAAAGGGATAAGTGAAGTAAATGTCACCCTGAAAGATACTTATGATGGAACCACTACTGATGCACAAGGGAATTTTTCCTTTGAAACCTCAGAAAAAGGCGAGCATAAAATCGTTTTTACTCATCCCAAATATGAAGAAACTGAAAAAAGTGTCAATATTGAAAATCAGGATATTACCATCAGTACCGATCTTAAAGAGCAGATTAATGAAATTGATGCGGTTGTAGTTTCTGCAGGTTCCATAGAAGCCAGTGACAAAAAGCGGGCGACAGCATTACTTTCTCCTATTGATATTTATACTACAGCGGGTGCTGACGGGCAGATAACATCGGCTTTGACCTATCTTCCGGGAGTACAGAAAGTAGGAGGTACTGAAGGATTGTTTATCCGCGGAGGTACGGGAACAGAATCCAAGATCTTTATGGATGGCAGTCTTATCAACAACTATTTCTCCAATTCTGTTCCCGGAATTGCTGGAAGAGACCAGTTCAATACTTCACTTTTTAAAGGGAATATATTCTCAAGTGGCGGATATTCTGCATTGTATGGGCAGGCACTTTCCGGGGTACTGATGCTGGAAAGTGTTGATCTTCCGGATCAGACATCGTACAATATTGGTGTTTCCCCTATTTTTCTGAATGCAGGATTTCAGAAACTGGGAGAGCAGAAAAACTATTCTTACGGAGCTTCAGCAGGGTATTCGCTTCTAAGTTTGATGCAGAATGTTTTTCATTTTAATACAGACTTTATTGATGCACCACAGGGGCTGAACAGTGATTTTAATTTTAGATTTAAAACAAAATCAGGCGGGTTTTTCAAATATTATGGAATGTACAATTCCAATAAAATGGGAGTGAAAACGGAAAGTCTGGAACCAGGATACGACTTTGGGCTGGTAAGACTGAAGGGAAGCAGCAGCTATCATAACCTGTCTTTCAAACAAAAATTCGGAAAATACCTTTTGAATGTAGGAGGTTCCTATTCATACAACAGATCAGACCTTAATTTCTCTACTGAAACTAATGATATAGAAAGCAATCGATCAAGATTACTGACGGATGGAAACTATATCAACTTCAAAGCGGTTCTTGAAAGAAAGATTAACAGAATCAGTGCTGTAAGAGGTGGTTTTGAACTGAATAATACCGATGAAAAACTGAATTTCGGGGAGGTTCAAAAACATTACAAAGACCTGATTTCGGCAGCTTTTGTAGAAACAGATCTGGGATTCAGTAATGCATTATCTGCAAAAATCGGACTGAGAGCGGAACATTCTTCTTATCTGGGACAAAATAATATTGCTCCTCGTTTTGCAATAGCCTACCGCCTGGCAGAGAACTGGACTACTTCTTTAGCATATGGTCTTTTTTATCAGAATCCGGAAAGTAAGTACATCAATGGGCCGGCCAATCTGGATTTTCAGAAATCACAGCATTATGTTCTTCAGATTCAGAGAAGTTCGGAAGGAAGAAGCTTACGTCTTGAAGCTTTTTATAAAAAATATGATCAGCTTGTAAAAACCTATAATATTCTGCCTGGAAAGCAACAGAGCCAACAGGTACAGACCGCTTTAAACAATGATGGTTACGGATTTGCAAAAGGGCTGGAGTTATTCTGGAAAGACAAAAAGACATTTAAGGATATAGATTACTGGTTAACTTATTCTTATCTGGATTCAAAAAGAGACTTCCTTAATTATCCGGTAAGTTTAAAACCGGAATTTGCTGCAGAACACACGTTTTCTGCCGTAGTCAAAAAGTTTATTCCGGAGTGGAAGTTTGGAGCCAATCTTTCCTACACTTATGCAAAAGGGCGTCCATATTATGATATAGCTAGTGAATTTAATGATGGAAAAGCAGTCAACTATACCAGACACGAGGGTAGGCTTAAAGATTATAATGCGCTTAACCTGAGCTTCAATTATCTACCCAATATTGGAAAGAAAGGAGCAAAAGCATTTCCCATATTCGTATTGAGCATTACCAATATTCTTGGATCAAAAAATGTATATGGATATAATTTTTCTGTGGATGGATCCAGAAGCTCAGCAATTGTTCCACCCGTCAATACTTTTGTTTTTGTAGGAGCATTTATAAGCTTTGGAGTAGATAAAACAGAAGATGCCATCAATAATAATTTATAAAAACATAACTTCGAATTACCAATAAACTAACTTTTAAAATTTAATGTCATGAAAAAATATCTTTTAAGTTTTGCTTTAGCTTTTATGAGCTTAACGGCTTTTGCTCAGTCAGATTATGAAAAAATAATGGCTGAAAAAATTGCAAAAATAGAAACCTGCAAAACTCCTGAGGATTTCCAGGCCCTTGCCAATGATTTTCAAAGGATAGGAAGTAAAGAGAGTTCTCAATGGCTTCCGCCGTATTATGCTGCATTTTCTCAGATTCAAAAAGGAAGAGTGATGATGAGAAACGGAAATATGCAGGACCTGGATGGAATAGCTGCACAGGCAGAAAAATACCTGGGTACAGCACAAAGCCTTGCCGGAGCGGATAATGCGGAGATTCGCCTGTTGAGAAAAATGACCTATTCTTTAAGAATGATGGTCAATCCGCAGCAACGTTTTATGACAGACGGAGTAAGAGCTACTGAAGAACTCAACAGTGCGGAAAAGCTGGATCCGGGAAATCCAAGAATTGCACTGATCAAAGCAGAAGATACCTATTTTACTCCTGAACAGTATGGGGGAAGTAAGACCAAAGGAATGGAAATGTTCAAAGCCGCAGTTGCAAAATTTAATGCATATAAACCTAAAACAGCATTGGATCCGAATTGGGGCCGTGGAGAAGCAGAATATTTTATGAGTCTGCCTGCTGAAACTAAAAAATAAAGATAGAAAGAAGCCGGAAGTCGGATTCTTTGAAGAACAGATTTCTGATCAATAAGACTTTCGGTTCTTTCTTTTCATCGGTAAACAGATCATCCTACCCAGAGACAAATAAACTGTTTTCAGTAAGAAATAATTTTTGATCCCTTTAATAAAAGCTAATTTTGAAATAAGTAAATCAATCATGAAACGTAAGGATATTATAACAATGTTTTGGATTTCGCTCACCGTCTCCATGTTTTTCTTTTTTGCTTTTACATCAGAGAGAACCCTTGAGAACTTTGGGCTTACGATACTTATTTCTCTGCTTTATACGGTGGTGCTGGGAGGTGGAAATGGCCTGCTCAACAGTTTTCTCAACAAAAGATTCCCCTGGTCTGAAAATACGTCCAAAAGAGCCACAATCAGCATTGTTTCTATCATTATTGCCAATATCATACTGGTCTATTTCTGTAATTATATCAATTTTGTAGTGATTCAGAAAGGGGCCACTACCGAGGAGTATTTCTCAGGTAAGTTTAATCTTACCAATTGGTTTACGATCAATATAGCACTGCTTATATCTGCTTTTCTCCATGCTAAGAGCTTTATGGAAGAACTGAAAAAAACTTCCAAAAAAGAGGTTGTAGAGCAGAAGCTTATTGCCAAATCTGCCAATGCCCAATTCGAAAGCCTTAAGAACCAGCTGGACCCGCACTTCCTGTTTAATTCTCTGAATGTTTTGAGTTCTCTGATTGATGAAAATCCTAATCAGGCCCAAAAGTTTACTGCCTCAATGTCAAAAATTTACCGGTATGTACTTGAACAAAAGGATAAGGAACTGGTGACGGTAGAGGATGAAATAGAATTTGCCAAAACGTACTGTGATCTTTTAAAAACCAGATTCGAAGACAGTGTCGATTTTGTTTTTGATGTCAAAAAAGAAGACTATCGGAAATATGTAGTGCCTCTTTCGTTGCAGCTTTTGCTGGAAAATTGTATCAAGCATAATTTTGCCACTTCATCAAAACCTCTGGTCATCAGAATTTTTTCAGAAGGAGACATTCTTTGTATTGAGAATAATCTGCAGGTAAGAGAGCAGATCAAAGAAAGTTCCGGAATTGGGCTGTCTAATATTGTACAGCGATATTCTTTACTCACTAAAAGAAATGTTTTCATTGAAAAATCAGAGGATTATTTTAAAGTAAAACTTCCGATGCTGATTAATAAGCCGAATATTGTCAGTGCAGAACAGAGTGCAGATTCTAAGAACTATAAAAAGGCACAGAAAAGGGTAAAGGAAATCAAGGATTTCTATATGAACCTGATCTCTTATTGCATTGTGATTCCTTTTTTGATCTTCATTAATCTTTTTACAAAAAGTTCGTTTCACTGGTTTTGGTTTCCGGTGCTGGGCTGGGGAATAGGAGTGGCTTCTCATGCTTTTCAGGTCTTTGGAGTGGGAGAGTCCTGGCAGGAAAAGAAGATCCGTGAAATTATGAATAAAGAAAAAAATAAAAACAATGGAAACTTTTGACGAAGATGATATTCAATATCAGAAAGCAAAAAGACAGGTAGAGAGATTAAGGGGCTTCTATGCTCACCTCTTTGTCTATATTGCAGTGAACGCAATGATTGTTTATTACAATTATACCCATCTGAAGCCCGGAGAAAGCTATTTTCAGTTCAAAAACTTTTTTACAGCTTTAGTTTGGGGAATAGGTCTTGTGGCTCATGCAGCGGTAGTTTTTCTGTCTAAAATTCCCTTTTTTCAGGATTGGGAAGAGAAAAAGATCCGTGAACTGATGGAAAAAGAAAAGAGAAGGCTGTAGAGGAATGGAATGGTAAAACTGTAATATCATTACCTTCCTGATTGCTAGATACTCAATATTTTTTGCTCCTGTACTTTTGTCTAACCACTTTAATCTCAATCAAAATGAACACATTAAAAACCCTCTTCATGATCTCTATGGTTGTCTGGTTTATCAGTGAATTTTTGTACAAAAACATGTTGAAATCCAACAAGAATGATCAAAAGGATAAAGATAAATCTACGCTTAACATTTTGTGGCTGGCTATTCCTTTTTCTATTGCCGCAGCAATTACAGTTGATTCTATGACCACGTTACCCATCGTTCATGGAATTTGGATCCGCTATCTGGGGTTGGCATTCATTATTATTGGCATTATCGTAAGGTTTATCATCATCAGATCGCTGGGAAAATATTTTACGGTGGATGTTACCATTAGAGAGGATCATAAGATAAAGAAAGAAGGCTTTTATAAATACCTGAGACATCCGTCTTATGCCTTTTCGCTGCTTACCTCTTTGGGACTCGGATTGTACCTCAATAACTGGTTCTCATTGCTCCTTGCTTTTGTACCTCCGTTTGTAGCCTTTATCTACAGAATCCAGATTGAAGAACAGGCTCTTGTAGAAAAGTTTGGTGAAGAATACATCGAATACAGAAAGACCACAAAGAAACTGATCCCATTTATTTACTAACCCCTCAAAAGAGTTTTATCTGGCATAAAACAGAATTCCTATTTACATTGTCCACTAATGCACGAATCCCTTTTATTCGTGCATTAGTGGCAAAAATTATGCGGTTTATTTTCCCCCAATTCAGAGATTCAGAAGATGTTTAAGAGAAACCTGATTGATCAACGAGAATATTTAATTGCTACGAATTCACGAATAAAATTCTTTGGTATTAATAAAGATAATCAGTGATATTTGAAGAGTAACAAGGAAAAATTCGTGCATTAGTGGCGAAATCTATCAGTATAAATCTCGCTGAAAATCTTTGACCTTCTTACGTCTTCCAATAAGCAGCAATCCAGGTAATCCGTGTCGTATAATGCTGTATTTCCCAAATTTTACCATTCGGAAAGCATATTCTACCGTTCGGTAACATAAAATTGATTTAAGGCCATTTTCCATCCTATCTTTGACTCAGGAAAAACAAATAACTAACCTTAAAACAAAACGTTATGGAAATTTTATCAAACAAAGAGACCGCTTCTTATGAAAGAGCAGCAAAAAGAGTAAAAGAATTGAAAGAATTCTATGGAAACCTTACTTCGTACTGTATCGTGATCTCCTTTTTAGCATTTCTGAATATAATGACTTCTCCGGGATATTTATGGTTCTTATGGCCAATGCTTGGCTGGGGAATTGGAGTCGCTTTTCACGCCGTGAATGTATTTGGGATTGGAAAAAGCTGGGAAGAAAATAAGATCAGAGAACTGATGAATGAAGAAAAAGGAAAAACTAAAACATTATAATCATTTAAAAAACTTTTAAAAACAATAGATCATGAATACTTACAAAACTTACAACAGAGTTCAGCAATTGAAAAAATTCTATAAAAACCTAATGTGGTTTGGGATCATTACAGTAATCCTAATTGGAAAAGACTGGCTACAGGATGACTTACAGTATACCATATTCGGCGGACATCTGTTACTGGCTATCTGGGCTATCGTGTTATTGTTCAAAGGAATTTCCCTATTTATCTTTAACAACGAGTGGGAAAGAAAGATGCTGGAAAAGGAAACCGCTAAAAACTAAACATTATAATCACAAAATAACTTTTAAAAACAATACATCATGGATTACAATACAGCATATACCAGAGTTCAGCAACTGAAAAAATTCTATAAAAACCTTATGTGGTTTGCCCTCATCAGCGCAGTGATCATTGGAAATGATTGGCTGAATGACGGGATTCATTACAAAATATTTGGCGGACACCTGTTTCTTACCATTTGGGCTATTATTCTTGTGGTAAAAGCATTCTTCCTTTTTGTTTTTGATGATGAATGGGAAAGAAAGATCATAGAAAAAGAAACCAGGGAAAATAAAAAACCGATTGATTTTTAAAATACGCCTGTTTTTATCTAATTTTATTTCCAAAACTTTATCACTAAAACAATAGACTCAATGATCAAAACTGTCATTATCGAAGACGAAAAACCAGCTTCAAGGAAATTAGAGAGAATGTTAAGTAATTTTCCTGATATTGAAGTGGTTGCTAAAATAGAATCAGTAGAAGAAGGATTAGCCTGGTTTTCTGAAAATGAACATCCGCAGCTGATCTTTTCTGACATTGTTCTGGGAGACGGGCTGTCGTTCGATATTTTTGAGAAAGTTTCTACCAGAGGCTTTATCATCTATACGACTGCATTTGATCAATATACGCTAAAAGCCTTTAAACTAAATAGTATAGATTATCTATTGAAACCAATTCTTGAAGAGGATCTGGCAGGCGCTGTGGAAAAATTTAAATCCTTTATTCCCTCCAATAATGATATTGGAACCCAGGATATAAAGCAGTTGATTAGAAAAGAAAAATCGATCCTTTCAAGAGTGCTGGTAAAAATCGGATATAATTTAAAAATTGTTCAGACCCAGGAAATAAGCTGTTTTTTCAGTGAGAATAAGATCGTTTATCTCCAGACCGAAGACCGTACTTATCCGTCAGATTTTACTTTAGACGAACTGGAAGATAGTTTGGAGGAGAAAAAGTTTTTCCGGGTCAACAGACAGTTTATCATCAATTCCGATTATATCAAAAACATCCATACTTCCCCTTATTACAAAGTTGATCTTGAGTTTCAGCCTCAGGAAGAAATCACGGTAAGCAGAGATCGTGTCAAAGATTTTAAAGATTGGCTTGTAAGCTAAACCTTAAAATCAAAAACTGATCGCTTCCGGCTCATATTCCGTATTATTTTATCCGGAACAGGAATTCTATATCCATTCACTTTAAAAAACACTATTATGGAGCTTATTTTATTCCTTTTTAAACTCTACCTCTCTATTTTCTATTAACGGGAATTATTGGCCATAAAAATCACTGGCAGACTTTGTAAACTGGTGAAAGGCTTCAGTTACTTCTGTTTTGTGTTTATGAGTGAGTGGAAAAGGGACCATATGAGAATAATCAAAGGGAAAATCTTTTATTTCAACTTCTACATTGATGTTCCTGTAGCCTCCCTGTAAAGTATTCAGAGCTTCCATCGGCGGAGCAACAGTATCTTTTTCGAGAACATAAGCTTTTACCTGAGACCGGATTTCCTGAATTCTTTCTTCCCTTTCCTTTTGAAAATAATTGTACCGGAGCATCTTCTTGAACCAGCTTTCCTGGGGATGCAGATCATCATCCTGATAATGTTTCAGTCGGGTATCGAACTTAAAATCAGAGCTCAGCAACTCTGTAAAGACAGATTGCATTTTGATCGTAGCCTGAGCATCCATAATGTATTTGGAAATGGGAAACATTCGGTCAATGGTCATCCCACCACAGAAACAGAAAACCTTAGATTGAGTGAAGAAGCTATAAGGATTAGCCATTTTAATAATCATCGATAGGAAAGAACCAATGGAATATCCGAATAGATCAAGACTAGCATTTGAAGCTATGCTTTTGATTCTGTTGTTTTTAATTTCCTTTACGACCTCAATAATATCTGAATAAGTCTGTAATCCTGACCAGAAAATTCTCTGAGGATGTGCTTCCAGTCTGGAACTTATGGCTGCATTTACATACGAAAAATGGGTGTTTTCCGGATACTGTCCCTTTCTGAACTTCACAATTTCCATCATATGATGCCGGTCACTCCAGATAGCTTCCGCACGATCCATGTGAAAGGCAATAGGAAACAAAATGACCGCTTTATGAGTCTTTTGTGCCAGCTCATAGGCCCAGGGAAGGTATTTATCCCATTTCTTTTCATTTAGGCCATGGAAAAAGATGATACAGCCTTCGGCAGTTTCTATATCAGCTCTTTTAAGGATGTAATATTCAAACTTTTTATTACAGGCTATATCAAAATCTTTAATGTCTACAGAAGGTGGTGATAAATCATGTATGCACTCTCGTTGATTTTCAATGATTCCTGATGCACGGGGCACTCCTGATTTTCCGGACCATGAAGCAGATCCGAAACCTTTGTTTCAAAAGGAACGGATTCGATAGTAAGGTTTAAATCTTTGATCTCAATAGTTTCTTTTACAGAATCAAAATGGCTTTTCAAAACTTCATACAATTCATAATATTCCATAGCAAGATCATTGAGGGGTTCATATTTGGAACAATTAAATTAGTTAATTATTTCCGTAAAGTATTGATTTTAAAAGTCTAAAAGTATTCCAGGCATAGGATTAGTAAAAATATACCCGGAACAGTATTGCTCCGGGTTGATAGGTGAATAGATGCAGATGTTTAGTCTTTATTCTTTGTTCTTTGCTCTTTTGGCATTCCGTATTTTCTTGCCGCAGCTGAGGTGAGAGCCACTAATATAGCACAGAGGAAAAGATGTGATTTTTCCGGATGATAGATTTCCTGGTAAATATTATAACCTAAAAGCATAGATACGATAAAGATCAGAACATTATTGGCGAATACATACTGATTGTGGGTTGTTGAAGTTTTCATAATGATATTTTTTATTGTTATTTACTCAGTAAGTATGGCGATTACCAATTCGTTACAGAAAAATTTCAAAAAATATTCTGCTCTAAAAACACTCATCAAAAATCAATATTCTTTCCTTGTATCTCACAACTCGTATCCTGTATTCAACTACCTGTAATCAATTCTGTTAGATTCAGTGTCTTCAAGCTGTTTTAAAATAGATTCCGGAATTTCATCACTGTCAATCGGAAGGCTGATAGAATCGGAAATAAAGGTTTTTCGGTCTGCTTTCCGGAAAATTTCAAACAGGGCGATCGGTTCCTGGTTGAAGCTGATGCAGGTACTGATGAAATGAAGTTCGTGAAGTTTATATTCCGGATTTTTTAGCTTTTCCTTAATGTCCTTGATTCTCGAGATAAAATGCCTTTGCCGGATAAACGTATTACTGTTCATAATGATAAAAACATAATCCGAATAGGCGGTGACCTTTCCGAAATACTTATGATGATCACCACCACTTCTTTCGATGAAATATTCTCCTGTGGTTTCAGACTTATAGATCTCCATCGCAGAACGCCAGATCCGGTCTTCTTTTGCCTGTGTAGGGTTCTCCGGAAGATTTCTGTTATAAGAATACCAGCAGCCCACCAAACGGTCCAGAAGGGCTGTATTCAGACTCACCTTATCCATGTCGATTCTCAGATCATTAAAATTGAATGATTCCGTATTCGAATTGATGAAGTCGATATAATTTGAATACCCCAGAACCTTGACGATCAGGCTCAGTTTGGCGAGATTGGGTCTGCTTAGAACTGCTTTTTCATTTTGATGGAACCTTTTCAGTTTATTGATGATCAGATGTTCATACAGATAATTATTTCCCAGAAGATCCGGGGCTTTTTTGATTCCTTTCTCTGCATGATCGTTGGTAATAAGATCATTAAGCTCTGCACAGATATAAGACCATTCGGTTTTTGTAATATCTTCCCAATGGTTTTTCTTTAAAAACTGCCGGCTAAGGAAATTCATCAGCTTCTCAAGATGAAGTATATCTTCCTTTTTCATACTATGATTTTATAAGACTAATTTAAGATTTTTACGATACTAAAAAAGACTTTTGAAAGACTTTTATATTACAAAATGCACAGATATTTGAGTAGAAAAACAAAAGTTAGAACAATGGAAACAAGAATGTTATTACAAGATGAGTCCCTTTGGAACAGAATTCAGGGATTTTCATTAGACGCTCCTGATGCTGATTTTCCTTTTTCGAAAAAGCTGGCAAAAGAAGAAAACTGGAGTCTGGATTTTACGCGAAAAGCCATCGAAGAATACAAAAGATTTGTTTATCTATGCTGTATTCTTCCCAACGGAGCTTCACCAAGCAAAATAGTAGATAAGGTATGGCATATGCACCTGATCTATACCCAGAATTACTGGGAAGAATTTTGTCCGGCTATTTTGAAAAGGGCTTTACATCACCATCCTTCTAAAGGAGGTGCCAATGAAAATCATAAACATCAGCATTGGTTTACAGATACGCTGAAAGGGTATAAAGAGATATTTCAGGCTGATGCTCCAATGGAAATTTGGCTTCAGCAAGAGAAGAAACCGGACAAAAGCAATTGGTGGAAGAAGTTTCGTATCATTCCCTTGTTGGGTGTGCTTTTTCTGCTGACTTCTTGTCTTGGTGAGCTGATCATCACCCTGGCCTCAGTACTCATTTCATTATTTGTTGCTTTCCTCTTTGGGTTAGTGATGAATCTGATCCAGACTAGCAACGATAAAAGAGATGGTGACTCAGGAACAGGTTGTGGAGGCAGTAGTTGTAGCAGCGGAGGTGGAAGCAGCTGTGGTGGCGGTGGTTGTGGAGGAGGCTGTGGCGGTTGCGGAGGCTGTGGCGGATAAAAAAGATCACTTTAAAAAATAATCATCATGAAAAAACTAATCATTCATTTCATTCCGGTCGGGATCAGTTTTCTATGGCTTGCCGGAGAATGCAGAACCTTGAATCCGATCACCATAAAAGGCCCGGAATTCCTAAAGTTTTATTTAGTCCTTATACTCGGATTTTATCTTTCCGTTTTTATCTTAAAATCATTCAAAGAAAGCATTTCAAAAACGACTTGCTATTATACGCTGTTCATCTTTTTGCTTGGCATCATAAAGCTGATAAGAGGAATACATTTAGAAAAGCCCATAGGTTTTTTAGCGATGATATTAATAGGAGAGAGTATTGTAACCCTGTTATTTATATTACCTCATTTCAAGAATAAAATAAAATACTAATACATCAAAAAAAGAAACCCGAAACAAAGTTGCTTCGGGCTTATTATATCTTGAGTTGTTATTACTCTTTATTTTCCTGTTGAATCCTTATTACGAAATGACACCGCTTCCGATAAGTTCCTCGTCAATATACCATGACGCAAACTGTCCTTCAGCAATCGCAGACTGAGGTTCATCGAACTCTACATAAAAAGCATCTTCAAACTGGTAAAGTGTTGCTTTCTGCAAAGGCTGTCTGTATCTGAATCTGGCCATAACTTCCATTGATTCACCATTTTGAAGCCTCATATCTTCACGTACCCAGTGGAGTTCTGTATTGTCAATTTTTAAAGCTTTTTTGAAAAGTCCCGGGAAGTGGTTTCCTTCTCCTACAAAAAGGATGTTGTTTTCCATATCTCTGGAGACGATAAAACAGCTTTCTTTATGACCTCCAATCCCAAGGCCTTTACTTTGACCGATCGTGAAAAATTGAGCTCCCTGGTGCTTTCCGATTACCTTTCCGTCAGTTTTTTTATAATTGATTTTCCTTGAAAGGAATTCCAGTTCTTCTTCTTTGGATGAAAATGCAGGCTGTTCTTCAGCAAACAAAGGTGAATCTTTGAAAATTTCTACGATTTCTCCTTCATTCGGTTTCAATTGCTGTTGTAAAAACTGAGGAAGGCTCACTTTTCCGATGAAACATAATCCCTGAGAATCTTTTTTGTCAGCGGTTACCAAACCAATCTCCTTTGCAATCTCTCTTACCTGAGGTTTTGTAAGCTCTCCGATAGGGAATAAGGCTTTTGACAATTGATCCTGGCTCAGCTGGCAAAGGAAATAAGACTGATCCTTATTATTGTCTTTCCCGGCCAGAAGATGGAAAATTTCCTTACCGTTTTCGTCAAAAGTGGAGTTTACTATTGCATAATGTCCTGTGGCTACCTTATCAGCACCTAGAGACATTGCCGTCTTCATGAAAACATCGAATTTTACTTCTCTGTTACACAAAACATCAGGGTTCGGAGTTCTTCCTTTCTGATATTCATCGAACATATAATCTACGATACGTTCCTTGTAAAGCTCACTCATGTCGATCACCTGGAAAGGAATTCCAAGCTTTTGTGCTACCATAAGGGCATCATTACTGTCCTCTATCCAGGGACATTCATCTTCCAATGTTACCGAAGCATCATTCCAGTTTCTCATAAACAAAGCCACTACTTCATGGCCTTGCTGCTGCAGCAAATAAGCTGTAACGCTTGAATCTACACCTCCGGAGAGGCCTACTACTATTTTCATTTTTTTCAATTTTACGAAACTCTTAACGGGAGTTCTTAGTTTGATGCGGCAAAAATACAACTAAAAAAGTCGTAAAAAAACCATATTTTTAAACATTGATAAAAACGATTTTAATATCAAAAGTCATTACTAACGTTTTTTCACGCCTAAAAAGAGGGCATCATTTTAAAACCAAATAAAGATCTATATATGAAAAAGTTTATTATTTCCATGATGCTGATCGTCTCAGGATCAGTATTTTCTCAGGTTTCAGTAGGGACGCCCTCGCAGGGGAATAACCGTTGGACCTTCGGAGGCGGAATTGGTTTAGGATTTGGGAGCAACAGCTCATTTAGCCTGCAGGCTTCACCAAGAGTGGGGTACAGACTTACCGATGATCTTGAAGGAGGAGTAGCCGGCAGCGTCACATGGCAAACCTCTGATTATCATTCGTCCACCATGTTTGGAGTAGGCCCGTTTGCCAATTATTATTTTGCAAGATCATTTTTCCTGAGTGCTAATTTTCAGCATTATTTTATCAATTATAAAGACAAATTTTTCGATTATAAAGAGACTAGAGAAGAAAATGCCCTCTATTTGGGAGGAGGTTATATGCAAAGGATTGGGAACAATTCTTTTATGCAATTGGGATTGATGTATAATGTACTTTGGAAAGAAAGATCGAGTGTGTTCTCTAGCGGATTGGTTCCTAATATCGGTTTTGTCGTGGGATTGTAAGAAGGCTTCCTTTAATTTAATGATACCAGAACGAGTATCTCGAATTTATAAAAAATGAAAAGCACCGGAATTATTTCCAGTGCTTTTTTATTGCATTATCTTAAAAGGAGCTTATGTTTATTGAATGATCGCCCATACCGAGCCGCCCATGGTAAACCATTTGCCATGAACGGGAGCATTGGCATAGCCGTTCATATCCGGAATAAGAGGACCATTACACATTTGTCCCATTTTATAAAATCCTCCGACATTGGTTCCCGCCTGATCATAAAGCGTAAACTTGATTTCAGTCCAGCTTGTGGCATTATTGAAAAGAGGAGGCAATGGAGTAGGTGTTGCCGGATAGGCACCATTGATTGACCAGGCATCTATGGTAGGAGTATCAGGATAATTGGTATTAGGAGCCGTTGCAGAATTGAAGTCCTTGTAAAAAGCTTCAGCGGGGGTAGAGCCATAATCAGGGGAATGAATAAGTTTCAACGGCCCCGTAGTATTAGCAGACTCCACATATGGGCTGCAATTTCCTATCGTATTGGCAGAGTTTGATCTTACAAGGTTAAACTCTACGTTGAATTTACTGTAATTTTGTATATAAATACTTTGTCCGGCTTGAGCAGAAAGACCGTAAGAAAGAAGAGATGCCGCAAATAAAAATAACTTTTTCATGATTTTTTAGTTTTTAGATTTGTTGTTCTGATTGATCAATTTGTTGTAATCTCCGTAGACCTGTACTGCCCAGGTTAATATTTTTTCTCGGTCACCTCCGGTCTGTCTTTCAATTTCTCGTGCAGAAACGCCCGTAGATGCAATCAGTTCCTTTGCGGCAGGAATAAGCTTATCTTTCTTGTAATCACTAAGCTCCATAGAGTTTGTTCGTGATACCGAAGCGGGTTCTTTTTCCAGCACAACGGTTTTCATGGCGGTGTTGAACCTTTGTACCGCTTCCGGTTTTGAAATTTCCGGATGGTTACCATTGGTGGCTAAAGTTTCATTGGTGCAGGAAATAATACTAAGTAAAGGAATACTTAAAAGTAAAATTGCTTTTTTCATTATTATTTTGATTTTAATGTTTGATAAAATTAAAAAAAATTATCAATTAATCCTTATTTGGTGAAAAAAATAAACTTGTTGTTTTGAATGGATTAAAAAAAGCACCGGAAGTAAAATTTCCGATGCTTTTGTTATCATTAAATTATTTATTGTCTTATGATTGAGACGACTTTTCAGTTGTTTTCTTCGCTTTCTGCGTTTTACCAACCAACCCGTCTTTCGCCTCATTAAGGTCAAGAACTACAGTTTCTCCTTCGTTCAGTTGTTTATTCACAAGCATTTCTGCCAGTAAATCCTCAATGTACTTCTGGATGGCTCTCTTCAATGGTCTTGCACCGAAGTCTTTATCCCATCCTTTTTCAGAAATAAAGTCTTTTGCTTCTTCTGTCAATTCTACTTTATATCCTAGTTTTTCAAGTCTGCCATAAAGTTTGTTCAGTTCAATATCAATGATTTTCTTGATGTCGTCCTGTACAAGAGAGTTGAAGATCACAATATCATCAATTCTGTTTAAGAATTCAGGTGCAAATGCTTTTTTAAGGGCATTTTCAATCGTACTTCTCGCTCTTGAGTCTGAAGTCGTTTTCTTCGCTGAAGTTCCAAATCCTACACCATCTCCGAAATCTTTAAGATCTCTTGTTCCGATGTTGGAAGTCAGAATAATGATGGTATTTCTGAAGTCGATTTTTCTACCTAAACTGTCGGTTACGTGTCCTTCATCAAGAATCTGTAACAAGATATTGAATACATCCGGGTGAGCTTTTTCAATCTCATCCAAAAGAACCACAGCATAAGGTTTTCTTCTTACCGCTTCAGTCAGCTGACCTCCTTCTTCGTATCCTACATATCCCGGAGGCGCTCCTACCAATCTTGATACGGCAAATTTCTCCATGTATTCACTCATGTCGATTCGGATCAGAGACTCGTCAGATTCGAAGAGTTCTCTCGCCATTACTTTGGCAAGCTCCGTTTTACCAACCCCGGTTGTTCCAAGGAAAATAAAGGTACCAATCGGACGGTTAGGATCTTTAAGACCGGCTCTGTTTCTTTGAATTGCTTTAACAACTTTCTTCACAGCGTCTTCCTGACCGATTACTTTTCCGTTCAGTTTTTCATCCATCTGAGCTAATTTATCAAGCTCATTTTTGCCCACTTTCGTTACAGGAACTCCACTCATCATAGAAACCACTTCCGCTACATTTTCTTCCGTTACGGTTTCTTTTTTCTCTTTTACATCTTTATCCCATTTCTCCTGAGCTGCATTCAGTTCCATCTGAAGACGTTCCTCTTCATCCTTAAGCTTTCTTGCCTCAAGATAATCCTGAGCTTTTACCGCTTTTTGTTTCAATTCCTTAATATCTTCGATTTTCTTTTCAAAATCAATGATCTCAGTAGGAACTTTCATGTTCTTGATATATACTCTTGAACCTGCTTCATCCATGGCATCAATCGCCTTATCCGGTAAGAAACGGTCTGTAATATATCTTGATGTCAGATTGACACACGCTGCAATGGCTTCCGGAGTATAAATTACATTGTGATGCTCTTCATACTTATCTTTGATCTGATTCAGGATCTGAATGGTTTCGTCAATAGAAGTAGGTTCCACCATTACTTTCTGGAATCTTCTTTCCAAAGCGCCGTCCTTTTCAATATACTGACGGTATTCATCCAGTGTAGTGGCCCCGATGCATTGAATTTCTCCTCTTGCCAAAGCAGGTTTAAACATATTGGAGGCATCTAAACTTCCTGTAGAACTTCCTGCACCTACAATGGTGTGGAGCTCATCAATGAATAAGATGACATCTCTGTTTTTCTCCAGCTCGGTCATAATCGCCTTCATTCTTTCTTCAAACTGACCACGGTATTTGGTTCCCGCAACTAAACTTGCAAGATCCAAAGTGATCACTCGTTTTCCGTAAAGAACTCTTGATACCTTTTTCTGTTGAATTCTTAAAGCAAGACCTTCCGCAATCGCAGATTTACCAACTCCAGGCTCCCCGATAAGAAGTGGGTTGTTTTTCTTTCTTCGGGATAAGATCTGAGAAACTCTCTCAATTTCTTTTTCACGACCGATCACAGGATCCAATTTTCCATCTCTGGCCAAAGAAGTTAAATCTCTACCAAAGTTGTCCAATGTAGGGGTTTTGCTTTTCGCTGAGCCTAAATTTCCTGTAGGCTTTCTCATTTGCTCAAATTCCTCTCTTTCATCATCGTCATCATAAGCACTCATCTGTGGTGACTGCCCGGAATTTTTAAGCATCGTCTGGTATTCTCTTGAAACTCCTTCGTAGTCGATGTCGTAAGCTCCCAGAATATTTGAAGTAGGATCCTCATATTTATATAGAATGCCTAAAAGCAGGTGAACGGTATTAATTTCATTGCTCTTATATTGACGACATTCTAGCTCTGCACGTTTAATAGCATGATCTGCCATCTTGGTGAAAGAAATATTGGTAACCTCCTCAGAAATTGGATTTAGACTTGCTGTATTTAAAGTTTCAATTTTTCTTCTGATTTGTGTTAAATCCGCATTGAGGTTTTGAAGGATTTCTTTAGCAGAGTTTTCCGTTTTTATAATACCTAAAAGTAGATGTTCTGTATTAAGAAATTCACTTTTCAGCCTCTTAGCTTCGCTTTTGCTTTGTTTGAACACCTGGCTCAAACCTTGTGAAAACTTATAATCCATAATATATCTCATTAGAATAAAAGCAACGTTGCTTTTTATTCATTATCTAAATTACAAATATTTTACCAAAAATCAATTAATGACTTTATGGCAGTAAAAAATTTTATTATCTTCTTGAAAATGATTAAGTTTGTTATCCTTAAAATTGCCTCATGAATCCTGAAATTACTACTTATATCGGATATTCTGCTTCAGTTTTTATCGTGCTGAGTTTCATACTGAAAGATGTAAGAAAAATCAGAATAGTTAATATGATAGGATGTATCTGTTTTGTCATCTATGGCTTCTTTTTTAGTGAGCCGTTATGGCCGGTAATCATTCCTAATGGACTGATTTGTTTCATTCAGGTGTATCATTTAATCGCTGGGAAGAAAGATTCATGAAGAAAAAAGTACTGGTTTCGGCCTTTAGCAGTCTGTATACGGATCAGAGAATAGAAAAAGTATGCAAAACGCTATTTGATCACGGATATTCCATTGATCTGATTGGAAATGACTGGGGAGGAAATGAGAAAATGGAACGACCTTATCCTTTTTCAAGAATAGAGCTGAAGTCTAAAAGCCTGAAAACAGCTTATTTTGAATTCAACTGGAAACTTTACCGTGTATTGAAGAAAAAAGCGGACAAAGACACCATTCTTTTGGCCAATGATATTGACGCACTTCTGCCAAATTATCTCATTTCCAGAAAACTGAATATTCCGCTGGTCTTTGACAGTCATGAAATTTTTACGGAAATGCCTGCTATCCAGAACAGATTTTCACAGAAATTCTGGCGAATAGTAGAAGGAAGCCTGGTGCCCAAAGTGGAATTTATGATGACGGAAAGTGAAAGCTATGCAGAATGGTTCCATGAAAAATATAAGGTAAATCCTGTTGTCGTAAGAAATATTCCCCGAAAGATAGAATCAGTTCCTGAGTTTCCGGACAATAAGCCCAAAATAATTCTTTACCAGGGAGCCATCAACCAATCCAGAGGAATTGAAAAAATGATCATAGCCATGCATCATATAAAGGATGCTGTTTTTAAGATCGCAGGGGATGGCCCAAAGAAAAAGGAATATGAAGAACTTGTAGCTAAGGAAAAACTTCAGGAAAAAGTATTTTTTCTGGGAAAACTGAAACCGGAAAACCTTCGGGAAGTTACCAGAACAGCAGATGCAGGTTTCAGCCTCGAAGAAAACAATGGGGTAAGCTATTATTATTCTTTACCCAATAAAGTCTGTGATTATATTCAATCCA
This sequence comes from Chryseobacterium indologenes, assembly GCA_001013295.1. Classification (GTDB taxonomy): domain Bacteria; phylum Bacteroidota; class Bacteroidia; order Flavobacteriales; family Weeksellaceae; genus Chryseobacterium; species Chryseobacterium indologenes_B. The sequence continues at coordinate 31,407 of LAZY01000006.1, read as the reverse complement.
GAGTACCGCTTGTAATGATCAATTTTCCTGAAATGCAGCGCATCAGAAATCAGTTTAATGTGGGTGAAATGGTGACCGATCATCAGCCTGAAACGATTGAAAGAGCTATTAATTTAGTGCTGGAAAGAGGGAGAGGGTATTACCGCAGCGAACTTGACAAAGCGGCAGACGTGTTCTGCTGGGAGAATGAGGAGAGAAATATCCTGCAACTTTTTGAAAAAGCAGCCCGTAAATAATTTTTACAAAATTGGTTATCTTTGCATAAAGAAATTTGATTAAAAATGACCATTAAAGAAAAACAACAGGAAATAATCGACGAGTTTGCGTTTCTTGAAGATTGGGAGCAGAAGTACGAGTACATTATTGACCTTGGAAAAGAACTGAAAGGCTTACCTGAAGACAAGAAAACAGATGATAACCTGATTAAAGGCTGCCAGAGTAAAGTTTGGATTGACGCTGAGTTTAAAGACGGCAAGCTTTTCTTTAATGCAGATTCGGACGGGATCCTGCCTAAAGGCATTGTTTCCCTTTTAGTAAGTATCTATAGTGGGCATCCCACTCAGGAAATTCTGGATTCTGATTTCGATTTTATCGGCGAGATCGGATTACAGGAGTTTCTTTCGCCATCCAGAGCCAACGGACTGATGGCAATGACCAAGCAGATCAAGTTTTATGCAGTTGCCTACCAACTGAAATCATAGCCGTGACCAGAATTTTAGCATATCGTTTTTCCGCATTCGGAGACGTTGCGATGACAGTGCCTGTTTTCAGAGAATTTCTGGAGCAGAATCCCGGCGTGGAAATTATTATGGTTTCCAGGAAAAATTTCGAAGCCTTGTTTACAGGACTTCCCAATGTAAAATTCAAAGGAATAGACCTTGATGATTACAAAGGATTCTTTGGATTGAGAAGACTGAGCAATGAACTGATCCAGGAGTTTAATCCGGATTGTATTGCCAATCTGCATGATGTGATCCGGACCAAGATTTTAGACAAGATCTATGTGAGAAAGGGATTAAAGGTCTTCAAAATAGACAAGGGAAAAGAAGAGAAAGAACATCTTACGGACGTATGGAACCTGGAAAAAGTCCAGCTGAAAAGAACAGTAGAGCGTTATGCCGATGTTTTTCGTGAAATGGGATTCAAAGTAGAACTTTCCAATCAGCTTAGACCGCTTTCAGGCCATAAATCAGGGATTGGATTTGCCCCTTTCGCCCAGCACAAAGGAAAAATGCTTCCGTTGGAGAAATCGTTTGAGTTAGCCAGAATTCTCGCTCAGAAACACACGGTATATTTCTTTGGAGGCGGGAAACAGGAAACCGAAACCCTGCAAAAATGGGAACAGCAGATTCCTAATACCAAAAGTCTATCCGGAAAATTAAGTCTATCAGAAGAGCTCAATAAAATTGCTGAACTGGAGGTGATGATCTCGATGGATTCTGCCAATATGCACCTGGCAAGCCTTGTGGGAACGCGATGTGTTTCCATTTGGGGAGCGACACATCCTTATGCCGGATTTTTAGGATTTGGACAGAAGGAGGAAGATGTCATTCAGGTGGAAGATCTTACCTGCAGGCCTTGCTCTGTATTTGGAGACAAGGAATGCTACAGAGGAGATTGGGCGTGTCTTGAGGAGTTTGATATTCAGAAAGTGGTAGACAGGATTAATCTCTGAAAATAATAGCAACCATCTCTTCGGCTTTAGCAAGATCCGAATGCTTTTTTTCCAAAATATTCTTTCTGTTTTCAAAAGAATCATAGTCTTTTTCGGCTGCAGTAATGATCTGTTGACGGATTTTATCTTTGGCAGAGCCAAACAGGCATAAACTGATCAATTCAGGATCATCTGTGATATTTTCGTTGATAATAACAAACCGACTGTTGTAGAGACTATTGAATAGCTTCACTTTGGTTCCGGAATTCTGATACGAAAGCAGAATGTTGGCATGAGCCTTTTCGAAAAGAAGATGAAGATTTTCTGTAGTCTGAATAGTAGAGAGGCTGATATTTTCAACAGCTGATATTTTCTTTTTAATATCTTCACTGGCTCTGTCAGAGGCCACGATAAGCCGATACTGCGGAAGATCTTTAAATAAATCAATGGTCTCATTCAATGCCCTTTTGTTATCTGCAGTGGTGAGGTCTCCATGAAAAAGAAAATAATCTCCTTTCCTATCTAATGGCTTTACTGAAATGTTTCCGTGGAAAATAGGGATCAATTGTGCATTTTTTGAATAGACTTCCACTTCATTGAATTCTTTTTCCGACAGGCAGAATACGGATGTAAACGTTTTTAAAAGCTTTTTCTGATACCCGACAAATTTTAGAGATTCGATTTTGTATATAACCTTTTTAAAAATGCTTTTTTCTGATTGGGAAAGACCTTTGTAATATTCCGCTTCATTGTTGTGATAACGGAGATATAATGGCTGTTGATAGTTCTTCAGATAGTCAATAGCAGAGGTTGTCTGCAATCCTTCAAATAATACGGGAGCCGGGCTCTGTTGCAGGTTTTTAAGAAGCGTTTTCGAATTCCTTATTGCTGCTGCGAAAGGTACTCCTGAAAAATACAGCAAAGGATTCTTTTTCTTTTGATAAAAAAATAGATTTTCCGTGCATTCTTTCACTTCCGGATGAATGGTCTCAGGAATCTGATCTACAAAACAATGAAGGTGAATTTTTACCCCAGCTTCAGATAAAGCTCTTATCTTATAATATACATCAATAATTCCACCGTAAGAAGGCGGGTAGGGATAATTGAATGATATGATATGAAGCTGCTTCAAAAGGAAAATATTTAAGGTTGCAAAGTGACAAAGATAAGAATCACCAATGGATTAAATAAAAAACGCCCCATTGTCTGAGAGTTTTCCGATTAAGAGATTGAGGTTTCTTCGTATGTGAAATGCCCTAAGCAAGCAGAATTTTTATTCCGGATTTCTATTTTTGAGCTATCTTTTTTTCTAATGCGATATAAGTTTCTTTTGTTTTTTCATTGATTAACTTTATATATTCTCCCGATCTATCTATTTTCAGAATTAATGGTGTGTTATTTTTATGATTTTTAAGGATAAGAGATTGCTTTTTGATTTCAAAAGTAAAGGTTTCTTTTTTCAATACAGTCTTGAAATTAGAATTCTTTATTGAATGATTGATGAGCTTAATTTTTTCAGAGGGATAATTCTCCTGATAAAAGACCTTTTTTTCACCAATAAAAATGAAAATCTTTGAATATGCCTGCTCAGGATTAAGATACTCGATATTTCTAGTATCTAAAGTACTTTCAAATCTTCGGGTATTATCGAAATTTGGATCTACATTGTCTGAATTTTTTATAATCACCGTTTTTTCAACACTTATTTGAGAATAAACTTTTGAAAAAGATAATAGAAAAATGAGGAATATATATAATGGTTTCATGCAGAAATATTAATCAGGATAAAAATAAAAAAATCTCCCGATTTCTCTGAGAGATTTTTGTGAGCTTTGAAGGGGGTTGAATCGGACGGTTTTAGAATTTAATATAGTGTATTTTGCAACGTTTTCTTAAAATCTAATTGTTTCCCATAAGCTGAACCCTTCCTTCAGATAAAAAATTATTTTCTAACGGCCTCTATGGCTTTTAAATAAGCCTGCATCTCTTTAGCATAAAAGCTGGACCATGTTTTTCTTTTGTACTCTTTATTGGTTTTTCTGTCCAAAATAAAGTATCTCTTTCCCGGAACGGTTTGAGATTTACGAGTGCCAACGTAATGAATGCTTGCTGTTTCCCTTTCATAATCCATGATATAACGGTATTTGTCAAGGTCACTGTATTTGTCTTGGATTTCGTTTTCAGTGGCTAAAACGTATTTTCCAGTGTAGTTGGCAAATTCTTTTTTTACATATTTGTCATAGCTGCCTCTCTCTTTTAGTACTCCAATTAGTGTGAAATCTTCAGATTTCATATCTGAAGGAATTTCCCCGGATTCAACGGTGATTTTATTGGCTACTGAACCTGTACTTGCACAGGATTGTAGAGTAGTAGAAAGAATGGCAATACTAGCCATACCCATAATTAATGCTTTCATGTTTATTATTTGTTGCAAATATATATTCTTTCACTCAATAAACATGATCTTGTAAAATTCTGGGAACCAAATAATGTAAAAAATTGAATGATGCTTAAGTCCGTGCCAAATTTAAATGAATATAAAGCAAAAAAAATCTCCCAGAAATCTGAGAGATTTTTTGTGGGTCCTGAGGGATTCGAACCCCCGACCCTCTGGGTGTAAACCAGATGCTCTGAACCAACTGAGCTAAGAACCCGAATTTTTTTTAAAGGTTTCGTTTCCTTTCTGTGGGTCCTGAGGGATTCGAACCCCCGACCCTCTGGGTGTAAACCAGATGCTCTGAACCAACTGAGCTAAGAACCCGAATTTTTTTTAAAGGTTTCGTTTCCTTTTCTGTGGGTCCTGAGGGATTCGAACCCCCGACCCTCTGGGTGTAAACCAGATGCTCTGAACCAACTGAGCTAAGAACCCTCTAGACTTTTTTAGTGTTTTCTCGTTTAGAGTGGTGCAAATATACAACTTATTCTTTAAACTCTAAATTTTTTTCTAAAAAATCTCCAACAACAAAGTTGCTTCCACCAATAAAAATCATTTCTTCGTTTGTACATCGTTCTTTTGCAGATAGATACGCTTCCTGTACGGAATTAAAAATTTTATAAAAAATTTTCGCCTCCTTAAGTAAATATTCATAATCTTCAGGATGCCTTCCCCTATTGATGGATGGTTTGGCAAAATAAAACTCAGAATTTTTAGGAAGCAAATTCATTACTTCATCTATCTTTTTATCATTAACGAACCCCAAAATGATATGCTTGTGTCTGTCAATTGAATTTAATTGCGAAAAAACATACTCCAGACCGGCCTGATTATGTCCCGTATCACAAATGGTAAGCGGGTCTTTTGAAAATTCAAACCAACGACCGATGAATCCTGTATTTTGATGAACGTTTAATAAACCATTCTCGAGAGCTTTATCAGAAATATTGATTTGCAGTTTTTTCAACTCTTCAACTATTGCCAGAACAACACGGATGTTTTTCTGCTGATAATTTCCTTTCAGGTCAGAAGAAAGATGGGTTTGGATAAGGGTAGCGTCTATAAAAGGAGCATTTTCCTGAAGAGCCTTCTCCCTCATAATATTTTTTACCGTCTCATTGTCGTCACCGGAAATGACCGGAATATGATTTTTAATAATTCCTGCCTTTTCAGCAGCAATCTCTTCAATGGTATCTCCTAAAATATTCTGATGATCCAGCTGCACGTTGGTAATGGCAGAGATCAATGGTCTGATAATATTGGTAGAATCCAGTCTTCCACCTAATCCTACTTCAATAATGGCGAAATCTACCTGCTGCTGATAAAAATATTCAAAAGCCATAATGGTGGTAAATTCAAAAAACGACGGGCGGATGTCTTCCGGAATATTTTTAAGTTTTTGAATAAAATCAAAGACAAATTCTTTGTTACAGTTTTTTCCGTTGACCTTGATGCGCTCTGTAAAGTCAATAAGGTGCGGTGAATTATACAATCCTACTTTATATCCGGCTTCCTGAAGAACTGAGGCCAGCATATTGCTTGAGGACCCTTTTCCGTTGGTGCCGCCAATGTGGATGCATTTTATCTTTTCCTGAGGATTTCCAAAAAAAGCACAAAGCTTCGTAATATTATCGAGTCCCGGCTTATAAGCCTTCTGTCCATCTATCTGATAGTTGGGCATCTGTACGAAAAGCCAGTCGATTGCTTCCTGATATTGTTCATTTGTCATGGTACAAAATTCCCAAAAGTTTTTTTAAAATAAAATATAATTTTTCAATCTGTAACTTTTTTATATTTAATTCGTCTAATATTGAAAAATCTTAATATGAAATCGCCAGGATTGGCAAGTAAAGATACTGATGAAGATAACGCGATTGCATATGACCATTAAACAACAAATAAACATCTACATAATATGAAAAAAGTTTGGATCATCGTTTTTGGATTAGGCTATCTGGGTTTAAGCGCTCAGAAAAAATGGTCCTTAAAAGAATGTGTAAGCTATGCAGTGGAGCATAATCTTCAGGTTATCCAAAATCAATATAACAAGCAATCACAGGAAGCCAGTCTCAGAATTGCCAAAAAGGGATCTCTGCCATCTGTTTCAGGAAGCCTTGGGAATACGGTGAGTTTCGGACAGACGTCTTTCGGTACGGGAAGTTTAAGAAATGATCGATTCAGTAATAATGCGAGTCTTTCAGCAGACATTTTGGTATACAATAACGGAAGGCTGGAAAAGACTGTCAGAAAAAGTCAATATGACCTTGAGGCAAGCCAATATGATGTAGAAACCATCAAAAATGATATTTCATTACAGATCGCTCAGCAATATCTGACCACACTCTTGAATAAAGAGATTGTAAAGATCTCTGAAAGTGCAGTATCTAATGCTCAAAAGCAATTTGACAGAGCCAAGATAACCACTACAGTAGGAACAACGGCACAAACTGTGTTGGCAGAAGCGGAGGCAGCACTGGCAAGAGAAAAACAGAATTTAAAAACTGCTGAGGTAAATGTAGGGCGAAGTTTATTTGCTTTGGTTCAGCTTTTACAGTTGTCGGAATATAAAGATTTTGATGTGGAGGATGTTTCAGTTCCAGATCAATTGGCTCCGGAGATTAAATCTGTGGATGATGTTCTGACGATTGCTTATCAGTCTCAGCCACAGATAAAAGCTGCAGAAAGCAGAATTCATTCTGCAGAAGCACAAACAGAAGTTTCAAAAACCGCTTTCTGGCCTACCGTGACGGCGAGTGCCGGGATAGGAACTTTCTATAATAACCTTTTAAATACGGATAATGTTGGAAGTGCACTTATGTATGTTAAAGAAAAAGGCTTTTTTCAACAATATAATGATAACTTCGGACAGCAGGCCAGTCTTTCTGTCAATATCCCGATTTTCAATAAAGGGATTACGAAACTGCAGGTAGAGCAGTCCAGAATCAATGAAAGTATTGCCAAAAATACATTGGAACAGCAGAAGCAGACTGTAAGACAGAATGTACAGAAGGCCCAGTTTGATGCAGATGCCAATTATGAAAATTATCTGGCAGCTGTAGAAGCGGAGAAGAGTTCCAAACTGGCTCTTGAGTTTGCAGACAAAAGCTATGCTGCAGGAAGAACGACCATTTATGACGTAAATGTGGCGAGAAATAATTATGCAAATGCACAGGGATCAGTAGCGCAGGCGAAATATAATTATCTTTTCAGTCTTAAACTATTGAATTTCTATGCCGGAATTCCATTAAGTTTGTAAAATGTCTATTCAATCATTAGAAAAATATTTACCACAAAATACACTCAGATATTTAAGAATATGGTTCTCAGATTACTATATTCACATTAAAGTTACACGAAACAGAAATTCCAAACTGGGAGATTACAGAAAGCTTCCGGATAACTCGCATGAGATTACGGTCAATTCCACATTGACTCCGCAGCTTTTTTTCTTTGTACTTACCCATGAGCTGGCCCACCTTATCGCTTTTGAAAAATACGGCCGTAGAATCTCTCCTCATGGTAATGAATGGAAAGAAACCTTCAGAAATATGCTTCTTGAAAGTCTTGATGTGTACGACGAAGACCTGAAACCTATCATTGTAAGGTTTTCAAAATCTCCGAAGGCCAATTTCATGGCCAGTCCTGATCTTGTAAGGTATTTTCATACTGAAAAACAGGATGATAGCCTTCAGTTTATCGAAGAACTTCAGAAAGGAGAATTCTTTATGTATCGCAACGAAAAGTATTTATTCGAAGGTCTGGTTAAAAAAAACTATCTTTGTCAGAACCTGGCTACTGGAAGGAAGTATTCTTTCAAACCTTTGGCTAGGGTAGAAAAATGTAGCTAAGAATGTTAAAATCAGACAGATACTGCGTTATAATGGCGGGAGGGATCGGAAGCCGGTTCTGGCCAATGAGCACGCAGAAATTTCCAAAACAGTTTCAGGATATTTTAGGAACGGGGCGCACCATGATCCAGCAGACCTATGACAGGATCAGTAAGATCATTCCTAAAGAGCATATATTTGTGATTACGAATAAAGAGTACGTCGCACTTTCTCATCAGCAGCTTCCTGAAGTTCCTGAGGAAAATATTGTGGGCGAACCTCTTATGAAAAATACGGCAGCTTGTAACCTGTATATGGCAAACAAAATTGCTGAGATCAATCCGGATGCTACCATGATTGTACTGCCGGCAGACCATCTGATCCTGAAAGAAGATGTGTTTTTGGAAAAAGTGGAGCTGGCCTTTGAGGTTGCTTCAAAACATGATTATCTGGTGACGCTGGGGATTACTCCTACAAGACCTGATACCGGATACGGATACATCCAGTTTGTAGAGAAAAAGGGGTCAGAATATTTTAAAGTAAAAACATTCACAGAAAAACCGATTCTTGAGATTGCACAAAGCTTTTTAGAAAGTGGTGATTTCCTTTGGAATGCTGGGATCTTTGTCTGGAATGTAAAAAGTATTCATCATGCCTTTGGATTGTATCTTCCTGAAATGATGCAGCATTTTATGGCTTGTGAGTACAATTCTGAGAAAGAAGACAACTGCATTGAATTAATTTATCCTAAAGTTCAGAAAATTTCGATTGATAACGGAATTTTAGAAAAAGCGAAAAACGTATATGTAATCCCATCAGATTTGGGATGGAGTGACCTTGGAACCTGGACGTCCGTGTATGAGAATACCGAAAAGGATGAAGATGGAAATGCCGTAAAGCTGAAACATTTACTGGCTTACAATTCAAAAGGAAATATTATCCGTTTAAAAAACAACAATAAGGCGGTGATCATCGACGGCCTTGAAAATTATATTGTTGTAGACACGGATAAGGCACTTCTGATCTGCCCTCGTGACAACGATCAGTTGATTAAAGACTATGTTCTTGATTTAAAGAATTTTAAAAAAGGGGATAAGTTTATGTAAAATTTGGTATATTTTCTGCTGATTTTAAAATTATGATTAAAGCCGTCACCCGATTTTTCATTTTTATATGCTTACTTTCAGGAGTTTTGGGATATGCCCAGAACAAAAAGAAGTTTGCGAGTATTCCGAGTATTTTACAACAAATTAATCCTGATGACAAAATTGGCTCATGGGTTTTGGTGTACAATAATTATGGAAAAGGGGAGGAAGTGAAAACTTCCGGGGGAAAGCTAAGCTATATACCTCAGTTTTCTGGATTTAATCTGTTTCCAAGTGAAGACAGTTTTTATTATATCGCTTATTCAGAAGGAGGGAAGATTAATTATATCCTTGATATGGATGGGCTTAAAAGGTTTATCGGAAGGATAGACAACGCCCAGGAAGCTGCTGTAATGCTGGCTTCAGAAGGATACGTTGTAGATGAGGAATTTAAAGACCTTGCCGGTAATTATCATGAAGATTCATCGAATTATTATCTGGATTTAGGAAAAGTAACTTCAAAAGAATGTCCTTATCAGAAGACCCACTATACTCTGACTGTAAATAAAGCAGCGGGTAAAGTGACTCACACGAAAGATAACGGGACCTACATTGAGCTTTATAATAAAAAATGTGCTAATAACCCGAGACTTTTAAAAATCGAAAAAAAGGAAGAACCCAAAAAAGATGAGCCTAAAAAAACACCCAAACGCAGATAATACTTATGAGACTGAGCGATTAATACTTCGCCCCATGTCTCCTCGTGAAGACCGAGATTTTATTTTTGAACTCTATAACAGACCTAAATTTATTCAACATATCGGTAACCGTAATGTGAATAGTATTGAAGATGCTGAAAACTATATCCTGAACAGATTTGTTCCACAGATTGAAAGACTCGGATTCGGAAACTATCTTTTGGTGACGAAAGAAGGGAACGAGAAAATAGGCGCTGTTGGCATCTTTGAAAGAGAAGGACTAGACGTGGTGGATATTGGCTATTCCTTGTTGGAAGAGTTTGAAGGAAAAGGATATGCTTTTGAAGCTGCTCAAAAGGTGAAATCCATTGGAATGGATGATTTTGGATTATCAAAAATATCAGCCATTATTTCCCAAGACAATCTTTCTTCTCAGAAACTGATCGAAAAATTAGGTTTAAAATTTCAGAAACTGGTTACTCTTCCTGGAGAAACCGAAGAACTTAACTATTACGAAACCGAATAAAACAGAGATAAAAAAGCTTTCACACATAGCCTATAGATTTTAAATCTTGTTATTTGTGAAAGCTTTTGTGTTTCAAACATAACTATCCTTCCAGAATCTGGTCAGCAGCTGTTTTGGAAGTCACTTTCTCAATCACTCTTGTACAGACTCCGTTTTCATCAAAAATGAATGTGGTTCTTACAATTCCCATATATGTTTTTCCGAACGTCTTTTTTTCCTGCCAAACGCCGAATTTTTCAATGACATCTTTATTTTCGTCAGCAATAAGATCATAAGGAAAGGCAAATTTGCTGTGAAAATTCTTTTGTTTCTTCACAGAATCACCGCTTATTCCCAATAGCTGAAATCCCGCTTTTTTAAGCTTCGAATAATTGTCGCTCAGATTACAGGCTTCTACCGTACAAGTTGGCGTATTCGCTTGCGGGTAAAAGAAAATAACCAGTTTTTTTCCGATTAGTTTTGATGAGGTTACTGTTTCTCCGTCTTGATTGAGACCTTCAAATTCAGGTAATTTATCTCCAACTTTCAGCATAATAATTTAATTTTGTTCAAATTTAAGGGTAAAATGACAAAAAAGCAAAGAGCTGAACTCGTTCAGACAGAACTGGATAAATTATATCCTACCACACCTATACCACTGGATCATACCGATCCCTATACATTAATGGTTGCCGTAGCACTTTCTGCACAAACCACAGATAAAAAGGTAAATCAGGTGACGCCGGATCTCTTCGCTGTTGCAGGAACTCCACAGAGAATGGCAAAACTGGAAGAATTTGAGATCAAAGAGCTGATCAAAGAAATAGGACTCTCCAATACAAAGGCCAAAAACCTGAAAAGAATGGCTGAACTTTTATTAGAAAGGCATAATGGTATTGTTCCGCAAACTTATGAAGAATTAGAGGCACTTCCGGGTGTAGGACATAAAACGGCTTCAGTTGTAATGAGCCAGGGATTTGGTTTTCCCGCTTTTCCAGTAGATACCCATATCCATCGTCTGATGACCCAATGGAAACTTACCTCCGGAAAAAATGTAGTAGAGACCGAGAAAGATGCCAAAAAGCTATTCCCTGAAGAAGTATGGAATAAGCTTCATCTTCAGATCATTTTCTATGGAAGAGAGTACTCTCCGGCCAGAGGAAAAGGGGAGAAGGACTTTATTACCAAAATGATGTTTGAAAAGTAACACCTTTAATTCTATACGAAGCAAAATTGAGGCTGTCAAAAGTGTCATTCTGAACGAAATGCAATGTAGTGAAGAATCTCAAATAATGGTTGTCAAAGAGATTCTTCCTTCGCCAGAATGACAAAAGCCAAATGGTTGACTTTTGAAACAGCCTTTGGATTTTTGCACAGCAAAAAGGCGAGTAGCTTATATGGGCTACATGTCTAATAATCTTCTGTGATAGTTGATCTGCCCCAAATGATAGTCCAGGTGAGCAATCAGATGGATCAGAAAATAATCTGTTGTCATTTTATCTTCAAAAACAACAAGTGGATATTCCTTTTTGAGATCCTCTTCGGATAATTGGCTTAATACCTTGTCAATCATGATGGCTGTGGCCTCAACTTTTTCAATAAGTTCCGCTTTCGGAATGTCTTTCAGGGAAAATTCCAGTTCACGATGTCTTACATAATCCGTATTTCCAATGTGTGTTCCTATGAAATGATTAAGATTTCCTACCAGATGAAGACAAAGGTTTCCCGCTGAATTGGAAATGTTTTTGTCTGTTTTCCATAGGTTTTCTTCATTTTGATAGGCTTCTATCTCTGTTTTTAATTTATTTAAATCTCTGTTGTACAAAGATCTTAGACTTTCTGTGATCATTGAGGTTTTATTTTTATTCAAATTTACTGAATACAGTGATTAAAAATGAAAAGGGTACTGAATAAAAACAGTACCCTTTAGTGTATTATTGATGAAATCTTATTTTTGGTTTTTCGCCCAAAGCTCCATCTTTCTGTTCAGAACGTCCAGAGGAAGACATCCCTGACTTAGCACTTCATCGTGGAAACTTGCCAGATTAAACTTGGTTCCAAGCTCTTTTTGGTACTTTTCTCTCAATTCGCGGATTCTTAAAGACCCAATTTTATAACCTAAAGCCTGGCCTGGCATAGCCATATATCTTTCTACTTCTGCCACAGCGGCTCCTTCATCATAAGAAATATTGCTCAGGAAATATTTGATAGCTTCTTCTCGGGACATTTTTCCGGTATGAAGGCCTGTATCTACCACAAGTCTTACCGCTCTCAGCATCTGATCACTTAAATAACCCATTTTCTGATAAGGATCTGTGTATAACCCAAATTCAGGACCTAAAGTTTCACAATAATGTGCCCATCCCTCACCATAAGCTCCAAACCATCCGAATCGCATGAACTTAGGAAGTTTGGTATTTTCCTGCTGCAAGGAAACTTGATAATGATGTCCAGGGATTGCTTCGTGTAGGAAAAGAGACTCCATTCCGGAAGTAACATTGAATTTCGTTGGATCAGGAAGCGGAACATAGAAAATTCCCGCTCTTTTTCCATCCGGAGTTCCCGGAATATATTCTGCGCTGGCACTTGCTTCTCTGAATTTCTCTGTTTGTCTGATCTCAAACTTTGTTTTCGGAGTAACATTGAACATGGTTTTCAGCTTCGGAGTGATTTTCGCCAAAATACTGTTGAATCCGTTTAAAACATCCTTAGACGTTTTATAAGGCATTGCTTTCGGGTCTGTTTTCACATGAGTGATAAACTCTTCCAGTGTGCCCGAGAAGCCAACCTGCTGCTTTACCTTTTCCATCTCTGCACGAAGCATCGCTACCTGTTGCTGCCCGATCTTATTGATTTCTTCAGGGGATTTTTTAGTCGTCGTCCATGTTTTTACGTAATAGCTGTAAATTTCATTTCCGTTAGGTAGGCTGTTGTATCCGTCTGTATCTCTTCCTTTCGGTAAATATTCTTTTTCAAGGAATGTTCCCATCTTGGTGTAAGCGGGAATGATTTTTTTAGTGATCATTTCCTTATACTGTGCTGCGAACTTATCCTTTTGAGCCTGAGTGAAGTTTTTTGGGAAATTTTTTACCGGTCCGTAGAAGATATTCTTTTCCATATCCGGAGTAATGATCTCTTCGGCTTTCATCTGGGGAATCATTTTGATCACCAGCTTTTTAGGAAGAACGATTTTATTATTGATCCCTTCACGGAAATTATCTGTCGCAGCATCCATCCATTCCGGGAATTTTTCCATTCTTTTGAGCCAGTCGCTATAGTCCTTTTCAGTTTTGAAAGGTTGGCTTCCCTGTCCGCTTCCATACAAAGGAAAACTGAGCGGAAGACCTCCAAACTGAGTGAAAGGGATATATTCAGGATGATAGGCATAAGCTTCAATCTTATCTTTCAAAGTGTAATCCAGAACGTCATACACTACTTTATCTTCGTCAGAAAGTGATTTGTAGTCTACATTATCCAGTTGTTTCTGTACAGAATTGTAAAAGGCGACTTCTCCGGAGATAAAGTCTTTGTCTATATTGATCGGAAGCTGGTCATTGTATCTTGTATCTCCCTGGGCCGTAGCTTCCAGAGGATATAATTTGAGATACTGCTCGTAATAATTGGATGCTATAGAATCCAGATTACTGGGCGTCACTTTGGTAAGGGGAGAATCCGACTTTTTGCACGAAGCAAGGCCGATCATCAGTCCCAGCCCCAGAATACCTTTTGATAAAATATTTTTCATTTTCAGAAACTTTATGAAACAAAAGTAAGTATTATTGGGAGATTCCGACCCATTGTCCGAATTGATTTTAAAAAATAATTTTCAAAATCCTTTTCACATTAAATCAATTTTTTATCTTTGTCTAAAACGTTTAACAATCATATTATTACAGTTCTTTTTTAAGAAAAATGAAAGGGATTTTAAAAATTTACCATCCGGACGAAACGCTAAAATACAATATCAGAAATACTTATTGTAAGGCAGTTTACAGCAACCAGCAACATTTTTTAGAGGTTGAAATTATAACGGATGACAGTTTGGATCACGTAGACGATGATTCATTACAGTACAACTTTCCACAACTATCACTTGAAATTTTCGATTTTCCTATTGAATCGACGGAGATAGAAGGAAAAACCATCAAAATCAGTGATTCTGACGAAGAAACCTACACAGAAGTAGACCTTTTCGATGATGAAGATGCTTATATCTATGATAATGAGCTTCTTTTTGAGAAAAATGAAGACGGAGAACTTCAGGTGATCTGGAAGGGAACCATTGATGATTTCTATACCGGATCAGACACTCCGCTTCCTTTTAGGTTAAAATGCGAATTCAGGCAGGATGATATAGAGGTAGACGAAGAATAACAGCGTCTTCCATCTTTTTTATACTCAATTTCTTTTCAAAATTTCTTTTGGAAAGAAATTTGCTGTTTACAAATCATAACAAAATTTAAGTTGTTTTTAAGCAATTTTTAAGACATCAATTCATAATATTCCACTACATTTGTCGTTGAAACTTTAATAAAATTCACATTTAATGCTGTTAACGGAACTTTCTCAGATTTTATTTGCACAAATCGCTACACCAGCAGTTGCTACAGACAATTTAGAATTTTCATTTTGGAAGATCATGTTCCACGGAGGGGCTTTCGCTAAAATAGTGATGGTAACCGTATTGCTGTTGGGCGTATTTTCTCTGTATCTGTTTTTTGAAAGATTCTTCTTTATCAAAAGGCTGACTTCCAAGACAGACTCCAACTTTATGAATAATATTGAAGATTTCATCAAAGCTGGAAAAATAGAAGCGGCATCCGATTATTGCAAGACCCAGAATTCTCCGGAAGGAAGGATTTTAGAAAAAGGAATTTCAAGACTTGGACGTCCTGTTTCTGATATTGTAAGTGCTATGGAAGCCCAGGCGCAGGTAGAAGTGGCAAATATGGAGAAAAACCTGAACCTTTTGGCTGTTGTTCCGAGTATCGCACCGATGTTAGGACTTTTGGGTACGGTAATAGGGATGATTATTGCATTCTTCAACCTATCTCATGCAACGGGATCTTTCTCTCCAAAAACACTTTCGGAAGGTATTTATACAGCATTGGGACAAACGGCGGTAGGTCTTGCGGTGGCTATACCTGCAAACTTTTGTTATAACATTCTTTTGACAAGAATTGATAAATTCGTACTGAAAGCTCAGAACATGTCAGGAGAATTTTTAGACCTTATCAACAAACCTTTATAAATCTTTCTTAAGATGAAAATTCAGAGAAGAAATAAAGCAAATCCGGAATTCAGTTTAGCAGCGATGACAGACGTTATCCTGTTGATGCTGATCTTCTTTATGATTACCTCTTCTGCGGCCAATCAGAGTGCCATAGAAGTGAATCTGCCGAAAGCCGGAGCGGTTGAAGATAATATTCCCAATCCTGTTATCGTAAGCATTAAGCCTGATGGATCTTATTTTGTGGATGATAACCCGGTAAATAAAGGAGAACTGGAGCAGATCATTACCGATAAATTAAACGGACAAACCAATAAGTCTTTCACGATCAGAGCTGATGAAAACACCATGCATAAAGATGTTGTTTTCGTTATGGAAATCGCTGAAAAACATAAATTTAATATTGCAATCGCAACCGTTAAAGATAAGTAACAGACCCGAATTTCGGAAAGAATCAGTATTGTAAGATGAAAAGCTATACAGCAAATAGAAATGAAGAGAATAAAGACAGGGTAAAAAGCGCATTGCTTTCTATTCTGATCTGGGCTGCCATTCTGCTTTTTGTTTTTTTATATAAATTAAAGCCTGAGCTGGATAAAGAACCGGAAGTGGTGACCACCATGCTTGTCAATTTCGGGGACAACAGAAACGGAAAAGGAGTCGAAGAACCTGCTGAGCAACCGGGAAGCCTAGCTGCTGCTACAGAAGAAGTGACCCCGGAACCTGCAGAAACTCCTGTACCTGAAACAAAGACTGTTGTAAAACCAGAACCAATACCTACACCAGAACCGAAGAAAGCAGAAGTGAAGGAGAAGGTGATTACGGGAAACAATTCAAAAAATACAGTTCCTAAAAAAGAGGAATCTAAAAAAGCTGAAAAAAAGGAAGCCACCAGTACAAGCACTTCTAAAAATACTAAAAAATCAGGGGCTACTACTGCCAATTCCAAAACAGGAAACGGTGACGGAAAAGGAAATGCTGCCATTGGAAATCTGATTAGAGGAAGAGGAACTAAAGCCGGGAGCCAGGGAACAGGAGAAGGGATTGGAAATGCCGGAGACCCTTTAGGTGGAGACGGAAATGGTGACAGTAAAGTGGGGATCGACAGAAAACTGGTCGGATATATTCCGGGTACCATGGGAAGAGGAGGAGCACAGCCTTCACACAGTTGTACTGCCAGCGGATCTATTACCATTGCTTACACTGTAGATAAAGCCGGAAATGTGGTTTCTGCAAGAAGGGCAGGAGGTATTTCAGATCCTTGTGTAGCTTCTACATCGGTAGCCTGGGTAAAACAATATGTAAAGGCAGAGAAAGCCAGTACATCCTCTACAGGAACTTATAAAATTACCTTCTAAAAATACAAAAGCACTTTATTCAAGTGCTTTTTTTAATTCATTGATTCTGTTGATAATGGGAAGGGCAAAAATTCCGCTGGTCTGAAGATAGAGCTCATAAAATGTTTTGGCTTTATCCTGAAAGTCTTTGTTCTCACCTTCTCTGCTCTTAAAGTAGAAAAGATTCCCAAGCATCTCATAATAATCCTTACGGTCTCTTTCCTGTCTTTCATTGACAAGGGCGATCATATCTTCTTTAGCCATTGAGGAGACCTCAGTGAAGTTCATTTTGAAAATATCCCGCATCAGTGTGTCAAAATCCAATTCCTTCTGCATTAAACTTTCCTCAGGTTTGTCCAGAATCAGTTTTTCTAATGCCTGAGACAATTGACGGATGAGTCGTAGGGTGAATTCTTTATCTGTGATCATAATGGGTAATTTTGTTGCTAGTTGCTAGTTGCTAGTTGCTAGTTGCTAGTTGCTAGTTGCTAGTTGCTAGTTGCTAGTTGCTAGTGGTTATGTTATACTATATTATGTACGCCAGTTTAATTGGACATATTTTATAAAATTATTTATTTTTCCTCCTAAGAGTTTATACTGTTCTGATTTCTCTTTAAAGTCTGAGTCTATTTCTGGATAAAGTTTTGTGATCTTTGAAAGGTGACACACTGTTTCGTCACAGCTTGCCTGAGAATATATCAGGAATTTGATAAAATCTCCTTTGTAAGTTTTTCTTCCATAGCCTTCTGCAATATTGGTAACAACAGAATCTGCTGAACGTCTTAATTGGCTGCCAAGTTCATATAATTCATATTTTGGTAACTGAAGTGAAAGCTGATGTGTTTTAATAAACAACTCAAAGGCAATATTATAGATGTCAAGTTTTTCGTAGCTCATAATATATATTTTAACGACAGAAACCAGTAACGATCAACCAGCAACTTTATTATGCAAAAAACAGGTACGCTAATGCAATTGATGTAATAATACCTACTAAATCAGCCAGAAGCATTGCTACTACTGTATATCTTGTGTTCTTTATAGCTACGGCTCCAAAGTATACTGCAATCACATAGAAAGTCGTATCTGAGCTTCCCTGAAGAACGGCTGCAAGTTTACCCTGGAAGCTGTCTGCTCCGAAGGTCGCCATGGTATCTACCATCATTCCTCTTGCTCCGGAACCGGATAAAGGTTTGATTAATGCCGTAGGAAGACCGTCTACGAATCTTGGATCAAGGCTTGCGGCATTCGCTACCCATTTCATTCCGTCTATGATGACGTCAAAAACTCCGGAAGTTCTTAATAAGGAAATAGCAATCAGCATTCCAACCAGATAGGGAATAATCTTGACACAGGTAGTGAATCCTTCTTTTGCACCTTCAATAAAGGCATCAAAAACGTTGATCTTTTTGTAAACAGCTCCAAGCACGATGGCGAGGAAAATAAAGAGAATAAGACCGTTGCTTAATACTTTGCTGAAATCATCAAGTTCATCCTTGCTCAATTGTACAAGATAAACCACCAATAATCCGATAATAGCAGAAATTCCGCCTACATAAGCGATAACTACCGGGCGAAGAAGATTGATCTTTTGGTATAAAGAAACAATGATCATGGCCGCCAGAGTCGCCGCAAAAGTAGCAATCATACAAGGCAGGAATATATCAGTAGGAGTTTTGGATCCCATCGAAGCCCTGATGGCAATGATTGATACGGGAATCAGTGTCATTCCTCCGGCGTGGAGGCACAGAAACATGATCTGTGAATTGCTGGCTGTATCTTTATTGGGGTTTAAGGTCTGTAAACTTTCCATGGCTTTCAGACCGAAAGGAGTAGCTGCATTGTCCAGGCCAAGCAGATTGGCACTGAAATTCATCAGCATATGCCCGAATGCCGGGTGGTTTTTAGGAATATCCGGAAACAGTTTTGAGAAAAAAGGTTGAATAAAACGGCTCAGAAGATTGATCCCGCCCGCTTTTTCAGCAATACTCATGAATCCCATAAAGAGGGTCATGATTCCAATTAATCCAATACATATCTTTACCGCAGTTTCTGAGGTTCCGATGACACCATCAGCTTCCTGAACACGGTAAACCTTTACATTCTGTTTTAAAGAATCTGTTTTATAATGAATTCTGCCGTCTGCAAAATCATTTTTCTTCATCAGGCTGTCCTTGATAACGGGAGAGAGTGTATTCATAGGTTGAGAGACCACTTTCACTGTATCACCTCCTTTTCCTACCACCATATCATTGAAAACGGTTTTGTAGTTGCTTGATGAAATGTATTTTATACTGGCAATGGCAATGGCAATAATAATGAAAGCCGACCAAATTCTGCTGAGGACCATCTGATTGATTTAATTGTTTAAACTTATCAAAAATACTTTAAACCACAAAAGTCTCAAAAGAATTAAGCATTTAAGTTTTCAGAAACTCATACTATGTTATTGAAATAAGGATGTAAGTTTTTGATAGTCATTTGTTTTAACGCTGTGTCCACTAAGATCTTTATTCAAAGCTTTAAATTACGTTCGCAATGGCGTTATCACTTAGCAGAGGGGGGAGATTATATTCTTTTGCTGAATGAAATGCCTTTGCGCTCGAAAATTCTGCATCATGTTTGTATAATTTCTTTGTGATTTCCTGGCGTTTGGAATAGAATATACTTAGTCTTCCAGATAAACGAGATGCCCATCAAAATCTTCATCCAGGCTTCTCAGGACTTTAGCATCTTCCATTTTTTTCACCAATCCATCAACGAAAAAGCTCTTTTCGAAGAATTGACGATGGATTCCGGGTAATAGCTCCATGAAATAATCCATCCCGAATTTGTTGTTATGGAGGTCCATCTTAGTTTCCAAAGGTTGATTGGGAAACAATTCTTCGTGCATATCGGTCATTCTTTTACAGAAATCCAGAGCTTTCTTGGGGGAAGAAACCTTACAGCAGTACATCATGATAAAACAACACCAAAGGGCATGTCTGAAAGCGTTTCCTATACCATTGTTGGAGGCTGTTTCAGGGAATTTTGTCTGTGCAATAGTAAAAGCCTTTACCGTGGCGTGAAAACTCAACAGAGCAAAAAGAGGATGGGGAAGCAGAAGTGATAAAAGACGCATAATCTTTTTAAAACTCATGCTTCTGATGGTATTGAAAAATATCTTAAAAGTCCTCATAAATAAAAATCTCTCCCTAATTAGAGAGAGATTGTATTGTTTTTGTTACAGATACTATGCTTTTACAGCTAATAAATTTACTGTTTTGGCAACTGTATCCTGAATTTCAGTTCTTTTTACGATGAAATCTACAAATCCTTTTTCCTGTAAGAATTCTGATGTCTGGAATCCTTCCGGTAGGTCTCTACCAATTGTTTCACGGATTACTCTTGGTCCCGCAAAACCTATCAGTGCTCCCGGCTCAGCCATAATAATATCTGCAGTCATAGCGAAAGAAGCCGTAATTCCTCCAAAAGTAGGGTCGCAAAGGTAAGCGATATACAAAAGTCCAGCTTCTGAAAGCTGAGCCAATTTAGCCTGTACCTTAGCCAATTGCATCAAAGAGTAAGTTGCTTCCTGCATTCTAGCTCCTCCGGACTGACAGATAATCATATACGGAAGTTTGTGCTTGATACAGTAGTCTACTGCTCTTCTTATCTTTTCACCCATTACAGAACCTAAAGATCCACCAATGAAAGCAAAGTCCATACAAGAAACCACCATTTCGGTTCCTTTTACAGTTCCTACAGCATTTCTGATAGAGTCTGTAAGTTTTGTTTTTGCTTTTACTTCTTTTAAACGGTCTTTATAAGGTTTTGTATCTTTAAAGTTTAAGATGTCAATACTTTCCACATTGGCATCCAGTTCGGTAAATTTACCGCCGTCAAAAAGGATGTCAAAAAATTCCGCACTTCCTATTCTTACATGAAATCCGTCTTCAGGAGAAACGTAGTTATTTCTCTTTAGTTCATCATGTTCCACAACTTTTCCTGATGGAGTCTGATGCCATAGGCCTTTGGGAACGTCCTTTTTTTCATCAGTAGAGGTGGTAATGTTTTTTGCTTTTCTTTTAAACCAGTCGAATGCCATTTATGAAATTTTATTTTAAATTTTGGATCTTGAATCTTAGATTTTGGATGTCAGAATCCGGTACAAACCGATAATTCAAAATCCAAAATTTATCATTCAAAATTTATTTAAGTGTATTTACGTTATTTAAATCTTCAAATGCCTGAACCAATCTTGTAGAGAAAGTTTCCTCACCTTTTCTTACCCAAACTCTAGGGTCATAGAATTTCTTGTTAGGTTTTTCTTCTCCTTCAGGGTTACCGATCTGAGCTCTTAAATAATCGATATTGTTTACCATATAATCTCTAACGCCTTCTGTATATGCAAACTGAAGGTCAGTATCGATATTCATTTTGATTACTCCGTAGTCGATTGCTTCTCTGATTTCTTCTAAAGTAGATCCTGAACCTCCGTGGAATACGAAGTTGATCGGCTTATCAGCAGTTCCGAATTTTTCCTGAACATATTTCTGAGAGTTGTCAAGGATTTTTGGGGTAAGCACCACGTTTCCTGGTTTGTAAACTCCGTGTACGTTACCAAATGCAGCTGCAATAGTAAAGTTGTCAGAAATTGCTTTTAATTTTTCGTAGGTATAAGCTACATCTTCAGGCTGAGTATATAGTTTAGAGTTATCAACATCTGAGTTGTCAACACCATCTTCTTCACCACCGGTTACCCCGATTTCTACTTCAAGAGTCATCTGAAGTTTTGCCATTCTTTCGAAATATTTAGCTGAAATCTCAAGGTTTTCTTCTAAAGATTCCTCAGAAAGGTCCAGCATGTGAGAAGAGTAAAGAGATTTTCCTGTCTGCTTGAAGAATTCTTCGTTAGCATCCATCAATCCGTCGATCCAAGGGAGTAGTTTCTTAGCACAGTGGTCTGTGTGTAAAATTACAGTTGCTCCGTATGCTTCGGCAAGCGTGTGAATGTGTTTCGCACCTGCGATAGCACCTAAGATTGCAGACTTCTGTCCGTCATTGCTTAATCCTTTCCCTGCGTTGAAAGCAGCACCACCATTTGAAAACTGGATAATTACAGGAGAATTCAATTTCGCTGCAGTTTCCATCGTAGCGTTTACGTTGCTTGATCCAATTACGTTTACTGCAGGTAATGCAAATTTGTTTTCTTTAGCATACTGAAATATATCAGTAACCAACTGACCTGTGGCAACTCCTGCCGGAAAAATTCTGCTCATGTTTTACTTTTTATTATAAATTTATTAGGTGTTTTAATTTCTTGTAAAGGTAATCATTTTTAAGAAATTACTAATTTCTTTTATCTCGTCCCCAAAGTAGCTTCTGACGGATGGTTTCGTAAAAGCTCAGACTGTTGGGCTGTACCAGAAGAAGCTGAAATGATGCCTTTCTGATGATGATTTCCTTGTCTGTTTCGATATGGATCAATCGGGAGTCTAAAGAAAGGGAGTATTGTGGTACGCGGCTTTCCACTCTGAATTTTATTTCCACTTTATCATTCACTACCAAAGGTCTCACGTTCAGATTGTGAGGAGCAATAGGAGTGATCACAAAATTTTCGTTGTTCGGAGAAATGATGGGTCCGCCGCAACTTAAAGAGTAAGCAGTAGAACCGGTAGGAGTGGAGATAATAACTCCGTCCCCCCAGAATACGTTCAGAAACTCATCATTGATATAAGAATCTACAGTAATCATGGAGGTTGTTTCTTTTCTGGAAACCGTAACGTCGTTCAATGCGTATGGGAAAAATCCTTCCAGTTTTGGAGATACTACTTCTATTACAGAACGGCGGCTTGTTTTTACATCTCCTTTTAAAATAGAATCAAGTTCCTTGAATGCCTCTTCTTTAGTGAAGAATGCCAGGAACCCTAATCTTCCCGTATTGACTCCTACTACCGGAATCTCAAGATCCTCGATAAACGTTAAAGAGTTTACGATCGTTCCGTCCCCACCAAAGGTGAAGAAAAGATCTACTTCTTTATCCAGAAGGTCCTGTTTGCTGTTGAAGGTCTCAAATATTTTTGAAAACTGAAGCGCTTCGGCCATTTCATCATACAGAACAGATTTTACACCTCTGGTTTCAAGTTCAGAGATAAACTTGCTTAAATATAAAAAAGTATCAAGATCCTTTTTCTGTGAATATATGGCTGCCTTCATGTTATATTTCTATGAATTTTTGGAAAAAACCGAATCGGTCTTTAAACAGATCGCTTTTCTCATCAGAATAGTATTTTTCTACAATTCTGTAATCGTACCGATCAAAAGTGGAGTCTATCGAAGCCAGATTTTCATTGCTGATTTTGATGGTAATATGAATCACCTCATCAGACATAAAGCTTATGAAGCCTCCATAAAATTTTGAGTTGTTGCTTTCTATAATATTTGCGATCTCCGTCATCGAGTATTTTCTGGCAGGCGTTTCTATCGTAAGGATAGCGCCTGTTTCTGAAAATAAGGGGTAGCGTGACAGATCCTGAAAAATATCTTCACAGGTGATGTACCCAAGATATTTCTCATTTTTGTTGATCACTGGGATCACATTGGAACTGAACGTATAAAACAGACGGATACTGTCCATAATATTGTTGTCTTCCAGAATAGCAAAACGCTCGATCTGATGTTCAAGGTCCTTCAACGTTCCACCATCTTCTTCATAAAGAAAGTCTTTGGCAAGTGCGCCATAGAAATGATGGGATTTTTTGATGAAAATATGGGAATATCCAAAATCCTCAAGCATATTTCTGGCCGATTCTATAGAATCAGACAGGCTAAAACATGGGAAATCTTTTGAGATATAGTCCTTGATAAACATTGTGCTAATTTATAAAAAATTAAATGAAACTTTTTCTGAAAACCTCACTTTTTTTGAACTCAAATAAAAAAAGTGATCTTAAAATTTGTTTGTAATGAAAAAAAAGGTATCTTTGTCGCCTTTCATTTTTACTTTTTATTAGATTTATTTCAAACTGCACTGTCTGTTAACGACATATGCAGTTTTTTTATTTTAGGGCTTTTGCAAATTCCCACATTACAATTCCGCCACATACGCTTACATTCAGAGAATGCTTGGTACCAAGCTGTGGAATTTCCAGGAATACATCAATATTTGGCAGAACTTCATCACTGATTCCTTCTACTTCGTTGCCTAATATTAAAGCATATTTTTTTGAACGGTCAATTGAGAAATCAGTAATAAGCTGGCTGTCGGTGGTCTGCTCAATCCCTATAATTTCATATCCTTTACTTTTCAGGTCTGCAATGGCGTTGTTGGTTTCCTCTTCATGAGCCCAGTCTACACTTTCCGTAGCTCCCAACGCCGCTTTGTGTATTTCACGGTGGGGAGGTTGTGGAGTAATCCCGCAAAGGATTATTTTTTCAATCAGAAAAGCATCTGCCGTTCTGAATGCCGCACCTACATTGTGCATGCTTCTGATATTGTCTAAAATGATGACTAATGGAATTTTTTCAGCCTGCTTAAATGTTTCTACATCTATCCTGTTCAGTTCTTCCAGTTTTAGTTTCTGTACCAATTGTATTATTTTGTTGAGATTAATTTTCCGTCTTTGTAGACCTCTGTTTTTTCTATGCTTCCGTCTTCACGGTAATGAACTCTTGTTCCGTTCCATTTGTCATTGGCAAATTCCGTTTCACGCTGTACCTTTCCTGATGGGTAAAGTACTTTCCATTTCCCGGTAGCAACTCCATTTTCATACTGGCCCATCTGCTTTACAGATTTTCCGTCCTCATGAAATGTTTTGGTCTCGCCATGCAATTTATCAAATTTATAATTGGAAATTTCAGTTATCTTTCCGGCAGGAGAGTAAAAGGTGGCGGTAAGACTATTGTCATAAACATTCTTTTCACCGTTTCTAAAAGCTTCTTTAGAGGTAAGGACTCCGTTTTTATCATAATAAGCCCATTCTTTCACTTTGAATCCTTTCTTATATTCTCCTTTTGACTGTACTTTTCCATTATCATAATAAAAAACAGCGTCTCCGTCCCACTTTCCTTTTTTCCATTCCACTACATTTTTTACCTGGCCATTATCGTAAAACTCTTTACATGCGCCCTCTTGCAAGCCGTCCTTGAATCCGCAAGGTTTTTGCGCCCAAACTAAGGAAGAAGCTGAAATAAATAATAGAAAAATGTATTTCATAGCTGTTTTTATTTCAAAAATAGTAAAATACTTATATTTGATTCAAAAATATACTATGAAAAAAATATTCACTTTTTTGATACTCATCTTTGCTTTTATGTATATGGAGGCTCAGAATACCTATTATCCACAGGTTTTTTTCGATAAAAAACTGGCCAGAGAGAGGCTTGGATTCGGAAATTCCACGATTGAGGGAGTAGCTTCAACGAAACAAAAGACTTCCCTGGGAATAAAACCTTTGCTTGGAGAGCGACATTATGCAAAAGAAGGTACCGTAGTGATGCTTTTTCCGGTAACTCCTTATTTCGAGGAGTTTTACGATATGAGAAAGAAATATGAAAACAAAAAAACAACAGTCTATATGTCTGAGGAAGCTTTCAAATACAGAGTGGAAGCCTTGACGGATAACCGTGGCAGATTTAAGTTTGAAAAATTAAAGCCAGGGAAATATTATCTTGAAACCATTGTAAACTTTACGGCAACGGCAAGCTATCAGAAGCAGACCGGAACTTCAGATGCCTATAACGGCTATGGAAACTATCTGTATTCTACTCCTATATACAATACATTTTTCTATGGCTATGATGCAGCCAACAGAGAAAGCAAGTTTGTAGAGATCAAACAGGACGGCGAATTAAAAGAAATCAAGCTTTAGAAGCTTGATTTTTTTATTTTCTGATCATAATCTGATGCACGTTTTTCTCAATGTTCTGAGCTAATGTCTCCATTGGAATGTCATTTTCATCATTGTTGAACGGGTCTTCAATTTCTTCAGCAATCAGTTCAAGGCTCATCAGTACATAATATACAAAAACGGTAAGCGGAATCATAAAAAGGCCGATCGTAATAACATAAGCGATAGGAAGGGCAAAAACATATAGAATGATAAATTTCTTGATGAAGGATGAATAGGAATAAGGAATGGGTGTGTTTTTAATTCTCTCACATCCTCCGCATACATCCAGGAACCCGGAAAGCTGCGTATCTAAGTAAAGCATTTCGATTTCTGAGATCTTGCCTTCTTTTTTAAGCATATTCAGTTTATGATTCAAAAGGATGATCATTTCACTTGGGCCATGATTGGTCAGTGATTTTTCAATTTCAGAATAATCTTCGTCCAAAGCCAGCCTTGTAGATTCTTTAGAAAGATGTTTGGCTAAAAAGTGTGGGAAAAATTTTAAATATCTGGAAATCTGTTCTGCATCCTGGCGGTTGTCTCCAAGAATCGTATTGATCTTGATCGCAAAGTTTCTGGTATCATTCACGAGCTTTCCCCAAAGCTTCCGGCCCTCCCACCATCTGTCATAAGCAGTATTGGTTCTGAAAACCAAAAGAAGGGAAAGTACAAACCCCAATAGAGAATGGATCATTCCCACATTGCTGATTCCTGACTTTGAAGTGAGGTGAAGATATTCTACTTCTAAATATTGAATTCCCCATGAATATAATCCCACCAAAAGCATGCTTGGAAAAAGAATTTTTAAGGTGTCGCTTTTGTGTAAGCTGAAAAGGATTTTAAGGAAATGCTTGGTATTGTAGACTCTCATAAATTCGCTTATTACTACAAATATAAATTTTTCAGAATAAAGTTGGAAGTCTGAAGCTTGAAGAGGGAAGTTATCGAAGCTGAAGAGTAAATTTAGGCTTCCCATGAAAAATTTTTGTAGAGTGATGTATAGGGGGGTACAGACATGTAATAACTTCCAGCCTTTTATCTTAATTTTCTCAATTTTCAAAAAAACACTATTTTTATTTCGCCTTAAATACAAAATACATGATCCTCGAAAACGTAGATGTTGTAAATGATATCAGTAAAGAAGATTTTCAGAAGAATTATTTCAAAAAGCAAAAACCTCTTTTGATTAAGAATTTTGCAAGCCGTTGGGATGCTTTCGACAAATGGAATCTTGCTTATATCCGTGAAAAAGCGGGTGATCAAGAAGTCCCATTGTATGATAATAAACCCGCTGATGCAACGAAAAGTTCTGACGCTCCGGTGACGCATATGAAAATGAAGGATTATATTGATACTATAAAATCCAAACCTTCAGATCTGCGTATTTTTTTCTATATCATTACAGACAGACTTCCTGAGCTATTGAAAAATTTCACTTACCCGGATCTGGGAATGAAGTTTTTTAAAAGACTTCCTACCTTATTCTTTGGGGGAAGTGAAGCGCACGTATTGATGCATTATGATGTAGATCTGGGAGATTTTATGCATATCCATTTTGAAGGAAAAAAAAGAATTTTGTTGTTTGATCAGGAGCAGTCTCCTTTTTTATATAAAGTGCCGTTATCGGTTCATACCATTTATGATGTGGATTATGAAAATCCGGATTATGAAAAATTTCCGGCCCTGAAATATGCTAAAGGATATGAAATTTTTATGGAGCATGGTGATGCGCTGTTTATTCCTGGTGCATTCTGGCATTTCAATCGATATTTGGAACCTGGGTTTTCTCTTTCACTGAGGGCACTTCCCAATAAACCGAATGTTTTTGCCAATATGCTGTATCATGTATTTATTATGAGATATACCGATAAGTTGATGCGTAAGCTTTTTAAAGCTAAGTGGGTGAATTACAAGCAGACGTGGGCACATAAGAAGAGCTCAGAAGCTTTGGAAAGACATTTGAGAAAGGAAAAATAGTTTTCCAGCTTCGTTCTTCAGATTTCCAACGCAGGCAGTGTTTTATTTATTAATCAGTCCAAAGATTGTTGCATCCACAAATTTTCCCTTTTCAAAAAAGTAATCTTTTAATGTTCCTTCTTTGCTGAAATTTAAGGAGGTTAAAAGCTTTTCGGAAGAAATATTGGACGGATCAATGAAGGCATCTACCCGGTGTAGTCTCATGGCTTCAAAACCATAGGTCAGGATGGGAAGAACAGCTTCCTTCATATAGGCCTGTCTCCAGAAAAGAGGATTGAGTTCATAGCCGATTTCTGCTCTGAAGTGGTCCCTGTACCAGTTGTGATAGCCACAAGTACCAATCACTTTTTTTTCGGATTTTAATTCCAGGGCCCAGCGGAATCCTTTCCCTTTTTCAAACTCGCTATTGAAGTGCTGAATGATTTTTTGCGAATCTTCCAGTGTTTTAAAAGGAGCAAGATCATAATATTCCATAACCTGATCCTGAGAAAAATATTCAAACAGGTCTTCGGTATCATTAAGGGTAAGCTGCCGTAAAATAAGTCTTTCAGTCTCTAAAACAGGAAATTCCATGGATGATGTGATTTTATGGTGAAAATACGATTAATTACTGATAGGGGAAAGACTATTCAAGATTAACCATCAAACAATTCACTCACCCTGAATTTATTTTTTTAAATTTGGGGCTCATTTTTTACTATGGCGAAATCGAAGAAGGAAACTCCGTTAATGACTCAGTACAATACCATCAAGGGAAAATACCCTGATGCGCTTTTACTTTTCAGAGTAGGGGATTTTTATGAAACTTTTGGGCAGGATGCTGTGAAAACATCCCAGATCCTGGGTATTGTTCTTACCAAAAGAAATAACGGGGAAGGAAGTGTAGAACTGGCTGGTTTTCCGCATCATTCCATAGATTCCTATCTTCCGAAACTGGTAAGAGCAGGAATGAGAGTGGCGATCTGTGATCAGCTGGAGGATCCGAAAATGGTGAAGGGAATTGTAAAAAGAGGAGTGACGGAACTGGTTACCCCCGGAGTTACTTTCAATGACCAGGTATTAAATTCAAAAAAGAATAATTTCCTGCTTTCTCTACACAAGGAAAAGGAGAAATACGGAATTGCTCTGGTTGATATTTCCACCGGAGAATTTCTGGTAAGCGAAGGAAATCTGGAGAAATTATTACATATTGTGAATACTTTCGACCCGAGTGAGATCATTTTCCAGCGCAGTGTACAGATTCCGGAACAGTTTAAAAATAAAAATGCTTTTAAGCTTGAGGACTGGGCATTCCAGTATAATTTTGCCTACGAAAAATTAACCAATCATTTTAAAACCAATTCCCTAAAAGGATTTGGGGTTGAAAACCTTCCATTGGCGATTACCGCTGCAGGAGCAATTTTTGCTTACCTGGTAGAAGATACACATCATAACCTGCTTGCTCATATTACCAAACTTCAGATCATCCCGCAGGAAGATTACCTGATGATGGATAATTTTACCCTGAGGAATCTTGAAATCGTTTATCCGAGCAATCCACAGGGGAAATCATTGCTGGATATTATTGATAAGACTTCTACCCCGATGGGGGGAAGATTATTGAGAAGAAGAATCATTCTTCCTTTGAAATCAGTAGATGAAATCATGAGAAGACTTTCCCTGATTGATTTCCTGAATGAAAATGATCAGCTGAAATACGAAATAGCGCAATTGCTAAAATCCATTTCAGATTTAGACCGATTGATGGGAAAATTGGCTGCAGAAAAAATTTCACCAAAAGAATTGGGGTATCTGCGTCAAAGTTTGATTAATATTCATAAGATCAAAGCGTTATTGCATGCTCATGCAGATGTGCTGGCGTGGCTGGAACCATTATTTGACCTTGAAGAACTGATCAAATTCCTGCAAAATCATCTGAATGAAGAACTTCCGGTAAGTATTGCGAAAGGGAATATCATCAAAGAAGGGGTTTCCGAAGAACTGGACAGGCTGAGAAATCTACAAAGCAAAGGCCGTGGATTCCTGGATGAAATGTGCCAGAGAGAAATTGAAAGAACAGGGATTACAAGTCTTAAAATTGATTTTAACAACGTTTTCGGATATTATATTGAGGTCAGAAATACGCATAAAGATAAAGTTCCTGATGACTGGGTAAGAAAGCAGACCTTAGTCAATGCAGAAAGATACATTACTGAAGAACTCAAGGAATATGAAAACCAGATTCTGGGTGCGGAAGAAAAAATAGGAGTACTGGAAACTTCGCTGTACAGAAATGTATGTGCGGAAACGATGGTTTATATTGACCAGATCCAGGAAAATTCCAATATTATTGCCCAGCTGGATGTGGCTGCCGGACTATCCGAATTGGCAGTCTCAGAAAGCTATACAAAACCGATTTTGAATGACGGATATGCAATCGATCTGAAAGAAGCAAGACACCCGATCATTGAAAATGCTCTTCCATTGGGAGAAAAATATATTCCGAATGATATATTCCTGGATAAAGATTCTCAGCAGATCATCATGGTAACCGGGCCGAATATGGCCGGTAAATCAGCAATCCTGCGCCAGACGGCAATTGTATGTCTATTGGCTCAGATCGGAAGTTTTGTGCCTGCCAAACATGCCGAAATCGGGATGCTGGATAAGATCTTTACAAGGGTAGGAGCTACTGATAATATTTCAGCAGGTGAATCTACTTTCATGGTGGAAATGAATGAAGCGGCCAATATCCTGAATAATATTTCAGAACGAAGCCTTATTTTATTGGACGAAATTGGCCGTGGAACTTCTACGTACGACGGGGTTTCCATTGCATGGGCAATTGCAGAATACCTGCATCAGCATCCTACACAGTCGAAAACGCTATTTGCTACCCATTACCATGAGTTGAATGAGATGACGGTAAATTTTGAAAGGGTAAAAAACTTCCACGTATCCATTCAGGAGAACAAAGGAAATATTATTTTCCTGAGAAAACTGGTTCCTGGAGGAAGTGAGCACAGCTTCGGTATTCATGTGGCAAAACTGGCCGGAATGCCTGCAAAAGTGGTTAACAGGGCGAATGAAATCCTTAAAACTCTGGAAGCCAGCAGAACCCAGGGGAGCAGCTCATCCGAAAGCATCAAAAGAGTGACGGAAGAAAATATGCAGCTCTCTTTCTTTCAGTTGGATGACCCTGTTCTGGAGAATATCCGAGAGGAACTTACGAAGATAGACATCAATACACTGACACCGATTGAAGCTTTAATGAAGCTCAACGCCATAAAAAAAATGATTGGAGGTTAATTCCAATCATTTTTATTTTAAAGTATTTAAACTGAATTAGCAACAGTATCCATCTTTGCCTCTGGGGCCAATAATAAGGAAGTGACTTACGCCTCTTAGTTTGCATAGCCCTTCTGCGCAGGCAGCTGCTCCACCGTTGATTTCTTTCAACTCTGTTTTGGAAAGTTTTCTTTTCTGAAGGTTTGATTTTTTCATATCTCTTAATTTGTTGGGTTTTATTAAATGTAGCAACAAAAACCTTTTTGATCTCCAGCCCCAAGCTGCCATGGTTCATCTATTCCGGTACGACAGAATCCGTCAAAGCAAATATCACTTCCATTTCCCGTGATATTTTTTAACTCCTTTTTGGTAAGTTTTTTCTTTTGAATGTTTGATTTTTTCATAATAATTTTCTGATTATCCGTTTATGCACCTGTTATATTCGCAATTACTAGTCTGTCAAAGAGTTTGTCTCCAAAATACCGTCTGTTTAATTTGTAAATAAACTCGTTGAGATACA
>LAZY01000059.1 GCA_001013295.1 Chryseobacterium indologenes | reverse complement strand
CTGGCTTTCAGCTCTCCGGTAGGAGAATACAGTGGGGCCGCATTATTCTCCCACATTCTGAGCTTGTAAAACCTTTTGAATTCTCCGGTATCCTTATCGAATTCCAGATTATCCCTATGGTTAGCGGTTCCTGCCTTATCAATTTTAAGGTCCGAGCGGTGGTCGGCATTCAGAATCATGTTCCAGAAGTTGGGAGATTCTGAGGTGTCATCATCAATCAGATTTAAAACTTCAATTTCATTATAGAAATTAATAAGATCCTGAAAGGTCAGCCTTTTTCTGCCATTAAAAACAGGACCTGTAGTCTTGAGTACCGGCATAGATCCGGAAACATGCTTATAGGGTGCCAGTTTGTTTAAAACATAATCACGCACCCCGATTCTAAAGCTCTGTGCATGTTTGGTACGTACCGTTGATCTCTTATCAAAGGCCAGTGATCTTATTTCAGCATCGTTCACCTTTGTTGGATCAGTATCCAGTTTATCCCAGGGAATGATGCTGTTTTTACCGAGCATTGATTTTGC
>LAZY01000058.1 GCA_001013295.1 Chryseobacterium indologenes | reverse complement strand
CCTGCCGCTCCTAAAAGGTGACCTGTCATTGATTTTGTAGAATTGATCTGAATATCATAAGCGTGCTCGCCTAATAACTTCGAAATTGCGTTGGATTCTGCAATGTCTCCTAATGGTGTAGAGGTACCATGCATGTTGATATGGTCTACTTCATCAGCAGTTAAGCCTGCATCGTCCAAACAGTTTTTCATTACCAGATAAGCCCCAAGACCTTCAGGATGCGGAGCCGTCATATGATATGCATCAGCACTCATACCACCTCCTAATAATTCTGCATAAATTGTAGCACCACGTTTTACGGCGTGCTCGTATTCTTCAAGGATGATACATCCTGCACCTTCACCTAGTACAAATCCATCTCTGTCTTTGTCAAAAGGCCTTGAAGCTGTTTTCGGATCATCATTTCTTGTAGAAAGTGCCATCATTGCATTGAATCCACCGACACCACTTGCTGTAACGGCTGCTTCAGAGCCTCCGCACACAATCACGTCAGCTTTTCCTAGTTGGATCAGCATCTTGGAATCAATTATTGCATTGGCTGAAGAAGCACACGCAGATACAGTTGTATAATTCGGTCCGTGGAATCCATATTCAATTGAGATCTGACCAGGAGTCATATCTGCAATCATTTTAGGAATAAAGAACGGATTGAATCTAGGAATTTCCGTGTTGGCCCATCCTAATACTTCCGTTTCAAATGTTTCCAGACCTCCGATTCCGGAGCCCCAAATTACACCTACTCTGTTTTTATCTACATTATCTTCAATAATGCCAGAATGTGTTACTGCCTCTCTAGCTGCAACAAGTCCCAATTGAGTATTTCGGTCCATTTTTTTAGCCTCTTTCTTATCGAAATGCTGTAACGGATCGAAATTTTTCACTTCACAAGCGAACTTTGTTTTAAAGTTTGTGGCATCAAAAAGAGTAATCGGAGCGGCTCCGCTCTCACCTTTCACAAGATTTTCCCAGTATTCTTTTGCATTATTTCCTATTGGTGTTATTGCTCCAAATCCGGTTACAACTACTCTTTTTAATTCCATAAACTTTGTTTAATTTCTTTTTTTGTTGAAGAATATTATTTATTTACTACTTCTTCGATGTAAGCGATAGCGTGTCCTACAGTAGTAATTTTTTCAGCTTGATCATCAGGGATTTGAATGTTAAATTCTTTTTCAAATTCCATGATTAACTCAACTGTATCTAGTGAGTCAGCTCCTAAATCGTTAGTGAAGCTAGCTTCAGGAGTTACTTCTGTTTCTTCAACGTCAAGCTTATCAGCGATGATAGCTTTTACTCTTGATGCAATGTCTGACATAGTAAATTATTTTTTTAATTGTTAGATGGTGCAAATATATAAAATTCTTTACGATAAAACATTTTTTTAGTCTTTTTTGTGGACGGGAAGCTCTCATTTTAGAACTTGATACTTTAGTGTTTTAGTTTTCAGGTGTTTATATTTATAAGGATATAAGAGATTGAATTTCAATTTCTGATAAGTTGATCAGTTTTATTCCCCGAATATTTTGAAATCAGGTCGTATTTTATCTTATTTAAGTAGAAGTGAACTGAAAAACAATGTGATTTTAACTATATTTGCTTGTCATGAAATTAACACCTTAGCTTTTTTTGAATTAACAAATCTTTTTTTTCTTAAGAATAGCTTATAGCTGTTCCCTTATCTCTATTGTTATATTTTAAAAGCTAAAAAATGAAAAATTTCTTTGAAAGTCCTTTTAAAGGCAAAATTATAAAAGATCATATTCAGAATCCTAATATTATTGCAGGTAAATATTCCTATTATTCCGGATATTACCATGGGCATTCATTTGATGACTGTGCTCGTTATCTGATCCCTGACAGAAATGATGTCGACAGGTTGGTGATCGGCTCTTACTGCTCTATAGGTACCGGAGCAAGTTTTATCATGTGTGGCAATCAAGGGCATCGGTATGACTGGATTTCAAGTTTCCCCTTTTTCTATATGTCTGAGGTAGAATGTTTCCGGGACAGTATTGATGCTTTCCAGCCGGCGGGTGATACCATTATAGGAAATGATGTATGGATCGGAACTGAAGCGATGATCATGCCGGGTATAAAAATAGGAGATGGTGCGGTCATCGGAAGCCGGGCTCTGATTACCAAAGATGTTGAACCTTATACAATTGTTGGCGGAAATCCTGCAAAAACAATTAAAAAAAGATTCAGTGATCATCATATAGAACTTCTACTCGAAATGAAATGGTGGGAGTGGGATGAAAGTATTCTGAAAGACGCCGTTCCCATATTGTGCTCTGCAGATATTGATGTCTTATATGAATATTACCAAAAGATACGCTAATTGAGAAAGTCCCGTTTTGGGACTTTTTTTTATTTTTTATCTATAAATTTCTTTTCCAATTTTTTTGAGCTCATATGGATAGTGGCCAGGCTTACATTGCTCCCACACGTTTATTGGTTCCCTATTCAAAACTGGAGGAAGTGAATGCTATTGCAAAAAAGGTAGCTCAGCAGGTCACGGTAGGGAATCCTGAAGATGAAAATACGAATGTGGGACCAATGGTTTCAGAAAAACAATATGAGCGGGTACAAAGCTATATTCAGATCGGAGTAGAAGAAGGCGCTGAGCTGCTGGCAGGCGGCATCGGAAAGCCGGAAGGTCTGGAATGACCAGTCCTGAAAATCTGATACAGATTGTAGGGTAGAAATAAAAAAAGAGAATCTGTAAATAATAGATTCTCTTTTTTTGTGGAGTTGGAGGGATTCAGACTTGTGTTAATGATTAAATTTTATTCAATCTTAATCAATTTGTATAAATATTAAATAATTGATAATCAGGTGTTATTTTTATTTTTTGGATGAATGGTATTTAATAAAGTTGAATGATATTGACAAATTGTTGTCTAAATGTTGTCTAATTTATTTTGATATGATAAATTTGTGTTAAACAATTTGTCATGGCTAAAGTTCAATTCTTAATTCAAGGAAAAAGCTCTAACAATCCAATCTATCTTCGATTCTCATTAGGGAGAAAGTTTGATGCTAAACGCAAAACAGGATTTGTGTGTGACGTTAAATGTTGGAGTACTACAACAGGTTTTCCTAAACCTGTAGATCCGGCACATAAAAATTTGAAGAGCAATCTGCAAAAGCTTGAGGTTTTCATTTTGGAACAATACAATCAGGATTTTGCAAGTGGTGTTCTAATTAATTACGATTGGTTGGAGAATAAGATAGCTGTTTTCACTGGAAGAGTTGATCCAGACCAAAAAGATTACTTGGTAGCCTACGGAGAATATTATGTAGAACAATTACCTTATATGATATCTGCAAAAGGTAGGAAAGGGGTGAGTGATAGGTCAATAAAAAAATATCGAACTATTGTAAATAAGTTGATTGAATTTCAGAAGTATAAGAAAAAAGTATTTCTTTTAAAAGATGTTGACTTAAATTTTGGTAAGGACTTTATAAGATTTTTAATTGATACCGGAGCGACCAATGAAAATACAGCAGGAAGATATATCAAATTTGTCAAAACGATTATTTTGGATGCTCGAAAGAATGGTCATGAAGTAAGTCATCAAATTGATAATGTAAAAGGATTTACAGTTTCTACTCCCATAAATCCACTATCATTTAATGAAATCAACAAAATAAAGAATAAGGAATTTTCAGAAGAAAAATATAAGATAACACGAGATTGGTTTATTATTGGGTGTTATGTTGGACAAAGAGCTTCTGACTTATTTAGGATGACCACCAAGATGATACAAACGGTTGGTAATTTTGATTTTATAGTGATTACACAAGAAAAGACCAAAAAGTTAGTTCAGATTCCAATTCATCAAGAGGTCAGAAATATTCTTAATAAGTACAATGGTGAATTTCCTCCTTTATTCTCACAAAATATTGAAACAAATACAACTCTTTTTAATAGATATATTAAAAAAGTTTGTGAAAAAGCTGGGATTGATGAACTCGTGGAAGGTAATTTGTTCAACAAAGAAACAAAGAAAGGAGAGAGGGGTATTTATCCTAAATGGAAATTGGTATCATCACACGACTGTAGGAGAAGTTTTGCAACGAATTTCTACGCCAAAAAAGAATTTCCAACACCTTTATTAATGAATATTACGGCTCATTCTTCAGAAAAACAATTCCTTGATTATATCGGACAAAAATCAATTGACCAATCAATGCAGCTTGCAGAAATTTGGAGTAAACTGGAGGAGGATAATAAAAAAGAGGGTAAATTAGTATTTTTGAAAACAGGTTCTGATAATCAATGAATATAGAAATCAAAATAATAGAAGATACTCAAAAACTTCTTTCAGAAGATAGGATTACCCAATCTGATGTAGATGAAATATTTGATAAACTTGATAAGCTGCTGTTTTCCGAGACTTATGACAGTAAAAAATTTGGTGTTTTATTAAATACGAAAATTGTTGACAAATTATTCAATGAAGTTACTGGGCTAGAAAATGAAATTTCAAAGTTGGGAAACAGTAGATCGAATCTAGAGAAAAAGCAAAACCTTATAGCAAAGGAAAATATTTTAAATAATCTAATGATAAAGCTTTTCACAAGTTATTCTGATTATTTGAATAAGAGTGAAGCATATAAGGTTTTTGCGAATACTTATTTACAAAGGGTAGAAGACCTTTGTCAAAATCTCTTGAATAGAAATGTCAACGAAGAGTATCCATTTCCAGAATATTACGATAAAAGTAATGCTAATAGGATAATCACCGAAATTGAGGAATACTATAAGAAAATTTTTCTTAATCCAGAAAATACAGTATTCGTAAAAACTAGGCTAACTAAACTTTCTGATTCTTTAAAAATAAAAATAGTAAATGTTGAAAATGAAATTGGTATTTGGAAACAAAGAAAGGATAAATACCAGAAAAAGTTGCTTTCTTTTTCAAACGAGCAATCTGAAGAAAAAGATAGAACTTTTGATTTATACGATTGTGAAATGACTGGAGTAATAAATTTGCTTCATTATAAAAATGACATAGTAAATTTATACAACCATATAGTAGATGAGTATCCGTTTATCAATTCGAAACCAATAACGATTTCAGATATTACTGTTTTCGGAAACTCTAACCTAGACATAATAAAATATATGTATTCAGAATATTCTGATTTCATTGATGAAACAGTTACTGATGAAAGTAATTTTGTTCAAACTTTTATGGATTTACCAGTTACTCATAAAATTAACCTCATCAATGGAAGTTTACCTGACTATGCCTATTTTATTAAAAGTCTGAAGCCTTTCTTTATTTCTAAATATAAAGATGACTCGGGAGTTTATAATCAATGGTGGTCAGATAGATTTTTGTTCTCTGGAAAGGAAAAAACTAAGCGAGATATTAGCAATATGATTTCAGCTTTAGATAAAGGAAGAGGAGCATCAAAAAAGAGTGCGACAAAAAATATTGTTGATTTTCTAAGTTCATCCTACCATCGTCCTACATAAATTCAATTTTATTTATTTAATTGATTGATAATCAATATTATTAAATGGCGCTCAGTGGAGCGTTATTTTTTTGTCCTACATATCCTACTCTAAAATTGTAACCATAAAACAATCAAAATATAACATTATGGAAACAATTAAAAGTAATGGATTGGCAAATCCTGCAAAAAATGTTACCGGAATACTTAGAAAATTAATATTTGGGACAAGTCTAAAAAATCAAATTCAACAGCCTCAGTTCCAAAAAGAACTATTGACGAGAGAAGAAACAGCAACATTCTTTGATGTCGATTTGAGTACACTTCATAACTGGAAGAAAAAAGGAGTTTTGCTACCTGTTGGAATTGGTGGTCGGGTTTATTACCGAATGACTGATATAGAAAATGCTTTAGTTCAACTTAAATAATTAGAATCATGAAAAACATTAAAAATTTACCAAACCAATTTATTGGAATAGGAGAAGTAAAAGATTCTGTATTTACTAAGATCAAAGAATCCGACAATGCTTTCATATTTGAAGTTAATAATGGTTGTTCCAAAAATCATTATGAAGTTTTTAGGAGAAAAGCTAAAACTAATTCGGTTTGTTACTGTTACCCCACATCAAAAGCATTTGGATATTGGGCTTGGTGTCCATCAACTTTAGAAAAGGCTTTGGAAATCTTTGAAGAACTTAACAATAGTTTAAAATGAAGCCTTTTGCAGTTTTAATACCGGAAGGGATTGATATCGAAGAAATAGTAAATGTCAATCCTTCTCTTTTTGAAGAGGATTATGTAAAATATTTGTTCTCTACAATCATAACCAAACAGGGTTCAATGATTGAAAATAAAGAAATTGATAGCGATATAGAAAATAAAAAAAATCAAAAGAAAGATTCAACAGAAATATATATTAAAATCGAGGCATTGTTTCAAGGTGGGAATTATAACAAACATAACATGCTTTGCGAGTATTTGATTCGTAATAATATCACTATCAAAAGAAGTCGAACAACCCAGCGTGAAGTCAGTATTTTTGAAAGGAAAAAGTACAGAAGAGGTGAAAATTCATTTCTTTATCGGTTGGGTTGGTTTTTTAGAAACCTTAGACTAAAGGTATCTTACATTACAGATTATAAAATGATAAAGACAATTAAACAAAATCAATCAAGATGTGACTCAGAATTAAAAAGAGGGAAATACAAATTTTTAAATAAGTTTTTTGATGAGCAAAGTCTAAAGATTGATTTAGAAGGAGCAATTCTGAAATGTGAAGAAAGATATACTGTTCATAAGGATTACAGTAAGTATATCAAGGAGTTCACTCAGATTGTCAATATTCATAATGGTGTTTTCCGATTAATTTTTAAAAAAGATTCGGTTGGTAGGGTGTATACTAATTTAACTCAATTGAATAAAGAATATAGGAAGTTTTTAACTTACAATGATAAAACACTTGTAGAAGTAGATTTGTCTAATTCAGTAATATTCTTTTTAGGGTTAATGTTAAATAAAGGTACTATTGATAGATTCATAGATATATTTAACAACAAAACTAATAGTTTAATAAATGAGAATAGTATTTCTACCCTACATATGTTTTCAAAATCCATTGAAACCCTTAGTAGTAAAGAGATTGATTTGGTACAGCAACTAAGTAAAAATGGTAGATTTTATAATTCGTTTGTTACGGATTTTGAAAAGCTATTTTCGTTTGATAAGATGAAGTTTTTCTATAAAAATGAGAATGACGATGAATATGTAGGAACAGAAAAGCAAAAGAAAAGAATTAGTAAAAAGCAAATCTTAGCAATGCTTTTTGCCAGACCAACACAATATTCAGATATTCAGGAAGTTTTTAAAATTCAATTTCCGGAATTGTTGAAAGCAATCAATGAGTTTAAGGACAGAGTTGGTTATAAAAAGCTCTCATATTTACTTTTTCAGATTGAAGCTTTTTTTATTTTAAACGTTGCTGCAAGAAACTTTAACAAACAATACTGGAGAAAAGCACCTGTCTTTACCCTGCATGACTGTCTTATTACCACCTCAGATTATTCAGGTGAGTTAGAATATTGCTTAGAAAAAAATCTGTATGATATTCTGGGCTGTGCACCTAAAACGGAAATTAAAGAATGGTAACAAAATTTAGTGTTTAGTAAAAAACTAATCTTCCCAGATTATGCTAATGATAGATTTATATTGTTTAGTAGGGATACAATATTCATAGAAATCAGAATCCTTTTCGTAGGAGCTTAATTCAAACCATACAGATTTTGTAATTAGTTGAGCTTTTTCAGATTCCTTGTATATGAAATTGTAGTCAGCATCAATATATTCTTGTGCTACAGAGTCTTCAGGAGGGGATAATTTTGTTATGTTTTTAACTTTGACCCAAAAATTTTCAGATTTATTCCAATATGATACCTTTCCATTATGAATTGAAACAATAAAAAGTGGAAAAATATTTAGTGAAACTAATCTGTACACAACAGACGTGAGACTTGTTTTGAATCTTATAGATATCTCTTTAACAAGGTTAGGTGAAAATCTTTTATTATTAGTGATTTTTCTTAAAATGTCCTCTGGCATTAATAACTCTGATGCAAAATCATTAGCTTCCCATTCTTGGATACCTCTTTTTGCTTGTTGTTCTGTTGATTTAAACCAATTTAATGTGTTATTATTGTCATGGTGAAATTCTAAATCTAATTTGTCGTGAAGTAGGAAATGTCCTACTTCATGAGCAATTGTAAATCTAATTTTTTCTTCATATGGAATATCAGAATTTACCTTAATTAATGTTTTACTATTTCCTCTAATAATTTTACCGTCTGAATTATTTAAAGACTCCATTATCAAAGTAGCGCCAAGTCCTGAAACAAAAATATCCATCGATAAATCAGAAATTTCATCAAAACCAATTTCCTCAAGTATTTGTTTGGCTTTTAAAGCTCCTCTTTTGTTAGTCTTCATTTTCTAACTCTTCTAAAAGTTCTAACAAATTCTGGTCTTTAATTATATCTTTAATCTCATCAATGGTTAGGCTTTCAA
This sequence comes from Chryseobacterium indologenes, assembly GCA_001013295.1. Lineage (GTDB taxonomy): Bacteria > Bacteroidota > Bacteroidia > Flavobacteriales > Weeksellaceae > Chryseobacterium > Chryseobacterium indologenes_B. The sequence goes on along the minus strand of LAZY01000058.1, from coordinate 11,544 downwards.
GGTTTCTATATTGTACTTGAAATTTGTTGTTTTGAATCAAATTTTTTAAATAACTGATTGGTTTTTCAATATTTTCATCAATTGCTTGATGTATTTTTAAAGATACTTTTTCTAATAAACTTATATCCTTTTGTTTTTTTATCAAACCTTTCAATATGAAAGATTGCCTTTTATACATTTTATTAGAAAAAGTATTAATTTCCTCAATATTGTATCCTAAGGATTCTAATTCAGAATCTATAGCTGTAAAATCATTATTTAATGACTGTGAAATGATGATTTTATCTATTTTCTTGATGAAATTATTTTTCATATCCCAATTCCTTTAATTTCATTTTAAGTAATGGCAGTTTCCTGTCTAATCTTTTTTTAATATTTGTAAGTTCATTTAAGGGGATTCCGAATAACTCAGACAAATCTTGCCTTCTCATTTCTTGAATAATATAAGGTTCAAAAAGTAAGATTTCGTCATCTGTGGAATTTAATTTTTTGAGTTCTTCTATACAAACACTAAGAAGATCTTCATATTCTTGATTATCAGCTATTTCTATTTCTTCGTTGTCAAAAATCTCAAAAGTTTTACTGTCTTTTTCCAAATGTGTCGAAACAGTATTTGAAATTACACTATCGAGAGAACTTATTATTTGTAACCTGATATCGCTAAATTTGTCTTTATACCAATTTCTTCCATCGTTTTTCAATAATGATTCGAGAGTTTCCTGAATCATATCTTCAATTGTAATTCCTCTGATTCCTTTTTCAAAATTATACTTAATAAGGAAAACATTACTTAATCTTTTAAGACAATGCTTTACTAGAAATTCGAAAAACTCAGGTGTTAGAGCTTGTTGAATTGCTTTGCTAACCTCATCGGAAGTAGCTATTTGCCGATTCTCTCCTTTCATTTATAATATAATGCTAAATAATTTTTAAAAATTTCCATGGTTATGGCAATTTATGGAAATTATTTAGCATTACAATATATAACAACATAAAAAAGAATTAATTATGGCAAAATGGGCTGATTATTTAATATCTCAAGTAGCAAAGGATGCTAATGGAAATATATCAAAAGTTTTATTACATATTGATAACGGAGACTCTGTTTCTGTAATAGGTGTAAGAACCAAAGATGAAGTGATTGCTTTATTAAAGAAAGGATATTCTGTTAAAACTATTTTGTGGATATATCCTAAATGGTTAGAGGGAGCGAATGTACATTATGTTTCAGAATATTCGGGAGAGTATTTAAGAACAAGTAGGAATACTACTGACAAGGATAATCTGGATAACCTAATACCATTATTTTACTAAAATATGAAATGGGTTTTGTTTAAAAAATATTGAAAATTGTTTAACTAAAAATTATAAATGAATGGCGACAAATTCACCAAAAGACAATTCCAGAAAGGGGGCAGTAAGAGAACGATCACAGACCTATAATCCCAAAACGGATTCTTGGGTAAAGCGTGATACAAACACAGGAAGGTTTATTGATGCTAAAACTTCTGATAATAAGCCTTTCAAAGGGGTTAGAAAGGAAAAGTAGATAACGAACAGTATCCAGTGAAGTTTTTCCGTTGATAGTGAAAAATAATTAAACATATTAAGTATGACATAAATTTATTTTTACTTCCAAATCTTAAGAAAACAATGTGGGTGAAATGCCCTGTAATTTTAATTTAAAAATATTATTATGATTTTAAAAAGACATAATTCAAAATTCTTAGAAAATAGCTCTGATAGCTATATTACTCAAAAGCAATTGCTTCAATTGTTGGCAAAACAACAATATTTTAAAGAAAGATTAATTAATCTCTACAAACTTAATGAAGAAGAAATAGAAGTTATACAAGTAGGTAACTCTAAACAATTATTAAGTTCTTTAATTGAGTTAGATTCACAGTGTGAAAAGCTTGATATACCTTCTAAAGTGAAAGACATTGAGTTGAAAAAAATGTTGCAAGAAGAAAAAGCATTATTCAGTATTTTCAAAATAAAAGATGATTTTCTTTTAAAAACTAACAAGTCAGATACCCTTGAGGTTGAAACAGCTTATTCAGCTAAGCATGACATTTTGGACTATTATAACTTTAGTAAGTTTGCTAATTATTGTAGAGATTTAGATTATAGTGACTTAATTGATGTTATTAAAAAATATCTCAAACAAAAAAACTCGCAGAACGAGGAATCAAAAAATTTGAGAATCTTATACAAAATTGATGAAAAGAAGTTTTACTTAAGAGCTGTTACTTCAACAGATGGGTATGTTGATTTTGGTGTAAATTTTAGTGTATTTGTTGCTTTAATTGTTTTAAGTAGATATGCAATTAGTTCAAAAAATGAGGTTTACATTGATAATTATGTTGTCGATGATTCTACAATTTATGTATCATTTAGTTTATCCGGAGAAAAATCTATAAATAAAAATCTCTCATTATCATTCAATCTTATTTTAGAAAATGACGAGATCAAAAGGAATGCTGTAGCATTTAACGGAGTATTTAAACTAAAATATAAAGAAAAAGGAAAGCAGAGTGAAATTTATATCAAGCCTAATGGAATGAAGAAAGATGATGTGGCTTACCCTGTAGATTTACTGACTTATCGTCATAGTGGAGATATGAAGAATGTAATTAAAAAATTAGAAGAATTGCCAGATTTAATTGATTTTTTCATAAAACAGGTAGCTGAAGATGCTTCTAATATCTCAGAAATTAAAAATCCTAAAGATGTAAGACAGCACTTGGCAGGTAAGGTAAGAAGAGCCCGAAATTCAGAATTCAAAAAATACAAAGATGCTGTTTTTAATAAATTAATGAAAATAACAGTTGACAGTACATTTAATTTATTCGAAACTTTTCGAGAAGTTGAGGAGCTTTTCGATAATGATGATGTAGTTTCACGAGATTATTGGAGGACAAAACTGTACGAATCCTTAATAGATAAAAAATAGTTTATGATAGTCATCATATTTTAAAACAGACGATTCCTTTTGTCTGTTTTTTTTATTACAAATGTTGAAATTAATAAAAATCTCTTGCTAAAGATCAAAAAGGAGTTAGCTTTTGATCTTTAGCTCTTAAGTAGATTCTTCCAATTGTTTTTTTGCAAACTTTGACATCGTCGGCTATAAATTGTGAACCTAGTGGGTATTTTTCAGTATTTCTATATTCTCTAAAACATTCAATCATTAGATCAATAGGTAGTCCTTGATTTGGCAAAGGTCTAATTCTAACCTTGCTTGTTTCAGGATCTAGAAAACTCTCACAAAGAACATTTTTTATATAATTTCCAACTATTAGCATTTGAATTTTGTTTCAGGGGTTATTAAGTACGTTAAATATAAAAAACAATTTTTAAATTTGTGGAAATTGAAATTTCGAATGAGATAATTTTTTAATATTAAATATATCAACATAGGAGCGTAAACTCTGTTATTCTGTAAGAAAATCGGCAAAATTTTAACAGCAGGAATAACAAGTCTTTATGCACCGTCCGCTTGGACGTGTGTTAGTAAAACTTGTTTGCTGTGGCTTTGCCGAGCCTTCTTACAACAATGTTTGAACCCACACGTCTTCTTATTTTTAACCTTTCATTAAGTGGGTCGATGAAGAAAAAATATTAATATATGTTCTTCGGCACAAACACCACAAAAAGAATCAAAACAGTTTTTGACCTGTATGGCATTGATTCTTATTCACTAACAGGAAAGTTTTCACTTTCTCTTCTAAAACTTTCAGCTATTGTAATTCCTGTCATCTTTGCTTATTCAAGATTTGAAGAATTTGGATTATGGAATAGTCTCAAACTTATTGGTTGGTTTCTACTAGCTCACTTCATTTATGAGAATTTTGTTGTGAATTTTATTGCTGGAATTTTAATAAGAAAAAAACAAGAAAAAACTCCTTAATCAATTGCTGAATTGGAGTTTTTTATAAAAATCAATAACCTCAAAAAAATTACAATCATGAGAACCTTTTTTATTACATTTTTTTCCTTTTTATTTATATCTATCAATATAAATGCTCAAAAAAAGAAAAAGAAATCCATGGCTTTACATCCTGAGCGTCTATCAATCGGGATGACGAGAAAAGATGTTATCATTGCAATGGGAGAACATATTCCTTTTAAAATTATTGGTGCTAAAACCTATCCAAACGGAACTGTTGAGGTTGGTGAATATTCTGATAGAAAGCTAGTGTTTGGGAGAGGTATTGTTGAGGAACAATATTATTTATATTTCTTAAATGACTCCCTTGTTCAATGGGGAAGACCTCAAGATTGGCAACGAGAAGCAGATAGAATCTATGAGATTAAGATAAGGTAATGTTACTATGCAGAGTAACCATGTTGAATGCTATTTGGTAATTGTGGACTATAGATACCAAAAATAAAATATACAGTTCAAAAAGGGTGTTAAAAAGATTCCTAGAAATTTTCGGATCTAAATTTTAATTGATTCGGATGATTATTTTCATGAGTAATTAAAATTGTAATATTGTACCTTTAACATCTAATCATCAAACAGTAGCATTATGAAATATGATGCATTTATATGTCATGCAGGTGAAGACAAAAATGATTTCGTAAGACCTCTTGCACAACTTTTACAACAGCAGCATCTTGAAATTTGGTATGATGAATTTTCGTTAAATATTGGTGATAGTTTAACACAAAAGATAGATGAAGGATTAGCTAATTCTAGATTTGCGATTGTCGTTCTAAGTCCTAGTTTTTTTAATAAGCCATGGGCTATTCGAGAACTGAATGGTTTCAGTTTTAGGGAAATGCTTAAAAATGAAAATATTATTTTACCTATTTTACACAGAGTCAATATAGAAGAGGTCGCTAGATATTCACTACCATTGGCAGATAAGAAGGCTACATCATCTAAAGATGGGATAAATATTGTAATTCGAGAATTAGTAAAAAAGATTCGACCTCAAGAAAGTCCGTTATTAATAGCGAAGGAATATTTAAAAAACTTAAATGTAGATACTCCTGTTATATCTGATGAATGGTGGCTTGATATTATTGAGTATAAAGAATTTTTAAAATTTCCAGATTTAAACTTTCATAAAAAATGGATTTTTCCACTTCCTCATAATGATGATTATGGTAGGAATAGAGGACATAATATTGCTTCAACAGTTTTGCAAATGGATTGGTCATTTGAAGGTGAAGAAATGAACATATCTCCTATAACGCACCCATCAATAGTTCACGAGTATATCAGAAAATGGGCAGGATTATATGATTGTGCAAGGCAAAATCCTGAAATATTGGCACTTTATGTACCACAACTAACAATCCGAGGTTTTGACACCGGTTTTGAAGATTTGTTTGATGAGTTATTAGAACCCAATAATGAAAAAGCTAATAACTTATTCTCTTATGGAGATTTGGAAACAATATTGGGAGAAAAACCTTTGTGTGGAAATGTAATAGCATTTCGTCATGATACTTTCGGGAATTATACAAAAAGAGAACTAGCAAAGCTATATTTTTCAGCACATGATACAACTTATTCCAGATCTTCTATAGATTTGTTTGAAGGATTAGTCTGGCTTTTAAGTGATGATTCTAAATGGTTACCTGAACAACATCATTCTTTGTTGTTAGAAGGACTTGTAAAAAGTACTTTCTGGTTTAATGATCTATCCCATAAAGAAGCTGAAAAGTTTATGGATTTAGTTTTTCAAGCAGGAGATACTCATGATTACACAATGACAGAAGAAGTAATTGATGAAATATACAATTTAGTTGTAGAAATTAAGGATAGGCTAAATATTCGAGATAGTGCAAAACAAATCCTCAAAAGATTCATAGAGGTAAATCTGATTAAAAACTATTACGAATTTAAAAGACGATCAGATGAATTCGTAAGCAGGATTAGTACCTTGAAGAAAAAATCATAATACTTTAGTAAATATATAAAATGAATTTAGTAGAAAGAGTGAAAAATGACTTTGGAAAAAATTTCGAGAGTCTTGGTTATCAAGCAAAATTAAAGCAATCTGGGGTAATTGAAGGCTATGAATTTATGTGTTTTTTTAATATCAAGGATTATTACCAAGTATCTGTTGTTAATTGTAATATTTTAGATGAGAATTATAAAAAAATTCCTAAGTCTCTACTTGCAATGAAAATAACTGAAGAAGAGAAAAAATTTTCATTCTATCAGTTGCAGCAAGAAAACCCGCCCTTTGTTTCTATCCCACATAATAGAAATGTATATATTTACTGTAATGAAGTTGATTCTGATGTAGAAGAGATGAATGAGTTCTTTCTACAACATAATTTAAGATTAATTATTAGAGATAAAAAATATAGAGAAATGGAAAAAGCTGATTTTTTTATATCACATGATTCTGGGGATAAAGAGAGTGTTGCAAGACCTTTGTATGAAGCTTTAAAAGAAAGAGGGTTCAAAGTTTGGTATGATGAATATTCCTTAAATATCGGTGATAGCTTAACTGAAAGTATTATGAAAGGAATTTCTGAGTCGAAACATGGAATTCTAATTCTGAGCAAAAAATTTTTAAGTAATGAAAAATGGGTGAAATTTGAACTACAAGCACTGTTGACCAAACAGGTTGCTACAAATAGTAAAGTAATATTGCCTGTTTGGCATGGAATATCGGAAGAAGACCTTCAAGATAATTATTGGCTACTAGATAAATTAGGAGGCAATACAGATAAGGGAATAGAGAAACTTGCAGATAAATTGAAAGAGTCATTTCAAAATTCGTAATAAAATCTCAAAAAGGCTTTGCATTTAAGAGCTTAGAGTACCTCCCAATTAAACCCCGCCTGTTAGATAAAAGGAAATGGTTTTCAAAAAAGGGGGTATGGGGTCTCTGATTGGAATTCTCAGAATAAATTTTCAACTTTTTTTATTTTGGTTTCGTTGTTAGCTATAATGCTACCCATCCTGTTTTCTGAATGACATATATGTTTTTATCATTTATTTGATTTCGTGATAGTGATAAGGCAAATGCTAGTAAAGGATTCTAAGATTTATTTATTTGTTATGTAAATGAATAATGGAGTATTTACGAAAATGAATAAAAAATCAAATTGCTGTCTAAATGTTGTCTAAAAACAAAATAAACCACTGGTAATCAGTGGTTTTTGTGGAGTTGGAGGGATTCGAACCCTCGTCCAAACAAGCAATACATAAGCTTTCTACATGCTTATTCTACCATTGGTTTTCGACTGGAGGCAGAGGATAGACACCCAACTTCCAGCTTATCTTCTAAGTTTTTCGAATTTCAGCCGAAGTTTCTGAAACCTTATTTCCGCATTCCTATATCCCAGAATCAAACGCCGCAGAACAGAGCATTTGTGGAATATCTTGCTTCCCTACTGAAATCTTCGGGAAAACGCTTGATCTACTATACTTCGATATTAAGCTGCAAGAGCGAACTCTTCGTTGCCAGTTAAAATTTTGTAGCAAGGGATTATAGAGATCGCGCCACGGTTCTCTGCATGCTTACTTACCCATTGACCTTGCTGTCGAAACCAGTCAACCCCATAAATAAATTGAATGCAAAGATAGTGCTTTTTGTTTACATTTCATTAATACAGGTGGTTTTAATAGAAATTGATTGCGAAATAATAAAACTTTAAGCTGTAAGTGTTAAATATTCAGTCATTGTGGATAAAAATATTATTACCTGTTAACTGCCTTAAATACGTGGTTTTCCAAGAGACTTAAGATGCGGTAGTGATTGTTTATGGCAATATATTTTGTGTTGTCATAAAAAATGTCTAGTTTTGCAATCCAAAATGAGATGTAAAATATGTTAATAATTCCAGTAAAAGATGGTGAATCCATCGACAGAGCTTTAAAAAAATACAAGAGAAAATTTGATAAAACAGGTACTGTTCGTCAATTAAGAGCTAGACAAGCTTTTATCAAGCCTTCTGTAACTTTGAGACAATCTAAGTTAAAAGCTGCTTACAAACAAAGAGCACTTAGCAAGGAAGAGCAGGCTTAAGATTTTTCTTAACCATATATTAATTCACTTCTTAAATTCTTATATTTGAGGAGTGAATTTTTATTTTTATACCCATGATGCTGGAAAAGTTTTTAGAATATCTGCAGTTCGAAAAAAGATATTCTCCTCATACCATTACAAGCTACAAAAAAGACCTTGATGACTTTCTCCATTTCTATCTCAGAACAGAGTCTTCTGAGGATGTAACCAAGGCTGATAAGAAAATAATTCGAAATTTCATTGTTGAACTAAGCGAAAATAATATTTCAAAAAGAAGTATCAACAGGAAATTATCCTCCCTTAGAAGTTTTTATCTATTTCTATTAAAAATTGGCGAAATAAAAGTTTCTCCTACAGAAGGTATTTCGTCCCTGAAGTTTTATGCTGAAAAACAGATCCCTATGTCTAAAGAGGAAATGACAGATCTTAGTGACCAGGTTCTTGAGCATGCCCATGATCTATTGGAGAAATCTATTATAGAAGTGCTTTATCAAACCGGCATGCGTAAAGCGGAACTTTGTGGCCTGGTATTTGAACATGTTGATCTAAATGGAAATGAATTAAAAATCATTGGAAAAGGGAACAAGCAAAGAGTAATTCCCATTGCTGAAGATTTGTCTGAACTCCTTAAAGGGTATCTGGAAATAAGAAATCCACAGACAGAATATCAATCCTATTTTTTTGTCAATAAGAAAGGGAAAAAACTCAACGAAAAATTTGTTTATGTGGTAGTTAATAAGTACCTTAGTCTTATAACAACAAAGGAAAAAAAAAGTCCTCATATCCTACGGCACAGTTTTGCTACTCATGTATTGGATAATGGGGCGGAGATCTCCAAAGTAAAAAAAATATTAGGGCATTCCAGTCTTGCCAGTACTCAAGTCTATACGAATGCTAATATTGAACAATTGAAAAAAGTGTTTAATCAGGCTCACCCTCGAGCATCAAAAAAAGAAGAATTATGAAGATTTCAGTACAATCAATTGGTTTAACTCCACACGAACCACTAGAATCACACATCGACAAAAAAGTAAGTAAATTAGATACCTTTTACGACAAAATTCAGGAGTGTAAGGTGTTCTTGAAAGTAGAAAATAATGCTGATAAAGCTAATAAAACAGCCGAGATTATTTTGGCGGTTCCGGGAGACGATATCGTAGTAAAGAAGACTTCAGCAAGTTTTGAAGAAAGTTTGGACCTTTGTGTTGATACTGCTAAAAAGCTACTAATCAAGAAAAAAGAAATGGCGTAGAAAAAAAAGTTAAAAAAAGTTCATAAAAAATTTGAGAATTCAAAAAATCCGTTCTATATTTGCACTCGCAAAAAAGGAACAGCGATCTTTTGAATTCTTTTTTATATTTGCCTCCATAGCTCAGTTGGCCAGAGCACGTGATTTGTAATCTCGGGGTCGTGGGTTCGAATCCCTCTGGAGGCTCATAAAATATAAACTTTTGGGGAGATTCCAGAGTGGCTAAATGGGACTGACTGTAACTCAGTTGCTTCGGCTTCGTAGGTTCGAATCCTGCTCTCCCCACTTTATATTTTTATAAAAAAAACTTGCAGGATTAAATAAGTTTTCTTAGTTTTGCACAGCGTTTACCAATGGTTTTGTAAACAAAATCGCGGAAGTAGCTCAGTTGGTAGAGCGTCAGCCTTCCAAGCTGAATGTCGCGGGTTCGACCCCCGTCTTCCGCTCCATAAAATTGCCGTCAAAAAGTAATTTTTTTAACACTGAAATGTGTAGAGTAGAGTTTCTCGATCAGTTTCAGTCTAAAATATTAAATGCCTCCATAGCTCAGTTGGCCAGAGCACGTGATTTGTAATCTCGGGGTCGTGGGTTCGAATCCCTCTGGAGGCTCAATTTAATATAAAATATCTGGGGAGATTCCAGAGTGGCTAAATGGGACTGACTGTAACTCAGTTGCTTCGGCTTCGTAGGTTCGAATCCTGCTCTCCCCACATTTTATATTAGAAAAAAAACTTGCAGGATTAAAGAATTTTTCTTAGTTTTGCACAGCGTTTACCAATAGTTTTGGAAACAAAATTGCGGAAGTAGCTCAGTTGGTAGAGCGTCAGCCTTCCAAGCTGAATGTCGCGGGTTCGACCCCCGTCTTCCGCTCAAAGAAAATCACGCTCCTTAGTGTGATTTTTTTAGTTGATGCCGACTTAGCTCAGCGGTAGAGTGCTTCCTTGGTAAGGAAGAGGTCACGGGTTCAAGTCCCGTAGTTGGCTCTCGATTTTCCCGAATTTCCTTCGGGATTTTTTTTTGCCTTAAAATTTTGATGTAAATACTAAGACAAAAAAATAAGCTGGCTAAGAAAAAAGTTATATAGCTGTTTAAAAAATGAATTGACTGGCCTCATATTGTAATTGCAGTATCCAAAAAGTATTCTGAATTTTCTCATTTGAAAAAACATGCAGTGTCCCTATTTTGCTGTCACTTTAGTTTGTAATAATTATATTTGCCGGGCTTTCTTATAAAATCTATTAACCATTAAATTTTAAAGATGAAAAACGTTATCTCATTATTTGCACTTTTCATTGGTTCATTCTTTTTTTCACAAAATAATCTGCAAGGTTATGATCTAAGATCTTTTATCGGAAAGGATTTAAATTTATTAAAAGATAAATATCTTATTGCTTTACCTAAAAATGAAATATTGCAAAAATTTGGATATGATTATTTCTATACTTCAGAAGGAATGAAGAGTTCAGAGCGTTATAAAAGTGTGAACGGGATATCTTCTGCTTATGAAGAGATTGTAAATAAGAAATTTTTGCTTACTGATTTTAAAAAAGTAAATGAGATCTTAGGAGATTATATTCTGTTTTTAAAAGATGAGGAAGGAAATAATGTCTATTTTTTATATGATTCTAAAACAGCAAGTAGATTTCCATTCAAAACAGCAGAAGCTATTGTTTTTCCGGAAGACTTTTATTGTTCAAAAATCGATGTGCAGAAGGATAAATTTACCAATAATGTTACAAAATATTCCCCATTGCTAGATCCCGTTTCGTTTGTTAAAAGTAATGGAATCTTTATGTCTTTAACAGCATATGGATCAACAGCGGTTGTTGATGGGACAGGGGTTATAATATTGCTTTCGAACGGCCAGAAGATTAATAAAAAAGTAAAAATCGATGTTGAAGTAAGTTCAGGAAAATATAAATACAGTGCATTTTTCCAATTGACTCAAAATGATATTGCCCAATTGACTAAACATGAAATAGATGATTTTAAGTTATATATTTTTGAGAATAGTCTTGCTTTAAATGGAAATGCATACAAGGAATATTTAAAATGTATGCAAAAGAAATAATACTATCTGTAGTAAAGAAAATAAAAAACTAGTCAATATATTCCCGATTTCTTTCGGGATTTTTTTTGCTTAAAACTTTAAGGGATTGTATAATTTAAGGTTTACGGGATCAAGCACAAAATCTGGGGGCTAAGCAAAAAGTTTGGTTAATCTAAAGATAAAGAAAGTTTTGTCTTTTACACCTCTAAGCTGTAGTCTAAAGTTTTTAATCTTGGCAT
>LAZY01000057.1 GCA_001013295.1 Chryseobacterium indologenes | reverse complement strand
TTTAGGCTTCCCGCCGAAATGATTGGAATATTCCAACGGCGGGCAGCTTTTCCGATATATTTATCGTCTAAGGGGCAAGAGACCCCGACAACCTCAATGTCTAACTTCTGACAGAGCCTGAAAACTTCTTCCGCAAAGAATTTCTGGCCTGATATAAAAACTCTAAATTTCTTCATTTCCTAAATATTTAAATCCTTGTATTGCTCTGAAGTGTCCACCAAAGCCACCTGTAGTCTTTCTCCCACTTTGAAACCCTTTACCATGTTCTCGTATTGATTTAATACTTCTTGTCTTATTATCGCCGAAAAGTCTGGATGATGACTGCTTCCATTTTTTTGAATTCCTCAGATACCCGCAGAGCTGGGGATGCGAAGTGTGAAAAAATGTTGGAAATTTTTTATTGCATCTTCCGTTTCCTTCCATGTGGTACTGCATAATTTCATTCAGAAAAGCAGTACCTACTCCGGCTCCCTGCCACTCAGGCATTACCACCAAACGTGTCGCCCTGTATGCGCTGGCTGTAAAAAACGGACAGACAGCTACATGACAAACGAGTTCTCCGTCAACCGTTCCGACAAAATATTCGGCGCAAGGCGGGTGCTTTAAATCTAAATAATAATGTTCTTTAAAAAACTTCCAGTAACTTCCGTTGACCTTCCAAATGTCGAGCTTAATAGGTGGTCGTTTTGGGACTTTTTTTTTACTTCACCTGTCCGGGTATCATATACCCAATCAGGTTGCAGCCATTCAATAATATCATAATGGCATGATAGCAAAACAATTTGTTTTTTTCCGGTTTTTCGCCATGCTTTAGAAAAAGCAGCGGCACCAATTTTAGCGATCTGTCTGTCCACTACTGAGGTGAATTCATCAACGACAACTTTATCGGGTGCTTCGCAAATAAGGCGGGCCAAGCCGGCACGAAACTGCTCACCGTTACTTAAAACCTTAAAAGGTCGTAGCCAGGAGGGAACATCTCCCAATCCTACCGCTGACAAAGCACTTGTTACCACATTCATATCCTGATCCGGACTAATATCTTCAATAATGGGAAGATTAGAATTCCAACCTTCAGTCAGGTTCACAATTCCATTTTCCCAGATCTGGTTCCCGATTGATGTCTTGCCGCTTCCCGAAGGTCCTACAATAAGGCCGATCTGCCATCCGTCCTCTTCAATGGGAAGCTCGGCAGTATGTTGCCAGTTATTTCCACTTTCAGCATTAAATAAACTTTTTACTTTTTCAGACCTGAAGGAATTAAAATTTTCACAGGTATGATTGATTTCTATTTTCATTTGATCTTAATTTTTGATGAATAAATAAATTCTATTGGATTA
>LAZY01000056.1 GCA_001013295.1 Chryseobacterium indologenes | reverse complement strand
CATTGGAAATACACCGGATGCCTACGGACAGACCTGGCACCTGCCGGTAGACAAAAGCCATCCAGCCTACCGGGAATTTATAAGAACAGTCTCTGGCATTTACGGCAGGGATCTGAACTATTCTGCTGTTCCTAAATTTGTTTTTAGATTGGGTGCTTTATTCAACAAAAAACTAAAAGAACTGCTGGAACTGCTTCCAAGATATGAGCATGATAATATATTCGATGATTCGAAATTCAGAAACCGATTTCCTGAGTTTCAGGTAACCACTTATAAGCAGGGAATTAGCCAGATCAAAAATGAACAGCTTTCAGGAAAACAATAAAAGCTGTACCTTAGAATGAGTTCAAAAAATATATAATTCAGAAAATCATATGAAAACGCCAGAGAAAGTTTCGTCAATCAGTGCATTGCATCAGTTTTTAGGATTGAAAAAGCCCTCCAACCCGTTGATCAGTGTATTTAATTTTGATGATGTAAAATTACAACAGGATACGATTCTCAGTACGTTAATAACCGATTTTTATGTAGTAGCCCTCAAAAAAGACTGTGCCGGAGGAAAATGCAAATATGGACAGCAGTACTATGATTTTGATGAAGGCATTATGTACTTTACCGCTCCCCATCAGGTGCTGCAGTTTGAAGATATACTTCTGAACGGCGTAAAAGGTTTTGTTTTGGTTGTACATCCTGACTTTCTGCATGGGTATCCTTTAGCCTCAAAGGTTAAAGACTATGGTTTTTTCTCCTATGCCACCAACGAGGCCCTTCATCTTTCCGAAAAAGAAGAAAAGTCTGTGATGGATATTATAGACAATATAGAACAGGAGATAGATGCCAATATGGATTCTTTCACTCAGGATCTTTTGATTTCGAACCTTGATCTTTTACTGAAATACAGCGACCGTTTTTATAACCGCCAGTTTTTAACCAGAAAAAAAGTGAATAATGATCTGCTTTCAAGGCTGGAAAACCTGCTTGATGATTATTTTAAAAATGATCAGCTGGTCATCAATGGTATTCCTACTGTTCATTTTGTTGCAGAACAGCTGAACCTGAGTGCCAATTATCTGAGCGATATGCTTCGGATACAGACAGGGCAGACAACTCAGCAGCATATTCAGAACAGGCTGATTGAGAAGGCAAAAGCCCTGCTGTCTACTACAGAAATGTCAGTCTCTGAAATTGCGTACCAACTTGGCTTTGAACATCCGCAGTCCTTCCACCGTCTGTTTAAGAACCGTACTTCTGTCTCACCTCTGGAGTTCAGAGCTTCATTTAATTGATTTTCTACGGAATGATCCTGTTTATTTATCTCATTTAATGATTAAATGTTCCGGACTAAGGAAAAAAGAAAATCAACGATTTTCAAAAACTTAAGTGTACTTCTTATACTTAAATAGTGTAAACTTAAAAAACTTAAGTGTTTAAAAGCTTTTGTGACCTCTAACTTTTCGGGTTAAAAAAGAGATCAAAGATATTCAGAGATTCTGTTACAACTTTCCTTGATTAAGCTACTTCCTATGATCCGTTTCTTCCGAACTTTGTGCTACAAAACAGTAAGAATATGAGTCCTCTAAAAATACTGATCATGGTAACCAATGTCAGTCTGTATGCCAGTGGTCATTTCAAAACCGGATTATGGCTGAGTGAGCTCACCCACATCTATCATGCAGCAAAAGAAAAAGGGTATGACATCACTATTGCCAGCCCTCAGGGAGGAAATGTTCCGATAGATCCGGAGAGCCTTCAATATTTTACCCTGGACAAAGTGTCTGCAACCTACTGGAATGATATTTCTTTTCGTGAATTGCTGAACAACAGCCACCATGTATCTGAAGTTGCAGACGAGCAGTATGATTTGGTTTATCTGGCTGGTGGACATGGTACAATGTATGATTTCCCTGATGATGTTCTGATGCAGTCTGTTATCAGAAAACAATACGAAAGCGGAAAAATGGTGGGCGCTATTTGTCATGGAGTAGGCGGTTTACTCAATGTAAAGCTTTCCAATGGTGAATATCTGATCAAAGGAAAAACAATGACCGGTTTCGACTGGTTTGAGGAAACCCTTGCAAGACGAAAAAAAGAAGTTCCCTTTAATCTGGAAGCCGCCATCAAAGAGCGTGGAGCGGATCTGAAAAAAGCCTTTATCCCCATGACTTCCCATGTGGTGGTAGATGGAAACCTTATTACAGGACAAAACCCTTTCAGTTCAAAAGAAATGGCAAAAGTTGTTATCGAGCAGCTGGAAAAAAAATAGATGTATAATCAAAAGGGATTCATCATCCGAGGTTATTTTTTATCTTTCAAAATGCTTTGAATGGCATCTGAAATTTCAAATAATTTTCCGTGATAGTTATTTCCCAATAGAATAATGGTCAGATTTTTATCCAGATCAGAAACAAGAAGGGCTTCATAGCTTCCGGCTCTTCCGTCGTGTATATGTTCGGTTAATTTTTTGTTTTTAAATTTTGCCAGCCCCAGCGAAGATTGGGTTTCTGGAAGATCGAATTGCTGACCTAACTCAAATAATGAATTGGCATTAATTACTTTATTAGCGTGCAGGCAGTCTGACCATTTCAACAAATCATGAGTAGTAAGATAAGTTCCGCCCGTTATGGATAAATCAGCTTTGTCTGCGATTAAATCTTTATTGAACCCTTTGGCTATATTTTTTTCATTCTCGAAAGGAGTCATTACGGAAGAAGTCATTTTGCAGGGTTTAAAAATATTTTTTTCTGCATACATTTTAAATGGCATTCCGGTCAGCCGTTCAACAATAAACTGGCGCAGGAAGATATTATTGTTGTTGTAATCATAATGAGTGCCAGGTTTGAAATCAAGCGAATCAACAAGCTGTAGCCCCTCAAAAAGGTCTTTGTCATTTTTGATTTTTTTCCAGTTTACATTAGGAATACCACTGGTGTACTGTAACAGGTCTTTTATCTTTACCTCATGGGCCCATTGAGGGAGTTCCGGGATATACCGGGAAACTTTATCTTCGAATTTCAATTTACCCTGTTCCTGCAATTGGGCCAAAGCGACAGCGCTAAATTCTTTGGTGATAGAGCCAATATTAAACCGGTAATCAGCAGTTAGTTTTTCTGTTTTTGCAGCATCTGCAAAGCCAAACGAAGCGTTGTAGAGGATGGTATTCCTTTGTACAACCAAAACATTACCATTAAAATCTCCGCTTTCACCTGATCTTTTCATGAGTGAATCAATCTGATGTATTTTCTTTGACTGGGCAAAAGAATGATTGGTCAGAAGTAATAGAAATGTGAAAATGAAGGCCAGTTGTTTGTAATAGGGCATGTTCGATGTTTTGTTGGTCTTAGGAATTATTTTTTTACCACGGTCAGGTTATGTTGATACAGCGGTTTTTATTTTGTCATAAAAATACAAATTTAGATCCGTTTACAATGTTTTGCTTTGTAGTAAGTTGCGGTATTCGGTTGGTGTGTTTCCCGTATGCTTTTTAAATGCGGTATTGAAAGAAGATTTTGAATTAAAGCCTACTTCATACAGAATCTCAAGAATGGTCACCTTATTTTTTGTAGAATCCTTCAGAATATCCTTAGCATATTCGATCCGATAAATATTTACAAAATCATAAAAGTGCTGCCCCAATTGATGGTTGATAAGAACAGATAAATCCCGGACTGGAATTTCCACTTCTTTAGCAATATCCTGTATGGTTAAAGAAGGATTAAGAAAGGGTTTTTCTTCCATCATAAAACTCTTCAGCTTTAAGAGCTCTTCATGGTACTTATTTTCATCTGAAACTTCATCATTAGTGTTTTTTTCCTCAGAAATAATTGTGGAAACAAGCTTTAATTTTGAATCAATATTTCTAAAAAGTTCGGGATGATTCAATGCTTTGTACAAATACCAACAGACGATAAACAGGTGAAATACCAGCCCCCCGATTTTTATCCATTCGGAGATGTATGGGTAATCAGAAAATTTGAAAATATTCTTTACAAGAGCAACCGTATATAAAACAGTCAGTACCACTGTAAACTGAAACAGCCAATGGTAGGAATTGAGATGAGTTCCGGCATTATTTTCCAGGTATATATTTTTCGCTTTTCTCAGCAGCAGAAATATCACCACAAAATAAGCAATGACCTGAATATGGAAAAGGATATGAGTGATCTGCAACTCTATCATATTCTGTCGATTGGTGAGAAAATCAATCTTAGATGCCAGATCTACGCTATAAAAACGAGGCAGTAAAATAGCATTCACAACTAAAAACGGAAGCAGATGGAGGAGATATTTTGGCCTGAGTTTAAAATCCGAATAGCAAACAGAGAGTACATACAGATAGAACACGGGAATTTGTAGAAAAGCAAGAGTATTTCTCAGCATTCCCAGATTTGAAGGGCCGTCGGAAATTGAATTCAATAAAGGCGTGGCAGCATCTATTGAGGTGAAAATAAGAAAAGCAGCAAAAAGGCGATTGCTTATTTTATGTGCTGTTTTGACGGTAAGTAAAAAGAATATAAGAAATGACGAAATGAACAACGAAATGATCGTTACAATATTTAATAAATCCATTTTATCCATGCATTATTCTTTTTGTTTAGCTTTTAAGTCCAGATTATTTTTTTTTGTAAATATAATTATTTTAAAAGATTTTATAATAGGGTGGTAAGAGGTTGATTATTAATTTAATGGGTGTTTTTTTGAAAGAAGATTCTTCTGAAATGGAATGTTTGGCTGGATTAATGACTGACTCCGTTCATCTTTCTAAGCTGACTTGGGATGACATGATATTTCCTCTTGAAGGCTGTTGAAAAATGTCTCGAATTTTTATAGCCGACGAGCTCAGATATTTCATTAATATTTAAATCCCCCTCAAGAAGCATTTTCTTCGCCTGTTCCATCTTGGTATCGCTCCAGAAATTGAAAACTGTTGTTCCGAAAAGTTCCTTAAACCCTTTTTTAAAGTAAATTCATTGGTGCCTACCTGATGTGCCAGATCGATCAGGGAGCAGTTTTGGTTGAGGTTGTTGACGATGAAATCCCGCACAGCATATATTTTCTCTTCATCTTTTCTGAGAAGTGATGATGCTGAAGATGTCTCTTTGACAAGCTGTTCAAGCTGCAACAGAAGAAGTTCAGCTACTTTTGCCTCAAGATAGCTACTTTTGAAGATCCCTTTTCTGTCACAATTCATAATATCGCTGAGAATCTGATACATCTCCAGGCTGATCCTGCTGTGATCAGGATTAATGAGAGAAGAATGTTGTTTATCAATAGCATTTCTGAAAACATTGAAAAGTTCAGAATCTTCGGGAAGAAACCTCTTAAAAAAATCAGGAGCCAGATTGATTTCCAGAATTTGCATGTCTTGCCCGTCAAATTCCATTTGTCCGGACATCCGGTGAGCGTAGATGATATTATGCTGATAGCTCTCAAAGCTCACCTTATTGCGGAAATTTTCAGATTGTGCAGAACTTTTCCCTTTTAATGTAAAATGCATCTCGACACTGTCAAAATTAGCCTCAAAATAAAGCGATAGTCTGTTTTCCAAAGCAATATTTCCGAAATCGATATGTACGTTCTCAAAACAGAATTATATGCTAAAGGTGATCATTACTTTTTAGTTGCCGATGCAAAGGGAATTCCTGTAATTTTCAGTTCACTGTTCTTCTTTTTCAGGAAAAGACCGATGGTAGAGTAAACATTGCATGAAGAAGGAAAAAAAATTTAATTAAAACGTTAAGGCTTTAAATCATTCATATAACCAGGCTGGTTCTGAAATTTGGAGGCAGCGTGGTTGTATGGATAAATATAAAAGTTGTTTAAATAAAAAACTTAATTCTAATTTTCTTTCTCCACTATTGAGATATTCAACATGGTTTCAGGTAATTATTACTTTTAACTTTTTTGCATTATTACATTGACTCTCTTGATTGTGATATACGATGTGATACTTGTAAAAAAAGAGTGAGTTATAGTAATATTATTATTATATTTAATGCAATAATGAAATATTGTTGATAATATGAATCTGTATCCGGTTCCTGAGAATGAAAAAGAACGAATAAAAAGACTGGAACTGTTTGATCTCTTGAGTCTTCCCAAAGATCCCCAATTGGATATTTTTGCAGAAACGGCCTGTCTGGTATCAGGCTGTGCCAATGCACTTATAGCGATCATGGAAAGCCAGACTCAGGTTATACAAAGCTGTATCGGGATTTCTCTGGAAACTGTAGACCGTCAGAATACAGTTTGTCAGTATTCTATTGCAAGCGGAGAGGTGGTGGTGATCAATGATACATTATCAGATGAAAGATCATCCGGTAATCCGTTGATTATAGCCGGAGGAATCCGATTCTATGCAGGAATCCCCCTTATTGATGAGGAAGGTTTTGCATTGGGAACCCTCTGTATGTTTGATTATGTCCCAAAATCTTTATCCGAAGAACAGATTTTCACCCTTCAAAAACTAGGGGCAGCCGTTACCAAACTTTTAATTGGAAAGAGGAAGAATATTCAGGCGGAATATTTTCAGCAGATTTTCAATATTTCCAATAATCTGATTTGCGTTCTGGATAATCAGTTTATTCTTAAAGATATAAATCCTGTTTTTGAAGAAACCTTTCAGATAGATAAAAATAAAGCGATTGATCTGAATTTTTTGAGTTTACTGGGAAAACAAAATTCAGAAGTAGATATAGAACAATTTATTCAGAATGGTGAAGAGTTGGTTTTTACGACCACTACCAGAATGAGTGATCATGACCGTATTATCATAGAGTGGTCTCTGAAACGGGACCAAAGCCGATCTGAAATTTTTTGTTTCGGAATCAATATTACTCAGCATACAGAAGAAAAACTACAACTGGAAAGTTCTGAGCGCCGCTTTAGAAGCTTTTTTGAAAATGCTATTGGCTTAATGAGTATGCATGATATGGAGGGGAATATTCTCGAAGTCAACGAAAAAGGAAGAGAAACCCTACATTATTCTGCGGAAGAGGTCAATGGGCTGAATTTAAAAGATCTGGTGCCGGAGCAAAACTGGCCTTTACTTGATAACTACCTGCAACGGATTAATCATAATAAAGAAGACTTCGGAACGATGATTCTGAAAACCAAAGAAGGTGAAGAGTTGATCTGGATGTACCATAACCTTGTGGAAACCAATAAAAATGGCGAGCCTTACGTCGTAAGTACCGCACTGAATGTGACGGAAAGAATGACCCTGGAAAGAGATCTTCTTTATACCAAAAAAATGCTTGAACAGACAAGTGCCGTCGCTCAGGTAGGAGGATGGGAAGTCAATCTGAAAACAAATTCCCTAGTCTGGTCCCGAACCACCAAAGAAATTCATAAAATAGATCCGGACTTCCAACCGGATATTCAAAACGCACTGGGCTTTTATAAGGAAGAAGACAGAGCAAGAGTTCGGTTCTTATTTGAGAGAGCTGCAACCGAAGGGATTCCGTATGATGAAGAATTCCAGCTTGTACGCAATGATGGCGTTACAATTTGGGTAAGAGTAAAAGGGATACCTGAGTTTGAAGAAGGCGTTTGTAACAGAGTTTTCGGGATCATTCAGGATATTGATGCTTTTAAGAATATCTACCTTGAGCTGGCTAAAAAAGAAGCGATGATGCAATCTTTTGTGACCTATGTTCCGGTGGCAGTAGCGATGTTTGATAAGGATCTCAACTATTTGTCTGCAAGCAGCAGCTGGCAGGATGAGTTCAATATGAGCCATCTGAAACTGATAGGAGAGAATATCTTTACCATTTCCCCCAATGTTCCGAAAGAAAGAAAGGATATATATCTTAATGCTTTAAGAGGAAATCCTTATAAAAACGAAAATTTTATTCTGAAAACAGAAGACGAATTTCAGCATTATAATCTGGAAGTAAGACCATGGTATCTTTCAGATGGAGTAATAGGCGGAATCATTGTGTCTGTACAGAATATTACCAATACAGTGAAAACTAATGAAGAACTTATAAATGCCAAGAAAATGGCAGATATTTCCAGTAAGGCAAAATCTGAGTTCTTAGCCAATATGAGCCACGAAATCCGTACCCCTCTGAATGGAGTGATAGGATTTTCAGACCTTCTGTTGAAAACTCCACTGAATGAAATACAGACACAATACATTAATTATATCAATGAATCCGGTGAAAACCTATTGGTCATTATCAATGATATTCTCGACTTTTCTAAAATAGAATCCGGTAAAATGGAGCTTCTTATTGAGAAATGCAATATATACGATCTGGTCAGCCAGGTCATAAACGTAATTCTCTACCAGTCGCAGAAGAAAAATATCGAACTGCTGCTGAATATTGAACAGGGACTACCTAAAACATTATGGATTGATGAATCCAGAATGAAGCAAATTCTGATCAACCTGTTGGGAAATGCTGTGAAATTTACAGAACAGGGAGAAATAGAGCTGAAGGTAGAAAAACTTCATATAAATCAGGAGAAGATTTCACTCCGGTTTGCCGTTCGGGATACGGGAATAGGAATTCCGATAGAAAAACAACAGTATATTTTTGATGCCTTTACTCAGGAAAACAGCTCTATCAGCAAGCGATATGGAGGTACAGGTCTCGGACTTACCATTTCAAACAATATTCTGGGATATATGGGAAGCCATCTTCAGTTGAACAGTATTCCGCAGAAAGGTTCCCTATTTTTCTTTGATATTGACATCCCTTATGAAATGTCTGATATAAAAGATGATGAAGATCTGAAAATCGATAAAGTACTGATTGTTGATGATAATGAGGCCAATAGAATCATTCTTCAGCATATGCTGGCCTATAAAAATATTGAATCAAAATTAGCTGCCAACGGGATGGAAGCCCTGCAGATCTTACTGGAAGGGGAGCGCTTTGATGTTATTCTGATGGATTATCATATGCCGGTAATCTCTGGGCTGGAAACCATCGAAAAAATCAAGGACTTATTCAATAAACAAAAGGAAACCTCTCCGCTTGTCATTCTTCATACCTCTTCAGAAGAGCATGATGTGATTAATTCTTTCCGTCAGGAAGAAAATTCATACTTTTTGCTGAAGCCTATCAAATCAGAAGAATTGTACAGAACCCTCAGACGGGCGATGGAAAATACCGAAAAAGAAATACCGGCAGTGATCTCACAGGTAGCAGAACATTCTTTATACATGCCGGAACTGCAGGTTTTGTTGGTAGATGATAATCCTGTGAATATGGTTCTTAATCATAAAATGATAAAGTCACTTATTCCTGATGTACAGCTTACAGAAGCAGTCAATGGGAGGGAAGCCCTGGAGCAATGTAAGATCAGGCACTTCTCTCTTGTCCTGATGGATGTACAGATGCCTGTAATGGATGGTATTGAAGCGACCCAACAGATTCGTCTGCTGCCGGGATATACGGACGTTCCTATCATTGGTGTGACTGCCGGAACGATATTGGGCGAGAAAGAAAAATGCCTGGAATCCGGGATGAATGATTTTCTTCCCAAGCCACTGCGTCAGAATGATCTTGGAGAGATGCTGAAGAAATATATTTCCAATGAAGAGACCAAAGCTGAAAATACTGTGAAACCGGAAGACTATATTGATATAAATCTTTTGCATGAGCAGACGGGAGGCGATGAAGATTTTAAAGAAATATTTTTAAATCTAGTCATCAGTGAACTTAGTCAGGCAGACCATTATATCAGAGTAGCTGTGGCGGAACGAAATGCCGATGACCTGAAAAAAATACTTCATAAGCTTAAAGGAACCGCCGGAACTGCCGGATTGATAAGGCTTGCAGAAATAGTAGTGCATTGGGAAGGTAAAACAGACCCAAATGTAGATTTTTTATCCTTAGAACAGGAGATGATCCGGGAAATATCAATGGGACTCAATACAATAAAAACTTTAATACAATAAAAAACAAAAACTATGTTAATTCTGATTGCTGAAGATGATGAACTGATTCTGAAAACGATTGAACATAAATTATTAAAAGAAGGACACGAGGTTATTTTGACCCGTAATGGAAAAGAAGCTATCGAAACATTGAAAGAAAAAGAAGTGGATCTGGCAATTACTGATATAATGATGCCTTTTGCTTCAGGAATTGAAATACTTTCCGCTATACAGGCTATGGGGAAGCAGGTACCGGTGATCATGCTGTCCAGTATGGGGCAGGAAGAAGTGGTACTTAATGCTTTTGATTTAGGGGCTTCAGACTTTATTGTAAAACCGTTCAGCCCTAATGAGCTGATGCTGAGAATTAAGAGATTTATGCCTAAATAAGTTAATATGCTGTTAACAACTTCTGTTCATTTTCTTGTGCTGATCTTCCTTGGAATGCTGTCATTGGTACTGGTATTGATCATCGTGGTGCTTTTTAACAGCTTTTTGCAGTATAAAGAATCGGTGCGTATTTCCGGATGGCTGAAAATAATCAATCAGAAGATTTCGGAAGTTATTGTATATGAAGATCAGGAGCTCCCGTCAGATCAGGAATTCCGCAAATTTTCAGACAATTCTTCTAAAGTTGATAAGAATCATCGAAAAGAATGTGAAAAAAGCAGGGCAGCTCTTTTATTTTTTGTAGTTTAATTGGCTCAGAAACGCACATCACATTTTACAGACTTTATGAAAAGAAATTTTATTAATCAAAACGAGCTTGCAGATAAATTTTGGAATATAGACTATTCCGGAACCATCCAAAAAATAGTTTTCGGGAAGATCGGAACGAAAGGCCGTGAAGCAATCAAAGAATTTGCCGATGAAGCCACATGCATAAGAGAGTCTGAGAAACTCATCAGCCAAAAGATAAAAAAAGGATATTCCGAAATATCGGAAAACGCTGAAATTCCTCAGAAAAAAGAACTTTCCGGGAATGAAAAAGCAGAAATTTATTTCTGGGAAGCCATCGAAAAATCCAATAGATTCAAAAAAGCCCACTGGAGCGAATACGATATAGACGAACATCTCGAAAACCTAACGATTTATCTCTCCAAATTCGGAAAAGAAAGGCTCATTCTTTTTGAAAAGACCCTTCAGGAGAAACTGAGCGAGCTGTATACCGCAGAAATTGCTGAACTTTCCATTATTCTTGAATGTGAATTCAAAGTTGAAAACGGAAACTATGTTTTCAATGATTATCTTTCTGATGATGGATTCATTTATTTCAGATGCTGGCTTTTGCTGAAAGGAAAAGAGTTTTTTGAAGACATTACAAAAGATATTCAGTTATTTGTAAACGGAAAATACAGTTTCAATATCGGCGATTGCTGGGCAGAAGGACTTTTGTATGTTTCGGATGAAGCCTATTCCGAAAATCATGAGAATACCGATGAATCAGAAATAAGAGTTGCCGTTGATGAATGGTACCCGGACAATCATTATGACAGTATGAACCGGAAGATGAACCGCGAACCTAAAGGAGGTGCTGATATACAGAAGATGTACCCAAAACTGGTACAGGAAATCGGCGAGCTGAGAAGTTCATAAGATAAGCTTTATATCGTTAAATCATAATATCCGGTAATTTTTACATAAAAAGGAGACCTCTATTCAATAAGGTCTCCTTAAATATTGAGCATTATCTATCATTATGCATTCATATCTGTAATGTTCTTATAGTACAATACCACATCCTGAAGCTCTATCAATGGGAGTTTGCTTTCACTGAGAGAGGAGAAAACCGCTATATCGATCTGGAACCAGGCATCTTTGTTGACAGGGTTATGTTGTTTATACCATGTTTTTAGAGTATTGGCCAGACGGCAGACAAACGGATCAGAATCGCTAAAGGTAGGCTGGCATCCTCCTGCAGGTATCTGATAATCGGCCGGAATCTTGAATGTAAAAGGGGCAGCCAGCAATACCGGTAATTCAATAGCAGGCATTATATCGTCTGATACAGCCAGCAATGGATAGTTCCATGATACACTGAGTTTCACCAATTGCTCTTTCAGTTTATCGTCGGTAAAGAAAACATTGAAGAAGTTAGCCAGCTGCTGTGCTAAAGGCAGATTGATACCTGTATCATTGTTAATTCGGGCAATGTCAAAAGTATTATCATTGCTGAGAAGCGGGATCAGTTTATTGGAAAACCTTACCAATGGGGTACGGTAGATAAAGTCACCAACCGTTGGATTGTAAGGCACCAGATCTTCATTACGGATAACGGACAGCCCAGCCCATGCATATTGGAATTCTAATACATTCAGGGCATCTACGTTGACGGTGCGTGATGGGATGTTGAAAGAATCTTTCCATGACAGATAAGTCTTGTCTGCTGCCTGATACCAATACGAATTAGGAATAGGATTCCCATTCTTGTCTGTGGCATTTACTTTTGTATACTGATCAATGGTTACATAAGGTGTTTGTGGAAGCTCTACTGCCATTACATCCTTAGTGCCTCGATACAGCAACAGGTCATCAGCAGGCATATCCAAAGCAGGTACAATGCTTACCATCAGACGGTTGTTGAAATCGATGTCATCGGACTGCTGAATAATGAAGTCATAAGCACGGTAAGTAGCATTGCCATAAGGATTGCCGAATAGCAGGTTATTGAATTGGCTCCAGGCAATGGCCAGATTATTGGTCAAAACTACCATGGTCTGTAAGGCAGAATAAGCATTGGCAAGATTAGGATCGCTGCTGTCTGACTTAGCCGTGATGAGTTTCAGATAACGGTTGAAATCATCTAATACCTGTGGCCATACAGTGACAAACTGGGCCAGATCACTGAAGAGATCACGGGAAGGTGCGGCCAGCCTGCTTGCAGAAGGGTTAGGAATCATGTTAAACTCAATATCAGAGAATATTTTGTCCTGTGCTGCCTGATCTTCAGTATAAGAATAAGTAAAGTTCCATTCAGATGCTTTGGCCAGACGTGTTTTAGTAGTATCACCTTCTACAGATACCCCTTTACCGGTTTGTGTGGTCAGTGTAGGTGGAGTAGGATAGTTGCGCAGAACAACCGGGATCTCTACATTACCCAAACTTTGCTGTAACGATGCGGTAACAGATGTAGTCTTAAGAGTTTTTTTGCTATTACCGGTGACGTCGGCTGGGATGATGAAAGTCAACCAGTTGGAACCTTTGTAACCGTTGATACCTGTCACTTCACTGATGTCGCATTCCACATGAGTGACTACATAGGTCATGTCCAGATCTACGCTCGTAAATTCCTTTGCATTTTTGGTTGTAAAGCTGAAGGTGAGGAAGGAATCCTTATCGGTTGCTCCTTTTTCATTCAGCTGTATCTTGGAGGTGGAGATGCTGTATTCTTTTGCACTTCCATCCGTTTGGTTATTGATTACTGGGGTACCATACAGGCGAGGCGGGGTTTTATAGTTGCCGGATGCTACAAAGTCGGATTCTGCAGTTACTTCAAACTGTACCAGAGCATTTACAGTGTAGGCGTTGCCTAGTTGGTTGAGCAATTGTTGTTTAAACTTCTCTTTAGCATTACCAAGACTGGTGTTTTCTCCCAAAACAGGTGAGACATAAGGCGCTGTGAGTATAGGCTCTACTTCAGAGGAGATTACCCCGGCCAGTGTGGTCTTGGCATTCGTGATCGCTTGAAGAAAAGAAGTAGCATCAATGCCCTCTGCTGTCAGCCATGTTTTTTCTTCACCTGATTTCAACTGGTCTATAAGGAAAGCAGGTATTGCATAATCAGCACTTAGGAATACATCGATGGCATTGAGAGATTGTGCGCCCCAGGTATCCATATCGATACCGGTGAAAGTCTTCACTTCCCCTTTGCTGCAATCCAGACCCTGGCCTGTCACATAGCTGCATACAGGGACATCACTTTTGGAAACAAGACTTGTAGCCAATGGTTTAGGTGCGTAGAATACAGCATTGAGCAAACTATAAGTATAAATACTGATACGATATTGAGTAAACTGCGCTGCTGTCAACTGTTGCTGCAAGGCCGTGTCGAACAGGTCTCTGCTGTCATACAGACTACCTGTCAAACTATTGAGAGCTGTGGTAACATCGGCTGGAACACCGTTTGCTGTCAGTTGTGCAATAGAATCAGCAGTCAGCTGATAAGTTCCGGCCTGATTTACCTGCCAGTAAATACCCTGACCGGATTTTAGGCCCATACGTACTACAAATACGGCTTGGTTATTAGAACTACCTGCTGTTGCTGAATTGGTACCAATGGCAATCTTCAGTTCATAGTTACCAGAGCTTAAGAAAGCGGCTTCAAATAACGCAGCAAATTCATTCAGACTGTATTGTGGATCAGTCCCGGATTCTGTTGTAGAAATTGTTTTAGGCTTCACCTGTGTAAGAGCACGGGTCACCAGAGCACTGTCTTTAAAATCAGTATTCACATACTGCAAATCTCTGTAAAAATCAAGATTTACAGTAAGTTGTAATATAGAACGGGTATCTATATCTGCTACATTAATCGGATGGGTGAGCGGTCCCATTACCGGAGCAGTCCCCTGATTACCCTGGCTGCGTGCTGATAGATAAGTATAAATATCTTTTACAAACTGCAGCAACTGATCGAACTGGTCACCAGACAGATCAATAGATTTATCAGGAGTAAGAGAGGTACTGAGCGTAACGGTCAGTGTATTCTTACCATCTGCCGGATTAAGCTGAGTCAGCTGGTAATAGATATTGGTATAAGTAAGCAAATCATTGGCAGCATTCTGTTTCCAGTCTTGCTGTTGATCTGGCGGTACATCAGGCAGCTCATTATAGCGCTGAATATTGAAGTTGAACTCCAGTTTGAGTTCCGGTTGAGCATTGGTACCCAGGTCAAACAAATAGCTCAGTTCAACACTTGGCCATTTACCCAATCCTTTCAGTTCATCTATATATCCTATCTGTATAGGAGGATTATTTATTGGTGTATCAGCATCCATCTGTGGATCACTGAACGGAGTAACGGTTATATTACCATAGTAATCTACCCAGTCAAAATGGACTTGCACCATATGTCCTATACCGCGATAAGGATTATCTGTTTCCTGTGGATAGCCCTCAGGATAGCTCATGGACGGATTCTGTCTTGCAAATTTAGAAATCGGGACAACCTGATTATAATACCAAATCAGATCATCCTGGTTGTTACTGTTGTCTGTTTTTCCTAATACATCATCCTGTGTCTGCGGTTTGGCAGGCCCGGCAGGTAAACCCACAATACTTTTCGTAAACCAATCGTTTTCTACGATATTATAGCTGAGCAGGTTGTACATATTGTTGAGGTAGACTTCTGCATAATCAGAATCTGTTATCTTAGGCTGTTTGTCCGGATCCGGGTTAGGATTTGTCCGGTTGAGATCAAAGCCGGCAGTACCTTGCTGTATGGCCGCTACTTTGTGCAGGATCTGATCATTGATAATAAGGGTGGTTGGGTTCGCAAAAATGTTTACCACATCTCTTGCAGCCCAGGCTATGGAAGCCATATCTATAAAATAATAGGCGGCAATAGTTTCAAATGTAAGACCTGCTTTACCACTGGTACTGATCGTATATTTCACCGTTGGTAATACCACCAGTTGCCAGATAGGAAGATTGTTCCAGTCACCGATGTTTGGGTTGAGTTGCTGAATGGCTGCTGCATCCACATCATAATAGGCTGCAATAGATGCCAGAGTATTACCGGGACCATTGGTTCCCACTTCACATACAAGTCCATTAAAGCTGATGACAGGTATCGGATACTTCACAGGATCATTGATGTCGGCTTTGGTATTGAGAGACACTTTTTTATTCAGCTCTACCAATTCGGCAGGCAATATATTAAAGCGGGCGGTAATGGTATCGATAGTTTTATCCGGTGTGCTTACAACATATGAAAGACCTTTTTGCATCTCACTTTGTGCATATACCACACAGGAGGTAGCATCAATTTTATCACCTGTTATCGCACAGGTCATATAATCGGTTGGTTTATTGTCGTACTGGCTGCTGTAAGTAACGAGCAGGCGTACATTGGCTGTATCTCCTTTGCCGAATACACTGGAAGGGAAACCTGTATCACCTTCAGTTTCGTTATACATTAGGTAATAACCTCCGGAACGGGTAATACTGCACTCCCATAGTAAGCGGATGAAATCATAAATACTGTTCAATATACCCGTAGTAGGTGCTGATTCTGCGGTTTCTCTTACTAACATTTTCAGAGCGGAGGTATCAGGATTGGTTTCGGTAGAGAGGTTGGCCTGTACGATGAATGTTTTCATATGCTCCATCCCCACAGACAGCAATCCGTCCGAACCTTCATACAGCCATTGTATATCGACTATCTTATCCCTGTTATTGCCTGCAGATTTCGGGTCCAGTGCCAGCAATAATCTTTGCAGAATGGTAGCACCTGCTTCACCTGCACCCAGTAGTTCATAGCTGTAAGCGTTTATCGGAGCCGTGGAATCGGTATCGAGCAGTTTGATTTCTATATCGACCATGGTACTCCATCCGTAGGAAGAAGATGGTCGGTAATCCATCACGCCCTTAGAGGCATCGTATTGCCCTATCTGGATGCTGAATGCTGAACCTTGCTCTTTAGGCAGTGCCAATTGATTGAGCAGACCTGAAGGGAACTGCCAGATAAGCAGTGAGGCATTACCCGTATCTTCCGATGACCCATAAGGCAGTTGCGGAACTCCGGAGGTCTGCCATTGCGTAGTGGTCTGGAAGGTATACTGTACCGGCTGAAGATTGAAAGGCTGCATAGGGGCTAGTTCCAGTATATCAGGTTTTATACCTGTTTTCTGTGCATAGGTAAGTAAGCGGTCGATCTGGTCAAGATCTTCGGAAGTTAATTTTATATCGAGCATATTACCGCCTTCTTCCTGCATTGTTTTTCCGTTGAACTGGAGCCAGTTTAAGGAATTATTGATAAGCTGTATAGAAAAATCAGCAGGTATTGTAGCTGGCAGAGCAAATTCCTGTCCTGTAAGTGCATATAGGGCACAATTGGTACCGGAACAGCCGGATTCTGCTGAAAGTGTAAGACCTGGCAGAGTAGTAGGAAGGCGCATACCATGTAACTGGTAACGTGATACCATACCTGATAACTGTCCATAAGAATTATTATCGCTAAAATATTCCAGAATGCTGCCTACGGTAAGGTATTGTAACCCTGGAATATTAGCATTCGTATATTTTTCTCCATTGTAGAAGAAATTGTTTTGTTGCTGGTTGACATAGTTGGTTGCCAGCAGGGCAGCTGTAGTATTGTATTGTTGTGCTAAAGTATCCAGCGTATCAGCCTGAGCTACATCAGTGAAGGTAGCGGTAGTATGGATAAATGGTTGTATTAGTACCTGACCCAATGGTTGAACCTGCTGTTCTTGTACCTGCTCATTATCTGCGAGATTCTGAGGGGAAACTATGGTACCTGTTAATATTGAAATAGCTTTTGCCATACTGGTAAGTGTATCGCCTGGTACAATGGTGTATTTAGTGTTGTTGTACTCGAAGCTGTTACCTGCAATGAATAAGTCTGGTGTTATCTGATTTTGCATCAGTAGAGCACTTACGTTGAGATTCTTATACACATCAGTACCGATACTCTTGAAGGTATCTTCATTCTTAGCAGTATAGATGGCCGCACCAATAATCAGCCAGCTGCCCGACATAAGTACAGCCGTATTCTGGAAGTCGGTGTCAGCAGCGAGGTCACTTACCGTCGTTTTTAATCCGATAGCTACTGCATTAATGGTATCATTAGCCTGCACATAATAAGAATTACCTTTATAAGTAATGGTTTGTGGTACCAGCAATCCCGGAACTTCTGCGTTCTCAGTGATCAGCATGGTTGCTGTAATGGCGTATATAGAAGCTACAGAACTGAAAGTATCGCTTTCCACAATATCATATAATATCCCTGTAATCACTACCGGGGTATTGCCAGTCAATGGATGATTCCGGTTAGCCGTAGCGATGTCCTGTACATTGACTTTGTTGCCTGTTCCGTCTACAGTAATGCCATTGGCCCAGTTGACCATGGATGATAAACTGTTGCCATTGCTGAGGCGATAGGTAAAATTATCCATAGCATCGGAGGCATAGCCTGCCAATTGTTTACCCAGAAGCACAAAATAATCTTCAAAAACAAAAGTAGACATACTCCATTCTTGTGGATCGACTGCCACTGCAAATTTGTTTGCTGATGCTGTTTCCTGCTGTACCTGTACGGCCAGCTCGTTGAACCATTTTTTCACCGCGGTCAGGTATTCCTGTGTGGCCATATTATATCGATTGAACCGGATGTCCACTGCTATATCAGGTACTTTTAGCTCAAAATCAAAAAACATAGGGAAGATCGCTGCTGAAGCTAGATTGTTTTGCAGTACCTGTATGTTCACGGCTTTGAAGCTATTCTTCAGGAAGCCGAGCAGATTATCGGTTGGGATAGGAAAAGGAGTGCTTTCGTTGGACAGTAAGTTGATTAATGCATCAAGATCCGCTTTTGAAATTCCCTCCGTATCTACTTCTTCACGACCCGATTGTGATGGAGTATGATCGATATAATTAAGGATCAGCCAACGGAAAAAATCAGAGCATAAATACTCAAAAGAGGTGGTCGTTCCATTACCATCACCAGATGGATCAGGTGCATCGATGAACAGGGTGGCCACATATTGTGCGGTTTGATCATTCAGGTTGCTGTTTTCAGGTCCTGCAACAGTTAAATGAGGTACAAAATACAGATTCAATGCAGGCAAATCGTCCAAAGAAGTTGCCTTCAGTATTGAGCTGTAGTTTATAGAGAGGTTGGGTGAACGGCGTATTACCATCAGATCATTCACCGTTTCTCCTGCTACTTCCAATGTATCTATTGCAGCGAAAGAAGCAGGTTTGGCGCCATCAAGCGGTGTCGCTTTACGGGCAGGAGCAATGCGTACTTTAGCTGCAGGTGTGGATAGACGGGCCGCAGCGTGAGGAGCTCCAAGATTGTTGTTCCAAGGTGCTTTAGCCGTTTGGTCTGTACCAATGGTAAGATCAAAGCGGATTCTAGCAGTAAAGGTAAAATGGATGGTAATGGAGAAGAAGCCCAGATTGAGTTTAGCAGAAACTCTGACGTCCACTGAAGCTACAATTGCCAATGGGATTTTCTTATAGGCTTCAAAAATGGCCTGTGCATATACCATAACAGTAATATTGACACTGGCGGAGATAATTCCGAAGTCTATTGAACCATATAACTTACCAATAATTCCGATGGTTCCTTGCAGGTAATAATAATAGGAAGTTTCTACCTGTTCTTTATTGCTTTCCTGTAATGTGCCGATATAAGGATAATAAGCGGCAATCACACCTTCAATAATTCCGAACATGGTAATGCTGAACCCGGCGCTGAGTATACCGTAATTTACACTATAGCCTACACCTACCTGCAAACCGATGCCAAATACAATCACCGGATTGAAGTTTCCATAATTGGTTTTTGGAACTTTATTGGTGGTAGCACTGCTCAGTTTACCGAAATAGATACCCCCTGAGCCCATCGCAGGTATGCCAGGAGGAACAATAGCCTGTACAGTGAATGAGCGTGAGAAATTCATATTATAAGGGAAACCGATGTCTACCATAAAATCTCCATTGGTGTAGATTTCGATCCCAATGGAAGGCAACGTGATATTGACCGCTCCAAACTGCAGGTAGCGCAATACATTAGGCAGAGTCAGGTCTATTTGATAGACTCCGATAGAGTCCGAGATCTTTTTATACATGATCTCAAAATCGAGACCTTCAAATATCTTGGCTTTACCGCCTGCCATAGCAATACGCAGGCCGTAGAGATTCGGATCATTAAATACCACCTGCATATCGAGAGTCCATACCGGTTTCTCTTTGGTACCTGCATTCAGGATACCAAAATTGGTAGCAATAAGCCAGTTGCTGTCTTCGTTGAATTTCAGCAGGGCATTGCCTGAACCTGGTCCTATAGGCACAGTGCCAGGTTTAGGTTCGATAAAAGCTTCCTGCATGGCTTTGGTAACTTCTTTGATCGAATTGTATTGGGCTGGATTGGCCAGTTCTACATGTTGTCCCATGGCCAGCAGACGCAGATCGAAATATTGAGTTCCTTGCCCCGGAACCTCCGGCATTTTCTGAATATCCTGCCCGCCACTGGCTGGTTTGAACAAGTTGCTGTCGTTGATAGAAGGTACAACAGAGTTCCCGTCGAAGGTAATGAATACCCCTTTCTGCGTTTTGGTAAGGTTGATGCCGTTGATATTGATGAATACCAGATTAAGCGTTTTAGGCAGTTTATAGGTAACTTTAATGTCTTTAGTATCCAAGTTGTAAGTAACAGAGAAGCCATCCAGACTTATTTTATTGAGTATATCCCATGGAGCATCAAGCTCAAATGTCGGGTTGAACAGCATTTTCATGAAGGATGTAATCAATCCACCCAATGTCCAGTTCTTGATAGAGAAAACAATCACCCTGCTTTGTCCGCTTACATCATACATCGCAGTAAAACCTTCCCAGGTAATGGCAAGCTGCTGATTATTTTCGGAGAAATTATAGCTGATACCAACAGTGGCATTGAAATATTCTAATGTTACAATACCTAAAACGCCGCCGGAGTATTTTCCGGTGGCTGAATCATTGCTTGCCGCCTCATATTTCAACCAGAGATTGGCAATGATGTTGATTTTCTGATCGATGATAGGAAATGTGAATATCCATTGCAAGCCTCCCTTTACTTCATAGCTGCTTTCTCCTTTTCCACTGGGTATCGTAGCATTCAGTGAAAACTGTGTAATATTTAAACTGTCAGGGAGGAAGCTGGTGGGAAGACTGATAGTCTGGAACAATTGCTGGAGAAGTTCACCCAGATTTAAACTACTGCCTTCAGGCATCGCCAGACTTAAGTCCCATCCGTCTGATGAACTGTAATTTACATCCGTATTAAGTTGTAGCTGGCCAATGGCAAATAACCCTGATACCTGTGCTGTAAAAAGGCTTGGACCTGTTCCGCTTGTAGGAGAAGAAGAGGTAAGGCGCAAAGTACCGTCAGTTACCGAAACATTTGTGATAAAATTGAGATCGATGTTGGCATTCGCATAAAACTCATAGTACTTGCTGTTGATGTCCATATTGATCCCAAAAGCGGTAAACTCAACCAAAAGCAGACTTTCCGGAATGGTAATAGCCCCTCCTGTAACAGTAGATAATAAATTATTGAACGTGACAGAGCCGGTAAAGGCTGCGGAAAGAACCAGATCAGACGTAATTTCTACATCAAAACCACCCACAAAAAGAGTAGGGAAGAAATTGACCCTGGCGCTGAAATATAAACTTTGAGAATTGGTTGTACCCGGGCCAATAATGACCCAATTTACATTGAACTGTTCAATGACAAAATTATCAAAAAGGGTCCATGCACCATTGGATCCGACGTATGCTGATACACTGGTAATGGTCAGTCCATTGCTGAAATCCAGGCAGGTATTAAATCCTTTAAATGCAATACTGTTCAGGTATTGTTGTAAAGTAGGGGGAATATTCTGAAACCAGTTCTGTCCGGCCATCAGTCCAAACAGATTGAGAGGGGTGAGCGGTTTCTGAGGATCACTTGCTACATTCAGGGTAAAGAAAGAAGATCCTGATTCAACGGCAGCGCTGAAATTTAATACAATAGCATCACCTGCAGCCAGTAATAACCGGAAGTAGAGAATTGGGGTCTGTACTTTTTCCGTTTCTGCTGCTATTATCATAAGGTCACCATCTGCTTCTTCCTTCAGGTACAATGAATCTTCGTCATCATCGGGATCTACTGTTTCTTCTTCTGTTTTGATCTGAAATCCAATGCCAGGGTTGCTGACTTTCAGGAAACCCAGTGATATAAGGGTAGCATCAATATTCACAAAAAGATCCAGTTCCGGATAAACAATGTCTTCGTTGTTGACCTGGGAGGGATCAATACTTCCCACAAGAGCCAGTTTTGTAGAGGTTGTCCAGGAAGTAAAAAAATCAACAACGGGCTGGAGCCATTGGGTCAGCGTAATAAGAGCTGCAAAGTTTTGTCCTTTTGTTAAGGTAATATTTTTTTGCTGCCATTTGAAAGCAGTTACTTCCTGTGTGCTGAAAACGAAAGAAGGGGAAGTATAAGGAAGGTTGTCAAATACACCGCCGGTCATGTAGGGCCAGCTGGTGGCAAATACCCAATTGGAAAGATTGATCTGTATGGTAAACTGAACCTCATCCTCATTATTTGCTGTAACGGTCAACGTGACAGAAGTATTGATCTTTTCTACACCAAGTATTGCAGCAGTCGCCTTAGAGATCGTTAATGTATTCCCCACAGGCTCAGGAATGGAAGTCCCTGAAATATTGATCAATAGATAGGAATCAGCAGGCAGTTTATAACTTTTGGATAGCAGATCGTTCAATCCGGCAGGAGGGATCAGATCAGAATCTGTAAAAGAAGCTGCATTAATGGTGATATTGTTATTATTGGCCGCTGCCTGGCTCCTGAACGTAGCAGCTAATTTGGATAAGCTCATGATAATAAAATGCTATTCGGTTAAACATCTACAATTAACCCCATATGGTCACTGGTACTTTTGATCCTTCGGTAATTGTTCCAACCTGCAAAGGTGGTAAGAGCTCCTATACTGCCTGGAGGAAAACCGCCATGTCCGTTCGGAGGATTCGGTTGTGGTGGCAGTGGTAATGCTGCCGGCAGACCCAAAGCATTTAAAGCCATGGCTGAATTGTAGGCCAGACTGCCGGACGGAACTCCCGCTATCGGAGGGTTATCTAAGTTGTATGGGGTGCCGGTTACTCTGTTTACAATCGTAATATTGGTTGCGGGGCCAACAGCCGTTCCTCCTCCATATCGTGTCAACACATTATCTATACTTGAGAAAGTATTCTGAATCACGATGTCATAGCCAGGGTATCCGTTTGTATTCCATGGTTTTGCATTTTTGTGTGATTTCAACATAGTACATACATAGCCTTTGTTGGGCCATACATTGAGGGTAGGATTGATCTGACGGGTGTATCCTGCGCCCCCTAGCAGATTGTTGTAGGCAATCGGTTCAAAATGGGTATTAAATAGATCTACATTAAAATCCCCAACTATTACACCGACTTCATTGGCGGCGAGGTTTGTTGTCATTTCCAGAATATGGGAAAGCTGGTTGGTGCCATCTGCAGCCTGTTGCTTTTTGGGTGAAGCGTGAAAAGCCAGTAATTTGATGGTTTTCCCGACTCCAGGGTCCCAGAACGTAGTTAAAAATGGAGTTCTGTTAAACGCATTGGGAAAACCCAGTACAGGAGCTGCACCGCCAATTGGAGGTCCATGAAACAGCCACTGGCCTGCCAGTTTCCGGTAAGGAACGTTCGGGTTGATCAAATTATTTCCGCCAGGAGTATTACCTGGTGGCAATGCATTATTCCAGGGATATGCATAATTGGCCAGATTCATCGGTCCGATACTCGCTACAGGATTAGAAGGATTAGCCCCACCTTGCCAGCCCCAGGGACCTGTGAACTGTACGCGGGAGTGATTATAAAATACGGAAATACCTTCCTGTACACTTCCTTGTCCTAACCTTAGTGAAGGAACAAGCCGCCAATCATTGGGTGCGGGAAACCAGCTTCTTAATTGCTCTAGCAGGAAGAGGCTACCCTCTCTGCCGCCGCCGGTTATCAGCGTACCGGGAGCTCCGGCCCCCGTAGATGTTTCTACCACCACAAAAATATCAGGTGTATTTTGAGCGAGTGTAGTTTTGATGACCTCTTTTCTGTACACTGACTTAAAGGTAGGTATACGGACGTTGTCCAAGGTCCTCTTTTTGCCAGGTTCATTTATTTTGTTGAGTCCAAACTGCTGTATATTCCAGTATAAGATGCGAGCCATGAGAGATGCGTTTTATTATGCTTTCAGCAATGGGTTATACATTTTTGTTATAAGCGGCATACCAGCCCAGACTTTTAGCTGTGGCTCCGGGATTGGGGTTACCAAACAACAGGAAATTGGTATTGCCACCTGGTGGTAGTTTCAATATTCCCAATAATTTCAGGGCAATATTAGATAAAGTAAGCAGGTAAGATTGCTGATCTACTACATATTGCAGACTGAGCTTATCTATAGTGAGTTTCAGGACTCCCTGTATGCTCAGCAGTTTAGCATTGCTTGCGGTGCCGGGCAGCTTGATCCCCACAAAGGCATTATAGCCGGGATCAACAATTTTGGAACCAGGACTCCAGGCGATGAGCAGACTGGCATTGAAACCTGCACTGCTGGCCAGTTCTCCGGGTGATCCCATATTGAGTGTCATCTGCAATCCATACCAATTGCCAGAAAGTCCTGTGGCATTGATTCCGGGTAAGGCAAGCTTTAAATAGCCCTGGTCTGAGGGTGCAGATTTGTCATTGCCACTCAGTAGTTTATTGATCTGTAGAGCAAAATTGGGATAAAGACTGCCGGGTCTGGCATTACTTTGTGATGAATTGAATGCAATCTGTGAAGCATCGAAACCAAAAGTAGTAACTGTTGGCGTATCGATGTTAAATGCCATGTTTACATACAGGTTGCTATAATTGAGACCTTTTTGCCGTATGTCATTATTATTTGATGCGATCCCAAAAGAAAAAGCATCCAGCGGATAAGAAGCATCACCTTCATTGATTGCCGGAGCGATCATTGTACCAAAATTGAGGTAGCCCCACATGGTAAACCTGGATTGTATATCAAGTGCTGCGGGATCGGTAGTAAGTGTATTGAACTGTATCTTGCTAATCTCCACATTGGTCAGCAGATTGCTGTCAAAGAAGAAAAGATTATCGTCTTTATTATCGAATACATATACCGGTGTGCCATTATGATCCTGGTAAGTTCCGTTCAGCACTACCGTATTCAGATTCGCTGAACCATAAGGATTGTTGGTCCCGGTAACTTTGTCGGAGAACAGATTGTTCATCGTCAACTGCAGTTTACTAGCAAAGTCTTTGATCACTGTATTTTCAAACAATACCTGGAGAAATAATACTTTAAAATCGTATGTAGCTCCTGCTGCGGGTTGTACGGGTTTATTGGGGTTCAGTCCCTGTGCTATTTGTTGAGCATAAGCGGGATCCACATAGTTGATCAGTCCAAACAGTGAGCTAACAGGGTCCATGGTTATAATACCGCTGGCATCTACCCGGTTGACTTCTATGCCGAAGTGATGGGCATAGAAATTCTTGAGGTTAATCCCACTGATCAATCCTTTTAACTGCTGCGGAAATTCCTTCAGGTCGATAGTGGCTTTCAGGGCAAGGATACCATTCCAGTTGGGATCGTTGATAATATTGTGAAATTTTTGATAATATTCCAGCTGTCCTGAAGCAGGATAGGCTTTTGCAACATTGTAGGCGTCTTCTGCTTCCTGCAGATAGTCCTGTATCCAGGATGATACGGCTACCAACTGGTTGTAGGCGGCGCCAGGATCTGTATTATTTTTATCAATATTAAATGCATTGGGTTGTGTCCATTCTTTAGGATTCTTGATTCGGTCAATGATGGTGCCTTTACAAAACTTAAAGATTAAGACATTATTGTAGTCAGCGTAGGTATTGTTAGCTCCTACATTCAGGTCAAACGGCCAATCTTCAATGGACATTTTATTGTTGAATACAGGCTGGCTGCTGAAACCGCCGCCGGGTGTTTTCATCATGGAAAATAAATCACCCAGATACTGGTTATTGGTTACCACCAGAAATTGCTGATTGGTGAGGAAAGCGCTTTGCATTTGAGGCATCAGGTTGATGAAGCTGAGCTGATATTGTGGAGGGGTTACAGGCGCCTGTCCTTCGGGATTGAGATATTCCGGATGG
Organism: Chryseobacterium indologenes; assembly: GCA_001013295.1. GTDB lineage: Bacteria > Bacteroidota > Bacteroidia > Flavobacteriales > Weeksellaceae > Chryseobacterium > Chryseobacterium indologenes_B. The sequence continues at coordinate 31,872 of LAZY01000056.1, read as the reverse complement.
CCATTGTTTACCATATTTTGAGCCAGGTTTAGCAAATCCCATTTCCCATTGCTGTTTACATTGGCCACCAGACCTTGCGGAGTGCTGGAGGCGGTAAAGGCTGCATCTCCAGCATTGGACAGGCTTCTTTGGGCTTTACTTTTACTTGCATTAGGTTGGGTAAAGGCAGCTGTTATCAATGCTTTTCTTTCAGCACTGAGCACTTTGGATTCAAATATACCTATATTGTCTGTACTAGGTGGTGGTACAATACTTACACCGAGATAAGGGGTTATAGGAACTGAAAAGCTGTTGGCTTGTGGCATATCTACAGAAGGCTCGTAAAAACCGAGAAATCCGGTGATATTATTGGTGGGTGAGGCTACCCCATGATCTTTAGCGAATAAAGAAGCTCCCTGAGGCTGAGAGGAATATTGTACATTACCAGGTGCAGCAGAGACGATATTTGCCCATACTGTAAGGTAAGTGCTGTCGAGTACGGGTTTATCAGTTCCGGGATCAGCCAGAGATACTTTCTGACCGGGAAAATTAGCTGCAAAGGCTGCTTGTTTTGGGGTAAAGCGTATAGTGTCGCCGGTGATGGTACCAGCATTGTTTTTATAAGGAGTAAAGGTAATCACTTCTGTACCGGAGAGGCCCGGAAGTAAGCTGTATTGTCCGTTTTCATCGGCAAAGGCAGCCTGTGATGCACCGGGGTCAAGATAAAAATCCCCTTCGGGTGCCAGATAATAGGGCATGGTGCCTGCAGCATCCTGGGGGGATATGACAAAGCGTGCACTATGTTCTGTAGGAAATAAATTATTGACCGGAGCTCCGGAATCTACCATATTCACTGCAGGCCATAGGGTAAGAGGGTACCCGGTGTTGATGGCATAATGACTGGGCAGGCTGGCTGCTTTTGTTTTACCGGTATTTGCATCGTAGATCTGGCCTGTAATGGCGAAATAGGTATTGAGTCCATCATTATTAGCTATATCAAGCAGATCTATTTCAGTTTGAGTAAGGAGAAAATTATTGCTGTTGCCCACTTTCAGTATAGGATAGGCAAAGTAAGAAAGGTTGTCGGTGTTAGTACTTTGGTTGTCAATATAGTAATAGTTGTTCTGTAATCCATATCCTTTAAAATCGAGAGCCATATTGAGTCCCAGTAAAAAACGAAAGGAGCCCATACCCGGGCCGTTAAAAGGAATCGTAATATCGCTTCTGAAAATAGAGTTGGTCCCTAATTTTTTGTTGGCAAAGCTCATATTAGGACTGTCAGATTTCCAGACAAGCTGTAGGGCAATGGGATTTTCAGTGGGTTGAAGTTTCAGTACGGTATTGTTCTGGATGGTTAAGGTAGCGAATTTGCTGCCGATCGTTACATTAAATGTTTGCCCTACCACAAAGGATGCACTGCTGCTAAATTTTGCAAAGTTGAGGACGGTTGTATTCTTATCGGAGGGTGCCTGGTCCGGACTGCTTAGCCATGCTGTTGTAAGATTGGCAGTGGCGCCTTGCCGAAAAGTAAAAAGGTAAGGGCGGTAGCTGTTGATAAAGGCCTTCGCATCAGTGGGAGCTGTTTTGGCAAACAGGAAATAGACCTGTTGCTGTGTTGCCACCTGCAGGCTAATGGTAGGATCAGCATAAGAAGAGCCATCAGGAAGCAATAAAGCAGACCAGCTTTGGCCTGTCTGATTACTGATATAGAGTGCAGGGTTTCCTGAGTTTTCATTGCTGAATATTATCTCTGTTTCGGATGGTGCCATAAGGATGATTATTGGTTCTCAAAATGAGATAAAGTGAATATTTAACCAGGACAGAATAGCATAACAAGAATCACAACATCCATAAGGGACAGATTTAATACGGTAATTCTTTTACCGGTAAAATTACCTGCAGCAATGGCTTGCTGGCCAGGTTTTAAAAGGTGTGTACCATTGAAGGTTGTTGTGCTGTCTATCAGAATAGAACTGGTATCGGGTGCACCGGTCAGCACAATAGTAGCTATATTAGCCTGACTGGTATTGGTAATCGAACAGATACAGTCGCTTCCATTATTGGTCACTTTTTGTACAAACTGAAAACGGGAAAGCGATAGAGTATCAGCTTTAGACGTGGTCAAGCCCTGACCCATCGTCAGGGTATGACCAAGTATAAATAATAAAAAAAGCAAAAATTTAAGTCTGCCGCTACGCTGTTGCGGTAGTTTGGCATTGAATCGCTGCCTCGGCATCATTTTGAGCATTGGTAATGTTGGTAATAGTAACCGTTGAGCCACCGAAATTACCTGTGGCAATAACCGCCATTGAAGGTGAGTTGGGAGGCAGTGTCCAGATGTTGTCCACGCTTGGTTGTAATGTTCCGTTTACCTGTACAATAAGGCCGGTAGAAGGTGCTCCTGTAATCGCAATGATCAGGTTGTTGGCACGGCTGGCATTCGTAATGTTTAGCGTTGAAGAAGAGCCGTTTGCTGTTTTCCATGTACAATATTGGCCTGAGTTGATGCTTGCACTTCCGTTTTGATTGATTTCGGGATTTTGTGATGACATAATTATTGGTTTTTAAGGTTATAAAAATATTTGAAAGATGTAATGTTATTATCCATAAGGAACTTGCTTTATGTATATCTTACAGTTAATGATGGGGCTCCTTCATTTTTTAACCTGATTTCATCTTATCAATAATCTGTAAAGACATCATAATCTAAGGTCATTTGAAATCTATTGGTAATGGATTTCTTTTTTTTGCTCTGTTTTCAAAATTTCAGTCTGTTGATCATATTAAGAGCTTCATTAAAGAACTATTCAAAGTAAAGAAAATAAAACAGCATCGTGCTAAGGGTAAATACCGGAATTACAAATTACGTATTTATACCTAGCTGGTTGGTTTTCAGTTTTATTAGCTGTTTTAGAAGAATGGAACGTTCTGAGAGTAGAAAACTGATTATGGTCTCACCAGCTATAAAACATCAGTATTTTATGTCAGTTAAAGCAAAATATCCTATTTTCGCAATCCCAATTAAATATTATTATATGATGAAAACATGTATTTCCGCTTTAGCTTTAGTATCTTCGTCTTTATTATTTTCCCAACAGCTTACAGGAGTTGGATTCCAAAAAAGTGAAAATGAGTACTGGGCAATCAACGTTGATATGTCCTCAAAACAGAATACTACAGTTTCTTATCCTACGTTAGGCTGCTCTGGTAAATGGATTTTGATTAAGGAAGAGGCAAAGAAGATTTTATTCAAAGAAGTGATTGAAGAAGGGCTGGATAAATGCGTTCCTACCGGTTTTGTTTCTTTAGTAAAAGACGACATTTCTCCATCGGCTTACAGATTTTATATCTTTGAAAATAAAGAAGATAAAACGCCCTATGCTATTGGAGTTCTTGAAAAAGAGTAGGGGCTTTGCCTGAAGTCGCCGAATATTTACAGTTTCTGCTTCATTTTAACAAAAAATCTCCGAAGCCGGAAAACTTCGGAGATTGATATTGTTTTAGATCCTGCAATACTAGTTTATTTCAACCTTATCACCCTTTGTATGAGCACTCATTTGTGGCGCATAATAATTTTGAAAGGTTGTGATTCCGTTGAAGAATTTTCCTGATGCATTTGCCATATAATCGTATTCGAAAACATATTTTCCTTTTGGCAGATACTCAATATAGAAGTTGGTAGAGGCATCTTTTGTAGACTGATAATATCCCAGATTATTTTTCCACTGATACCCGGAAAGAACATCTACAGGCTCGAACCCGGCAGCTCTCATATCTTTAATATGAATAAATTCCATAGGTCTGTCGGTATTCAGGATCATTCTTACAGTAACTTTATCACCTACTTTTAAAGGCGCTTCAGAAGAAATTTTCTGCAATTCATCACCGGTTGCCGTTCTGATTTTTTTGTACAGTTCTTTTGTTATGGATAGATGATTTTCATAAGATTGTATCTTATCCAGATCCTCATAATATTGCCAGAATAATCCTCCCTGAACGATTCCTTGATGTGACTTTGTTACGGTGACAGCAGCCAGGTTTTTATCTAAAGTATCCGTTTTTATAGAAGCTTTTACATATCCTGTTGCCTGATTTTCAGTTTTTACTTCTTTTCCGCCCCAGATAATTTCAACGGTATCACTTGAGTTTTCAGAACCCGTCCAGGATTTTCCTGAATTTAAAATGGTAAAAATAACCTCAGCAGTCCCTCTTGAGCTTCCCCAGGAGTTTACTCCTTTTTGAGTGATCAGCCATATTTTCATATCTTCTATGTATTTCTGATCATGTGGCTGTAAGGCATTGAAAGCTTCCAAAGCCCCTGCATGATTTACCACTTTTGAACTGAACCAGCCCCAGCCATCAAGGTTTTGTTTCCAGTAGATCCCCTGAGTTTGTGAATCTACAGAAGTTTCTTTTAAATAAGTTATTAATGCATCAGAAGCCTCTTTCAAACCGTAATCATTCATCAGCAAAGCAAGTCTGTGCAGCCCGAAGAATGTAAAATCAGTGATTTTTACTTCTTTTACTTTTTGTATGATGAGCGACTTTAATGCGGCTCCTTCTCCTTTTAACGGATACTCTTTTTCCCAGTAATTTCGCGTGTCAAGATAGTCAATGACCCAGTTGTTCCAAACATTCTCTTTCTTTATGTCCGAATACCTGTTGATTTCGTGGTCAACATACTGAACCAGGTTTTCCACCAATATTTCCTGCTCTGAACTCTGATAGTCTTTCACATGATCCTTTAGCCAGCTATTGATTTTTCCTAAATATTTCAAAATATACAAAGAGGTTGAATAAGAACTCGGATAGCCCTGGTACCAGGAGAATCCACCATCTGAATTCTGCAGCTTTCTGAAATCATCCCAATCCTGACCAATAGAATTTTTCATCGTATTGACATCGAATAACAATGCCAGTTTCTGCATCTGCTCCTCTTCATTTTTACTCTCTAAAATCCACGGTGTTTCATCCAGCAATACCTGTTTCAGCTCCTGATTTTTTTCAAGATTTGAATTCAGCAGTTCTTTATTCTTATAGTCTTCGAAGATCGTTTTGATTTTCGGATTAGCCTTGAAAATTTCAGAAGCTAAAACATCGGCAAACCATTTGTTGAAGGTCACATCGGCAGAATCATTCGGGTCGTTTTTAAGAGCCGGGAGTGCAAATATGATTTCCCAGATCGGATGAGTGGTCAGTTCTAAGGTATTCGAAACATTTGAAATCGTTGTTGAGGTTATATTTTTTAGTTTCTCAAGTTCGAAGGTCTTTGTTTCTCCCTCTTTCACGAAAATCGGCAGGGCATCCGTAACCAGCATTCTGTTAGGAAGTACAGCAATTGCCTGCTGCTCACCATCAGAATATTGACCGGCCTTTGCAACCACTTTTAAAATCACAGAAGAAACCGTATCCGGAACCTTCACTTTCCATGTTAACGCTGAATTTCCGTTTTCATTGATCTCAAAGTTCTGAACACCTTCCAGTAAGTCGAATTGAGCCGAAATATCTTCATGGGTAAAAGCATCCAAAATCTGCAGTTCTGCAAAACCACTTAGTTTTTTGCCCGTTAAGTTTGAAAGCTTTGACTGGAAATTCAACTCATCTCCTTCTCTTAAAAATCTTGGATAATTGGGCGTTAGCGAGAACTCCTTCTGTGTTACCACTTCTTTTTCCAGAATAGAGGCTCTTGCATCCTTGGTATGGGCAAGGAACATCAGTTTCCATGTGGTCAAGGCTTCAGGGGAAGTGAATTCGAAGCTTAGATTTCCTTCAGAGTCTGTTTGTAGATTCGGAAAAAAGAAAGCTGTTTCCTTAAGATTTTGGCGAACTGGGATTTTATCTGATTGATGATCATCTCCTCCTGAAAGTCCTCTTTCCTTTTCCTCAGGATCACCAAAAGCAATTCTTTTATGCATAACCCTCCGTTCTTGAAGCTCATTCAGTACTGTACCTCCATCTTCGTCTGCAGAACCACATGCAGAACCACCCATCATGACTACATGATCAGGCAGATCGCCGTCATACCAGTTGAAATAGGGCAGATCTATTGAAAATCCATTGACATAAGGAATATTTTTGGAAATAAACTTTCTATCAAGACTTTGTTGCCAGTCATAAGCAGCGACCGAATAAGGTCGGCTATATACTTTTTGCCACTTAAAAGTATGAACAGTAAAATAATCCAGGGCCTTATCATACATAGAGGCAAGAACCTCAGCAACAATGTGCTCATTCTCTTTCCCTGAAACTTTTACCGCCCATTTTTCTTTAGAGCCTGGCAATATATTGTCCCTGAAAGTTGTGGTTTCTACAATCAGAGGGCTCTCATTATCTTTTATGGTAAGGTCTATTTTACATTGCTGTATGTCATTGTAAGCAACCAACTGAAACAGGATATTAAGACCGGAAATATTTTTGTCTTCCGGAATATCTATACTGTATTCCAATATTCCGTGGGTGAATTCCTTCACTTCGGAAACTGTATTTCCAAGGCCATCCTGTACAAAAATATTAACCAAAGCCTCCGGAATGGCGGAATACACGTAAATTTTAGCTTTTTCGCCTCTTGAGAATTCTTTTCCAGGTTTGATGACGTTTAAAAAAGTCTTTTCGTCTTTTATGGAATTCCTGTCCCAGATATTAAAATACTGAGCGGTCTCAATACGATCTTGATCCTGAACCCCATAGAGTTCTAGTTTATATCTTCCGGCTTCTAATTTTCCCAAATCGAGATTATCATCGTTGGAAGGGGTATAAAGGGCATCTAGAATAATTTTTTCTGTTTCTCTGTTTTTACCACATTCACTCTTGTCAAAATAATCGTAGGGAAATTTGGCTGTAAATTCTTCTTTGGAAAGCAGAGGCGTATCCTGAATTTTAGTTTCAAACTTACTTCTGAAAATCTTTTCACCGGGTTTTAGTTTTGAAAGTCTTACATAATAAGGTTTTGTAATAGGCTGATCATTATAATTTTTGGTTTCAACTTTTACCGTAAGGTTTTCATCGGCAAAAGAATCTTTTATCTCTTCTGCTTTGATGTAATAAGGAACTGAAGCAACATTTACCTGAACGGAACCCGATTGGGTTTCTCCATTGATGTCTGTAACGGAGGCTTCTATTTTAAACTGATCGACCTGAATACCTTTTAAATATTGATTTTCTTCAAGAGCCACAGAAATAGTGAATTCCCCCTGATCATTTGTGGTTACCTCTCCTGAATAATAATCTCCGCCCGTTCTTTCGTTCGAATACAGACTGAAAAATTTATACCGGATGTTCTTCTTACTGATTTCATAATTGACCGTTACATTACCCAATGCTATACCGGAAAACGTCATGGCTTTTCCTTTTAATTCCAGGTTTTGTCCGTATTGATATTCTCCTTTTACGGGTTCAAAAGTAATTTCAAACCTTGGTCTTTTGTATTCTTCTACACGAAAGTAATGATGAGATTCTGCTCCGCCTTCCGTAGTCAGCGTAAAGATCCCGTTCAATTTTCCTTTCGGAAGTACAAAACATCCATGATAAGAGCCAAATTCATTGGTTGTGAATTCCTGAGAAGTAATTTCCTGATCATTGGCATCAAATAAAAGTATTTTTTGTTGAATTCCCGAAACAACTGATTCCTTTTCAGATTCTAGTTTAGAATTAATGACTTTGAAGTAAACGGTTTGCCCTGGTCTGTAGATCTTTCTGTCAGTAAAAATCTGTGCTTTTGATGTAATAGCTTCACTCTCATTTTTATTTTTGGGAAATAGGTTTCCATAGAAACTTATGATCTGAACATCATTGGTTCTGGGCTGTTGAACAATATATTTTCTGTAAAATGTATCATTAGGATCTGAAGGAATTTCAAAAATACCCTTTGCATCTGTTTTAGAATGAAGTGCTACCAGATTGGCTCCACCGCGGTTGTACCTCCAAAAGTTGATCGCTTCATTGGGAATAGGTTTTCCGTTTTCGCTGTTTACCAGTTTGAATGCCGTAGGAAAATCATTTTTATTTTTATGATGATAGAGTATTTTATAATCTGATACCGTGAAAAAGTAGTTTTTGCTGAAGTGCTTGTCCGTAGGCTCCTTTAAAGAGAATTCAGCAGCATAAAGTCCCGGAGGTAATGGTTTTATCTCCAATGAGGTTTTCATTGCTTCATAGTTTTCATTGCCAGGAAGCTGATAATGCTCTTCTCTTACGAGCTTTTTTTTAATTTTAGAATAATGATCGCCTTCGGAATAATGGTCTTCTGTATGCTCAATAAGAGATTTGTAGTCACTGTGTACTTCATAAATACTTAAGCTAAAATCAGAAATATTCTGATGCTCTGCTACAATGTGAATCGGCTTTTGGCTTTGTACCTGATCTTCGAAATGCAACCCCAGAGAAGGATTGGTAATCAGATCTGCTTTGTACTGAATTCCTTCTAAAAATGGGGAATCCGGGAATTGCTTTTTGGCCAGATCTGCCATCGCAAGAGCTTCTTTATTCTTGTCCTCATTCCTGTAGATAGTCATGATGCCATACATAATCTCAGCTTTATAATCTCCTTCAACATTGGCTTTCAAAAGAGTCTGCAATTGTTCTGCCTTATCATATTCTTTATGTAAAGAACACTGATAAAGTACCTTTTGATGCATAAAATACAACTTTATGTTACCTTCATTTTCATTGATCAGCTGATCATACACGGCATTGATCTCAGTTTCATTTTCTTTTCGTTCATTTTTAGTGAAGAATCCGCCGTCAGAAAGAAAAGAGATCTTTCTCATCAGGTACCATTCCAGAAAAGTTTCATAATAAGCTATATCCTGATCATGACCTCTGAAGAGTTTTCTGTATTGTGTGAGAGAGAAGGTTTTCAGGATCTTTTCGTTAGCCTCATTTTTTTTCAGACTTTCTGAGATATAATTTTTGACATCACGGGTAGTCCAGGTTTCAATCTCATATAAGTCCGGAGTGCTCATCTGTGTAAGCTCTTCTCCACTGAAGCTGGCATTATAAAAGTCGAGAACAAAAGTATCTTTAAGAATATCATATAAAATCTTTTCATCTCCCTCTAAAGATGTACCGGAATTTTGTATTTTTTCAAAGAAAAAAGAAATTGTATTGTTTTGATTGTCTTCTGTAAAATTTCTTGCTGCAAATTCATTTCTGAGAGAAATAATATGCTCTATCAGGTCTTTGTGTTCCATCGTTGTTAGTTTTTTTAAAAAGATTAAATTAAAAGCATCAAAACTATGGAAAAATACGTTTCGCAGGAACTATAAATATTGCTTTTTGTTGTTGGCTGTTTTGATTATTGATTAGGGAAGGTATTCATTATACAGCATAAATGATTACTTTTACAGCCCATATTACTGCACCATGACTACTGAAAATATGAAACATGAGATTTCTTATCATCTCGAAGAAAACCGCTTCATCCTGTATTTGGAAATAACCAACCATAGTGGTGGGGAACGCAGGTTTTATTTCTCTAACGATACTGGTAGATTGGCCAGGAATGGGATAAAACTTTTTGATGCAGAAGATAAGGCAATAAAAGCCTGTGAAATTGCTTTTGTTTCCCCCGCCTATGACACTGAGTATGTTGAAAATATACTGCCTCCCGATGAAAAGCAACGGTTCGAATTGCCTGCCAGGATTATTGAAGAAGAAACAGACCTGATCTTATCTTTCAAAGGAATCTCATTCAGGGTTCCCAGGAACGAAAAGTTTTACATCACCTTTGATTTTCTGAAGATACCTTCCAATAAGCTGGAAGTAATCATTGAAATGGCGAATGACAAAAAAATCCTGGAAAGAAAAGAATATGAATATGATGTCCTTGAGCTTGATGGAAATATTATATTGTCTGTTCCTACGATCTATTCCAAGCAGGCGTTTGATGTCATTTATAGATTAAACGAATCTGAGAAGGAAAATTATTTACGCAGAGGGATTACAACTCTTAAAGAAAGTATGGGAGACATGAGAACGAATGCTGTAAAATATGAAATGAAGCCCTGGAAATAGCAGCTCATGCTGATTTTACAGACTGATTAAAATAAGATGGAAGGAAAGGAATATATATATCATACGATGTATGGGAAGATGTCAATATTTTTATTGCTGAAGTAGATTTGTTGGATTTAAAGGTGGAAATTATTCATGAGAAGAGCGAATTGTCATCATTCAATCAAAATAATTTTTTTATATAAAACTCAAAAAAAGAAAAAAGGATGCATCTATCCAGAGTCATTGGAAGCAGAATTAAGTGGCGATCATTCTTTTGATGATTGGCAGATACAATGAATCTGTCCTTTCGGAGTAGCTCATTGTACCTGAAATCAAATTTTATGGATTTTATTCTACCAAAAGATGCCGTTATTTTTTAGGAGCATCAAATATGGAGTAATATAGAAAAACGGGAAACTTCTCAAACGTTTCCGATTTACCAATCGTATATTCACTAGGTCCGAATGCCTGGGAAAAATCAAGAATGGTAGAGGTTTTTGCCGGAGATACAGCGATCATTTTGATTAGGCTGCTTGCTGCAGCTTCTGTTTCGTAAATGAATAAAAGAGTTTTGCGGTCTAAACTGTATACTTTATAATTGTTGATTTTTGCATCCAGTTTGGTATCCACACCCGATTCATCGAATTTTGCTTTATACATTAATTTTGAGTTTCCTCCTTCAGTAATATATATATCTGCATTTAGGTAGCTGGCATCAAATTTAAACGTAACCCGATCGTTGATGCTGTAAAAATCAGTCAGGGCTTTATCACTTCCGCCCAGTACCTGAACTTGAGTGTCTTTAGGCATTTCTAATGGCAGACGTTTTACCGAACCTGCAGGTTTCTTTTTTTGTGCCGTTACGTTGACTGTTGAGAACAGCATCAAAGTAGCTGCTAAAATGAATTTTGAGTTTTTCATGGTTTTTTTTGCAATGTTAGATAAATTATCATTATAAAAAAATAGAAATATGAAAACTTTGTTGTATAAAAACGTGTTTATTTTTTAAATTAAAATTATTAAAATAAGATAAAATATTACTTTTATTAAAAATATATAATAATATTATTCTCTATTCGCTATTTGATGATTCATAATAAAAATATATTTTTGCAATCGACAACATAAAGTCATTATAGGTGATGCTATTGTTGTTCCTAAAAAACTAAAAACCAAACTTCAAAACTCATTAAACCATGAAAATAAACAGCATTATTCTTTATTTATCCTTATGGATACATTAAAACTTATTGTTGCCAGCAATTTAACAACACTAAGTTCTCACTATTTCTTTTTTAGCTACAAGACATTTAGAACCTGTAAGGTTTATTAGATTATTTCCGTCAGTCAGAGGTGGGGAATATCCAGTATGAAAAGTACTGTCGGTATTTCGTTCCAATACGGATGTGAGATCCACTTTTGTTGAAAGGTGAGATGTTTCGTATTGTGATATTATCTGATTTGTGAAATTCTTTCAAAATCAACGCTGATTCTATTATATATGATTCTTGTGCCCAGCAAAAGAGTGGACGGAAAAATGACAACAGGAGAACTATTTAAAACCCAGAGAATTTAATATTAAAACTCATTAATTTTTATACTATTATGACAAAGAAACTACTAATCATGGCCTTCACAGGCTTATCGTGCACAATGGCTTTTGCAGCCGATTTATATGTTAGAAACGGGGGCGCAGGCGGAGCTTATCCTACCGTAAGTATGGCCATCACAGCGGCTTCAGACGGAGACCGTATTATCATTCAGCCTAAAGCGAATGGAGAAGCTTATGTAGAAAATCTGGTGATCAACAAATCGCTGACTTTGGTTTCAGAAACCAATTATGCCAAATATATCATTCAGGGAAATGTAAGTATCAATCCGGCAACAGGAAGAACGGTAACCATCAGCAACCTGAGCTCAGGAAACTATGGAAGTTATAATGTAGAGGCTACTTTTCCAATAGGTACCGGAAGAACTTTCGTTAATATTGTGAATTGCGATCTGCATAATGTTTTAACAGACAAGGTGAATTTCACTACCAATATCTCCGGTTGTACGATCAGTGGAAACCTGAAGTTTTCTCACGGAAGATGTACGGCCAACAAAGCACAGAGTATTGCCGTGGTAGCTACGCAGGATAGCAGCCCTATCGGATCTGACATTGAGGTGTATGGCAATGTCTCCAATACATTTATATCGAATTCACAAGCCAATTATAATTTTAAATTTAACAATAATTTCTGTACCGGTATTTATGTTTATAATCTCAAAGCAGGAAGCTCTAACGAGATCATCAACAATACTGTTTATAATCCTACTCCGGTGGATACCGCTCCTTTTTATGTCAATTTAGGGACTAGTACCAATTCCGGGAATATTGCTATTATGAACAACGCGGCTTCTTTTGTGGTAGGAGGAACCAATTCCTGCATTCAAAACAAAAGTAATAATGTGAGCATAGCAGCCAGCTACAATGTATTCACCAATTCTTTTATAACAGAAGGGAATATGACTCAAAATGACAACTCCGGATCAATGAGTCTGGTCTTCGATACCCTAACGTATGTTGTAACCGGTATGAATGCAAATGCCGGGAATCCTGATATAAAATATACAGATTTGGATTTAACAAGGAACGATGCCGGAAATGGCGGTGGATCTAACAGCTGGTCTAACTACTGGCCGGCAAGTAATGGCAATAGACCTAGGGTCAACTATCTTTCAACGCCAAGATCCATTACCAGCGGAACTTTTAATATCAACGCATCTGGTTTTTCTAAATAATTCCTAATGATATAACCTATGAAAAATTATATCTATAGTATAATGGCCCTGTTTATGGTCATGCTGTGCCCGGCACAGGTATTGATCAGCCAGGCAGAGTATTTCTGGGATGCCGATCCGGGAACAGGAAACGGAACTCCGGTACTGGCTGCTGACGGGGCTTTTGACGATGTTGTGGAACAGCTTTCCAAAACAGACATTACCACGCCGGGGATTGGTTTACATAAATTCAATGTCCGTATGAAGGACAATACGGGAGTTTGGGGACCGGTTTTTACCAATGTTATCAATGTTCAGTCCGGTCAGAGCTCTATCATCATAGCAGTTTCTCAGGCGGAATATTTTTGGGATACCGATCCGGGAGAAGGAAACGGAACTCCGGTATTGGCTGCTGATGGGACTTTTGACAGCGTTATTGAGCAGCTTAGTGCCACAGGAGTTGCCACACCGGGTAGTGGTCTGCATAAATTCAATGTCCGTATTAAAGACAATAGGGGAGTTTGGGGACCGGTTTTTACCAATGTCATTAATATTCAGCAAATTTCAGCTTCTCCAATCATAGCACTTTCCCAGGCGGAATATTTCTGGGATACCGATCCGGGACAAGGAAACGGAACTGCTTTATTGGCGGCTGATACCCATTTTGACAGCTCTTTTGAGCAGCTTGCAGATGCAGGAATTACTTTGCCTGCTAATGGTTTGCATGTATTTAACGTCCGTATCAAAGACAATATGGGTGTTTGGGGACCTGTTTTCGGAAATGTTATTAATGTACAGACTACAGCTTTTACAGGCTGTTGGAAAACCCTTATCACAAGAGCAGATCATTCGGTAGGAATAAAAACAGATGGAACGTTGTGGGCATGGGGAAGTAATACAGCAGGGCAATTAGGGGACGGAACTTCGTATGTAAGATCAGTACCTGTCCAAATAGGAACCTCAGCAAATTGGAAAAGTGTTTATGTAGGTAATAGACATACGCTTGCCATTAAAACAGACGGAACGCTGTGGGCCTGGGGAGATAACAAATATGGACAATTGGGAGACGGGACTTTAATTAGCAAGACGGCTCCGATCCAAATAGGAACTGCAACAGACTGGCAAAGTCTTGGTGGTGGAGCAGAACATTCGGTAGGAATCAAAACGGATGGAACGCTATGGACATGGGGTGGTAACGGTTATGGACAATTGGGAGACGGAACGACCATTTCAAAGAATATTCCAACACAAATCGGAACGGCTACGAATTGGAAAAGTATTCGTGCAGCCTATTATCAGACGTTAGCCATAAAAACCGATGGAACGCTGTGGGGATGGGGAATTAACACTTCAGGACAACTTGGAGACGGAACTTCAGTTTCAAAGAATACCCCAACACAAATCGGAACTGCTACCAACTGGAAAAGTATTGATACCGGAACTCAGCATTCGGTAGGACTCAGAACGGACGGAACATTATGGGCCTGGGGGTATAATAACTGGGGGCAACTGGGAGACGGTACCACAATTTCAAAAAATACCCAGATACAAATAGGAAGTGCTACCAACTGGCAGACTGTAGCAGTCGGAAATGGCTTTACTTATGCCACAAAGACAGACGGATCACTTTGGGCGTGGGGAAGCAATAACTTTGGACAGTTAGGTAATGGTACAAGTGGGGGAAGTGTTACATCACCTGCACAGGTTGATTCCTCTTCAGACAATATGAGGGTTTTTGCCGGAGAAAACCATATTCTTGTACAGACATTTAACAGTTTCCTGAAATCTTGTGGTCGTAATGACGGCTGGCAGCTGGGTGATGGTACTAAGGTTAACAAAAATACATTTAATTCTATGGCTTGCCCTGGATATTGTATTCCTCCGACAACGTCATTTTCAACAAACAATGTTACCTCTACAACGAATGTTACTTCTACAAAGGCTACTATTAGCTGGACAGAAGCTACGGTAACTCCTGGTCAAGGCTATGTGTATCTTTATAGTACCAGTTCTGTGATTGGTGGTATTCAGGGAAGTGTTCCTTCTACATCAACAACAGCAAATTTGACCAATTTACTACCTGACACTACTTACTATTGGTGGGTAGCATCTAATTGTGGATTTACTCCGTATACCTGGATACCGGGAGGTTCCTTTACTACACTTCCTACCACTGAAACAGGTTGCTGGCAAAGTGTGAGCGGTGGTTTTGATTTTTCAATGGGGCTTAAAACAGACGGAACGCTGTGGGCATGGGGAAATAACTATGATGGTGAATTAGGAGATGGAACGATGCTGAATAGAAATACGCCAACCCTAATCGGGACCGAAAATAATTGGACAAAAATAGCTTTAGGGTCTTATTTTTCCGTAGCAATGAAAGCAGATGGAACACTATGGACCTGGGGAGATAATTTCAAAGGACAATTAGGAGATGGAACAACAACCAGAAGAAATACTCCAAAGCAGGTAGGAACCGCAACAGATTGGATGGATATGGCAGCCGGGGACAACCGGACATTTGCTATAAAGTCAGACGGAACACTTTGGGGTTGGGGAGATAATTTCAAAGGACAATTAGGAGATGGAACTGTCATTAACAAAAGTTTACCTGTACAAATCGGAACGGCAACAGACTGGCTGACTGTCAAATCCGGAGGTTATCATACGCTTGCTGTAAAAACAGATGGAACACTTTGGGCCTGGGGAGACAATTATTATGGTCAATTAGGTAACGGAACTACAGTGGCCAGTACTATCCCTACACAAATCGGAACCGAAACGAACTGGAAAGCTGTTGATGCAGGAAATAATCATTCAATAGCGCTTAAAACAGACGGAACGCTATGGGCCTGGGGATATAATAACTGGGGACAATTGGGCGATGGAACTACCACGTCAAAGAATATTCCGACCCAAGTAGGAACAGAAGCAAACTGGCGAAGTGTTAAAACCGGAATATATGGTTCTACTATAGGTATAAAAATAGATGGAACGCTATGGGGCTGGGGAAATAATGGCTTTGGGCAATTAGGAGATGGAACGGAGACAAGCCGGTCTACACCAATGATGATTGGAAAAGCGACTGATTGGCAAAGTATTGCAGTAGGAGCTAATAATGTACTTGCCATCAATAGTAAAGGATCTTTAGTTATCTCGGGCTACAATCTTAAAGGACAGTTAGGAGATGGTACTTATATTCAAAAGAAAATTTTCATACCTGTTGCTTGTGGTACAAGTAGTGGGACTGTTAATAAAGTTTCAAATTCTGCTAAAGGCAGTTTAGCAGTTAATGAGATCTCAACAAAAGCGGATCAACTGAAGGTTTATCCAAATCCGGTACAGGATATTCTGACCATTTCGTTTGATCAGAAAATCCTTTCGGTAGAGGTTTATAACGCCGCGGGACAACAGGTACTTGCGAAGGTCATCAATGATACGAAAGGAACTATTGATGTTTCCAAACTGGTGTCCGGAGTTTATTTGGTTAAAGTGAATTCAGCTAATGATTCTGTAAAAACCGTAAAAGTGATCAAGCGATAAAGATGATCCTATTGACACAAAGACTGAGAAGGTTTGACATCAACCAATCTCAGATTTAAAAGCAGCGCCACTTATCTTTTAAGTGGCGCTGTCTTTTATGAGGGAAGTTATGGAGATAAATTGTATATTTAATTTTTTAAAATCATGAAAGAAATACTATTCATTAGCGTCTTTTCATTCAATCCTTACGCTGTAAAGACCCAAACTGTAAAATCAGGAAGATAAAGGTCATCTTATATCACAGCTATAAAAACTAATACCATATGTCTTTCTATATTAAAAATATAACCCGATGTTCCATTTGTGAAGAACCGATTGCCAGTTTCAAGGAAGCGATACTGTTACCTTACATTGCAGATCAGGATTCACCACTGGTTTCTTTTGTGAAAAGCTACGCTCACCGTACATGCTTTGATACCTGGGAGCAGCATGATGATTTTGTTCAGAGTTCATTTGAGCAGGAAGGAAGAATGATACAAAAAAGTGATCATGAGAAGGTCATTCTATATGACCGGTATTGTATCATCAATTATAAAAAACAGGAAGATTCTTATCGGATCAGGGATTGCTATTCAATATTTGAAATCAGGATCAGTCTTGAAAAGGCCAGAAAACTAGGTGCTTTTTTTGAAAATGCAAAAGCGGGTATGCATGCTCATCTGGAGTTTGAAAAATGGATATTCACTGTAAAAAACAGGGACGTTTCGATTGTTAATCATCATAACGGTGAAATCAATGATGAGATCACAATACCTTATTCCCGAATCAATGACTATATCTTCGTTTGCCATTATATTAAATGGTATCATGAAAAACAAGATCTGTTGTATTATTATAACGAAGAAGGATACGAAGGATATGATTTGAGTGAAGTACAGCTTCTTAAACAAAAGTCTGCTGACAGGGTAGAAGGACTGAAAGGGCTTCTTCATAGCCATGATCGGTATATTGCTTATCAGGCGATGCTTATTTTAGTCTCATGGAACCTACCGGAAGGGTTCGAATTTCTGAATCGGTTCATGGCTGAAAGATGGGAGGATAAAGGAGATTTTGAGCCCCATAGAATCTATGGTGAAGATAATGTATATGATGTGGTGGCAAATGCTTTGCATATTGCGATCTTGAATGGCAAAAACAAGCAGGACTTATATCCTTATATCAAATGGTTTTTATCTATATACGGGGAGTATTTCTTTGAATCTAATCTTAAAGAATTTCTGTTGAAAACCGATTGCAGGCCCCTTTTCGGAGAAATAGAGCAGGCCATGAAAAGTGCCTTACAAAATAAAAGGTATTATCAGGCCAGCCAGTTGTTTCCCGTACTTGTTCATTACGAAAGGAATACTTTTAATGAATATAAAGATGTTTTTATCTCTTTCATCAACCTGGACAACAGAATTACATACAATATTGAAGAAGCTGAAAAAATAGGCGGAAAGGATTAAAAGCTACTATAATTTCAACCTGTAAAAACCTACATTTATTTAAAAATGAACGATAAAGATGCCATAGAGAAAGTTTTGTTTTATCATCTTGAAATCATGATCTTCGATAAT
Organism: Chryseobacterium indologenes; assembly: GCA_001013295.1. Classification (GTDB taxonomy): domain Bacteria; phylum Bacteroidota; class Bacteroidia; order Flavobacteriales; family Weeksellaceae; genus Chryseobacterium; species Chryseobacterium indologenes_B. Next base: position 14,038 of record LAZY01000056.1, on the reverse strand, counting down.
AAAGAGCATTATTCCCTGATAAGAGCGGTAATGTATAAAAATAAAGCCTAGCCGGGTGAAGAATACTATGAAGGCGAAGAATATTATGATGGAGAATGGCATTCCTATAGTGGAGCATTTAGCTATTATCCGGATCCTACGCCGGGAGATTTCATAGATGAGGTCAGAGCAGAGGAAGTGATGAAAATAATTGATAAAGAAATCAGATGATCTGCCGGATAGATATTGTCTGGCATAAAAGAAAGTAAAAAATGAGTTATTTTAACGGTACATTAGTATTATTAAAAGAAAAAAAAGAACCGAAATCATTTATGTTAGATCTTAATGAAAAATTAAAATCTATAGATGTTTTACTTCCAAAAAGTGATTATGAAATCATTGTTTTTAATGATAGCCGAAATGAGGAGGAAAAAGATTATATAGAACTGGATGTATCAATGACTGATGAAGATGTAGTAGATTTAGTTTGCTCATGGAAAGGCTTAGGTACACTTGGTTATAGACATCCGGATTTTAATTTTGAATTGGGAATTAATTATTTAACATGGGATGATCAAAATATATATGGTTTTAAAGTTTTCTTTGCTCGCAAAGATACTATGTTTGAAGACAATAGACATGAAAAACTTATATCTAAAATATCTGAATTTATTGATTATGAATATGTTGTTGGAGATATTAATGAGGAGTCTGAAAATTATATACAAATGGAAGAAAGTTTAGAGGAAATAAAAGAACATATTTTAAAAAATTCCTTTGAAATTGATAGTAGAAATTGGTAGATAAAAAGAAAAAATGAGTTATTTTGACGAAACATTAATATTATTAAAAGAAAAAAAGGAGCCCAAATCATTTATCATGGACTTCAATGAGAAATTAAAATCCATAGATGTTTTGCTGGAAAAAGATGAATATGAAATAATAGTATTTAATGATACCCGAAACGAAGAAGAGAAGGAGTATGTAGAACTGGAGGAATCAATGACTGATGAGCAGATTGTAGATTTGGTTTGTTCGTGGAAGGGCCTTGGGCTGCTTTTATATAGACATCCTGATTTTAGACGTCAGATAGGAATCAATTATCTGACTTGGGATGATCAATATATTCATGGCTTTGAGGTTTCCTTTAGTAACAAAGATCTGGCATTTGAAGTTACTGATAAACAGAAAGAACTTATCTTGAAAATAGCGCAGTTTATAGACTATGAGTACATTGTAGGAGATATTGGTAATGTCTCTAAGAATTATATCAGTATGGGGAAAAGTTTAGAGGAAATAAAAGAACATATAATGAATCATTCTTTTACCATTGACAGCAGAACCTGGTAATTCGATTTCTACAGGATTCTTCATCGCAGCTGTTTGTATTAAAGAATATCATCAAAGAAATGGAAAAAATGAAACCTGAAAGTATTATAGAATTTGAAAAATTATACGGGATTGAATTGAATGAGACCGAAGATAAGGCTCATATCATTTGTGCTATAACAATAGATTCGCTACAAATTAAGAGAGGGTTTTCTTAGCCATAGAAAGATACTGGAAATAAAAAGAGGAGACCTTTTGGGTCTCCCTTTCCGTATACCTAAAAGCCTATCGCTGGTAGGTTGCTCCCCGGCAGAGCCTACTTCCTCTTGGGCTTTGAGACTAAATTAGTATTTTTTTGTCTTATGTAATTTAAATACGTATAATTTCTGGGCAATATTTCTTCATTTGAGTCCCAAAATTTAGCAGTAACATCAGGCTGAATAGGGATAAGATGTTCCAAAGACTGTAATTTTTCCCAAGGCGTTTTTCCATTCAAAGAAGAGTGTGGTCTTTTCTTATTGTAAAACTCCTGCCATTCAATAGCTAAAGTATTTAAATTAAGATCTGGATCAGATAAATCCACTAACGACCAGAATTCGGATTTGTCAGTCTGTTGAGTTCTTTCTACTTTACCATTTAAATGAGGGGATCTGGGCTTGATGGGTCTGTATTTGATAAAATGCTCATGCAGCTCATATTGGAAGGAGTAATTAAAAAATTCCGTACCCCAATCGGTCTGAATATGCTGTATAGGAAAATAGAATGTATCCAAAATTTCACCTAAAAAATGTATCGTACTTTCTACTTTTTTATTAAGGTAAACTCTAATAACTTTCATTCTTGTGCAGTCATCAATAGCTGTAAATTGATAAGCCTTACTCCTGATTTTAGTAACATCCAGCTGAACTCTATCCCCTGGAACTTCTCTGCTGTATCTTTTGTAATCAGATTTTTTACGTCTTTTTACTACAGGATTAACTTTGTGTTTAAAGAGTACCCGCCAAACAGTCATTGCAGATAATGAAGTTCCCGTTCTGAGTAGATGGGTTGAGATTCTTGCAGCTCCCCATCTTTTTTTCTCTCTTAAAGCGAGGATAATAGATTCAGTTTCTTTTGTGACCTTAGTATTGGTAAGGGTTTTAGGACGTCTTGACTTATCTGACAGTCCTTGTTCTCCTTCTTCTTTATACCTTTTTATCCATCGGTGAAGTGTTGATCTTGCAATTCCACAACGTAAAGCCGTTTTCGTTACAGACCCCGATTCTAAATAGATTTTAAGCCAATCTTTGCGAGCCTTGACTTGCTGTTGCTGTTTATTCATGGATAAAGGTTTTAAACTTTACACCATAAATTTAAGTCATTTTTGTAGCGGATCTATTGATACTTTACATATATGTAGAATTTACAGAGATCAGGTTATCCAGATTAAGATCATCCATTATCAGATCTTTGATTTCTGTTTCATTAAAATCAGGTAAATTACCAGATGGATAATCATTTTTATTTTTGATCGTACTGTACAAATTGAATCTGTTTTCCATTTTCTGTATTATAACTATTACTCTGCAATAAACATCGACAGGCCTTCAAATAAAATAGTATCATGATTGGCCCTGATGTTTTCTACATTTTTAAGTAAATATCTTTCTTTATTACCAGGATTGTAGTCTTCCAGGAATTCGTGGTTTATAATCTGTTTTTTTTCCTTCGCTACCGTACGAGTCCTTTCGTATGATTTCTATTATACTTTTTTAGAAAATCACTGCACAAAGAAACGGATTATAGTCAATGTATTTTCTGGACATTCCCTTTGATGATAATATGATCACCGTTTTTATTGAGATACAACACCTCTCTTATGATCCAATGCCTGTTTTCAACGGTATTTTCCTGCCTCAGATATGCATTAAAGATCTGTGATATAAAGAAGGTTGTAAGAAAACCCATTTTTTCTTTCATACTGATGGCCGTATCATTCAGAATATCTTCATAGGAAGGATATGCGGTGAGGGTCTCAAATAATTCCAAGGCATAATTTTCCCCTGTAAGAAGGTCGTCTTCTACCAATTCACGCAGCAATGCTTCATATTCCGGCTGCATTTTTTCATTAAAATCCTCGAGCTCTATCCTGATCATCAATGGATGGATTTCTGTATCCTCAGCATATTTTTTGTAATAATGCTCATCATAGGATACATGATGAGGATTGATTTGGATATCATTAATATAGGCTTGCATATGATTTGATTTTTAGGGTATCAGGCAGTATAAAAAAATTAAAGATCAAGTCTGTAAATAAATTCCTCAATCTCTGCTTGTCTAGCATTGGCAAATCCTCTGTCAGTCCCGATTTTTACAAAGCCGCAATTTTCCAGAACCTTCTGCGAACCCAAATTGTCAAAAGCAACCCTTCCAAAAAGCGGTCTGGCTGTTTCAAGGTTAAGGAAATTTTTCAATGCGTTTGTGGCAACGCCTTTTCCCCAGAATTGTCTGTCAATCCAATAGGTGAGTTCGGCATCTCCCTCCATGACAAATTTGGCGATACTTCCAACGATCTCAGAGTCTGCTATAATGGTCTGGTTATTGACAGTTGGGTCATTCAGTAATCGGGTGTATTTGGCAAGATAGGCTTCCTTATGGGTAGAATCCTGTGACATAAAAGCCGCAAGATGCCTGCCTTCATGATCAAGCTGAAACTGAAAAAGAATATCCAGATCAGCAACAGTGGTGGGTCTGAGTTCTATTTCGTATTTCTTATCATTCATATGGATTGGTTTATTTTCAAAAGTAATGAAATAAGGCGATGAAAAACAAGCATATGGTGTCTCTTGTATTGCTGGCGATCAATTTTCTTTATTCAATGTCTGATGATACCAGACTCCCTCTAAATACAGGATGTATCTTCCAGGTTGATATTCTCCATATGAAAACAGGTATATCACTCCATTGTTATAAAAAAAATTAATTTCCAGTCCCTCTTCAGATACATACTTTTCATTAAAAGTATTGATCAGATTAAAGTTACCTTCTTTAATAACGGCATAAAAGGTTTCATCATCTATTGATTTTTGTAATGCCCTAAGCGGATTATTGTAGAAATCAGTTAAAGTGATGATTTGATTTTTAATTTCAAAAACTTCTTTTAAACATTTTTCTTCATCACCGTCAAATAATTTTTGTCGGGGTATTTCAGCTTTTTTAACCATATTGTATAAGTTTGCAGGTAGATTATTGATTGTTTTCTTTCGGAATGATATTTCCATGAGGGTCAATGGTATACTTTTCATAAAAGCTTTTAATGGTTTCCGGTTCTCCGGTAAAGGGATTTCTTCCATATCGTAATACATATTCATCTGCATTGGCGGGTTCTCCCATATTACCCATGAAACGAGGTGTAGGATCTGCATTATATTTATCCCACCATTCTTTTTCTTTCCTTTTTTCCTCTTCAGACATCAGCGCTCTTCTTTTGGCTTCCTTCTCATCCGATATTTTCCAATTATACCGTGCAATTTGTCCTTTATGATCTTCCGATAACCGATCATATATGGCTCTTCTTGTCTCACCGTCTTTTTGATAGAGCATGATTTTCTGTAATAATTTGTCATCAAAGATTTCGGGTAAATTGCTGAAGTTTACATAAGGGAGTTGAGCATTTCGTTCTTTTCTATACTTTTCTGCTTCTTCAGAAGTTCTAAAAACAATATACTGTTCCTGTTGCTGTGGGGTGAGTATGGTAAATACATCATCAAAAATAATATTGTTTAAATCTTCTATATTGAGAAGTAATTTTAGATTGAACTCAGGTAATTCATTTTTAACGGGGGTAAAATCATATATGGCGAAAATCATATTTTCAATTTCAATGGTTTTAGTAATTCTATTATCTTTTGAAGAATGCGCTAGGACTGATAAATTTAGATGAAAAACCAGTATTAAGCAAGACAAAATCTTATCAAATGAATCGATCGTTTTTTTAATGGAAATTTATATTGTATTCTTTTTCCTGCATTTATTACGAATGTAAAAAGCAGTTTTTATCAATCTAATCGATATTTTTTATCTTCCTTTGGCGGTAGTGGATATTGTAAGTAATCTAATGAATATTTTTCTTTTTGAGATAATTCATTTTGTATTTCCCCAAGCCGAAGCGCATATTTAAAAATTAACTCTTTATCTGTATCCCTAAAATCAATTTCTACAAAAGGTACACCTTCTTTACATTCTGCGTAGACACAAATTTGTGTATTGTTTTTATTATTAAACCAATATGTAAATTGAATTATGGCAATATCTGCATAAAAAGCGCTTTTATTTTCATTGTTTACTGTTTTAATTCTGTTAACTCAATTTATTTTCACCTTCGGAAACATTTTCAGGGACGTTTACCATTGAATAATGACAGAAGGAATATAATCCGTTGGATTTCCATATTTTCCAATCCATGTTTCGTCCGGTAAGTAGCTTTCTACTTCAATATAGTCGAATGTACTGATGTATTCTTTTTCATCAAAATCGATAAAAAATGTAATTTTGGAATATTCTTCTGGGAAATGTTCCATCATACTTTTCACTTCTGGTATTGAAATCTGATCTTCAGAAATAGAGATGAAAAACAGATCTATTTTATCATCGGTTATATTGAATGCCCCATTTCTGAAATTTTGACGGGAAATATCCTGTAATATGGAGGGACTGTATTGGGCATAATTTAATATCCACCATGCTATGGGCATTAAATAGAATTGATATTCACCTTTGTATTTTATACAGCCTGGGATATAATTTTCGTCTAATCTTTGTTGTATACTTTTCATATCATGAAATTGATGACTGTTCAGCTTTCTAATTTTCTTTACAGAGTTGTTTCTTTTATTTAACTGCTGCGCAAAGTCTCCTGGCTTTGAACTAGTACATAAAATAATTTTTTAAGGGTTCCAAATTCGGGAGACTTCGGAGCAGACGCAAACTGCTTATAAATCTAATCTGTTTGTGTTAAAATTTCCTAGTTTTTTTGTAACCCATACTCTTTCGGCTTGTTTTTGGGTTAATCCGGTAAACAGGCTGGCCAGCTTTAGTACTTCTTCTTTATCAAAAAAATTGCCCGATATACCAAACCAGGGTTCACCATTTAAGAGATTGATTTTTAAGCGGAAATAATTTTCTTTTCCTTCTCTTTTGGTTATGCCATCTGTTATTCTGGCACAGGGGATGATAGTTACCTGTACGTAATCTGATGTTTCCATATATTTTCTCATGATAGCGTGACTGCCTGAATTTGATATCAAATCCTCTGGGTGTTCATGGTCAGCAGTGTTGGCAAATATTTCCCATATTTCACCATTTTCCGAATGATATTCTCTCCATTCTTTTCTCATATGTAATAATCTTAATAGTATAAATGTATATTATCTGTATGTTTTTTCCATGCATTATCAAGAATCTTCGCTGCGCAAAGTCTCCCGACTTTGAGCTACATAAAATAATTCTTTTAAGTGGCGCCGAAGTCTTCTGACTTCGGAGAACAGAGGTAACTTCAGAATCTATTTTTTCTCATGCAAATGTTCCACGAATAATGATATTACTTATTGCCTATAGTCTGAGTAAAAATAATATTCCCTTCTTCGTCTCTTTTTCTACTAATCTCATATAAGTCGCGATCATCAAAATAAGGGAGTACTTTTTCTTTTATAAACCCAGGTACCTTCATATATTTTTCTAAATCTTCAGTATGAGTTTTACTGATCGTTTCGTATCCTATATGTTCTTCTAAATCATTTAATTCATTTATTTTTTCAGCTTCTTGTCGGTAGAGTTTATATTCTTCTTCAGTAATAAAAAAGAGGGTACTTTTATAACCATAATAAGTTTCCGGATGTGAAGGAACTGGATTTTTACTATCAGGCTCTAATACTCTTACCTTTCCTGCCCATTCATTGTAAGGCAAAACAATATAAGGCTGCGTAAGAAGTAATGCTTTGTATATATCTTCAGCAGATTGTATCAAACGATAATCTACATAAGGAGGCCATGATTCATGTATATTTTCTATTTCAGGTAAGAACAGAATTTCTGGAAAATGAAGCCCTAAAGTTAATTTGAAGATACCATTCATTTTATCCTGCCCAAAACTTTCAGTATAAAAATACAGATCATCCTGTTCGTTGGTACTATCTGAATAGTATATTATATAGTTGAATTCTTTTCTGTAGTTTTTCATGGTTTACTATTGATAACTATTTGTTCAGCATTTTTGCGAAAATAATATTGGCTTCATACAAGGACTCAAAGCTTCTTATGTACAAAAGGTTTTCCTAAAAAAACGGTAACAAGACTGCAGACAAATTCATAATATTTTCCTCTTAAAAACAGACTTTTACCACCTTCATCATCATTGAAAATATAAGTTTCCTCATGTCTTTATTCTATAATAAATGTAACAAGATCATTTGCTGTACGGTACTTGGTATGCCACTGAATATAATCCTCATTGGTTTTATTTTTTATTAGGTGATGATGAGTCCTTTTGTTTTCAATGATGCAGATTGCCCAGTAAAAAGGCATTTCACATGTTATATAAGTGACATCTTCGTAATTTTCAAGGGTATTTAATACATTCAGAAAATGGGTATGAAAATCATTATCGGGCAATGGTTCTTCAAAAAAGTCTGTAATTAAGTCAGATACATATTGATAATACTTTCTTCTGAGAAATTGACAGTCATTATTATATTCGTCTTTGTATGCGTATATATCTTCCATTTATTTTATCGTGGTTTTTCTATGAATGATAGAGTATTATCTCCATGAATTCATCTTATAATTTGAAAAATTGACTTTCATATCCTCTATCCTGTCTTCAAGGGCTTGAATTCCGATATGTAAATACTGTTCTTTCTCAAGCCTGGTCAGAATATGGATAATATCAAATCCGGGGCTTGGTTTAGGAATAGGGACAGACAATTCAATTGTACCGTTTTCCTCAGAAATATAATATTCCCAGTCTTTCAGTTCTAATAGTTTTCTTTTACTCATGGGATATTTTGGTGAGATTATTTGAAATAGTTTGATTCCGGGGATTCGAAAAATGTATTATGGCTTTACTACTTCTATGATCATGGTGTATTTATCAATTCCTTTACCAAATCCATCCGGTACAATCTCTATCGTTTTAAATCCGCTTTTTTTATAAAACTCAGCGGTATGCTGTGACGTTTCAATTTTGTAGGGCAGGGAAGGATAGGTCTTTTTTAACAAATCAATCCGATACTGGGTAAGCGCTTTTCCTATTCCTTTTCCATGGTAGTCGGAGTGAACCATTCCCCATGATAATCCTGCTGTATTATTCTTTGTATCTAAGAAAAAACCACCACATCCTATGACATGGCCATCCAATTTGACCACAAAGTAGTTTTCTTCAGTATTTTGATCTAAAAAGCTTTCAAAAAGCGGCAATTCTTCCAAAGCGAAATACTTAGGCATATTGCTCTTGAAGATCTTAATGCAGTCTTCTCTGAAAATTTTGGTATAATTGATGATTTTCATATTGATGAGTTGGGAATTGTCTTTAGTGATTTAAATAGAGAAACGTTACTGTTTTTCTTTGATTTCCGGAAGCTTAACCTCTTTGTTATAAAGCAAATCGACTATGTTTTTCATGAATTCTTCTTTTTTTATCCGTTCTCCGTTGGTCACATAAGCGATGGAAAGGTCCGCCTCTTTGTTGTAGATAAGAATAGCGTGAGATCCTAAGGTATCACCGCCATGTCCATAAAATACATGATGATCAAACTCCCAGATCGCCATCCCTCTTCCCCAATCTTCTTTTCCTAATACGGGTTCCATAAGCTTTAGTGATTCTTTTTTTAAGATTCCGTTGTGGAATAAGCTGTTGATGAAAATATTCAGATCATAGGGCGTTGCAGAAATATCACCTACACCAATGACGTTGAGGAGGTCTATTTCCTTTTTCAGAACTTTCCAGGAACCGTTTTCATACTGGTAAGGCAGAAATACATTTTTACGGTCAGATCGGATAGAAGCCAGGTTTTTTAAGCCTAAAGGTTTGATAATTTCAGAATAAAGTATTTCATGAAATGGTTTCTGACGCTTTTTTTCAAGAATTTTCGTCAGGAGATAGTAGGCCGAATTGGAATAGGCTAACTTTTCCCCCGGTTCAAAACTTTTCCCCTGCTGAATGATCAGATCCATAATCTGTTGGTCGCTTGCTTTTTCGGTTACCCAGACTTCACCATCTTTTACCACATAACTTCCCAGTCCGCTGGTATGCTCCAATAAATTTTTGATGGTTATAGCATTGGAATTGGGGATCTCCGGGAAAAATTCCGAAAGTTTATCCTCTAAGTGAAGTTTATTCTCTTCAATTAATTTAAAAATTAAAACAGCGGTAATCATTTTGGTAATAGAGCCTACCTGGTATCTGGTGTTTTGATTATAAGTTAATCCGGGGATATTTTTCTGACCAAAGTTTTTAGTATAGACTTCCTTACCCTTTTTAAAAATCGACAAACTTCCAACGCCGATATTATTTTTTTCAATATTACTGAAGTAATGATCTAATTTTTCAGGAACAACAGTTTGTGAAAAAAAATAACCGGAAACAAGGAGAAGTAAGCATACAATTTGGTTTTTCATGAGGAGTAGTTTTATTATTTGCCAATATAATAGTTTGGGCATTAAATATATTACATCTCAGAATATATTGTCATACATTGTACAAATTCTTTTTACTTTACACTGGAAAATAGTAATAATCCCTTTTTGAAAACCGGGAAAACTTCAGCAAACAGGTTTATTTTAGTCCTTTAAGTACTCTTAGACAGAATTGTATAAACAGATGATGATATTCTTTACTCCCGTATTCCGTTTTATAACCGGCTTGAGGAAATATAATAAGGGGTTATACCTCCTTAGATAACGATCGAAAGCCTGTTTTTCAGAACCTCAACCCCCTTCTGCAACCGGTTTTACCCCCTTACCCAAGGGGGAGTCGCCCGTTCCTCACGCAGGTATAGACCGTTGAGAAGTTCCTTAAGAGGGATAGTGAAATACGTGGAGGGGCTTAAGAAGGGCTATAGAATTGTATTTCTATAGTTGGAAGATCGCAAAAGCGCAAAGTTATTCTCAAGGAAATCGTATTTAAGGCGCAAAGATTTTATCTCTGATAAAATTGAATGAGCATATTTTATTTCCTCTTTCTCTAATTTTGCCAATATGCAGATGCTTGTAGAAAAATCAACGAATCGGCTAGATTTTCGAGAAATATAATTGCCACGAATGCACGAATAAAAGGATATACTTGTAAAATAATTCGTGTATTCGTGGCAAAAGAAAATTGCTGAAAATCTTAGATTTTCTCACGCCTTAAATCATCCTCATAGCTTAAAAAAACTTGCGCCTTTGTGTTTTTCCAACCTATTCCGGAATATAATTTGAATTTACAGAAGACAAAAATGCTTTAAATAGTAGAAAAAGAGGAACTTCGAGTAGCTTTACTGTCCTTCCCTTTTTTCCAGCACTCCATCTTTATACACTTCGGTATAGATCAGTTGCCCTTTTTTCCTTGTATTTATGATAGGTTCTCCTGTTTCTTCATTATATTTTTGCAACAATTTGTAAAACTTCCATGTTCCGGCAGGTAACCCATTTTTATACTCTGCTTCCAGATACGTGTAGAGATCTGTAAATTCCGGATATTTCTGCTGATCTATAAAGCTGTTTGATTTGTACTCAATCCATTTTCCTTCTTTCTTATGATTTTTTACCATACCCTGTTCTTCATCGCTTTTATATAAACCTTCTTTGTCAAAGTATCTGGCAAATTTTCCGGAAGGAAGGAGCTGATATTTTTGCAAAGGTTTTAGAGTAAAAGGACTTTCGCTGAACTCATAATCCTGGAGAGAAATAATATAATTTTTATCAATATTGAACAACGTATAATTAGCCCATCCCATTTCTCCCTCATGGTGAAGATAGATTCTCTTCATATCAACAGGCTTATTATCCTTTATAGAAATTAAATAGATCTTTTCAATAAATGGGTCTGCGTAACGAACGGTATTATAAACAGCCATAAAGTACAGAGAATATTTTCCATCACACAGAAACTTAGTGGCTATTTTGATAGGGTTGTGCCTTTCGTTGATATTTTTATTGAAAGGCAGAAAGACATCGTATTCTTCAGAAAGTGATACCCAATCTTTTTGAATTGATTTTTCAAATTGTAAAGAATTGATTTCCTTTAATTTATTTTCATCCTGTATTACAGGCAGAACAGTATCGGCTGTTGCCCGTTGTTTTGAAAGATCTGAATATCCAAAAGGCAAGTTGATACAATCCGCTTTGCTGGTATTGAATAAAACGGATTCTTTATCTGCGGAACGTGCTTCTGTGCTTATGATCTTATTTTCAGTCTGAGCCCTGCTGTAGCAGGAAAAAAGGAAAAATAAAACGGTAAAGCAAGCGATATTAATTTTAGGCATATATATCTGATATTTGAGCAAAACCATGAATATGTAAGTGATTATTATGTCTGGGGGTAGCCGTATGAGTGGTATGAGGTAACCGTGTCGTGGCATTGTCTGCGGTACTGGCATTGGAGTTGTTGGAAAAATTTTCTGATCGGCCTAATATAAACCCAAAATCAAAAAGAATATTCCTAAGAATGACCTCATTATCAAAATCAAAATTCCCGGCAGTAAGGATGGTATTCACTCCATCTTGCTGAGTGGTTAATAAATTCAGATCTCCTGCCTCTCCGTTTACGTGTTCTGCACTGGGATAGCAGGATGCATCTGCATACGAAAAGCCTTGGGATACAATATAATGACTGTGTCCTTCCTGCCTGAATTGTGCCAGTGCCCCCAGGAAACCGGCAAATAAATCAGGCTGAATACTTCTCCTTCTGGTATGCTGGAATCCATAACGGATGATGACCCCGTTCTGATTATAATTGAATGCCTCAAAAATCTGTGGACCAACTCCCGCATTTCCTAGAATATCCATATTAATCAGATCTACACTTCCTGTCTGGTTGGCATACCATTTATCAGTGGCTCCATCACCAAGCGTTCCATTGGAATATACCAGCAGCTGATGAGCATCGATCTGTTCTCCGGCAGCTCTGTTGGCAGTATAATCTATGGTCTGCAAAAGAGTCCCTCTTTGTGCCACAGGAGGAATGGTATTGACTCTTCTTTTTCTGGTAATACTTTCTTTAATTCTGGAACATATTCTATGCTCAGTGTCGTGTTGATCATAGTAGAAATAAACAACATCTGTAGAGTTGTGATTCAGAACCTTCTGAATTCTTCGTCTCTTTTCCGGATTTGTGCTGATCACAGGCAATGTATTGTAAGTATTGCTGCCATGGTGAATGTTGTATATATTTTTATTGACCACTCTGAATCTTCCGCTGTCATCATTTAAGAAAACACCAGCTCCATTTACTTCCTGAGGTTCATTTTTATAGGCACAGGGATTATTATCTGTTCTTTCTACTGCCACTTCCAGATTGATGCTGCGATCTGCTAGCCTTCTGGACCATTCATCAAAAATAGCCCTTCCATCCGGCCTGAGCTGTAATTTAATAATGGCTTTGTTGATATGATCAGCTTGTAAATTGGTATAATGAGCATGGCTGCCATCTTTATTATTCAGGGCATCAAAATTTCCTACCTGTACCGTAAATAGCCGCTGTGCTTCATATCGGTTAGGAGATACAAAACGCATTAATTGTAAGGTATCCGTATTTTCTGTAAGGGTATTGGTTGAAGGTCTTATCACCGCATCTATACTCAGGTCTGTCATATTACTGGTTTCTATGACCAGATATACTGTTTTTCCCAATATGGAATCGTAAGGGATTTCCTGATTCTGATGATCCCGTTGTACGTGAGCAGAATCAATTTTTGTAAAACTGACCCTCGTTCCATTGTCTGTTGTCACTTTTTTGGCAAAATAAACATCAGTGATACGCTGTAATGAGTTATCGGGGGTATCCGGAGCTGCTGGGCCGTTTAAGGTTTGGGTTTGTCCGGAATCTGTTATGGTAATACGTGTTGCCATTGTACAATTTTTCTTTTTTTAATACGGAATTTCTTAATAAGGCTATCCTTGGTTTAAACCTTTATCATATTTTCATCTGACTGATGTTGTAATTCTTCCATCTATCTTCTATAATTCTTCATGGCTTATTTCTTTTACATGATAGATGATCTTCTTCTGATAGTTCTCACCAAGAGAAAATTCTATGGTAAGTTTATGCTCAAGCACTTCTTTGGTGGTGAAATCCAATAAAATCTGCCCTTTATATTTATCCAGCTTTGGGAAATCTGTCTCTCCGTTATGAGCAATTTCCTTTCTTTTCATTTCTCCGTAAAACATTTCCCAGTTTTTATCTGAAGGAATAGTTCCGGTATACTGCAACAGTAATAATTCATCGTCATAGCGGATGGCCTCCGTTTGCATACGCTCTTCAATATCGATGATGGTATTGTCCATAAAATTATTGTAGCGTACACTATATTTTACCGGCTCCTCCTTATCATGCCTTCCATAGAGTTTATGGAGGATCATTCCAAAATGGATGTTTTTTAAAAAATCCATACAGACTAAGTTTTCATTTTGGTAAAAGTCTTTTAAAGTCTTATAAAAATCTTCTGCCTGTTTGCCCACAAAGGTACGGGAGAGCCTTTCCACTGTTTTTTCC
>LAZY01000055.1 GCA_001013295.1 Chryseobacterium indologenes | reverse complement strand
AGTTGTATCTCAACGAGTTTATTTACAAATTAAACAGACGGTATTTTGGAGACAAACTCTTTGACAGACTAGTAATTGCGAATATAACAGGTGCATAAACGGATAATCAGAATAAAAAACATTATTTTTTTAATTTTAATATATCTCATTATTTTTATTTATCTTTTCGTTGCTTTTTTATATTTTTCAAATACAAACATTCCACCTTGCAATAATCCTGCAGGAGAATGATTGACTAACTGAATGAGCAATATGCTTTAAAGTTGTTCAATTGGATTGTAATATCAGATTATGTATTAATTAATTCAAATTAACCCAGATTTTCCACTTCCTTTTAATAAAAATAATTCACTGTTTCTACAGGTTTCTTGTTTTTATTATATATTTCTTTTTGGATTATCCTTCCCATATTGTCTAGCTTGTATTTAATAATTTCAGAATCTAGAAGTTCTTTATTTTCTTCTATCTTGCCATTATTCATTTTGTTTGAAAAACTGAATTTATTAATTGTTACTTCTATCTGGTCAGATTGATAAGTGTATTTTTTCTCAATTACAGAAAAAGGTATTTCAGATTTACTTCTAAACTGTTGCCAGCTTAATTTCTTTTGTTCTTCAATAGTTATAGGCTTCCATTTTTTATCGATAAGAACTGAAGGGTTTACAATATCATATTCAAATTGCATTTCTTCAATGATCTTGTCATTATTATATATATAATTTTTTTTGATAAAATGATTAATTATTTTTTGTGAATCATTTTTGTCAAGCATTCCTGTATATTCTATAGTCTCAATGAGTCTCCCAGAAGAATCATATTTATATTCTGTAATTAAATTCTGATCATCACTAAATTTTTTGTCCAGATTGCTTTCAGAATTATAAGTATAATTAAGAATATATTTTTTATCTTTTTTATTCCCTTCTTCTTTTATAACTTGATTGTCTTTATTATAAAAGTATTTTATACTTTTTTCAGCTGTTTCAGACTCTAACAAATTAGCACCCTCATCGTATTTATATTCAGCAATTATCTTTCCTCCATCATCAACCTTTAAAAGCTCTGCAAATCTATTATAATGATAAACTACATTGCTCATTTTTAACTCTCCTGACTGATCCGGAATGTTCATTTTTGAAGTACCGATCAACCCTAATTCATTCACTGTATTTTCAGTAGAAAAAATACCTGAAGAAGTTTCTGAATCTCCAGTTGAAAATTTATAGTTCTGTTGTACTTTTTTAGGGAGGAAATATAAAAATTCATTTACTTTGAGTAAAGAATTTACATAATTTAAATCTGGTTTATATACTGTATACATGGATCTTTTTAAATCTATATATAAAAGTTTTTCACCTAAAGGATTATATATTATAACTTGATCATTTATTTTCTCAAAAGCTGTTTTGTGATTGGGAAACTGGTCTTTCATTTTTAGTTGATTAGCAGTAGTATTAGTTTCTTTACTATATTTAGATTGACAGGAAATCATGGCTGATCCTGTCAAAAATAGTAAACAAGATATTTGAAAATAAGCTCTCATAGTTTTATTTTTTTACTAATTCTATCAAGTTAGGATCTTTTCTCATAATATCCCACTGAAACTTCCATAAAGAGATTTTATTTGTGATTAAATTTACATCATTAGAAGGATCTTTATCATTATTCTTAAAATTATAGTCATAATCCATAATATTATCTGTTGTTCCTTGTTCTAATGTAATCCCTTCAGTGAACCAACTACCTCCTCTTTTTAAAAAAGTATGAGGAAGATTAAATGTATGACCTGCTTCATGAATAAATGTGGAAGCATCAGCCTGAGGAGTTAGCATCGCACTATCAGCCTTGTATGACACATCTTCTGCTTTTCCTAATAAAATAGTATTGTTTTTACTTTTAATTCCAAAAGGTAATAAAAATATTATAAGTTCTTTTTTATCTTTTGTTTCATTTGATTTAAATGCATCATTGATTTTATCTCTAATCCTTCCTGAATTGAACTCTTTATCATTATCATTTACTATATAATGACTACTTCGCCCTTTTTTCAGTTTAAGATCATGAAAAAAGGAATCTATATTTTCAACATCAATTTCAAGTTGTTCATAATTAGTACTGTTCTTTTCCTTATATCTTATCAATGGTTGAGACATCATATCAATAAGTGATTGCTTATTGTTACTTATAAAACTTGTATATCGATTGATGGCTTGCATTTGTTCATTATATAAATCAGTAGAAATTTTTTGTCTTTTTAGGACCAAATCTTTTACATCTTGAAGTTCTTTTTCCTGTTTCAGAATAACATCTTCAATTTCTTTCACTCGTGTTGAATTTCCAACGTTCTGTAATGAACCTTGTAAACTTCTTAAATTAGCAATTCCTCTAGTCAAATTCTTTTCCCTTTCTGCTAACTTTCGATTTTCCTGGTAACCCACTGAAGCTCCTGATAAATATACTTTATCTTCAAAATTTTCAATATATATCCAACCCTTAAAAAATACTTTAACATACCTAAAAACGACCTCATATTCCACTGAATTGTTATAAACATTTAATATTCCCAATAACTCCCCTGCACTTACATATATTGTTTGAGGCCCTGTAGGAGTTTTTCCACTTGCAATTTCGTCTTGTCTTTTCTTTTCCTCTGCTTTTTCTTCTTCACTTTTTTTATGAAATGTTAGAATGATTGAGCTGTGATCTGAAATATAGTCTAAAAAAGAGATTCTTATTGTTTTAGAAAATAGTTTAGGATGGCTCTCATTTATATTAAAAAAAGTATCTCCACTATCAATAAAAGCAACGTCAATTTCATCACTTTTACTACTGATTTTGATATGTCCTTCCACCGGCTCCTCAATATTGAAAAAAACATCCAGTTCATAGCTTTTAAAATTTCCAGAGTCATCTTTTGCAAATGCGGAGAACCATGGAACAAAATAAATTTTGCCATTGAGATTTATTATTGAACCACCAGAATTTTTACCAGCCTCCATATACCCTAACTCCCTAATCGGTATATATTTTATAATAGAAGTGTATTCTTTCTGTAACTTGTTTCGCCCACTCAATACCGTTTTGTCGTCTTCAAAATCATAAGGTTCATTATATGTAGTTCCGTATTTATTTCCGGCATACCAATCAAATCCAAAATCCGGTTTATTACTATAATCTGCTTTTCTTCGAAAAATAGCCACCCCTTTTATAGAGTTCTTTAATTCTTTTTTATTCGCAGGAGGGATATTATATGTAACTCCTTTTTGATCTCCTTTTTGTCTAACAAAATTTGAAGCCAAATTACTTATGAAACTTCCTGCATTATTTTCAATATCCTGACTTGATCTTTCAGAAATTTTTCCACCAGCTATTTCTGTAATATTTCCCATGATAACAATTTAAAAGTTACTACCTTTTTCCCCACTATTGTTTTTCACTTCTTTCTGCGCATTATGGTGAATGGTTCCTTCTGATGAAATCACTTCAATATCCTTACTGGCATTTCTTTTCACATTTGTTGACTCTGAATAAATATCTCCTTTTGCAACTTTCATAATATTAGCAGCCATTAAAGAATAATCCAATATGGCATTCTGCCAGATATTTGCACCTGCAGTTTCTGTAATATTCATTCCCACAGAATTACTCTTATTCATCCCCACTGTTGTAGTCATATTCTCCCCCACATTGATATTCATATTCTTACAATTCAGCGTCATGGTTTCCGGTGCTGTAATGGTGATATTACTTCCAGTGGTATCCAGATGGATCTCGTTGCCGCTTTTATCTGTAATGATAATGCTTTCATCTTCTGTAAAGACGACTTTGTGACCGCTTCTGGTCTGGATAGACTTCACACGGTTATCCATTCCTCCGCCGAGGCCAATTCCTCCATGGAACATTCCACCCATTACGAAGGGGCGGTCAGGATGATTATGAACAAAATTGACCATTACCTGGTCCCCTACCTCAGGAATAGCCACATAGCCACGGTTCTGGGTAATTCTGTCCGTTCCTCCTGCATCAGGACTCATGACTCTTACAAAGTGCGTTGTATCATTCAGCTGCCAGTCAAATTTCACCTGAACTCTTCCTTGCCCCTCAGGATCTGCATTAGCAACAACGGTTGCAACCTGAGGCTGGGCTATGGGAACTGTAAATTCAGGTTTGGGTAAAAATCCGGTATCGGCTGCAATCGATTCAAAACTGCCGATATAATGTCCGATGGTATCTATTTCATGAACAGATTCTGTAATCATTACTTTTGTAAAATAAGAAGTTTCGTTGCTGTCCGGCTTTCTCATATAAACATCTGCAACGCAACCGGGATGCAGGAACGGAACTGTTGTAGAACCGGATATTGAAAAAACGCTTACGGCCTCACTCCCTGAAGCACTTCTCTGAGAGTGCTCTACATCCAGATGGGTAGATGCCTTGATAGGTGCTATCTGAAGTGCCGGAGTTTTATATATTTTATCATTATGGCCATAGGCTGTCTTAGCAAGATCCCCCAAATGCTTTACCGGGGTTTCTCCTGAAGTCAGTTTTTCGTTTTTACTGCTGTTATAGCCATAATACTGTGGTTTTGTATGAACAGCTTTCAATTCTACTTTGATATCATTGGCATTACTTCCATACACCAATTTGATAGGTTTATTCTGAGGCGGGAGCTTTCCGAAGTGTAATACTTCACCGTCATAATAAAACTGTTCACCATAAGCTTCTGCCATCCTTGCAAGGTAATTGTAATGTGTTTCATTATATTGGCTGCTGTAGATGATCTGAGAATAGTCATTTGTATCGACTCTTATATCAAAACGTTCTTTATCAATTCCCTGCTTGATCACTTCTTCTGCTATAATTCCCATATTGACAGGCTGTCCACCACCAAAACTCTGAATATGTGGAGCGCCATCCAGCAATATGGTGGGGCTGTATCCGGAAAGGACAATATTTCCCAGACTCATTTTCTCCTGGCTAAAGCCCACTTTCGTAATGATTCCTACAAAATTTCTTTCAGGGCTGTTTTCAATATCTTTATAGGCAATAACTGCTGTGAGTCGTTTTCCAAGGAATTTATTAGCTTCTTCAAGCGTATGACTTTGCTTGTCTCCCAATGCATCGTGAGCCAGGGTAAGACTGAATTCATGATGATGATTTGTTTTTTGCTTAAGCGTAAAATGCTTATAGTATTTAATAATTTTTCCTTCTACAACCAATGACAGTTTTACAAGCCGATTGATGCCTTTATGGTGATTTTCAGATATACCATCGGCGTTCTGTGAAGGCCGGAAAGACGGACCTTTTGTTTGTAATTCGGTTTTCATATGCTTTGTGTTTGGATGAGTACTAAAGATAATAATATTTTACGAAACTGCCATCGGATAAGTTTCAGTATAAAAACTTTCTCTAAGGCAAAAAAAGACTGCCTTTAGTGGGGACAGTCTTCTTTTATGAATGTTGATAATGTGTATTAATTTCAAGTCTATTAGGTTTATTTACCTACTGAAGGCCATAAACCATCGAAACGAGAAGTTCCGTAGTCAATTCCTTCTGCACTGATTACGAAGCTGATCAGCATACTGTTGCTGTCAATTGCGTCGAAATCTACTTCGTGCTGGATCACATATCCGTTTTCCCACTTCAAAGTGATCAATGTTCCTTCTTCGTGAGATTTGTTGAAAACGATTTCTCCTACTGTCGGCTTATATTTTCCGTTTAGTAAGCTTTCAAGAATGTCTGATTTTTCAGTAGCTTCTACTGTAACTTTGATAAGTGCATTGGAAGGATCTGATGCTACACGTCCAGATACATCTGTAGATCTTGATACGCTGTAGTTCATTTTTAATAATTTCTGTCCTTCTCCGTTGTTGAATTTTAAGATTCCTCTTGAGTTTCTTTCCGCCATGATGTGTAAATTTTAATCGTTAATAATATTTTGTGATTCGGTGATTGGTGTAGCAAATATAGAGGGTCTTTTTTTCTAAAAAAAACTTTTCGGCATAAATCTGAAAATTTGTAGTAGTTCTACGATTTCTTGTCGTAATTCTACGACATTAGATTTATAAACCAACACACAAATACCATGAATAGAGTATTTTAAATTATTTCCCAAATTTTAGATAAAACCATTTTTTACACTTAAAAGAGAAATACATACGGTTTAAAGTGTAAAATTCACCCTTAAAACGTACTGATTCCCCTCAATAAATTTCTTGTTTTTCGGCTCAAACCTCTAACCTTTCATCTTTATATTTTGGTATAATGAACATCAAAAATTTCCAGAGATGACATTTTAAACAAGCTTACGCCTTATACTCTTATCTTTCCAAAATGACACTTTTTTTCACAAAAAAAGCAGAAGTTCTCACTTCTGCTTTTGATATTATAAAACTAACAATTAATGTTTAGTATATTCCGGCTGTTCTGTTGGAATTCTTGTTGGGGTAAAGTATTCGTTAAGCCAGTAGAAGGTTTGCCCGTTCTGCTGGATCTTCACAGCAGGATTGTTTCTGTTGGCAAGCATCCTGTCCGCCAGATCCTTATAATGATGGAAGTAATTTCTTACCGTCTCACTAGGAACAATTTTGGCTTTTTTCCATCCTTTCAGTTTATACTTAGCCATCAGTTCTTCTTCTGAAAGATCGAACCCTGTACTGATTCCTATAGCATAAGACATTGGGAGCTCATAAAGCGCCCCTTTATCCAGGAACCTGATTGTTGGATTGTATTTTTTAAGCAATTTCACATATTCTTTCACGGCTTTTGCCTGGCTGAAATTCGGACGATCTGCTTCGGTATTCTTATACACTTCGGTATAGAAAGCTTTCAGATTATCATATTCTGTTTCTGAAATAAGAATTCCTTTTTCAATGGCCGGTGTGTATTCTTTCAGTTCTTTCGGAATATACCCTTTTACCAGGAATGGGCTGCTATAGTTGATCAGCTGCGCTGCAATTCCTGCAGAAACAGGGTTTGTAAGTCCCGGATACAGGTATTTGTATTTTAAATCAACATCTGTTTTACCTGCTCCAACGGAAGAGTGAAAATAATCATTAAGGGATTTATCTACATTCTGATTATCCAGGGTAACCTGTGCAATAAGACTGTCTACAGACTTCTTAAGGAATCCCGGAGTGGCAACATCTCCTTTTTTAGGGAAGATAACAAATCCCTGAGACATACTCTGCTTAGGATATGCTAAAGAGAAGAATCCTTCATCTCCTTCCACAAGGCTGAAGTTATTTTTGGTAAGAACATCATTTTGATTAATGATCTTTTGTTTTTTAAGCTCAGCAATATTTTTTGCAGTATTGGTCACCACATTCTCCGCCATCAATACGAAGTCATTGTAATTATCTGATGATCTTGCATTGGTCTGGAACATGATCAGTCTTGCTTGCGCCTGTGTAAGAGAACTTATCACACTGTACATATTTCCGCTCTGGCTGGCAGAAGTACCCACCGTCACTACAATATTGGTTTCATCAGGAACATTTGAAAGAAGGTTTCCGGCTGCAGAAAGAGCTTCTCCTACCGGCTGGTATCCGTTATTGCTCGGACAGTTCATTTCATTGGTCTTCTGATTAATGAATGCAGTGATCTTACTATAGTCTGTACTCAGGTTGGAAACAGCAACATTATTTCCACATGAATTGTTTTTATATAAAACAACTCCATATTTTACAGTACTGAAGTAAGAAGGTTTTTCGAATCTAAGCTGCAGATCCTGTAATAAGGATTTTACAATAGGAGCATAAGGAGCATTGGCAGCACTTATATCTAATGCAAAAACGATATTGATATTCTTATCTCTCTCCGTAATTTCTTTATAACGGTCAAAATAAATTTCTTCTCCTAAAACGTTGAATACATAGTTTTTACTATAATCTAAAATATTCGTAAAATATTTTGTTTTAGTATCTAGAGTAGGAGTTCCTTCCAGGGCAAGGTTTACTGGGAAAATATTCTCCAATGGAGGTCTCTTGTTGACATCCGTAAGAAGAATGGCCGTTTTATTATCAGCATCTGATCCTGACCCACCCGGATACCCTTCATGGATCCCTAAGGTGGTTTCATTGATCCCTGTTGTATTTTTTAGTTTTATAGCAGAACGTTCTCCCCATGCTGAGATCACGTTGGAGCTCACCCATCCGTAAAGACTGGTACCAATGCTGTCTATATCAATAGAAGGTTTTTTCCCTACTAAAAATCTTTTGTTATTTTCAGCCTGTTTGTAAACATATACCATCTGTCCGTTCGGGATTTTTACATTGGCAGTTTCAATAAGGCTCGGTGAATTGAACACCATGATCGAGTCATTTTTGTAGTACCTTTCAGCGCTTTTAATCACTTCACTATTGTTAGGCACTACCGCTACTCTTACAGGATACCCTGTTTTTTCATTTTTTAAGGAGTTGCTCCAAAGAAGCAGATCAGATTCAGGGATCCAGCCATAGGTCTTGATAGACTTTGATGAAACTTTTTTCATTAAAGCATCAGGAACGTATTCTGCGACTTTAACCATTCCGTCTCTGTGTTTTAAAACCATTAAAGGTTCTAAGAATTTCACTTCTTTATATGACTTCTCGTCATCTTTATCCAGATAAGCTGTATTTCTTGAGCGGTCTGAGACAACGATCCATGGCACGGATTTTTTAGGGTATCCATTGACTACAGGAGAATTATCTACCTGGCCATATTGAGAAGGCTCCGGGGTTTTCTTAGACGGAAGCTTTACCTGGCAACTCGTCAGT
Organism: Chryseobacterium indologenes; assembly: GCA_001013295.1. Lineage (GTDB taxonomy): Bacteria > Bacteroidota > Bacteroidia > Flavobacteriales > Weeksellaceae > Chryseobacterium > Chryseobacterium indologenes_B. Next base: position 5,046 of record LAZY01000055.1, on the reverse strand, counting down.
AATACTGATAACCCTATATAATATGCTGCTAGAGGAAATTTATTTTTCATCCTATTTTATCTTTTTATGATTGGCGCATCCGGAAGACCGGACGGTATTATTTGCTTTGATTAATATCTACTTTGGTTACACAGTTCTGTGTATCATCGAAATTCACCTTTACAGTCTGAATTACTGTATTTTTGTCAAACTGAAGACCTGCACAATACATATAGAAATTGTTTACCTTACTGTCATTTACTTTTACCACTGTGTTTTCATTGTTACACAGATAAGTCTTCAGCAGGTAATTGTAGTGCATATTGAAACTGTTTCCGTTAGCAATCTGCTGCAAGTGATATTTGAAATCATTATCTATTTTGGCATAAGAATCTTCCACAGAAACTTCCTCTTCAGCAATAGGATCATATGCACGAATAATTTTGATACGGTGGTAAATAGGATTCTCATTTTCTTCTGTAAGCAGGGTTACCAGATAGTCTCCCGGCTGTTTATAAGAATAGATAGCAAATTTTTCTTTGGAATCTGTACCTCCGGTTTCTCCGAATTTCCATGCAAACTTCTTGGCTTCTGAAACGGCACGGAAAGTTACGTTTTCATTTTGCATAGCCTGAGCCGGCGCTTCAATCGTTGTTTTGATCTGTGCTGTATCTTTTCCTCTCTGGATGCTTCTTGCATTTACCATTACCGGGAAGGATTTCGTATACTTGTTGTCTATGATCAAACTCACCTGGTAATATCCAGGTTTATTGTAAAAGTGTATTCCTCTGTTTTTATCAGAAGTTGTACCGTCTCCGAAATTCCATCTTTTGGTCTTTGCAAATTGGGTTTTATCTTCAAATAAAAGCGTATCTCCTACCGCCAATGAAGACGGGTAAACTACCCCAACAATATCATCGGCAGAGTGAATCACCTTTTTCTGCAGCCACAGAGCAACCAGTGCTGCAATGAGCAATGTTGCTATAACACCAATAATAATGTTCTTTTTGTTCTTTTGAAAATAATTCATAGTTAATAATTGTGATGTGTTTTATTTATAGTTCCTAGTATTCCCATTCTTTACCTACTGCGTTCTTGATTTCAGATCTTTTTCGCGTTCGTAGATTTTATTCTGTTTGTCTTTATATCCGATTCTGCAATCATCCACCTGCTTCTCAAAGATTTTAATATCTTCTGTGGTGGTTGCAATTACCTTTTTGTCATCAAAATACATTTTGTAAAATTTGGCAATCTGAGGATAAGCGTCTTTTCGGATGTCAATAATCTCATTATTACTGAAATAACTGTTCAGATCATTGACTCCCAGCTGGATATTATTTTCTGCAAAAGGCTGTGGACCGTCACTCGTAAGCTTGGTGATCATCGTATAAGTACTGTCCATGATAGGTAAAACAACCTTTTGGTGCTTTTCAAATTCTGCTTTCTGTTCCAGATTCTGAATTCCTCTTACATCTTCATCAGAAAAAGGGGATACAAATCCTTTCAGAAAAATAATGCCTAAAAACAGCATAGCAGCCACCAGCATAAGGATCAGGTAAAAAAACTGATAATGCCTTTCTTTTTTAGATAATGTGATTTGTCCTTGCATATCTTTTCTTTTTATCTTCTTCTTTTAGTTCCTGTAAAATTTCTTGTAGGATCTTTTCTAAGTTCAGTATTGGCTCTGTTTACTTTATTCATACAGTCTTCAAGATCCCTTTTGGCTATTTTTTTTCTAGATTCCACCACCATGATGTCAGCTTTTAGCTTCAACATAGGTTCTATCTGTTTCATCAGCACCGCGTAATGCTTAAAATTCTGGGCACTGTCTTTCCCCATAATATTTTTAGCATCTCTTACGTTATCCATAATACTGGTTCTGAGAAAAACCTCATTCTCCACCTTATTAAGACTAAGCTGGGCCATTTTTTCGTAGATTTCGTCAACATGATTTTTCAGCACGTCACTCCGGAGCATCAATTCTTTATAGGCTTCAGACTCTTTACTGATCCCTTCCCGCTGTATATCATAACTCTTAAAGAAGAGATATAGACATGCGAATGATACTACCGACAAAACGGCAAAAGACAGAATAAACTTCCAAATGCCTATTCTTACGTCAGATTTGTTTAATTTTTTTTCCCTGTTCGAAGACATAATTTGCGATTTGTTTGGCCTGTGAAAATATAAAAAAAAAATTTTATGCACAATACGTAATTTCCCCAGAGCCATTTCGGAAAAACCCTGATTAAATTAATATTAATTTCCCCTTTCATAAGTTTTTCATAAATTAGGCCTCTAAATTTTAAATATCATTCGCCAAATCGATATTGAAAATGAGTAAAATATTATCTAATACCGTGCGTTTCTCGATTGCTGACAGTGATTTTTATTTTAAAAAAATAATGATCAAAACGCTGATGGAGAACCCTTTTTATATGCTTCTGAATGATTGCAACAACGGGCACGAGCTTGTGAACAGAATCTACAGAAGGCAGGAGGATGTGTTCATCATCGAATTGTTTATGCCGGTATTGAGCGGGATTGAAGCCATCAAATACATCAGAAAAAACAATACGGACACCCCTATTGTCACTTACTCCGGCACTTACCAGGAAGATATGGCTGAAATCTTATCCAAGATTCCTAATATCTATTATTGCGAGAAGAAAAGCAACATCATCAAAGACATCATTAAAGGAAGTATTGCCTCTGAAGAATTTGATTACCATGCCTATTCTAAAGAATGGGAACAGCAACCTCTTGCCGTACAGGAGTATATGGACCGGCAAAAGAAGGGACAGGAAGAATTATCATCGGCAGAAATTCAGCTGATGCGGTTCTGCTACGAAGGTTTCAGTAATAAAGAAATTGCAGAAAAGCTTAACCTGAGCACAAGAACGATTGATACATATATTAACCGCCTTACAGAAAAACTTGGATTAAAAACCAAACTCCATCTGATACGATTCTGTGTTGAAAACGGATATTATAATTCCAGTATGTAGAAATTAATTGATTCCGGATTTTAAATTCGGAATTAAAAAAATGACTGAAGACCAATAAAGGTTTCGGAATATAGAATCCGGAGATCAAATCTTCTGTATCGACTTCTATCACAGGTATTTTTAAAGTTTTTACTCTGTAGGATTTTTCTTAAGCATAGGACTACATTATTAAATTGTTAAATTCCTCTAAGGCATCCTTAATATAGTGTATACATTAAAACCTCAAGTATCTGAATAAAAATATTTTGCCACTAATTTGCTAGTATTCAATTTTTTTAACTAAATTTGCACACCTAAAATTTAAAATTAAAATAAGGAAATGACAAAGGCAGAATTGGTAAACACCATCTCAAATAAGTTGGGAACAGAAAAGAATGAAACACAGAAAGTTGTAGAAGCTTTTATGCAGGAGATCAGAACTTCTATGTATAATGGGGATAACGTTTATCTGAGAGGTTTTGGATCTTTTATCATTAAAACAAGAGCTGCTAAAACAGGAAGAAATATCTCTAAGAATACTGCAATTGAAATTCCTGCTCATAACATTCCTGCTTTCAAACCTTCAAAATCATTTGTAGAGAAAGTAAAAACTAAAGTTGCAGTAAAATAAGAACATTAACTGAATATTAACTAGTTACTAAAAAATTAAAATTATGCCAAGCGGAAAGAAAAGAAAAAGACACAAGGTTGCGACTCACAAAAGAAAGAAAAGAAGAAGAGCGAACAGACATAAGAAAAAATAATCTCCTCTTCTCGAGATTTACAATATAATAATATAGTTGGTGGTTTTAAGTATTTAAAGTTCACCGACTATATTTTTGTTTGCAACTATAAGATTCCGCGGAAAACGGATGGTTTCAAATATTACTTTAATAAAAATATAATGGTTTTCGTTCAAAATCCTTATATTTAATAGATGAATTAATCAAGAACATTATCCATTTCCTATAATCTTAACAATTTTATCTTATAACAAAATGAAGAAAGAACTAATAGTTTCGCATGAAGATGATCTTACAAAGATTGCACTGCTGGAAGACGGAAGACTATGTGAACTTCATGAGCAAGAAGACAAAAGCGATTTTATAGTTGGAGATCTGTTTATAGGAAAAGTAAAAAAACTGGCACCAAACCTGAATGCCACATTCGTCAATATCGGATATGACAAGGATGCTTTTCTGCATTATCAGGATCTGGGTCCCCAATATCTTACATACAGAAAGTTTTTAAAAGATACTATTTCTAAAAAACAAAGCACTTCGAGCTTAAAAAATTTCGAGATACAACCCGAAATAGACAAAAACGGAACCGTAGACAAGGTTATTGCAAAGGATGATGTTGTTCTTTTGCAAATCACCAAAGAACCAATTTCTACAAAAGGCCCTAGAATTTCAACTCAAATCTCTCTGACAGGACGTTTTCTGGTACTGATTCCTTTCGATAATAAGGTTTCAATTTCTAAAAAAATCAGAAGTTCTGAAGAAAAAGAAAGACTGAGAACGCTGATTGACAGTATCAAACCGGAAGGTTTTGGCGTCATCATCAGAACAGTGGCCGAAGGGAAAAAAGTGGCAGACCTTCACAATGATATGAACCAGCTGGTTCAGAAATGGGAAAGCACTTTTAAGAATATCCAAAAAAATAAGGTTCCATCTAAAGTTTTAAGCGAAGAAGACAAAGCTTCAGCTATTTTAAGAGACAATTTTAATCAGGATTTCGTCAATATTATCTGTGATGATGAACAGATGGTGCATGAAATGAAAAATTACATTGAGGTAATTGCCCCTGAAAAGAAAAATATTGTCCAGTTTTATGATTCTCATATTCCACTTCTGGAATATTACAATGTTGAAAAACAGCTTAAACAGAGCTTTGGAAAGCACGTAAACATTCCAAGTTCCAAAGGCGCTTATCTTGTTATTGAACACACAGAAGCACTTCACGTGGTAGACGTCAACTCCGGAAACAATATCACTACCGGAACCGCCGTCAATAAAGAACACGCACTGAAAGTGAACAAAATGGCAGCTACCGAAATCGCAAGACAACTTCGTCTCCG
>LAZY01000054.1 GCA_001013295.1 Chryseobacterium indologenes | reverse complement strand
GAGTGCTTACCGAAAGCACTTACTTAGTAGCGGGAACCGGACTCGAACCGATGACCTTCGGGTTATGAGCCCGACGAGCTACCTACTGCTCCATCCCGCGATATTGGATTGCAAAGGTACGAATATTTTTTACAAATCCTAATTTTTCTTTTAAATAAAGGACTTTCATAAAAACTATTTTATTATTTGTATCTTTGTTCTATGGCAAAGATATTAAAAATTTATCCGGACAACCCACAGGAAAATCTTGTAAATGAGGTTATTAAAACTTTAAATAATGGTGGGCTTATTATCTATCCTTCAGATACGATTTATGCCTTAGGCTGCAATATTTTTGATATAAAAGCCATGGAAAAACTGGCTCAACTCAAAAAAATGAAGCTTGAGAAGTCAAAATTCTCGATTATCTGTAATGACCTTAGCCATCTTTCCGATTTTACAAGACCTATTGACACGTCGGTTTTCAGATTTCTGAAAAGCCACCTTCCCGGCCCGTTCACCTTTATTCTTGAAGCCAATAAAAGCTTACCTTTAGCCTATAAAGGGCATAAAACAATTGGTATCCGTGTTCCGGATCACCCAATTCCACAGCTTATTGTTGAGAAACTTGGGCATCCTATTGCCTCCACCTCCATCAGAGATGATGATGAAATCATTGAATATTCTACAGATCCTGAGCTTATCGCTGAGAAATATGATCACCTGGTAGACATTGTGATTGATTCCGGGTATGGAGATAATGTGGCCTCTACTATTGTAGACCTTACTTCAGGAGAACCGGAAATCATCCGTCAGGGAAAAGGAATTATTTAGCTTAAAATTTAAGGTTCAAAATTCAAAGTTTACGGTTGACAGATTAGATTATGGGGCTTAATGGGAAGTATTCTACAGGAATTATACTCACTTTTGTTCTCTTAGTTGCTGCAATGCTTTATGCCTTTCCCGCAGCTGCGTTGATAACAGGAGTGCGAGGAATCACGGAACACAATTTTTTTCTTACCCGACTTATTATCTGGGGAGTTTTACTTATTGTATTTCTCTACAGTATTTTTATCGAAAAAGAACCATTTCTATTAAAAAAAGAAAGTCGGTACCCGATTCTGTTTTATATAAAAGCTGTTCTTGGGTTATATCTTACCTGTAGCATAGGCGGGACCTTTCTGAATATACTGCTACAGTTTCTGTTCCATGAGAAAATGAGTACCAAGCTTTTTGAATTGAGCTCAATTTTTAAAAACAATTATTTTTTAATTATTTTTACATGCTTTACGGCTGGTGCTGTGGAAGAATTTCTGATGCGGGGTTACATACAACCTAGAATCGAAAAGATCTACAACAGTCCGGTTTTAGGAATTGCTGTTTCGGCTATTCTTTTTGGCATTCTGCACAGTACATACGGAACCATCGGACAGGTAGTTATTCCCTTCTTTATTGGAGTTGTTTTTGCTGTGTTTTATAAATTTTATTCAAACATTAAAATTCTGATCATCTGTCATTTTATGATTGACTTTGTGTCTCTGATGGCCATGAATTTTATTGATATTAAACATTTATCTGTATTTTAACATTATGAAAATTATAACATCTCCTGCGAAATTAATGAACGTAGAAAATTCAACAGAACTGTTGAAATCTACTACCCCGAAATTCATTGAAGACGCAGCATTGATACAATCTTATTTAAAAGAAAAATCACCAAAATATCTTTCCGAGTTGATGGAAATTTCGCCTAAACTGGCTGATGAGAACTGGGAAAGAAACCAAAAATGGAAGTCTAAACCTTCCGCAAAAGAGTCTGCACCGGCCATGTTTGCCTTTACAGGAGAAGTATACAGAGGTTTAGATGCTAAAACACTCGATAAAGACGCGGTAGACTATCTGCAAAAGAACTATAGAATACTTTCCGGATTATACGGACTGCTGAAACCATCGGATAAAGTAATGCTTTACAGGCTGGAAATGGGACGTCCTTTTGCCTTTGAACAATACAAAAATCTTTATGAGTTCTGGAGGGAAAAAATCACCGAACAGCTAAATTCAGAAATGAAAAAAGGGGAGATACTTCTTCACCTTGCCAGCAACGAGTACGGAAAAGTCATCGACAGAAAAAAACTGAACCATACAGTTGTTGATTTTGATTTTTATGAACTGAAAGACGGAAAACTGAAAACAATAGTCGTGTATACCAAACACGCCAGAGGTCTTGTGGTAAGATTCTGTGCAGAAACAAATGCCCAAACCCTAAATGATGTAAAAGCCTTTAATTATGAAGGATACAGAATTAATGAAGAAAAATCTACCGATACCAAATTAGTTTTTACAAGATAAATGAATCATTCAGAGATCCTAAATACCGTATTCCCAAAAGCACTTAAACTTGTCTTATCAATAAGTTTTGTGATCAGCAGTGCCCAGGAAAAGACCGAAGTTATGAATGGATCTTTTGATAATTATATTTTTAACAGCCAGTATAACGACTCAATAAACTTTGTAACAAAAAATATTTTTTCCGTTACAAAGTTTAGAAAGGCTGAAAAAAAAACCGGCAATACTGTACTTCGTGACGGACTTCCCTACCTTCAGGAATCCTATACAGAATATCTTCCGGATGGCAGAAAACTGTATCGAAAGACGAATGATGACGCACATTCTACTATAGAAAAATTTCATTATAAAAATAATCTTCTTATTCTTAAAGAATCGGTTGAGAATAAAAATACAAACAGCTATAGCTGGCTTTTTTACAACAAAGGGAATCTTCTTCAGGAAGAAATAGATTATATGATAGATGATAAGAAATCCTTTGTATACGAAGGATATACAAAATACAGCTATTCTTCGGAGCCCAAAAAGATAATCGTTAAGATTACCGACTACAGTGATGATTCTTTAGCCGATCCTGAAAAAGAATATATTTTTGAGTATCCCTTTCTCACCAAAAAAACACCTTTATACCAATCCAAAATTCATCGTTATCAATGGATCAAAGGGTCTTACAAGCCTGTTGACATTAAAGATTATATCATTAAAGACAGGGATGTGACTTTCAGTTACGATAAAAACGGCTATCTTCTTTCGGAAATATGGTTTTCCAATCATAATGCTCTCGAAAATAAAACCGAATATTATTATTCTAAAGACTATCAGGAGCGTATTGAGCAGCAATACCACATGCTTGGAACGGAAAAGTCAACAAAAACAATCCGAAGGTATGATGATCGCAACAATCTTGTTTTCGAACAAAGCATAGAATATACGGGAAATTATCAGTATGCAGATTCTTTTGAATATACTTTTGACCAACAGGGAAACTGGATTTCAAAAAAGTATTACAGACAGGATCCTGACGAAGTCAACAGCAAAAAGAAACTTATTGATTATGAATACCGGGAAATAAAATACTATGACCCGAATTCTGTACCAAGAAGTTATACTTTGCCTGAATTCCCTAAAGATGCAGAGAATATCAGAACAGACATTCCTAAAATATCCAATGAAAAACAGAATAAAATAGATGCTTTTCGGGAGGCTGTAGAAAGTGGGAGTTTCGATAGTGAAATCACCCTGAAAAAAGCAAAAACTCTTGAAGAATTTACCCCAAAATTCTGGACTTTAAAAGAAAGAGCCTTTGGAAATCTGGATGACAGTCCTGAAGATGAAGCAGTATGTGTGTATGAAACCCCGATAGAAGGTGATTTGGGATTCGCCCAAAGTTTGGCTATTTATAAAAAAGAAGGTGAAAACTGGGTATTATGGCACCAGTCAACCAACCCTATTCTTTCTACCGAACATGGCGGGATGATGGGAAATCCTTATCAAGGAATCAGCATTAAGAACAAAACCATTGTTATTGATCATTTCGGAGGAAGCCGGCAGAAATGGAATTATACCCATCGATACAGGTTCCAAAACAAGAATTGGTATCTGATTGGAGCCAGTGTGACTGTAGGTGCACCCTGTGATTATTTCCAGTCAGTAGATTATAATATATCCACAGGCGATGCCATATTTGAGTATTCATCCGAAAATTGTGATAAAAACAGCCCTATAAAAAGAAAAAGCTGGAACGAAAAAATCAATAAAAAAATACCTCCACCACTGATGGATGAATTCCAGGTAGGTGAGAATAAAATTGAATTAAAAAGTAAGAAAACAGAAATGTTTTATTAAATACAATGACACTATCAGCACTGAAAACCCAGTTTTCGACACAACTTTCAGAAATTTATACAGAATCAGAAAATACATTTATCTTTCAGATGTTTGCAGAACAGATCTTAGGGTTCAATCATATTCAGCAGCGCCAGTTTGCTGATCAGGAAATATCTTCAGAGATTGAGGAAAAGTTCCATTCTATTATTTCAGCATTAAAAACTGGGAAACCTTATTTACAGATTTTGGGAGAAACGGAATTTTACGGAATGAAATTCTTTGTCGACGAAAATGTACTGATTCCCCGTCCGGAAACTGAAGAACTGCTTGAAATAGCCATCCAGGAGATAAAAAAAGCACAAAGCTTACAACCTACCACCCAGGTTTTAAAAATCCTGGACATTGGTACAGGAAGCGGTGTAATTCCATTGGTTCTGAAAAAGCATTTTCCGGAAGCTGATGTTTCATCTATAGATTTTTCTGAAAAAGCATTGGAAACCGCCAAAAGAAATGCGGAATATCATCAGTTATCCGTCAATTTTATTCATGCCGATTATCTTCATTCTGAACTGACGGAAAAGTATGACGTCATCATCTCAAACCCGCCCTATATCGGTATTGAGGAAGAGATAGAAATTGCCGATTCCGTGAAGGAATTTGAACCTAAAATGGCTCTTTTCTCCCCTACTGCCGATGCATTGATTTTTTACAGAAAGATCGCGGAAGACGCCAAAGAACATCTGAATGATGGTGGACTTCTGTTTTTGGAAATCAATCAAAAGCTAGGCCCTGAAACAAGGGACCTGTATTCAGGTTTTTCTAACGCTCAGTTATTGAAAGATTTATCTGAAAATGACAGGTTTATTTATGGGATAAAATAAGTAATTTTGCCTCCCATAAGACATAACCATACCTCACAGAAATCATGATCATCAAATCACACAACGTCGGAAATATACAAATTGCAGAAGTTACTTCTGATCAAATCATCATTCAATCTCCACAGGATGGACTGGATCTCATGGGAAATGTCTATTATCAGGGGTTTGATAAGGTGATTCTCCATGAAAAAAACATTACTCCCGAATTCTTTGATCTGAAAACCAAAATAGCCGGAGAAATTCTTCAGAAATTTTCAAACTACCGCATAGGTCTCGCTATTGTAGGTGACTTCAGCAAATACGAAAGTAAGAGTATGAAGGATTTTATTTTTGAAAGCAATAAAACGAAACACGTAAATTTTGTAGAAACAGTGGAAAAGGCTTTGGAAAATTTTTCGAAATAGTTCTTATATCTTCAGTCTCTAAAATAATATCACTGGTTATTTCGTTATAGAGAAAAACTAATATTTCCCTATCATGAAAAAAATAAGTCTGCTATCTGGGCTTTTTATATCTTCTGTTCTATTGGCCCAAATAGAATATACCACCTATAAAAACGGATTGATCTACAATGAAAAAACAATGGCAAAACTTGGGAAAATTGTTGATTCATTGAATTTAAAATATAAAACCTGTGATCTAACTAAAGTATTTTATTCAAAGCTTCAGACAAAAGGATATATTATCACCTTGGATTCAGGGAATGTCGCTCAGGCAAAAAACGATATTGATCATCATATTTCTTTTGAAGATTTTGTTAAAAAGTATCCTAATTCTAAGGTTAAAAAAGACAATCTATTCATCAAATCGAAACGGAAAGATTACCGGAAACTAGATATTATTGAAGTACAGGAAATTGGACTAGGTGATAACAGAGGATTTTATTTGGATGAAGATTATACAGCTGAAAAGTACAATAAACCTGCTAAAAACACCTGGATGTATCGTAACAATAAAGGCTACAACACATCAGAAGAATCGTTATTAGCCTTTTATTTCCCTGACAATTTTGAAAGTCATCCTTTGGATTTACAATACAACCGTCAAATAATTTATTCCGATTGTCTGATTGATACTGCATCTGCTAAATTTAAAAATACATTAAAAGAGCCAACTATACAGCTTCCAAAAAACTGGCAAAAGCTGTCTGTAAAGAGTAAAATGAATTTACTTGAAAAAATGCGAGGACATCAGGCATATGGTACATGTAGCCAGGACGAAAGCCCAAGGATACAGGCCATTAATATAGCTTTATTATCTGCGGATGTCAATAATTGGGAAGTTTTTCTTAAATCACATCTGGACATCATGAATGACCGATTCGAAAGAGTCTCAGATGCCAGTTATGCACAACAACAGCGCCAAACCTATATAAAGGAATTGGAACATCTTAATATCAATGTTCAGGACCTTATTTTGGGAATCGCTTTCCGTATTGAAAACCCTGTCAATAACCATTATTTTGGAAGTATCGGAAGATTAGGAAGAGCTATATCAGAATCTGAACATATCAATCTATTTTTAACCAAGCTCCTATCTATGATAAAAGATGAAAAACTGGATGATTATAATAGAGTTATAGCTTATTTTTTCTATGAAAATTGTAATTCTTACATAAAAGATGATCATGAGAAGAAGATTAATAATACCCGATTAACAGAAGCTATTGAGAAACTTCCGAAATATATATCAGAGAAAATCCTGGCTGAAAAAAATTAATCTAGATTTTTATTTTCGAAAAACTGAACCGCCTCTTCTATAGCTTTGTCAATAGACTGATATTGGATTCCCAATTCTTTTACTGATTTCCTGTTAGAATAATAATTACAAATCTGCAGTGCCTTCATATTGGAAGTACTGAGGCTTGTCTTTATTTTTAGTTTTCTCAACGCATCACCTGCCCATCCGAGCAAACTCAAAACGTTATTGGGAATGGGCAGCATTACTGGTTTTTGATGGGTAATCCTATTGATCTTTTCGAAAAAGTTTTTATAGCTTATATTTTCATTTGCTAAAAGATACTTTTCACCGTTTCTTCCCTTTTCGATGGCATTCAATATCCCGTTGGCAGCATCTTCCACATGAACAAAGTTCTTCCCGCCCTTCGGATAAAAAACAAGTTTCTTTTTCCAGGCCCAGAAAATAATCTTTCCTGAACTAGGCTTAGTGTCATAAGGTCCGATCATAAACGTAGGATTAAGAATAATTATCTCGGTATTGCTACGGTTTTGAAGAAGGTAGTCTTCGGCTGTCAATTTGCTTTGGGCATATAAAGAATGGGTAAAGGGATACAGCTGGGGTAACTTTTCAGTTCCCCAGAACGCAGTATTTCCATAACCTAAAGTATTTGCTGTACTTACGAATAGAAACTTCTTAACATGAGCAGTCTCCGCATATCTAAATAGGTTCACGGTTATATCATAATTCACTTTTTTATATTCATCATAGCTCAACAGATTCTGACGGGTTTCTGCCGCAATATGGATAATGTAATCGACGTCTTTGAGAATCCAGGAAAGTTCGGATGAAAAATCCGTTTCCACCTGTTTCAGATTCTCGTCTTCCTGGCCCAGCCAGCTGCTTTTCTTGCGCACCAGAGCAATAACAGAATAACCATCTTTTAATAATTTTATGATAACATTAGTTCCCAGAAGCCCGGAAGCTCCGGTTACACATACTTTTTTCATTTATGATACTTTTTCTAAAATAATATAGCGTCGTACTTTCTAAGGCGTCTATTTTATGCTTCAATTTCTCTTTTTATCGCTTGTGTCATGAGGGGAAGTTTGATCCATATCGGCAGGATTTTCATCACCAACCAGCTTATCGGGTTCACCATAATGACGGAATCTTTCTTAAATAACTGATGGATGCTGTATGAGGCTACTTTATCAGGATTTAACAGAGTCAGCCTGCCCCAGAAACCCTGTTTTTCAATTCTTTTACAGACATCCGTATTGGTCTTCATGGCACCGGGATTCACTACACTTACAAAAACATTGGTGTCTTTCAGTTCTTCATGCAAACCTCTGGAAAATGAATGGATAAATGTTTTGGACGCCGGATATACGGTTTTGAAACCTATTGGAGAAAAGGCAGCCATGCTGGAAACATTCAGGATATAAGCTTTGGACTGCCTCAGCAGATTCGGAAGCAGTTGGTGAGTGATCAGTGAGGTGGCCGTTACATTCACCTGCAGAATCGTATTGATATACTCCGAAGTGGCTTCTGTAAATTTTTTAGTCCCTCCAAGACCGGCATTGTTGATCAGCAGATGGATTTCAAAAGACCGGTTGAGCCATTCGGTAAGCTTCATAACGTTTTCATTCACAGAAAGGTCTACTTCATAATAATGAGCCTTTATATGGTAGTTTTCTTCAAGTTCTCTGGAAAGTTCTTTCAGGTTCTGATCCGGAAGGCTCACCAGAATAACGTTGATATTTTTCTTCGCCAGATTTTCAGCAAATGCTTTTCCCAATCCCTGGCTTGCTCCTGTAACCACAGCATACGATTCTTTAGTATCCATAAGTTTAAATTTTACAGTACAAAGCTATGCCTGAGAAAGCACTTTAATGTTCAGGATTATCTGAACGAACTTATTTTAAAGCAAAACAGCAAAAACAAATAACTGATTAAAAATCAAATTGTTAAATTAAAAAAAAGTAAAACTTTATAAACCTGAACTTATTTTCTGAACTCAGAAGGGGTCTGTCCGGTCAGTTTTTTGAAGGTGGTATTGAAGGAAGTCTTAGAATTGAATCCGGATTCATAGGCAATTCCAAGAATGGATAATTTGCTGTTGGATTCTTTCAGAAGTTTTTTGGCATGGTCTACCCTGAATTCATTGACGTATTGAAAAAAGTTTTTTCCAAAGCCGGTATTGATCACATAAGACAAATGATGGGTAGAAACGGACAGCATTTCAGCCAGCCTGATAAGATTCAGCTCACTGTCAAGATAGGGCTTTTGGCTATCCATAAGATTTTCGAGAGCTGTTTTAATTTTGATCAGTTCTTCGTCAGAAATAAGTTTCCTTTTCACTTCTTCCGAATCGGTGTCTTCATTGATGGAGATCAGTTCTTCGCGCTGTTTCTCTTCCAAAGGATAGATCTCTTTCTGCTTCAACGAATAATATCCTACCAGATAAATAACCAGCAGAAAAACCGTATTGATAAAAAAGTTCAGAGATTTCGGATCATAAAAAAGATTGTAAATCACATAGATAATATTCACCATGAAAAGTACCAGAATGATATATTCCAGCCAGTTCAGGTCGATCCCTTCCGTACTGGAAGAAAATTGCTGGATCTTCCGCTGATGTTTCCTGATGGTAATATAGGACAAACCTGTATAGAACAATGCCTGAATCAGGATCAGAATAACGCTCAACGATCCAAAAATAGTACCGATACCTAAAGCAATACACACAAGACAGATCAGAAAGGCAAATGGAAACAGCAGAAATTTAAGATCAGCTGCTTTAAACCTGAAGGAGGGATTGGTATAAAATAATACGCTGAAATAAAAGAAAACAGGGGTCAGAAACTGTATAAACCGAACCGGAAGCAAAGAATGGAACTCTACCGTCCTTCCTGTAATCAAAAACAGGATCTCGTCCATCCAGAATGTGGACCACAGAAACAGAAAGATTCCGAACCAGAAATTGGCTTTTTTATTGACTTGTAAAGGATTGGCCAGCTTTAGTAAAGACAACAAAACCAATGAACCATAGATAAGTATCACGATGAAACTATTGAATTCTGATGTGTTCATTGGTTTTGATATTTTAGATTAAAAATAATTTTATCTTATCTTCTTCCTGACAAAGATCTGGTAACCCAGATAAATCAGTGGCAGTGACATTGCACCCAGGAAAAGGATATTACTCATAGCCTGTTGCGGATGCAGTGCAATGGAATAAACAAGTCCGAAGAAAGCACCTCCCAGGTGGGCAGCATGGCCCAGATTATCCCATTGTTTCGGGTTCAGCATCATATATACTGAATATCCGAAATACAGGGTCCCAAAAAGCCATCCCGGCAAAAAGTTGACACTGATCTCATTCGGAGCCATCGCTATGGATGCAAAAATGATTCCTGAAACAGCTCCCGATGCACCAATCGCGGAATACCACGGTTGTTTTTTATAGATCATAAGGCTGAAAAGGTTCCCCAGAATCATAGATCCGAAATAAATAATCAGAAAGCCTATATTTCCGAAAAAAACGTTCACAGCAGCCTGAAAGAAATACAAAGAAAGCATATTGAAGAACAGATGCATAAAATCTGCATGCAAAAATCCTGAACTGATCAGTCTGATGTATTCTTTTCGGTTTTCAATAGCCCCTACATTGAATTTATATTTCTCAAATAAAGCTATATCATTGAAGCCTCTGTAACTAAATATACAGGTAATGGCAATAATGATGGCAACAGGTATACTCATAATGTATTATTCTTGGTTTTCAGACTCTCCGTCCTGGAACAGATCTCCAATGATTCCTCCCTCTTCATCACTATCCCCTGTCGGTTCCGGATCTTCGTACACTTCAGGTTCCTCTTCTACAGGTTCAGGAATCGTAATATTAATAGCTTTTACTTTAAACTTCGTAAACTGATTTCCGATCGCTTTGATTCCTTTTACAGTAATGAATTCATCAATATTCACTGTTTCAGGGTCACGTTCCTTGCCTTTATCTTTTGCAAAAATGATTTCGGCTGTGGCATCATTGGCCACGATCACGTTTTCAATGAACGATTTTGGGTGTTCAGATGGCATGAAAGTCTGTACATTCACGGTATTTTCCAGTAAGAATCTCTTGATAAAGTAGATGTCTTTCTCCCCGTCATAATAGATACAGGTGATTGGCTGTGCAGGTCTCCACTTTTCCAATACCAGATATTCATCATCAAAACGGTTACCGAGATCAAAAGACACCAGCTTTACTTCACCGTTGGTATTGATGGTAAGAATTTTGTCATCTCCTTTGAAGCTTCCCAGTAAGGTACCTCTTGCATCCGCATTCAGTCTTCTCACGGTATCGTCAAACCAGATCTTTCTCGGAGCCAGTGTAGAAACTCCTTCTTCTTTCATATCTACCTTTTTAACGGCGTATTTGGTCACCAGGTTTCCTTTGGAATCTCTTCCTTTGATGGCAAGGTCAGAGAAGTTGATTTCCATCTTGTTCTTTCTGATTCTTGGGTTAGGCTTCAAAAGTACCGTTACCGTTTCTGCTTCTCCGTTAGGATTGGCTGAGAAATATAACGTTTCTGAACCTTTTTTATCTGAAGCAAGCGGATAGTCTGTATTTCTTGTTACTCCGGTTACGGAAAAACGTTTCATATAATAAGGTCCTTCCCTGCCTTCACGATAGATCATATTGTAGACCGTTCTTTTGTCGTTTTTCTTCCATATGGCAACGTGAAGTATATCTTTCCCGATAAATGTTTTGGCCTCTACTTTTACCACTTTCATACTTCCGTCTTTTCTGAAAGTAATAATATCATCAATGTCTGAACAGTCGAACAGATACTGGTCTTTTTTCAGAGAAGTTCCGATGAACCCTTCTTCGAAATTGGCATAGAATTTTTCATTGGCTACGGCTACTTTTGTAGCATCAATTGTATCAAATATTCTAAGCTCAGTTTTTCTCTGCTTGTCTTTTCCGTACTTCTTCTGAATATTCAAGTAATAATCGATAGCATAGGCGATCAGGTTGGCCAGGTGATACTTCACCTGTTCTATTTTGCCTTCCAGAGCGGCTATATTTTCTTTAAATTTATCTAAATCGAATCTTGAAATTCTCTTGATTCTGATCTCCGTCAGCTTCAGAATATCTTCTTCCGTTACCGCTCTTAAAAGATGTCCGGTGTGCGGTTTTAATCCTGCATCAATGGTTTTCAGTACATCTTCCCAGGTTTTTACCTCTTCAATATCGTGATAGATCCTGTTTTCGATGAAAATTCTTTCCAAAGATGAAAAATGCCAGCTTTCCTGAAGCTCATGAAGCTCAATTTCCAGTTCTTTTTTCAGCAATGAAACGGTATGATCCGTATTCATTTTCAGAATATCGGAAACATTCATGAACATTGGCTTGTCTCCCACGATCACACAGGCATTCGGAGAAATCGTCACCTGGCAGTCTGTAAATGCATACAGTGCATCAATCGTCTTATCCGGAGAAACATCGTTATGGATATGAATGAGGATCTCAACTTTATCCGAAGTATTGTCTTCGATCTTTTTGATCTTGATCTTTCCTTTCTCATTAGCTTTCAGGATAGAATCAATAAGATCGGTTGTTGTCTTCGAATACGGAAGTTCCGAAATAACCAGCGTATGTTTATCGGTTTGGGTAATCTTCGCTCTTGCTCTTACCTTTCCACCTCTGTGCCCGTCATTATATTCGGAAACATCCAGATACCCTGCTGTCAGAAAATCAGGATACAACTCGAATTTCTTTCCTTTCAGGTAAGCTACAGATGCATTGATAAGCTCGTTGAAGTTATGTGGAAGTATTTTGGTAGAAAGTCCTACTCCAATCCCCTCTACTCCCTGTGCAAGAAGCAGAGGAAACTTTACCGGTAAATCGATGGGCTCATTATTTCTCCCGTCATAGGATTTTGTCCATTCCGTAGTTTTTGGGTTAAAAACCACTTCCAGGGCGAATGGGGTAAGCCTTGCTTCAATATACCTCGCCGCAGCAGCAGAGTCTCCTGTATAGATGTTCCCCCAGTTTCCCTGAGTATCTATCAGCAATTCTTTTTGTCCGATCTGCACCATGGCATCGGTAATGGAAGCATCTCCGTGAGGGTGATATTTCATGGTATTTCCCACGATATTGGCGACCTTATTGTATCGGCCGTCTTCCAATTCCCGCATAGAGTGCATGATTCTTCGCTGAACAGGCTTTAGCCCATCATACACCGAAGGAATAGCCCTATCCAAAATTACATAGGAAGCATAGTCCAGAAACCAGTCTTTATAGAGACCGGAAACTTTCTTCAGGCTTTCTCCCTCATGCGAATATTCTTCTGTCGTCATCTGTTTCTTTAATCTTTTTTCTCTTTATTAGCTTTTACTACTTTATTCAGAGAGATTTTTAAATCGTTTACTTCTTTTCTTGTCAAATAGGAAATCTGGTACTTTAATATGGTAGAACCACTATTCTTACTTGAGACGGTAATGTATAATCTTTTGATAAAGAACATACTGATTACGTCATATTTCAGCAGCTTATATTTCGGAAATTCATCATGCAGCGGCTTGCTTAAAAAAGGAACTACATTCCTGTTTTTAAAGTTCAGCGCTTCTCCATCACTATCATACTCAAAGATCTGCCTTCCGGCAAGATGAAAGATAATCAGCATCAGAATCGGGATGATAATCAACAGATAGCTTTCTATTCCTAATATATTGAATCTATATTTATTGACTATAAAGACCAATATTCCAAATACTATGATCATCAAAAGCAAAGTGCTCAAAGAGTTATAAACTGATGCTTTATTACGATTACTTAGTCTCATTTTGATTTTTTGGGTGTTGTAAGTTTTTTTAAATTTCTACATTCATCCAAAATGTGTTTTTTTTTCAGTCGTTGTGATCATTTTTCATGACCAATTTTTTTGATTTTAAGTTTTTTTAGTTTTCTACTTCATCCAGAATTTGTTTTTTATCAATATCTGTATCATCTTCCACTACAAGGTTTTCAAGAATAAAGGTTTGTCTGTCCGGGGTATTTTTTCCCATATAGAACTCCAGAAGCTGGTCTATAGTTTGGTCTTTTCCTACCACTACCGGCTCCAGGCGAATATCTTTTCCTATAAAATGTTTGAATTCATCCGGAGAAATCTCTCCCAATCCTTTGAATCGGGTAATCTCAGGGTTTTTGCCCAATTCATTCAGGGCTTTTATTCTTTCTGCTTCTGAATAGCAGTATCTTGTTTCTTTTTTGTTTCGAACCCTGAATAACGGGGTCTGAAGGATATAAAGGTGACCGTTTTTGATCAGATCCGGGAAGAACTGCAGGAAGAATGTAATCATCAGCAGACGAATGTGCATCCCATCGACGTCGGCATCGGTAGCGATGATCACCTGGTTGTATCTCAGGTCTTCCAGACTTTCCTCAATATTCAAAGCGGCCTGAAGAAGGTTGAATTCCTCATTCTCATATACTACTTTCTTGGTAAGGCCATAGCAGTTCAACGGTTTCCCTTTCAGGGAGAATACCGCCTGTGTTTCTACATCTCTGGACTTTGTGATGGATCCTGATGCCGAATCTCCCTCGGTGATAAAGATCTGGGTATCTCCTTTTCTTTCTGCTTTCTGATCGTTGTAATGCTGTCTGCAGTCCCGAAGTTTTTTGTTGTGAAGAGATACTTTTTTGGCTCTTTCTCGGGCCAGTTTCTGAATTCCCGAAAGTTCTTTTCTTTCTCTTTCGGATATTAATATTTTTCTTTGAATGGCTTCTGCTATTTCCGGGTTCTTGTGCAGGAAATTGTCCAGTTTACTTTTAAGGAAATCAATGATAAAGGTTCTTACCGTAGGGCCATTAGGTCCCATATCGTTCGAGCCCAGTTTTGTTTTGGTTTGGGATTCGAAAACAGGTTCTTCCACATTGATGGAAATGGCCGCAATAATCGACTTTCTAATATCTGAAGCGTCAAAACTTTTATTAAAAAATTCACGAACCGTTTTTACATAGGCTTCACGGAATGCATTAAGGTGGGTTCCTCCCTGCGTGGTATTCTGTCCGTTAACGAATGAAAAATAGGTCTCTGTCTGAGATTTATCAGAATGGGTAATCGCCACTTCAATATCATCATCTTTCAGGTGGATGATCGGATAGAGAATATCGCTTTCCAGTTCTTCTTCCAGGAGGTCTTTAAGACCGTTTTCAGAGAAATAGGTTTCTCCGTTGAAAAGAATTTTCAGTCCCGGATTCAGGTAGGCATAATTGCGGAGCATTCTTTCGATATACTCTTTTCTGTATTTGAAGTGCAGGAAAATATCCCCGTCAGGAATGAAGGAAATCTCCGTACCGTTTCTGTCGGAAGTCTCTTTTTCTTCGAAGTTTTCTTTTATAATACCTCGGGAGAACTCAGCAGCTTTCATTTTCCCATCACGGAAAGAACGTACCCTGAAGTAATCAGAAAGGGCATTTACCGCTTTGGTACCGACCCCGTTCAATCCTACAGATTTTTTGAAGGCCTTACTGTCGTACTTACCTCCGGTATTCATTTTAGAAACGGCATCTACCACTTTTCCCAGTGGGATTCCACGTCCAAAGTCACGGATGGTAACTTTCCCGTCGTCAAGCTTTATTTCGATTCTTTTCCCTGATCTCATCCTGAACTCATCGATAGAGTTATCCAGGATTTCTTTAAGCAGAATGTAGATACCGTCATCAGCGGAAGACCCGTCACCAAGCTTCCCGATGTACATTCCGGGACGCAGACGGATATGTTCCTGCCAATCGAGGGTTCTGATATTATCTTCTGAGTAGGTTGGATTTATTTCTTGTGACATATATGATTTCAGCAAACATACAAAAGTACGAAATTGTCTAAAATTATCCGAATTTTTTCACTCTGTTTTTTTAAACATTTTCCTGTAAATATTGTAGTATTATCAAACAAATTCTATAATTTACACGATTATTCCATTGAACGTGAAAAAAACAATATTCTTCTGTATATTTTGTTTCATATCACTATCTGTTTCATTTTACAATGCACAAATTCCGGGGATGGTACATTATAATGAAGGAGACGGGCTGAACAGCTCGTATACCTATGGCATGAACCAGGACAAAAACGGCTTTATTTACATTGGAAGTGACAATGGTTTTTTCAGGTTTGACGGGACAGAATTCAAACAGTTCGGGAGCAAGGACGGATTAAAAAATATTGAAATTCTTTACTGTTTTCCAACCCCTGGCGGTGAGTTGTTCATTATTCCTTTCCTGGATGATTTTGCTTATCTGAAAAAGGGAAAAGTGATCAATTCGAATCTCAATCCTGAATTAAAAAAATTAAAATTTTCGTATACAGCCACAACACTTGTTTACAAAGATGCATTCTACCTGTATGAAACGAGCAATCCCAAAAATCTTTTGATTTATAAAAACGAAAAAATAAGCATCATCCCCCTTCGGCTCAGCTCCGATCTTTCAGACTACTATTATGTTTTTGGATTTGATCCGAAAAATGGTCTGCTCTATCTCTCTGACAGGAATAAGAAGAAAAATATTGAAGCTTATAATATCTTTACCCGCAAGAAAACTACCTGCAATATTCAGTTAAAAAAAAACGTAACGATAATGAGAGAAGGAAACTTCCTCATTGTAAAAGGGGAAAATACCATTGACGTCTATGAGATCCATAATAAGTTTTTTTTCAAAAAAATCCATTCTTATACCGCTCCTGAAAATATCCGCCGGCTGGCCATTGGTAATAACTCACAGATGTGGGCATGCCTGGAAGATGGTGGTGCATTGTATTTCGATCATCCTTTTATGGAGAAAAACGGTTTATCGGATCCTATAAGGCTGATGGATCATTACATTATTCATGATGTTCTTACAGATAAGGACAACAATATCTGGTTTTCTACCCGGAACAACGGCATTTTCTTTATTTCAGAAATGTTTTTCAGAAACTATATTCATTTTCCTGTACAAAACAATTCATCTTATATTACCGCTATTGCAAAAAATAAAAACCACATCTACCTTGGTTATAATGAAGCCAAAGGAAGTATTTATCATCATGGAAAGATCACTGATATTCCTTTGGATAAAAGCAGTAAAATGGAAAACAAGGCTATTTTTTCCGAGGGAAACACAACCCTTTTCGGACTAGCCAGAAACCCGGTCCAATATAATTCTGCAACAAAGGAAAAGCATATTCTGGATGGTAATTCGCTTAAAAATATTGTGCCCTACATTCCGGGATCTGCACTTCTATGTACTTTAGAAGGTCTTATTGCCTATAATTATTCTTCAGGAGCTTATCAGAAACTTATATCTGAAAGCAGAATCTATACCGCACTTCCTTATACTAAAGACAGCCTCTTCGCAGGAACGTTTAAAGATCTTTATAAGCTGAACACCATTACCCTAAAGAAAAAGTTATTTCTGGAAGGTTATTATTTCACCGATATTAAAAAACTTAAGCACAATCTGTATGCAGGCTCAACCAATCTCAACGGCATCGTTCTGTTTAATAATTCCGGGGTTTTAAAAACAATTACAGAAAAAGACGGGCTGGTAGCTAATCAGGTCAAAAAAATAGAACCGGAAAATGAAAAAGTATTCTGGGCAGGAACCAATTCCGGACTCAGCAGGATTGAACTCAAAGACAAAACAGTAAAGATCAATAATTTTACCCGCACAGACGGCCTTCCTTCCAATGTTGTAGCCGGATGTGTGATCTCCGGGGATACCATCTATGTGGGTACCTCAAAAGGCCTGGGAATCCTTTCTATCAAAAGACTGCTCAGTCAACAGGAATCTATTCATAAAAAGGTAATCATTAACTCTGTAAAAAACGGGAACAGGGAACTTTTCGACCTTAGTGCCCCATTTATAACCCAAACACCAGATAACAGCCTGACCTTTAATCTCAGCTTTCCGGATTTTGTATCTCAGGGTAAAATAAGCTACCTGTATAAAGTTGAAGGCTTAAGTGACGGATGGCAGACCGGAAGTTCTCCGAACATTACATTCAATTCTATTCCCCCCGGCGATTATACGTTTAAAGTTTTTGGGATTGGCTATAACGGAAGAAAGTCCTATATATCTACAGATTTTCATTTTGAAGTCAAACCTGCATTCTGGCAGACCTGGTGGTTTAAACTCTTATTAATAGGTATCGGAGCTTCCGTTTTATTTGTTGTGATAACATGGTACTTTCAGAAAAAGAGAAATAAAAAACTGGAGACTCTGTATTATGAAAAGAAGATTGCCGAGCTGGAACTTCAGGCTATTAAAGCACAGATCAATCCGCACTTTATCTACAATTGTCTCAATTCTATTAATTTCCTGCTGTATAAAAAAGATTATGAGGAAGCGGAAAATTACCTTGACTCTTTTGCCCGGATGATCCGGAAAACGCTTCATTATTCTGAAAAAACCTTTATGCCGATCAAAGAAGAAACCGAATACCTGGCATTATACCTGAATATGGAAAAGCTTCGCCTGAAAGACATTTTTGATTATAAGATCATTGTTTCCGAAGATGTTGATGAAAACTGGATAGTTCCTTCCCTGTTGATCCAGCCTTTTGTAGAAAATGCCATCAAGCACGGTGTAGCAAGTTTGCAGGACAAAAAAGGGATTATAGAAATTCTGTTTCAACACACCGGAACTGCCCTCTGCATCACAATTGAAGACAACGGTATAGGTATTGGCAAGAACGGCCACCGAAAAGCTGATTCTTTTGGAGTGAAATTATCTGAGAAAAGGATTGAAACATTTAAGCAGCTTTTTGAGACTCATATTGTATTGGAGATTACCGATCTTCAGGAAAAAGAAAAAAAACCGGGAACCCAGATCAAACTTTATATTACACCTTATGAAAACCAAAATACAAGCATGCATCATTGATGACGAACAGGATGGAAGAGACTATATCGCTCTGCTTCTGGAAAATGAATTTCCTGAAATTCACAACGCCTATCAGGCAGCCAGCGTAGAGGAAGCTTATATTTATCTTTCGAAAAACGCTCCTGATATTCTTTTTCTGGATATTCAGCTGAAAGACGGCACTGCATTTGACCTTCTTTCCAAATTCAGAGAAATTGATTCTCAGATTATTTTCATTACAGCGTTTGAACATTTTGCTATCCAGGCGATTAAAAGCGGTGCGGCTGACTATCTGCTGAAGCCCATCAAAAAGATGGATTTCATTATTGCCGTCAATAAAGTTCTGGAGAATGTAAGAAAAAGCAAGAACACAACAGTTCTTCAAAGTAATAAAATCAATCTTCCTACCCTCCAGGGGTTCAAAATCACAGACATCAACGACATCATCCGCTGCGAGGCAGATTCCAGCTATACAACGTTCTATCTTACGGATAAGACCAGAATTATCGTCTCCAAAACACTCCATGAGTTTGAAGAATTGCTTTTGAAATACAATTTCTTCAGAATCCATCACAAGCACCTGATCAACCTTTCACATCTTAAGGAATACATCAAGGGAAAAGGTGGCCAGGTAGTGATGACAGATCATTCTGTACTGGATGTTTCCGTCCGCAAAAAGAATGATTTTCTTCATCGGATAGAGCATATGGATTAAATACCGTAATTTTTATGCAGGTTTACTTTCTAATTGGTTGATCATCCTTTTCAGCATGGATGGAACGATCAGCTTATGAAAAGGTCGCACGGGAAGAAAATACAATACCCCAAGCCAGTTATGGAATTTCACTGTGGTAGAAATCGTTAAAGAATTTCCCTTATTTTCATTCTCTGCGTTATCATACAGCAAGGAAACCCTGAAATCCAGATGTTTGTCGTCTTCTCCGAGAATAATCTCATTGTTCGTTTTACCAAATACCTTAAAAAGCCCTATCTGATCTCCTACTTCACAGGTAAAATCTTTGGCAGCCGCTATTTTCCCATTCTCTTCTCCTGTTTTCAATCCGAACAGTTTAACGACATTATTTCTAAAAGCAAACATTTTCTTCCCCCATTGAGGTCCGCTCGTAAAGAAAGCTTCCCCCATTTCAGAACTGCTGACACTGTCATTAGTGATCTCTCCCTTGAAACTGTCTATATAATCAAAATCCTTTTTCCCCTGGGATAAAACCGATTTTTCGGGAAACTCAATCTTCTTAATCTTCATTGTCATAGGTTTTAATTTGGTTATTGTCTAACAAATGTAGCTATTCCCAGACAAATTTAAAAGAAAATTTAAACAATTGTTTAAAAATCATATTCAATATAAAAACCAACATACAAAAAAAACATAACTATCAGATTTCATGCGCTTTAAAAATCTACAAACTTCCAATCATTCTTTGCTATAATCATAATCTCGAAATTGCCTCAATTTTTATTTCCACAAATTCAAACGGTTTTAATTATTTCATTAAATTCGGTACCGACAAAATTGTTTTTATGATACAACTTCCTCTATCCAAGCTTTCCAATGTAGGGACTACAATTTTCAGCCAGATGACCCAACTTGCCAATGAAAATGAGGCTATTAATCTGTCACAGGGTTTCCCGGATTTTATGCCGGACCCGGAGCTGCTTAATCACGTAGACCATTTCATTAAAAAAGGATTCAATCAATACGCTCCTCTTGGAGGAATGATGGCCCTTAAGGAAGAGATCGCAAGGAAAATTGAGAACAGCCATCAGGCAGTTTATCATCCGGATACTGAAATAACCGTAACTGCCGGAGGTACCCAGGCTATCTTTACCGCGATTGCCGCTTTTGTGAAAAAAGATGATGAAGTGATCATTTTTGAGCCTGCATATGACTGCTATGAGCCTACTGTAGAGCTTTTCGGAGGGATTGTAAAACGTTTTGAAATGAAAGCTCCTGATTATGAAATCGACTGGAAAACAGTCAAAGATCTTGTCAGTGAAAAAACCAGAATGATCATCCTTAACAATCCGAACAATCCATCAGGAAAAATCCTGAAGGAAGAGGACATTCAGGAACTTATTCAACTGGTGAAAGATACTTCCATTCTCATTTTAAGTGATGAAGTATATGAGAATATTGTTTTTGACGGGAAGCAGCATTTAAGTATCTGTAAATATCCCGAACTTAAAGACAGAAGCCTTCTGGTAGCTTCTTTTGGTAAACTATTCCACGTTACAGGCTGGAAAGTTGGCTATTGTGCTGCTCCCAAAATGTTAACGGATGAATTCAGAAAGGTACATCAGTTCAATGTTTTCTGTGTCAATACACCAATTCAGCTGGCCTTGGCTGAATACATGAAAGATGATAGCCATTATATTCATCTGAACCAATTTTTCCAGGAAAAAAGAGATTTTCTGAGAAATGGACTGTCCGGGACTTCTTTCGAACTACTCGATTGTGAGGGAACTTATTTTCAGGCGGTACAATACAACAAAATTTCGGATAAGGATGATTTTGACTTTGCTACTGAACTTACCATCCATCATAAAGTTGCCAGTGTTCCTTTTTCGTCGTTCTACAAGAATAAACTGAATGAACATGTGATCAGATTGTGTTTTGCCAAGAAGCAGGAAACATTGGAAAGGGCAATTGAGAATCTTTCGAAGGTTTAATCTATACTATTTTAAGAACGATAAGTCACTGGTGTAAAGCTATGTGACTATTTGGTATTATATATATCGTCATGTTCATTTGAAATATTAAGATTTTTTAAGTGGTTAAGGAATATTAAGGAAACAGCTAAAGCTATTTTTATTTAGCGCCACGGTTAAAACACTGTAAAATAATCATTATCAAACAATTAAAACAAAGCCAAAGAAATCATTCGTGCATTCGTGGCGAAAATAATATGCTTATTTAACGCAAAGTTTTTAGCATCTTATCTCATATTTCTTTAGGGAGCTAAGAAGAGCGACTTTGTCGCTGATAAAGCTTTATAATTATCCAGGCGCTTAGAAAGAATCAATAAATTGATTCTCTTCTTTGCTCCCTTGAAATAGTACAGGTTAACATAGAAATCTTTGCGTTGAACAGATTCTCATTTGGTTACCGTAAAGCTATTAATTCATTTTATTCATCTTCACCACTCAATATATTAATCATCTATTTTCTCTTCAATCAGTGATTTATTATTATTT
This sequence comes from Chryseobacterium indologenes, assembly GCA_001013295.1. GTDB lineage: Bacteria > Bacteroidota > Bacteroidia > Flavobacteriales > Weeksellaceae > Chryseobacterium > Chryseobacterium indologenes_B. Next base: position 15,215 of record LAZY01000054.1, on the reverse strand, counting down.
TTTCTTATATTCGTCATAACTAACCTTTTAAAAATCAATACCATGAAAAACAAAACCTCTGCAAAATTACAATTGCTCAGTAGGACAGAACTGGTCCTGATCAAAGGCGCAACAGGCTTTAAGATTTGCTATGATGCAAGGCTCGGAGAATGCATGGATCGGGGCAGATTTTGTGAAGAGACTCAATGCAAAACTCCATTTCCATAACCTAACAGATAACCATTAAAATATTTACTATGAAAAATCAAATTGTACAAAAAGGAAAAAAACTGAACAAAAAACAATTGAACGTGATCCATGGAGGTCGCAAAATATGTATTCCTCCAGGAACTACGGAATGTGCTGAATATGGAAAATATTGTGGTGAGCCTCAATGCCAGATACCTCCTTTCATTATCTCATAATGAATAAATCTGTAAATCAACACTATAAACAATAAAAAAAATGAATAAAGGAAAAAAACTAAGCAAGAAAGAGCTGAAAGTAATCAGCGGTGGTTTGAAACCGCTACAATGCACCAACTCATTAGGAAAATGTAAAATTTACGGTCCTGAATGTCTGGAGAAAAAATGCCAGCCATTGGAAGCTCTGGAGCCTTTAGAACCTCTGGACCCTATTGTAATTGACTAGTCCCTAATGACATAAAAAATAAAAATAGGCCGTCTCCTACATTTCGAGACGACCTATTTTATTTTAAGAGAGCCTTAGAGTTATTTTTATAAAAACATACCTCCTGAAACTTCAATTCTTTGGCCATTGATCCATCGCGCATCTTCTGTACAAAGAAATGCCACTACCCCGCCTATATCATCAGGAAGCCCTACTCTTCCCAGAGCGGTAGCACCAGCCACCATCGCATTGATCTCTTCATTATCTCTTACTCTGCCTCCACCAAAGTCTGTTTCTATAGCTCCCGGAGCAATCACATTAGCTTTGATCTTTCTTGATCCCAATTCTTTTGCCATATACTTTGTGAGCATTTCTACTCCTGCTTTTATCGATCCGTATACCGATGATCCCGGTGTTGCAAATCTGGCAAGTCCTGAAGATACATTAACGATTCCTCCTCCGTCATTGATGAAAGGTAACAGTTTTTGAGTCAGGAAAAACACACCTTTGAAATGGATGTCTACCATATCATCAAGCTGTTCTTCGGTAACTTCTGTAATCGGTGAGTATAAAGCTGTTCCGGCATTATTAATCAGGTAATCAATATTTATACTGCCTGTATTGTCTGCAAGATGTGTGGTCACCTCCTTTATAAAAGCATCAAAACTTTTAATATCCTTTGTATCCAGCTGAAAGGCTGCTGCTTTCTGCCCCATAGCCTTGATTTCACTCACTACGGCATCTGCTTCTTCTTTATTACTTCTGTAAGTGATGATGACGTCTAATCCTTTCTGAGCAATTTTAAGAGCGGCATTTTTTCCCAGTCCACGGCTTCCTCCGGTTACCAGTGCAATATTTGTTTTTGTGTCCATTTTTATTTTGATTATTTTGATGTTACAAAGTTGGGAAATTTCTGCTATCAGGGATTTGCCCGAATCAATCTAAAATTTGCAAAATTCAAACTATGAACGAAATTCCAGAGGTGTAAGAGAGGTCTTCCTTTTAAAGAAATTGGAGAAATGAGCAATTTCCTCAAATCCTAAGGCATAAGATATTTCCGATACATTCCATTTTGTCTGCTTTAAAAGTATTTTTGCTTCCTGAATGATACGGTCAGAAATAAGTTCTGTTGTCGTTTTTCCGGTACTTTCTTTTAGCCTTTTGTTTAAATAATTGACATGTACAGCCAATCGTTCGGCATAGTCTTTTGCTGTTCTGAGCTGCAGTTTCTGTTCCCAGGACTCAATCGGGAACTGTCTTTCCAACAGTTCTATGAATAAGGACACCACTCTCATTGAAGCGTCATTGGAAGCAGATATTTTGGTGGTCGGCTGCAATTTTTGGCCGTAATGGATCAGTTCCATTACATAATTTCTGATCAGATCATATTTAAAGACATAATCCGAATCAATCTCTTTTTTTATTTTGTTGAAAAGCATTTCAATCTCTTCTGCAAGGTTATTATCTATTTCAAAAACAGGAACACTACCTGGTTGAAAAATAGGCAGATCTTCCAGGTTATAATATGATTTATCTTTAATGAAAAAATCTTCGGTAAATACACAGAAACTGCCTGACTGCTCCGGATCTTCGGGAATCCAATGATAAGGAACTTTCGGAGTAGCAAATAATAAGGCATTCTGCTGTATCGAGATCACTTTATCGGCATATTCGGCTCTGTTTTTTCCCCGTATAAAACTTATTTTGTAATATTTTCTTCTGTTATAAGGCATTTCAGAAGTGGTTTTTACTTTTTCTATGGTCTGGGCAATGTCAAACACATTAAAGTGTCCAATGTCTTTATGAAGCCCTTTAGGGAAAATGCTTTCCAGATCTTTACCCAATTGGGCTGCCATTTCTCTGTAAAAATCTTCCAGTGAAGTATAAGCTATTTTTTCCATAGCAGATGATTTGTAAAATTCAAATATACAAAGTTATGGAGATTCAATAACCCAATATTTTCAAAGAGAATTTCTATTGAAGTATTCCAAGCTATCAATTGTTAACATATTTATTATTTTCTCCACATAAAGTGATATATATTCATTTATTTTTAGTACTTTAGTAAGAACTAACTCACTAAAAATCAAAAACATGAAAAATTTACTTGAACAAGCCGGCAAAAAGCTCAACAAAAAAGAATTAAAATCCATCACCGGAGGACTACTCAACTGCATTGAGCCCACGCCTACTTTTTGTCCGGATCCACCATGCCAAGGCGGTAGCCGTTGTAAAATCACCTCGCCTTCATGTGCACAGTTGGAATGCAGACCCAACCACCCTATAGAATTTTAATATATTCTAATAAAAACACCAACAGAAAGTATGAAAAATCAAAACGTAAACAAAGGAAAAAAGCTTAACAAAAGAGAGCTGAGAGTAATCACCGGAGGAAAAGAAATGTGCTGGCTGGCTGAAAGGGTATGCAGCAAAATTTCCTTCAGCTGTGCAGAACTACAATGTCAACCGAGCATTGAAATTGAATAATTCAAAAGATAGGGCCTTTCCTTATTTTCAGGAGGCGCTTTTTATCTGTTATTATTTATATTCATCTTAAAACTAAAACCATTAAAAATTTATTAAACATGAAAAAACAAATTTCACAAAACGGAAAAAAACTAAGTAAAAAACAACTGAGAACAATCGCTGGAGGTGTAAAACTTTGCAAGAGTGGCGGTGTATGTATCCAATATGGTCCTTCATGCTATGAACTGGACTGTAGAACTGATGGAGGAGGATCAATAAAATGTGCAGATATTGTCAATAACTGTGTGATGTACTCTATAGAATGTATAGAGGCAAAATGCAGGTTTGAGATCCCCATGTCCTTGTAGGAATACAATAATAACTGCTCTCTGATTTCAGGGAGCAGCTATTATATATGCCAAAATTTAAACAACAGTTCCACCAATATTTTCCAAGATCCATTTCCCTTTTACGTACGTTGCTTTATAATCATTGGTAAAGCTGCTTCCTGATTGATAGATATAGACTGTATCCGGATCTTTATCATTTTTCTGGATTTTGGAAATGGTTCCATCTGTGACATCGGTCATTCTGGTATAGTAAGTCTGTTTACTCTTACTTTCAGGCATAAATAAAATCCTAAGTTCAGGATCGATCTGATGGAAATAATCACAATCGGTCTCATAGACCTCAAAAGTATAATTCAACTTTTTCAGGTTCGCAGTTCCATAATTGGGCAGTAACAATTCATAAAGCTGAGAGAACTTATTTTTTTCAGAGGCAAACATGGGATTAAGATCTTCAAAATCATTGATCCCGTCTCCATCTGTATCTTTATTGTCAGGATTTAAACCGAAACATTTCTCAAAAATATCGTTATACCCGTCGCCATCTGAATCTTTCATCAAGGTTTTTAAATTAATTTTAAACAGTTTCCCGTCTTCGATTGCCGAGTAATCATCATAACCGGGAAGTCCGGCTACTTTTATAATTTTTACAAGGCTTCCTTCAAACTGAAGAAATCCATCTTTTATAATGGGGATTTGCTGAACACGATTCATATAATAATGGCTGAAACTTAAGCCAAGAAAATAAGCACTGGACTTATCATTTTCAATTTTGAGCAGCCAGAATCCCAATCTGTTCTTTCCTAATCCATATAGAACATTTCCTACCTGCTGTTGGGAACAAAATAGAAACTGATCTGAGAATGCGTCTTTCAGTACTTTAAACTCTCGATCCTGCCTCGCCCATATACTTTCAGATTCCGGAGAATAATCGTAAGAATGGACCTCTGCACTGTCTTTTTTAAAGGCGCGGTATTGTTTCAGGTTTACAATTTCGAGATAATCCGGTTTCTCGTTCAATATCTGTTGTGCAGTATAAGATTTCGGTTCTTCATAGCCCTTAAATACATCGTCCCCTTTGTTCATAAAACACTTCTTTTCGATAGATGGGGAGCAGGAAAAAAACAGGGTGCATACCGCGAAATATAGAATTCTCATGATGATAGTTTTCACCTATGAATGCAAAAAGCGCTCCCAAATTCATGAAAGCGCCTTTTATTATAAACTAACTTTAATATTTTCTTATACATTGAATCTGAAGTGCATGATGTCTCCATCCTGAACTACATATTCTTTACCTTCTACAGAAAGTTTTCCGGCTTCTTTTATTTTCACCTCAGATCCGTAAGTGATATAATCATTATACTTGATTACTTCTGCACGGATAAATCCTTTTTCAAAGTCTGTGTGGATTACTCCAGCTGCCTGCGGAGCCGTCCATCCCTGCCCGATCGTCCAGGCTCTTACTTCTTTCACCCCTGCCGTAAAATATGTCTGAAGTTTTAACAGATCATAAGCTTTTCTGATCAAACGGTTTACTCCCGGTTCTGTAAGACCTAGTTCTTCAAGGAAAATCTCTCTTTCCTCGAAAGTCTCCAGTTCATTGATGTCAGCCTCAATCTGAGCAGCCAATACAACAACTTCAGCTCCTTCATTTTTAGCCATTTCCTCAATCTTTCCAATCCAGTCGTTTCCGTTTTTGATAGAATTTTCATCTACGTTACAAACGTAAAGTACCGGTTTATTGGTTAAAAGCTGAACTTCTCCGATAATAGATTTTGTAAAATCATCTACTGCAAATTCTCTCGCATTTTTTCCGTCTTCAAGGAATTTCTGTAAATTCTGAAGGGTTTCATAGGTAAGAATATCTTCTTTCTTACCGGATTTGATAAACTTTTTAGCTTTTTCAACTGCTTTTCCTACGGTTTCAAGGTCTTTCAGCTGTAGCTCAATATCAATAATTTCTTTATCTCTTAAAGGGTCTACCGAACCTTCAACGTGAACGATATTTCCATTGTCAAAGCATCTTAATACGTGGATGATCGCCTCACACTCACGGATATTCGCCAGGAACTGGTTCCCCAATCCTTCTCCTTTGCTGGCTCCTTTTACAAGACCTGCAATATCAACGATTTCAACCACTGCCGGTAAAACGCGCTCAGGTTTTACGATTTTCTCCAGTTCAAACAATCTCTGATCCGGCACTGAAACCGTTCCAAGGTTCGGTTCTATTGTACAGAAAGGATAGTTTGCCGACTGAGCTTTTGCATTACTCAGACAGTTAAAAAGTGTTGATTTACCTACATTCGGCAGGCCTACGATTCCACATTTCATATTGTAAAATTCAAAGTTTAAGGTTTAGGAGCAACTCAAGGTTTCTACAGCTTTAAATAAAACCCAAACCTTGAATTACGAGTGTGCAAAGATAGTGATTTTTGAGAGAGTTTCATAATAAAAAAATCTGCCAGTATTCTGACAGATTTTCAAAGAGTTTGCAGGGCAAGCGACCTTTATGGATTGCTTCCTGTGGCCTCCTGTGCCAGTGGCACATCGTTCGGTTCGGATTGCATCGCTCTATCCAGAGTGAATAATGATTCGTCTGTAGCACGGTCTCCGCCTGCAATTTTTAATTTATCGATTAAGTTTTGGGCCAGTGTTTCTTCTTCAATCTGTTCCTGTACAAACCACTGCATGAAATTCCATGTTGCCCAGTCTTTTTCTTCCATTGCAAGGTCTACAATTTTATAGATAGCGGTGGTATTGTCTACCTCATGTTTGAAAACTCCGTCAAAACACTCTGTAAGGGTTTTTGGATCAGCAGGAGGAGCAGGAATTGCTGCTACTTTTGGCTTTCCGCCTCGGTTTAAAATGTATTCCATGAATTTGATCGAATGGTTTCTTTCTTCTTGGGAATGACGGTAGAGAAAATTGGCAATTCCCTGGTAGCCTTTATCATCTGCCCAGATTCCATACGATAAAAAAATGTGTGATGCATGAATTTCCTTGTTCATCTGATCACTAAGTGCTTTTTCCACCTTTGCGGAAAGTCTTTTAGTATTCATAATGTTATATTTTGGTGATTATGATACTGATGATGCAAAAATGATTCCGATAAGATTTTATTTTCAACCCCATTTCACTATAACACATTATATTAAACTGAAAATCATTATTTTAAATTAATAATTTATAGTTATTCTAAAATACAGTCCTTCAGTGGGCACCTGCTATCGAGCCATGAGGATATTACATTCTCTGATGGTTTTTAGGCTATCTTTTATTTTAACCCAGTATACCAGTATGGAAAGAATCAGGAAGAATCCAAAGCATCCCCATTTTCCTATGATAGTAAATATACCGTACATCAGTTCGGATTTGAATATCAGCCGGATCTCAGACTCTGGGACACCGGAACTGTAAGTACTTTCTAATGCAGAAACCTCTATCAGGATCTTAATTCCAGCATAAAGAAAAAAGACGATGATAATTCCGAATATCAGTATATTGCTTTGCGCTTTTGATTTTATTTTCTGCAAAGCTTCTCTGTTGTTTTGAGAATCACCATCGTAACGGGATAGCTCTTCATTTTCTTCCATAGCCATTATTTTTTAGGGGTTATGATCATTAGATATATAATCAGAAAAGTGAATAAAGCGGTAATGAATAAGAATATCCCCACCAATATCCACATCCATCCGAAACGGATCCGGAAAGGCAGTCTGTATTTTATTTTTTCTTTTTCAAAATATTCTTTTACGTGTTGAGGCCATTCGTCGAGGGTAAGTATTTCGCCTGTATCAATATCCTTTACTACGGCATATTTCTTCCCAATCATATTACTTGGAACCTTTCCCCAAAACATGGCTGCATAGCCCTGGTAAAAACTAATATTGAGATGCTTTCCGCCAGATACACCAGAAGGCAGTACTTCTGTATGAAGATGAAAAGGATATACGGTAGTTCTGCCAATAAAAATCATTCCTGTTCTGCTATTAAAATTCTGTGAGATAAAATTGCATGAATCTCTTCAATCCTACGATCATTTACCCCCTACAGAATTACTACAGGCTTCATTATTTGATGTCTACAAAATGTCTACATAAGACACAACTAGATGATTTTCAGTATATAAAACACACTCAATTTCCTGAAAGTCTAAAAACCACAGAAAACAGCCTGCAGAATTCAAAAAAATCAAAAAAGGGCCTGACTATTTTAAAGCCAAGCCCTTTTTAAGGTTACAAAATTTAAACGATTACTTCCGTTCTTAATTCCGATTGTATTTTATTTGATCTTTTTTGCCATATAATCACTTTCGTTTCCAAGTCTGTCGATAGCTTTGATGGCTACCGCATTCAGCTTTTTACCATCTTTAAACTTAGGAATATCTTTTGAAAGAGTATCCAGCGTTAAGATTTCTGTTTGCCACACTCCGTTATACTGTGTGAAAAGCACCCATTGGAAAACATCTGCTGCATTTTTAATACTCCAGCTTGTCTGGGCAAAACTTCCGTTGTCTGCAATAAATAAAGTTGGTGTCTGCAGAGGAACAGCTTTGATCCATGGAGATTTAGGAATCAATGCTTTTTCACTGTACGGACCATTCTTTAATGCAGGAAGCATTCCCGGATTTTTGGAAAGTCCTGCAATACTCCAATGAATTTCTCCGGCGTCATTTTTCAGGATTTTTCTTGAAATGTCAATCTGATTTTTGATTTCCGTCGGACGGTCTGATACTTTGATCTCAACGGTATTCAGTCCTGGCCACAAGTGGCGGTTCATGGTGTTTTCAGATTGCCACCAGCTTAATAAGGCTTCAAAACCTTGTCCTTTGGAATCGATCGGCCAGTATAATTGCGGTGAGAAATAATCTACCCAGCCTTTATTGAGCCATAATTTGGCATCTGCATACAGTTCATCGTATTGTGAAGAACCTACAATCCCTGCCGGGTATCCCGGTTTCCAGATTCCGAACGGGCTAATCCCGAATCTTACATTATTTTTTTCTGCGTGAATCTCTTTATAAATACGTTCTACGAATTTATTCACATTATCTCTCCTCCAGTCTGCTCTTGACAGGGTTCCTCCACTGCTTACATAGGCATTCCAGGTTGCATTATCAGGGAAATCTGCCCCTTTATTATAAGTAGCATATGGATAGAAATAATCGTCAAAATGAACGGCATCAATATCGTATCTTTTTACGATGTCTTTTACAACATTTGACACGTGGCCCTGTGTTTTCGGGTTGGCAGGATCAAACCAGTACATGCCATTTTTCAGCCTTACGACAATATCGGAAAGCTTATTGGCCATTGAAAGTTTATTCACTGTACCACCGTTGGTATGGTGGGCACGGTAAGGGTTCAGCCATACATGAAGCTCCAGACCTCTTTTATGGGCTTCTGCGATCCAGAATTGAAGGGGATCATAGTTTGGATAAGGAGCAGTTCCTGTTTCTCCGGTCAGGAAATAAGACCACGGCTCAATATCACTGGTATATAAAGCATCTGCTGAAGGTCTGATCTGGAAAATAGCCGCATTGAAGTTATTATCTTTCAACATATCAAGCATACTGATGGCTTCTGCTTTCTGTTGTTCTACGCTCAGATTGTTTCTGGAAGGCCAGTTGATGTTAGCTACACTGGCAATCCATGCTCCTCTGAATTCTCTTTTGATTTCCGGAAGGGTGGTTCTGAAGGTCTCATCTGCCGTATTCCCAGTGGTTGGTTTAGGTACCGCTGTCTGGTCTTTAGGCTTAGGAGGGTTGGTATTAGGTCTTGTTGTATTCTTAGCAGGCGGGGTTTTCGTCACGTTGTTCTGAACAGAACATGAGGTAGTGTATGATGCAAAAACGCCCAATAAAACGATAAGTTTTAATTTATTCATTCTCATAGCCGCAAAACTACTTTAATTTATATTTTATTATTTGGGATATTCTTTTGAAAAAATAAACATTTTTTCCTGTTTTCTAGAAAAAAGCCTCGAAAAATTCGAGGCTTTTCTATATATTTTGAATGTAAATCGTGAATGATTAAGCTTTCGCTGATCTTTCCACTCTTTTTCTTTCTTCTTCTGAAAGGATTTTCTTTCTCATTCTGATGAAGTTCGGCGTTACCTCAATGGCTTCGTCACCCTGGATATATTCCATACATTCTTCAAGAGAGAATAAGATTTTCGGAGCAACACCAGTATCTTTATCTTTTCCGGAAGCTCTCATGTTGTTCAACTGTTTTGCTTCTACGATGTTTACTACTAAGTCTCCTGGCTTGTTTTGCTCACCGATGATCATCCCTGTGTAGATTTCCTCACCCGGATCAACGAAGAACTTCCCTCTATCCTGTAGTTTAGCAATAGAATATTCTGTAGCAGGACCTGTAGTTTTGCTGATCAATACTCCGTTATTTCTTCCAGGAATAGCTCCTTTGAAAGGCTTGTATTCTGTGAAACGGTGTGCCATAATAGCTTCACCTGCAGTAGCTGTCAACATCTGAGAACGTAGTCCGATCAAACCTCTTGAAGGAATTTCAAACTCCATGTGCTGCATCTCTCCTTTAGTTTCCATAATGTGAAGATCTCCTTTTCTCTGAGTAGCCAAATCGATTACTCTTGAAGCAAATTCTTCAGGAACGTCTACTACCAAAGATTCATAAGGCTCACATTTTTCACCATCAATTTCTCTGAAGATAACCTGTGGCTGACCAATCGTCATTTCGTATCCTTCTCTTCTCATGGTTTCGATCAAAACAGATAAGTGAAGAATACCTCTACCGAATACAAGGAAAGTGTTGGCATCGTCAGTCTGCTGAACTCTTAATGCTAAGTTTTTCTCTAATTCTTTTGTTAATCTTTCTTTCAGGTGATTTGAAGTAACGTATTTACCATCTTTACCGAAGAAAGGTGAGTTGTTGATAGAGAACGTCATGTTCAGAGTAGGCTCGTCAATCGCTGTTCTTTCCAATGGTTCAGGATTTTCAAGATCTACGAAAGAATCTCCGATCTGGAAAGCATCGAAACCAACAACAGCACAGATGTCTCCTGCTTTTACTTCAGTTACTTTTTTCTTTCCTAAACCTTCGAAAACGTAAAGTTCTTTTACTTTTCCTTTTACAATTTTACCTTCTGCCTGTGCAAGACCGATCCATTGAGATTCTTTGATCTCCCCTCTTGTCACTTTCCCGATGGCAATTCTTCCTAAGAAAGAAGAGAAATCAAGAGAAGTAATCTGCATCTGAAGGTTACCTTCTGTTACTTTTGGTTCAGGAACATATTGTAAAATACCATCCAATAATGGTAAAATATCTTCAGTCTGCTCTAATGAAGTGTTGAACCAACCTTGTTTTGAAGACCCATAGAATGTAGGGAAATCCAATTGCTCTTCTGTAGCATCAAGGTTGAAGAACAAATCAAATACTTTGTCATGAACTTCGTCAGGACGACAGTTTGGCTTATCTACTTTGTTGATAACGACTAACGGTCTCAGTCCTAATTCCAAAGCTTTCTGAAGTACGAATCTTGTCTGTGGCATTGGTCCTTCGAACGCATCCACCAACAAAATAACTCCGTCAGCCATTTTTAATACTCTTTCTACTTCTCCTCCGAAATCGGCGTGACCAGGAGTATCGATTACATTAATTTTTGTGTCTTTATAAGTAACAGAAATATTCTTGGATAAGATGGTGATCCCTCTTTCTCTTTCAAGATCATTGTTATCCATAATTAATTCCCCACTCTCCTGATTTTCTCTGAAAATGTTGGTAGCGTGGATGATCTTGTCAACCAAAGTTGTCTTTCCGTGGTCAACGTGTGCGATAATCGCAATATTTCTAATGTTTTGCATATAGGATTTTTACGGGTGCAAAAATAGTGATTTTAAATGAATTAATTAAAAAGTTTATGCAATATTTAACAATTTCATAATGAGAAAATTAGATTATTTTCTTAAAAAACGTCTGAAAAAATATAAGGTGGAGGCCTCTTCTACCCACTTATTTTGTTTGTATTACAATAAAATTAATGCAGAAGTATATTGTATTTATTCTTTTTTCTAAAAAACATCTTTTGAAGAACGAATATCTGCCTGTATCAATGTCTTATGAATCGATACAGCAATACAACATCAATTAAGAGTACCAGAAAAAATTTAACCAGAAAAGATTTTTTGGACACTTTATGATTGAAAAGGATCATTCCGGAGGCTGCTCCTATCGCTCCGATAAGGGAAAGCCCTAAGAGAGCATTCTCAGAAATTCTCCACTGGTGTTTTTTGGCTTGCCATTTGTCAAACCCAAAGACTCCGAATGTAATAAGGTTAGTGATCAGCAGAAAAGGAAACATCTACAATTAATTTGCTGCAAAAATAGAGTTTAATTTAAAGATAGAAAAGTCCGCAGGCTCATATCAGGGTTTTGAGATTTTTTAAGCATTATCAAAATAAGATTTTCTTACATTTGCCATCCCAAAAAAACAAATCAATGACGGTACATGATCTGGCAGGAACTTATTCTATTAAAGGAAGCAATCAGGAAGAATCTGATCAGTATTCTTATAGTGGTATACTGACTTTATCTGTTGATGAAAACAACCGGATTGTTGCCCAATGGATCATCGGTGATCATATACAAAACGGAACCGGGTTCTATAAAGACCAGATTCTGGTCCTCAACTTCAACTATGAAGGAGATGATCATACGATATATAAAGGTGTAGCGGTATACCGTTGCCTGAATAAAGATACTCTGGACGGGTTCTGGTCTGAAAAACATGGCAATCCTTTATATCTGGGAAGTGAATATTGCGTACGTATTCAGAATTCGTGGATTTTCAATTGATTCCGGCTGTATTATTTCAGAAATATCCTAATAAAAAAGTGACCTCCAGAGATCACTTTTATTTTTTGTGCAGACTGTAAAGGTTTTATTTTTTAATAAATTTCTTGATAATGGTATTTCCGGCATGATGAATTTCAATATGATAAGTTCCTTCTGCAAACCATGAAACATTAATCTGATTTCCGACCCCTCCTGTCTGAATCAGCCTGCCTGCAGAATCCCATATAATATAACTATCAATAGGTGTTTTTGATCTTATATACAGGTAATTTCCTGTAGGAATGGGATAAATTCCAAATTCATCTTCATCTTTATTGTCACCAGGTGTTCCGGTTTCTATAGGTGTTTTATCAATAATTCCTGTAAGTTTATAATAACTAAGGCTTGTTGTAAACCCGGAACTATTGCTATAAATTCCAAATTTAGGATCATTATCAATCTCAGTCCAGGTCAGGCCATTATCCAGGCTATATCTTGTTTTTTCTCCGGCAGCCAAAAGAATATCACTATTGGGTACTTTTATAATATGGAAATTGGCACTGCCGGTTTCTATCTTTCCCTGAGTGGTCCATGTCAATCCGCCATCCGTTGTTCTATGAAGCTTCCCGGAGTTATATTCTACCATATAAGCATTATTTTCATCCTCAAGAGTAAAAGGCCCCATGCTATCTGCGAAGACCCCTGTCACACCGCCATAGATGTAGGGAGAGGAAGCCACAGTCCATGTGAGTCCTTTATTATTGGTCTTAAAAATCCGCCCGCTATTTGTCCCAAACCAGAAAGTATCTTTATAAGAGGAAACAAAGCCAAAAAGACCCACCCCTGTCTCATATCCGATCGTTGAAGGAATATAAGCCGGATCAACTTTTTGCCAGCTGTCTCCGGCATCTGTAGTTCTATAAATTTTTAGCTTTTGGGAAGCATCTTCCCGACATACAACAATTCCATTTTTGTCATCAAAAAAGTGAATGGAATAAGGATAGGTATCAAATTGTGCTGTAGTCTTCCAGGTCATGCCGCCATCTGATGTTTTAAAAACTTTTGCATAAGAATCTTCTATTGCGCACAAATAAAGTCCCATACTGGTTGAAAGAGGGGTAAATCCCATAAAAGTAAAGCCATAAGGCTTAGTACTTGCCATTGCAAAAGGGAAATATCCTTTAGTTGACCAGGTACTTCCACCATCTGCACTTATTGAATAGCTCATTGCTGTTGGTTCTTTAAAGGGGATTGATCCATCACAGAAAGTAGCCCAAATAAGTTTTTTTTGCCCCAGAAACATTGCAGAACGATAAGGAAAGCCCGGAGGCGGTGTGGGAGAAATTTTTGTCCATGTAAGCGGCTGGGCGTTCAGAATTATTGCCCATAACAATAATAAAAAAAGATAAATTTTCGTCATGATTATATAGTTTTGAATATTATCCTTAAATAATTAAGAATTGGCTAAAATTAATAAATAAAAACCAAATTAAACATCACAAAAACAGCATTATCAACAAAATATAAAAATAAGCAAAGCATGCTTAAAATTAAAAGCAAGGTTTTGTTGACACTCCTACCCCGATAACCGGATAAAAAAAAAGCTGCCTTGACTAAGACAGCTTTTCGTTATTAAAGACTTAATAACTTATTTTTTAGCTTTTACATCGATATTGATCTCGATATCTTTGCTGATCATCCATTCTGCAGGATCTGCTTCTGAAGTACCGAACTTGATTCCCCAGTCTGTTCTGTTTACCGTGAATTTAGCCTGAATAGCCGCCGTATTATCAGCTACATCTACTTTAGCAGGGAAAGTAACGTTCATTGTTTTTCCTAATAATGTAAGGTTTCCGCTTACTGTTTTGTTAGCTCCTGCCACCGCATCTTTCGGTGCTTCTTTCAAATCTGCTACGCTTGTAATTTTAAAATCGGAAACAGGATTTTTCTCTGTATCAAAGAAATCAGCACTCTTAAGGTGAGCTTCAAGTTCTTCAGGTTTTTTATCTTTTTCTGTTACTGAAGCCGGATCAACTTTGATAGAAGTCATATCAATATTGAAGTTACCCGCTACAACCTGTCCACCTTCAATGCTTAAATCGCCAGATTTTACATTCAGGGTTCCCCAACGAGGCGCAAATCCTCCTTTGTGGAAAGCCTTCCAGTTTACCATAGAAGTTGCAGCATCTACTGTCAGCATTTCTCCTTTGCTTTCTGCAACAGCCTGCTCAGTAGCTACTGCTGTATCTGTTTTTTCTTTGCTATTACATGATGCTGCCAGCAATCCTACTGCTACTAATGCGATTACACTAATTTTTTTCATATTATTGAATTGTTTAAAAAGTTTATTCATTGTTTTCGGGTACAAAAGTAGAAAATCTCTGTTTGGGTTTCCTTAACATACATCAAGAAATACATTTTTTAGCTTTTCATTCTTTAAAAATATCATTTTTTTACCTTTTATCATTCTTTTAATTGATCATTAAACGTCTTTTACCTGTATTTTTTATCTGCTTATCGCCAATTATGATGACAGAAATTTCAAATCCAAAGGAATCGTAATTAATGAAGATCATCAATTTTTCAAAACTCAATAACTTACTGATTAACTAAAACTTGTAAATTAAAAGCATAAACCTCCTTTTTGAAACCCAAATGATAATTATTCAAAATATTTCTTTAAATTCACTATACATAAAATACTAATAATCATGGAAAATTTAAGAAAAATTACAAGAACCGGATTAAAATCAATTCAAGGAGGAATAGAAAGATGCATTCAAGATTGCTTTCAGGAAGGATACCGAAAATGCTGTATCAAAGGAAAGCCTTATGTATGCATTCCGACTAACCAATTGTGTGTATAAAAAAAATTGATGAGTCGTCCTAAAATAGGTTGACATAAATTAAACAATATTTAATCCGGAGAGATATTTTATTTCTTCGGATTTTTTATGCACTTTATCTGGAGTTTCCATATTAA
>LAZY01000053.1 GCA_001013295.1 Chryseobacterium indologenes | reverse complement strand
AACTCCGGAAACAATATCACTACCGGAACCGCCGTCAATAAAGAACACGCACTGAAAGTGAACAAAATGGCAGCTACCGAAATCGCAAGACAACTTCGTCTCCGTGATATGGGAGGAATCATTGTGATCGACTTCATCGATATGCCAAATTCTGAACATAGAAGAGATCTCTATGAACACCTTAAAGAGGAAATGAAGCGCGACAAGGCTCGCCACAAAATACTTCCTCCAAGTAAATTTGGACTGATCCAGATTACCAGACAAAGAAACCGTCCGGAAAAACAGATCGAAACCAAAGAAGAAAACCCGAATAAAGACGGAGAAATTGTAGCTCCGATCGTTATCGTAGAAAGAATGGGTGAAACCTTAAGAAATATCCTGCAGAAAGAAAAAGGAAAAATCTACCTGCATGTACACCCGTTTGTAGAAGCCTATTTAACTAAAGGCATCAAAAGTATCCAGATGAAATGGTTTATCAAATACAAAAAGTGGGTAACCATCGTACCAAGGGATTCTTTTAAATATTTAGAATACAAAATCTACAATGCAAAGAAAGAAGAATTGATAGAATTCTCTAATTAAGACAAAATTTAAACCTTCAGTTTTTACTGAAGGTTTTTTTATTATATTTGTAGCAACACAAAGACCAAACAAATGAAAAAAAATTCACTTATCCCTATTCCGTTATCCGGAATATTCTACTCTATTACTTAATGATCCCCCAATAATTACTTTCATTCAATGACCAGAATGAAAAGGGTATTGGACTGCTTTCAAAAACTTCTGTTTTTCAGGTATTCTCCTGAAGCCGCATGTCTTATAAAGATCTACTCTGGAAAACGGTATACCATTAAAACTTTTAAATTAAATACAATGATCAAAAACTTATTATTACCATGCATTTTGATAGTTCAAAGTGTATCTGCACAGATTGTTTCCTATGACAACAGTTTTGCTTCAAACGGAAAATATGCTATCACGGGCAGCGATAACAATTACAAAACTAAAATAATTAAGAACTCTGATAATAGTGTCTATTTCACTTATGCCAGAGAGAACTCCTCTCCAGGTACTCCTGAATGTGTTATTTCAAAACTTAACTCTAATGGAACTGTAGACTCTTCCTTCGGCAATAACGGAGAAACAGTGATCAGTAATTATTTTACCCCTGTAGACAGCCAACTCACCAAGCAGCCAGACGGTAAGCTTTTGGTAATGGGATTCAATACTGATGGTGCTGCCATTGCCAGAATTACCTCCAATGGACAACTTGATACTACATTTGGAGTGAATGGTATTTCAGAGGTTTCAAATGTCTTAACAGATTTCAATAGTCTTGGCTATGGCCTGTATCTTCAAAATAATAAGATCATCATCTATGGTATTTCCATTAATGGTCCTTCTGATTTTTATAAGAGTGTTTACAGACTCAACAATGACGGGAGTATTGACAATACATTTGGAAACAATGGATCTATAAAGACTATGGGAAACTTTATATTTTTAGATAATCAATCAAATATTGTAAGCCTTATCACAAATTACAGTAATACTAACGCCAATATAACCTACCCTAACGGTGGAATGGAAAAATATAACAGTAACGGACAGCCTCTGACAAGCTTTGGAAACAACGGAGTTCTGGTTTTCACTAATAGCCCCGGAATGGTAGGAACAGCTTTTATGGATAGTGATAACAATATTCTTTGCAGTAATATCAATAATGAAATATTTAGAATTACTTCCAATGGAATCTATGACAATTCTTTTGTATTTGACCCGGATAATTCATATCCTTTTACAATCACAAACATGTCTTCGGTAATGGAAAATAATGGCAGTTATTTTATAGCCGGCCAGACTGGTTCAACCGGAGAAACATTTTTCATTTCCAAACTCACTCCCACAGGATCTGTAGACCCCTCATTCAATTATTATTCAGAAACCACTTCAAGTTCGGATAGTATTGATGATATGGTCATAGACAATAGTACTATCATTGCAGGAAGAGGAACTCATATTTTAAAATTTTTATTGAATACTCCAACGTTGGCTACCTCTGACATTGCAAAAAGCCATATTAATCTTTCATTGGAAAATCCGGTTAATCAAAATCTTGTTTATCAGTCAAAAGAAAAAGTAAACAAGATTGAGATTTATTCCCTCACCGGAAAAACGGTAAAAACCCTACCAGGTAATGCTACAAATATTTCAGAATTACTAAAAGGCGTTTATATCGCAAAATTCATCTTTGAAAATGGAAATAGCACCAAAAAGAAATTTATTAAGAATTGATCATTCAAAACTCTGGTTTTCCCGGAGTTTTTTTGTTATATTTTCCGTAAGAACCAACGATGTAAGGATGTGTGAGTAAGTTTTGGCTGAAGCCAATGGAGTTTTTTTATTTTTTATGGCGGTCTAAAGCTCACCCCTATTGATCCAGCAAAGCATATATTGAACTTTACCGACAAGATCTTTTATCTTTTATCTTTTATCTTTTATCTTTATAGTATGAAAAAACACCATTACAAAACAACGATCCAATGGACCGGCAATAAAGGAACCGGAACGAGCGGTTATAGAGATTATGAAAGAAGTCATACCATTTCTGTAGAAAATAAGATGACTATTGAAGCTTCCTCAGATCCTGCATTCAGAGGGGATAAAATGAAGCATAATCCTGAAGAAATGTTTCTTTCTTCCCTTTCGTCATGTCATATGCTCTGGTATCTTCATTTTTGTTCCGAAGCTGGAATTATTGTCACAGAGTATACGGATGAAGCGACTGGAATAATGGAAGAAACTGCGAATGGCAGCGGGCATTTTACAGAAGTCACCCTACATCCAACCGTCACGGTTACAGAGGATTCAATGGTTGAAAAGGCAAAAGAACTTCATCATAAAGCCAACGAATATTGCTTTATTGCCAATTCGGTGAATTTTTCTGTGAAACATGCCCCCGTTATATTGGTAAAATAAAGAAAACAGAAGGTTCCAAATTTCACAGATTTCATAAATGATAAAGATCTTCCTTTTCTTTCAGTGATCAGTTTTTCCCATAGGTTAATTAATGTTAAGGCCCTTATTTCTTCAAGATATATTGTTAAATTTGAGCTATGGAAAATTTTGGAAAAGATTTATTACGAAAAATAAAAAGCATAGCGCTTCCCGGCGAACATGCTCATGGAATATTCTCCCCTCCCTACCGCCCCGTTTTCACCTACGATGAAGTCTTGGCAAAAAATCCCAAATTTGCTGCCGTAAACATTGTTTTGTATCTGAAAGACAACGAATGGTATTTTCCATTGATCCAGAGAACCATCAATGAACACGACAGACATAGCGGACAGATTTCATTACCTGGCGGAAAACGCGAGGAAATGGATAGAGATTTTGCGGAAACAGCTGTAAGGGAAACTTCAGAAGAAATAGGCATAGATAAGCATTATGTACGAATCATCAGAGACCTCTCTCCTATTTACATTCCTCCAAGCAATTTTTACGTCTACACTTATATTTCATATACTAAAAAGAATCCTGGTTTTGTTCTTCAGCAGAGCGAAGCTGTAGAGGTCATTGAATTTCCCATCACTTCTTTTCTAAACCTTTCTGATACCCCGGAAATCATGGCACTTCCGAGTGCAGGAGGGAAGGAAGTCCCTGTCATCAACTTCAACGGATACATTATCTGGGGAGCCACAGCAATGATATTAAGCGAATTCAGCCAGTTGCTGAAAAAAATGTAACTTTGCACTACCGTGTTTAATTGAAAAATGGCGAAGAAAAATATTTTCACCGATGCATTCGGAACCCCTTATTTTTTGAAAAGGTTTATTATTTTTATTTTAGGAGTTGTATCCTACAGAAGGTTTAATGGCTTTAATAAACTAAAAATTACCGGCACAGAGCATCTTGTGGATCTTCCGGATTCCAATGTATTGTTTGTGTCTAACCATCAGACGTATTTTGCTGATGTAGCAGCCATGTATCACGCTTTTTGTGCCGTAAACAACGGATATTTAAATACCATCAAAAATCCGATCTACTTGCTGAATCCTAAGATCGATTTTTACTATGTAGCAGCTGAAGAAACCATGAATAAAGGTATTCTTCCTAAAATTTTCAAAATTGCAGGTGCTGTGACAGTAAAAAGAACCTGGAGAGCAGAAGGTAAAACGGTCAACAGAATGGTGGATATGAGTGAGGTAGACAATATCATGAAGGCACTGGACAATGGCTGGGTAGCTACTTTCCCTCAAGGAACTACATCTGCTTTTGCACAGGGACGAAGAGGAACAGCCAAATTGGTAAAGAATCAGCGTCCTATTGTCATTCCGATCAAAATAAACGGATTCAGAAGAGCATTTGATAAAAAAGGACTTCGGGTAAAGGTTACCGGTGTAAAACCTACCATGGAGTTTAAGGCCCCTCTGGATATTGATTACGATAATGAAAAAGCACCGGAAATCCTGTTGAAGATTATGACTGCCATTGAGCAGACTGAAGATTTCAACCTCTTACACAGTTATGATGAAGAACTTAAAGCTAAAAAATTAGAACAAAAGGACTCAAATAATTAAAGTAAATAAGAAGATTATGAACAGAATACTTGGAATCTTATTCGTAATAATAGTATTAGTTTCATGCAACAGCCAAAAAGTATATTCGGATTTTGACATCAGCTATTCGAAAAGCGGAGGCTATGCTCCTGTATATGAAAACCTGCTTATAAAAGGAAATAACGTACATTATTCTTTCGAAGGCCAGGGCAAAAAATACAAACAGGATTTTAAAATTTCCAATGAAGATCTAAAGAAGCTGGATCAGGCTCTTTCTCAGAATAATTTCAGAAGAATACAGGAAGACCGTAAAAAATTGTACGACAATGTTTCGACTTCCATCAACATCAAGAAAGGTCCTAATGAGGGCAGCAAGACAGATGCGAGCATGATCATTCCAAACTATCAGACGAATTGGAATAATATTCTTGAGGCTTTCCAGCAGATCATTAATACTAATGTAAAAAAACAGTAAATACAATTGAAAACCCACTTCATTGCTATCGGCGGAAGCGCCATGCATAATCTTGCCATCGCATTAAAAGATAAAGGCTATCAGGTTACAGGTTCAGATGACGCTATTTTTGAACCTTCGAAATCGAGATTGGAGAAAAAAGGAATACTGCCTCAGCAAATGGGCTGGTTTCCGGAAAAGATCACTCCGGATATTGATGCTGTCATCCTTGGTATGCATGCCCACCAGGACAATCCTGAGCTGGCAAAGGCAAAAGAGCTGGGTCTGAAGATCTATTCTTATCCTGAATTTCTGTACGAACAGTCTAAAAATAAAACCAGAGTGGTTATTGCAGGGTCACATGGTAAAACAACCATCACCTCCATGATCCTTCACGTTCTGAATTTCCATCAAAAAGACGTAGATTTTATGGTGGGAGCTCAACTGGAAGGCTTCGACTGTATGGTGAAGCTAACCCAGGATAATGATTTTATGGTATTGGAAGGAGACGAATATCTTTCCTCTCCTATCGATCTGCGCTCTAAATTTTTATTATACCAACCGAATATCGCTTTAATGAGCGGAATTGCATGGGATCATATCAATGTTTTCAAAACATTTGATGACTATATCGAGCAATTCAGAAAGTTTGTGGCAAGCATTACGGCAGGTGGTGTTTTAGTGTATAATGAAGAAGATCCGGAAGTCGTTAAGGTAGTGGAAAATGCTGAAAATTATTTCAGAAAAATTCCTTATAAAACCCCTGAATACGAAATAAACAACGGTAAAGTTTACCTGAAAACCGAAATGGGTGATGTTCCTCTTTCTGTTTTTGGTGCACACAACCTGTTAAATTTGGAAGGAGCCAGACATATCTGCCAGCAACTTGGAATCATGGATGAAGATTTCTATGAAGCGATCATGAGCTTTAAAGGGGCTTCCAAGCGTCTTGAAAAAGTAGAAAGAGAAGATAAAGGAACCCTTTACAAAGATTTTGCTCATGCTCCAAGTAAAGTAAAAGCAGCAGTAAAAGCATTCAAAGAACAGTTTAAGAATGACAAGAAATACGGATTCCTGGAACTTCATACTTATTCAAGCTTAAATCCTGCTTTTTTAGAGCAGTATGATCACGCTATGGACGGATTGGAAGAAGCAATTGTTTTCTATTCTGAAGATGCTTTAAAAATCAAGAGAATGGAACCGATTTCTCCTGAATTCATCAAAGAAAAATTCAAAAACGAAAATTTAAGAGTTTTCACGAATGCTGAAGATCTGCATGCATACTGGAATACATTAGATAAGACCCAAGGGGTATATTTAATGATGAGTTCCGGAAACTTCGGCGGCCTGGACCTTACAAAATAATGATATTACAGATGGACTGATTTAATAAATTTTCAAAATCAAGTCCGGAAAAATTCATGATAAAACAGAAACTCCTTTCGATTGAAAGGAGTTTTTTATTTCTTCAACAAATATTTCTGTCATACATAATTCGAATATATTTTATTTATATCATGATAAAATACTTATGGGTAAAAAATATTTATCAATAAACCAATATAGATATTTTTCAACTCTAAAAACAAGATTACAAAACACTACAAATCAATTGATTAACATATGTTCAATAAATATTTTTAATATATTTGATCCAACAAACAAAACATGAAATGAAAAAAACTATTTTATTCATTATTTTACCTTATGCTTTAAATGCACAGGTTGGTATTAATACAACCACTCCCACAAAATCACTTGACATCAATGGAGAATTACGAATCCGTACTTTACCTGTGGGAGTTGCAGCTGATGACATCCTCTCTACTGATACGAATGGAAATGTAAGAAAGGTTTCCAGAAGTGATCTTAGTGGTGGAACATCATCGGGATTTAATAACACCATATTAGGCTATGATCCCAAACCGGTAGCAACCAGGCCTCAGCCACCTGGCTCAGCACCCGGAGGAGGAACAGCGACAGAACTGGGCTGCAAAAAGTGGTCAGGAAACAATCACACGTACTGTGCTTATCAGATTACACAACCTATTAACTGGTTTAATGCCTTCAGTTTTGGAAAACAAATGGGAGGTTATCTGGTTACCATGACTAATGATGCTGAAAGAATTTGGGTGAACACCAATATTGTAGCTTCAGGAACCGGTTATAACCTGGGTAACAACATATGGATCGGATTCAATAAAATCAAAAGACCCGGAAATCCGGACCAACTCCAATGGATTACCGGAGAAGAGTTCAAAATCAACTGGTCTACCAACCCGGCAACCACCGAAAACTGGTTCAATACAGGAGAACCCAATAATTCAGGAGGAGTTGAAGGAGCCACTCACATATTCGCAAGTTCAGTCAATGCAGAAAGGAAATGGAATGATCTCGATGGGACACTAACGTCCAATTCCAGTACTTCCATGAATCAGCTTATTATTGAATTTAATGAATAATAAAGAACAACTCATGAAGAAATCTATTTTAGCATTCATTATCTTACCTTATTTCATCATTGCTCAGCAGGTGGGTATCAATACTCAGACTCCGACAAAATCTCTTGATGTCAACGGAGAGCTGAGGATCCGTACGCTACCTGCAGGAGCAGGAGCTGATGACATTCTCTCTACGGAAGCGAATGGAAATGTAAGAAAAATTTCCAGAAGTGACCTTAATGGCGGAGCATCATCAGGATTTAATAATTCTATACTGGGCTATGATCCCAAACCGGTAGTAACAAGGCCTCAGCCCCCGGAGCAGTGCCTGGAGGAGGAACTGCGAATGAGCTTGGCTGCAAAAAATGGGCAGGAAATAATCATACTTATTGTGCTTATCAGCTTTCACAGGGTATTAACTGGTTCAATGCATTCACTTTCGGGAAGCAGATGGGAGGTTATCTGATAACCATGCCCAATGATGCTGAAAGACTTTGGGTGGCTACCAATATCGTAGCCTCAGGAACCGGCTATAATCTGGGTAACAATATCTGGATTGGTTTTAATAAGATTCAAAGGCCTGGCAACCCGGACAGGCTTCAATGGATCACCGGAGAAGAGTTTAGAATGAACTGGTCTACTAATCCTGCGACCACAGAAAACTGGTTTGCAACGGGAGAACCTAATAACGCCGGAGGAAACGAAGGTTCCACTCACATCTACAATACGTCTGGAAATGCAGAAAGAAGATGGAATGATCTGAGTGGATCTACCACCACTTTTACAGGTTCAGACATGAATCAGCTTATTATTGAATTCAACGAATAAATACCTCAATAAAAAACTCCTTTCGGTTTGAAAAGGAGTTTTTATTTTTCTTAATGCTTTTGAATTGCCCTAAAAGCGTTCAACGTCTTCAATCAAATTTCGCAGAATATCCGTTGTAGAAAGTTCACTATACTGATGAATAGACTGTCCTACCCAAAGACCTACGAAATCCGGATTCTGTACTGATTTTGCAGCCGTCCGCAATGCATTGGTCAGTTTATTCTGATAAGGATATGGCAAAATATATCCGGAATTTTCAACAGCTTCGATATATTTATTCCTGATCCCTCTGGCATAGCGTCCTGAAAAGCTTCTCGTCAGCATGATCTCTTCTTCTTTTACTTTTTTCAGTCTTTCTTTTTCAAAAGGTTTCAATGCACTTTCCCTGGATGCCAGCAATAAACTTCCCGTCTGAAAACCTTGTGCTCCAAGATCTTTTGCGGCACGTATTGTCTTGCCATTGTAAATTCCTCCTGCATAGATCAATGGAATTTTTACATGATCGTGAACCTGCGACAGTAAGGATAAACCTCCGATCTGTGGAACATAATCTGCATTGAATGCTCCCCTATGCCCACCTGCTTCAATTCCCTGTACACAGATCATATCTACCCCCGACTGTTCCAGAATCAAAGCCTCTTCTACTGAAGTACAGGTGCCGATTAAAGTTATTCCATTGGCTTTTAATTTCTGAATACTCTGATCATCCAGGCTCCCGAATATAAAGCTTAAGATTTTACAGTTTTCATCAATGATAGGGTCAATAAGACCATGATAACTTTTCACTTTAATGGCATCAAGATCCGGAAGTTTTACATCCATATTATTTTCTTTTGCCAACTGCTCTATAAACTGTTTGGTCCTGATAAATTTTTCCCGCAAATCATCTGTTATCTCAGGAATGCAATGGGCAAAAATATTGACAGCAAAAGGCTGATCTGTAAGTTTCCTGGTTTCTCTGATAAGTTCAACAGACTGATCTGCAGAAAGATCTGCCAGAGCCAATGATCCCAGGCAACCTGCTTTTCCAGCCGCAGCAACCATTTCCGGTGTGCTCATTCCAAACATAGGAGCCTGAACAACAGGATATTTAACTCCTAATTTTTTACTGATGGTATCTGGCCAAAACATACAACTTATTTTAATTAAAAAGGTACAAAAAATCAGAACATCTCATTTTCAAGAAGATATGACATTACTCATTCCTGAGCAGAAAATAAGATTCCCACAGATCATATACGATCTGTGGGAATCTTATTTATAACTGAACTGATAGTGTTTTATAAAATCCAGGTCTGGTATTTCTCTTCCATCCAGCTTTTCAGATATTCATTAAAGTCATACAAAAACACTTCAACATCTGTTGTGAAATAATAGTCCAAAGGAAGACCATCATTGATACTAATCTCAATACCATCATACAGATTAATAAGAAACCGCTGTGACCCAATGTCTGAAATATCAAAATTACTGTAGCTATATCTTCGTTTTAAACTTTTAAGATCCGCATCCAACAGTATTTCAAGATAATCAAATATTTTTTCGGGCAACTTCCCTTTTTCCTGAAACATTTTGGGAAAATCCTTCGTTTTATTTTCATGCTCAAAAACACTCATCTGAAGAATATAGTTGAAGTCATTGTCAATTAATAACTCAGTATATAACAGTTTATAGCTAAATCCCTCATATGTTGAAAATGAAAAAGCATAATCATTGTTCAAAATGATTTTTCCTTCCTTCTTATCAAATCTTGCAGAATGAGTCCACATTTGCAATTAAATATCTGCTACAGATTTCAGCATTTTCTGCTCCCACTCAGGATCTTTCGGATCAAAGAATAATCTGATTCCTGTATCTAGAGAACGAACAGTATTCATTTCACCTTCTGTCAGTTCAAAGTCAAATACGTTAAAATTTTCTTCAATTCTTGACGGTGTTACAGATTTTGGAATCACCACAAAACCTTCCTGTAAATGCCATCTTAAAATAACCTGAGCAACCGTTTTACCATATTTTTCAGCTATAGCTTTCAGATCTGCATTATTCAGAAGATTTGCATTTCCGTTACCAAGCGGACTCCATGGCTGTGTTACAATATTATTTTCTCTGTCGTAAACCTGCAATTCTTTTTGCTGAAATACCGGATGCAGCTCAATCTGGTTGATCACCGGAAGAGTACTTGAATAAGCCTGTAATTCTTCCAGCTTTTCAATGGTAAAATTACATACTCCTATTGCTTTGATCTTCCCTTCCTGATAAAGTTCCTCCAAAGCCTTCCATGTCCCAAGGAAATCACCATATGGCCAGTGAATAAGGTACATATCCAGATAATCCATCTGCAATCTGTCTAATGTTCTTTGGAAAGCAGCCTTCGCCTTTTCATACCCATGATCCTGAACCCATACTTTGGAAGTAATGAATAAATCATCTCTATTCACACCACTATTTTTTACAGCAGCTCCTACCGCCGTTTCATTCTGATAGATGGCAGCCGTGTCAATCATTCTGTATCCCGTCTGGATTGCCTTGATCACGGCACTTTCACACTCTTTCAGATCTTCCATTTGCCATACTCCAAATCCCAGTGCCGGAATGTCTACTCCGTTATTTAAAGTTACTACAGGTTGCCCTGCATAAATTTTCTTTTGCATAAATCTTTATTTTAATTATTAATATAAAGTGATCAAACAAATTTGCAACAAAAAATTGGGATTCTGGCTTACCAATTTTACTGTTTTTATTAAAAAACTGTTATTTAATAAGTGTTTGGGAACAGATTGAAAAACTCATGAATACGAAGACTTCAATATTGTGAAGAGTAAGAATTTTATTGAGTTAAGCCAAATCATTTTCATCTTTATAGAACTGTTTGTTGGAAGACGCAAAGACGCAAATTTTATACATTCAATATGTTGATAAGGCGCAACGATAAAATTGAATACCGTTGATTTTTTGCCACGAATGCTTTAGATTTGCAAAAGGATTTAGTAATAAATTAGATAATAATTAAATTCTGAAGAACCAAAGAAAATAAAGTGAACTAAACGAATACATAGAAACGAACTATTTCGTGTATCAGGCTCTATTTTCTCTTTTGAATACTTGATGTTTCATAAATAAGTCGATTAGTTGTCAACTTATTTCAGGGCGGGGCACTACACCCGCATCATGATAATATTTACAACTTCGTGTGCTTACACAAAAAAATCATTGGATTCCTTAGAAATTCATTGACTGTTTAATTTTCTCCCTATGCAGCAATCCCCAGTTCACAAGCGTTTCTGTTACCGGGAACACAGATTTTCCGTATTCAGTAACCGCATAGGTTACTGTAATTGGCTTCGTGTCCTGAATCGTTCTTGTAATCAGAAGATTGGTTTCCAATTCCTTCAGCTCCTTACTCAGCATTTTTGCAGAAATCCCTTCAATCCCACGTTCCAGCTTTTTAAAATGAATAGTCTGATCCGGCCTGTTAGTCAGGTATCTCAGGATCATCAGTTTCCATTTTCCACCCAGAACATCCAGGCTGTCACGCATTGCGAACAATTCTTCTGTGCAGGTGGCCTCTCTCTCTATACCGTTTTCAATAATTTTTGCCATAATAGTTTCATGAAGGTAACTAGTTACCATTAGTTAACTAGTAGCAAATATAAACTATTCTGTCTCTACATTTGTGTATCAAATTGACAGTATAAAATCACAACGATTTTTCAAATACAGTGTTGATAGAAAATATACGATTACATATGACCTTCGAAAAAAATATCCCCTTATGAAAACAGTCATTTTAAATAAAGATTTTCAACTTGAAGATGGTATTGTTGAAAAGCCAGTGCCCAAGACTAATGAGGTTTTAATCCAAATTAAAGCCAGTGGCTTCAACCCTATCGATTACCAGATGCTGGAGAACGAGCTGGAACGAAAATTAATCAGCTCTCCCATATTGGGCCGTGAATTATCAGGAATTATTATAGAAAAAGGAAGCGACGTTACTCAATTCAGTATTGGAGACGAGGTTTTCTGCGGAAGCGGTTCCATGGGAAGCAATGGGACTTATGCTGAATATATTTCCGTTCCCGAGACCATTGTAGCACTCAAACCGAAAAATATTTCTTTTGAGGAAGCAGCAGCCATTCCATCGGCAGGGCTCACATCGCTTCAGATCTTCAATCGCTTAAAATTACAGCCTGGGCAGACCATTCTTGTAACAGGAGCTGCAGGAGGTGTAGGATCTTTTTTTGTTAAGATCTTACTGGCCCATCATATTCAGCATTTCACCGTAACGGTAGGAAGTGAAGAAAACAAACAGATGCTTATTAATCTAGGAGTAAAAGCGCATCAGATCATCAACTACAGAGAGGAAAATCTTGTTGAAAATCTTTTAAAGGCCAATGGTGATCAACCGTTTGATATAGGAGTTGATCTGGTAGGCAATACAATGGCTGAAGTCACTGCTGAAGTTTTAAAAATCAACGGAACTTATGTGGATGTAACAGCCTTAGTAACCAAAAATGCCCATGAAATGCTCTTCAACAAAGGAAGTCTCATCATGAATATATCCAATTATGCGTACAGTATGACCGGAAAACATGACTATTATCAAAACAGCCTGATTGCCATCAAAACATTGCTGGAAACCGAAGCCATTGCTCCACCTCAGCACAAAGTTATAGGCGATCTCTCACTGGCAACCGTACTAGAGGCACACTCTATTTTAAAAAACAACCAGACCCAAGGTCATAAACTCGTTATGAAACATTAATCTATGAATAAAATCCCAAGACGTATTGTAACAGGAATTAAAGACGGAAAATCAACCATTGTAGAAGACCAACAGGTAGAAAATGCTGTGGAACACTTTCCGGGACTTATTATTTCCGACATATGGAATACCCAAAAGACTCCTGCAAGCTTAGATTTCGAAACCAGAATTCCTAATACAGGATTTCCGCAAACACCCCAAAACGGAACTTATTTCCGGTATGTAGTTGTCCCACCTGATCAAGATCTCGGTGTTGAATTCAAAAAAGGAGAACCTCATCCGTTGATGCATGAGACACCAACATTGGATTATATCATTATTCTCTCAGGTGAGTTGTATATGATCATGGAAGAAGGAGAAACTCTGCTCAAACCTGGAGACATTGTGATCCAGAGAGGAACCAATCATGCCTGGAGCAACCGTTCTGATGAACCCTGCATACAGATGGCAGTTTTAATTGATGCGAAAGTTTAAGACTGAGGAATTAAAATATTATATTCATGAAAATTCAATAGGAGAGGCTGTCTCAAAAGTACCCCCTCTCTCGGACTCCTGTCTGACAAATTTTGTCATTTAGGAGATTCTCAGAGCATTAGTTTACCTTTTGAGACAGCCTCTTTCTTCATTAAACCAATTCATTGGCTTTAGCCAAAATCTAAAAAAGTTTATTTTAAAATATAGATCAATCTCATCTTTTTCGTCAATAAAGGCAATGGTACCTAAAATCTCTACTTCAGAACAAATCAAAAAATTAAACATGGCGCTTTTGCCTCTTCAAATAAAAAAGACACCCCTCACAAAGCAGAAACTTCCTTCAATTTCTCTTTCATTTTCTCGGCGGTAAACTGCCCTTCATGATAGTACACTAAATTCTGATTCTTATCCAGAATAATCCACACCGGATAAACAGGCTGGTTTTTATTTTTCGAAAGTGCCAGTGCCAGTTCGTGAATTCCCGTACTTCCGTTAGACAGATAATCGAATTCCCGGTTCTGAAAACGGATCTTTTCTTTCGTTTTCTCAGCCTCAAAATTGATAAAATAAAAATGATCATTCATCATTTTCACCAGTTCCTGGTCCTTATTAAGATGATAAGATTCTATTTTACAGACTGCACACCAATCGGTATACAGATGGATGATAACAGGCTTTGTGTTTTCTTTTTGCAAAGCCTCCATTTCAGAAAAAGTGCCTGTCTTCATCTGAGACAGATAAAAACAAGGCACTAACATTAAAAATAAAGCTATTTTTTTCATTTCAACGTATATTTTACTCCCAGAAACCCTCTGATACGCTGCATGGGGGCATAGCCGTAAGCGGTATCGAAAGTATAATGGTTAGGATTGCTGACCGGATCATCAGCATGTTTATCAAATGGATCAAACGGCCTCATCAAAGGATCTTTAGGAGTAAAATTGAATAAATTTTTCACTCCGCAATACACTTCAAACCCGGATTTGAAACTCTTTGAGACCTGAATATTGGCCAGAGAATAAAACGGGGAATATTCCGGACGGTAATCATTGGGCAAAACAGGAAGCCTCATCGGGCCATAAAACTGTCCGGTAAAATCTATAGTCAGATTACTCGGAAATTTATAGGTCAGATTATAAGTTCCGCTCCATTTGGGAGCGTGCAACTGCTGGGTCTTTTGATTTTCATTATCATATTTCTGATAGACATCAAGATAAGTCACTCCCAGATTTACACTCAAAGGAAACTGAAAAGTGAAATCCACATTCAGGGAAGCTCCTCTCGAAATTCCGTATCCATGAAGGTTGTCATAGATGATCTTATTGGGATCAGAATCAAAATCTCCTACAATTTTATTACTGAAATAGGTGTAAAATGCGGAGGCATCCAGGCTCAGCATCCGGGTTCCTACAGGAATTTTCCAGATATAATTCAAATTACCATTTACCGATCTTTCCGGCTGAAGATCTGATTTCACCACCACCTCTCTTGATCCGGTCAAAGCAGCATGATCTTCTGTAAACAGGTTGACCACTCTGAACCCCGTTCCGAAATTGAACCGTAAAGTATGATAAGGATTGGGAGAAAACTTCCACGCCAGTCTTGGTGAATGTACCGAGTGATGAACTTTGTCATAGTCATATCTGTACCCCAGTAATAAAGTATTTTTATCATTAATCTCCCATTGATCCTGGATAAATACTCCCCAGATCGGAGATTTCATCGGTGCATTGGTGATCCCGTCGGAGGCTAGAGTTCCCGGGGTATTATCATCATAAAAAGTTCTTTTAAAAGTAAGCCCTGCTGTAATATCATGTTTCCCGAAACTTCTGTCCCAATAGGTCTGTACAAAAGCAACTTTCTGAAGGGCATTGAAAGGGTTTGCTCCGTAAAAAGAATTCTGATCATGATAATTATAAGAAAACTGGGTAACGATATGCTCTTTCATAGGCCATTCATACAACCCGAAAACTTCCGCTCTGTTGGTATAGATGCTTTCGCCATATACTTCATCACTTCCCCGGAAAGATTTATTCCACTGCATTTCTCCTCCGAAGCGGTCTTCATACAGGTATCTCATAGCAAGACTTGCCTGTCTGTTTTCCTTCCTTTTAAAATTCCATTTGTTGAAAACAGAAATTCTGCTCTGTAAAGTAGTATCCGTGAAATTATCTTTATTCTGGTCTATTCGTTCTTTAAAACTGAAATAATTTAAGCTCAATAATGAAGCGGCATTCTTTCCAAGATTAAATTTTGTAGAAAGATCCAGGTTGTTTTCACTCCAGGTGCTGGTCATCAAATCTACACTCAGTTTAGGCGCCGTCAGTGCATTTTTTGTGATAATATTGATCACTCCTCCCATTGCTTCAGAACCGTAGATAGAGGAAGCCGGTCCCTTTACCACTTCTATTCTGTCTACTAAACTATTGGGAATTCCGCTCAATCCGTATACTGTAGAAAGTGAACTTACAATCGGCATTCCGTCGATCAGGATCATGGTATAAGGTCCCTCAAGCCCATTGATATGAATATCTCCGGTGTTACAAACCGAACAGTTCAACTGAGGTTTTACGCCATTCACCATGGCAATGGCTTCAAAAATACTTGGGGTGGGATTTTTCTGAAAAAATTTCTGACTATAGATCTCAACAGCCACAGGACTTTTTGATCTGCTCATCGGTTTTATGGTTCCGGTAACCACTACATCCTCTATATTACTCGTCTTGATTTCTCTTTTGGTAATGTTGGCAGAATCCAGTTTTTTGTTGGTCTGCAGACTTAAACTGTCTGTTTCCTGCGCAAAACAGTATGATGATAAAAAAGTAATAGAAAATAATATTCGCTTCATGAAATTAAAATTGTTAGACAAATCTAACAATTATTTTTTAAATACAAAACATCAAGAAAAATATAGGTACGATCAATTCATGAAAAATGATTAAATTTGAGAAACTACATATGAAAGTAAAATGAGATATCATCTAGCGGGAAATATCCCACAAAAAAGACACACTATCTTTAAGTCTCCTGAAGATAAATTTTACTATGAACAGCTTTTCGGAACAGAAGGTTTTCATGGTATTTCTTCACTGCTCTACCATATTCACCGTCCTACACAGATCAAATCGATCGGTGAGCCTAAGGATGTAACGCCTAAAATTGCCGTTGAAAAAAATGTGGCTCCAAGAATGTTCAAAGGAATGAATGTCACTCCTGAAGATGATTTTATGGACAGCAGAAAGATCCTTTTGATGAATAATGACCTGAAAATGGGATTGGCCAAGCCAAGAAAATCGATGGATTATTTTTATAAAAATGCTGAATGTGATGAACTTCTGTACGTTCACCAGGGGAACGGAATCTTAAAAACCTTTGTAGGAGACCTTGAGTTTGTGACCGGTGACTATCTTATTATCCCAAGAGGTACGATCTATCAGGTAGAACTGAAGTCTGATGATACCGTATTTTTCGTACTGGAAAGCCACTCTCCGATCTATACTCCGAAAAGATACAGAAATGAATTCGGGCAGCTTTTGGAACATTCTCCTTTCTGCGAAAGAGATATGATTGCTCCTACTTTCAAAGAACCTGTAGATGAAAAAGGAGAATTCCTGATCAAAGTAAAAAAAGAAAATCAGATTACAGATTTCATCTATGCTACCCATCCGTTTGATGTGGTAGGCTGGGATGGCTATTTCTATCCTTATAAATTCAATATCAAAAACTTTGAACCGATCACCGGAAGAATTCACCAACCGCCACCGGTTCACCAAAACTTTGAAGGACACAACTTTGTGGTATGTTCGTTCTGTGCAAGAATGTATGATTACCACCCATTGGCAATTCCGGCTCCTTACAATCACTCCAATATCGATTCTGATGAAGTGCTGTTCTATACGGAAGGTGACTTTATGAGCCGTAACCATATCGACCTGATGGATTTTACCCTTCATCCGGGAGGAATCGTACACGGGCCTCACCCTGGTGCTATGGAAAGAAGTATCGGTAAGAAATTCACTGAAGAATATGCGGTAATGGTAGACCCTTTCCGCCCGCTGAAAATTACAGAAGAAGCTTTAAAAGTGGAAGATCCGTCCTACAAAACTTCATGGCTGGAATAAAATAATAAAAAGTATTACTGAATACATACAAAAGACGCTTTAAATCCTTTATTTAAAGCGTCTTTTTTTGTAAATTTGTAAGGCATGGTTAGCTCCATTTTAACCATCATTATTTTTCATGACGCATCCTAAGTAATGGTGGTTTAATACAAAATCAATATTACATGTTAGAAAGAATCAGATTAGAAAGTCTACATCAAAAAGTAACAACAGCTGAAAATGCTGTGAAAATCATTAAAGACGGCATGACCATAGGGTCCAGCGGCTTTACAAAAGCAGGTGACAGCAAAGCCATTTTGCCGGCATTAGCAGAAAGAGGAAAAACAGAAGACCTTAAAGTCACTTTAATGACCGGAGCTTCACTGGGGCACGGTACCGACGGAAAATTGGCAGAAGCTGATGTGATTAAAAAAAGGATGCCGTTTCAGGTAGATCCTATTTTAAGAAACAGAATCAATAAAGGTGAAATTCTCTTCATCGATCAGCATTTAAGTGAAAG
Organism: Chryseobacterium indologenes; assembly: GCA_001013295.1. GTDB lineage: Bacteria > Bacteroidota > Bacteroidia > Flavobacteriales > Weeksellaceae > Chryseobacterium > Chryseobacterium indologenes_B. The sequence continues at coordinate 80,672 of LAZY01000053.1, read as the reverse complement.
TGCCGAGCTTCTTCACACCAAAAACCTTCAGAGTATTGACGTGGCAGTTATCGAAGCTGCTTATATTGAAAGAGACGGAAGCATCGTTCCTACAACCTCTGTAGGAAATTCAGTAACATTTGCTGCTTTGGCTAAAAAGATCATTATTGAGATCAATACGGAAGTTCCTGAAGAAGTATATGGAATTCACGATATATACCAGGCTGAAGACTACCCTTACAGAAACGTTATTCCTATTGTCGCTCCCTGGAACAAAATCGGAAGAAAAAGTATTCCGGTTGATCCAGAGAAAATAGAAGCCATTGTTTTTACCAACCTTAAAGACAGCCCTGCTGATATTGCAGAGCCGGACGAAAAGACAACAGCCATTGCCGGACATCTTCTCGATTTCTTTGAAAATGAAGTTCGTTTAGGACGTCTTACAGACCGACTTCTTCCCCTTCAGGCTGGTATCGGTAAAGTAGCCAATGCTGTTCTTACAGGATTTAAAGATAGTAATTTCTATGACCTTACTATGTTTTCCGAAGTGCTTCAGGACAGTACTTTTGATCTGATAGATTCAGGTAAACTGAGCTTTGCATCAGCATCATCCATTACCGTTTCTAAAGAATGCTATGAAAGAGTGTTAGGAAACCTTTCCAAATACAGGGAAAAATTCGTTTTAAGACCGCAGAATATTTCCAATACGCCTGGTCTGATCAGAAGATTGGGAGTCATTGCCATCAATACTGCAATTGAATTTGATATTTACGGAAATGTAAATTCTACCCATATCGGAGGGACAAAGATCATGAATGGAATAGGAGGTTCCGGTGACTTTGCAAGAAATGCCTACTTAAGTATTTTCGTAACCCAGGCCGCATCCAAAGGAAACAATATTTCACACGTTCTTCCAATGGTTTCTCATACAGACCATACGGAACATGATGTGGATATTCTGGTAACCGATATAGGGCTGGCTGACCTTAGAGGTCTGGCACCGAGAGAAAGGGCGCAAAAAATCATCGATAACTGTGTTCACCCTGATTATAAAGAAGAATTACAATCTTATTTCGACAGAGCCTGTGAAAGAGGTGGACATACTCCTCACCTGCTGGAAGAAGCTTTCAGCTGGCATTTAAGATTTTCTGAAACAGGAAGTATGAAACAGACTACAGAAACGGAGGTTTCCAATTAAAAAAAACTCTGAATATAATACTAAAAGGCTGAATGCATTGCATTTGGCCTTTTATTTTTAAGCACCTATAAATACGCTCCTGAATATGATAAAAGTCCTTTTCAATATCGTTAAAATAATTAGAAAAAGTAAAAATATAAGACTATCTTTGAAAGAAGAGAGGTAATTTTATGAGGTGAGAACACGATTAACACCCTATTAAAAAAATAAAATATGCATAACTACATAAGCGCAGAAGAGGCAATATATACGGTAAAAAGTGGCAACCGTGTATTTTTTCACGGGAGTGCATGTACTCCGAACTACCTGATTGATGAACTGGCAAGACAGGCACACCGGTTGGATCATGTAGAGATGGTTTCTATTACCCAACAGGGAAATATAGAAATTGCCAAACCTGAATATAAAGATAAATTCTTCATCAATTCATTATTCGTATCCACACCAGTTCGTGATGCTGTCAACTCAGACAGAGGTGATTTTGTTCCTGTATTTTTAAGTGAAATTCCTATTCTGTTCAGAAAGAATATACTTCCGCTGGATGTAGCTCTGGTAACGGTATCTCCGCCGGATAAACATGGTTTCTGTACTTTAGGAACTTCAGTAGACATCGCGAGATCAGCGGTAGATACTGCTAAAACCATTGTTGCTATTGTCAATCCAAGAATGCCGAGAACCCATGGTGACGGAATGATCCATATCAGCAGAATCCATAAACTAGTTTGGCATGAAGAAGAGCTTCATACGGTAGATTATGGTTCGAAAGTAGGTCCTGAAGAAATGCTTGTAGGAAAAAATGTAGCAGAACTGATTGAAGACAGATCTACCCTTCAGATGGGAATCGGGACTATTCCGGATGCGGTTTTAAAATGTCTGCACAATCATAAAGACCTGGGAATTCACACAGAAATGCTGAGTGACGGAGTAATCGACCTTATCCAGAATGATGTGATCAACAATAAATACAAAGGCTACAATGAAAATAAAACCATTACCAGCTTCTGTTTTGGGACCAGAAAGCTCTATGATTATGTAGATGACAATACGGTCTTTGCCTTCAGAGATGTAAGTGAAGTCAATTTCCCGATCAACATTATGAAAAACAAAAAGATGGTAGCCATCAACTCTGCCATTGAAATAGACCTTACCGGGCAGGTATGTGCAGATTCTATCGGAACTCTTCAATACAGCGGCATCGGAGGACAAATGGACTTCATGCGTGGAGCTGCTTTGGGTGAAGATGGAAAACCAATCATTGCTATTACCTCAAGAACTAAAAAAGGGATCTCAAGGATCGTACCTTATCTTAAACAGGGCGCTGGTGTAGTAACGACAAGAGGACATATTCATTATGTAGTTACCGAATACGGAACAGCCTATTTGTATGGGAAAAACCTTCGCCAGAGAGCCCAGGAGCTGATCAGCATTGCTCACCCGGATGACAGGGAAATGTTGGAAAAAGCAGCATTCGAAAGATTTAAACACTGATAATCAGCAGATAAAAACTTTTTAATGCTTATTTTTAATAAGACTTTATCAATATATTTTTATTACTGCCCTATTAACTATAAAAAAGCTTTAAGCTTTTGGCAGTATTTTTGATAAAACTCTTTCAAAAACAAGGAAATTGAAGACTATATATAATTCGATACGAGAAGAAGTTGTAGAACATTCTAAAGTAAGGAATTCTGTTTTGGGGAATGTGAATGAATGGAAAAGAAGCCATTATATTATTCTTTCCGAAATTATTAAAGATGAACTCTCTGAAGCAGAAGAACTGAAAGGAGGAAAAAAATTCGAAATCGGGAGCACCATTTCTCACGTTACGCTACAGCGCTTTTTTGAAAACGATTACCAGGACAAGACCCACAGTGATCTAAGATTCTTAAAAACACTAGATAAAATATGCATTTTTCTGGGGTATAAAGACCTTAATGATTATATTCTTTCTATGAGAAATAAAAAGAAAGATCAGAATGAAGCGGATGATGTGTCTTTTATGTCCAGGTTGGTATATGACTATTGTGCAAAAGCTTTTGAATTTTGCAAACAGTTTCCCAAGCATAATACCGAAATTTTCAAGGAGCTGGTGTTCGATGATTCTCCGTTTTTAGAAAGAATTTCACAGTTCAGTAAAGAACTTTGTGACAATGACTTTCAACTGGTAACCAAAAACAACCGTTCCAACTATGAAGTTTTTGACATCCATGTAGTGACAGATGATCCGGAAAAGAAAATACTGGAAACCCAGGAATTCTGGAACCTCCTATTCAAAGTAGGAGAAACAGGAGAAGAGCATTTTGTCAACCAGCTCAGTACACAAATCTATTTTTTCAAAAAAATAGATAATACCTGGAAGATCTGGGACAATTACAATCCGGATGCAGGAATGCTCAACAGAAAAATAGAAACTAACCAATAAAATAAGAAAGCCGCAGAGAATCTCTGCGGCTTTCATGTACGAAATATTTTTTTCTCACTTGTTTTTTGTATTACAAATGTAAGTGGTTGATTTCAAACAAATGGAACTTAAATATACTTAAATAAACTTTTCTTTAACGTTATGTTAAATAAATTCAAGGATTAGTAGGGAATATTTTTCCTATATCCAAGTTTTTTGTAATTTGCATACCAATAAAATAAAAGTAAAAAAGAATATGTCAACACTTACATTTGCCGAGAAAATTGCTCAAGCAGAAAATTTCTTACCGATCAACGGTACAGATTATATTGAGTTTTATGTAGGAAATGCAAAACAGGCTGCCCATTATTACAAAACCGCTTTCGGTTTTCAGTCTGTAGCTTATGCGGGTCCTGAAACAGGAGTAAGAGACCGTGCATCTTATGTGCTTCAACAGGGCAAGATCAGATTGGTATTAACTACCGGATTGAAGTCTGATTCTTCTATCAGCGAGCATGTAAAAAAACACGGTGACGGAGTAAAGATTTTGGCACTTTGGGTAGATGACGCTTATGCAGCTTTCGAAGAAACTACCAAAAGAGGTGGAAAACCATATTTAGAGCCCGTAACTTTAACTGATGAGCATGGTGAAGTAAGAATGTCCGGAATTTATACCTACGGAGAAACAGTTCACATGTTTGTAGAAAGAAAAAATTATGAAGGGGCTTTCATGCCAGGATATGAAAAATGGGAAAGTGCCTACAATCCTGAAGAAGCAGGTCTATTGTATGTAGACCACTGTGTAGGAAACGTAGACTGGAACAGAATGATCCCTACCGTAGAATGGTATGAAAAAGTAATGGGGTTTGTAAACATCCTTTCTTTCGATGACAAGCAGATCAACACAGAATATTCTGCACTGATGTCTAAAGTAATGTCAAACGGAAACGGATATGCAAAATTCCCGATCAACGAGCCTGCTGAAGGTAAAAAGAAATCTCAGGTAGAAGAATATCTTGATTTCTACGAAGGTGAAGGAGTACAGCACATTGCAGTAGCTACCAAAGACATTATCCACACGGTAACTGAGCTTAAAAAACGTGGTGTGGAATTCCTTTCAGCTCCACCGGAAGCATATTATGACATGGTTCCTGAAAGAGTAGGCCATATTGATGAAGATCTTAAAAAACTTCAGGAGTTAGGTATACTTATTGATCATGATGAAGAAGGGTACTTACTTCAGATCTTTACCAAGCCTGTAGAAGACCGCCCTACTCTATTCTTCGAAATCATTGAAAGACACGGTGCACAGAGTTTTGGTGCCGGAAACTTCAAAGCGTTATTCGAAGCTCTGGAAAGAGAGCAGGAAAGAAGAGGTAATCTTTAATTTTACGTTAAAAAATATTAAGTTTTGTCAGGATTCAGTATTCTGGCAAAACTTTTTTATAAAACACAGCATAATGAGAAAACTTTTAATAGGAATTTTATTCTTTGGAACCCTGGGTGTAAAGGCACAATACGGTTCCTTAAATGCAATCCTCGACAGACTTGAAGCAAGAAGAGGCATCAATCAGAATCTTGAAAAGGTAAATATTGACAACAAAAAGTTTGTCTTCATTAAAGATGAAGCAGACCATACGGAAAGAGATTTTATCGTGATCAAAGGGAACAATGCTACGTATGTAGAAGTTTTTGATGATAAAGCCACAGGAGAAAGCAGTTCCAATGTTTTCACAGGCGATATTGTCAGAAAAAAGAACATCGTTTCGCTGCGGGCAGATGTACTGGAAGGTAAAAAAATCCCGATCGCAGTCACCAAAACGCTATTGCTTACCCAGCAGGACAATATTCTCTACCTCATCGATGTCAATACCAAAGACCGCTGGATTGATGAACAATCTTATACCAAAAAGGCAAAATAAACATCCCAAAGACTATTTCCCAGGGTGATATTTTAATCTAAATTAAATCTAAACTTATGAAATCATTTGTAGACTATTCCTCAGACTCGGATTTTTCTATACATAATATTCCTTTCGGAGTAGCAGTTTTTAACAAAGAATACATCGGATGCTGTACAAGGATCGGAGATCAGGTTATTGATCTTGCCACTTTGTATGATCTTGGCTATTTTGAAGACATTGAAGGCTTAGACGACAATGTTTTTGAAGCGTATACTATCAACGAATTCATCGAACTGGGCAAACCAGTTACCAATGCTGTGCGTACCAAAATCCAGACTTTACTGGAAGAAGGATCAGCATTATCTAAAGATCAGAAAACTATTGAAGAAGCGTTCTACGATCTTGACAAGGTAAAGATGATGATGCCTGTGCACATTCCGAATTATACAGACTTCTACAGCAGCATCGAACACGCAACCAACGTAGGGAAAATGTTCCGTGATCCTGCCAATGCTTTATTGCCAAACTGGAAGCATTTACCGGTAGGCTACCATGGAAGAGCCTCTTCTATTGTTGTTTCAGGAACGGAAATCAACCGCCCGAAAGGACAAATGAAACCTGCCGATGCAGATCAACCTATTTTCGGACCTTGCAAACAACTTGATTTCGAACTGGAAATGGCTTTCATCGTCAACAAAAATACGGAGATGGGTGAAAGTATTTCTACAAAAGATGCAGAAGATGCGATCTTCGGAATGGTGGTATTCAACGACTGGTCTGCAAGAGATATTCAATCTTGGGAGTATGTTCCGCTAGGGCCATTCCTTGCGAAAAACTTCGGGTCATCTATCTCTCCATGGGTAGTTACTCTTGAAGCATTGGAACCATTCAGAACAACTTCTCCTACGCAAGATCCTGAAGTTCTGGATTACCTGAAATTTGAAGGTGACAAAAATTACGATATTAATCTTGAAGTATATATTCAGCCGGAAAACGGTGATCAAAACCTGATCTGCGAAAGCAACTACAAACATATGTACTGGAATATGACCCAGCAATTGGCTCACCACACTGTAAACGGATGTAACGTAGAAGTGGGTGATCTGTATGCCAGCGGTACCATTTCCAGAAGCGATCCAAAATCTTTCGGCTCTATGCTTGAGCTTACGTGGAGAGGACAAAATCCTTTATCATTAAGCAACGGTGAAGAAAGAAAGTTCATTGAAGACAATGATACCGTTACCATGAAAGCATGGGCAGAAAAAGACGGTGTGAGAGTAGGTTTCGGTGAAGTTTCAGGTAAAATTATCCCGACACTTTAAAAATTATTTTAAACACTTTAGTTTTTTAAGCTAAATGATTATGGAAAATTAAGTTCACTTTAGTTTTTGAAAATCTACGATTTTCATTATGATGCATTATGATTACACAAAAATTAATTAATGATCTTTCTTATAAAATTATTGGGGCCTGTATTGAAGTTCATAAACTGACAGGCCCTGGTTTATATGAAGAGGTTTATCATCAATGCTTAGAAAAAGAATTTGATCTTCTGGGTCTGCAATATCAAAGTGAACTTGAAATTCCATTTTTGTATAAAGGAAATCATATAGACTGTAAAGTAAAATGTGACTTTTTGATTGAGGAGTTAATTGTTTTAGAACTAAAATCGGTTGCTGAAATTCATCAGATTCATAAAGCTCAAACTATGAATTATATGAACCTTTTAAAAGTACCTCGTTCAATCTTAGTTAATTTCAATGTCACAAATCTTTACCATGAAGGCTGTGAATATTTTGCCTCTAAAATATTCAAAGAACTTCCCAAAGAATGAAAATCGTAGATTTTCAAACTTAAGTGATCTTTTATATGCAGCATCAGAAATAACTAAAGTAGCTTAAGTGTTAAAAAGAAAAATATGAAAACAGTAATCCCATCTGAAATAACCGCCGTACATTTACAAACCATCATGCAAACCGCCGTTTCACCACGTCCTATTGCATTGGCTTCTACGGTGGATAAAGACGGTAAAAATAATTTATCTCCATTCAGTTTTTTTAATATGTTCAGTACGGTTCCTCCCATTCTGATCTTTTCACCATCAAGGAGAGTGCGTGATAATACCACAAAACATACCCTGGAAAATGTTCTGGAAGTACCGGAAGTAGTGATTGGAACGGTCAACTTTCCTATTGTACAGCAAATTTCTTTAGCTTCTACAGAATACGAAACCGGAGTGAATGAATTCATCAAATCCGGTCTGACTATGAAAGATGCTGAGCTTGTACAGCCCAAACTGATTGAAGAATGTCCTGTTAACTTTGAATGCAAAGTTTTGGAAGTAAAATCTCTTGGCGAACAGGGCGGAGCCGGAAATCTGGTGATCTGTGAAGTCCAGAAAATTCACATCAGAGAAGAATACCTGAATGAAGCCGGAAATCTGGATCAGAAAAAGCTGGATATGGTTGCCCGTTTAGGCGGCAACTGGTATTCAAGAAGTAATGAGAACAGCCTTTTTGAAGTTCCAAAACCTCTGGTAACAAAAGGAATTGGGTTTGATCTGTTGCCGGATGCCATCAAATACAGCAAAATATTTACAGGAAATGATCTTGGTATGCTTGCCAATACGGAAGTACTGCCTGACGGCGAATTCCACGCTGATGAAAACATTCATCTTGATGCTCAGAAGCTGCTTCTTGAGAGCAAAATTGAAGAAGCATGGAACGTACTTATCATGAAGTAGATCAATTTCATCATATTGTCAGATACAAAAGAGGCGCCTGAAATTTCAGGCGCCTCTTCTTATTATATTTCAGGTCAGAGAAGTGGATCGGAATACGAAAACCTCCCGTTTCCAGCTTCTGTCTTTATTTCGATTTCAAAGATTCTGATACCGTTATTTTCTTCTTTTCACTGAAGTCTGTCAGCTTACCGTTCTGATCTATCATGACATTCAGGTTGTCATCCTTAGCATCATAATAAATGTCTGTTGAGTATCCCGGACAGTCGTGTTGTTTACATCCTGTTAATTTATAAATTCCGTTTTCAGAGGCGATTGGGCTTTCTACATTAAAATATTTTATCATATCATTATATTGAGCTCCAACAAGCTTTTTCAATCGATCTGTGATGCTTTTATCTTCAAACAGTTTGATCTCATGTGGATATTTTCCAACATTCTTAGTAATGATGTTCTCTGTTGCAGCAGAGGGAGAAGCAGTAGCTGCCGAATCAGATTTCGGTTGTGTTGCAGAATCTTTAGGCATTGTTGTTGCCAGTGAATCTGTACCTGCAGAAGTTGAGGTTTTGGCTTCTTTGTTACAGGAAATAACTGCTGTACATAAGGATAGCGCCAATGCGCCTGCAATAAGTTTTTTCATAATGATATTGTATAAAGTGTTAATGTAATATAACGCAATCGGAAAGGCTTTATTTCAATTTTTCTTTGATAAACTCAATACACTTTTCAGTAACAGTATTGAGATCTTCCGGAAGTTTCTTTTCTGTCCAGGGTTCCTTTGCTCCGAAGGTATGATTAGCATTTTCAATCAGGAATAGTTGAGAATTCGGATGGAGAAGGTGAAGATGTTCTGCCTGTCCGGCGTTTACAGCTTCGTCCTGAGTTCCATGAATGATCAGCATATGAGCTTTGGCCATTTCTGTTGCTCTTTCCACATCAAAACGATGAATGTCCTTCTCATAATCTTCATAAAACTGATAATAATGTGGCATTTCCTGTTTTGTACGCCCATTTAAGGCAAAATAGACTCCTGCTCTTTTCCAGTTTTCAAAAGCTTCACCTGTAGGAAATCTTTCCAAAGTATCCACACTTGCCAGAGTAATCAGACCGTTGATCCTTTCATCTTCAAAGGTCTTGATGATAGAAATTCCACCTCCCCTGCTGTGACCGATCAGAATTACCTTTTCACGATCCACACGAGAATTCTCTATAAAATGATCAATAACGAATCCTAAATCTGAAAGTTCTTTAGAATAATTGTTATTCCCGAAAGCCTCCAGGTCTGCAAAGTTGTGGGGATCTTCTACAGTGGTCCCATTATGGGAAAAATTAAACTTCACAAAGAAAAAACCAGCTTCAGCAAACTTTTCAGCCATCAGATTCCATGCTCCCCAATCTTTATAGCCCTTATATCCATGTATAAAGATCACCAGCGGCAGTTTCTTTTTGGTGTCGCTGTAAAAAATATCAGCAAGAAAACCTTTTGTTTCTTTATTTTCTAAATATATATTCTTTTCACTAATCAAATTCATAATATATATAAGTTTTGTTTAATATTCTTTATATTTATAATGCTAATTTAAATTGAAATTTATGAAAAAAACTCTACTTTTTTTACTTTTAATCACTTTTTCTTTTACAATCAGTCAAACCTCCAAGAGAGTCTTCTTTATCGGGAACAGCTATACCTATGTAAATGATTTACCCAATCTGATCAAAAATGTAGCGGCCTCTACCAACGATATTGTAGACTTCCAGAGCCAGGCCATAGGAGGAGCAACCCTTCAGGATCATGTCAACAGTACTACGGTAAACATCCTCACCCAGGGAAACTGGGATTACGTGGTATTGCAGGAACAGAGCCAGCTTCCGTCTTTTCCGGATCAGGTAGTTCAAAGCCAGGTCTACCCTTACGCTACCCAACTTTCTGATCTTATAAAATCTACCAATGCCTGTGGAAACGTTATTTTCTATATGACTTGGGGGCGCAAAAACGGTGATAATACCCGTTGTAATGCTCAGCCTGAAGTATGTACATATGAGGGAATGGATAATCTTATTTATCAGCGGTATGTTGAAATGGCCCAGACCAACGAAGCCCTTTTATCTCCAGTGGGTAAAGTATGGCGAGCCATCAGACAGCAGGATCCCTCTCTGGAACTTTATGATCAGGATCAGTCCCATCCTAGCTATATAGGTTCTATGGCAGCCGCCTATACTTTTTATACGATTATATTCAAAAAAGATCCTACTCTGGCTGCTTATAAAGGAAATCTCACTCCTTCACAGGCGCAGTTTATTAAAAATATTGTCAAAACAGAAGTTTACAATACTCTGGATACCTGGAATGCAGTCTCCAATGATGTTCACAGCAGATTTATTCATCAGTTTACCAATGCCACCACCATTCAGTTTACCAATAAGACCCAAAATGCCACGACTTATCTATGGAACTTTGGAGATGGTAATACTTCCACCCTGCAAAATCCTGTACATACTTATGCTGCATCGGGAGATTATAATGTAAGCCTTACTACTGATGCATGCAGTGCCAATACCACCAAAACCAAGCGCCTCACTGTAAACACTCTTGGCATCAAAGAATTTTTAATTGAAGATCAGATACAGATCTATCCTAATCCGGCACAAAACCTTGTGAACATTACAGCACAAAAGAAAATTGAAATTCTTTCCCTTACAGATTTCAGCGGAAGAACCGTTGTATACAGCCTGAACAAAACGGACTCCGGATATGTGATTCCTTTGCATCATTTATCACCGGGTGTTTATCTTTTACACTATAAAACGAGAGAAAAGGAATTCATCAAAAAAATTATTAAAAAATAACCTTATTTTTGCTTCATGCAGAATTTAAGAACTGTAACCGTGATGCGTTACATTCTGCCATTGAGAGAAGGAGGATCTCTTCCTGCTCTGGCAGAAGCTGATGATGACTTTAAATATGTTTTAAAATTCCGTGGTGCAGGCCATGGGGTAAAAATGCTGATCTCCGAACTTCTGGGTGGAAAAATTACGGAAGCCTTGGGATTGAAAATTCCCGAACTGGTTTTTATCAATCTTGATGCTGACTTTGGAAGAACGGAAGCCGACGAAGAAATACAGGATCTGCTGAAACACTCAGAAGGGCTGAATCTCGGGCTTCATTATCTCTCCGGCTCAATCACTTATGATCCAGGAATAAACGTTGACCCGCTTCTGGCTTCGAAGATTGTATGGCTGGATGCTTTCATCACCAATATTGACCGTACTTTTAGGAATACGAATATGCTGATGTGGCATAAAGAACTCTGGATCATTGATAATGGAGCTTCATTCTACTTTCACCACTCTTGGCAAAATTTCGATGCAGCAGCAAAAACACCTTTCAAATACGTAAAGGATCATGTACTGCTTCCGAAAGCCAAAATGCTGGACGAAGCAGATCAGTTTGCCCATGAAGTACTGAACGACAACCTGTTCAGAGATATTGTCAATTCAATTCCTGAAGACTGGTTGCAATGGAATGATGCTGACGAAACTCCAGATGAAATCCGTGAGATCTATTTTCAGTTTTTGAAAACCAGATTCGAAAATTCTCAAATCTTTGTAAACGAAGCGAAAAATGCAAGAGGATAAAATATATGAATACGCGGTAATACGCCTGGTACCCAAAGTTGAAAGAGAAGAATTTTTCAATATCGGATTGGTGATGTTTTCCAAGAAGGAAAAATTCATCAGAGTAGAGTTTTATCTGTGTCCTGATAAATTTAAACTGATGCACAGTAAACTGGATTATGAAGACATCATTCAAAATCTGGAAAGTTTTCAGAAAATTGCCAATGGAGATAAAAACGGCGGCCCTATTGCTCTGCTGGACATTCCTGAGCGATTTCGCTGGCTGACGGCTGTACGAAGTGCAGTGGTCCAGACTTCAAGACCTCATCCCGGAAAATCCAAAGATCTGAACATTACTTTTGGTAAGCTTTTTGAGGAGTTAGTAAAATAACACATTTCTAAAAAAGTTTATTATGAATTCATCTAAATACAACATATCAAATTACAGGTTTATTACAAACCTGTTTTTTATTTTATTTTTAAGCTTTTCCAATTTACTTTTTTCACAGTCTTTTTCACAGGGGCCTGCTCAGGCACCACGGGTAAAAAGTACACTTCTCCCGGAAATTGCGACAGTTTCTGAAGATATTATATACAAAACCAACAGAAAAGGAAATCCTATTCTCCTGGATCTTTATAGGCCTAAAAATCTACCGACAGAAAAACTTCCGGTACTGATCTATGTGCATGGCGGAGGCTGGATAGAAGGTGACAAAGTGATCCATGCGGATGATTATGTTGAAACCACCATCAAAAAACTATTGCCTAAACAATATGCTGTGATCAGCATCAATTATACCCTTCTGAATGAGACTACTCATTTTCCGTTACCTCTGGAAGATACCAAGGACGCTGTGAGATGGGTGAGACAAAATGCAGAAAAATATAATTTTGACACGAATAATATCGGGCTTTTCGGAGCTTCGGCGGGAGCTCACCTTTCTTTAATGGCAGCCTATACTCTGGATAATACGTTTATCGGCAATCCCGGACTTTCTTCTTATTCTTCAAAAGTCAATTATGTAATCGATCATTATGGCCCTGCCGATCTGAATAAACTTTTCCATACCGAATTGGGAACAATTCCTGTTTCTATGGTCAGAATGATTTCCAAAAAGATTGTTGATTTACAGCAAGGACTTGTAAAGGGAATGTCCGGCTATGATTTAAATAAGGACCAACAGAAAGCAATTGAGTATTTAAAAACCATATCACCCGTTAATTTTATTTCAGGAGCTGTTCCTACTCTTATTGTACAGGGGAATAAAGATAAAGTAGTTCCTTTAAACCAGGCAAAAAAGCTTCACCGCAAATTAAAAAGAGCCAAAGTTCAGACTGACCTGATGATCATTGAAAATGGAGTTCACGGCTTTTCAACAACGGATAAAAATGATCTCGATAAAATGACTGATCAAATGGTAGACTTTATTATTTCACAGAAGAAATAACAATATATATACATCAATAAAAAACAAATATTAAAAATATAATAATCAAAGCATTATATATAAACCTATTACAACTTTGCTAATTTAGTATACATATCCATTATTTTTATATACAAAATAATTAACTTGGCTTTTATTTAAATTATTTATAATAAAAAAGTCAATACTTTCAATTATTAACCAATAAAAATCAAGATATGGAGATACTGGATAATATAAACGCTCTTACTTTAATATTTGTATCAATACTTATTTTTGCGATTGCTTATCGTATTTACGGCATCTTCATGGCTAATAAAGTATTACGGCTTAATGACAATAATACAACTCCCGCCATTGAATTTGCAGATGGGAAGGACTATGTTGCCACCAATAAAAATGTACTCTTTGGGCATCATTTTGCGGCTATTGCAGCAGCTGGTCCATTGGTAGGGCCTGTTCTGGCAGCACAGTTCGGCTATCTTCCCGGAGCTTTATGGATCTTAATAGGATGTGTATTGGGCGGAGGCGTACATGATATGGTTGTATTATTTGCTTCGGTAAGACACAAAGGCCAGAGTCTTGCGACCATTGCCTCAAAGGAAATTGGTAAAACAACAGGAACTGTAGCAGGTTTTGCCATTTTATTCATTCTTATTCTTACCCTGGCAGGTTTATCGCTGGCTTGTATCAATGCAATGCATGAGGCTTCATGGTCTCTTTTTACCGTGGTGATCACGATGCCAATTGCTGTGATCATGGGATTGATCATGCGTTATAAAAAGAACAGTGTTCTCTTTGCCAGTATTCTGGGGGGCATCCTTTTGATTGCAGGTATTATTGGTGGGCATGATCTTATGCAGAACCCTGCCATAAACCATTTATTTTCCTGGGATATTAAAACCATTTCGATCGCGATTCCTCTATATGGTTTTCTGGCTTCCGTTCTTCCGGTATGGCTTCTTTTAGTTCCGAGAGATTATCTTTCCACTTACTTAAAGATCGGAACCATTATTATGCTGGCTGTAGGAGTTATTGTGATTCATCCAACCATACAGATGCCCGCCCTTACTGCATTCATTAATGGTGGAGGCCCTGTTATAGGAGGTCCTGTACTTCCCTTTATTTTTATTGTGATCGCTTGTGGCGCTATTTCAGGGTTCCACGCTGTCATTGCTACCGGAACTACTCCTAAAATGCTCAACAGAGAAAGAGAAATTCTTTTTGTAGGTTACGGTGCGATGCTTGTTGAAGGCTTTGTAGCACTGATGGCCCTGATTGCCGCTTGTACTCTGATGCCTGGAGATTATTTTGCCATCAATACTCCTAAAGAATCCTACGATGCCTTTCTGGCAGCCCATCCTGCCCTTCATGAAGTGGATATTGACTATTACTCCCAAAAGATTGGCATTGATCTGCATGGAAGGACTGGTGGTGCCGTTTCTCTTGCTGTGGGAATGGCTCATATTTTTAATAAAATACCGTATATGGATCAACTGACGGCTTACTGGTATAATTTTGCCATTATGTTTGAAGCAGTATTTATCCTCACCGCCATTGATGCAGGAACACGAGTAGGACGTTTCTTTTTACAGGAAATGCTGGGCTCTGTGATTCCTAAATTCAATGATAAAAACTGGATTCCGGGGATTATCATCAGCAGTTTGCTCTTTACTTTTGCCTGGGGTTATCTGGTATACACCGGAAATGTGAGCAGCATCTGGCCTTTATTTGGCATCAGCAATCAGCTGCTGGCAGCCTGCGGACTTATCGTCTGTACCACAATGCTGATCAGGATGAACAGAGGGAAATATGCATTGTGCTCAGCTATTCCGGGAGTCTTTATGGCGATTATTACCTTCTGGGCAGGGTATCTTCAGGTCGCCACTATCTATATTCCCAAAGAACAGTATCTGTTGGCAACTTTAGCCGTTACCGCAATGATCCTGATGCTTATTGTCTTTATCGGAGCATTCAGAAAATGGTATGAACTGCTGAAGATTACAACCACAAAAACCGATTTTTACGGAGAACAGGTGAAAGAACTGGTAGAAAGATAAAAAACTTCTTCTTCAGATATTTTACAGGTTTTGCCTGCTCTGAAAATTTTTATACATTTGTCTTGCTTTAGGGGTATTCTGAAAAGAATTGAGAGAGTCCCTTTGAACCTGATACGGCTGACACCGACGTAGGGAAAAGCAAGACTACATGGCCAGACCAATGTACTTTTGTTTTGGATTTTTCCTGAAGCTATTTTTATTTTAATCATAAACAATGGAAAAAGTACTCTGGCAACAAGTTCAGCTTGTAAAACAAACGTCTCCGCTGGTTCACAATATCACCAATTATGTAGTGATGAACAATACAGCCAATGCCCTTTTGGCTGCAGGCGCCTCACCTATTATGGCCCACGCAAAATCTGAAATCAGAGAAATGATCAATATTGCTCATTCAGTAGTCATTAATATTGGTACTCTTGACGAATACTGGTCTGAATCTATGATTATGGCAGCCGAAACAGCTAATGAGATTCACAAACCATGGGTTTTGGATCCTGTTGGGGCAGGTGCAACCTCTTTTCGGGATCAGATTCTCCATCAGCTGCTAGAATACCACCCAAGCGTTATCAGAGGGAACGCTTCTGAAATTATTGCCCTGGCTAAGATCAATACAACTGTGACCAAAGGAGTAGACAGTACAGCTGCCAGCAATGATGCTGTAGATGCTGCTCAGATTCTGGTCAGCCAATACAATTCGACAGTCTGTATTTCCGGTGAAACGGATATTATTATAAGTCCTGAACAAAGTTTCTTTATCAGCAATGGTCATCCCCTTATGACAAAAGTAACAGGATTAGGCTGTTCAGCCACAGCGTTGACGGGAGCATTTATAGGATGTTCGGAAAACAAAACCCTGGGCGTTGCAGCGGCAATGGCATTACTTGGCATAGCAGGAGAAATTGCGGCCCACGAAAGTAAAGGTCCCGGAAGCCTGCAGGTTAACCTGATCGATAAACTATACAATATCACGGAAGAGGAATTCAACAGTCATTTAAAAATCAGTCAGAAATGAGTTTATATACTTTTCCTTATCAGTTGTATCTGGTAATTTCTGAAGCTGACTGTAGGGGGAAAAACTTTCTGAAAGTAGCAGAACAGGCTATTCTTGGCGGAGTAGATATTATCCAGTTACGTGAAAAAAATGATAGTACAGAACTTTTCCTTCAAAAAGCAAGACAGCTTATCGAAATTACGGATAAATACAATATCCCCCTCATCATCAATGACCATATTGAAGTTGCTGAAAAAGTAAACTCAGCAGGCATCCACGTTGGGAACAGTGATACACCACCCATTCAACTGAGACAGCATCTTTTTACCAAAAATAAGATGATCGGCTATTCTATTGAACATTTATCACAGCTTGACAACGAGCATACTGCTGTATCTGATTATCTGGGAATAAGCCCCGTATTTAAAACAGATACAAAGACAGATACCGTTACAGAATGGGGTCTTGAAGGAATTTCCAAAATCAGACAGCTTACAGAAAAACCACTTGTAGCGATTGGCAATATTCATCTTGGAAATGCAAAAGCGGTTATCAATGCAGGAGCCGACTGCCTCGCTGTAGTTTCTGCAATATGCGGTGCAGAAGATCCTCAGAAAGCAGCCTATGAATTAAAAAATGAAATTTTAAAATGATAAAATACAAATACCCGTCAGTACTTACCATTGCCGGTTTTGACGGAAGTGGCGGAGCAGGCATCCAGGCTGATATTAAAACAGCTTCGGCATTAGGTTGCTTTTCCACATCAGTTTTAACAGCTTTACCTGTACAGAATACGCAGGGCGTACGGGCCATCTACCCGATTCCTGTAGAAGCAGTAGCTGATCAGATCCGGGCTATCCTGGAGGATATTGTTCCGGATGCTATTAAAATCGGAATGGTTCATACTCCGCAATTGGTGGAGACCATTGTTTCCACTTTAGCACAGTATAAAAAAATACCTATCGTATTCGATCCCGTTATGGTAGCAACCAGCGGACACCGACTGATCGAAGAAGAAACGATCACTGCTATTACGGATCAACTCTTCCCTATTGCTGATGTCATCACGCCCAATATGGATGAAGCGGCCATTTTAGCCGATATGAAAGTAGAAACATTGGAAGATCTATATACAGCTGGAGAAAAAATAAAAAAACTAGGCTGTAAAACGATTCTTCTGAAAGGAGGTCATCAGGAAACCTCAACGATCACTTCCCTATTCTATGATGAAAACGAGGTCTTTCATTCTTTTGAAACGGCTAAGTTTGACACCAATAACACACATGGTTCCGGCTGTACACTGTCTTCTGCAATAACAGCTTATATCGCCCAAGGGAAAACCTTGTATGAAGCTGTCTCTTTGGGCCAGGAATATATTTACCAGGCCATCAAAAACGGAATCGATGTACAAACAGGACACGGAAACGGTCCGCTTAATCACTTTTTTAACCCTCAAAAACTGATCAAAAATGAAATGGTCTGAACACACCTGGCAAACAATAGAAGAACTCTATGAGTCTATTCTCAAAATGCCTTTTATCAAAGAATTATCGGAAGGGGCCTTACCCCAGGAGAAATTCCGTTTTTATATGGCTCAGGATTCTTTGTATCTGGAACACTTCGGAAGAACCCTCTCCCTGATTGCTGCAAAGATTACTGATCTTCAGGATGTGCTTGCCTTTATGCGTTTTGCTGAAAATGCAATTGTCGTGGAAAATGCCTTACACGAGTCCTATTTTAAAGATTTCGGACTTAATGATAAAGGTATTTTACAGCCTGCCTGTCATCATTATATTCACTTCCTGAGAAGCACTGCAGCACTGGAATCTGTAGAAATTGCCGTTGCAGCAGTGCTTCCTTGTTTCTGGATCTACAGGGAAGTCGGAGATTATATTTACCGTACACAAAATACCGTGAACAATCCTTATGAAAAATGGATTGACACCTATGCCGGAGAGGAATTTGCAGCAGCAGTAGATCAAGCTATCGCGATCTGTGATACAATAGCGGAAAACAGTACTGAGGCAACCAGGCAGAAGATGACGGAAGCTTTTATCATGGCCTCACGAATGGAATATCATTTCTGGGAAGCAGCTTATGAACTGAAAAAATGGGAATAGATTTTTATAGGAAGTTGATGAAATGAAAGTAAATTATTCTGATTTTTTTAGATTCAAAGAAATTATTGTTATGATGTATTATTTTAAGGAGGCAAAGCATGGAATCAATTTCATTGATTCTTTCTAAGCGAACGTATATCTATGAAGCTTCATCAGCGACAAAGTCGCCCTTCTTAGCTTCCTTAAAAATATGATATAAAGAGATAAAGCTTTGCGTTTCAAAAAATAGACTTCTCATTACTCAAACTTATTTTAACCACATAGTAAATTTGGTGCTTTTCTTTTCTCTCAAAAAGTAAAACATATACATTATCTCTTTTTTCATCTTAAAAAAATTACATGCTTTAGATGATAAAAAACAAAAACGGTTCCATGATTTTGGAACCGTTTTTTTCAAAAATATAAAGTTGATTAGAAATTAAAATTAAGTCTGCTGAAAACATATCTTCCGTTCTGCCCGAACTGAGAGGTGGAACGGGAATAGATAAACTGATCATTATTGCTTGAAGCAGGAAGATTTCTGGTAGGATAAATATCGAACAGATTATTGACTCCCAGCGTTAATCCTATATTTTTGGTAAACTGATAAGCTACGGAAATGTCGGTAATAATCTTATCCCCTATTTTCTGGTGCTCATTGAAATCTATAATACCGTCTCCATTCGCATCCAAAACGTCTGCTCCTGTTACTTTTCCGAAATAGGTATTTCTCAGATAGAAACTTGCGTTCTTCCATCCAAGGGTATGAGAAAGACTTGCTTTTACTCTAGGCACTGCCTCTTCCAGATATACTCTGGATTTTTCAGAGAAGTATACTTTTTCCAGTTCCGGAGCCTGTAAAAGTCCGGAAGAATGAATAGCTCCCACCTGTTTCGTCTGGTTGAGGTTGATGGCGAAATTGTTATCCAGTTTTATGCCTGAAAATCTTGCATTATGAGAAATAACCACATCCAGCCCTTTCGTTTCCGTATCAATCGCATTGGTAAAAAACTGTGCTGCATTCACTCCAAGTTTTTCATAAACCTGTTTAGCTTCATCTGATACAGCTGATTTTAAGAATTGGTCCGTAAGAAGAATTCTGTTATCAATTCTTGTAAAATACCCATCAGCGGTAAATGTTAAGTTAACGGATGGTATTTTATAGGTAAATCCTACACTCGCAGATTTTGAAGTCTCCTGTTTCAGTTTGGGTATTCCCAGCAATCCGGCGATCTGTGAATCATTACTGAAAGTTCCCACCTCCAGAAGCTGTCCAATTGGAAGCTGAGGGGATGTTACAAACAAGGTAGAGGTCACATTATAATAAATCTGGTGAATAGATGGGGCTCTGAATCCCGTAGAACCTGCCAGTCTTACATTAAAATCAGGAGCAACCTTGATTCTTGAAGCCAGTTTATAATTGAAAGTAGAACCGAAATCCGAATAATTTTCATATCTCGCCGCAGCATCTACCAAAAGCCAGTTGGTGAAATTAAATTCAACATCTGCATAAGCGGCTACAGACTGTCTGTTTTTATTCACAGCATTTTCAGGTTTAAACCCGCTGAACACCTGAGAACCACCCGGAAGTGATGCTCCAAAGAAATCTGTAGGCCTTTGGGAGTTTCCATTCCATACATTTCCAAAAACATCGTAGGTGGCATAGGAAGCTTCTTCTCCTGCAGTCATTTTGAAGTTTTCAAAACGGTGCTCACCTCCGAAAGCAACATTCAATCCTTCCCAGACATCGTATTTTTTAGAAAAATCTAAATTGATCGTATTTTGAGTAAATCTTAAACCTCCCGCATTAAATTCTCTGGGAGAAGCAAATCGCAATGAGGTATTTCCTGTATTTCCGATATTATACGTAAAAGAGTTCTGCCCAAATGTATTGCTTAAATCAATATGCCAGCCTTCCCATTTTCCTTTGATTCCTGCAGCCAGTGATATATCCTGAATATCGGTACTGATCTGTGGAAGATACCCGTCAGGATATAACCCTGTAAAGGTTCTGCTTTCACTAGGTCTTCGGTAGAAACCACCCGAGGTACCATGTCTCAGACTATATCCACCAAAAGTATATGCTTTCCAGTCATCACTGATAGGTAATTCAGCATTAATGAAAAGCTGATGATTATTGAGCTTAGACTGTCCTACCTGCATATTAAAGTCTTTTCTGGTCAGTCCTCTGTAAGCCAGTTCCTGATCCGTAAAATAATTAAGCTGATCTCTGGAAAAGTTTCCGGATTTCAGGACATTTTGTAAGGCTGCAATGGTATTGGCCCCTTGAATATTATTCTGCAGAGTCTGGGAGAAATATCCTACATTCTGAGCATACTGGTGAATATAGTTAACCAGCTGCTGGGCATTGGAAGTATTTCCGATGTTATTAAATAGTGAAGAAAGATTTACTCCGTCATTCAGTGCACGTCTTTCAATGGCGTTATACGGATTGTAAATAGGAGCGCTTTCCGTTCCCGCCCTATAAGTAGGATTTCTGAATTGTGAAGACCAGGTAATATTAAAAAAACCACCCCTTGTCCCGATTTTACTTCCATAGTTCAAATCCAACTGAATATTCTGGCCGTCAAAATCTCCGGTATGATCATTGGCTGCAGGGGTTAAGTTTCCACCATAGCTGATCTGCCCCGCCAGTTTGCCTGTATCTCTTTTAAGTTCAAGGTTCATAACTCCGGCGATGGCATCAGAACCATATTGTGCTGCCGCACCGTCTCTCAATACTTCAATTCTGTTTAAAGCAAAAGCAGGAATGGCATTAAGGTCGGTTCCTACGGTTCCACGTCCTGGTGTTCCGTTCACATTCACCAGTGCTGAGGTATGTCTTCTCTTTCCATTCACCAAAACCAATACCTGATCCGGTCCTAATCCTCTCAACTGGGCAGGATCCAAATGGTCTGTCCCATCTGAATTCGTCTGAATGGTAGAAGTAAAAGAAGGTGCTATAGCATTCAGAATCTGACCGATATTATTCTGTGGTAAAATGACTGACGATTCCTTGATGTTGAATACATCTACAGGTACCGGACTGTCTACTTTAGACCTTGCCCCTCCTCTTGATCCCAGGATGACCACTTCTTCTACATTATTCGTCTTTACACTGTCTTTTTTTATTTTGATGCTGTCCTTTTCCTGTCCGTAAGCAGAAACTCCTAGGAAAAACAGAACAGAGGCTGAAACAATAGTTTTTTTATTTCTCATATAGTTTAGAATTTGATTAAACATTTATGTTTTTGCAAGGTGCAAATGTAAAACATATTTAATAGTCCACAAAATAAGTAGACTTTGTTTTTCTAAAAAATAACTATAGTTTGTTTCTATCCCTTATTAAAAATACTTCTTTTAAAGCAATTTCCGTAAATTTTAACAAATTAAATGCGGACGAACCGTACCAAGGTTTAAAAACTTGACATGGCTCGTAGAAATAAAAAAACGGACTCAATATTGAATCCGTTTGGTATTTATTGTAATATTTTCCGTTTTAAATCTTGGTCAGCTTAGCATATTTAAGAATCAGATTTTTCTCCCCTTCATGCATGAACACTACTTTAGCTTTGATATTCTGAGGGTCAGTGCCATCCAGGAAAGTAACTTCTCCTATTCCAAAACGGTCATGTCTCACTTTATCTCCTATCTCAATATCCTGCGAAGAAGCTCCGCTCGGATTGATGATTTTGGCGGTACTCACCGGTTTAAGTTTTCTGACTTCCGGGGCCGGCTTTGATTGATCATCTCTGTTGAGGCTTTTTTTCTCAACTTTCTTAAAGCTTTTTACTTCCGATGGATGTTCATCAAAAATATTGGACTTTACTCCGGAGTTATTGATAAATCTCTTTTCCAGAACAGGGTTAAGGAATTCAATATATTCATCATCTATTTCACTCAGGAATCTTGAAGGTTCTGCATCGGTAATCTTCCCCCATTGGAAACGGGAAACAGCATAAGAGAAAAACACCTGCTTCTCGGCTCTTGTTAAAGCTACATAGAATAATCTTCTTTCTTCCTCAAGATCTTCCCGGGTCGCCGAACTCATAAAACTTGGGAAGAGATTTTCTTCAAGCCCTACCAAATGGACTACAGGAAACTCCAATCCTTTTGAAAGGTGAATGGTCATCAGAGAAACCATATCATCTTCCAGATCTTTATCCTGAGTATCTGCAGAAAGGGCAATATTCTCCAGGAAATTGGAAAGACTAGCGTCTCCGTCTTCCAGCTGCATTTGCTCTTCGATGAATCCCTGCATCGAGTTCATCAATTCCTGAACGTTCTCCACTCTTGAAATTCCTTCAGGAGTCTGGTCATCTTTCAGAAATTTAATAAGCCCACTTCGTTTGGCAACTTCCATCGCCACACTGTAAGCTGTTTCTGTTTTCAGCAATACCTGAAAAGCTTTTATCATCGACCAGAAGTCATTCAGTTTATTCAGTACGCCGTTATTCAAGCCTAGCTGAGGAGCATACATCGGAAGGTTATCCAGTACTTGCGACAAAGAAATATTATGGGCGTCTGCAAAAACGATCAGTTTATTTTGAGTGGTTTCCCCGATTCCTCTTGCCGGATAATTGATGATTCTCATCAAAGCCTCAGAATCGTTTTCATTGATCAGAACACGCAGGTAACCGATCAGATCTTTTACCTCTTTTCTCTGGTAAAATGAAAGTCCGCCGTATACTTTGTACGGAATATTTTTACGTCTCAGCGCATCTTCAAATGCTCTGGTCTGAGAGTTGGTTCTGTATAAAATCGCAAAATCGCTGTATTTTCTCTGGTCACGGTTTCTAAGTTCCCAGATATTTCCTGCTACGAAATTGGCTTCATCAGCATCAGAAAGTGAACGGTAAATCTTGATCTTATCTCCTTCTTCATTGTCACTGAAAACATTTTTCTTAAACTGTTGCAGGTTTTTCGCGATCACCACATTTGCTGCGTTTACAATATTCTGAGTAGAACGGTAATTCTGCTCCAGAGATACTGTGATGGCATCCGGATAATCTTTCTTAAAGTTTAGGATATTGTAGATATTTGCTCCACGGAAAGAGTAAATTGACTGCGCATCGTCTCCTACCACACAGATATTTTCAAATTTGGAAGCTAAAGCTTTCACAATCAGGTACTGAGAATGGTTGGTATCCTGATACTCATCTACCATGATGTATCTGAATCTATCCTGATATTTTGCCAATACCTCAGGAAAACGGGTCAGCAATTCGTTGGTTTTCAATAACAAATCATCAAAATCCATGGATCCGTTTTTGAAACATTGTTCTACATATCTCTGATAGATCTGCCCGATGAATTTCATATTCGCCTTTTCATCAGCTTCCATCAGTTCTGGATTGTTGAAATAGGCTTTTACTGTAATCAGGTTATTTTTGTATGTTGAGATTCTTGCCTGAACTTTTTTGGGTTTATAAAGATCGGCATCAATGTTCATATCCTTCAATACTTTTTTGATCACATTCAGTGCATCCTGCTGATCATAAATGGTAAAATTGGAAGGATAACCCAGGTAATGCGCTTCAATTCTTAAAATTCTTGCAAAAACCGAGTGAAAGGTCCCCATCCAAAGGCTTCTGGCATTGCTGTCTCCCACTACTTTTGCAATACGTTCTTTCATTTCCTTTGCAGCCTTATTGGTAAAGGTAAGAGCCAGAATATTGAAAGGGTCTATTCCATTGTGGATCAGGTGGGCAATACGCATCGTAAGCACACGTGTTTTCCCGGAACCAGCTCCGGCAAGTACCATCAGAGGGCCTTGTAAAGAGGTAACGGCTTCATATTGTGATTCATTGAGTCCTTTCAGATAATCCATACAGCAAAAAAAATTTGGGATCACAAAATTAAGATATTCAGAGGAGAATTCAAATTTTGATTAAAGAAGTTAGAAATTGATTAAAAGTTCTTATGTTGAAACAAAGGCTTTTAGTAACCGAAATTTTTACAATAAAAGAAAACATCCACTTATTTAAATTTCATTTTTTAAATTTTAATTACCGATTACAGCTTTTAATTTCAAATATCTGTAACATTTAATTCACTTTTCCTACTAATAAGCAAAACAATTTCTAACTTTATGAAAAAGCGATTTCTTTCTGCTGCTGCCGTAGCTTTCTTCGGGCTTATGCTGAATGCACAGCAAATCAAATTCGAAGAGTATGATCTTCCTAATGGCCTCCATGTCATTCTTCATCAGGATAATTCGGCCCCGGTAGTCACGACAGGAGTAATGTACCATGTTGGTTCCAAAGACGAAGTAAAAGGAAGAACCGGCTTCGCACACTTCTTTGAACATCTTTTATTTGAAGGAACTCCAAACATCAAAAGAGGCGAATGGTTTAAGATCGTTTCGTCAAACGGAGGACAAAATAATGCCAATACCAGTAATGACAGAACGTATTACTACGAAACTTTTCCTTCCAATAACGAACAGCTTGGACTTTGGATGGAAGCTGAAAGAATGCGTCATGCAGAGATCAACCAGATTGGGGTAGACACCCAAAGAGAGGTAGTAAAAGAAGAAAAAAGACTGAGAATGGATAACCAGCCTTATGGAAACCTGTTCCCAACCATTCAGAAAAACTTGTTTACCAACCACCCTTACAACTGGCCTACGATAGGCTCTATGGAAGATCTTAATTCTGCTAAGCTTGAAGAATTCCAGGCTTTCTATAAAAAATATTATGTTCCAAACAATGCTACTTTGGTAGTAGCCGGGGATATAAAACCTGAGCAGACAAAAAAATGGATCGAGGAATATTACGGAGGCATTCCAAAAGGAACTGTTTACCCGAAAGACTTCCCGAAAGATGCTCCTATCACTCAGGAAAAAGAAGTAACCGCAACAGATCCTAACATCCAGCTTCCTGCTTATATTTTTGCTTACAGAACACCTGCCAATAAGGAAAAAGATGCTTATGTACTGGATATGCTTTCTTCTTATTTAAGCAACGGTAAATCATCTGTTCTTTATAAAAAATTAGTAGATCAGGACAAAAAAGCTCTTCAGGTAGCTGCGTTCAATCAGGGACTTGAGGATTACAGTATTTTCGCATTTTTTGCTATTCCGATGGGACAGACTACAAAGCAGACCTTACAGGCTGATATTGATGCGGAGATCAAAAAACTACAGACGACCCTGATCTCTGAGGAAGATTATCAAAAGATCCAGAACCAGTTTGAAAATCAGTTTGTCAATCAGAATTCAAGCATTCAGGGGATTGCTGCTTCATTGGCCAGCAATCACGTATTGATGGGAAATACCAATCTGATCAATAAAGAGATCGACATCTACAGATCTATCACCAGACAGGATATTCAGAATGCTGCTAAAAAGTATCTGAACTCCAACCAAAGAATCATCATCAACTACGTTCCTGAGAAAAAATAATTTATCCATGAAAAAGCAATTTACCTATATAGCCGCGGCATTTTTATTTGCAGGAATGCTTTCTGCCCAAAAAATAGACCTTAATGCGATGCCGAAACCAGGGCCTACCCCTGCGATCAACATTGCCCAGCCAAAGACCTTCCAGCTAAGTAACGGACTTACCGTAATGGTGGTTGAAAATAACAAACTGCCAAGAGTAAACGCTACTCTTTCTATGGACAGACCTCCTTACTATGAAGGAAATATCGTTGGGGTAAGTTCTCTGATGGCTGAGCAACTTGACAACGGAACAGCTAATCTTACTAAAGATGAGTTTAATAAAAAAGTTGACTTCCTTGGAGCCAACCTAAGTTTCAGTTCTAATGGTGCTGCTTCCAATTCACTTTCAAAATATTTCCCTGAAGTATTGGGATTAATGGCAGATGCCATCGTTAACCCTAAATTCTCAGCTCAAGAAATTCAAAATGCTAAAGAAAGAATCATTGAAGGACTGAAAGCTGATGAAAAAAATGCTTCTTCTATTGCTGAAAGAGTCTCTAATGCCCTGATGTATGGAAAAAATACTTCGCGAGGAGAATTTGAAACCATAGAATCGATCAATAAAATTCAATTGGCAGATGTTCAGAATGTTTATAATAAATATTACGCTCCGGACAATGCTTATCTGGTCATTGTTGGGGATGTAAAATTTGACAAAGTAAAACCATTGGTAGAAAAAGCTTTCGGAGGCTGGAAAAAATCCAATACGAAGTTTGCTGCGTTAGAACCTGCATCCAATGTAGCCAAAACGGAGATCAATGTAGTAGACGTACCTTCTGCAGTACAGTCTGTATTGTCTGTAAGCAATCTGAACAATCTCAAAATGAAAGATCCGAACTACTTCTCTGCTACGATTGCCAATTATATTCTAGGTGGCGGTGGTGAAGCGAGACTTTTCATGAACCTTAGAGAAAAGAACGGATTTACCTATGGAGCTTATTCCAGTATCAATGCAGACAAATATACTTCCGGATTCGCTGCTGAAACCAGCGTAAGAAATGAGGTTACGGACAAAGCGGTGAAAGAAATGATGAATGAGCTTAATGGCATTTCAACCATAAAACCGGAAGAATTGGCTAATGCAAAAGCAAAATTAAAAGGATCTTTCATCATGTCTCTGGAAAAGCCTGAAACCATTGCAAGATTTGCATTAAATCAAAAAGTACAGGACCTTCCGGCTGATTTTTATACCAATTACTTAAAATCTATTGATAAGGTAACCGCAACAGATGTTTCCAGTGCTGTAAAAACTACGATCCTTCCTAACCAGAGCAGAATTTTCATTGCCGGTAAAGCATCTGATATTTCTGAAGGACTGGAAAAATTAGGATATGCTGTAAAATATTTCGACAAAGAAGCCAATCCGGTAGCAAAGCCAGCAGCACAAAAAGTGGATGCTAAAGTAACCATTGGCTCTGTAGCAGATAAATACATCAACGCTATCGGAGGTCTGGCAGCCGTTCAGAAAGTAACTTCTATTACAATGGATGCTACCACTAAGGTTCAGGGAATGGATATGACTATGAAACTGATCCAGGCGAAGGGCGGAAAAATGATGATGGAAATGAAAATGATGGGCAATACTCTTCAGAAGATCGTTTTTGATGGTAAGGACGGATATGCTGAAGGACAGGGACAAAAAATGCCTCTGAATGACAAGCAAAAAGCCGACATGGTAGAGCCGGAGTTGTTCCCGGAGCTTACTTTCGCCAAGTCAACAGAAGTAAAACTAGCAGGAATCGAAAAATATAACAATGAAGATTCTTATGTAGTAAAAGGTTCTAAAAACACTTATTATTACAGCGTAAAAACCGGTTTAAAAACAGGTGAGGTAAAAGCAGGAGAAGGAGGTTCTATTCCTACAAGCTATGCTGACTACAGAGATGTTTCCGGAGTAAAACTACCATTCACCATTATCCAGAATATGGGAGGAATGGACATTAATATGGCGGTACAGTCTTACCAGATCAACCAGGCTAAGGATTCAGATTTTAAATAAACAATTCTTTTTACTGAATAGAGCTGTCTCATTTTTTGGGACAGCTTTTTTATTCCTTCAAACCCTATTTTAAGCAGAAAATTATTGTCTGATTGCTAAAATTTCACAGTTGATTCATATTTACCAGCATCTTTTTTTGTTGTTCAGTAAAAAAAGATTAAATTTGCCCATTCAAAAAGATATCAGAATTAATGGATACTATATTTACACTATTGATGGTTCTTATTATGATTGCCAGTGTTTTATTGGTGATTATCGTTATGGCTCAAAACCCAAAAGGTGGAGGTCTTTCCAGTACTTTTGGAGGGGCATCATCTGCTCAGTTTGGAGTACAGAGAACCAATGACTTCATGGAAAAAGCAACATGGACTCTAGGCGGAACTATCATCGTTCTTATCCTTTTAAGCGTTGTGATCACGGGTAAACCTTCACAAGTGACATCAGCTCAACAACCAGCGAAGAAAGAAGCTCCTGCAAAACAGTCGGCTCCTGCTTCTTCCAAAACAACTACTCCGGTACAGGCACCTGCTACTCCGGCTAAATAAGAAGATTATCATCTTACATACAACAAAAGCAACTCAAATTGAGTTGCTTTTTTATTTTAACCTGATCTTTTCAATCTGATGGCGGAGCTTCAGTCCTGCCTTTAAAAATGAATATTGCATTGGTTTTGTCTCTTTATAATACTTGTCTATAAAGATCTGCATGGCACCATAAAATCTCTCCAGATATACTTCATTTCGGATTGTACTTTCGCCTTTGTGATGAAGAATGGAAGCTTTACCATAATAAAAATTCTTATAGCCATTCCTTAAAAAAGTATAACACAGGTCAATATCTTCGCCATACATAAAGTACGTTTCATCCAGACCGCCTATCTTTTGATAAACCTCTTTTTTGGCCAGTAAAAATGCCCCTGTAATCACCTCCACTTCTGCTACAGCATCTTCTCCAATATCGTTTCGGTAATAAGATTTTGAATTATTCTTTCTGAAACTGGTAAACAGCTTTTCAAAGGAATTGAACATATCCGGAACTGAACGTTTACTTTCAGGCAGGAATTTACCTTCCGCATCATGCATCCGTACTCCCAGGCATCCGAAATTCTGTTGGGAATCTGCAAAATCCAAAAGATCTTTCATATAGAATCCTTCCAGTTCTGTATCTGGGTTCAAAAGCAGCAGATATTCACCCTGCGCAGTATCTATGGCCTGATTATTCGCTTTTGAAAAGCCACCATTGGTATCAGACGATATAAAACGAACTGTAGGAAACTCCGGGATAAGCTCATTCCAGGAACTATCTGTAGAAGCATTATCAATGACCACTACCTCATAGTCCACTTCCTTTATATAATGCTGAATGGATAAAAGACAGTTTCTGAGTAACCGGGTAACATTATAATTAACAATAATAACGGACAGCTTCATATTAATCCTTTTCGTTGTATGGCAATCTGTTGATAATGGATCTTCCTAAAGAAATTTCATCTGCATATTCCAATTCGTCTCCTACCGAAATTCCTCTTGCGATACTGGAAAAATTGACCTTAAAGTTTTTAAATTTCTTATAAATATAATAAGCTGTAGTATCTCCTTCCATCGTTGCACTCAATGCAAAGATGAATTCCTTTACTTTTCCTTCGTTCAGTTTCTTTTCAATGCTCGGAATGTTCAATTGAGCAGGCCCTACCCCTTCCATTGGAGATATTTTTCCGCCCAGGATAAGATATCTGCCGGTGTATTTACCGGTATTTTCTATGGCGATGACATCCCGTACATCTTCAACGATGCAGATCAGTTCGCCGTTTCTCTTTTCATTGCTGCAGATCTCACAGATGTCAAAATCAGAAAAATTATGACATTCTTTGCAGTATTTTATCTCATTGACAAGATTGATCAGGGAATTTCCAAGGCTTACGGCTCTGGAATTGGGCTGTTTCAATAAATGTAATGCCAGTCTCAAAGCTGTTTTCCTCCCAATACCAGGTAATCCGGAAATTTCATCAACCGCCTTAGCCAAAACTTTACTTGGGTAATCCATAGAGCAAAAATAAGGATTATTTAAGGAAAATGATCTATTGTTAAGCGTAGTTTTTGAGTGTCGGGATATGGTTGAAAGTGAATGCTCAATCGTCAATTCGCTGCGCTTGTCAATTTTTACAAGCAACAAAAATTCAATATCCGCCTACCTGGCAAAATTCACTATTGGCATATAAAACATTTCTATTCTATTACCCACCATCTATAAACCTTTTATCCCCAGCTCCCATTCACACAATGTCTCATTTTGATATTTTAAATTTTCTTCTCCTTCCCAATACTCTGTAACTCTAAAAAAACCTTTATATTTGCGGCTTAAATTAAATATGAAAAAAATTAACGAACATGGTACTCAACAACCTTAACTATCCTCTGGATTTCAAATTCAAAATCACTACCTTAGCTAGCGACTTCAACATTACAGACAAAAATGGAAATTATGTAGCGTATGTACGTCAGAAAATGTTCAAGTTGAAGGAAGATGTAATTGTTTTCAATGATGAGAGCAAATCGAAGGAACTTTTCAGAATCAGAGCTAATCAATGGATCGATTTCAATGCATCTTACTCTTTAAATGATCTTATTGACAATAAAAACTTCGGAAGACTGGCTAGAAAAGGAATGCGTTCTATCTGGAAAGCAAGTTATGACATTCTTGATGCCAACGATCAACCGAAATTTAAGATTCAGGAAGACAGTGCATGGGTAAGATTCTGGGATAGCTTTGTAGGTGAACTTCCTATCATCGGAATGTTTACCGGATATTTCCTGAATCCATCCTATACAGTAACAGGAATTGATGGGAAAGCTTATTTTAAACTGAAAAAAATGCCTTCATTCTTCGGAAGAAGATTCCAGCTGGACAGACTGATCGACATTGACGATGAAGAGGAAAGTTTAGTAATCCTTTCTTTATTGATGATGACCTTACTGGAAAGAGCAAGAGGCTAAAAATATTTAAACCACAAACACATGAAATACCTGATCATTTTATTTTCTGCAGTTCTATTGGTAGCCTGTAAAAAGAACAAAGAAACTGTTTCTGCTTCCCCTTCTGCCGATTCTTTAAAAGTTGTGAAAGATTCTGCAGCAACGCATACTTCATCCGGAAATATTCTGGTGGGCACTATTCCGTTTCCAAAAGAAATCAAAGAATGCTCATGCTATTTTGCCAAAAGTAAGGCTGATTTTGAATCTGAAAGATATATCTATGCAGATGATGCCGGAAAAACAGCTTATATGATGCTGGACGGTAAAAGACTGGCAATGAATCTTATCTCATCAAGCGATATGGAAGTAGATGAAGAACTTACCAAAGAAATAGAAAATAATGATTATAAGATTTCTGTAAAAGGTAAAAAAATAAAAGGCGAAGAAGCTTTGTTGTTTGAAGGAACCCTTACCATTGAAAAACCGGATGGTACAACCTTCACTACTCCTATTTATGGAGAATGTGGATGTTAAAAAGGCGAAATCACAAAACAGCAGAATAGTGAAAAGACAAAACAAAGAATGTCTATAAACTGATTTTACTTTGTTACCTTATTTTGCTTTCAGCCCATCATAAAAAATGCTTCTGTATCCCACGGAAGCATTTTTTATTTCGTAAATTTGAGAAAAATAAATTTCAATGGAATTATCTAACATAGAACCGCAAATCATCTGGAAGAATTTCTCCAAATTGAATGCAGTTCCAAGACCATCAAAAAAAGAAGAAAAGGTCATTGCCTTCATCAAAGGATTTGGTGAAGATTTAGGACTTGAAACTACTGTAGATGAAGTAGGAAACGTTATTATTAAAAAACCTGCTACAGCAGGAATGGAAAACCGTAAATCGATCGTGCTTCAGTCGCACCTGGATATGGTTTGCCAGAAAAACAATGATGTTAATTTTGATTTTGAGACAGAAGGGATCAAAATGGAAATTGATGGGGATTGGGTAAAAGCAAAAGGAACAACTTTAGGCGCTGACAACGGTTTAGGAGTGGCTACGATTATGTCAATCCTTGAAAGTTCAGACATTCCTCACCCTGCTCTTGAAGCGTTATTCACCATTGACGAAGAAACAGGAATGACAGGAGCTTTAGGTTTAAAACCAGGACAGCTTACAGGTGATATTCTATTGAATCTGGATACAGAAGAAGACGATGAAATCGATATAGGTTGTGCAGGAGGTGTAGACGTTACCATCACTCAAAGTTATGCTACAGAAGCTTCAAAAGGGCAGATTGTAAGAATTGAAGTAAAAGGTCTTCAGGGAGGCCATTCCGGAATGGATATTCACAAAGGCTTCGGAAATGCAAACATCATCCTGGGAAGACTTCTTTATAAAGGATTAGAGAACCAAAATATAGAATTGGTTTCTATTGATGGCGGAGGATTGAGAAATGCTATTCCAAGAGAAGGAACAGCAATCATTTCGGTGAGAAATGCTCAGGAATTCGTTGAAGCAGCAACTGTTCTTAAAAAAGAAATTTTAGAAGAATTTGCTTCTGTAGAACCAGGTCTTCAAATCAATATTGAAAACTCTACATCATCTGAAAAAGCAATTTCTGAAGCAGATTCCAAAAAGGTAATTCTTACTTTGAAAACACTACACAACGGCGTGTACAGAATGAGCCCGGATGTAGCCAATCTTGTGGAAGCATCCAATAACGTGGCAAGAGTAGAATTAAAAGGTGGAGAACTTAAGATTCTTAACCTTACGAGATCATCTGTAGATTCATCAAAATACTCTACAGCTGAGCAGTTGAAGTCTGTAGCAGAATTAGCAGGAATGGAGGTAGTATTCAGCGGTTCTTACCCTGGATGGAAGCCAAAGCCTGGTTCAGAGATCGTACAGATCATGGAGAAAATCTATACAGAGAAGTTCAATGAAAAACCTCATGTAGTAGCTTGTCACGCAGGTTTAGAATGTGGTATCATCGGAGCCAACTATCCGGAAATGGAAATGGTAAGCTTCGGACCAACGATCAGAGGAGCTCACTCTCCTGACGAGAAGGCCAATATTCCTTCTGCTCAGAAATTCTGGAGCTTCCTGAAAGATATTTTAGCGAATATTCCTCAGAAATAAAATAGCAAAATAACTATATTCAATATCCAAAGTCTTTTGATTTTGGATATTTTTAATTTTTTAACCATGAAAAAAAAATTACTATTATTACTCTACTTCATCATTTGTATTAAAACTTATTCTCAGTCACAAAAATTAATTGGAGAATGGTTTCTGGACAGAGCATATCTGGTCAATGGAAAAAATGTAGAAATAAACAATCGCAAATACTCTATCTTTCTTTCTTATAAAATAAAGCCTAATGAATTAATCGTCAATGACCAGAAATTTGCAGCTGTTTTTTCAAAAGACCATATAAAACTGGAAAACAGAGATTTAAAATATTGGTATGAAGAACAATATTTACTGGTTCAGGAAGATAATGAAATATATGCCTTTTTAAAAAAGAATGATTTTGCAAAAAAGAATCCTGAGTTTAATCCAAAAATTGATTTTGTTAAAAATGACACCGTAATCATTGCAAATCAAATCATTAAACCTATATTTAATAATGAAAAGACATTTGATAGGTTCGTAATGAATCATATTTCTGACGATTCCTACAAAAGTGATGATGATTCCTATTTTAAAGCAGAATTTATATTAACAAAAGATAATAAGATTACTCAAATTAAAATTATTGATCCATTTACCCCACAATATCATTCACAATTTATTCAAGCTTTAAAAAAAGCAGAAGAATACTTCGAAAATCCATATCGGAAAGATATGGTAATCACTTTTGAAAAGTATTTTCAAAAATGGGTAGGAAATTTAAAAACAAAAGAGGAAAAAGAATTATATTCAATATTAAATACTGGGTATACTTATTTTTATAAAAATAATTTTGAAAAAACAGTAAAGACCCTTAGCAAATTAGATGGAATACAAGTACGAGATATTGAATTTAATCCATCTGTACGTGAAGCTTATATTTTATTAGGAATATCATATTTAATCTTAAACCAGAATGACAATGCCTGTACAAGTTTTAACAAAGCAGGAAGTATAACAGACTTTGAAGTTAGAAATTATTTAAAAGATTTTTGCAAATAAAATTAATATGAAAAGTATTACTGTATTCTGTGGCTCAAGTTTCGGCACAGATAAAATTTATGAAGAACAGGCATTTCTGCTTGGCCAGACTTTAGCAAAACAAAATATACAATTAATTTACGGCGGCTCTGAAACCGGTTTAATGGGAACTATTGCCAACGGAGTATTAAGCGAAAACGGCAAGGTAACAGGAGTTCTCCCCCATTTTTTACAAGCTAAAGAAATTGCTCATAAAAGCCTTACCAAACTGGTTCTCGTAGAAACGATGCATGAGAGAAAAACCAAAATGAATGAGCTTTGTGATGGAGTGATCGTTCTTCCCGGTGGCTACGGAACGTTAGAAGAATTTTTCGAAATGATCACCTGGGCACAGCTTGGTCTTCACAAAAAACCGATCGCCATCTTAAATATTGACGGGTTTTATGATGACCTGATCAATCTTGTTCAGAATATGGTGGCTAAAGGATTTCTAAAGCAAGTAAACAGAGATATGCTTCTGATCAGCGATACAATTGATGATCTTCTGGAAAAGATGAGAAATTATGAAGCTCCTACGGTTGGGAAGTGGATTTCTAAGGATAAAATTTAAACTTTCCAAAATCTTTATATGAACTACAACGTTAATAAAGAAATGCTTGGAATTGCAATAACATTTCTAACGATATTCGGTATTGTACCCGCCCTTTCTTCTTATTTCAGTGACGACTGCAAAACAATAATGGAAAGAATCAAAAAGCAGAAATGTCGGATTAAAGTAGAAAATATTGAAGGGATAAAGTCTCTTACCTTAACAGGCACTACTCCTTATACCTTTATGCCCTGTCAATGCTCTGAAAACAGCCAATGGTGGAGTTCTTATAAAGATGAAATAGAACAGGGAGATTATTTTATAAAAAATGAAGGAGATAATTATTTCGAAATCATCAAAGAAGATACTGTCATCAGACACGAATATATCTGTTCTCCAAAATAAAACAGTTGCTATAAAAACAAAACCCGTCCGGAAGATCCGAACGGGTTTCTTATTAAGATTAAAAAATATTTTCTAAGGATAAGGAGCAATTTCCACTTCAAGTCCCTCCATCTCATCTACTATGTGCAGCTGGCATCCTAATCGGCTGTTATCTTTCACGTGGAAAGCTTCAGCAAGCATGGCATCTTCTTCATCTCCCATTGGTTCAAGACCTGGATCATTGATTACATATACCTGGCAAGAAGCGCACATCGCCATTCCGCCACATACCCCAATAGTACCTTCTTCTGCCAATTCATAGGAACGGATAATTTCCATTAGATTCATGGACATATCCGTAGGCGCTACGACATCATGGGTTACCCCTTCTCTGTCGGTGATTTTAATATTAATATCTGACATAATTCTGCAAAATTAGTCAATTTTTTTCACAACAGCCTTCTCTGCTTCTTTACGGCTTCCGTCGAATCCGTCTACCCCACTTACTGTTGTATATTTTAATACGAATTTTTTACCAGGATTCAGTCTGTTATATACACTCTGACACATCAAAGTAGCCTCGTGGAAACCACAAAGAATCAACTTCAGTTTTCCAGGGTAAGTGTTGATGTCTCCAATGGCATAGATACCATCAATGTTGGTCTGATAATCAAGCGCGTTGTTTACCACAATAGCATTTTTCTCGATATTCAGTCCCCAGTTTCCGATCTCCCCCAACTTCGGAGTCAATCCGAATAAAGGAATAAAGTAATCCGTTTCAATATCATAAGCTTCTTCTCCTTCTTTTTCTACAGTGATTGCTTCTACTTTTCCGTCTCCTTTGATACCGGTAACTTCAGCAGGGGTAATTAATTTGATTTTTCCCTGGTTTTTAAGGTCCTGAACTTTTTCTACAGAATCCAAAGCCCCTCTGAACTCATTTCTTCTGTGAATCAAAGTAACTTCGCTTGCTACATTAGAAAGGAAAATACTCCAGTCAAGCGCAGAATCTCCACCTCCGGCGATTACTACTTTTTTGTTTCTGAAGTGCTCAGGTTCTTTAACGAAATATTCCAATCCTTTTTCCTCATAATCCGCTACATTTTCAAAAGTAGGTTTTCTAGGTTCAAAAGTTCCCAATCCACCTGCAATAGCGATCGCTTTACATCTGTGAACCGTTCCTTTGTTTGTAACTACCTCAAACCACTCGTCATCAACCTTAGTATAAGAAACAGCTGTTTCTCCCAAAGTAAATCCTGGTTGGAACTGCTTGATCTGCTCCATTAAATTATCCACCAATTCTCCAGCGTTCACTGAAGGATACCCCGGAATATCGAAAATAGGTTTTTTAGGATAAAGTTCAGCCAGCTGCCCTCCCGGCTGTGGAAGCGCATCAATAATGTGACACTTCATTTTCAATAAACCAGCTTCAAAAACTGCAAAAAGTCCTGTAGGCCCCGCACCTATGATCAATATATCAGTGGTTATCATAATTTAAGATAATTTAATTATACATGTAAGTGCAAATTTACTAATTTTAATGCGAAGCATATTTAATTGATTCTAAATAAAAACCTGAGATTTGTCAAATATCTATCAATGAAGATTTTAAATTTGGCAATGTTTTTGTAAATGTCTTGATATGAAGAAAATTTTAAACCTTTTTGCAGTACTTATATTCTTTTTAGGTTCGGCTCAGATTGATAATGTTGCAGATGGTGAATCTATTACGCTTAGAATTCACTACGGCTTTCTGAATGCAGGAACAGCTAATCTTACTACCCAAAAGACCAACTATAAAGGAGTACCTCATTTGTATGTAAAAGGGACCGGGCAAACTACAGGTGCAGTAAAAGCCTTTTTTAAAGTAGAAGACCTATATGAAAGCTTCATCAATACTGAAACGGGTTTACCCAGCTTTTATGTAAGAAATGTAAGAGAAGGAAGCTATCGCCAGCATCTTGAAACGGTCTTCAATCATGATAACAATACTTTGATTTTAACCGATAAAAAAACACCTGCCAATGGTTCTAAGGTACTGAAATCTGTGAAAGGAGTTCAGGATATGCTTTCATGCTTTTATTACCTGAGAAGCAAAAGCCCTGATGAACTGAAAGTAGGAACTATTATCAATATGAACGTATGGATCGATGATGAAATGTTTCCTTTCCAGCTGAAAGTAGTAGGAACAGAAAACCTGAAGACCAAATTCGGGACGATCAACTGTCTGAAAATTATTCCTTCAGTAAAAAGCGGAAGAGTATTTAAAGAAAAAGAAGGGGTAACGATGTGGGTTTCCAATGATGCCAATCATATCCCTATGCTTTTAAAAGCAGAGTTGGCCGTAGGTTCTTTGAAAGCAAGTATTGACGACTATAAGAATGTAAAATATCCTTTAAAGTTTACTAAGTAAACCAATAATTAGTTTTTTTTAATCTAGATGTCTGTAAATTTTTTACAGGCATTTTTCATTTTCAATGTAATAGATTCAAAGGATCGGTTGTCTTTATTATAGAGCGGTATATCAGATACAGCATGTCAATACTTCATCGGATGCCTTGCGGATTCGAACCGGAGTATAGACATAAGAAACAGACACGTGTAAATTTTTCAATAAGATCAGTTTTTAATTACGTTTTGTTTCTTAGGTCAGTAATTAAAAACAAAACCTCCGGAGCTCCGGAGGTTTATTTTTTATAAAGTTTTGAACTGTTCTAGTGTTCTGATGTCGTTTTCAAAGAACATTCTGATGTCACTCATCTGGTACAGCAGCATGGTAATTCGTTCGATTCCCATTCCGAATGCATACCCTGAATATTTCTCAGCATCGATATTCACATTCTTCAATACGGCAGGATCTACCATTCCACAACCCATGATTTCCAGCCAACCTGTTCCTTTGGTAATTCTGTAATCAGTTTCAGAATTCAGTCCCCAGTACACATCAATCTCAGCACTTGGCTCTGTGAACGGGAAGAATGAAGGTCTCATTCTGATCTTAGACTTTCCGAAAAGCTCAGTTGTAAAGAACTGGATGGTTTGCTTCAGGTCTGCAAAGCTTACATTTTCATCAATATATAATCCTTCAATCTGGTGGAAGATACAGTGAGAACGTGAAGAAATAGCTTCATTTCTGAAAACTCTTCCCGGAGATAAAATTCTGATCGGCGGTTGGTTTTCTTCCATATAACGAGTCTGAACAGAAGAAGTATGTGTTCTCAAAAGAATATCCGGATTCTGCTCTATGAAGAACGTATCCTGCATATCTCTTGCCGGGTGGTATTCCGGAAGGTTCAGCGCTGTAAAGTTGTGCCAGTCATCTTCAATCTCAGGTCCGTCTGCTACTGCAAAACCAATCGATTTAAAGATTTCAATAATTCTGTTTTTAACCAGGTTGATCGGGTGTCTTGAACCCAATTCCAATGGAAAGGCAGGTCTTGTAAGATCTTCTTTTTCCAGGACAATAGAAGACGCAGAAGCATTTTTCAAATCTTCTAATTTTAAGGCAACTGCCTGCTTCAAAGTATTGATCTTCTGTCCGAAATCTTTCTTCTGGTCGTTAGGAACTTCTTTTAATGTTTCGTAAAAATCATTCAGAACCCCTTTTTTACCGTTGTACTTGATTCGGAAGTTTTCGATGTCTTCCTTAGAGGTAGCATTGAAGCCGTTTACTTCGATCAGTAGTTCTTCTATCTTTTCTATCATTATTTTACCCTTTCAAAAATGTTTTGCAAAAATACGACTTTTAAGTTTAATAATTAATTGACTCATAAAAAAATCTGCCTCTTTTTCGGGAGGCAGACTTCAATCACTTATTTCACTTAAATAAAAAAATTATTTCTTTTCTAAAGCTTTTACGTTGATCTGAAGAGTTACCTCATCTTTGATCACTCCGTTTTCAGCTGGAGCCTGGAATTTTACGCCAAACTCTTCTCTCTTAATATCCTTTGGCTCAGTCGCTACACTCACCTCTCCTTCTTTTACAGAAACATTCGCTTTGAACTGAACAGATTTTGTAATTCCTTTAATGGTAAGGTTACCATCCAAAAGGGTATTGTAATCTCCTTCCGTGGCAGGAGTCACTTTTGTAATTTCATAAGAAGCAGTAGGGAATTTTTCCACTTCAAAGAAGTCACCGCTCTTAAGATGTCCATTCAATTTCCCCATATCTTCCGGGCTGTCTTTCAGATCCACAGAAGTCAATGAGTTCATATCAGCAACAAATTTACCGCTTTCCAGTTTTCCGTCTTTCACCGTCACGTCACCGCTTTCAAACTTGATGGTTCCAAAGTGGCTTGTATTTTCAGATTTAAATACTTTATATCCTTTCCATTCAACCTTACTGTTTAGCGTATCCAAAGTGTACTGGCTACCATCTTTGGTAGTTGTCACCTCATTACTCTCACTGGTAAGCGGTTTGTCTTTTTTACAAGAAACCATTACAGCAGCAACGAATAAAGCAGGAATAGCCAACGAAAACAGTTTTTTTCTCATTTTTGATTTATTTTTATTACTTCCGCTAATATAATAAAAAAAATTGTGTTTTCATAAAAACCTTACATTTGTAATATGCTATTAGAAATAAACAATTTATTTTTCTCTCACAATCCGGAAAAACCCCTGTTTCAGAACCTTAATCTACAGTTTGAGGAAAACAGAATCATTGCTCTGGCGGGAGAAAGCGGATGTGGAAAATCAACGCTGCTCAGCCTGATCTACGGTCTTCTTGACTGGCAAAGCGGTGAGATCATTTTTAACGGAACCCGTCTTTTAGGACCTAAAGGAAATCTGGTACCCGGAGAGGCAGAAATGAAATTCGTAGCACAGAATTTTGACCTGATGCCTTATGCGACTGTTGCTGAAAATGTGGGAAAATTTATTTCGAATATCAACTTAACTCAAAAAAGAGAAAGCGTGATGGAACTTCTTGAAGTAGTAGGACTTCAGGAATTTGCCAATGTGCTTCCAAAATATCTGAGTGGCGGCCAGCAACAGCGTGTAGCCATTGCAAGAGCGCTTTCAGTATTGCCCAAGCTGCTTATTCTGGACGAGCCGTTCAGTAATCTCGATTTTCCAAGAAAAATTGAACTCAGGGAAAGACTTTTCCGATATGTAAAGCAACGCAAAATCTCTCTTATCATTTCTACTCACGAGCTTCAGGACATTATGCCATGGCTTGACCAGATTGTCATTCTTCAGAACGGAAGACTGATTCAGAACGACAGTCCCGAAGAAACCTACAAACAACCTTACAATTCCTACGTCGCCAAACTATTCGGAGAAGTGAATATCTTTAATGAAACCGAAGCGGTAGATTTTAATCTCCCAAAATTTTCTTATTATCCCAAAGAAATAAAGGTCACAGAAAATGGACAGGAAGCTGAAGTACTGGAAAGCAGATTTGCAGGAAACTACTATTGGAACAAGATCAACGCAAGAGGTAAAGAACTGGTGATCTATACTGATGGGCGATTGGACGGAAAAGTTAATATTTCGTTTGTTTAGGGCAGATTGAATCATTCATAAAAGCAAAAGTGACTTACCCCCTCAAAAACATCATAACTTCTACATTTACTTACACTTATCAATAAAAAAAATACAAATATAAGAGTCTGTTATAAAACTTTTTCTTACATTTGTATTTCTACAGCATAAGGAAATTTTTGGTTAATTCTCTTTCTGCCTTCCAGACGGACATTAGCAATCTTGCAATTAAGTCTTTTGAAAGATTACACTGTCCAATTTTTTCCTTTTTTTTTTATGGGCTTATGGCAAACTAAGCAGACATTTACAGTTAAATCAGTTGCTTAAAGCCAACTGTATTTTATGCCTTCTTCACGAACTCAGACTTTAAAGCCATCGCTCCGAAACCGTCAATTTTACAGTCAATATTATGATCGCTTCCAGGTCTTAAACGGATATTTTTCACTTTAGTCCCTGCTTTTACCGGCTTTGGAGCTCCTTTTACCGGAAGATCTTTTACTACCACTACGGAATCTCCATCCAGAAGTTCATTTCCGTTAGAGTCGAATATTTTTCCTTCGCTAGCCGCTTCAGAGGCTGCTTCTTCAGGATTCCACTCATAGAAACACTGAGAACATACCATCATATTATCGCTCGGGTAAGTAAACTCAGAGCTGCATTTCGGACAAAGTACTGTATCACTCATATTTTAATTTTTTGTAAAGGTAGCGCTTTTTAAAGGTTGAAGTCAAGAGGTAAAAGTCAGTATAGTAGACGATAAGCAGCCTTAATATTATCACCAACAAATGAATTAAAACAAATTAACTAAGGTAAATGTAAAGAAAATAACGTATATTGATAAACGTATATATTTTGTTTGTCATTTTTTTTCATTTAAGCAAAAAAAAGGAGTTCAATCACCTCCGAATAAAAAAAGTAAATTTTCTGAAAAAATCTTTGAAAATTCAGTAAAATTTATTTCTATCACATATATACCACCAATGAACTGACCATTCACTATTTCCTACTATTCATCAACTCTCCCACCCTCTCTTCTCAAACTCTACCACTCAAATCCCCAACTCTCAACTTTAATTCGTATTTTTGCAGATTCAAAACAGCGAAGCAAATTTATGGAACTTATTCACAGAAACTTAGCGATCGGAATTCACGATGCTTTACAAGAAACATTTTTCGAGAAAAATAAATACGCAGATAAAGTAATCGAAAGACTTTTAAAAGCTAATAGAAAATGGGGAAGCCAGGACAGAGCTGTTGTTTCTGAAATTTTCTACAATATTATCCGTTGGAAGAAACGCCTTGAGTATTATATGGGGGAAGGGGTAAAGCCTAACAATATTTATAAGCTTATTATTGCTTATCTTCTTTGGAGCAAAACCAATTATAAAAAATTCGAAGAGTTTGACGGAATCAAAATTGCAGATATTCTGACCAAACTTAAAAAGAATACGGTTCCTACCAAAGCAATAGAATACTCTATTCCTGATTGGTTAGCCGAAACTCTTGAGAAAGAGCTTGGATCAAAATGGGAAAGAGAAATGCTTGCTTTAAACGAGCAGGCTCCTACTGTTTTAAGAACAAACTCTTTAAAAACGAGTACAAAAGAACTTATTTCCGACCTTTCAGACGAAGGGGTAGCTTCTTTTGCTATTAAAAACTATCCCGATGCCGTTCAGTTGGAAGAAAAGAAAAATGTTTTCCTTACTACAGCATTTAAAGAAGGATTATTTGAAGTTCAGGATGCTTCTTCTCAGAAGATCGGATATTTCCTGGATGTAAAAGAAGGACAGAGAGTGGTAGACGCTTGTGCAGGAGCAGGAGGAAAGACCCTTCACCTGGCTGCATTGATGCAAAATAAAGGTCAGATCATCGCATTAGATATCTTTGAGTGGAAACTTGCTGAACTGAAACGCCGTGCCAAAAGAGCGGGTGCTCATAACATTGAAACGCGTATGATTTCTGATAATAAAGTAATCAAGCGTCTTCATGAAAAGGCTGACCGATTATTGATTGATGCGCCATGTTCAGGTCTTGGGGTTTTAAAAAGAAACCCGGACAGTAAATGGAAAATTGATCAGGACTTCATTGACAGAATTAAAAAAGAACAGCAGCAGATCCTTCAGGATTATTCTAAAATGCTGAAGAAAGGAGGAAAAATGGTGTATGCTACCTGTTCTATCCTTCCTTCTGAAAATAATCTTCAGGTAGAAGAATTTATCAAAAACAATCCAGGGTTCAAAATGATCAAGGATGAAAAAGTAATGCCTAGTGAAGGGTATGACGGATTCTATATGGCTTTGATTGAGAGAGTTTCTTAATCAGACTTTACAATATAAACTTATCAACTACTCCATTTCGGGGTAGTTTTTTATTTTAATCTGAGTTCAGGATAGAAATTTCCGGTTTACATAGGTGTGTTTGAAGCAGGGGGCGGGAAGAAAGGAAATAATAGAAGTTGAAAAAATAAATGTCGATTTTCTAAAGTACTTTGATTTTACAATAGCTAGTAATACTTTTAACTGCAAGTAACTTCCAGCCTCCTGCTTCCAGCTTTTTAACCATGACTTCCACTCCTCCAAACTCACATTACTTGAAAAAATGTAACATCTTT
Source organism: Chryseobacterium indologenes (assembly GCA_001013295.1). Lineage (GTDB taxonomy): Bacteria > Bacteroidota > Bacteroidia > Flavobacteriales > Weeksellaceae > Chryseobacterium > Chryseobacterium indologenes_B. The sequence continues at coordinate 37,618 of LAZY01000053.1, read as the reverse complement.
TGTAACATTTAGCTTACATTCTCTACTTATTATATAGATTAACCCGTTTTGATGCTGTAAAAAGTTTAGAATACCTTTGCAGTAAACTCATTTATATATGCATACAAGAATTGTTTTCAATTTTATGGCTGTCTTTCTATACTGTCTGTTTTCTGCACAGACCTATGAAATTCAGTATACCAGCTCTTATAACGGAAAAACATCCACAGATCAGCCTTCTACTATCGTTTGGGCCAATGAAAAAGAGAATTTCATCCTCAATACAATTATTAAAGAACAAAAAAGCAGCTATCCTTTTGAGATCACCAAGGTAGAAAAGCCTTCTAATACAATTGTTTCCTATGCCTTTTTAAAACCGGAATCGGTTATCTCTAGTTCAGATAAAGAATCTGTAGGGAAGCAAAATTTTGAACTTACCAACGAGACAAAAAAAATTTTAGGATACACCTGTAAAAAAGCGGTTACTAAAATCAATTCAAATACGATTGAGATCTGGTACACCAATGATCTGAAACTTCAGGGAGGTCCATCAGTATTGGGACAAAATCTGGGACTTGTTTTGGAAGTAGAAAGGAATAAAAATTCTCTGGTTACTGCCACATCAATCAAAAAAATTAAAAATACAGGAATTGAGAACATCATAAAGAGATCAGTTCAGTCCACCGATCAGCTAAGCTACAAAGATCTTCTGTGGAAAAGCAGATTTACAACACTGAATGTTTTCGAAAATGAAACGATCAATTTCTCTGATGCTTCAAAATCTGATGATCAGATAAAAAGATATGCCAACGGAACAATCATCCTTAAAAAGGTAAAATTCCCTGCCATTGCAGAGGGTGAAAATATTTTTGTAGAGCTGAAACAACAGTCGAACGGAGATGCTTACGACAGAACCGGAACCGTATTTTTCATTCCACAGGATAAAGAACAGTCTTTCTTTGATGGTCTGGAAAAAGGAGCAAAGACGCTTCCTGTTTTTGAGAATGGGAACGGAAAGCAATACTTTGGCATCACTGCTACAGAAAATTATAGTCCTGCAATGGAAATGATGCGATTCTTTACCGCTTTCGGAATCCAGAAGTTCAATCATATTCAGCTTAAAGGAAAAGATTGGCAGACTGTCAGCCCATACCGACAGGACATTACAGAACTAAAGCCTTCTTTATCAGGAAAAGAGCTTTGGGTAGGTACTTTTATTGGTAATTACGATAAAGGAGGTCATAAAGTAAGCCTCGATATTACGATTCACAAAAGCGATCAGAATACCTATAAAAACAATATAGCAATTCCCTTGTTCAATACGTTGAACATTATGGAAATGGCCGGACAGGACTACTCTACGATGTTCAATCAGGAGAAAGGTCTTTTTGTGGAATTTACTTTGGCAAAAGATTTAAAGAACGCTCAGCTGAGATATACCACTACCGGACATGGAGGTTGGGAAAACGGAGACGAGTTTGTTCCTAAAACCAATTCTATATTCATCGATGGCAAACCGGTATTTTCTTTTATACCTTGGAGAACCGACTGTGGCTCTTACCGTTTATACAATCCGGCTTCCGGAAATTTTCAGGACGGGCTTTCGTCATCAGACCTCAGCAGATCCAACTGGTGCCCTGGAACTGTAACCAACCCCAACTTCATTTCACTGGGTGATCTGAAAGCAGGGAAACATAATGTTCAGGTAAAGATACCGCAAGGCCCTACAGAAGGAACAAGTTTCAGTTCATGGAATGTTTCGGGAATATTACTTGGGGTACAATAAAAACAAAACCTTCTTGCATGAGAATTGCAAGAAGGTAAAAACACAAATGATGAAAAAAAATTATTTCGAGCCACAAAGTAAGGGTTAAAATTCATATAATAAATTACCATATATTAATAAATATGTCATTTTTATTTTGTATATGGAGCTGATAAATTTATCCTCAACGAAAAAAATCAATCAAAAACATATTAATCACTACAATTAGTTAATATTTTTAACTTTAAAAAACAAATTGATTAATAAATTTCGTATTTAAATATTTTTAATTGTTATTTATAAACATCACCTCTACTTTTGTTTCATAAATAATAAAAATATGTGTGGAATTGTATGTTTATTTGACGCCAAGCAGAAAACCGAAGTATTAAGACCTCAGGTTTTGGAAATGTCAAAAAAAATCCGTCACAGAGGACCGGATTGGAGTGGGGTTTTTCAGGATGAAAAAGTAGTATTCTCCCACGAAAGGCTGGCTATTGTTGATCCTACATCAGGAAAACAGCCTTTATTTACAAAAGACGGAAAAGTAGTATTAGCCGTAAATGGTGAAATCTATAACCATAGAGAATTAAAAGAAGAATTTCCGGATTATGAATTTCAGACCCAGTCTGATTGTGAGGTAATCCTGGCATTATACAGAAAATACGGAAAGGATTTCGTTGAAAAACTAAACGGAATCTTTGCATTTGCTTTATACGACACTGAAAATGAGGTCTACCTCATCGCTCGTGACCATATGGGAATCTGCCCTCTTTATCAGGGATGGGACAAAAACGGAAACTATTATGTAGCTTCTGAACTGAAAGCTCTTGAAGGAGTATGCAAAACCATTGAATCTTTTTTACCTGGACATTTAGTATACAGTAAAGACGGTGCAGAACTTCAGCAATGGTACAAAAGAGACTGGGAAAGCTTTGATCACGTAAAAGAAAACGAAACGGATATTGCCCAATTGCGAAAAGGTCTTGAAGATGCCGTTCACAGACAACTTATGAGTGATGTTCCTTACGGGGTTTTACTTTCCGGCGGACTGGATTCTTCTGTCATTTCAGCAATTACTGCAAAATTTGCAAGACAGAGAATTGAAAGCGGTGATACCCAGGAAGCATGGTACCCAAGACTTCACAGTTTTGCGGTAGGTCTGGTAGGCTCTCCGGATCTGGCAGCAGCACAAAAAGCAGCCGAACATATCGGATCGGTTCACCATGAGGTCAACTTTACTGTTCAGGAAGGGCTGGATGCTGTACGTGACGTCATTTATCATCTTGAAACCTATGATGTAACAACGATCAGAGCCTCCACTCCCATGTATCTTCTTGCCAGAGTAATCAAATCAATGGGAATCAAAATGGTTCTTTCTGGCGAAGGCTCGGATGAATTATTCGGTGGATATTTATATTTCCACAAAGCTCCGAACGCACAGGAATTCCATGATGAAACGGTAAGAAAGCTCGGGAAACTGCATCTTTACGATTGTTTAAGAGCCAACAAGGCTTTGATGAGCTGGGGAATTGAAGGCAGGGTTCCTTTCCTTGACAAAGAATTTATGGATATTGCCATGACCCTTAACCCAAAAGACAAAATGATCCACACCGCAGAAGGTAAGATCGAGAAATGGGTATTGAGAAAAGCATTTGAAGACCTCCTTCCAGAATCTATCGTATGGAGACAGAAAGAACAGTTTTCAGATGGTGTGGGCTACTCATGGATCGATACATTAAAAGAAGTGGCTGAAAAAGAAGTGACTGATGAAATGATGGCGAATGCAAGATTCAGATTCCCATTGAACACACCTCAAAATAAAGAAGAATACCGTTACCGAACTATTTTTGAAGAACATTTCCCAAGTGAAACGGCTGCGGCTACAGTTCCTTCAGTACCATCTGTAGCATGCTCCACTCCTATTGCCCTGGAATGGGATGAAGCCTTCAAAAAAATGAATGATCCAAGCGGAAGAGCGGTGAAAGTGCATGAGACTTCTTATTAATTGGGTTTGAGGTTCAAGGTTTAAAGTTTAAGGTTATAAGCTTTTGAGATTCAGTTTATTTTTCTATCTCTCCAGGTTTATCGTTTCGTTTCCAATTACTGGCTTCTACCTCAATAATTTATCAATCCTGTAGCAATACAGGATTCTTTTTTGAATTAACGATAATAATATAGCATAATTTAACTGACAATCCAAAATAATATCTAATAAATAATTATATTTGGAAAACGAAAATATCAATTATAAAAAAATGAGAAGAAACCTTACTGTTTTATTTGCCTTATTATTCATCAGTTTTGCTTTTGGACAAGGAAAATATGGCAAATATCTGAATTCAAAAAAGCTTGCTTTGGCTTATAAGAGTGTGAAAGATGCAGATAAAGATGACTATTATCAACAATACTACTGGCTTGTAAAGGCAGAGCAACTGAAAACGTATCCTCACCTTAAAGACATTAAACCTGTAGTATTATATGAGTTTGTAAAATATGTAAACCCTCAGAACCCAACAAAAAAGCTTGATGCCAGAGGTAAGGAACTGAGAGCAACGGCAGAATTATCTTTAAATCAATATTTTAAAAATAAAAATTTCGAAAACAATTCTGTTCTGATGTATAACCTGGAAACTTATGTAGATCCTTCCAAAGGACAATATTATACAAAGGTAGATCCTGAAAAGATCAAAGAACTGGTACCGAAAGAACTTTTTGCCTTCAACTCTTTCAACAGAAATATGGGTGAAGAGAAAACGTATTACCTTTGGATAGATAAGAAAAAAGATGATCTGAACATTGTAGATATTATTCCGAGTGAGAAAGATGACAAAGATTTCTACGTTAGGCTGAAGCAATATCTTCCAAGCTATAAGTTCTCCAAATATGTTCCTTCGGTAAAAAAAGGAAACAAATCTGATAAAACCGATATAGAGTATTACTACATCATGCCGTTTGAGCAGAATACCGACAATATTGAATACAAAACCAAGGATTTCAAAAAATTCACTTTGAGCCAGTACAGAAAAGCCGGCGACGAATGGAAAGGAGTAGAGAAACCTAGAAAATAAATCAAAAAGTCCTGTGAAAATTCACAGGACTTTTTTAATTTTATATGGATTTCCTGATCTAAAGATCAAACCGCTTAAAGCAAGCACTTTCTTCAAAATAAAAATAAGCCTGGAAATTCCGGATATTCCAGCCTATAAAAAATGACAGAAACAAGCCCTCAACAGACGTCCATAAAGAGAATTCTTCCCTTGATCCTGGCCACTGCTATTTTTATGCAGATGCTGGATTCTACTATTCTGAATACTTCTTTACCTTCCATTGCCAAAGACCTTCACGAATCTCCGCTGAATATGCAGAATGCCATTATCAGCTATGTTCTTACCCTTGCGGTCTTCATGCCTGCCAGCGGATTTCTGGCTGATCGGTTCGGAACGAAAAAAGTGTTTATTTTTTCATTGATCTTATTCAGTCTGGGATCGCTATTCTGCTCCATGTCTCAGAATCTTACCCATCTTGTTATCTCAAGAGTCGTTCAGGGGGTAGGTGGAAGTCTGATGACTCCTGTCGGAAAACTTGCTCTGATCAAAACTTTTGATAAAAGCGAATTGCTCAAAGCGATGAACTTTGCTATTATCCCAGCACTTATCGGGCCGGTACTTGGGCCATTGGTAGGAGGTTATATGGTAGACTACCTTTCATGGCACTGGATCTTTCTGATCAATATCCCGATCGGCTTTCTGGGAATTGTTTTAGGATTAAAATATATGCCCAATTATAAATCGGATGATGTAGATTTCGATTTAAAAGGTTTTTTAATTTTTGCCGCCGCTTCCCTCCTGCTTTCCATCTCACTGGAACTTTTTGGAGATATGCAGAATATCACTCCAGTCCTGCTTGTATTCATCTTGGGCTTTCTTTTCCTCTATTACTATTATAAACATGCCAAACGAGGTGGAAATCCTATTTTCCCATTAAACCTTTTCCAGGTAAGAACATTCCGGGTAGGAATTGTAGGAAATCTGGCTACGAGATTAGGGATCAGCTCTGTTCCATTGCTTCTTCCCCTGATGATTCAGATTGCTTATAAACAATCTGCTGTTACTTCAGGATGGATCATTGCCCCCATGGCTCTTACCGCCATCTTTGGGAAATCTTCCGTAATAAAAATTTTAGATAAATACGGCTACCGTCAGACTTTAATGGTCAACACATTTATCATCGGAACGCTGATCTGTCTGCTTGCCATTCCCAATATTCATACTTCTTTATATTGGTTTATCCCTATCATTGCCATATTAGGGTTCTTCAACTCTATTCAGTTTACCTCCATGAATACTATTTCTATTGCTGATCTCCGGAATTTCCAGACCAGTAGCGGAAACTCTCTCATATCCGTCAACCAACAGCTTGCCATCGGCTTTGGAATTGCTTTCGGGCTGATCGTTTTAAAATTGTTTGAAAATACGGATCTTATTCAGGGAGAAATTCACAACGCATTCCGTTATACATTCCTTACTGTAGGAATACTGACCATTTTATCAGGTTTGGTATTCAGAAGACTTCATATTTCGGATGGGAAGAATATGAAATCGAAGGAGGAGTGATTCATGTAAAGGTTTTAGAGATTGAGAATATAGTAAATTCTATTTCGCTAACTGGACACTAAGCTTTAAGCTCTTTTAACCTCCTCCGGACGAACTTATCACAGATCAATGCAGTTGCGCTATAAGTATGGTATTTTTGTTTACATAAATCAACAATATTATGGCAACTAAACAAATAGAAATCGTAGTCTCTCCAAGACCTGCACATTTTGTGGGTGATGGTTTTAGGGTTCATAATTTTATTCCAGGCGTACATGGATTAGACATGAAAAGAATGGACCCGTTCATTATGCTTGATTACAATTCGAAATTTCACTTCAACGGTTCAGACAGACCAAGAGGTGTGGGAGTCCATCCGCACAGAGGTTTTGAAACTGTAACGATAGCTTATAATGGCAAAGTAGAACATCATGACAGTGCAGGCGGAGGTGGCGTCATCGGAGAAGGTGACGTACAATGGATGACCGCAGCAAAAGGCGTTCTCCACAAAGAATATCATGAAACGGAATGGGCTAAAGAAGGAGGAATCTTTCAAATGGTTCAACTTTGGGTAAACCTTCCGGCAAAAGACAAAATGAGCAATCCGAAATATCAGGCCATCGAAAATTCAAGCATGGAAAAAGTTGATCTGGGAGAAAACGGAATGGTAGAAGTAATTGCCGGAGAATATGACGGACATAAAGGTCCCGCCTCCACTTTCACCCCGGTTCATATGATGAATGCAAAGCTTAAAGCAGGTGGAAAAGCAGAATTTAATTTTCCTGCTCATTTCAATACGGCCGCTTTGGTGATTGAAGGAAATATCAGCATTAACGGAGAAGAAAAAGTAAAAGCGGATCATTTTGTTCTGTTCAGAAATGAAGGCGAAACATTCAGTATTGAAGCCAGCGAAGACGCAGTGGTTTTGATCATCAGCGGAGAGCCCATCAATGAACCGATCTATCCTCACGGGCCTTTTGTAATGAATTCGAGAGAGGAAATTATGCAGGCTTTTGAAGATTTCAACACCGGAAAATTTGGTTATCTGGAAGATTAGACGAATAGATTTAAGCTTTCCTTAACTTTAAATTGTTCCTTTTTTACTAACTTTATATAATACATAAAGAATGATGGACCCAACCTAACGGGTTTCAGAAACCTGTTAGGTTTAGTCTTCAATACAGTCTATAACCTCATTAATTACAAAAAATTATGAAACCAGAATTTGAAAATATACCTCTCGTAAAAAACTGACAAAAGATTTGAAATAGAAGTGAACGGCCATTATGCATTCATTGATTACCGTGAAACGACTCATCAGATCGCTCTCATCCATACGGAGGCAGAGCCTGAGCTGGCAGGTACAGGTGCTGCAGCTGCAGTCGTTGAAAAAACCCTGAACTATATTGAAGAAAGCGGTAAAAAACTTCTTCCTTACTGTCCTTATGTTTTTGCCTTCATTAAAAAACATCCGGAGTGGAAACGTATTGTGGATGAAAGATTTGACGGATACGACAAGCTTTAGTCCACTCCCTTCAGTTTAATTGAATTAGAAATTTAAAAAAGTATTACATCATCATGTCAAATATTGGACTTATCATTGAAGAAAAAGCGGCAGATATAGGAAACTTCCTGGTAGGAAGACTTCTTCCTTTCCGTGAGAAAAGAGCGGTTGGACCCTTTGTTTTTATTGATCATATGGGACCTTCTGAGCTAAAGGATTATCAGAATCTTGACGTTCCCCCGCATCCGCATATCGGATTATCTACCCTCACCTATCTGCTTGAAGGATCTATTTTTCACAGAGATAGCATCGGAAGTGCTATTGAAATAAAGCCTGGCGCTGTCAACTGGATGACTGCCGGAAAAGGAGTTGTACATTCAGAAAGAACTCCTGAGTATTTAAGACACAGCGATAAAAGACTTCATGGATTTCAGATCTGGGTGGGACTTCCTAAGCATCTTGAGCAGGCAGAGCCTACTTTTCATCATATCGAAGAAAATGATATTCCTGTCTGGGAGGAAGATGGCATTCAATATAAACTGATTGCTGGTGAGGCATTTGGAAGAACCTCTCCGGTGCCTGTACACAGCAAACTATTTTTCATAGAAATCAAAACCAAAGAAGCCAAAAAAATAAGCATTGGAAAAGACCTTTATGGAGAAGCAGCAATGTATGTACTGGATGGAACTGTCACTACTGAAGGAAATTCTTACGGCTCCAAACAGCTGATGATCGCCAAGAATACCAAACTTTGTGAATTTGATATGAGCGAGAACGGAACGGTTTATCTTTTTGGTGGTGAACCTTTTGATGAAGAGCGTTTTATATTCTGGAACTTTGTAAATTCTGATAAAGAAATGATCGATCAGGCTAAGGTAAACTGGAATGATCAGAATCATGAGGCATTTCCTTTGGTTCCGGGTGACGAAAACGAATATGTTCCGTTGCCAAAAGCAATTTTAAACAGAAAATAAGATCCGGTCAGGATCATAAAAGCCATGAAAATATTAGCATTTGCAGGAAGTACATCTTCCACATCCATCAACAGAGAGCTGGTAAAGTTTGTCCTGAAAGATTTTCAGGATGAAGAGATCAATCTCATCGACCTCAACGATTTTACCATGCCTGTTTTTTCAGTGGATCTTGAAAAAAAGGGATTTCCTGATGAGGCGCACCTATTTCTAAAGGAGATCGAAGCATGCGACGTTATTATCTGTTCTCTTGCAGAGCACAATCGGTCTTATAGCGCAGCCTTTAAGAATGTCTTTGACTGGGCATCCAGGATCAATGTAAAAGTATTTCAGAATAAACCCATGCTTCTGATGAGTACTTCCCCGGGAGGCTACGGTGGCGGTAATGTGATGAATACGGCAAAAACATTTTTCCCTCAGTTTGCAGCTGATATAAAGGATACTTTTTCACTTCCGAAGTTCTATGAAAATTTTGATCTGGAAAGCGGTGTGATCAATCCTGATATGCTCACTGATCTGAAAAATAAAATCGTGAACTTTAAGAATCAGATCAGAACCAATGACTAAGGGCAGGCTAGAAGCTTTCAGCGATGGTGTACTGGCCATTATCATTACCATCATGGTACTGGAGCTGAAAGTTCCTGAAGGAAACAGCTGGGCCAGTCTCAAGCCAATGCTTCCAAAGTTTCTGGCTTATATTTTTAGTTTTATCTATGTAGGAATCTACTGGAATAATCACCATCATCTGTTTCAGACGGTGAAGAAAGTAAACGGAAGTATTCTCTGGGCCAATCTGCATCTGCTGTTCTGGCTGTCGCTGATGCCTATCGCAACAGAATGGATCGGGACGACAGGCTTTGCAGAAAACCCCGTGGCTACATATGGGATCGGGCTGATCATGAGTGCTGTTGCCTATACTATTTTAGAAAATGTAATCATCCGCTGTGAAGGGGAAAACTCGAAGCTGAAGGAAGCCATTCATTCAAAATCTAAAGAGTACATATCGATTATATTTTATATATTGGGCATAGCAACTTCATTTTTTTATCCTTATATTGCTATAGGTTTTTATTACATCGTGGCTCTTATATGGCTGATTCCTGACAGGAGAATCGAAAAATCATTAAAAGAACATTAATATGGAAACACACGAATATCCCAATGGTGACATTACTGTCATCTGGCAGCCTCAGAAATGTATTCACTCGGCTGTATGTGTAAAAATGCTTCCCAAAGTCTACAACCCAAAAGACAGACCCTGGATAAAGGCAGAGAATGCTACCCCGGAAGAACTAAAAAAACAGATTGATCAGTGCCCTTCCGGTGCATTAAGTTATAAATTCAACACAGAAAAATAATGGCGGTAACGGTAAAAGCGAGTTTAGGAAAAACAAAATATTATACAGAAGTAACGGCTGGTGAAAATCTGATCATTACTGATGAACCCATCGACAAGGGCGGACAGAATAAAGGCTTCAATCCTATGGAAATTCTTGCCACATCTCTTGCCAGCTGTACGGCAGCGACTTTGAGAATGTATATTGAAAGAAAGGAATGGGATGTAGAAAACATCAATGTAGAAGTGGAACTCGAAAATTATCCATTGACCAAAAGAGCGGTTTTCAAAAGAGATATAAGCTTCGAGGGAGTTCTGGATGCTGAACAGCTGAAAAGACTTCACACGATTGCAGATGCATGCCCTGTTCACAAAATACTAACCAACGATATAGAAATATTAACTAAATTCTCATAACATGATCGAAGTAAAACAAAACAACGACGAAAAACACGGAAGTTTTGAAGCTTTCATAGATGGAAGACGCGCAGGAATGATGACTTATACCTGGGCAGGAGAAGAAAGATTTATTATAGACCACACCGAGGTGGAAGAAGCCTACAACGGAAAAGGTGTAGGTAAGGAAATGCTTCTGGCGGCTGTAGACTTTGCAAGGAAGAACGGAAAAAAAATTATTCCGCTCTGCCCGTTTGCGAAGGCCAGTTTCCAAAAGAGTGAGGAACTTCAGGATGTCCTGGTGAATTAGTCAGTGTTTTCCACCCCTTACAATACAAACCTTTCAGAGTATTTCTGAAAGGTTTTTGTTTTATTTTAAACAGGTTTCCGTTAATTACCAAAAACAAGTGTTGAAACAAATTTCCTCTTTCACGATTCTCTTTCTGTTCCATCCTCTAAATTCACGATTCACGATCGATCTTTTTTATATATTTGCTGAAATTTAAAATATAAGCATGAATCCAGGAACAGTCCTTTTGCTATTTGTTTTTGTCTACTTTATAGGCCTTTTGGTGATCTCCTATTTCACCAGCCGGAATTCTGACAACCAGTCATTTTTTATCGGAAATAAAAAAAGTAAATGGTGGCTCGTTGCATTCGGAATGATCGGTACCAGCTTAAGCGGAGTTACTTTTATTTCTGTTCCGGGAACTGTAGGTAAAATGACCGGCTCCGAATATATCTACGGCGGTTTCGAATATTATATGATGGTCATCGGTTTTTTCATCGGATATTTTATAGTGGCTGCCATATTACTTCCTTTGTATTATAAGATGAATTTGACTTCCATTTATACGTATCTAGGAAAAAGATTCAATGTAGAGGCTCATAAGATCGGTTCTATATTTTTTATCATATCAAGAGCAATTGGGGCTACGGCAAGGCTATATCTGGTAGTCAATGTTTTACAGATATTCCTTCTTGAAGGCCTTGGAGTTCCGTTTTGGGTAACGTCTATGGTGCTTTTGCTGATGGTCCTTCTGTATACTTTTGAAGGTGGAGTAAAAACTATCGTCATCACTGATACTTTACAGACTTCTTTTATGATCATCAGTTTGGTAGCCTGTATTGTTTATATTTTATCAAACCTGAATTTATCTTTTAGTGAAGCTTATACAATTCTTGGACAGAAAAATTATACGCATTTTATCAATTTTGATCCCAACTCAAAAACCTTTTTCCTGAAGACGATTCTGGGTGGTATTTTTATTACGATTGCCATGACAGGGCTGGATCAGGAAATGATGCAGAAAAACATTTCTGTTGACAATCTTAAAAATTCAAAGAAAAACATGTTGACCTTTGCGGGAACTCTTCTGCTGGTTAATCTTGCGTTCTTATTTCTGGGAGGATTACTTTACCTTTTTGCTTTACAGCATGGGGCAGAATACGGAACAACAGGTACAGATCCGGTGAGCAATATCTTCGGTTTCAAAGATGCTTCCGGAAACATCAAAAATATTATGGGAGACGATCTTTTCCCTGCGCTATCTCTTCAGGGATATTTCCCGATGACGATTTCCATTATTTTCATTATCGGATTGATTTCTGCCTTATTCCCTTCTGCGGATGGTGCTCTGACGGCTGTGACCAGTTCTTATTGTGTAGATTTATTAAATCTTAATGAAGATAAAAGCAAAACAGAGAAAGAGAAAAAACGTCTTCGTATGAAAGTACACCTGACATTCACTGTGGTTTTCTTCATCCTGATTATGGTTTTCAAAGCTCTGAATGACAAATCCATCGTATATCTGATCATGGAAGTTGCAGGATACACCTATGGACCGCTTTTAGGACTTTTTGCATTCGGAATTTTCACCAAATTCAAGATTTCAAAAAAGTATTCAATTCTTATGGTGACCATTTTAGCTCCTGTGCTTACTTATTTAATCAATATGGCAGTGACCAATTATACGGATTATAGAATTGGCGTAGAGCTGATCGTACTCAACGGATTGCTTACATTTATTGGTCTGTGGCTGGTAAAGGATAAGCAATATTTAAGAGTGGTTTAACTGATGACCTTTTAGTTTTTAGCAAAGCTACAGGGCTCAAAATTAAAAAGGCTGTTTTCAATTCTTGAAAACAGCCTTTTTAATAAGGTTAAGATCTTCAGAATTTATTTATTCTTTAATCCATTTTATCGTTTTATCAAAGCTCTTTGTTTTGATTCTGATAATATAATCACCTTTCACTAATTGTTCAAGATTGAAGGTACCTACATTATCACGCCCTAATTTATTGTCTGTTTTATTAAACACTAATTTTCCGCTCACGTCGTATACTGTAATATCAAATGCCTCATTTGACTTGGTAAATTTAACGTTCAGTAAACCTTTGCTTGGATTAGGATATACAGCAAATACATCTTTATCTCCCGTCACTTCATTTACAGCCAGATTTTGGTTGATGGTGAAGTTAACCGGGTTGATATTAAAGAATACATTTCCTTTTCCTGCCACCATAATTCTTGCCTGTGAAGTGTTCACATTAGGAAGGGTAATAGTTTCTGAACCATCATTAGGTGTAGAATCTAAAATAGTGATAGGATAAGTGAATCCTCCGTCTGTAGAAAGATAAATACTCACGTTGGCACAACTTACCGGAGCAGCAGTTGTATTGGCTACATCCCATGTGATGGTTTGGGTCGTGTTACCCATCCAGTTTACCGCTGTAGTAGGTGCTGTTACTTTAAATGGTCCGGAATTTCCATCAACTGTAATGGAAGCATCATCATTGGCTACTCCTGCACATCCTGAATTATTGTCTCTTACCGTCAATCTGAATTCCATAGTTCTTCCGTAAGATGGTAAAATTTCTCCTTTAGTTACCGTATTATTGATAATATCCGTAATTTTTGGAAAGTATCTGTAAGAATCTACTACCGGCATAAATGATCTGAATAATGGAGCAGTTCCGACAGGAGCATTCCAGTCTCCTCCATATTGTGTTCCTCCCGAATCGTTTTGTTCCCAGCAATAAGTAAGCGGATCATTGTCAGCATCTGTTGCAGACCCAGTTAACTTAAATGGTGTACTCTTAGGAATGGTGTAATTACTTCCGGCGTTTACAACGGGAGATATGTTGGCAACAGAATTGATCACCTGACATGATGTTGACTGAACTTTTGTGGTAATAGACTCGAAGGAACGGGTATGGAAAATAGGAATACTGTTATTTGCCAAGTTATTTACAGTTCCACAAATTCCGGCATATGCCATAATGGTAATTCCACTTCCCGGTTCTACTGCATTGACTGAACTTCGGTTACCTCCTCCACAGTTGGACGTTGTTGCGTTAAAGGTATGCGGACCACCGAACTGATGTCCTACTTCATGCGCAACATAATCAATATCATAAGGATCTCCGACCGGATTTGGCGAACCTGTAATTCCTCTTGCTTTCTGAGAATCGTTACAAATCACCCCTAATCCTGCCAATCCACCACCACCAGTACTGAAAGTATGGCCTATATCAAAATTGGCTGTCCCGATCAGAGTGGTAATCTGAGTCTGGCTTTCGGTGATTAACGTCCCTGCACTATTGTTTCCATTAAAAGGATCTGAGTTAGGATCTGTAAAAACAATGCTGGCTTCATTATCAACTAATACTAATCTTGAAGCCACCTCCTGCTCATATACTCCATTTACTCTGTTCACAGTAGTTACAATAGCTGATAGCGTTTGAGCCACAGTAGGAGTGGTCTGTCCTGTTGCAGCCTTTGCGTATTCACCTGTACAAGCTATTGCAAGGCGGAAAATTCTAATTTGAGTTCCTACGCTTGGAGTAACGGTTTTTTGTGCGCTTTTTTTTTCTAAAGCAGTTTCTTCATCCTTTGCCTCACAGACTCTTGGATTCTTATCAATCAGATCACTCTTTTTATAAATGATATAATTTTCAATATCTTTTTTTGCATATGGATCAATATAAATATCTCCCGTTACCACAGATTTTATCTGGGCATGAAATCCCAGTTCTGTAAAATCCAGTTTAATAGTAGCATATCGGTCATCTACCCCCTGTCCTGTTAAAGTAACAATTTGTGGGAACTGTCCCGCCAACTTCGGAGCCATAACGGAAGACTTCCAGATTTTGAATTTTGCTTTCGTCCCATCAGGCATAGGCAGGACAATAATAGGTGCGTTGTCTTTACGATCATGATCTTTCAATTCCGGAACTGAATTGAAATAAGTCTTCAACCCGGCTATATCCAATGTATAGGTTGCAAACTTTTCAGGTTCTACTGTTCTGTTTTTAGGATCTGGTTTTATGGACCTTTCACTGGTCGCCGTAAAAAAGTCCTGTGCTTTCCCCAGGGAAATGGATAGTATAAATATCCCCAGATAAGACAATTGTTTAATTTTCATAGTTTATGGTATTGGATTTTTATAAAATTAACCAAATTTATAAAAATCAACAAAAAATATAATTATTATTTTATAAAAAATCAAAACAGGCAATTATAAAAGTATCTCATATGAAACTCCGAACTCTATTTTTATTTTGGTATACTTAGCCTCGTTTCCCCCATTACAATCCTCTATTTTGACTATCTTTGAAGTCCATAATAACTTATCAAAATAAAGAACAGGAATTAAAAAATTATGAAAAAAATTATTTCACTATTCGTATTCGTACTGGCATTCGGTTTTATGCATGCGCAGGAAAACTTTGAAATATCCACTTTAAGAATCGGACCGTACAAAATTTTCATGGATCAAAAAGAAGCTGAAAAAATAGCAGGAATGCCACTGAAGATTACCGATGGAGAGAAAAAAAATAATGTAAAATACAATGGTGAGCTTATTGGCATACAGGTTTTCAGCGGCTATGGAGGAACAGCAAATCCGGATGGCATTACCATCACAGGGCTTACCACAACCAGCAAAAAGTTTAAGACCAAAAGCGGTATGGGAGTTGGAAATACCAAAGATGAACTGATTAACACCTACAAAAATTACCCACGTTTCAGTGTAAATCCTGCCTACAATGAGCAAACCGGAAAACCTCTTAAAGAAGCAGGTTATTTCAGCCTGGAAGATGATGATGCCGGAACGCAATTAATTTTTAAATTAACTAATAATATTGTTACGGAAATCACTGTTTACATCAACGAAGGCTGTTAAAAGCAGAAAAATATATCAATACATAAAAATCCGGGTTTTCACATCCGGATTTTTGCATTTCCGTAAGCCATTAAAAAAGTGTAAATTTGCGTGCAAATAAATCAGATATAATGAGTAAAAGTATTGAAGAGTTAAAATCTCTTACTACGCAGATCAGAAGAGACATTTTAAGAATGGTTCACGCTGTAAATTCAGGACACCCGGGCGGAAGTTTAGGTTGTACAGAGTTCTTCACAGCGCTTTATGGTAAAGTAATGAACTATAAACTTCCTTTCACAATGGAAGGCAAAAATGAAGATCATTTTTATCTATCAAACGGGCATATTTCTCCGGTGTTCTACTCTACTCTGGCAAGATTCGACTTCTTCCCGGTACACGAGCTAAGCACTTTCAGAAAGCTTGATTCAAGATTACAGGGTCACCCAACCACTCATGAAGGACTTCCAGGAATCAGAATTGCTTCAGGTTCTTTAGGACAAGGTCTTTCTGTAGCGTTAGGAGCTGCTTTAGGTAAAAAAATGGACGGAGATCAATCTCTTGTTTACTCTCTTCACGGAGATGGTGAGCTTCAGGAAGGTCAGATCTGGGAAGCACTGATGTTTGCTGCGGCTAAAAAAGTAGATAACATTATTTCTACTATCGACTATAACGGACGTCAGATTGACGGTGATACAGATGATGTACTAAGCCTTGGAAATCTTCATGCTAAACTTGAAGCATTCGGATGGATTGTTTTAGAAGAAAAGAACGGTAATGATCTTGAGGCAGTGATTGCTATTCTTGAAAAAGCAAAAACAGAAACAGGAAAAGGAAAACCTGTAGCCATTATCCTACACACAGAAATGGGTGCTGGAGTAGATTTCATGATGGGATCCCACGCTTGGCATGGTAAAGCTCCTAATGATGAGCAATTGGAAACGGCATTCAAACAATTGTATTTGGAAGCTCCTGCTGACTACTAATCTCTAACTATCATTAAAATCTCGATTAATAAAAATAAAAATGAAATATACATATACAGAAAAAAAGGACACGCGTTCAGGATTCGGAGCCGGATTAGCTGAGCTTGCTGACAAAAATCCTAATGTGGTAGCACTTTGTGCAGACCTTATCGGATCTTTGAAAATGGAGAAATTCATTGAAAAAGCTCCAGAAAGATTCATCCAGGTAGGTATTGCAGAAGCCAACATGATGGGACTTGCTGCAGGTCTTAGCATCACCGGAAAAATTCCTTTCACCGGAACTTTCGCTAACTTCTCTACTTCAAGAGTATATGACCAGATCCGTCAGTCTATCGCTTACTCCGGTAAGAATGTAAAAATCTGTGCATCTCACGCAGGTCTTACTTTAGGAGAAGATGGAGCTACTCACCAGGTATTGGAAGATATAGGAATGATGAAAATGCTTCCTGGAATGACTGTAATCAACCCTTGTGACTACAACCAGACAAAAGCGGCTACTCTTGCGATTGCTGATTTTGAAGGTCCTGTATATTTAAGATTCGGTAGACCTACTGTCCCTGTATTCATCCCTGAAGATATGCCTTTCGAAATCGGAAAAGGAATCATGCTTCAGGAAGGTACTGATGTAACAATCGTTGCAACAGGACACCTTGTATGGGAATCTCTTGTAGCTGCTGATGAGCTTGAGAAAGAAGGTATTTCTTGTGAAGTGATCAACATCCACACCATCAAGCCTCTTGATGAAGAGATCATTTTAAAATCTGTAGAAAAAACAGGTAAGATCGTAACTGCTGAAGAGCACAATTACCTAGGTGGTTTAGGAGAATCTGTTGCGGGAATGCTTGCAAGAAAAAGACCTACAAGACAGGAGTTTGTTGCGGTAAATGACACTTTCGGAGAGTCTGCAACCCCTGCTGAACTGATGAAGAAATATAAAATTGATGCTGCTGCAGTGAAAGAAGCTGTAAAAAGAATTTTAGCTAACTAATTAATTATTAGCTTTATCATAATAACTCCGGGCTGTTTCTTCGAAACAGCCCGGAGTCTTTTATTGAATGAATGATTCAATGTTGGAGTTTTGTGCAACTTCTTAACCACCCCGTCAAAAATTCTTTGAATTTTTGCCACCCCTCAGGAGGAGGGGAATGGTTATACATATATTGGTCATGGTTGTAGTTTTCACCCTACTTATCGTTATTTGTTTTTACTGTTCAGTCTGATTCAGGGGAATTCCAACGGCAATCAGAACGGGACATAGTATTTCTTTGAGGTATTCGTCTTCTCTTCTATTGGAAACCTTTGAGCCTGAAAAATAATTACTGATTCTGTAGCTTTTTACAAATTGATTCCGTTTTTTGCCGATCAGATAGCAGTATCCTCCGTTTTCATTCTTGATAAAATAGGTCATTTCATCAAAATTCATGATCTTTTTGGAGAGCATCCATTTTTTATAAATACATTTTTCCGATTTATCAAAAATATATTTTACAGGAGCCCGGAAGATGATCTCAAACAGGAGGTAAGCCATATAAATGCCCCAAATGATCAGCGCAGTGCTGAATTGATCTCCGGACATTTTATCCATGAAATAATAGACAATAACTACAAGAGCAATCACTCCTAGTCCCAGCCACCAAACTAAAGTACGCAGGAAACGATAATCAGGCATAAAGCTAATTTCACTTCCGGTCTCTTCAAATTTATAGCGGTCTATTGCGTTCATTACCCGGAGCATTAATGTTCATAATATCCTCAGTCTCATTCGTCATTTTCTGGATGATACCGTGGTTCAGACCTTGTCCTATCGTCAAATGTTTTTCTTCACCATCCACTTCAAAATAAATGGCAAGCATTACATTCGTGGTAATAAAGCCCATATACTTTGTAGCCAGCACATGAAAATGAGTAAAATCCTGAATAGCATATGTTTTAGACGGAACAAAGATGGTATGTTTTCCGGTAATGGTTTTTCGATCCATATCAATAACAAACTTCTTCGTAAAGAAATTGACCACAATAAGTCCTACTAACGCAATGATAATATAGCTGAAGGTTCTGGCAGTATTAAAGATAAGAACAGCAACAGCAAGAAGTAAAACAGAGAGAATAACAATCAATACAGGTTGATTTTTAAAAGTATATTGATTTCCTTCTCTTTTGTAAAATTGATATGAGTTCATAATTGGGTGTTGATCTATTTTTAATTTGGTATTTTTACGTTAATGGATAAATAGAGCTTATTCTTTATTCGTAGCGTTGGGCAATTTCATCTTCATTGATAATTTTAAGGGTATTGAGGTCTGTTCTGAAATAGGTGTCGTGAATAGAAAAATAAGCATCTCTTTTTATGTGGGTTTGCTCTGAGGCTTTTTTCCAGCAAGCAAAAAACCATTGTTCAAACAGCCTGTATTTTTCATCGTCATATTCGTCAAGAATTTCGTCGAAATCCTCACCTTCATAATGATCCTGGAAATCTGCAGCTGCGGTCCATATCGTTTCCGGGATCAGTGCATTCCATTTTTCGTTTTCATTCGCTGTTTCATTTTCTGTTTCCGGCAGCTTTACTATTTCTGTAGATATTTGGCCGGTTTTGTCTACTCCCCAGCAAATGATATTCAGGTATTCATATTCGTATTCAAAATACAGCGCCTTAATATCAGATGAATCTTTAGCTCCCAGATACTGTATATTTTCTCCTTTAAGCAGATGAATAAGATCTTCTGTAAGTTTTCCGGAGATTCCTTCAAGATACTGTTTAAATTCAATATTGAGCTTTTTAAGATCTTCCATAGTCAGATTGTTTTAAAGGATTCATTTTACCTGTCAATTTTCCGCCCTACCAATTTTTCCAATTCTGAGAACATTTCCTCTACAGGCAATACTTTCAGATCCGGATGATCTTTCAGCCACTGGGAATGAAGGGCAATAAGATCTTCTTCAAGACTATAAAACGAGTTGTTTTTCAAAAGGTCTCTTGTGGGATTTGGTCCAAAATAGTCACGTTCCAGGAATTCCTGAAGTTCTCCATCGGCAAGCTTTTCCACTTTGGCACATTGTTCAAGAAACAATTCCAGATGTTTCTCTGCTTTCATCTTCATTAAACCTTCTTCAATGGTTTTATTCAGGTCTTCCGACCAGCCGGAATTCCAGACAAACTGGGAAAAATTGCCGTTTTTATATTGCCAGAAATAATAATCAACATAGTAGCTGATTATTGAATCTTCATGGATTTGGTCTTCCTCTACCCCTTCTTCACCCAGTAGATTTATTACTGAAATATTGGACCGGATAAGATCATAAGGATCACTGCTTCCGTGAGATGTGTCTGAGACAATTATTTTATCTAGCTTCATAGTAATATAGTTAAAATGTGTTTTTTTTAATACTCATTCTTTTAATTGCCCCAGGTGTCCATCCACTCCAGATATTCACGTTTATATTCATTATCATTAAGACTGGTAATAATATTCTTCAGATCCTGCTTCTCAAATTCATAATCTGAAACCGTAAAAATCAGGAAAATATCCCGGCCTGTAATCTGTCTGAAAAAATTCTCATTTTTAAGTTTTTCCAATACTTCAATGCAGGCAGTATACAATCTGGTCTGAAAGTCTTCAAACCATTCATCGTTCTCACTATTCTGATCAAGCTCTGCTCTAAGCCGACTGCATATTTCATTAAAATCATCATTGGCTCCTTCCATTTCATAGGTCCATTCTGCGGGCTCATATTTATAATACAGCAGATCATCATCGTCTTCATCAAGCATTGGCAGGGTATTGGTAGCAGGACATACCGTCATTGCCCCTTCATCACTGTATAATGCAAAACTGTAGATCTGTTCAGCTCCATGTTTTTCATACATTTCTAAAAAAGCTTTTTTGGCGGCAGTTTCTATCTGCTGTTTCAAAATTTCAAAATCCATACTTCTTTTCTTTTTTAAAATGGGCGGTAAAATTACCTTTATCCTGTCAAATCAGCTTATTATATTCTCTAGAAGTCCAGCCAGTTTCATGATTATAGCTACTCTATTTCAGAATTTCTGATCATTTATTTTTGTTATAAATAATCATACCCGGAATCGTCATCGCCGCAGCAATGAGCAATGGCGACAGTTCTCCATATCTGAACAGCCAGGAAGTTTCTTTGGATGGGCCTATTTTGATAACTACAACCAAACAGAAACCTATAATGATCAAAATGATCCCTAATGTCTTTTTCATACGTTCAATTTTTAATAATCATTCAATATTTTAATCTACAAAGTTGTTATAACGGTCAAGAACAAACCCGGCTTCTCTTTCCAGATCATCAAGATCGCTGTTGAGCCCTTCGCTTTTTTCGTTCAGACTTCGCTGTACAATTCTCATTTTACCCAGAAAATCATTTATTGAATTATTAAATGCCAGATAACTGCTTTCTTTCTGTTTTTCTGATGACGGAATTTTCTCTTCAATATTTCTTGCATATAGCTTTTCCATCTGTTGGTATTGTTGGGCAAATTTGGCCTTATAAGCATTCAGGTCTTTCACCTCATAAGAATCATCAATAATCTTCTGGGTCAATTCCATTGCTTCTCTGGACTGAATAATCTGTTTTTTAAGCGGATGATCTTTAAGAGTTTCCATTTCTGCTTTATCAGCTCGTGAAGATAGTTTCGTGAAGAGTTCACTGGTTGCAGAACGGTTTTCTTTAATCAATTTTTCTGCTTTTTCACTAATTTCTGTGATCTTCTTTCCTTTATCATCTTTCCAGTCTTCAGCATCTTTATAAACCTCCAGCTCTTTCTTTAAAGCCTTTAACTGAATCGCCGTATCTTTCATTTTGTCCACCAGTAGCTGATATTCTTTTCCAAGCACATCGGGAGCTTTAATCTCCTGTTCTACCCACATTGTGACTGGTGTAAATAAAGGAGAAATACCTACATACTGTGGATTTGCCGATACATTCTTCACATAAGTATCCATCTGTACCAATGAGTTTCTAAGGTCTTTAATAAAGTCAGACTGAGCATCGTCCATTTTTACAACCTTGTTATTGAAAGCGATAATATCCCTGTTCTCATCTCCCGAATTGACACTGAAGGGATTGATCTGCTTAGTATCATTCTGTGAAAGCTTTTCTTTAATCTTGTCCAGTTTATCACAGGAGGTAAAGGTATAACTGAAAATAAGCATTCCTGTGACAATCAATGATCTTTTCATAGTATAATATTAATGGTTAGGTGTTTCATTAAATAATTTAAGGTCCTCCAGTTCATTCACAACTTCCTGCATAGTTTTTTTACTGAAAGACTGCGACACTGCCGGGCGTTTCAGCTGAGATACATTCTTAAAATTAGCATACAAAAAGCATCCTAAAGGAATAAAACCCATCCTAATCGTCTGCAGCTCAAAACCTTCAAAATCATCAAAATGATAGGTGAACGTCGTACGTTTCAATCCACTATTCGTCACTGTGAGTGATTTTGATAGCGGATCAAAACAAACTCTGGGTGGAATAAAGGAAATGATGGTAAGCATCAACGAAAAGATCAGCAATATGATTCCTGTCTTCAGATAGCTGGTATAAAAGATTAGTACGATCGAAATCAACACCCATGCTATTACAATCACATGCTGTAATGACTTGTACTGGTTTACCAGATAACTGTTCCCTTCTCTTTTTATATGTTTAAAATCTGCCATATTGATAAAAGCTCCGGATATTAACCGATGAATGAGAATTTGTCTTCAAACATTTTTCCGATCAGCGGCAGAGGCTTTTCAACTTCATTGGCTGCATTAATAATCCCTATAATAATCAATATCAACGGAATACAACCGAATACTCCCAGAGCACCTATTTTTGTAACTGAAAGTAAAATTTCAAGGATAATCGACAGGATAATGGTAAATATAACCAGTCCCAAAGATTGTTTGAGGTGATATTTTAAAAGGCTATTGGGTTTATCTTTTCCCAGTACGAAAGAAATCAACCATCCGAAAACAGTGATATAAGATACAATAGATAATGTCTTGTTGTCCATAGTTGTAAAATTTTAAAGATTTGTGTTTCTGATTTTTGTTGAGCCAAAATTGCAACAGAAAAATCTAATTGCCATTTTTCTCATTACTACAAAATAACTTCAACCCAAAACAGGCATGACTACAAAACGTCTACAAATAAAATTAAATATATAAAAATCAAATACTTAACAACAAATTCTAGTTTTATTTTTTTGGAGAACAGCTGCACAGATGTCTACATTTTTTGTACTTTCATCATATGAAACTGAAAGACTCATTTTTATACTTTTTATTTTTCTTCTGTTCACTTTATCCTGCACAGGATACCTTCACTGATGATCTTAAAAATCAATTGGCCAAAGATCATATTTCCATTTCCGAAAAATTTAAAATCTATAATGAGCTCACGGAATATTACAGGGTAAGTGATCAATACCCAGCCGCTGAAAAATATACTCAGCAGCAACTGGAGCTTGCCAAAAAAGAACACAACAACGCAGAGCAGGTAAAAGCTCTCGCTCAAAGCGGAATTATCAAAATCAACCAGTCTCAGTATGATAAAGTTCCTTCTATCATTGATGCTGCAGATGCTATTGCACAAAAAGCCAATGATAAAACCGCAACGTTATATGCCAACTATCTGAATATTTATTATAATAATACCTTGGGGGAATCAGAACGTACCATTAAACTTATTCAGAAAACACTTCCACAGGTTGAAAAGATGCCTTCGGAAACTCTGCTGAATGCAAAGCTTAATTATCTCCTCTATGGCATCTACACAGAATGGAATGATGCTGAAAATGCAACCCGGTACGCTAAAAAAGCTATAGAACTGGCTGAAAAAACAGACAATAAGAATATGCTTAGCTCTGCCTATTCTGCCCTGGCAGTGTCCTATTCTTTTCATTATGAAAAAACAGGAGACTTAAAAGACCTTAAACCGGTCATAGAGATGTGTAAAAAAGCGGTTGCTTTATACCATCAGTTTCCAGGGCGTGTTTCGGCATATGTTCATTCTATGGCCTTGCTGAATCTTATCAATTATTATCTAAGCTATCCCAGCATCACTCCGGAAATCAGGCAGGAGATCCAGACCAGTGCCAACGAAATCCTGAATCTTTCTCAGCATACAACCTTCAATCAGAGTATTCAGGCAGGTGCTCTCGGGATTTTAAGCACGATGGCCTCAAGGGATCAAAATGATGCTTTATCAGAGCAATATCTTCTGAAAGCAGAACAACTTCTGCTGACTCAAAAGCCGATATACTATCATGTCATGATCAACATCGTCAAAGATCTTGCCCAGTTGTATGCAAAGCAAAAAGATTATCAGAAAGCATTTGAATATCAGTCGAAAGTAACGGAATACAGCAACAAACTGTTTGATGAAGGACAGGCAGAAACAGCCAAAAGACTGGAAGCCCAGTTTCAGTCGCAGCGAAAAGAATCTGAACTTAAATCTCTCACAGAAAAAACAGCAAGCCTGAAGAAAGAGAAACTTCTTTATATCGGTTTGGGAATTATTGGGTTAGTCGGGGCTTTCTTTATGTTCCGTTCTTATCATTTTAAATTGCGGTACTCTATAGAACGGGAAAAGAAGCTCGATACGGAAAAACATGATGCAGAGATTCAGATCAAACTGCAGCAAGAAGAACAGGCAAGGTTAAAAGCTGAACAGGAACTGCTTACCTTACAGCAGCAAAAGCTTCAGAGTGAAGTTTTGGCCAGCCAGCTGCATATCCAGCATAAAAATGAAGTACTTCAGCAACTTCAGACTCAGCTGTCTGATACGGATATTAATATTCAGAACGTTGTAAAAGATGAAAGCCGGGTTGATAATGATTTTGAAAAAATCAGATTTACCATCCAGGAACTGCATCCTGATTTCTTTAAAAATATCAACGAAAGGGCCAGACAGAAACTGACTCCTTTAGATCTTAAATACTGTGCTTACATCTATCTCGGGATGGATACAAAACAGATCGCCAATCTTCTGAGCGTAGAACCGAAAAGTGTAAGAATGACGAAATACCGCCTGAAGAAAAAATTCGGGCTGGATGAAAATACACCATTGGATACTTTTTTCCAGAGAGTATTTTCTGAATAAGAACCCTGGAAAGCCTTAGTTCAAAAACCCTTTAAAAAAAGGTAATTCAATAGTACTATTCCCAGGAACTTTACAGATTCCGGAGATTATTTTATCTGAAGAATTTCCACTTCGGAATAATGGCCAACATTCCAAATCCTGTAAAAAGGAAAAGATTGGTAACGTCAGTATATAAAAATGTTGACAGGTAATAGTTATGCATAAAGAAATGCAGCACCAGTAAAGCCGGGAACATAAAGATCCCCACCTTTTTGTAGAAGAACATCAGAATAAGCCCCAGCATCATCAATACATCGATTGAGAAGATAATATAAAAATACCATCTCGGAATATCAAGATATTCATGCTGCAGATACTCGTCCAGATCAATCCCCAGCCCCATTATGGTAAATAACATCAAGGCTGCAAATGCCAATACAAATCCCCATCCTTTCTTCGGATCCTCGTCAAAATAACTGTATTCTTCCATACCTACAAAAATAAAGAACTTATGAGAGATTTCATAAGTTCTTTTATAATTATTCGTTTAAAATTTGACTTACACAGAAATAGCGTTGATCAGTCTGTTTTTGTCACTTAAGAATTCCTCCATAGAGATCATACTTTCAGTTCTCATTACATCCTGAATGTCATCTATCTGATAAATAATTCTTTTAGCATCATCTGTATTCTTAGCTCTTACTTTACAGAAAATATTATATTTCCCGGAAATAACGCTAGCTTCGATTACGTTAGGAAGGGTTGACAATTCTTTCAATACTTCCTGAGTACGGTTTGATTTTGTCAAAAGGATACCTATGAAAGCTGTAAAGTGATAGTCCAGCTTACCATAATCGATGTTAAGAGATGATCCCAAAATAATACCTGCATCTTCCATCTTTTTCACTCTTACGTGAATTGTTCCAGCAGAAACATCCATCTGCTTTGCAATCTCTGTAAAAGGCATTCTTGTGTTTTCTACTAAGAAATCAAGAATCTTCTTGTCTATTTCGTCCAGTTGATAGTTCATATTAGTTAAATTACAATTTCTTTAAAAAATCTATGTATTTTTTGCAAATTTACGAAAAATAATTTAACTAAAAAATATATATCAAATATTAACAATAATTAACACAGATGATAAAAATCATTAAAATATTCTAATTATTTACCTGTCGATTTTATAGAATCTGTTTTTATTTCTCCTTTTGTATCAGGAGTTTTTTTATCTTTTTTCTTCTTTTTGAACAAAGAATTGAAGCTTTTACTCCACACTACCCCCACTCCATAGGCCTGATTAGCAGAGCCGTTTGTACTTGCCAGACCTCCCATACCGATATTGGAAGGTTTGGAATATCCTCTGATGACTAAAGTACCGTCATTCTTTTTGGAAAGATCATATTCAATAGAACCTTCACCGGAAAGATAATTGTTTTGAGCTCCTGCACCTGCATCACTCTTCGACAATGGAATTCCAAGGCCTGTTTTTACATTTACTCTAGGGGAAAGAGCTACACTTACTCCGGCATTTGCTCTGTCTCCAACGTTTGAATTTTGGTCACCTTTTACATAATTAAGGTCAATCTGGAATTCGTTACTCATGGTATTAAGTACTGAACCCAATTGTTTCAGAAGCATATTATATCCGGAAGATTCCGCAACATTCCCTACGTTTACATCCACTCCTCCCGTGTTCGATACATTGAAGGTACTCAACAGCAAAATAGAACCAAACTGAAGCACCTTCTCCCCTTCCTGGCTCATTTTCGCAGCAAGTGTTTCCCTTACCTGGCTTGAAACATCCAACGCCGTCACATTAAGGTCAATTTTAGGATCTACCAGCGACTGGGTAATATGAGCCTGCAGCAGAACACTGATAGGCTGTAGTTTCCCCATGCTGAGATATTCTCCCACATTGGAAACCATCCTTACATAATTTGCCGTAATATCCAGACTTGGTTTCATAGCGTCACCATCCCATCTGATGCTGCTGTTTTTCTCAATCTGGAAGGTTTTATTAAGAATGGCCTTAGACACAAATGTTCCGTTATCTACTTTATAGGTTCCGCTCATAGCGATATTTCCCTGTCTGCTCATCTGGAACTTCAGTGGGTTAGCTACCCCTTTTACGGTAATATTTCCTACATCATCTCCTACAAGGACATTCACCGTAGTTCCTTTATCAACCGCCAGGTTAAAATCTATATTCATATTGGCGCCCGTCTTCTTCTTTTCCTCGAGTGTTACCAATCCGTCTTTTCCTTCCTTCAGGAACCTCAGCATTTTAAATTCCTCAACGTTGGAGGTAGAACTCGAATTGAAAGTAAAGGTACTTCCGTTAAGCGCTTTCATATTCGGCGTCGTTATGCTGAGTCTGGAAACAGGCCCATCCACATAAAGGTCTCCCTGTCCGTATACTCTTCCCCAGAACAAATCAAAATCTTTCTGGGTGGTATTCAGCATCAACAGGTTGTCTGCTCTCATTACCAGAGATACCCCCATTGATGAAAGGGTTTCGAACTGGATAGCCCCGGAAATATTTCCTTTTGAATTGCTTCTGCCATCATGCACCTCAATATTGTTAAGAATGGCAAGTCCCTTTGTAAGCTGAATAACATTATCATCAAATGAATAATCGACACCTGTGAAAAGAAGTTTTAATCCAAAATTCTTCAGCGCAATGTCACCGTTATAATCCAAGTTATTAAGTTTTCCGTTGATCTTAAGGTCTCCGGTTGCTTTTCCTCTAATGTTTCCAAAAACCGACTGTACAAACTGCTGGGTGAATGCAAGATCAAAATCACGCATTTCAGCCGTCAGATCAATGTCTGGTGAAGCAGTATTATTATTCACTGTTCCTGTCAGGTTAAGGCTGTTGTTTCCAAGTGCTCCGGCAGAGTGAACTTTTACATCAATATCATATACATTCAAAGAGAATCCGTTCGTCGCTGAAATGGAAATATCACCCATATCATTGCCGTTCATCTTAATGTCATCAACTGTAAGATCTACCAATGGCTGTAAAGTGCTCTTATCCATTTTGATCTTTACACTTCCGTTAGCCAATCCCTTTATATCCATGCCATTCCCTCCGGACTGCATTTCCAGAAGCTTTTCTATAGCAAAATCATTGATGTCTGCATCTACATAAAAATCTTTGGCTGATTTGAATTGTGCTTCTTTGATAAACAGGGCACTTTTATCAGAATATACCCTCAGGTTTCTGATGTCAAAATCTCCTGTTTTCTTTCTATAGGTAATAGAGTGGTTCAACTCCGGACTGGTGTCTATTGCCCAGGTCACTTCATTGAATTTTACTTCAGTAGGCTCAAATCGGAATACATAGTCGCCTGCCGCATCAGTAGACTGATCTACATTAATGGCATATTCCTTAAGCTTTTCATTGATTTCGTCATCAGGGCTTCCATGTTTAAACACCGTAGCCAGATGAAGCGTATTTCCGTTTTCATTGTTTCCTTTAAGCTCAAAATCCTTGATAATATTCTTATTGTATTCCAGTCTGTTGATTCTGGCATACAGCTGCTGGCTGAGATTCGCGGTATTGATTCTGACCTTCACACTGTCTACCATTGCACTGTCTCTGCTCAGGTTTTTCCTGTTGTTGATTTTATAATCAGGATTGGAAGCTGCCAATGCTTTATCGGCATCTGTAATTTCTTCCTCTTTTGTCATGAGATACTTCAGTGAAGCAGCATCCAGATTCAGAATGAGGTTATTGGAATCTCCGTTGTATTCACCTTCTACAATAGCTCCATTCGGTAGTCTCAGTTCCGGCAGGAAATAGTTCACAAGCCCCTGCTGAACATTAAAATTAAGAGCGAAACTCTGCCCGCGGTACAGCTTTCTTGGAGGAGGTCCTACCAATATTTTACCCACTCCGTTTTCTACCATTCCTGCAAGATCTGCAAGGCTGTATCTTCCGGAGATTTTCCCTGTAGCAGCACCTGGTGCGTCTACATCAATAACACGTCCGCCCGCATCAACAAATGTTTTCAGTTTTGCATTCGGGATGTTATATTTCTGGGTAGCAGTAGCAAAATAAAGATTATTGGCATCAACATCCAGTGTAAGATCATTGATGGAAGACATGGACATTTTTCCTTCTACCTGCCCGCTTACAATCTGATTCCCCGGTTTATTGGTGAAATAATTCATATTCAGATAGGTGACATCTGCATTCACGTCCATCGCAATTCTAGGAGTACTGAAATCGATCAGACCTTTTATGGTAGCTTTAGCCTGTTCATCATTTACGGTGATGAGTCCGTTATATTTTTTATGATCCAACAACCCGTCCAAATACAGGTTATTGATCACCTTATCCATAATTTCAATGCTGGCAATCTGAGATTTGGTCGTCAGGCGCATAGTATTGACATCAAAACTTTGTCCGTTAAGGTCAAACTTACCGGAGATCAAACCTACTGCTTTATTTTTAGTAATCACAGAGGTGTTAAGGTCTTTCACATCAAGATAGCCGGAGTATTTCGGCATCGCTGTACTATATCCGGTCAACGTAAGTTTGGAAATTTTAGCCTGCCCTATTCCTGTCATCAGATTTCCGTTTTCCACATAGATCTGGTCCGGATTTACTTTTGCTGTTCCGTTGTATTTCAGTTTCCCGAAATCATCCGCAAAGTTTTTCATCTTATTGGAAATGAAAGAAGGCATCATTGCTTTCAGGTCCTTGTAGGTAAAATCTGTGGAAAGTTCTTTCGTTTCAATAGAAAAATGTCCTTTCAGAAGGTTGTCAACTTTCATTGTTTTGGTCGCAATATTCACATCAGGATTTCTGATCAGAAAGTTTTCCAGATGAAATTTATTTAAAGGACCCGTCATTTTTCCTGAAAGATTGAACGGTTTGATATTATCCCAGTTCGTCGCAAAATAGCTAATATCATAACCACTTACCTGGCTTCCCTGATTAATATCCATATCCCAGCGAACCCTGTCTGCAAAATCAGACCAGGAACCGTCATGGAGATTGAATTTAATATTTCCCTGAAGTAAAGTATGATCTGTATTCAGGGTAAGGTCTTTTAAAGATAGGAACTGCTTCGTAAGGGACAATTCTGTTGAAAAAGTATCTACAATATGAGATTTCCCCCATCTTGAAGTCACAAATGACATATTATTGATCAGTGCCGAAACATTCGGCCCATTGACTTTTACGTTGGGAGCTTTAAGATTAAATTTAGTAGCTGTAAGCCATTTTCCGTGATCTCCAGGTGAGTTTTCATTCACGATAGACACTTTAGAATCGATGATCTGCACTCTGGAATTCAGCTGAAAAGGAGGCTTCGTCGGGTCTCTTTTTTTCCCGTTGTCAAAGAGTTCTGTAAATCTGACAAAGTTGGCAATACTGTCTCCTTTATAGGTGATGACTTTTACATCGGCATTTACAAGGGTAAGGGAATTGAAGCTTAGAGAATTGCTTTTTCCGGAAATAGCATTCACAGCAAGAGAGATCCAGTCGGAATCCGCACGAAATTCACGGGCTGTAATAAAATCAAGACCTTTATAATCTTTTACTTTTAAACCTTTTATCGTAACGTCTCCGAAATAATTGACATCTACACTTTCTGTGGAAAATCCTGCTTTAAAATCCTGATTGACAATCTTGAGCGCCTGATCCGCGGCCCATTGTTTGGTCACCGGAAGATTAATAATTACCAGAATACCTCCTACCAGGAAAAGCCCGAGCCAGAAAAGAATCAGAAGAAGCTTTGCCCACCAGCTGTAACTGGTCACATCCTTCACCGCCTGTTTTCCGAATTCTCCAGCCGTTTCTATAGGATGATTGATCGCATCTGAAGCCAGTTCAGACGCCTCTTTCACTGTTTCCCGAACCTTGTCCTCTACATTTTCAACAGTTTTCTGTACCTGATCCCCTAGGTTTTCAGCTACTGATTTTTTATTCTCATTCTCGTTATTATTCTCTAACTTTGCCATTATTATGAGCGACTCTATAATTTTAGGTATTGAATCGTCCTGCGACGACACCTCAGCAGCTATCATCAAGGGAAATTCTATTCTTTCGAACATTGCCGCAAACCAGGCCATCCACAAAGAATACGGTGGTGTGGTTCCTGAACTGGCTTCACGGGCCCATCAACAAAATATCATCCCTGTTGTTGAAAAATCTTTTTCTAAAGCAAATATACAACAAAATGCAATCTCAGCTATAGGATTTACACGCGGACCCGGACTTTTAGGTTCACTCCTCGTAGGTACATCATTTGCTAAATCTCTGGCTATGAGTCTTAATGTCCCTTTGATTGAAGTAAATCACCTTCAAGCCCACATTCTGGCCCATTTCATCGAAGATGCAAATCCTATGCCGCCTACTTTTCCTTTTCTATGCCTTACCGTAAGCGGCGGGCACACTATGATTGTTCTGGTAAAAGACTATTTTGATATGGAAATCATCGGGAAAACCATTGATGATGCAGCAGGAGAAGCTTTTGATAAAATAGGAAAAATCTTTGACCTTGACTACCCTGCCGGACCTATCATCGACAGATTGGCCAAAGAAGGAAATCCTGATGCTTTCAAATTCAATAAACCCCGGTTAGAAAACTATGATTATTCTTTCAGTGGTATTAAAACTTCCGTCCTGTATTTCATCCAGAAAGAGGTCAGAAAAAATCCTGACTTCATCAAAGAGAATCTCAACGATCTTTGTGCTTCTGTACAAAAGACCATCATTGAAATTCTGATGAACAAACTGGAAAAAGCCGCCAAAGAACTCAATGTAAAAGAAGTTGCCATCGCCGGAGGGGTATCTGCCAATTCCGCGTTAAGAAAAGCAATGGAAGACAATAAGGAAAAGTTGGATTGGAATATCTATATCCCAAAATTTGAATATACTACAGATAATGCCGCTATGATTGCCATGGTAGCACAGCTGAAATTTGAAAGAGGAGAATTTACTGATCTGAGAACTATTGCGACGGCAAAATATGATTTGTAAGGAGGAGGAAGGGGCAAATATGGCTAAGAAAGGCTTATGAAGTGGGTGATGCTTATGAGACGGATAAAATTGATAAAACGAAGATAGTTTTTGACGGTAGATTTATTTATTTGTTGGCTAATTAATGCTTTTTATTAATTTGCGATATAAAAACAAATGATACGAAATGTACAAATACTATTTTGAAAAATTAGACGTCTGGAATAATGCCAGAGTTTTTGTAAAAGATATTTACGCTATCACCTCTGTATTTCCTGAAAATGAAAAATTTGGAATTACCAATCAGATCAGGAGAGCAACTACCAGCATTACAGCTAATATAGCTGAAGGAATGTCTAGAAATACGGAAAAAGAAAAATCCAGATTTATAAATATATCATTCAGCAGTTGCCTAGAAGTAATCAACTTTTTAATCATTTCAAATGACCTCGGATTCCTGGATGATGAAAATTATGTACAATTAAGAACTAAAGCTGAAAACATCACCTATCAGCTCAATTCATTAAATAAATCGTTAAATAAAAGCCAAGAATAAGCGCTGTATAAAATTGACCATCTCAGCCTTCTTTGCTTTCTTAGCCAATACTACTATGAAATTATTTTACGGAGAAATAGCAAATCATAACGTCACTATCAACGACGAAGAACAGCAGCATATCGTAAAAGTTCTCCGGATGAAAGATGGTGAAGATATTCATGTAACGGATGGAAAAGGAAAACTTGCTTCCGGAAAACTTGTGATAGAAGGAAAAAAAGCAGGGATTGTCGTTTCGGAAATCAAAGAAAATCTACCGTCATTTACTCCTAAACTTCATATTGCGATTGCTCCAACAAAGAATATTGACAGAATCGAGTTCTTTGTGGAAAAAGCGGTGGAAATGGGAATTTCGGAGATCAGTATCATTATAACCGAAAAAACTGAACGCAAAAATATCAATATTGATAAGATCAGAAAACAGGCTGTTGCAGCTTCGAAGCAAAGTCTGAGATTTCACTTTCCTATCATCAATGATGCTGTAAAACTGACTGATTTCCTGAAAACCATTGATCCGGCACATACTTTCGTTGCCCATTGTAATGAAAATCTTGAAAGAATTGACCTTAAGAATATTCCTAAACAGGATCATCTTACGTTTTTAATTGGTCCTGAGGGTGATTTTTCCGATAAGGAAATTGCGTTTTTAGCTGAAAACAAAGTGAAAGCGGTTTCTCTTGGTAACCAAAGATTAAGAACTGAAACGGCAGGAGTATTTGTTACTGCGTGGAATTATTACAATATGATTTAATTAACAGGAAAACAGTTTTCCTAAGTTAAAAACTATTGATAAATAAGAAAAGGAGGCTATGAACCTCCTTTTTTATTATTCCTGAATGATTATTTCCAATCTATATTATGATCGTTCAGATATTTCTCAAAAATCTGCTGTCCGCTTCTTATTGAGTTTACTGTCCAGAGTATCTTCATCCTCAACAGCTTTTCTTCATCTAATTTATAATCAATATCAGATTTGATCAGCTTTTGTTTCAGTTCGTACATACAAATTGAGGCTGCTACAGAAACATTAAAGCTTCTTGTAAAACCATACATCGGGATAGCCAGCGTTTCATCCGCAAAATCTAAAATTTCCTGTGAGACCCCTTCCATCTCTGTTCCGAAAACCAATGCAATAGGTTCTGTAATTTCATATTCAGGTAGCATTTTAGCATTATTCTCCAGCGAAACTACTACAATTTTATATCCTCGGTCTTTAATTTCCTGAAAAGACGCTTTATTTCTGGGAAGCTTTTCAACCTCTACCCAGGTATCTGCACCTTTTGTGACCCTAAGATTGGGCTCAAAGCTATATTCTTCCTGCAAAGCCACTACTTTATGAAACCCGCAGGCTTCTACAGAACGAACAATAGCTGCTGCATTTCTAAACTGATAAATATCTTCTACTACCGGAAGCACAAAATCTGAACTTTCCTGAGAAAAATGTTCAATTTTTGCCAGTCTTTCTTCTGTTAAAAACTGTTTTAAATACTCAAAAGTTTGCGCTAAATCTTTCATCTGCATTAAGTTATTTTTTAAAGAGCAAAGAGATAATGCCTACAATGACCACTTTATTTTTATAAAATTGTATCATAAGCTGTTATTCATTTTCAAATCTTTGCAAATTAACGTAATTTTGGGCTATGAACCCTAATTGGGCTCCAATTCTTAATTAAAAATAGTACATGAAGCGAAAAGTCCTGCTCATCTATACCGGTGGAACCATCGGAATGGAAAAAGATTATGAAACCGGAAGTCTCCGTGCCTTTGATTTTGGTAATATCTTCGAAAAGATGCCTGAAATGAAACTGATGGAATGTGAAGTTTTCGTTCATCCTTTTGCAAAACCACTGGACTCTTCGGATATGGGACCTGATGAATGGAGAATCATTGCGAATTATATCTACAAAAATTATAATGACTATGATGGCTTTCTGATCCTTCACGGAACAGATACGATGTCTTATACGGCCTCTGCGTTAAGCTTTATGCTGAAAGGATTGAGAAAACCGGTGATCATGACAGGATCTCAACTTCCGATCGGAGATCTCAGAACGGATGCAAAGGAAAATCTTCTGACCAGTCTTTACTATGCCAGCCTTTATGAAAATGACGAAGCAGTCATTCAGGAAGTGGCCATCTATTTTGAATATAAATTATTGAGAGGAAACAGAACGCTGAAATATTCGGCAGAATATTTTGATGCCTATTCAAGTCCGAATTATCCGATATTGGGGCAATCAGGTGTTCATTTAAATATTCTTAAAGACAATTTATTCCGTTGTGATCCGGAAGTGGAATTTCATGTTGACGAACATATTTCTGAAGATATTTTATTCTGGAGAATTTTCCCGGGAATGCATCTGAGCCACTTCAAAGAAATCCCTAAAATGAAGGTTCTTATTCTTCAGGTTTTTGGTTCCGGAACAATTTTCAGCAGTGAAAAAACCCAGGAAACCCTTCAGGAGATCAGAAACAACGGAACAGAGATCGTTGTGGTAAGTCAATGTATATCAGGAGGTATTTCTTTCGGAAAGTATGAGAACAGCAATATTTTCTCAAGGATCGGAGCGATCAGCGGAAGGGATATGACAGCGGAGACAGCGATTACCAAGGCAATGCACCTGATAGATAATCCGAGTTACTCCGGAAGCTTTGCCGATAACTTCACGAAAAGTCTTTGTGGAGAAATTACTGATTAATTTCAATATTTATTTGGATATTCGGGAAAATACACTATTTTTGCAATCTCAAAAAGAAAGGTGTCCGAGTGGTTGAAGGAGCTACCCTGGAAAGGTAGTATACGGGTAACTGTATCGAGGGTTCGAATCCCTTCCTTTCTGCATAAAAAAGCGTTGTAATTACAACGCTTTTTCTATTTCTTTAAGCTAGTGCTTAGAAAGTGTAAGTACAATTAATCATCTTCTCCTTTTTCTTACAATTTTCATTCAAAGAGTATCATAATTTTCGTAAATAAATATTGATGATATTTTATTACATATGCGAATATGTATATATTTGCAAAAAACTAAATAACCTAACCAACAACTAATCACAAATAACCCGATTAATTGTTATAAACTCTAAACTATGTTTCTATTAGTATCATCCACTCATCTTATTATTGCAGCAATCCTATTATCTTTACTTGTTTTTGGTGGCATTTATCTGATTTACAAACTCATAAAATACACTATTAAAAGTGCGATCAAAGAATCTAAAGAAAGGTTGTTGTAGAGGATAAGTCTTCAAAACAAAATTTACACTAGAATAACAGCAATTTAAATCTATAAAATACAGAGCAACCTATCTGAATATCCAGTAGCATTCCTCCTATTTTTAAGAAAACTAAAGTCTGTACTGAATGAGCACAGGCTTTTTTATTAAAATATAAGTATTACATTTTATTTGTCTTCTTTTTGAAGCTTAATATCTCCCGGAGGAACGATCTTATTGTTAAGTTTTTGATCTGTCGCTTTTCCAGAATCGGTTTTCCTTAAGTAGACATTTTCTTTCTGACTGTTTTTAACTTTTTCAATAGCTGCCTTTCTTGCTTCATTGTCCCTGTCATTAGAACATGAGTAAACAGATACCATCATTACAACAGCTACAATTATTAATTTCATCTTCATTGAATTTTCATTTTATATGTTGCCACAAAATTAATCATTAAATCTGCTATTCACTTATCATTACAGCAAAAAACAGACTGTATGGTTCTTATTTTCACTCTTCATTCTTATACGTATTTCTACCTGAACTTATAATCAGATGTTTCTACTATAAAAAACGTTCTCTGCTCTTCGTTACTTTGGGGTATAAAATAACCACAAAAACATTTTAATATGACTTCAACAAGCGTAAACGTAAATTCATCCGGCCAGGTAAGACTTGGAAACGGTGCTCAGTTCTGGGTGTATCTTTCCCCTCAAAACGATACTTCAAAAATGATTTCTACATGGCGTGTAACTTTCTCACAAGGAAACTGGAGTGACATCATATTCAGTGAAGATCCTACCAAACAAATCCAGACTCCTAATCTTTCAGGAATCTTTGACATCAAAGTGGAACTGCTAAGCGGATCTACCGGTACATGGCGCCAGATCCCACCTAAACAGGGAAGTAATAACGAAATAGGCTGTAACTCCAACTGTGCCTCTATGGTAGGAATTGTTGCAGACAGTATTAATCCACCCATTGGAGCGATCAATGCTCATTTCTGGACCACCTGGGACGCTATATGCAGCGCAGGGTAAACGAAAATATCAGAAACAGTCCATATCCCAAATTGTCGCAGTAGTTTATATTGCGGCAATTTCTTTTTAGAGATCAAGGGCATTTTTCAACCTCTTCTTTTTCGTTAAATTTGCATTTCAAAAATACGATTCATCAACATGCATAAACTGCGAACCATTCTGCCGCTATTCCTACTTCTAGGTCTGTTTTTATTTCCAGAATTCACAAAAGCCAGTGCTTATTGGATGGAAATTCATGGATCAGGCAAGCTAAAAGATCCTGTTAAAGTTCAGGTCTGCTACGGTTTTATTGATGATCTGAGTGAACGTCACCGTACTACCGGAGCTGAGTTTCAGGAGATCAGAAATTTTCAGTTCTTTATTCTTAATGCTAAAGGAGAAAAATCAAAACTTGAGCTAAAAAAGAAAGAAGATCATTGGGAAGGTACTTTCACCCCTGATCAAGAAGGTACTTACCGCGTTTTAGGTATGGATGATCAGCAACCCGTTCTTCTCCGCTCTAAAAATCCTCAGGAAAATGTACGTCCAATTGATTTTATGTGTGGGGCTTATTCTGTTGGAAGTAGTCTGGATCTACAGACTTCTGCTCAGTTTATGGACATTCTTCTTAAGGAAAAGAATGGTGTATATATCGTTTCTCCGTATCGGAACATGAAACCGGCCGATAAAGGAACGATGATCAGAATTTTCAATCCTGAAAACTGGGAAAAGAATATTCCTGCTGATGAAAACCATCAGGTTATTTTCAAACCTACTCTCCCAGGGCTTTACATCATCAGGCAGGACTGGAATAACAATACTCCGGGAACCTTTCAGGGAAATGCCTATGGAAAAATACGCTATCGAAATAATTACTGTCTCTGGATCAGATAATTCTTTTAATATTATACAGCAAAAAGCCCGGATCTTCGATCCGGGCTTTTTGCTATCATCTGTCCCGTCCTAAAATAAGTTGACAACTAATCGACTTATTTATGAAACATCAAGAATTAAAAAGAGAAAAACGCACACAAATTGACTACAGTATCGCCTTTAAATTACGAGT
>LAZY01000052.1 GCA_001013295.1 Chryseobacterium indologenes | reverse complement strand
GTTGTATCTCAACGAGTTTATTTACAAATTAAACAGACGGTATTTTGGAGACAAACTCTTTGACAGACTAGTAATTGCGAATATAACAGGTGCATAAACGGATAATCAGATTTCTTTTATATAAAATAAATTCTCACATATTACCAGGTATAAATTTGAATTCTATTTTAATACTATTCTTCCAATTTATCCCTGATTCGCTATTGTGACTTTCTGTCACTATGACAAAATGTGCATTATTGGCAGAAAAAATATGCCATTGGAACAGTTTTCTTTTTTGATGACTCTTATACTGGTAAATCTTATCCCGAATAAAGCATCTCTTTCTTTGGATTTCTCCGGTTTTTATATCTGATTCCGGCATCTTTCAAATGGAACGGCCGAAAATTTTATAAAAAATGATTTTTTTTTATTTTTTTTGACTGAAAATATTTTACCTTTTTAAATAAGTCCTTTTTCCTGACCTATTTTTTCTGACAATAACTCTACTTTTTTCAGTTTTTTGTCCACTGCCAAAATAAGCCTGTCAGAGAAACTCTGAAAGTGGCCTTTATTTCATTGTTTGAAATGGAAGCAATAATGTAATGATTAGGTTTTATAATGTTTTTTATGTTACGACATTGTTAATAAACAAGTTGATTTCTTGGAAATAAAAAACCCAGCCGAAGCTGGGTAAAAACTAATAACCATGAAAACTCAAATTAAACATGAGAATCGGAATAGAATAAACAATTACTGTGCCAAAGTTTGGTTCACGATTTCTTAATAAAAGTTATTTTTATGTTAAAAAAAATTAAAATAAAAATCAAAGATATTTTTTGTAATTTTGCGGCATTAAAAAAATATACATTTATGTCTAACATTACATTCACTATGATTAAGCCTGATGCAGTAGCAGACGGACATATCGGTGCAATATTGGGTAAGATTGCTGAAGGAGGTTTTAAAATCAAAGCTTTAAAGTTAACTCAGCTTACAGTTGCTGATGCAAAAAAATTCTATGAAGTACACGCTGAAAGACCATTTTATGGAGAGTTGGTAGAATTCATGAGCTCTGGTCCTATCGTAGCTGCTGTTTTAGAAAAAGACAACGCAGTAGAGGACTTCAGAACATTGATCGGTTCTACTAACCCTGCAGAAGCTGCAGAAGGTACTATCAGAAAAATGTTTGCAAGAAGCATCGGAGAAAATGCAGTACACGGTTCAGATTCTGACGAAAATGCATTGATCGAAGCTCAGTTCCATTTTTCAGGAAGAGAGATTTTCTAAGAAAATCTTCTTACAAAATAAAAAATCCGGAGAAAATTTCTCCGGATTTTGTTTTTATGAGGAGTTTAAAGATTATTTTCAATCGCTCCCACCTTTTCTCTGTATAATTCCAGAGGTTTATCAAGCAAAACAGCGATGACGGTCATTTGCTTATCAAGCTTTTCTTTGGGAATATCAATATAAATGATTCCCGGCCGATCACTCCAGTAAAGTTTATTGTAGATCGTATGTGAGAGCATCGTGCCTTCACCTGCTACTCTTATCCTTGCAATTCCATTTTTTATTCCTTTTAAAGCAATAGGGCCTGTAGGCGTTCCTTCTACAAAGAGATAAAGCGTCTGTTTATCTTTGGACAATGCACTCATTCCGGAGTAGTGCCCATTCGGTAGTCCTTTTTCGGTTTCAAAAAGGGCTTCTGCATGTTTGCTTATCCATTGTAGCGTTTCCGGATTGGTTTTGGATGTTTTCCTGATTTTCATATCAAGGCCATCACTTGTCAATCCTGAAGAAGTTAGCAGATTATTGCCATTATAAAGCATATTGGCGATATTATATACCGCTTCCTGAGTATTCTTGTTTTCTGATATTTCAGGAATAGAGTATTCTTCCGCTTTAAAATCTTTTAAAAACAGAGGTGGAGTATCAAAAGTAAGTTCCACAACAGTGACATCTTTGTCAAATTTTACATTGGGAAAATGAAGGGTTAGTGTTTTGTTGGCATTATGATCAATTGTAACAACAGCTGAAGGATCTCCTACAATTTTTGCTGAAAGAGGTTTCGTTGCTAATCCATAGATTTTGGTGAAGTTTTTGGCTTCCTCCAGATAAAGGAATAGAGATTTTTTAGAAGAAGACAAAGAAGATTTCCCTTTATAATTTTCAAAAGGAATTCCACGGGTGGTTTCATAGATGGCATGACTATTTTTAGAGGTCCATCTGCCAAGATTTTTCAGGATCTCGATTTGCTCTTCCGGAATAGTGCCGTCTGATTTCGGACCAATATCCAATAGAAGATTTCCGCCCATGCTGATTACATCCGCCAGGGTTCTGACAATCATATTGGGTGTTTTGTACGCCTTATCATAGGGTTGGTATCCCCAGGAATCATTCATTGTGTAACAAAGCTCCCAGTATGGATTTTGTGGGGCAATTACAGGGATTCCCTGCTCAGGAGTGTCATAATCTCCATGATTGTTGAGTCTTGAATTGATGATAATATCGGAGTTGTATTTTTTGAGTAAATCCAAAGTCTGGGATGCTTTCCATTCCGCGGATGTATGTTCCCAATCTCCATCAAACCAAAGCAGGTCCGGAGAGTATTGAGAAGACAGTTCACTAAGTTGGGTCTGATAATAGCTGATGAAGCTTTGCCAGCGTTTCGGATCATTTTTGATTTCGTAACGTTTTTTTGTACGGGTATTGTTATCGTAATAGGGATGACTCCAATCAGGAAGTGAGAAATAAAGCCCTGTTTTCAGTCCTGATTTTTTAAGGCTGGAGACAAATGGAGTCAGAACATCTTTCTTAGCCACAGTATTTTTGGGAACTGTAATGGCATTTTCTGCCCCTGAATTCCAAAGAGAAACGCCGTCATGATGCTTAGTGGTGATGACGGCATATTTCGCCCCCGATTCTTTGATCAGATTCATCCATTGGTCAGGCTGATAACCGGAAGCTGAAAACCCATTCAGCTGCTTCATGTAATTGTCATGGTTGATATAGTTGTTGTAGAAAGACCATGATTCGGAAATTCCGTTTACAGAATAGATTCCCCAATGAATAAAAATACCGAGTTTGGCATTTTTAAACCATTCCATTTTTTTGTTATCAACAGATTGAGCCTGCACACTGATACTGTGTACGGATAATGCCAATCCAAGGAAAACCGCTTTTAACAGCCTGTTTTTCATGCTTAAATTTTGAGGTTAAATATAAATAAAAACACTCATTTTGTCCTCATTAATTCAGGCTTTAGTCATAAGATATAAACTGTTGAAAAAAGATGACATCGTGAAAAATTGACGAAATCTGATAAAAAATACTGCTGTTAAGATCTTCAATAATAAATTGTTGTATTTTAGGTTCAAAATAAATGGAACGTTTATTGCAAATTTATATCAAAAAGCGATTATGAAAATTCCAGCATTATTAATGGCGAGTTTATTAGCAGTAGGAGTGTCTGCCCAGACAACAAAACCGGCTACAAAGACTAAAAAGCCTGTAAAGAAAGTGAAAAAAGTAACAGCTGCCTCTGATACGGCTGAAAAGCCAAAATCGGGAAAGCCTAAAGTTATTGTAAGAAAAGATACCGTGTTACCCAGCGGGCACGGCTGTCCGGCTTGTGGAATGGGATAAAATATGGAAAAGCCACTCTTAGGATTATCAATGATGGCAGAAGCTGAATTTGTTTCTGCTGTTTTGCCATTATTGCAGAACAATTCTGTAGAAGTTTTGGAGTGGTCGTTCGATACTTTTTATAATGCGGAAGAACCGGATTGGCTTAATGAGCTTCTGCAATTTTATTCAGAAAATAACCGTCTGATAGGACATGGAGTCTATTACTCATTATTTGATGCCAGATGGACAGAAAGACAGGAGATTTGGCTTAAAAAATTAAAAGAAGAAGTCCGCAAAAGGAAATATAATCATATTACGGAGCATTTCGGATTTATGAATACGGAGAACTTCCACCAGGGAGTACCACTGCCCGTATCTTTGCATCCCAAAACATTACAGATCGGACGAGACAGGCTTTACAGACTACAGGACGCTGTGGATGTCCCTGTAGGAATAGAAAATCTGGCTTTTTCATTTTCTATAGATGATGTGAAAGAGCAGGGAATGTTCCTCGATCAGCTGGTTGAAGATACAAACGGATTTCTGATTCTCGATCTTCACAATATCTATTGCCAGTCGTACAACTTTGAAGTGAATATACAGGATATTATCAGCCTGTACCCATTAGACAGGGTCAGAGAAATCCATCTTTCGGGAGGAAGCTGGCAGGAGAGTGTTTACGGGAAAAAGCCGATTCGTAGAGATACTCATGATGACCGTATCCCCAAAGAACTGTTGGCGATATTACCCTCCGTACTTTCTCAGTGTCAAAATCTGGAATATGTGATCATTGAAAGATTGGGGCATACTATCAAAACAGAAGAACAAAAGAAATATTTCTTTGATGATTTTAATAAGGTTAAAGCCATTATAGAAGTTTCAGATACCAGAAGTAGAAAGGTTAATAAATGGACTGGAAAAGAAGCTGTACATCCTGATCATCCGGAGGAAGACCTTGCTTTATATGAAGAACAGTCGAGACTCACCAGGCTGCTTTTTGATCAAGCCGGAGCAGAAGGAATTAAAGAGGAAAAGTTTCATTATTTTAATACAGAAAGCTGGGATCCAGAAATGATCCTTACAGCGCAAAATATCATTAAAAAATGGAATCCTTATTAATACCAGACTTATAATCACAAATCAAATTATATGAAAATGACCATGTTCATATTAATCATTACTGCCGTCCTTACCGCATTGATAGGAGGGCTTTTTTATGCCTACTCATGTTCTGTGGTACTGGGGCTTGGGAAGCTTCCGGATGCGGAATATCTGAAAGCGATGCAGAGTATCAACCGGGAAATTCTTAATCCCGTATTTTTTATGAGTTTTATGGGAACTCTGGTTCTTCTTCCGGTATCAACTTTTCTGTTTCGGGGGCAGGCACCGTTTATTTTTCTTTTGCTGGCGTCACTGGCCTATGTTATCGGGGTTTTCGGAGTGACTGTTGTAGGGAATGTTCCGATGAATGATGCTTTGGATAAGTTTGACATTTCTAACGCTTCTGTAGAGGCGATCAGGCAGATGCGGGATAGTTTTGAAAACCGCTGGAACTTTCTGAACAATATCAGAACGGCTTTTTCAATCATCAGTATCATTCTGGTTATCTGCGCGTGTATCTGGAATAAAGAAGTATGAACATTAAAAAGAATACGTAGAAATACTTAAAGAAAAAATCAGTATTTCTACGGATGCGTCGTAGTATTTTTTATTCAGATCTTTGTGTAGAAAGCAAGTGCGAATAGATATAATATACATTTTGAAAAAAAATTCATAACCAAAACGACTCAAATTCAAGCAAAGGAAAGGCAGCTGATCAGCTGCCTTTTTTTATAACTA
The DNA here is from genome assembly GCA_001013295.1 of Chryseobacterium indologenes. Taxonomy (GTDB): domain Bacteria; phylum Bacteroidota; class Bacteroidia; order Flavobacteriales; family Weeksellaceae; genus Chryseobacterium; species Chryseobacterium indologenes_B. Next base: position 8,108 of record LAZY01000052.1, on the reverse strand, counting down.
TTAAATTAAAGGGGAATGACCTTACAGAAACAGTGTTTTTCCTCTGAAACAGGCATTGGTTTATTTTGATCTTTGTTTTATCAAAATCAAAATTAAAATTAAAACCAATGAAACATTTAGAAGAACCCTTCGGTCTGAGATCCTTATCTCTAAAGAAACTGTATGCCATACTTGCTTTTGCTGCTATTTTTTCCATAGCAAGCTGCAGTAATAATAATGATGACGATCACGTTGTTCAGCCCACAACCTATCCGGTAGAAAATCCATTGAGTAAATACCATGAAACAGCGGGTTTTACAACGACTACCAATTTTATCAATTCAGGAGATTATGAATTTGGTCTTGCTTTTTCACCTGATGTAAAAGGAAAAATCACAGCTATCACCATAAAGCTTCCTGATACTAATCCCAATCTAAGGGTGACTATCTGGGATTATACGACAAAAACAGTATTGAGAACGGAAACACTCAATGTCACAGCAAGTAATACCCTGATCACTAAGGAAATCTCAGAACTGGCTTTGGAAAAAGATAAAAAATATCTGATTACCATGAATTCCAATGATTGGTATAAGAGAGCGAAGGCTGATAACAGTAATGCCACATATCCCATCACTGCAGGAAATATTAAAATGTTGGAATACAGATGGGGAAGCGGAACCACTCAGACGTTTCCGGTGAATATCTCACTGAATTATAACGGCGGAGATTTAAGTTTTAATTTCCAACAGATGGACTGATAACAATATTTTAGAATCATCAAGGCAGCTCCGAAGGAGCTGCCTTGATGATTTTTGCTATAGAGAATATTTTAAATCTTTAAAAGCTCAATTGTTCTTTCAGGGCTTTCTGTAGAAAACACAGCATTTCCAGCGACTAAAACGTCTGCTCCGGCTTCGAAAAGCTTAGATGCATTGTCAAGGTTTACTCCTCCATCTACTTCAATAAGAGCGGTAGAGTTATTGCTTAGGATCAGGTCCTTGGTTTCAGCAATTTTCTTGTAGGTATTTTCAATGAATTTCTGACCTCCAAACCCTGGATTTACACTCATTAATAATACGAGATCCACATCAGCAATAATGTCTTCAAGCATTAAAACTGGAGTGGAAGGATTCAGAACAACACCAGCCTTAGCGCCTTTGCTCTGAATGTGGTGAATGGTTCTGTGAAGGTGTGTACATGCTTCGTAGTGTACAGAGATAAGATCGGCACCATGATTGATGAATTCATCAACGTATTTTTCAGGTTCCACGATCATCAAGTGAACATCCACGAATTTTTTAGCATGCTGCTGAACCGTTTTCATCACAGGAAAACCAAATGAAATGTTAGGGACAAATCTCCCGTCCATGACGTCAATATGGAACCAGTCGGCCTGAGATCTGTTCAGCATTTCAATATCTCTTTGCAGATTCCCAAAGTCTGCAGATAAAAGGGATGGAGCAATAAGCTTCGTTTTCATTTTTACTTTTTATACTTTTACTTAGATTTCTATCTTTTAAAATGGGTTATCAACCAAAATATGATACAGGAATATACTTCCGAATATCAATGTTTCTATGATGGTTAATTTGATATGGTTAAATTTAATAACCAATAATCGATCAATTATCAATAATCCTAAAGGCACGAAACTGACAATCAACAGCATTTCAAGAATCATATTGTATGCTGACCCTATTTTGGGCGGGTAAAACAGTTTGTATACCGTTAAAAATGCTATATAAATAAAAAAAAGAGCAGTTAAAACAGATATAAAAGTTGGCTTTCGGATTAAATGATAAAAGAAATTTTTCATTTTAATGATACTTTAGCTTCATGTCCGGCTTAATCTTCAGAACCGTTTCGTAGATTAGTTTAATGACATTTCCTACGTCTTCTTTAGATACCATTTCCACTGTTGTATGCATATAGCGCAAAGGTAAGGAAATTAAAGCACTTGGCACACCGCCATTGGAGTGGGCAAAAGCATCAGTGTCTGTTCCCGTAGCTCGGCTTGCTGCGGCTCTTTGGTAAGGGATTTTTTTCGTTTTTGCGGTATCAATAATCAGTTCTCTGATCGTATGGTGAACACTAGGAGCGAAGAATACTACCGGCCCGGCACCACATTTCTGATCCCCTTCTTTCTTCTTCTCGATCATTGGGGTAGTAGTGTCATGGGTAACATCTGTTACGATGGCAATATTCGGTTTAATGGTATCGGCAATCATATCAGCACCATATAAACCTACTTCTTCCTGTACGGAATTGGTAATATAAAGTCCGAAAGGAATTGATTTTTTGTTTTCTTTTAAAAGTCTGGCCACTTCAGCGATCATAAAACCTCCGATTCTGTTATCCAGAGCTCTGCACACAAAATATCTGTCATTCATTTCGAAGAATTCATCTGGATAAGTGATCATACATCCTACAAAAATTCCCATTTCCTCCACTTCTTTTTTGGTAGTGGCTCCACAATCGATGAAGATGTTTTCGATTTTAGGGGTAGGTTCGTTCTGATTGGTTCTGGTATGAATAGCCGGCCATCCGAAAACTCCTTTTACAATGCCGTTTTCTCCATGAATATGCACTACTTTTGAAGGAGCGATCGTCTGGTCTGAACCTCCGTTTCTGATTACATAGATCAATCCGTCATCCGTGATGTAATTAACGTACCACGATATTTCATCCGCATGAGCTTCTATAACTACTTTGAATTCTGCCTCAGGATTGATGATTCCGTAACATGTTCCATAATGGTCTACTTCAATTTTGTCTACATAAGGTCTGATGTAATCCATCCATACTTCCTGTCCCTTATGTTCGTATCCTGTTGGCGATGATGTGTTTAGATATTTTTCTAAAAATTTCAAAGATTTCTTTTCAAATTTCATAAAAAGGAATGATTTTTGCGTTTAATTTTTGTTCTTATAAGTGTAAAAATAATGAATTTTAGTAAGATTATCTGTCTTTTTATTTTCTTTTTTGGAGTCAGTGTTTTTGGTCAGAAAGATGGTATCGTGGCAAAACCACTCAATCAGTACCCACCTGAATCCTTGAAAGTAGATGAATTTGGTAATAAATATTATTACGACGAGCAACAGAAAATTAAGGTCTATGAGATCAACGGAGAGCCTGTAGTGGTGCTGGATGAATTGATTTTAGTCAATAAACCTAGATTCAACAATCAGCTGGATAAGAATTACTATTATTTTCTGAATAAAAAGCTGTACAGAGTCTATCCTTTATTTGTAACTGCTTTGCAGCAGTACAGAGATATTCAGAAGGATATGAATGATATGGACAATAAGGCTAAAAGAAAATTTGTCCGAGAAAGACAGAATATGCTCGCCGATCAATATGAAAAACAACTGAGAGACCTTACCACTACAGAAGGACAGGTTTTTGCCAAGCTGATGAACAGAGCTACCGGTAAAAACGTTTATGAGATCATCAGAGAACTAAGAGGCGGCTGGAGTGCTTTCTGGTGGAATGTAAAAGGTAAAATGGCTGATATAGATCTTAAAGACCGATATGATCCGCATAAAAACAGAACAGATGAGTTTGTGGAGTCATTACTTCAGTCCAACTGGAACTCAGGTTACCTGCAGCCTTATCCGGGAGCCAATGATTTCAAAGTAAAGAAATAAATAAGATAAAAAAATACCTGTAAGATTCTTACAGGTATTTTTCTTTTAATTTATCAAATACAATTTTGTCTACTGGTAGAGGGAAAGGGTTATCTGCTCTGTTTATATCAACCCATTCTGTTTTTTCGATGCATGGATCCAGGATCAGGAAATCTTCTTCATTGATGATATTCACTATATAATATATGGTAAGAAGCTGTTCGTTTTCTCTGAAGCGGGAAACCAGAAAATTTTCCTGGGTATAAAAATGCTCTACAACATCTACCTTTACATTGAGCTCTTCATCAAATTCACGATGCAGACATTCCAGTACTCCTTCGCCAAATTCCAAACCACCACCCGGAAATTTCATTAAAGGTTCACCAGCATATTCCTCAAACAGAGTCAGTACTTTTTTATCTTTTACCGCACAGGCATACACTCTAATGTTGATCTTATCTATCATATATATAATGTATAATATTTGTATAGCTAAGGTAAGGAATTTTTTGTGAGGGGGAGTGGTAAAAAGGCAAAGAAAACTGAGAAGCTGAGAAAGCAAAGATAAATGTTCATATGAATAGTCATAGTAGTAATGGAACAGGTGAAAGAGTTTATTATTTAATTTCGCTACCTTTACCACCTTTACTAATTTAACTCTTTTCGCCTCTCTACTTTCTCAATCCCTCAGTCTGCTTAGCCATCTTCGCTTTCTCAGCTTCCTTCGCTTTACCCTTTTACTGCATTAATCATCTCCCTTTTCCCCGGAGGACCCTGCTTTTTCTCTACCTGGAAGTTCAGCTCCTGTAGGATTCTTCTTACACTGCCCTTAGAAGAGTAGGTTGTTAATAGTCCGTTAATGGCCATCTTGTCAGAAACCAGTTCAAATAATGGCTTTTCCCAAAGATCTGGCTGTACTCTGGCCCCAAAACAGTCGAAGTAGACAAGGTTGATTTTCGGCAGATCGATGTTCTTTAGGTCAAAAAAGTCACATTCTATCTTTTTTAAATTGAATCCACTAATGATTTCAACTGACTTTTCCCAATCTGCCAGATGAATTTTCTGATAAATATTTTTAAACTCAGGGTTATCAAAAAGCTCAAAATACGCCAAATCGTTCACTTCGGATTCATTTATGGGGTATTTTTCGAGCGAAAAATAATTGATGACATGATTTTTGTCAGTTTTTAAATATTCATTAATTGTCACCAAAACATTCAAACCTGTTCCAAAACCGAGTTCTAAAATATTAATTTCGTAATTATTTATTAGATTTAGTCCATTTTTGATAAACACGTGTTCGGCTTCCTGAAGTGCTCCATGATGGGAATGGTAGTTTTCATTTAAGTTGTTGATAAACAGTGTTTTACTTCCGTCGTTTGTGGTCTTTATTTCTCTTTTCAAGCTATTTTTTTGTCAAATTTACTCTAAAATTTTTATATTTAGAAAATTATGTTAAATTTGTAGAACATCGTAAAAATTTTAAAAAATGATAATTCAAAAAACTGAAAACTCCAGAATTTCTACATTTGACCCAAACAATTTTTCATTTGGTGGTACTTTCATTGATCATATGATTATATGTGAGTATGAAGATGGAAAATGGGGTGATGTAAAATTAGTTCCTTACGGTCCGATACCCTTTACACCTGCCATGATGGGAGTAAACTATGGACAAGCTTGTTTTGAAGGTATGAAAGCCTATAAAGACAAAGACGGGCAGGTTTTCCTTTTCAGGCCTGAAAAGAATTTTGAACGTATCAACAAGTCAGCGAAGCGTCTTGCTATGCCTGAGGTGACTGAGGAAATGTTTTTAGACGGATTAAAAGCATTGGTAGATATTGATAGAGAATGGATTCCACAGGGGGAAGGAATGTCATTGTATATCAGACCATTGATCTTCGCTACTGAAGAAGCTTTGAAAGCAAGAGTTTCTAATAAATATATGTTTGCTATCGTAGCAACACCAGCGAAAAGCTATTATTCAGAGCCGGTTTCTGTAAAAATTTCTGACCACTATTCAAGAGCTGCCAACGGAGGGGTAGGTTCTGCTAAAGCGGCCGGAAACTATGCAGCTTCTTTCTACCCAACACAATTGGCTATCGAAGAAGGGTATGAGCAGATCATCTGGACTGACGACGCTACTCACGAATATTTCGAAGAAAGTGGTACTATGAACGTGTTTGTAAGAATCAATGATACAATCTATACGCCACCAACTTCTGAGAAAATCCTTGACGGAGTTACGAGAGACAGTTTCATCCAATTGGCTAAGAGAAGAGGTATTGAAGTAAAAGTAGAGCCAATTCCTGTAAAATCAGTGATTGAAGCTTTAAAGAACGGAGAGCTTAAAGAAGTATGGGGAGTAGGTACAGCTGTTGTTACCACTCAGTTCCAGGCTTTAGGATACCAGGGTGAAAAACTGGAGCTTCCAAGACTATCTGATGAAGAAAGCTACGCAGCTATCCTGAAGAAAGATCTGGTAGATTTACAAAATAACCTTTCTGAAGATCCATTTGGATGGAGAGTTGTGGTAGACCACGCTTTAGAAACAGTTTAATCTTAACTGAACATTATTAATATAGAGCCGGGAATTTCCCGGCTTTTTTTGTACTGAAGAAGTTGAGTGCAGACACATTCGTATATTTCTTCTTCAAGTTTTGTTATTCATTCACGAAATGTGTATTTTCGCAAAAGTTTATGAAAAAAATACTCTTCATATCAGTCATAAGTCTGTTGAGCTGTAGTAGAAATACACAGACGGCACATCCTCCGGTAGGGGGTGTTCTGAGCCAGAAAGATCTGGATGTTTCTAAAAACAGGATGAGAAATCTGAACGAAATAGAACGAGGCCAGATTCAGGATTGGATCAGTGGGCAACCGGTGAAGTTTTATCCTACACAGCTTAATTATTGGGTGACGGTAGAAGGCTATGATAAGAGAGAAAGAAGGTCGGATGACAGCCCGATTTCTTATTCTTATGACCTGTATGACTTTGATCAGACCAGGATCTATGATCAGCCTTTTGAAAGAAGAGAAGCCAGATTTGGCCATTTTGATGAACTGAAAGCGGTGGAAAATGCTTTGCGTTTTATACATGATGGAGAGGAAGTAACGCTTTTGGTGCCGTCTTCTTTGGCTTATGGAACTTTCGGAGACGAAAAGAAAATAGATAACGACATCCCATTAATCATAAAATTAAAAGCTTTATAATACATGAAATTGTTTAACAAGAATATAATTCTGGCAGCGGCAAGTGTTTCGCTGATGAGTTGTACCCCAATTTATAAAAAAATGAACGTAGACAAAGAAACTTACGAAGGTCTTAATGACGGACTTTATGCCAATCTTCAAACCACAAAAGGGAATATGATTGTGAAGTTTGAAGACAAGAAAGCACCAGTAACTGTAGCCAACTTTATCGGTCTTGCAGAAGGGAAAATCGACAACAAAGCTAAGGCTAAGGGAGTTCCTTACTATGATGGAACTATTTTCCACAGAGTGATCAAAGATTTCATGATTCAGGGAGGTGATCCTCAGGGAACAGGAATGGGAGATCCAGGATATAAATTCGAGGATGAAAGAAACGACCTTAAGCATACAGGAAAAGGGATTCTTTCTATGGCAAACTCAGGACCAAACACCAACGGTTCTCAGTTCTTCATCACTGAAGTGGCTACTCCTTGGTTAGACGGAAGACACACTATCTTCGGAAAAGTGGTAAAAGGTAACGATGTGATTGATGCTATTGCTAATGTTGAAAAAGGAGCTCAGGATAAACCTAAAACGGACATCGTTCTAGAGAAAGTTTCTATTTTCGGTAAAGGTGACGAGTATAAAAACTACGATGCTGCTAAGACTTTCAACGAAGGAAAAGCTAAAATCGCAGAAAACAATAAGGCTTTCATTGCTAAAGAAGAAGCTGAAAAAAAGAAAAAAGAAGAAGAATTCAAAGCTAACCAGGAAAAATTAGTTGAAGGACTAAAAGCGGGGATGCAAAAAACAGAATCAGGTCTTTACTACAAAATCACAAAAACAGCTGACGGTAAAGCTCCAAAAGCAGGTGACAATGTATCTGTACACTATGCAGGTAAATTGGTAGACGGAACTGAGTTTGATTCTTCATTCAAGAGAAATGAGCCGATCGAAATTCCAATCGGAATGGGAAGAGTGATCAAAGGATGGGATGAAGGGATCCTATTGTTGAAAGAAGGTGAAACGGCTACATTATTGATCCCGCCAGCAATGGCTTACGGAGAAAGAGGAGCAGGAGGAGTTATTCCACCAAACTCTTGGTTAGTTTTCGATGTTGAGCTTGTAAAAATAAAATAATTGAATCTTTAAGATATGAAAGCCGCCCTTTTCAGGACGGCTTTTTGTTTTTATAGTGTCCCGTCCTAAAATAAGTTGACAACTAATCGACTTATTTATGAAACATCAAGAATTAAAAAGAGAAAAACGCACACAAATTGACTACAGTATCGCCTTTAAATTACGAGT
>LAZY01000051.1 GCA_001013295.1 Chryseobacterium indologenes | reverse complement strand
AAACCAAACGTGTCGGCGGGTAGATCTAGAAATAGATCTCGGTTCCCGGCAACAGGGTTTTTAAATTTTCAATTTTAGATTTTTCTATAGGATTTCCTGTAAGAATCAAGGTTTTCAGATTTTTCAGCTGACTGATTTCTACAGGAAGATCTTTTAGGTTGTTATTGGCTAGGTTCATACTGACAATACCCTTCAGTCCTTTTACTTTAGGTGATATTTCTTTGATATTGTTTCCGCTTACATTCAGAAATTCGAGGTTTCTGGATCTGAACAGGTTTTCGGGAAGTTTTACAATGGTATTCTGCTGCAATTCCAGATATTTTAAATTTTTAGGAAAAGATAAGTTTCCCAGGTCATTGATCTGATTATCCGAAAGGTTGAGAAATTTCAGATTTTTGATCCGATCCAGCTGATCTGCAATAAAGCTGATCTGATTTCCCTGAAGATTAATCTCTACCAAGGTCGGAATTTCCATCAAAGCCTCGGGAAAAACATTAAGATTGTTGGCATCAAAATGAACGACCTGTAAGTTCTGAAGTTTCGCTATATTAGGATTGATGCTGGTCAGGCTATTCAGATTCATGGAAAAAGTGGTCAGTTTCTTCAGCTCACCTATTTCATCTGGGATGTATTTAATGCTGTTTTCGTTGACGATTAATATTTTCAGTTCTTTCAGCGCAAACAGTTCTTTATCCATTTTCTCAAGTTTATTCCCCATCATGTTCAGAAAGAACAGCGAATCGAGTTTCAGGATCTGAGGTGGAAGATTAAATAGTCCTTTTTCTCTGAAACTCATACTGTAAACCGCTTTTTTACTTTTAAAAGCATCTTCAATATTGGTAAATGTAGGATATTTTACCGGGTCAATCTGTGCCTTCACCTGAGAAAGTACCACTAAGGAAATACATAAGAAAAGCTTTTTCATATATAGAAAAGGTCTTCCGGCAGCTTCGCTGCCGGAAGACCGGAATTTATTAATAATTTACTTCTTTAAGAGTTTTACGGTTTTCTGGAATCCGCCTTCTGCTTCAATATTCAATACTAAAACACGGGATCCTTCCAATTGTTGTGTGAAGTCAAGATCCAAAACTTTGCTGACTCCATTGAACTTCTTCGTATAAACGATCTTTCCGTCTAAACTGTAAGCTGTTACTGTAATATCTTTCAAGCCTTTTGCAGAATTGATTTTTACGATTCCCGAAGTTGGGTTCGGAGCTACTGTTACTGTATTCTCAGCGACTTTATTATCAATCGTACCTAAAGAACCTTCAATTCCTAAGTTGCTTTTAAGAGCAATCACTACGGTTGCAGATTTACCTTTATAATCTATTGTATTTCCTGTTGCATCAATATCGGTAGAGATGGTAGAATCCGGGTGCTGAACAGAGAAGAAACCAAATTTGTGATCGGGAGTAAAGGTAAGCCCTGTAGGTTCTGCTCCTGCCGGCATAGAAGCGAACAATCTCACTTTAGGATCAGCCTGTGTATGATCCGGAGCTACTACCCAGATGTAGTTTTTACCACCATCCTGAAGCACCCAAAGGTTTCCAAGTTCATCGAAAGTAAGGTTATCATTTCCGTCTGCCCATACTTCAGATTTCATTCCCTGAGCGGTATTGAAAGAATATACCGTAGAAGCTCCTCCTACGAAAGTTTCTACATTGGAAGCAGTCATTCCGTCATCCTTCAAACGATATACTTTGTTTAAGCCTTTGGATGTAAAATAAATTCTGCCATCCAACGGGCTAATATCCACATCTTCAATACCGTTAAATTTCGTACCGCCTGCAGAAAAAGCAAGGTTTGCAGTATTATTCTGGTCCGCTTTCTCTTTATTCGGAACTTTTACCCATGTCGCTGTAGTTCCTGCCGGATCTCCTGCGGTATTCAGTCCCTGGTCTAATTTTAATACGTAAAGATCCCCAGAAGAAAGATCATTAGGAGTATCCATTACATATTTGTATATCATATGGGTACCTCCATCTTCTCCATAATATGCTACAGTTCCTGCGCTGTTGATCACCACGTTCTCATGGTTCATAATCCCCATTTGCCAAAGTTTGCCTTTGGTACCGTTAGGGTTTTTAGAAATCACCTGAGCGGTTGCAGGATCAATTTCAACCAACCAGCCATAATCTTTATATCCATCAGCATTTACATCATTAGAACTCACAGATTCTTCAGCAGTAATCACCGTTCCCCAAGGAGTAATACCTCCTGAACAGTTTCTGATCGTTTGTACAAGGCTAGGGTCTGAGAAGTTTACAGCTCTTGATTTTGTCAGCTCCCAAAGTTTTGTCGATCCGTTATAGTTCACTTCTGCCATAGTCACTCCTCCAGGATTGGTCTCGTGGTTTACAGAAAGATACCCGTTGGTACTGCTTCCTGATTTGGCAACATAGGCTGTAAAGTCGTTCTGGCCTCCTACCATACCACCTCCTTCAGTATAGTTATCCCCTTCTTTCAGAATAAGCTGATATTTATGTTCTGCCGGAATAATCAGTTTCCCGGTCTGGGTAGTAGGTACAATAGAAGTAAAACAACTGATATGGGTTCCGTTACAAGCCACAGGAGTTGTTGTATTGGATGTTGTTTTCAGGTAAGCATCAATTCTAAGATCCGAACTGGTGACACTTCTGTTATGCAGTTCAACAGAAATTCTGTTGACCCCATTTACAAATTTTGATTTCGGAATAGAGAAAATATTGTATACATTTTCTGCAGCTCCGTCAATCGTTGTACTTGAGAAAGTGTTGAAAGTAATGGCTCCCGCAGGCATATTATCTCTTACCACTTCTTCACCATTAAGGTATACCACGATACCGTCATCTCTCATCACACCAAGTTCCATAGTATCAGAAAGTGTAGCAAGGTCTACTGTAATATCTTTTGCAAAATAAGCCGTAGTAAGCCCGGAATTGATGGTAGTCGTTACAGGATCTCCATATCCTAACGGTCCGCTTCCAACAGCCCATGATGAAACATCATAAGTTTTGGTTTTCCATGCGTCCGGCTGAGCCTGGTTATTGTCTTTGTAGCTCCAGGATGCACCCTTATCGAATATGAAGGTTTGTGCATGGATTCCCGTACTGGTAAGCAAAGCCAAAGCTCCGATTGCTAGTAGTTTTTTCTTCATTTTTATTTGATTTATTAGATGTTGCAAAACTATTTTTTTAGAGCTCATCCCCTGTTAATAGGACTTTAAATATAGAACCGGAAATATTAACTTATTTAAAACCTAATGTTAAGGGGATTAAGTTTCTGTTAATTATGGAACGAGGTTTGGGGTTATATAAAAGAAGTTTATTGCCACAAATAAAGAAGGAACATTTGATATTCAATAATGAAGATGCTATGATATGACACAAGGTCTGAAAAAATATTCCAAACCCCGCATTTATCTATCCGGACCAACGAACCCCGAAATACGCACCACGGCTATTTCGCTTTACTCACATCTGTAAGAGCATTCAGGAAAGCAATGATTTCCTTGATTTCCGTAGGTGTTAGATTCAGTTTATCCGGAGCAAGTGTTTGATTTTTCATTTTTAATCCTAATCCTTCTCCACCTCCTTCATTATAAAAGTCCAGCACTTCTTCCAATGTATTGAAAGCCCCATTATGGAAATAAGGTTTGGTAAGGGCAATATTTCTGACGGTAACGGTTTTGAAAGAATAATCATAGATCCAGGATTTTTCCTTTTTCACAGGACTGTTTCCTCTTCCTAAATCCTGATCCAGCTCAACAGGCAACTGCTTAATCGGTCTAGTCGTTACTCCTAGAACTTCAGATTCATTTTCGTTGAAGAACGGAGGAACAAGTCCGGAAAAATGTGGGGCAAAATGACAGGTTGCACAATTGGCTTTCCCCATAAACAGGTTGAAGCCTTTTTTCACATCTTCAGAAACATTTTTCTCATTTCTCATAAAACGGTCAAAATCACTGTCGAAAGAATACAATGATGCAACATAAGAACTTAAAGCCTTTGAAAAATTCTCCTTACTGATATTTCCATCTTTGAAAGCATTGCGGAATGCTTTTTTATATTCAGGTTTTGTTTTAAGTTTCTGAATGATGCTGGCATAGCTTGTATTGAATTCGTCTTCATTATAGATCACATGTTCCGCCTGCTGCTCAAGATAGAAAGCCCGAAGATCATAGAAGAACCTTTTGGCAAAAACAGCATTGTACAATGATGGAGAGTTTCTCAGGACGGTCTTCCCTTCCACATTGCTTTGTGATTTTGCTTTCAGATCTGTAAATCCATTTTCCTGAAGATGACAGGTTGCACAGCTCATCTTCCCATTTCCGCTTAGATTCTGATCATAAAAAATCGATTTTCCAAGGTTCCGGAGTTCAGGACTGTCTTCTGAAGATTTCAATAAAGTATAAAAATAAGGATCCAGGAAATCGCTGCTGAAAAAGTTTTTGTTTCCCACATTCCAACCGGAAAATTCTTTAAGATCATCAGATCTTCCGTCCCATTTACCCAGTTCTTCGTATAATGGCTGGATGTATTTTTTGTAAAATTCAATTCTGTCAAAAGTTTCAAAATCGGTATTTTCCGAAAGATAGCTGATAGCTCCTGTTAAAATCTGATCCGCATTTTGTCTATCATAATTTTTAAAATAAGGATCATCATGGATGTATTGCTGCATTCCTGAAAGGGCATGACTTGTTTCTTCAGAAATATTCAAAGATCCCGGAGTATCAAATCCCGTTACTCCTAATGAATAAATCCTGATCAGCTCAATACGTAAAGGTAATGTCTTGTTATTTCCTTTGCTCAGTCCGTTTTTCACTGAGCTCAGATAAAATTTTGAATAGCTGTTGTATAAAAAATCTGTGATTGTTTTTATCTTTTCTCTTTCATCTTCCGCCTCTTCGGAAAAGATCAGTTCATCCAATACCTGCAAGCCTTCAGGAGGTAATGTATATGCTGTTGTTCCCGCTGCTTCTATATGAAATAAAGGGGCTGCATTCAAATGGGTTTTGGTAAATTCCGGATAATGATAGGCAATGTAAAATTCAATTTCTTTGAATGCGTTTCTTGTACTGCTTAATGATTTTCTTAGTTCTTCAAGGGTAATCTGCTCTTCTAAGAAGAGTTTGGCATCTGATTTTAGCTGCTCAAGTTTAACTTTAAAGTCAGATAAACCCTTATTAACAAATGTATTTTCACTTTCTTTTCCTTTGTATACCGGATTGAAAGACATTACTGCAAATCCTATCAAAAGGATGACAACAAGCAGTGGGTACGATTTCATGAATTTTTAGCCACAAAACTATCAAACTGATATTATCCCAATTTTAATAGCAGATTAAATAATGTTTATATTTCCCGTATCATATTTTTCACTAATTTTAAACCCCGAAATCAAATTCATTATTCTTAATAAGACCGGAATGTTCTGAAATACCGGTAAAATAATGGTGAGGAGGTATTGGGAGAGGATTTTTTTAATTAAATTCAACACATCAAAAACTAAGATCGTATTATGAAAACAAAGCTATTGGTTGCCTTTGCTGCAAGTTTCCTTTCTCTGACTGCATTTTCCCAGAAGAAAAAGCAACAGGAAAAACTCCCTGAAAAGAAACAGGAAATGGCTGTATACGCTGAGAAAAAAGGGAATGACTATTACCTGGTACGTCTTGAGAATAATAAAGAAATCCCTAATGTGTATGTCTATTCTAATGGAGTTACAAAACCCTACAAAGTGTATACAGACCTTACAGATATACTCAGGGAATTTCCGGGAATGATGACAGCCAACAACTCAACCAAAGAAGAGCTGATTTCTGTTCTGAAAAAAGACGGTCATTTCTATGAACTCACTTCACAGAGGAAAGACCCTAAAAATATTGAAAAAACAGTCGTTACAGTCTATGAGATCATGAACGGCCAAAAAAGAATTGTGGAAGAATACAACGACATCTACGAAGTGATGGCTTCTCCTTATAAAGATGCTATCCTCATTAATTAAAAAAACAAAAAATATACATATTATGCTAAACAAACTTGCTGCCTCAGAACTCGTTCTGAATGAAGACGGAAGTGTATACCACTTAAATCTTTTACCTGAAGATATTGCTGACAAAATCATCCTTGTAGGTGACCCGGACAGAGTAGCAAAAGTTTCAAAATATTTTGATACAGTAGAGATCAAAAAGAACAAAAGAGAATTCTATACGCACACCGGAACGCTTCGTGGTGAAAGAATCACTGTAATGTCAACCGGTATCGGAACAGAAAACATCGATATTGTAATGAACGAGCTGGATGCTTTGGTGAATATCGATCTTCAGAATAAGGAATTCAAAACTGAGCACAAAGCTCTTGAACTTTTCCGGATGGGAACCTGCGGAAGTGTAAACCCGGATGTACAGGTAGACAATATGCTTGTGACTCAGAACGTGGTAGGACTAGACGGGCTGATGCATTTCTATCAGGACTACAACTTCGAAAATGAGTTCTCTAAGAACTTCCTGGAAAAATTCCCTTATGAAAAAATCAAGCCAATGCTTTACTTCTCAGATTGGGCTGAAGAAATGGGAGAATATTATAAAGATGCCAAATACCACGGAAATACAGCAACATTCCCAGGGTTCTATGCGCCACAGGGAAGACAGCTTCGTCTGAAAGCGGTAGATGATAAGTTCCTTGAAACGTTGAACGATCTTGGAATCACCAACTTCGAAATGGAAACGTCTGCTATCTATGCCCTTTCAAAATTATTAGGACACAAGGCTATTACCGTAAATAACGTAATTGCCAACAGAAGACGTGGTGAGTTCTCTGCAGATCATCATGCTTCTGAAAAGAACCTGATTACATGGGTACTTGACAGAATTATTAAATAATTCAATATGGGTCAGGACATTACTTGTCTTATCATCAATAAAAAAATTGATTTAGGGAAAGATGTTGTTCATTTTGAAGTAAAAGACTTCACTTTCGTTCCTTTCAATATGTCCTGTCCACGTTTTGAGGGAATAGAAAATTTTGATGTGATAAGTGGCTATATCAGCCATCTGGAATCTGAGAACAATTTTGAGAACTATCCATACGACCGGGACAGCGATCATTGGGAAGTAGATATTTTTAAAATGGTCAGAGATCATAAAATAGAAAGTTTTATCATTGAACACAGTTCTGAATGGGCGGATATGCCTGTAGACTACTGTTTTATGCAGGTTCTTGATGACAGGATCATTAAAAATGCTCTGGTATATAACGAAAGCCAGTTTGCGGAAATAATTTTGAAAACATTAAAAAAGCAAAAAAAGACTTCGGCCTGAATTTCGACTGGCTGGCCATGTATGACCTGTTTCACTCTTATCCCATTTCAGATAGAGCTTATACTCTCCTGCAGGCAAAAAAATAAGGACAATACAGACACGTTTCTGAAAAAAGACTTATCACAGGGACACTTGACAGAATCATCAAATAAATATTTCATGTAAAAAAAACTCCGGAAAATTCCGGAGTTTTTTTGTAGGTTTTGGCTAAAGCCAATGGATGGCTTCTATTTTTTTGAATGGGCTAAAGCCCATTCCTATTGAATTTCTTTCTTGCAGATTTTTCTTGCAGTCAGTTACTTTTTTAATGACTCAAATTGACCTCATGAAATTTCCTTGGATCAGGATATTGAAAGACATATTCCAGTTCTGAGACTAATTTTGAAGATAAAACTTTCTTGCCTTTTACTTCTGATTCTCCATTATCCGGCACATTATTTTGAGCATTGAGCACCTGAATTTTTGGAGGATGAAGTGGAGCTGTTACATTATAGAGTTTAGCTTCTGTTCCTTTTTCGATCATTATAGAAATAATAGAACAAATATCAGCATAATGAATATGATTGACGGCATAATCCAGATTCGAGACTTTATAGTTTTTAAGAAGCCGGTTATCTCCCATCAGGCCACCCAATCTCAGAATATTGACCTGTGGATATTTATTTTTTATCATTCTTTCTCCTGAAACGTTTTCAACAGGCACGTCTTCTTCTGTAACTTCTCCCTGGACGTCTGAATATACTCCCGTGGAACTCATTAAAAAAATCTGTCCTTTAAAATCCTCAATGAATGCTGATAAATTCTGAATCATGTTATACAGAGAGCTTACACAACAGCTTTTTCCCGAAATGGGGATTGTAATGATTAAAACATCAAGATCATCTATAGCTTTCCATCTTTGATAAGACTCATTCAGTTGATAATCTGGAAAACTGGCTACTACAGCATCAAGTCCCTGTGCATTCAATGCATCTGCTTTTTCCTGAGTAGTTGTGGTTGTATATATTTCATACTGACCAGACATGGCATCTGCCATTCTTGCTCCCAGCCATCCATAGCCAATGATTCCTATTTTCTTCATATTTACAATAAAGATTGTGTTGATATAATTTCATCTAAAGCAGACTTCAGCTGCGCTCTTTTTTCATGACTGAGATGAAAACAGCTCTGAACTGCTTCCGGAATATGTTTAGCCTTATTTTTCAGGGATTTCCCATTTTCTGTAAGACTGATAAGCACTACCCTTTCATCATGAGCACTACGGGTCCTGTTGAGAAGTCCGTGTTTTTCCATACGCTTCAATAAAGGGGTAAGCGTTCCGTTATCCAAATGAAGGTATTCGCCGATCTTTCCTATGTTCATTTCACCATTTTCCCATAATACCAGCATCACTAAATACTGAGGATAGGTCAATGAAATTTCATCCAGATAAGGTTTATACAATCCCGTAATATACCTTGAAACGGCATATGTTTTAAAACATAAATGTTCAGAAAGAGCGATCATAATTGATTTTAGAAAACAAAAATAGTCAATTTATTTTGTGTACAATATATTTGTTTAAAATATTATTTCTAATTGAATGATTAATCACATTTATTTTTTTCACAAAAAAAGACCTCCAAAACCGGAGGTCCTTAACACCATATCAACTATAATAAAACTTATTATCTCACTTAAAATTCATTGATCATTATATAAAAATGACCTGAATACAAACTGTTTGCATTTCCTGAAATATTAGTCAGATTAAGGGCAATAGTGGATGCTGAGGTCAACCTTGGATTGGAGATGGAAAATGAAGTGTTTCCTACAAAGTCTCCTGCCGGCGAAACTACTACTACCGCTCTTGTAGAACCTGGCTGTAAGGCAGAAGGAATAGCAATTTCCAATGTGGTGGATTTTCCCGGAGGTAAATTCTGAACAGAAACTCCCGGCCATGCTTCAAAGCTGATCTGATTCTTCTGTATACTTCCCTTCTCACCAAGTTTGTATTGCCCATTAACATCCAGCTTCGCTGAAGTATTCGGAGCCCCTGTACCAATACCTACATTTACATTATTATTCCCCAGCACAATGGTATTGGCCTGTGAGGTGGATGCTCCATATCCTATTGCAGTAGAAAACTGTCCCGAAGCATTAGCTCCTGAACCTACCGCTGTTGAATTCTGACTATTGGTAACTGCATTATATCCTAAAGCAGTTTCGTTATTTGTATTTGTTTTTGCACTATATCCCAACGCCACCGACTGAAAACCTGCCGCTGAAGCATGATTTCCAATGGCTGTTGATTCATTATTTGTCGTCTCGGCATTAAAGCCTATTGCTGTAGATTTAAATCCGCTGGCTGATGTTTTGTTTCCGATCGCCAAAGCATCATTTGCTGAAACTGCAGCCGCACTTCCGATAGATATTCCCTGAAATGCTGAGCTTGAACTTCCAATGGCAATCCCATTCTGTCCTGCATCTGCTCCCAGTCCCAGACTCACGGAGTTATCCACTCCCAGTCTTCCGGCTGTTAAAGAATTTACCTTAAAGATCAGATCGTCTCTTGTCTTTGTCCCTAATGAAAGATCGGTATTGGCCCCACCATAGTTTCCGACATTATCTCCCGTAAGTTTCCAGCTTTCACCATCTCCTTTAGAGGTTCCGACAGAGTTGGATACGAGAAGATTCCATTTCAAATTATACCAGTAATAAAATCCTGTTTCTTTTAAGCTTCCGGTTCCATTGTTCCATACAATAAGTCCATCTGCTGGAGAAGGTATGGTAAGATTATCTGTTGTTGAAACTAATGCAATACTCGGCAATAGTACTCCCTTATTGGTAGAGTTTATATGCAGCATAGCTGAACGGTCCGGACTTGAAAGTCCAATCCCAATCTGAGCATGCATAAAAAAAACAAAGAGTAAAAAAAGAAGGCTTAATCGAAAATTATATTTCATTTGTATTAGTTGTATTTTTCAAGGATGCAAATATACAAATTTTTAATAAAAAACCAATTTTATTGAAAATATCGCAATTTAAAACACTCTAATGTGATTAAACACACCACTATTCACATTATAATGAAAAATATTTATTATCAACAACTTAAATACATTTTTACTCATGAGCTCTTTGGGAGATCACTCACCAGACAGCATTAAACATACATTTAATATTTAATAATAAATGTCACTAAAATTTGAATAAAATAAAATTTATCACTCTCTGATGAAACATTCTTCAATATGATCATTCACCATTCCTGTTGCCTGCATATGTGCATAGACCACTGTTGATCCCATAAATTTGAATCCTCTTTTTTTCAGATCTTTGGAAATGGTATCAGAAATTTCCGTTGTTGCCGGTACATCAGATAAAGATTTAGGTTTGGAATCAATAGGTTTCCCATTTACAAAGCTCCAGATATATTGGGAAAAACTGCCAAATTCAGCCTGAATCTCTATGAATTTCTGTGCATTGGTAACGGTGGCAAGTATTTTAAGTCTATTCCTGATAATTCCTGGATTATTCATCAGTTCTTCTATCTTACGGTCAGCATAAACCGCCACTTTTTTATAATCAAAATGATCAAAAGCTTTTCTGAAGTTTTCCCGCTTGGAGAGGATGGTATACCAACTCAAACCGGCCTGAAAGCTTTCGAGAATCAGAAACTCAAATATGGTTTCGTCATCATACACAGGTCTTCCCCACTCTTCATCATGATATTTTCTGTACAGGTCGTCTTTTTCGCACCATGCGCAACGTATTTTTTCCATAATTATCAATATTTATAGAATAAAGGTAAGATGGATTTGGAAAAGAATAACAAAAGATTATGAAAAGTTTAACAGAGTTGCCTGACTTTAGGAATGGTTATTGTTTGTTTACTGTTACCAAATTTATACTATTATGAACAATTCAGATTACAACAAAGCGGAAAATGCAGTAAACAATGTAGAAAATTCTTTACAGAACGCAGCGGACAAAACCAAATGGAAAATCAATGAATTGGCAGACAGAGCCAAAGAGTATATCAATGAAAAGCGGAGCAATGATCAGGAAGCTAATCAGGAAGACTGGCTCGACAGGGTAAAAGCTAATGTAACAGATGCCTGGGAAGACATTAAGGATAAAGCAGATGAAGCCTGGGAAAAAACTAAAGATGCAGCGGAAGATGTAAAAGCAGAATGGAACAAGAAAACCAATTAAAATTTCAGTCATATAAATATTTTCAAGAAAATGGAGTCTTAAATTGATAAGGCTCCATTTTTTATTATGCCATAAGCACAATTATTGCTACATTTGTATTATAATAAACATTAAAAAATTATGTCATACGGTTTACTTAAAGGCAAAAAGGGAATTATTTTTGGAGCCCTTAATGAACAATCTATCGCATGGAAAGTTGCTGAAAGATGCCATGAGGAAGGTGCTGAATTTATCTTATCTAATGCTCCTATTGCTTTGAGAATGGGAGAACTTAATGGTTTAGCAGAAAAAACAGGTTCTGAAGTGATCGGTGCGGATGCTACTTCTGTAGAAGATCTTGAAAAACTTTTTGATGCCGCTGTTGCAAAATTTGGAAAAATCGACTTTATCCTACACTCTATCGGAATGTCCATCAATGTAAGAAAAGGAAAACACTATACGGAAATGAACTACGATTGGTTAGAGAAAGGTTGGGATATTTCAGCTGTTTCTTTCCATAAAGTAATGCGTGTAGCCTGGGAAAAAGACTGTATGAACGAATGGGGAAGTATTTTGGCCCTTACTTATATTGCTGCTCAGAGAACATTCCCGGATTATAATGATATGTCTGACAATAAAGCTTATCTGGAGAGTATTGCAAGAACTTTCGGAAACTATTGGGGTGAAAGAAAGGTACGTGTGAATACGGTTTCTCAATCTCCTACCATGACTACTGCTGGTAGCGGAGTAAAAGGTTTCGGAGGATTCCTTGGATATGCTGAAGATATGTCTCCTCTAGGAAATGCAACCGCTCTTGAGTGTGCAGATTATTGTGTGACTCTATTCTCTGATCTTACGAAAAAAGTAACCATGCAGAATCTTTTCCATGACGGAGGTTTCAGCAGCTCAGGAGTTACTCAGAGAGTGATCAGTAAATATGATGCTGAATAATAAAAACGGACTGGTAAAAGTTTCGATTAAAATAAATATAAAACCCATAAAATTTTTTATGGGTTTTTGTTTTAAATATTAAATTTCAGAGATTTTACCAACATTGATTAAAATGAATTATTCCTGTTTTCACTTCATTGTTTTTTCCAATACTCTAGCCTCTCATTAAAAAACTTTATACAATCTTCAATTAAATCACTGGGAAGGTTGTTCAAAGAACGGTTTACAAGATTTCCCATTCCCTCATTCTTCTCTACTAAATCTTTTATCGGCAATTTGTAGCTACTATATCGGGGATCCGAATAATACTTTTCAATTAAATGGATTGCAAGATCGTTATAAGATAACCCAGTGGGAACGGTTAAAGTATCATTATTTAATAAATAATAGAAATGACCAGTAATAATTATCTGAGGAAAACTGTCCGGAGTTTTAAAATTATTATAATTATCCCCTGTTAATATCAAGCCATTAAAACTATTAAACAGGTAATAATTGTGATCCGTGAATAAATAAATTGCTTCAGGACAATTCAATTTTTTAAGCCATTCTTTATATGGGATGAATGCCTTATCTTTTATTGAAAAATCAATGACTACAGTATCAGTTTTACTTCCATTTTCTATTGCAATTAAGGGAGCTACATGATAGCCCCAGGTTACATTTTCGCCTTTAAATAATGGATTTTCAGCCTTCAATTTTTTATCCCAAATCATAGTATATAGTGAGGGTGCAAAAGCCCATATCTTTCCAACACTACATCCATTTTCTGTAATTAAAGAAGATATTTTATTACTTAGAAAATGAGCCCTGGCTTCGCAATAGCCATTTATATGCTTATTAGTAATATTAAGTTCTATTACCTTTTTCAATACCTGATCTGCTTTGTTTTTATTAAGAGGACATAATAAAGCTCCGTATGCCTGAGCATTTTTCATAAGTCCATTTTCTTTAATAGGAACAAATTCTTGCCCGTTAATATTTATTGCTCCAATCAGGAACATCATCAATAATAATCTGTACATTATTTATACTTTTTAAGTATTCAGAAAATCTTCAGCCAGTTTTTTTTGATCTCTTGTTGGTTCAAGGTTTTCATCAAAAATTTGAAATTTAGCATATGCAGATTTTATTGTTGAAATACTATATTTATTTTGAGAGTTATTGATTGCTGTTTTTAAAGAATTTCTTGACACAATGTTTCTCATTGCATATAAAATACCCCTGGTATCTGTAAAAATATCTTTATTACTATCATCGGTAACGAAAACTTGAAAAGGTTTAGGTTGTAAATCTGTTGTATGCTGAGACATATAGGTTTTAACAGCATCTACAGCATCTAATATTTTTTTATAATTGGTAAAATTGAAATCTCCGGGGCCTGGCAAAACCGCCAGAATATCGGGTTTATTAATTCCAATTCCATTTATTTCATATTCTACTTTTGCTAAACCTAATTCAGTACTTGCTGCAATTGCTCCAAAATTAAAATTTACATTAGATTTAATCTCAGATACTTTTAATATCACCCTTAATCCGGCTCCCCACCGGGTACCGTATATTTTACCACCGATTGGGGACTCTACAATCTTTTCAGTAAACACCATTGCTTCATAAGATAAAATAAAAGCACTATAATTTCCACTAATTGATCCCACTCCAATACCCATATTAGCCGCAACTTGAATATTAAATGAACTTTGTAAAACACGAAACTGAGAAAATGGATCAGTTCCCGGATCTAAAGGAATAGGTTTTAATTCTTTTCCATTCTCATCATAAGCTAAAGCTGAAAATGCCCCCTTATCAGTAAGAGTAGGATTAATTGGATACCATAATAAATTTGCCATGATTATTTGTTTTTTGTTAATATTTATTTTTTCACTAAACATTATTTTAAATTTAATAATATTTACCTAATAACACATTATTTTCTTAATACGATAAGCAAACATCCTAATACCCTACCTCTTGCCTGGGAAAAACTACAGAAAAAGACACCGCTAATCATTTCAAGATTCTTACTGAAGATTCATTCTGTATGTGTGGAACAAGTGGAAAAATTGAAATGACAAACAAAGGACATGGTGAGAAACACGAAACTGTACAATGAACTTAAAATCAAAAATCTGAAAGGAATGTTTATAAAACAATAACTCCGGCGGCCTCTTCGAGGCCGCCGGAGCTTGTCAAAAATATATTAATATGAAGTTATAGGATCACAGTCTGTATAGAATGGGCGGGAGCATTCAGCTTGGCAGCCATTCCTTCAATCCAAAGATTGGCTTCAATATCATTATCTGAATCATTCATGATTACTGTTACCAGCTGTCCGTTTTCATTCATAAATGCGGAAGAGGTCAATGCAGCCCTGTTGGAAGAGCTTCCTATTCTCTGTGCATTGGGCTTGATGTATTTTGAAACATGACCTATATAATAGTATTCATAGGTATAGTATACTTCTCCTGTCTTAGTATCTGCGATAATTGGAGCAAAGCAGAAATTTCCTTTATGGTTGGGGCCTCCTGTTTCATCCAGCAGAATATTCCAGTCGGTCCATAAAGCATTTCCTTTATTGAAATCGTTCAGCATATTTTTACTGTACAATTCACCCAGGCTTACATCATAAATTCTATCCATTTTGAACTGTTCTTTGCAGCCTTCGGTAAACGCCAGGAATTTATCCGGGAAAGCTCTGTGTGTTTCTGCTAAATTATCAAAAAGCTGGGTTTTGTTGTTCCAGGTTTCGTACCAGTGGTATCCGATTCCGTGAGCATATTTTGAGGTTTCGGGATCGCTGAGTGTAGTGGTTGCTCTCTGATAGATAAGATCTCTGTTGTGATCCCAGATCATTACTTTTTTATCTTTATAGCCGTTTTTCCAAAGGGTTGGCCCTAGATTGTTTTTCAGGAAATCCCCTTCTTCTTCAGCCGTATAGATACATGATTCCCAGGATTGGGTAGCCATAGGCTCATTCTGAACCGTTAATCCCCAGACATTGATGCCTCTTTTTTCGTATTCCTTAATGAATTTGATATAATAATCTGCCCAGGTCTGGTAATATTGATTCTCCAGTCTTCCTCCTTTGTACAAGCTTTTATTGGATTTCATCCAGGCTGGCGGACTCCATGGAGAGAAATAGAACGTGAAATTATTTCCTATAGCTTTCTGAGCTTCTTTAATCATAGGAATCTTATACTTTTCATCGTGAGCGACATTGAAAGTCTTCAGACTGGTATCATTATCTTCTACATAAGTATAGGAATCACTGGAGAAATCGCAGGAATTCATATTGGTACGAACGATTGTGTATCCCAGTCCGTTTTTACCGAAATAAGCATCCAGAATTTCTTTCTGTTTGTTCTTTGGCATTTTGTAAAAAGTCTCTGCTGAAGCATCTGTAATAGCCCCTCCGATTCCTATCAGTTTCTGATATTTAAAATTGGGGGCTACAAAAATACAGGCTTCCGTTTCTTTCGGCTGACCAAATTGCTCGAATTTAACCGGGCCTTTGTCAGCCATCCTTTCTTCCACCTTAGCGTTGGTCAGGATTACTTTAGCTGTTTTTCCTTCATGTTTTTTCCAATAATTCTGAGCATTGACATTCACGACAATACCTACTAAAAAACAACTTACAATTAGTTTTCTCATGATTTTTTTATTTTGGACAATTGCGTCCCCTATTCATTATTTATTTTGATAGACCCTTACGTAATCTATATAATACTTCTGTGGAAAAATAGAATCATCTATGCCTTCTTTTCCACCCCACAAACCGCCTATTGCCAGATTTAAAATGATAAAATAAGGCTGATCAAAAGGCCAAGCTTCATAGTTTTCACTTTTATTTTCATAAGTGAAAAACTTTCTGTTGTCAATATAAACATCTATTTTTTCAGGAGTCCAGTCTGCTTTGTACACATGAAATTTCTCGCTGGCGTCTTTTACCATTAAGGTATCTGTTTTCTGTGTTCCCTGGATGTGATTGTATTTTTTGGTGTGAACCGAAGCATGAATATAGCCTTGGTTAAAGCCAACATGTTCCATGATATCCAGTTCACCATCATCCGGCCATTGCTTCATTTTTTCACTCATCATCCATATAGCCGGCCAGGTTCCTCTGCCTTTAGGAAGTTTAGCCCTTACCTCAACAGTTCCATATTGAAAAGAGAATTTTCCTTTTGTTAAAAGTCTTGCTGAAGTATATTTATTCTTCTCCCAATTTTCTTTTCTAGCTTCAATTATGAGGTTCCCGTTTTCCATTCTGGCATTTTCAAGCCTGTTTTGGGTATAAAACTGAGCTTCATTATTTCCATAGCCATCCCCTCCTACATCATAATTCCATTTTGATGAATCCGGGAGACCTTTGCCGTTAAATTCATCACTCCAGATCAAGGTTCTGTAAGCATCAGGC
The DNA here is from genome assembly GCA_001013295.1 of Chryseobacterium indologenes. Taxonomy (GTDB): domain Bacteria; phylum Bacteroidota; class Bacteroidia; order Flavobacteriales; family Weeksellaceae; genus Chryseobacterium; species Chryseobacterium indologenes_B. The sequence goes on along the minus strand of LAZY01000051.1, from coordinate 27,030 downwards.
TGATGTGAAGCACAGCTTACGGCAAACATAAACAAAGCACCTGCCACTCCTATTCTGATAATATTTTTAGCTTTGAATCTCATATAACTTATTTTGACCAATACTCCCTACTATTGAAGGAATTTATTTTGTCCAGTTAATTCTTTTCGTCTGTACATTTTGAGAATCGGTTCCGATCATAATATCGAATTCGCCTCCTTCCCAATCAAAATTCAGGTCATCGTCAAAGAATTTCAGATCTTCTGGCGTGAGTTTAAAATCAACTTTTTTGTTTTCTCCTTTTTTAATGAACACTTTCTGGAAACCTTTCAGTTCCTTTACAGGTCTTACCACTTTTCCGAAAAGATCTCTGACATAGAGTTGCACAACTTCTTCACCGTCATATTTTCCGGTATTGGAAACCGTAATACTGATATTTAATGTCTGATTTCCTGTAAGATTTGTAGAGTTCAAAACCATATCAGAATATTTAAAGTCTGTATAGCTCAAGCCATAACCGAACGGGAATTTCGGATCATTGTTAAGATCGATATAAGCGGAAACATAATTTCTGTCTGTATTATTTTTAGCAGGTCTTCCTGTATTATAATGATTGTAATAGATCGGGATCTGCCCTTCTGTTCTCGGGAAACTCATCGGAAGCTTTCCTCCGGGGTTTACCGTTCCAAACAAAACATCTGCAATAGAATTTCCAGCTTCCGTTCCCAGCCACCAGGTATACATAATGGCAGGAATATGATCTGTAGCCCAATTGAAGATCAACGGCCTTCCTGCATTGATCATTAAAACAATCGGTTTCCCTGTTTTGGCAATTTCTTTTAGAAGATCTTCCTGAACTCCGGAAAATCCAATATTACTTCTGCTTTTCGCTTCACCACTCATGGCATGACCTTCACCCAATGTCATAATGACAACATCTGCTTTTTTTGCAGTTTCTACTGCTTCTGCGAACATGGTCTTATCCTGATCATCTACATTACACCCTTTTGCATAGAGTAAAGTTGAGTTTTTATCCAGTTGATTTTTAATACCATCAAACTGTGAAACAATTCTCTGGCTGTCATCTTTGAATGCTACAGACCAGAATCCATGATTGGCCACAGTTTCTTTCCCGAAAGGGCCGATCAGAGCAACCGTTTTTACTGTTTTTGAAAGCGGAAGAATATTTCCCTGATTCTTCAGAAGAACAATACTTTTCGATCCGAATTCTCTTCCGAATTTTCTGTTGTTCTGATTATTGGTCTGGTCCTTCTGTCTTTTTTCATTGCTGAATCTGTAGGGATCATCAAAAAGCCCCATTTCGAATTTCTTAGTCAGAATTCTTCCGGCCGCATCATCTACCAGTTTAGCATCTACCTTCCCTTCTTTCACCAGCTTTGGAAGTTCAGCCATGTAGACACGGCTTTCCATATCCATATCGCTTCCGCCCAAGATAGCTTTTTCAGCAGCTTCAGCAGCATCTTTGGCATATCCGTGAGGAATCATTTCCCCGATGCTTCCCCAGTCTGAAACCACAAAACCTTTATAGTTCCATTTTCCTTTCAGCAGATTTCTCTGAATATACTGATTGGCCGTTGCAGGAATTCCGTTAATGTCATTGAAAGAATTCATAAAAGTGGCTACACCTGCTTCTGCAGCAGCTTTGAAAGGTGGGAGATAGGTTTCATTCAGCTGTCTCAGACTCATATCTACAGAGTTGTAATCTCTGCCACCCACTGCCGCTCCATAGGCTGCAAAATGTTTTGCACAGGCCATCACTGCATCAAGGCTTCCCAATCCTGCTCCCTGAAATCCTTTGATTCTGGCTAATCCTATTTTTGTACCTAAATAAGTATCTTCTCCGGAACCTTCCATCACTCTTCCCCACCTCGGATCTCTGGCAACATCCACCATCGGGGCAAACGTCCAGTGAATTCCATAGGCTGAGGCTTCGGTAGCAGCAATTCTTTCTGACTTTTCGATCAATCCCAGATCCCAACTTGCTGCCTGGCCCAGATTAACAGGAAAAGTAGTACGATACCCATGAATAACATCCTGCCCAAACAACAGAGGGATTTTCAGTCTCGACTGCATGGCCAGTTTCTGGAAAGCTCTGGTCTCTTCTGACCCGGCCACATTCAGCATAGAACCTACCTTCCCTTTTTTTATTTCTTCCAAAACGGCTGCAGAATTGGAATGCTGAGGTCCGGTGACATATTCAAATCCGCTGTACTGGACCATCTGCCCAACTTTTTCTTCAAGGGTCATTTTAGAAAGCAGCTCTGCTACTTTCTGATCTACTGTTTTCTGTCCGTAGACATTCATTCCCAATGTTGAAAATGCCAATAAAAAGTATACTTTTTTCATGATGTCTGATTAAAAAATATAAGTTGCTGCCGAATGTCCGGGAATTGTTACTGCAGCCGTTTTCCCGGCAAATTTAATATTAAAATTCTCATCTTCTTTATGATCATTCTGAACAATGAGAACTATTTTCCCAAATTGAGTCATAAATGCTACTGTTGAGAGAGTCTTTGTCTGTGTTGAAGCAATTCTCTGAGAACCTGCGGGAATAAATTTTGAAGCATGAGCAATGATGTAATAAGAAACGTTTCTCGTAAAATTCTCACTGTCTGAAACAGTAATTGCTCCTTTACATTCTGTACAGCCACCTTCTGTATGGGGGCCATACTTAGGATCGTTGGCCAGATTCCATTCTAAAGCAGTTTTGCTCCAGTTTCGCATCGACCCGATGATTACATTTTTGGTATGCCAGTTCAGATCTTCGGTAAAAGTTCCTTTTGAACCTGTCCATTGCTCTGTAAAGTAGAGGTTCTTTTCAGGAAAGGCATTATGAACGGTACTTAATGCAGAAATATCTCCTTCATACAGGTGAAAAGCAGATCCGTCTATATATTGATAGGCTTCAGGATCTTTCAGAATATGAAGTACATATTCTGGTCTGTTGCAATTGTGATCATAGACAACAATTTTTGTTTTGATGTGATTGGCTTTAAAAGCAGGCCCTAAATGTTTTTTGATAAATTTGCCCTGCATTTCTGAAGACATATACAGACTTGGATTATTTCCCGGATGCAATGGTTCATTCTGAGGAGTTACCGCATCAATGGCAATACCTTCTTTCTTCATTTCCTGAATATATTTTACAAAATAATCGGCATACACCCCATAGAATTCAGGTTTCAGACTTCCCCCTTTTGACTTTCCGTTGTCTTTCATCCAAACGGGAGCAGACCACGGTGTTGCAATGATTTTAATTTTAGGATTAATGGTCAGAATTTCTTTCAACATAGCAATCAGAGCTTTATCTTTTGACAGACTGAATTTTGATAAAGAAGCATCCGTTTGTCCTTCGGGCAGATCATCATATGAAAATACTTCACCATCAAGGTCTGAAGCCCCAATACTCAGTCTTAAGTAACTGATAGAAATGGCGTTTTTATCAACTCCGAAAAGTTCATTAAGCAAGGCTTTTCTTTTTGAAGGTGATAAACGGTTGATTACCTCAACACTTCCTCCCGTCAATGTATACCCAAAGCCGTCAACATATTGAAACTTTTGTGAAGCATCAATTTCAATATTCTGAAAGCTGTTGGATGTATTTACAAATCTTGCCGGGCTCTGAAGCTGTAGTTTTACGCTTTCATCTCCTTTGGTAAGCCAATACTGAACTTCACCGCCTCTATTTTGAGTAACAAAGGTACATGATAAAGGAAAAAGTACCACACCGCATAGCAGTGCAGTACCTTTAAAGAAACTATATAAGTTGTGAAACTTCATGTTTTAATAGCCTGGATTTTGGTGCATAGCTGTATTAGGCAATTCATTGAACGGAATAGGCAAAATTTCATTTTTATTAGCCTTAAATCCTTTAAATCCAAGCTTTGATGGAGCATCTCCCCATCTGACAAGGTCAAACCATCGGTGTCCTTCTCCCGCAAGTTCTCTCCTTCTTTCATCCTTGATGGCCTGAAGGGAAACAGGAACAGAACTTAATTTTACTCTGGCTCTTACAGCATCCAGCAATGCCTGGGCTCTGGCTCCGGCACCTCCTAAAGCTTCTGCTTCCATCAGGTAAGTATCCGCTAATCTTATCGCAATATAATTTTGTCTGAAATTCAGTTCTGTAGCTCCGGGAAGTGAGCTTCTCAGGTCATTGGTAGGTAAATACTTGTTTAAAAAGTACCCAGTATCTGCAAAAGCAGGGCTATAGGAGATCTTTCCTTCTGCAACCAGCTGTTTGGCATCGAAGACTGTTACCTTTAATCTCGGATCACTCCCCATAAAGCTGACAAAATCTTCTGTTACCGTATTGAATGCCCAACCGGAATAAAGATCCGGAGCATCATTATCTTTAATATCTTTTCGGGAATAAGAACGTGGTCCTACCATTGCATTGATAGAGTTTCCTTCATCTTTCCCCTGGCCCCAGAAGCCCCAATCTGAGTTTCCTTTATTGGTATGCATTACTTCCAGGATAGATTCTGTGGAAAATTTATACGGATCTACAGTTTCCGGTCCTACTTTAAACAGGTCTTCATATTTTTCTACAAGTTTATATCCATATTGGCTGGTTCCTCCCGGGGTACCGTTCACTTCGGCAAACTGTGCTGCTGCTTCGGGCATTTTTTTATCATACAGATAGATCTTTCCCAATATAGCTCTGGCCGTTCCCTGGGTAATTCGTCCTCTGTCATTACCGGTTGCCGTCATCATCAGATCCGGAATTGCCGCCACAATATCATTTTCTATCTGGGTATATACCTCGCTTGGCTTTGCCTGTGGGATATTCCAATAATCATCATCATATTTTATGGTTTTAAGAATCAGCGGAATATTTCCAAACATTCTTACCAGTTCAAAATAATAGAGAGAACGCAGTACTTTTGCCTCAGCGATGTATCTTTTTTTAATGCTTTCATTCATAGAAGCTCCCGGAACTCTTTCTATTAAAAGTGTAGCCCGGGCAATTCCCTGATAATAATCTCTCCAATAGCTTGCAGGCATCGTATTGGAATTAAGTGCATAATTATTAATCCCCTGTATACCAGCTCCATCACTGGAGTTTCCACCTCCTGAATAAAAATCATCGGATCCTGCATTAAAAAAAGTAACTGTATTTTCGAATCCTCCTGAATATTTTCTTAAAACATCATATACGGAAACCAATGCACTGAATGATTGCGTTTCGTTCTGAAAATACTCTTCACTCTTGAAAGCGCCTGAATTTTCTACCTCATCCAGATAGGAACCACTACAGGCAATATTGCCCAAACTCAAACCTGCCAATAATGTAACTGCAAGTCCTTTATATATAAAACTCTTATTTTTCATGTTATTAATGTATTAAAATTGAATATTGGCACCCAGCAAGAACGTTCTGGCCTGTGGATAATAAGCTCTGTCAACTCCTATAATGTCCTGCTCAGAATTGTTTCTTCCCGCGATTTCAGGATCATAACCTGTATATTTTGTAAACGTCAGAAGATTCTCTCCGGTGATATACAGTCTTACTTTACTCATTCCAAAGCGGCCTGTAACATCTTTAGGAAGTGTATAGCCTAACTGAACAATTTTCAGACGCACATAGTCTCCTTTCTGAAGATAGTAATTTGACATCCATGAGTAATTATGGTTAGGGTCATTTCTTGTCACTCTAGGATTATCATTAGTAGATCCTTCACCTGTCCAACGGTCCAAGATTCTTGTCTGATAATTGGCATCTGGAAGATCTAATCTTCTTAACCCCTGAAATATCTTATTACCTGCCTGCCCTTGTGCAAACATCATAAAATCGAAGTCTTTGTAGGTTAAATTAACCGTAAGCCCGAAAGTATATTTTGGAATGGAGCTTCCTAAGTTCACTCTATCATTTTCATCAATTTTACCGTCTCCGTTATTATCCTGCCAGATGAAATCTCCCGGCTTTGCATCAGGAAGTAATTTAACACCATTCGAATTTACATAACTGTCAATTTGTGCCTGATTCTGGAAAACTCCACTATACGTCTGACCATAGAATGACCCATAAGGCTGCCCTACCTGCACTCTTGATACCGGTCCCATTGTCTGGAAAGAAGCAAGGTTGAAATAATCAATATCATCCTCTAAGCGCAGTACTTTGTTTTTTATCGTAGCAAAGTTTCCGTTGACCGATATGCTGAAATCCTGCCAGTTCTTTTTATAGCCCAGCTCAATTTCAAGTCCAGAATTCTGCATATCTCCTACGTTTGACCAAGGTAAATTAGGAACACCCACATACCCCGGAATATTGATCTGTCTCAGAATATCGGTAGTTTTCTTTTTATACCAATCTGCGGTAAGCGTGAAGTTGTTGAATAGTTTTAAATCTGCTGCAATGTTCAACTGGCTGGTCTGCTCCCATTTCAAATGTGGATTTGCCAGTGTACTTGGGGCATATCCGATAATGATATTGTTCCCGGAATTGGTATAATTGCTTCCTGAAACCATGAAATTGGCAAATCTGAAGTTTTCCATTTCATCATTTCCCAAAACTCCGTAACCTCCTCTCAGTTTCAGATTATTGATTACTTTATTCTCCGGCCAGAAATTTTCTTTATGAACATTCCATCCTAAAGACATCGACGGGAAAGTTCCCCAATGCTGATTGGAAGCAAATTTTGAAGAACCATCTCTACGGATTGTCCCTGTGAATAAGTATTTGTCTGCATAATCATAAATAACCCTTCCAAAGTAAGATGCTTTACGGGTCTGGATGCCGTCCCATCCTTTTGCAATGATATTATCCTGAGAAATATCAAAGTTAAAAGAGGCATCCTGCCAGTGGTCTATGGGCAGATTACTATACGTTAAGCTTGTTCCTCCTGAAATATTATAGCGATATACTCCCTGACCTATCAAAACGTTGAAATTATGATCTCCAATTTTGTTCTGATATGTTAAAGTATTTTCCATACTCCATTCAAACTTGTTTTCCTCTACCTTATTCAGGCTGTTGAAATTTGTATTGCTGTAGTTGGGGCTTAAATAATATTTAGGGGTAAAAGTGCGGCTTCCCCAATACGATTTTTTACCATTTAAACTTGTTTTGAAGGTAAAATGATTCAGAAACTTAAGCTCCGCAAACACATTTCCTACAAAATCATCAGACCAATTGTAATTTCCCTGCTGGATAGTACGGAAAGCCCTTGGATTGGTCATTTCATTGTTCACATAACTTGAAATTCCATACGGATTACCACTCGGATCACGAATAATATAGGGATTTGTATAGCCACCCGGGTCTACTTTTGACCAATCTGTCACCACTTCCGGAGTGATAGGATCTAAGTTAACAGCAGAAGCCAGCGGTCCTCCGAATTCTTCATTGGCACTCACACCTTGAGATTTCGTATGTGTATAAGCAAAGGTTTGCCCTAATGTCAGATAATCCGTCACCTTATGGCTGGAGTTAAATCTGGCGTTTATTCTTTTATAATAAGAAATATCACTCATGACGATACCCGACTGATCAAAGTATCCAAATGAAGTATAATAACTTGACTTGTCATTTCCTCCCGTAATGCTTACTTCATGCGAGCTTTTTTCTCCGGTTCCGAAAATCGTGTTCTGCCAGTCGGTTCCTTTTCCGAATGAATCGGGATTCGTAAATCTTGGGGCTTTTCCGTCATTCACAAAACCTTCATTAATGATTCTGGCATATTGGCTGGCATCCAGAAGATCCAGTTTTTTAGAGGCATTGGAAAAACCATAAAAGCCGTTATAAGAAAGAAGAAGTTTTCCTTTTTTACCTTTTTTTGTGGTTACCAGGATTACTCCTTTCGCAGCAGAAACTCCATAGATTGCAGATGATGCTCCGTCTTTCAGTACCTCAATACTTTCTATATCCGACTGATTCAGCCATCCGATATTGTCTACCACAATACCATCCACTACCCATAATGGGCTGTTACTTCCTGCCCCGAAACTGGTAATTCCTCTTACACGTACGGTTGCCGCAGCACCTGGCTGTCCGGAATTCGTTACTACAGCAACACCGGCAGCCCTTCCCTGTAATACCTGTTCAGGTTTACCCGCCGGGATGTTTTCTATATCACTGGCTTTGATACTGGCAATAGCTCCGGTCACATTGCTCTTCTTCTGAGTACCGTAACCTATCACTACGACTTCGTCGATTTTATTCTCTTTGGAAATCGTGTCCTTTTTCTGAGTCTGAGCGTTGAAACTTGCCGTAAAATAGAGGACGGCTACTGCTCCTAAGCTTCTTGATATTCTTACATTCATATATAGTTATTGTTTAATTCTCAAATTGAGACAATAAAAATATATTTTTTTTCTATTAATTAACATTCCATTCACAAATATTTTAATTTTTCTTTTATTTCTGAGGGTTAAAAGCCATATCTTCGCATCAATAATTGATAAAAAGCGATAAAAATTCAATCCAGACAATCCCCGAAAATGACCGTTAAGCTTTCAAAAATTTCTCTTCCACTCAAACTTACCTTTCTGATTTTCTCCATGGTTTTAAACTGCATGGGTCTTATCATTCTGCAGCTTGCAGATACCAATATTACCTATGGTGAACTTGGCTTTCTGGAATCTTTTAAAGACCTTCCGATTGCTTTTATCTCCCTTTTTGCAGTCAGTTTCATCAACAAAACCGGAGCAAAAAAAGCTCTGATCTTAGCCTTAGCCATTGTGGGAGTCTGCTCCTGCCTTCTTCCATTTGTTGAGGTTTTCTGGTTCTATAAACTATGGTTTGCCATCATTGGGGCGTGTTTTGCTATCGGAAAAATCTGTGTTTTCGGAATCATCAGGAATAATATTTCAGATGAAAAGTCACTGGCGAAAACCATGAACAGTGTTGAAGCTTCTTTTATGATCGGAATTTTTGTAGTCAATACAGGTTTTGGATGGCTGATCTCCAGTCAGTATTCTGAATTCTGGAAATTTGGATTTCTTCTGATTGCGGTTTTATCTGCAGTCACCATATTCATGCTTTTAAAAGCTGACATCTCTGAAGCCAAACCTCTGGAAAATAAAAATATCATCTCAGAGCTTTCAGGATTTACCACTCCTGCGGTTGCGTTATTTCTGAGCGTGATCTTTTGTATTGTCTTTGTAGAACAGGGATTCAATTCCTGGCTTCCGTCATTTTATAAAAACCATCTGAAGGTCAATTCGTTTTTTGCCCTTCAGGCCACTTCTTTCCTGTCTTTGTTTTCTTATGCAGGAAGAACGGTCACCGCTAATATTATCCGAAAGTTTTCTTTGCCGGCATATTATGTAGCTTGTATAAGTTTCATTATCATCCTTCTGATAACCATCGTAGGAATACAGTATTTCGATTCTGAAGATTCAAAGCTGATTCTGTTTTTATTTCCGGTTATTGGCCTTTTCCTATCTCCGCTCTACCCTGTTATCAACTCAAGAATGATCGCGCAGGTCGATAAAGAAAAGATCAATCTTTTCACCTCACTTATTGTTATTTTTTCCTCTCTGGGCAGTTCCGTAAGCTCTATCATCATGGCTGTACTGTTCGGAAAGCAAATGCTGAATTATTATCCGTTATATATTTTATCCTGTGTAATTTTTCTTTTTATGATCAGTTTAGTGTATTTTAACGTCGCCAAAAGAAAAATATAGAAAATAGTTTTATTTTTACTGCCATGAAAATCAAAGACACAAAAAGCAAAGAAACTCTTCAGGAACTTATCGACACCAAAGATTTCGTAGCCCATATTTCTGTAGACTGCACCATATTCGGATTTCATAATAATATTTTGAAAGTCCTTCTTTTGAAGTATCACGATCTGGATTTGTGGTCACTTCCGGGTGGTTTTGTTTTCAATGATGAAGACCTTCGGGAAGCAGCAGCGAGAGTCCTGTACGAAAGAACACATCTTAAAGATCTGTTTCTAAAGCAATTCCATACCTTTGGAAGAATAGACCGTACTGAAAATAATGTACACCAGATCCTGCTTAAGAATAAAGGAATAGAAGTTCCTGAAGACCACTGGATCTTTCAGAGATTCATCACGGTAGGCTACTGCAGCCTTATCGACTTTTCAATTGCCAATACTTTTCCGGATGCTTTCAACGAAAGCTGCGAATGGTTTGAGGTGAATAATCTTCCCAAAATGGCTTTTGACCATGATAGAATCATAGAAACCGGTCTTGAATATCTGCGAATGAACATCAATACGGAAGTGGCTGCAAGTAACCTGCTCCCGGAAAAGTTTACCATGAAAGATCTCCAGGCTCTTTATGAAACCATTTTGGGCCAGAAATTCAGAAGAAACAACTTCCAGCGAAAAATATTAAGTCTTAATATCCTGGACCGACTGGAAAAGTTATATGATGGTTCTGCAAACAAAGCACCATACCTCTATAAATTTAAAACCAAGGTGCACAATTCCACGAATCAGTACCCTATCTCTAACGATGAGGAGGCCTAAAATGCAGACTTTCTCTCTAAAACAGGAAAATACTGCATTATCTATTTGAAAACCAGCATTAAGATAAGTTTTCAAAAAAATTTCTCAGACACCACGAAAAATGTTATTTTTAACAAAATCAAAAAATCATGTCATATTATCCTCTTACAAGCATCCCTGATTATTACGGAATTGATGCTTTACTTACTGAAGAACACAAACTGATCCGCCAATCGATAAGAGATTGGGTTGAAAGTTTTGTAATGCCGCAGATTGACCAGGCAGCACAAAATCATACTGATCTTCCTGGCCTAATGAGAGAATTAGGTAAAATTGGAGCATTAGGACCTTATATTCCTGTGGAATATGGAGGATCCGGACTGGATCAGATTTCTTATGGTCTTATCATGCAGGAACTTGAAAGAGGAGATTCCGCAGTACGTTCTGCTGCTTCGGTACAGAGCTCTCTGGTGATGTTCCCGATCAATGAATTCGGTTCTGAAGAACAGAAAAAGAAATATCTTCCTAAGCTTGCTTCAGGAGAAATGATCGGATCTTTTGGATTGACTGAGCCTAACCATGGTTCTGATCCGGGATCTATGGAAACTTATTTTAAAGATATGGGTGATCACTATCTTTTGAATGGCGCCAAAATGTGGATCACCAACTCTCCTCTTTGCGACATTGCTGTAGTATGGGCGAAAAATGAGGAAGGAAAAGTACAGGGATTAATCGTTGAAAGAGGAATGGAGGGTTTCACCACTCCTGAAACTCACAATAAATGGAGCTTAAGAGCTTCCAAAACCGGAGAGCTGGTATTCAATGACGTAAAAGTACCGAAGGAAAACCTTCTTCCGGGTGTAACAGGATTGAAAGGACCTCTTTCTTGTCTGAATTCTGCAAGATATGGAATTTCATGGGGAGTAATTGGTGCAGCAATCGACTGCTACTGTACTGCTGTTCAATATTCTAAAGAAAGAAAACAGTTTGGCAAACCAATCGGTTCTTACCAGCTTCAACAGAAAAAACTGGCTGAGTTCCTTACAGAAATCACAAAAGCTCAGTTATTATGCCTTCAGCTGGGTAATCTTAAGAACGATCATAAAGCAACTCCTGCACAGATCTCAATGGCTAAACGTAACAACGTAAAAATGGCGATTGACATTGCAAGAGAATCAAGACAGATCCTTGGAGGGATGGGAATCATGGGTGAATTCCCGATGATGAGACACGCTGCCAATTTAGAATCTGTGATCACGTATGAAGGAACTCATGACGTTCACTTACTGATCACCGGTTTAGATATTACAGGTATCAACGCTTTCTAAGCGATAAAAATAAAATTTGAAAGAGTCTGGTCTTTGGATCAGACTCTTTTATTTTACTCACTTTGCAGAGAATTGATATTCAATGAATAATTATTGATGCCTGAATATTTTTGTGGATTTAATAAAGTTATTACCTTGAGGTTAGCAAAAATTCACGATATGAAGAAAATAACGACTTTTTTATTAGGATTATCAGCTCCTTTTTACTTTGCCCAGCAGGCAGGAGACCTGGTAAGTGCCGAACAGAAACTGGATCTAACACCGCAGGGAGTTGTCAATTTCATCGCCAATAATCTTGGTGAACAGAATGCACCGGATTTTGTAAGCTATCTAAACAGTTTCAATATTGGACTGAAAGGCTTTAAAATTACTTATTATACCAAAAATGAAAAGAATGCCCTGGTAAAAGCTACCGGTCTTCTCATGTACCCGAATGTAGGTTTCAAACTATCAACAGTAGTATCTGATCATGGAACGACAGACAGCAGACATAATGTTCCTTCCAACTTTAAAGGAGCTCTCACTGCAGGATTTGTTGTTGAACTTTCTTATGTGCTGAACGGTTATATTTTAATGGCACCTGATTATGTAGGGATGGGAACTGGCGAAGGCACACACCCGTATGTAGATTATGCTACAGAAGCAGGAGCTACCATAGATTTTATCACGGCAGCCAATAAAGCTCTGGCACAGTTGAATGTGAAACGCTATGATGAATATTTTCTGGCAGGCTATTCCCAGGGAGCTCATGCGGCAATGTCCACTTTAAAACGATTAAGCATTTCAAACCCGAACAATATACAATTCAAATATGCCTATATGGGAGACGGACCATATGATTTTTCCGGGGTTACCCTTCAGAAAGGAGTCTTGGAAAAAGATATTTATCCGTTCACCGCATTTTTAGCCAATGTTCTTCACAGCTGTAACACTACAGGCTACCAGACTTATAACACCGGTATTTCCGAAGTGATCTCCGCAGAATATCTGGATCGGTACAATTATCATGTTGTACAGGACAATGGAGGTCTGCTATGGGGTCCCGTAATCTGGAGGAAACTCTTTACCACCAGTTTTGTTAATGATGTCACCAATAACCCCAACAATAAGCTGAGGCTTTGTATGAAGCCTAAAGACGTCTATGACTGGTATAATAAAACCCCTATGACCTTAGGACATTCTACAGTAGATCTGGCCATTCCGCCCGAAAATACGTCTAAAACCATTGATGTTCAAAGAGGGTATTATCCTTGGTGGGATCTGAATAAATACAAGCTGGATTCTTTCTATTGGGGACCTATAGGCCATGTAGGCGGTATTGTTCCGTTTACTTTGGCATCCAACGCAAAATTTAATACTTTGAGAAGCGGCGGACTCCTGAATCAATGGGCGATAGCAGGATCTATTTTTGGCAAACAGTCGGCAGCCACTCCATCAGAAACAGCTTTTTTATCTCCTTCACAGATAAAACCGGATCTTGGAAATATGCAGCTGGTTGAGATTACCGACTTTAATCAGGAAAAAGCAGCAAGCAGATCAGCCAATGAACGCAGCTTATCTTCATTGAAAGACGGAGTTTATCTTTTAAAAGTATCGGAAAACAATGAAAATAAAATGCTTCCATACATTAAAAGCACTCCTAAGGAAATTCCTGAAAATGAAATCATCCAGTCAGAAAATAAAGGGATTTTTCAATTAAAAATTGATCAGGAAGAACTTTCTGCCGTGTATATTTTTGATGAAAACAAAACTCTGATCAGAACTGTTACTAAAGAACAATATCAGCAAAACGGCGGAATCAGCCTTAGGGATCTTGAGACTAAGAACTATATATTTGAAGTGGCTACTCCTTTCTACAATCTACAGTTTAATAAAGCGATCTCTAATCCGACATCTGAAAATACAACCGATATTTTTACACAAAACAGACAAATCAAGGTGAAAGCCAGCAACGATATTAAAAGTATTAATATTTACAGTATTTCCGGAGCTCAGATTGTTCAGCAGGAAATCAATAAACCCATCTTCGAATCCCGAAGCTTAGAACCCGGAGTGTATGTGGTACAGGTTACTCTTGCCAACGGGAAAGTCATAAATAAAAAAATCAAATTGTAACACTATTTCATTTTCTATAATATATCATTTTCAAGTTAATTTTTGGCACTTCAGCAATGGGGTGCCTTTTTATTAATAATAGATGATCATTGATAAACCATCCTTTTGGGATTCACTATTTTCCGGGAACATACAAAACAGTAGTGATAGTTTAACCGCTTACTTTTTGGGCCACTAATGCACGAATAAATTGATTCGTGGCATTTAAAATAAGACTAAAAATCAAAACATATTAACAGTTAAAAATAACATCAGATAAACCTCGTATCGATCTGTTAAAAAGCACTTAAGCAAATATATTTAAAAAAAACAATCAATTCATTGAAGGATATTGGCTAATGATTTAAGCCTATAATTAAAGTGTCTTTCTTAAATTATTCTTAGAACTTAAAGCCGATGGTAAAATATATTCTTGAAAAATCAAGCTGGTTATTTCTGGAAATATTCAGGCTTATAGGCCCTATAAGAGATTCATATCCCAGATTCACCCCATAGCCGAACATATTAAAACTGTCATTAAAGGGAGAATACTCTTCACTTACTTTACCATAGCTGAGTGAAGGGGTAAGATATAATCTTTTCATAATTCTGTATTGCAGCGCCAATCCCAATTTTGCCACAGAGGTCATAGGCAGTTCTTTCTGTCTCAGACCATTGAATTCCGGGCTCAGCAGGTCATAATTGTACTCGCTGCCCCCTAAATTATATTTCTGATTAAGAAAAAGATAAGGAACCTGATCCTCTCTTTTTGAACCAAAGCTCGTTCCAAGAAACACATTGACTTTAGCAGCCAGCCTTCTGGTCACCTGATAAGAAAAGTTTTCATTTAAAGTAAAAGAAACCAGATTTTTAGGCTGATAATAATAAGGTTCTTTAGGATTTAATATGGGATATAGCAGAGGCTGTACAGTTTCCAGATCATAGAGCTGGTACTGGTCTCCGTAATAGAATCTTGTGCTTACCTGAAGATGATTTCCTTTCGTTGAAAAGTACCTTTTGTTGAGATTATTCTGCTCAAACTTCAGGAAAGTATTGAAATTGCTGTGATTATAAAGCTTTTTACTGTAGTTATCTATTTTGGCCTGATCTACTTTATCCAGCAAACTGTACATTCTTTCCGTACTGAATTCTGTTCCCAGAGAGATTACAGCATTAGGACTGATGTTATAATTCAGGGCTATTTTACCCGTTATATTCCGGTACATATGGTTGGGGAAATTATCGCTGGTGTCTTCACTTCCTACATCATACAATCTGAAGTTCAAGTCATTACTTTTAAGGTGGATCATTTTAGCTTCCAGATCCAGCCATAGACGCTCTCCACTGTCTAAGAACTGCTGATAAGCTAATCTGGCTTTAAAACGCTCAGAAATATCCACTGTTGCCAAAAACCTGGATCTATTCAGAAGAATATTTCTATAGGTATAGTTCACAATAATTCCTACAGACTGCTCTGTATCATAATGCAGGGCAAGCTTAAAGGCTCCTTTTTTGGCTCTTTTTACAAAAACATTCATCGTAAGGCTTTCCCCGGTATTGGTGTAAGTATAGTACACCTTTAGGTATTGCCGCATACCGAATACTCTGTCTATGGCTTCATTCACCGTTTTTACATCATAGTATTTCCCCTCTGTAAGTCCCATCTGTCTCTTGATCACTTCAATTTCCGCAGCATCAGTTATAGGCGTTCCATCCTCTTCATTGAATGTAAATTTCGTTGTCGGAAGTTTCACCTCCTCTATCATTTCATGCTCATATTTGATCCCGGCTTTACGCTGTGCTTCTGCCAATGCCACAAATTCAGGAAGGTGCTTTCTGGCCTCAATTTCTCCGATTTTAATAATCTTTCTGTATCTGGCGAAATCCTTAGTGGTAATATCCCCCAAAGGATCCACAAAATCTACCAGGATATTAGACAGTTCTTTCTGATGTTTGAAATCTTCTACGGAACGGATGGCATGAGTCTGATAAATCATTTTCATCGGGTTCTCAATTTCCTTTTTGGTAAAGAGCCTGAAGCCGGTATAGCCTCCAACGACAAAATCGGCTCCCATTTCCCGAACCTCATTCGCAGGATAATTACGGTCTAATCCACCGTCTACAAGGAGCTTTCCATCGATATAAACCGGAGCAAATGCAGCAGGAATGGCCAGCGTAGAACGGATCGCTAATGGTAAAGATCCTTTTTTCTGCATTATCAGCCCTCCATTTTCAATATCTGAAGACGTAAGTTCCACAGGAATTCTCAGCTTGCTGAAGTCATTAATGTGTTTGGCATTGAAGGTAAGTGTATTCAGTACTTCTCCCATATACTGTCCTTCAATATAGGAACTGGGAAGTGTCGGAATTCCTTTCACTACGGGAAATTCAAGAATATATTTGTCATATTCATCCTTCTCACTGATATTTACCTTGTGGTAAGGAATTTTATTACTCAAAATCCTGTTCCAGTCTACTTTATAGATGGTGGACTTCAGCTGATCGGCATTATATCCCATTGCATACAGACCGCCCAAAATCCCTCCCATACTTGTTCCGGTAATATAATCGACCTTGATTCCCAATGAATCGATCATCTTCAGAATACCGATATGAGCAAATCCTTTTGCCCCACCACCACTGAGTGCCAGACCAAATTTGGTATCTTTGGTTACATTTTGGAGGGCAAGATTCAGAGAATCATTTTTTTGCTGGGATTTGATGATAAGAGAGACAATGATTGCTAAAAAAATCAGGCTTTTTTTCATGAGTTCACCTTAGTTTATTCCTGTCAACTTTAAAAAACGTTACGAAGGAGTAAAGATACATAAAAAACGTACTGATCTATTTACCGTTTTGTTAAATAGGAAGATGTATTTTAATGAAAAGACAAAATAATGCAAAATACTGATTATCAAATAAAAAATACACTAAATATTTTTAATAAGCTTTTATAGTCTCCACAAAATTAATATCCGGATTCAGGATTTCAAGAATAAGACTTTTAACCGATTTCATGGCGTCGTCAATATTTCCTTTGTCAAACTGCAGGGATACCATTCCTTTTTTTGCATCAGCAAAGCTCCAGATACCGGTTTCAATCGGGAAGCCCCAGAATTCAGGAAGATGCTGCACCACGTAATGATAGATACAAAGCTGCAAGGCCTGTTTTCTGTCACTGTTATGAAAATATTTCTCTACATTCTCTTCATCAATCTTCACACTAAGGTTTTTGATTTTTGCTGTTTTATAATCGATAATTCTTAGTGTTCCGTTCAGTTTATCAATCCTGTCAATAAATCCGAAAAAGGAAATTTTGTCGTTCCCTTCAAGGTAAAATTCTACATTTTCAAACCTTCTTTCGATGTCAACAATCTCCAGTTTATTTCCCTGTTTTATCAGTTCGAGATCGTGGTTAAGAACATTTTCGATAACCTTTTTAGCAATCGCTTTGTGGATGTAGTTCATCCCTTTTTCATAGAATTCAGGTTGATGTTTAAGCTTTTCAATAGCTATATTTATATATTGATCTATCGCTTTAACTGAATTCTTTAAATCACTTTCTTTTAAAACCTTACCCTTCAACACCTCATATACTTCTTGAAGTGAATAATGAACCAGGTTTCCATAATTTTTCACTGATAGTTCTTCTTCAATCTCATCGGTTTCCGAAGTGTTCAGAATCTTGGACAGGTAGAAATCTATAGGATTATAGAGATAACTTGTAAGGTGGGATGCTGATACTTTTTCTTTCCATTTCTGAAGACGCTCCTGTACAATCGGAGTCTTTGAAATTTCTATAGGTTTTGTCGTAATCGGTTCAGAAGAATTCTCAATGATCAGGTGTTCGATCTGATGGGAACTTTCCATTTCGATCTGGGTGACGAAGCGGCTTTTTTCTCCTGTATTCACTCCTGAACTTAATGCGTTATACAGCAAGTGTACATTTTTCGCATCCTGGATCAGTCTGTAAAAGTGATAGGCATAAATGCTGTCATTTTCAAGAAAGGTATGAAGATCAAAGAATCTCCGAATATCGAAGGGAATATAGGTATTCTGTGAGTTTCCGAGTGGTAATTTCCCTTCATTCACAGAAAGCATGATCACGTTTTCAAAATTCAGCAGACGGGTTTCCAGCAACCCCATGATCTGTAGACCTCTCAGAGGTTCTCCCTGAAAGTCTATACTCTCGGAATTAATATGCTGGTTGATCAGAATTTCGAGGGTCTCCATTTTGATCTCGATATTGTATGGAGTCAGTTGGTTCTTGATGATCCTGAAAGCATTCTCAAAGTGGGAAACATTTTCATACTGAATATCGTCTATATCCAGCCATTTTACCTGCTGACAGAATGAAATCAGCATATCGAGGTAGACATTCGTACCGGCTGCTTTTTGAAGAAGTCCCGCATAGGAAAGTCCGCCTAAAAGCTCCTGTAAAAGATTTCTGGAGATATACACAATATTCCTCTCTTCCACTTTCGCTTTGAAATCATTAATAATCTGCTCGTCTTCCAATGACTTCGGAAGTTCTTCCAGAATAGGAAAAATATCCCGGTAATAGTAAGAGGATTTATTTTTTTCCAGTTGTTTCTGTAGATAGAAAAGTCTTTTTACAGCATTGGAAAAAGATAAGTTCTTCAACGGAAATCCCATGGTAATGTTCAGGTTTTCCACACCATGCATTACATCAAGGCTCGCAGGAAGAAGATTTTCATCCAAAAGAACAACTGCTGTGTTGGAATAGGTTTTATTATTAATTTCTTTAAAGATCTCCGGCAAAACCTTCGTTTGGGTTACATTTCCGGATACTTCATATACTTTGATATTTTTAGGCTGGCTAAAGTCATCCTCTATCCACTGAAAAGCTCTGTTATCATCAAATTCTTTCCATGTTTTATGATTCCTGAGGAATTTTCCTGCTTCCTGCTTTTCGTCGTAAAAATAATACCGGTCTGCCTGGAAGAAGCACTGCGCTTTATTCCATTGTAAAAGGCTTCTCACGAGCTTCTCTTCCACCGGTGTAAAGGCATTGAAACCGCAGAATACGAATTGCTCGGAAGTATTTTTCGCAAAATCTGTAATCCTGGCCTTAGCTGTTTCATGGATCATTCCGGATGTTGCCCAGTTTTTTTCCTGCAATCTGCTTTTCAGCTCCGGAAGGAAAACGTTCATATTCTGCCAGAAGTTCAGGAATTTCTTTCTCGGGACATCATCATCCTCTCCAAGGTTTTGGGCCCATTCTTTGATCCTTTCCTCGTCAAACATATACTGAAGCACTGCCTGGTCACTGTCTGAGAATTTCAAAATATCATCCCAGTCTTTCTGCAGGGTTGGAAACCACTTCAGAAAGTCCGAAAAATCATCCCTCGGGATAAGATTCAGGCTTCTGTAGACATCAAATGAAAAGAGCCAGAGCGGAATTCCCTGTATAGGCTGTTTGTCTGCAATTGTATTGATAAGATCCTCTACGGTAAAAAAATTGGGAAGGAATCCCGAATAATTGTTTTCTTCCAGAATCTGTCTGATAAAAACGATAGGACGCTTCCCCGGCAGAACAATATTAAACGCAGAGAGATCCGTGTTTTGTGCTAAAAGTTCGTGGATAATCTTATTGAGGAATTTCAAAGGGATCGATAGCTTTTTAAGTTGTCTAATTCTTCAGAAATCGAAGCATTATATTCTGCCTGTTTTTCCTTGTTCATCCCATGACGGGTATCTTTGTCATAGGCGGTCTGAAAGTTTTTATATTCGATGGAGACGCCGTTATAAATCGTTTTAAAATATTTATTATAATCCCCTGAAGTTCTGATATTTTCAGCAACAGCTTTTCTGAATTTCCTTACAAACAGCTCTGCAATATCAAAATGTTTCTGCTCATGCAAAAGGATATAATCATTGATCTTTTTTACATCTTTCCAGGATTTTTCTTCATTGAATATCGTGCTGATATGAATGGTGACAGGAGATTTCGGATTGCTGGATTTCACTACAGAGAATTCCCAGCCACAGTTTGTATAGGCTGCAACATCCGGATTATTTTTCCTGTTGACAGGGCTTTTAAAATTATCCCATACAAGCTTTTGCCCTTCCTGCCAGGTGATCTTTTGCCCGAATACCATTGAAGCCGTAAACAGACAAAATACAGAAATCAATTTCATTATTCCACTACAATTGTTTTGCTAATCCAGTTATTCCCGCCGTTCCAGAATTTAAAAGTATAAGTCCCTTTCTTCTGCGGGTTGAAGTTGATCTTGCTGCCCGCTACATAGCTCCCCTGAGCACAGGGTCCACCGGTTCTGTATTTATAAGCAGTTACCGTTCTTTCAAGATTATTGTTGTAGACATAATCATATCCATAAAACCCCTCACATTGAGACGGATAGGTGGAATAAGTCTTTATACTTTGTATCGCAAAAACATTCATGGTGTCTTTTGCGATCTTTACACTGTCTATTTTGATTTTATCAACCGATTCTACCGTATCATAATCATCATCATTACACGAGACCAGAAAAAGGCCCAGCAGCAATGCGGAAAATCCAAGAGTTAAAAAAATTTTCATAACCTTCAATTTTGTGATTATCAATAAATATTCAGCAAAAATTATTCCCCAATCATGCCGAATCAGGAATTAAAATTACCTTTTGATACATAAACTACTTTTTTTGTATCAAAAAACTCTTCATCAAAATAGTGTTTAAGGTTGAAAATCTCACATTTAAGTCCGGCAAGTTCTTCTGCAAGATCACCGCCTTTTAAGTATAAGATCCCGTTGTGCTTGGAATTAAACTGTTCTTTTTCAAACTTTCCTTTCAGCCATCTTAAAAATTCCGGCATCTGGGTCACCGCTCTGCTGACTACAAAGTGGAATTTATCTTTCAATTTTTCAGCTCTTCCGTGGATGGCCGTTACATTGGTAAGCCCCACTCCTTCTGCTACAGCATTTACCACGCTGATCTTCTTCCCGATAGAATCAATAAGGGTAAACTGGGTTTCAGGGAATAAAATAGCTAAAGGAATCCCAGGAAATCCTCCCCCGGTTCCAATATCCAGTACTTTAGTTCCCGGAGCAAATTCCATCACTTTGGCAATTCCCAGAGAGTGCAGAATATGCTTTTCATACAGCGATTCCATATCTTTTCTGGAAATTACGTTGATCTTTTCATTCCATTCGTTGTACAGAGTTTCCAGTTTGGCAAACTGTTCCAATTGTGTTTCTGTAAGATCCGGAAAGTATTTTATTAGTAACGATGTAGACATGTGAATTATTATAGTCTGCAAAAATAAGTTTTTATTGGCTTTATTCAAACTTTAAAGACCATATATAAAAAAACACTGCTCATTTTGCAGTCTTTTTTCTGTTTTTCAATCTCTTTCGATGGGGTTATCTGTTCTTTTAAGTCTTCTGATGATTTCATCATCAATATTTTCACCGGCTCTTTTGGCCATTTCCAGCTCTTTGATATTATACTGTACAGCATATCCATCCTTTAGCTGCACTCCTATTGTACCTGCTTTTTTATCTACATTGAATGCTTCAAAGTCTTCTGCAGGGATGAAAGTATAGTTTTTCATAAGCTTTTTATATTCTGCATCAGTCATTGTTTTGCCTTTTTTCGGTACAAGATCAAACATCGTTTTCATTTTTTTGATTTGAATGAGATTAAACTGATGTTGATTTTCTTTATCTCTTACCTTCACAACAAGTCCTGGCAGACCACTGAATTTATAAGGTCCATCACTGATTGGGTAATCTTTAGAAAACCATGCTTCCCAGATTCGGCCTTTATAATCCGCCACAGCCTTTTGACAATTCATATTATTGATCTTTGCAAATTCTTTTTCAATCTTCCATACAGGCACTTCATTATCCGTTGTTACCAAATCTACACTTTTAAATTTATCATAAAAGCTGATCGTTTTTTTAGAAAAATCTTTCTCAATAAGATAACTGAGGTTTCTGTCATAGCCTTTTTTAAATAACGTTCCGAAATTTTTATTGACGGCGTATGCCGAATCCCGTTCATATTTAGTCAAATTATAAAAATAAGACTTCTTTCCGTCTGTATCAAGGGCCATATAATCTGTAACCAATGAGTCACTATAGATCTCATTTTTCATTTTATATTCATACACAAAGCGATAATTCTGGGCAGAAAAAAGTGATAAAGAGAGTAAAAAAAGGATACTCAATATTTTCTTCATAGAATAAGTTTTTGCTAAAATAGAATTAAAATCAAACAAACCAGCCAAGAGAAGTATTATTATTTCTAAAAATGGTGATTTGATCAAAACCTGACAAAAATCTTTAAACTGAACCCGTTTTTATACTTCTCACGCCACGTTTTTATTATATATTTGTTAAAATTCAAAAAAAAATACATGGATAAACTTTCAGATAGAGTAAAAAGATTAGGATACTCACAGACTTTTGTAATGTCAAATAAAGCCAGAGAAATGAAAGCCAGCGGAATAGACGTGATCAGCTTAACTCTTGGTGAACCGGATTTTGATGTTCCGGACAATATCAAACAGGCTGCTTTCGATGCCATCAACCAAAATTACAGCCACTACTCTCCTGTTCCGGGATTCCTTGAACTTCGTGAGGCTATTGCATATAAACTAAAGAGAGACAACAATCTGGAATACAAGCCTACTCAAATCTGTGTTTCCAATGGTGCCAAACAAGCTATTTTAAATGTATTGGCAGCCATCATCAATGATGGAGATGAAGTTCTGCTTCCGGCTCCGTACTGGGTAAGCTATGATGAAATGGTAAAAATGATGGGTGGACATTCTGTAATGCTTCCTACCTCTTACGTAACGGATTTTAAAGTAACTGCTGAACAGCTTGAAGAAGCCATCACCGATAAAACAAAAGCGATCCTTTTCAGTTCTCCATGTAATCCGTCAGGAGGATATTATACTTATGATGAATTGAAATCCATCGCGAAAGTAGTTGCGAAATATCCTCATGTGACCATCATCTCTGATGAGATCTATGAATTCATCAATTATGAAACAAAAACAACTTCCATCGCTCAGTTTCCGGAAGTATATGAACAGACTGCCGTGATTAACGGAATGTCGAAAGCTTTTGCAATGACAGGATGGAGAATTGGGTATTCTGCATGTCCGGAATGGCTGGCAAAGGCTTGTGAAAAGGTTCAGGGCCAGATGACCAGTGGCGCCAATACTATGGCTCAGAGAGCATCTATTACCGCTTTAAAAACAGATCCGTCTGAATACAGATACATGATTGATGCTTTCAAAAAGAGAAGAGACCTTGTGTATGAGCTGATCCAGGAGATTCCAGGATTCAAGGTATTGCTTCCAAAAGCTGCATTCTATTTCTTCCCGGACATTTCCCATTATATCGGAAAAACACTGAATGGAACTGAAATCAACAATTCAGACGATTTCGCCATGTTCCTTCTTGAAAACGCTCATGTAGGATGTGTAGGCGGTTATTCTTTCGGAAGCCCGGAGTGCATCAGATTTTCCTATGCTGCTTCTGAGGAAGAACTGAGAGAAGCAATGAGAAGAATCAAAGAATTGTTGGAAAAGTTTAATTAAAATCGTTATATATATTGCCCACATCAACTTTTATCACTACATTAGGAAAAACAAAATCAAAGCAATATGAAAAACGTAAAAAAATTAACAAGAAAAGACTTGCAGATGGTTAATGGTGGGAGATGGATTTGTATATGTCAGGGGCCAAGAACAGCCAGCGTCTCTTCTAATGTTGAAGATCCATTGGCGGCTTGTGCTGCACCAAGTGCTTGTAATGGAACTGTGCAAACAGCTATACAGTATAATGGTGGTGGCTAAAATTGGACAACATAAAAACAAACAAGATGAGGCTGTCTCAAAAGACAGTCTCTTTTTTATTACAATTTTTTGTAAGGGACTTAGTTTTGTATTTAATTATTTAGGATTTAGTTTTTTGATGAGTTGTGGATGTATTTTTTAAAAAAAGAACAGATTTTACCCTGCAAGCGCTAATTTTCTAAGATTATGCGCAATAGCAATCAAGCCGGTTTCTATTTCGACTTTATTTTGAACCTCTGAGAAAAAATCTTTTAAACCCTTTGTTATGCTTGATCTGAGCAAAAACAGGTTCTACATCGTGGCACCTTTGTTTTCTGAGCATTATGCCCCGTTTTGTATTGAGAAGCTTATGAAACTTATGCCTGAGTTTTGAAAGTTTTGGGTTAGAAGGCGAAGAGGTTATAGTTTTGGTTTTCTGATCTTTATCAAAATAATTATACTTGATGCAATGCTTTCAAAAGCATTTTAGGATGATACACCGATGTGCCACCGGGCTTATAATTCCACAGTAAATTACTGAGGTCCAGACCATCTATAACAGCTGAAACAGTTCGTACAGGATGATTATTTTCTATCAGCTCCGACAAATTAGAAGGAAAGGAAAAAGAAAATTTTGCTTGGGATTATAATCTTTAAAGACTACCTTTGAATTACTTAACACACAGCAAATTAATCAATTTGCAAATATTAGGAAAGCAAAAGCTTTCCTTTTTTTATGATCAAAAAAAAGACTGCCTCACTTTTGAGACAGCCTCATCTTGTTTATTTCACCAAAATTACTTTGTAATTTGAAAAACTAAAAAGTTTACATTTATGATCCATATAAGAATCTAGCACACCCAAGATATAATAAATGAGGCCGATATGCAAAAATTGGGTAAAGTAAAAAAGCTCAACTTAACAGAAATATTTGGTTATTAAAATAAGCAAAAGCCCTGAAACCAGGGCTTTTGCTTTAACAACTATCAAAAACAATTATAGATTTTATTTATCGAAAATCATTTGTTCGATAGACGAATCTTTTCTATATTTGCATAAGAAATTTAAATATAAAAACAGAAAATTATGTCTTTAGTAGGAAAAAAATTCCCGAATTTAACAATCGATGCAATGTCTGAAATGGGTGACGATCTTAGAATCAACATCCTTGATGAAGCAGTAAACAACCAACAAAAAGTTCTTTTGTTCTGGTACCCTAAAGATTTCACTTTCGTATGTCCTACTGAGCTTCACGCTTTTCAGGAGGCTTTAGGTGAATTCGAAAAAAGAAACACTAAAGTAATCGGTGCATCTTGTGACACTAACGAAGTACACTTCGCATGGTTGAACACACCAAAAGATAACGGAGGTATCGAAGGAGTTACTTATCCACTTTTAGCTGATACGCACAGACAATTGGCTAACACACTAGGAATCGTAGATCAGGATTTCGAATACAACGAAGAAGGAGAAGAAGTTTTCACAGGTTCTAACGTAACTTATAGAGCAACTTACCTTATCGACGAAACTGGAAAAATCTTCCACGAAGCGGTAAACGATATGCCTCTAGGTAGAAACGTAAAAGAATTCTTAAGATTAATTGACGCTTACACTCACGTTCAAAAACACGGTGAAGTATGTCCTGCAAACTGGGAAGAAGGAAAAGACGCTATGAAAGCTGACAGAACTTCTACTGCAGAATACTTAGCGAAGAACTAATTCAATTTAACAATCAAGTAATTTAACAATGTAACAATGCATCTTTGTAGCAATAGCTATTTTTTATTGGTACACTGACACACTATTAAATTGTTACATTGTTAAATTTTAATTCTTAAAATTTAACCTATGTACACAGAATTAAGCGAAGATACATTACAAAATATAGTAAACGACAACGAAAAAGTAGTTGTACAATATGGAGCAACATGGTGTGGAAACTGCAGAATTATGAAGCCTAAATTCAAAAAATTAGCTTCTGAAAACGAAAGCATTCCATTCTTATATGTTGACGCTGAGAAACTTCCTGAAAGCAGAAAATTAGCAAAAGTAGACAACTTACCTACTTTCGCGATCTTCAAAAATGGTGAATTGGTAAACCAGGTTCAATCTAACCAGGCAGAAAGTTTAATTAACCTTTTTAATGAATTAGCATAATGAAATTACCCGTAATCAGACAATTTTATCAGACTCAGACTCCTGAAAACCTTGAAAAAACATTAGAAGTTCTAGAAAGTTTCAGCGAATTCAGAGGAACAACTGAAGAAGATCTAAATGTAGCCGGAGAGCTTATTACCAACATTTGCGGAGCTTTAGAGGTTCACGCCAATGTACAGAACGGAATGAGCGAAAAAGATGCTTTAAACTCTTTCGCACAAAAGGTCCTAGGATCTATTGACAAGTAATTTTTTAATGATTTAAAAACTAAATCATTGAAAGATTTCAAAAACACAAAATTGCTGAAGTTTTCTTCATTCCTATACTTCCCTATTCTTTAACACATCATTCGGTTTCCACACAAACAGAACTTCAAAAAGCGAATCAAAGCAAGTATGAAGGAGTCATTGTATTGAAAACAGTAAAGAATATCCAATTAAAATCCCGATGAACTGTCATCAGGATTTTTTGGGTTCAACGTGCCTGTAAGCATCAATAACATCATTTTTTCGCACCGATTTCACTAATAAAGCATCATAATCAATTCAGCAAAAAAAACAAATACAATCCTCAGAATCTTTGAAATCTGTAGCTATCTATACGATTTAAGGACCAGCCATAGCATGGAATCATTCAAGCATTTGTAACTAATCGTGTTATTTGTGAAACCATTAGTGCCACTTGTGTTTAAAACCATTATACCCATAAAAAAATCCCGATGAAAAAATTCACCGGGACCTCTATTTTATCAAAGTATTTCTATTAGCTTCTTCTGCTCATTAAAATACTTAAAATGTACCAGAATAAAAGCATAATAGAAGCAAAAAGCTGTAATGCCGCCCCCACATACTGTTCTGTTCCAAAAGAATCTTTTAATTTACTCGTCTGATATAAAATGGTAGCCGAAGCAAGGATCACCATTCCAACAGAGAACCAAAGTCCCAGGTTAAAACCGAAGATCATCCCTCCAACGATAAGTCCTATTGAGATAAATCCTCCGATGATAATGATATTTCTTAAAAAAGAAAAATCTCTTTTAGAACTAAAAGCTACCGCTGAAACTCCTGCAAACATAGCAATCGTTAGAGTTGCAGCCTGGAAGATCACATTACCACCGCCTGCCATATTGGTCGCAATAAAAAGCAGCGGCATAAAAATAACGGCTTCAAGCAAAATATAAAATCCAAGCCCAAGATACTGAGTAGATTTACTCT
>LAZY01000050.1 GCA_001013295.1 Chryseobacterium indologenes | reverse complement strand
TGTATCTCAACGAGTTTATTTACAAATTAAACAGACGGTATTTTGGAGACAAACTCTTTGACAGACTAGTAATTGCGAATATAACAGGTGCATAAACGGATAATCAGAAAAAAAATTAATCTTTCGCCTGAGAAATTCTCGTTATACTATCAATAGTGGCATCCAAAGCAGTATCGGATTTTATTTTAATGACATACCCGCTACCAATAGATAGAGGATCTGCTACGCTAACCAGATAAAAAACAAGATTTCCTGAAGTTACCCCATTGGGAGCAACCGCTGTTTGATCTATAGAAAATGTGGAAGGCGGAACCGGGTTGGAAAGGTTAACTGTAACAAATGCCACAGAACCATTATTCTTACCACTATAACTTACAATAACCCGCCACATATGTACCTGGCCTGCAATAGGATTTTCAATAAAATGGCCTGTAGTAGGATTGTATATATCACCAGGAACAGGAGTTCCCACATTTTCCGGCCAGCTGGTTGTAGGCGGAGCAGCAAAATCCGTAACAATATTGATAGGAGTCTGGTACACGATATTTTCATAAGTACTCAAAGGAACTCCTCCTGAAGATTTGAACGCAAAGGAAGGCTTCACCCCAGCTCCGCTGTTCAATTTTACAACACCTTCATTAGCTGTTGTTAATGTTTGTGAAGAAATCACAGTACTCCACTGTGTACCATCATAATACCTTAATGTTTTAAAATTGGAATCATAGATAATCATACCTGCTACCGGTGTACTGACGTTCGCCGGAGGGTTTGCATTTCTGGGTAATACTACTGCTGAATTCCCAGAGGTAACATCTAAAACACCTAATGGCGATGTTGTATTAATCCCTACTTGTGCAAACGTAAAAGAGGAACTGATCATAAAGATCAATAAATTGGAATTTTTCATGGTTTGTTTTTTTATTGTGCATATCAAAATTACAAAAAAAACACAAACAAGTGAAATAAAAAAAGGTTTATTTACATGAAAACAAGATAGTTATGTTTAAAAAAACAACACAAAAACGAAAAAAATATATTAAAATACTGATCAATACAGTAGTTTAATAGGAATGGAATCTGATGGAAATACACTGAAATTCTTTAAAAATTAATTTCATAAGTAATCTATTTCTTTTTTATAAAATGCAAATTGGGTCATAATTTTACTCTTTATTTGGCAACAGCTACATGGTTTATTCTATCAACCGTTAAATAATCATTGTATTTCAATACCTAACTATCTGAAAGAAAATAGAGAGTTACCTCAACGCTACCCATTTGCAAACGGATAAATCTGTATCTTTGTTTGATCTCTTGAAAAAGTGATCTATATTTTACGGAAAATAGAATTATAAAAAATAAAGAAGGCCCAATACATGAAGAAGACAATAAAAAGAACGCTCAGAGTCTCTAAGTATGTGATCTACAAGGAAACATTGGTTGATTACAAAGAACATTTCTGGTCATTTTTAGGCGCATTTTTCGGGATCGGAATTATTGCATTTATCCAGTCTCATTCTCTTACAGAAACAGAAAACATATTCCTGATCGGTTCTTTTGGTGCATCCAGCGTTCTTATCTACGGAGCCATCCAAAGTCCACTGGCACAACCCAGAAATCTGGTGGGCGGCCATGTACTTTCGGCACTCGTAGGGGTTACGGTCTATCAGTTTATTCCGGATATTATCTGGCTCTCTGCCCCACTGGCTGTTGCTTTTTCTATTGTTCTGATGCAATATACCAAGACTTTGCACCCACCGGGAGGCGCTACTGCCCTGATTGCAGTAAGCTCTACCGGAAAGATTCCGGAATTG
Source organism: Chryseobacterium indologenes (assembly GCA_001013295.1). Taxonomy (GTDB): domain Bacteria; phylum Bacteroidota; class Bacteroidia; order Flavobacteriales; family Weeksellaceae; genus Chryseobacterium; species Chryseobacterium indologenes_B. The sequence continues at coordinate 33,640 of LAZY01000050.1, read as the reverse complement.
GGATATTGGTACGTTATCTCCCCAGTGCTTTCGGGGTGTATTATCCTGTTGCTTGTGGCATTATTTTTCAATAATATAACGCCTAACAGAAGTTATCCTACTCACAGCAGGTTCAAAAGGCTGCTCAAGAAAAGACATACCCACCACACAAAATGAAAAAATAATGAACTGTCTTGAATGTGGCGAAAAAATAATCGGAAGGTCTGATAAAAAGTTCTGTAATGATGCCTGCCGGAACGCCTACAATAATAAACAGAACAAGGACTCTACGAATCTGATGCGCAATGTGAATAACAAACTCCGCAAAAATTACAGAATTCTTGTAGAAACCAATACTGACGGCAAAACAAAAATAACGAGATCCAAGCTTGAAAGTTTAGGTTTTGATTTTGATTACTTTACCAATCTGAAGGTTTACAAAAACGGCTCCGAATATAAGTTTATCTACGATTACGGGTATAAACTTCTGGAAGACGATTTTGTGCTGATCGTAAAAAATCAATTGTAACTTCAGCCACCTCACAATAAAAAATAACTATGAAAGAAGTTGTTCTGATCACCGGTGCCAGTGGCATGATCGCCAGCGAACTTGCAAAGAAAATAGGCCACGAATATGACCTAAGATTCCTGACCCGGAAAAAAGTACGTGCCAACGAGTATGAGTGGGACATCAAAAACAAAATAATAGATGAAAAGGCTTTAGAGAATGTCTCTCATATCATTCATCTTGCAGGAGCCAATATCTCGGAAAAACGCTGGACGCCGGCGAGAAAAAAAGAACTGATCTCCAGCAGGGTTGATTCTGCAGCATTGCTACGACATGCATTAATCCAGAAAGAGATGAAGCTCAAGTCTTTTATTTCAGCTTCAGGAATTAATTTTTACGGAACTCATACTACAGAAAAAATATATTCGGAAAACGATCCTCCCGGACATGATTTCCTCAGTGAGGTTGTAGTACTTTGGGAAAGAGCTGCCGATCATTTTAAAGAACAAAATCTTGCAGAAAGAGTGGTAAAAATAAGAACAGCCGTTGTTCTTTCTGAAAAAGAAGGTGCATTGAAGAAGATGGTCCCTCCTATTCAGTATTACATAGGATCTCCATTAGGAAGTGGCAAACAATATATGCCATGGATTCATATTGAAGACATCTGCTCTATTTATGAATTTGCTTTAAAGAAAACCAACCTGCATGGTGCTTACAACGCTGTTTCACCTCAGCATGCCACCAATACTGAGCTGACGAAAGAAATTGCTGAGGTTCTGAATAAGCCTTTATTCATGCCCAATGTTCCCACTTTTATTTTAAAAATGTTATTTGGAGAGCTGGCAGATGCTATACTGGAGGGTTCAAGAGCATCATCACAGAAAATTCAGGATGCGGGATTTCATTTTAAATTTCCCGATCTGAATAAGGCTTTAAAAGATCTGTTAAAGGCACAATAATTATCATCAAAAAAATTTAAACAACAATATGCAAAATCCTAATATTAATATTGTAAAAACAGATATTCTATCAGACAACTGGTATACCTTAAATAAAGTTACTTTTACGGTTCGGAAAAAAGACGGAAGCACAGAAACCCAAAGCAGAGAAGCCTATGACCGTGGAAACGGAGCGGTTATTTTGCTGTATAATAAAACTTCTCATACCGTTATTCTGACCAGACAGTTCAGATTACCTACCTACATCAACGGAAATGCAACAGGAATGCTGATTGAAGCCTGTGCCGGACTTTTAGACAATGATAATCCTGAAGACTGCATCAGAAGAGAAACTGAAGAGGAAACAGGATATAAGATTTCCAAAGCCGAAAAAATATTTGAAGCCTATATGTCACCAGGTTCTGTAACGGAAATTCTGTACTTTTTCATCGCTGAGTATTCTAATGAAATGAAGATCAATGATGGCGGCGGACTTGAAGAGGAAGGCGAAAATATTGAAGTTCTGGAACTCCCTTTTGATAAAGCTCTTTCTATGATTGATACCGGAGACATTAAGGATGCTAAAACGATTATGCTGTTGCAGCATTTGAGAATTAAAGGAATTTTGTAGGCTGTCTGTAACATGGTAGACTAATAGATGATAGACCAATAGATAATAGACGCCAGATTTCAGACTTAGTTTAGTCGGCAGCCCATTACTCATTACTCATAATTAAACTCTATGCTTCAGGATCATATTACCATCAAGAACCGCCATCAGGACTTTATTACCAAAATATGTGAGACAGAGACGGTTTATGCTTTAAAAGATGAAAAAGGTTATGCTACCTCTTACTCCAATGATCTGGAATATGAAGACGGCGAGCCCGTGCAGATCATTTGTTTCTGGTCTGATGCGGCACGCGCAAAATCCTGTGTGGAACGGGAATGGAACCACTATGAGGTTTCTCCTATCCCCCTCAATGAATTTTTAGAAAACTGGTGTCTGGGGATGAACATTGACGGTCTGATCGTGGGGACCAATTTCGACAGCAAACTGTTTGGATATGAAGCTGAACCTCTGGAACTGGTTCTTGACATTATTGAAGAGCTGAAAACCGAGGAAAAATCTCTTAATTTGAAAAAGTTTGAAAGCATTGATGATCTGAAAAACCAGATCAGGGAAGTTCTGGAAGACTGAATATTGGGCAGGATTTAGAATTTTATCATACCCCATCAACCCATGACAAAAGCCTGGAGTATAAAAATCATTAAAATAATTGCGTTTTTTTCCGTATTTATTTTCAGTATCCTGATGCTGAAAACGATTTCCCAATACCTTACTTTTGAAAAAAACATAGGGTTTCTGGCCTTTAAGCAAAAAGTGGTCAGCAACCCATATTGGATGGCATTTTTCTACATCCATATTTTTTCCATAACGCTTTGTCTTATGGCCGGTCTTACTCAGTTTTCGAATCAGTTTCTGAGAGAGAACAAAAGTCTTCACAAGATCATAGGAAAGGTCTATGTTTATAATATTCTTATCATCAATGTCCCTGCATGTTTCGTATTAGGTCTGTTTTCTAATGGAGGAATCATCGGGATCATAGGATTTTTGATACAGGATATTCTATGGGCTTACTTTACGGTGGCAGCGGTATTCTCTATCAAAAAAGGCAATATCATCGGACACAGGAGGTCCATGATCTTAAGCTATGCCGTAACTACTACTGCGATCACCTTCAGGCTTATTAAAAATCTGTTTTTCAATGAAAAGTACCACGACTATGAACTTTTTTATGGACTCAATGTATGGCTGGCCCTAGTTATTAATCTTCTGATTGCTTATTTTATCATTAGAAAAAACTCTTCTGCTATCGTTCAAAAGAAAGATTCATAATGAAAAGATAAAACGCAGCACATACAATCAGACAAAAGGAGGTGATGAATATCAAAGTATTAAAAAGTACGCTATATTGATGGCTTTTTGTCCATCGCCTGCAAAAACTCATGATCAGATAAGAGATCCCGGCAAAAAAGACCAGAAAAAAGATAGCAAAAGCAGTTAATGAGTCCATCTTATTATTTTTTGTAAAGCTATTATTTTAAAATTTAAAAAGAATAAAAAAACATCATGATCACCTATCAGAGGCTATAAAGTGAGGCTGGTGTTGAAAATAAAATAACCATTAAGAATTCGAAAAATCTTAATGGTTTAAAAAGTTTACGCAAGTCTATTTCGGTCATGCTTTTCATCCGGTACGCTTTCTCAGTTCTCAAAAGAGGAAATCGGGTCTCTCCGGAGATCAAATAAAAATGCTTTTATCTTTGAAAAGAGGCATTTGAAAAGATAATATAGCAACTGATAAATGATACCATAAAAAATGATAGGATGAATATAATGGTATTAAAAAGGACTTCGTATTTGTGGTTTCGGGTCCATCGGTTACAAAAACGCATGATTGCATAAGCAATCCCTGCAAAAACACCTATTATAAAAAGAAAGGCTACAAATAGGAAAACGTAAATCCAGTCAAAATGCATATGATTCTATGTTGATTAAAGTTATTATTTTAAAATTGGAAAGCGAAAGAAGTTCGTCGTTCTAAAGTGTTAAAAAGTTTAAATATCCATGTCATTCTCTTCACCGAATGTTTTCCAGTGTTTATATTTCATGGGATCTTCAAAAATAGGATCTTCTTTGTAATAATACAAAAGTCTTTCCAAGGCATAGGAATACGTGAAATAATTCAGGGCTTTTTCGTAATGCTGAATGGCCTTTTTAGCACTTTGTTTCACACCTAATCCTTCATCATAGAGAATTCCATAATAAATATGGGAAAAAGAGTCTTCATGGTCTCTTTTCAAATACCGCAGAAGATTGGCATAGTCATTTTTCCTATAATAGATCTCGGACATATTCTGGGAGTTGGGATACAGTTTATTTTCTGCTTTTTTATAATATTCCAAAGCAATATCATGATCTTTCAGCAGATAATCGCCATAGAAATAAAGGTTTCCAAGGTTCTGCATGGCCAATCCATTTCCGAGCTCAGCTGCTTTCCGGAAACATTTTAAGGCTTTTTTGATGTCCTGAGGGTATCCTATTCCCTCCTGATAATGGTAGCCCAGATTATTCCAGGCATAAGGCTGGTCTTTCTGCGCTGATCTTTCATACAGCGAAAGGCCTTTCTCAAGATCGTAAAACTCCGGAACCTCAGTATCGGTATAAATATACCCCAACTCCATCATCATATCTGCATCTCCGCGATCTGATCCTATCATATAAAGCCTTACAGCATCTTTAATCTTTCCTTCTTTATGATATTCGGCGGCCATAGACCGTAATGTATCATTATCGAAATGCATTTCATACCCGGAACCTACTCTTTCTTTCCATTGATTATAAAAATGAATGAAATAGGTCTGATCTTTGCCCCGTAGGTTATATTTCTTTTCATACAAAGCTCCCATTCGGGAATCATGAACCCTGTGTAATGTTCTGTTGGTATCCAGGATAAACATTTCCTCTTTTTTGAAAAGGCAGAGCAGCTCTTCGTGACAGTCCAGTCCTTCGCAGATATAATCATATCCTGTACCGGAAGTTCCTGTCTTCTGATCATAATAATACATGCCGTCGTGGGTGGTAATACGAAAAGCCTCCTGACTGCAGATTTCAATTTTACGGTGATCTTTAGACAAAGGCAGCAGCCATAGATCAGCAGCTACATCATACAAACCAATACCTGTATGATTGGAAATAATCATTACATCTTTTATTAGATAGTTGAAATTACTGACCGTTACATTCTGAATGACATGATCGCTCAATCTGTAATCCTTATGTTTTGTATTAAATATAAACCACCGCTGATCTTTTTTATAGGCAAAAGAGGACCAGTCGTCCAGATGGACCACTTTATCGATCCCGGTATCAAGAAGGTTTCCGTCTGGTTGTATAATGCAGGACTTTGTCTGGAATTTATTGGGCTTGGCCAGATAATATCCGTCTGAAATACGAGATAAAACATCTTCAGGATAATCTCCCATAAAAATACCTTCCAAGGTATAATAAGCCCGCTTAGACGTCCCTGCCTGCTTACAATAAAGCAAATCAGGGTAATCATGATCAAAAGGTGCTTCCGATTCATCAGCAATGATCTGCTTACCGGATCTATTCAATACGCGATATTTATTTCCTTTTTTAGCGTTGAAAAGTCCATTGTACCATAGTAGTTCCAATTCCTCATATTCACAAGGGATGACCATTTCTCCGGTCGCCATATCGATTAAACCTGTTTTGCTATCCTTTTGTACAATTCCATATTCCTTGTTTTCTATGAAAAGGGCATCAAAAGCATCTTCATAAATGCAATCGATCAGCACTTTGCCGTCATTTCTCAGGTATCCGAATTTACCATTCTTCTGTGCTACGGCAATTCCTTCATCATTAAAAGCAAATATTTCGTCATAAACAGCCGGAATAACAATATTCCCTTTTTTATCCTTCAGTCCCCAGTGTCCGTTATCTTCAAAGGGTTCGGAAGGATTCTTATACAACTCGTCATTCCAATACCCCAGTCCATAATTGATCCAGTCTGTTTCCAGCAGTGCTAAAAAGGTATCATATCCTCTTCTGGCAAAGAGCTCTTTTTCCAGCCACCCAAGATTCTGCTTAGCCATGCCTTTGTCATAGAGTTTGCTTTTTTCCTTGATTTCCAATACCCAGTCTTTCGCCTGATCGCTATGCTTTTCTTCATTCATATTGAAGACATCCCACGCATCCATGACGAAGGTATCATATGGAAGAGCATCAAGCATCTCAAACATTTTGTTGACGGGTTCAAAGTATGCCTTTTTGTAAAGCAGCTGATAATGCTCGCCCAGCAACTGATAGAATGATTTCAGCCTTTGTACTCCATTCACTTTATCAAAGTACATCAACTTTCCTTTTGATCTTGGATCGCAGGAAAATAAAGGGATAAACAATTCCGGAATCTCATAATTCCATTCGCCAAGATAATGTGGATATTGTTCCTGCGTTTTTGAATCAACATTATATACGTAAATACGGTGTGCCATATTTTCTTTGTCTTTACTTATTAAAATCCGAATTTAGAAAAAAGTCCCGGCTTCTTCCATGAAGCTTTATACTCGTCAGCAACAGGATCATACTCCGCAACTGAACGTACCTGATCCAATATGGCATGGGCTTCTTTTAAATTTCCGGCGTGATATAAAACAACCGCTTTGGCCAGTTCAACACTTTCCACAAGATCGTCATACCCCCATTCTTCAGTATTATAGATGGTATTAAACCTTTCTGCAAAGGATAAAGTAAGTTCTTTATTGTTCAGTTTTTCGTAGATACGAACTCCATAACTTAACCAAAGAACATATTCCTCCGAATCCATCCCCGCTTTACATTCAGCATCATATTGACTGAACATTGATGCTGCTTCCTGGTAATTCCCCTGAAGAAAATCACTTTTAACGATCATATAAATGGTTTTAACCTTGTCGAAAGCATCTAACAGAAACTCTTTTTTATTTTGAAGGTATTTTTTCGCTGCCACGGCTACTTGTTCATAATTTTCTTCTTCATTATAAATCTGCATCAGGGCAAACTGAGGGTTGGCTTCGCCCGGAAAACGCTCTGCTGCTTGTTCATAATATGATTTTCTGGTATGTAGATCCTGGCTGTCCAGATGTTGATATAAGATTCCTTCCAATATATTTTTACAGGCTGCCAGATCTTTGTATTCGTAATCATCAAGTTCAGGATTCTCTATAGTATGCTGATATGCGTAGGTAAGAGCTTCTTCTGCTTCTTTATAAACATCGTTAGCTCCCAATAATCCATAAAGCTGAATCTGGCGTGCTCTGTAGTAAAGATTTTTATAAAAATAGTCTTCGGATGCTCCATAAAGATTAAAATAGGTATTCAGTGCTTTTTCTGCCTCTTCATGGTTTCCTTCAGCCAGCAAAGCATCAATCAATACAAGATGAAGCTCCATAAATTCTGAATAAGTAAGCCCTTCAGAAGCGGTTGCAACAGCTGCCTGACAATCTCCCAGTACCAAATATTTAATGGCTAAATTATTGCAGCACATTGCTCTGGTATGCAGATCGTTGTGATAGTCACTTTCAAACCGTTCTTCTTCAAAATACTTCCGGAATGCTTCATGTGCCTGTTCATATACGACACGACCTACTTCTGTCCATTTCAGTTTATCGTTTTCGTCCTCCAATGCGTCTATACACTCGTTCAGATAAACCCCTTCGTTGTAAATATCTGCTGGATAATCAGAAAATACAGGGATTTCGGATAAAACCGTCCCATTCAAAAGATATTCTGAGTCTGCTTTTCTTCTCCAGGCTGTAGCATTGGATGATAGCTGTACTGCTTTTTCCAGGAAAGGAATGGCTTCTGCATAACGTTCAGCCTCATAAAGGTATGTTCCGGCAAAATGATACCCGGAGAACAGTTCCGGATGGAAATGGATGACTTCAAGGGCATGATGATAATAGAAATCTTCAGCAATATTCAGTAATTCAGGATAGTTTCGTTCAATGATCAGCTGATAATAGAATACATCGGGATGATTGTATCCGTTTTTGATCAGTTCTGCAAAACGCTGGTGCCATTCTACCAGTTTTTCATGGATATGAAGTGCTGAATTCTCACCTTTTATCGCCTTTAGCATCATCTTCATTGAAAGATCCGGTGCATTGTTTTCGTAGGCAATATCAGCAAGATTGATAAAGTCATATTCATTTCTGCTTACAAATGTGGAATGCTCTTTCTCTATAATAGCAATAAGCTCCTCTCCTGAAACCATTTTTTCACGATCCAAAAGATAAATTTTCTTTATCCAGAACAATGATGTATTTTTATCTCTCAGCTCACGGTTGTTGGCATCTGCTTTGCGGAAGTAATACATTCCGGCTTCCAGGCTGTTCAACAAGGCTTTATTCTCTTCAAGGGATTCATAGATTTTGACCAGGAAATCATAGCCATATCCTGCATAATCAGGATCCTCCAGCATACGTTCCGCATAGTCTATAAACTCCGCTTTATTTTCCTGGGTGATATGTTTTTTACTCCTGGCTATCTGCATCAGGGCATATTCATTTCCTAAAGGATAATCCAGAATGTTATAAAGTGCTTTCTGATGGTTGGGGTTCAGATACAGGATTCTGCGCAGATAAGGAATGACATGGTCTCTGATGGCATCATAAACAGCTTCATGACCATCATAATAAACGATGTCATGATAAGCCACTGCCATTAAAAATAAAACTTCTTCATCTTCCGGATGGGATAATAAGTGCAGTTCTCCTTCTATAATACATTGCTCCAGGTCGCCCTGATAAAACAGTTGTTCTAAATTGTTGTACATTATACTATTTTGTTCTATAATTCAGTCGTTACATTTCCTATCTCTTACAACAGGATTTGTATGGTGTGGCATGCAAAGTATAAAAAACAAAAGAAAAAACAAGTGACAACCCTTATAAATCCCGGAAACCAGTGAGTAAATAATGCTGATCTCTCACCGGATTTATAGTTTTTAAGTTTTAATTTTACCCCTAAATAAAAAATACAGATTCTTCAACAACAATCAACATGAAAAAATTATGTACAGTACTCTCTTTGGCTCTGTCTGTGGTAGCCATCGCTCAAAAAGCTCCTGCAAAAAATAATAAATTGGTTCTTTACAGTTTTCAAACTTTTGGATGTGATAATAAAGGGTATTTTGACCCTTCAAAATATAAAAGAGAAGAGATAGATGGCACTTACAGGCTCCTGTATCCTTTAGACTGGTCTCCATTTACTTCTCTTATTGTTTTTAATCCTATAGTATTTGATGAGGTTCACAGCAACAGCGCCCAGCTTTTACAACAAGCCGAAAAAGAATATCTGGCAAGAAAAAAAGAACTTCATGGGCTTCAACTTATCGATCAGCCTATATGGAAAAACAAGCATGAAGAAGCTATTCAGCTTTTGGAAAACGAATATCAGCTTAACAGAGAACTACTTATGGCGTATGCTGATCCGCAATCACTTCAAAACAGCAGGTTCAAAAACAAATGTAAAGAATATATTGATGCCATAACGACTAAGGATAAGCAGAAAATGTATTCGGTATGGAAAAGTTTATTTGAACTCAAAATGGATGAAGGGGTTAATTCTAAAGCAAAGGAAAATTTTAATACCAAATGGAACGATCCGCGAAAAGATGATTATGCCCTTATTGACCTCATGAACGCTTTTAATAATTGTGCGAATCATAGTTTCAGGCCCAAAGCTGACGAAGAAGGGACTCTATCCAAAACTTTTGACAAGGTGTTTACGAAACTGAAAAGAGATTGTGACGAACCTTAAACTGATCTAAAACCGCCTGTTTAAAGCAAAAAATAAAAATTCTCATTAAATATGAAAAATAAATGCATAAAATTGGTCTAATTCTTTAATTTCTAAATTTAAAGTCTTAATTTTGCACTGAAATTTTAGAAAATTCGGATTCTTTCTACAACTATGTGCATGGAAAAAATGATGGTCGGGCTCTCTCTGGCTTTATCTATTAGTATTTCGGGACAAAAAGCTCCTACAAAAAACAACAATCTGACACCATATAGCTATCAGACATTCAATTGTGACAACAAAGGATATTTTGATGCAACCAAATATGAAAAAGAGGAAATAGACGGGGTTAATAAGCTTTTATATAAATTCAACGGGGTTCATTTTGACACGAATCCTATTTTTAAACTTTCCAGCCTTGAAGATGTCCGTAAAAATAAAGAAGCTCACCTTGAAAATCTGGAAAAACAATACCAGGAAAAAAAAGAGGAACTTTACAGCCTTAAAGTGATTGATCTTCCAATCTGGAAAAAGCTGCATGAAAATGCTATCCAGACTTTTGAAAATGAGTATGAGCTGAACAAAGAAGAAATCCTTGCCTTCTCCGATCCTTCTACTCTTAAAAACAGTAAGTTTTATGAAACCTGTCGGGAATCTATTGATGCAATATCTTCTCCTGACCGAGAAAAGATGTTTGCTTCCTGGAAGGCCTATACTGAGCTTAAAAGTAAAAACAATTCTGACCCTCAGGGGGTAATGAACCGCTTCAACGCCAAAATGAATGATCCTCAAAAGGAAGACTACGCCTTGATTGATATGATTGGCCTAAGCTTCCATAACTGCGCCAACAGCAGCTTCAGACAGAAACTGGAAGATGAAGGAGCGGCTTATAAAGATTTTGACAAAATCTTTATGAAACTTAAAAAGAATTGTGATATACCATAATTTCTGCAAAAGAATAAAAATTGATAATGACAGTACTCAATCCGGGTACTGTTTTTTATTTTTCTTTAATTTTAAGAAGCAGCAGCGGGTTCAAAAGTTGGGGAACAGTACAAAACATACATTATGTTGTTGAATGAAACAATCTTTTTTAAAAACACAAAGAAAGTTCATTTGAATCTTTTATTTTAGGGAGCAAAGAAGAGCGACTTTGTCGCTGAAGAAGCTAATAGATACGGATTCGCTTAGAAAGAATCAATGAAATTGATTCCATGCTTTGCTTCCTTAAGAATATGGGATAAGATAATAAAAATCTTTGCGTCAATTCAATTGCATAAACACAAACAATATTACTCTCCAGCTTTTGCGCTTAATCAAAGAAGAAGGATGGTTAATGATAGGTTAACGGTGGTTTGTTTTTTTGCAGAAGCAGGAAATAGATTTATTTTCGCTGAAGTAATACCATTCTATGGATCTTATTTATTTTTTTCTGACTGCATTTATCAATATAATGATCCCCACACCAAAGGAGTCGGTCACGACCTCTTTCTCTTTGGAAAACAATTCCCGGAGCTGCTGTAAGCTGAATAAGCCGGATCATGTAAAAAACCGGTCATTGAATACCAAACATTCTATCATCAAAATCTATTCAAAGAAACAAACGGATAGGTTTTAATCAAAATTACGGGATGAAAAATAAAACCCCGTAACCGTTTTTTTAGATAGATTACAACTCTCTATTCTTTATCTCCCATTAAGATCCTAATAAAAAAATTATAGTCGATTCTCATTGGTTTTTAATACTTTAATAATTGAGAAGCATTATTTTACCCTACTTATCTAGTTTAGATTTTAAGGTATAATAGCGCCAAATTTTTTCCATCCATCAGAAGATGTAGAAGATGTAGAAGCGGTAGGATCTGTACAGACCCAGCCCATGATTTCAGAAGGTTGAAATATATCAACGATGTCACCTTTCACATTCATATTGTTAACACCAGAAGGTAACGAAGTTTTTGCGATCACTCTGACCATAGGATTTTGTTCAGAATCATAGGCATATACATAGCCAAGGTTTACCCGATTTGCATGAAATGAATGCGTAATCCCCGTATCTTCGTTATCATTAAATCGGTTATTGATTCCAACAATCGCCAAACGTTCAGCTTCCCATCTTGAAATATCCAGAGCGAGTTTACAGTTTCTAAATTCATTATGGTCAACTGTATTAATAACACCAAAGGTACGATGAGGGAAATTTTCAACGCTATTCCCTGTTTCTCTGAATGAGGCAATTCCTTTGTTTAAATTGATAAACCTGTTATTCATTATAGATGGTTTCAAAAGCAGAAGACCATACATATCTAAAGAGACTCCTCTATTGCTCTTCGTTTTATCGGTTGATGAAAATGTATTGTCGGTTATTGAAATTCCGCCAATACATTTACTGTCAGGCTGAGTTTCGGTATAAAAACATGAACCTGTATCAATAGTCACAATATTTCCGGATATGTTTATTTTCTCTATATAGTTATTGGGCGCAGAAGCATTCAAAGATATGGCAGATACATCCCCGTTGATAATGTTATTGCATACATTCACATTGGATATTCCCCTGCCAGAATTCTGAACAGAAAGGCGTATTGCCCCATCACGGTAATGATCTATTTTGTTACCTTCGATGACAATATTATTCATCCCTCTTACACATTCTATGGCAAAAGCTTCATAGGTACTTGTTTTCGAACCATTCGGGTCATATCCGGAATATGATATGATGTTATTAGATACCACACCACCGAATGTGTTTTCAAGTTTGATCCCTGAACAATAGTTTGAAATATCTCCCCTGCCGCAATAAAGAATGATATTATCTGATATAATGTCGTCTCCGGTTCCAAGAACAGGTTCTATATTATCTGTTCCCCGAAGATAAAACCCATGCCTTGAGGTATTCCCTATCGTATTACCCGTGGCTACCATACGGCTTATTCCTCCTGCATAATGAGCCAATATTCCGTGTCTTCCCAGTGGATCAGTATTGGAAGCCCATCTGTTTTTGATGTGAATATTTCCTGATATAATATGATCAGACATCTTATTGATATTGGTATTATCAAATAAAATATCTTTTCCACCTGATGCAACAGAGATAAAAACGTCTGAATTTGAATAACTAACATTGTTTGTAAAAATGCAATTCCCACTAATAGTTCCCGCACCAATATCTATAAAACCGAAGTTAGAATCATCAAAATAATTACTTTCAATTCTTGCTCCCTGTGTTTCCTGAATAGTGACAATGCCACATCCTGCATTATGATCCAATGCTTTAAAATCGTAAAATGAATTACCCGAAACCACAATATCTTTAACACGCCAAAAATAAAGACAACAGCTGCTGTTTGCATTACTTACCCGCTTCACTCCGGTTCCGTGAAATATATTATCTCTTACGATTGTATTATTTCCTAAACCTATATAACAATTGGTGTAACTTGTAATATAAACAGTACATCCTTCTAAAACCCCGTTATCAGGGATCGTAATAATGTGGCTAATTTTCATTTTACCAGATCCCTGTCCTGATATTTTCGAAAATTTTTTAAAAATTTTATTAATCTTATCGGAATCGTCATTAGCACCCTTTATTCCATAATACATGGGATGAACACCTTCTTTAAAATTGTGCTCCAGCTTTATACTTTTATTCCCAGCTACTACTTTAAAAAGACTACCATCATCCGGTTCATCCATTGTATTGGTTATGTAATACTCTATTGGAGCAGGAGTATCTCCTTTCAAATCATATCCTAATAATAATACTCCCGAATATACGCCTGACTCAAGATCTGAAATTTCAGCTAAGGTTAATGCCTTTAGTTGGAGAACTGTTTCTTTAACTAGTAAATTACTCATAATTCTTTTTTACCAAATCTACCTATATAATTTAACCAGGTTCAGGAAAAATGGCTTTAAAATCAGTCTTTTCAGTAGTTCTTTCTTTAATGAGTGCAAAACACAGAACCTCTTCAGCCAATGATTGGATTCTTGTAAACGGAGCTTTTGCAGGTAATGTGAACTAAAGGTATTTGTAAGAAAGGACAACATAATTTCCCCTTATTACCTGAAGGAGTGAGAAATATAATGACATGTATACGTTGAAGAATAAAATTTCACAAATTCAATTCAAATAAATTAATAATGAATAAGTTACAATTATTCAAATTAAATTCCTTAATTTTGCACCCCGAAAATAAGGATTAGAGATATGAAAAAAATTGGTGAGCACAGAACGCTTCTTGGAGTAGATAAAAACGTAACTTTAAGAGAATTAAAGACCATTTACAGAAATGTGATGAAAGATACACATCCTGATAAATTCATTAATGATGAAGCCGGAAAACTGGAAGCTGAAGAAAAAAGCAAGTCTGTGATTGAAGCCTATCATTTTTTGGTAAGCATTAATCCTGAAACCCAGGAAAAATACAAAGAAGAATACATGGAAACTACTACAAAATCGAACATTCAGGATTTTTATCTTGAAAAATCGATTTTAACGGTTCAGCATTTGAACGGAAATATGTACGAATATATGGGAGTTCCAAGAAATACATATATCAAAATGGTGAATGCAGATTCTCCAAGCCGTTTTGCAAGAAGACATATCTATGGAAACTTTGTCTACAGAAAGTCCGGAGAGGCTATGGCAGATTAATTTTTTCTATATTACAATATATTAAGAGCTTTCAGTTGATTCTGGAAGCTTTTTTTTATTGCTAAAGTAAGCGGGAGTTTTGTATTTTCGGTATCATCAGTACGACTACGATTTACTTTGATGAATTGCACCAGCCTGATCTTGCAAAGAATATCTCAAAAACACTGATCCCCAATTCATTGATAACAACCAAAACCAGAATTTTGATTTAAAAAGAACAATGAAAGTACTGCGGATTTCAAATATATCAAAGATGCATTAACGGCTTCCTTTTAATTGCCACGGATGCACGACTCATTTTATTGATGTATTAAAAGTGCCTTAGAAATTTTAGGTACTTTATTCTTACATTTCCATTCTAACTGTGGGTTTCCGTAATGCTTTTAATCAATAAAGTAATAGCTTAGCTGAAATTTATTGATTATGTTAAAAAATATATTCTTGGTGTCAGGTCTGGTTTTATGCTCAATAGTATCTGGACAGGAAACGAAAAAAGAAAATGAAAGTATTAAAACAAAAATGGATGTCTTTGCATCCAAGACCGGAACTATCACAAAATTTATTGACACGAAGCTTCCCTATCTGAAGGCTTCATTTGGATCTGCGGAAACAAGAATCAGAAAAATCTCTAATGGAACAGCCTCAGCTTATTTCTATCAAATTTCCAAAGAAGGAAAATACAGCAATACAACAGCTTCTATTGAATACACAGATTTAATAGAAGTCTTAAAAGCTTTAAAAGCCCTTCAGAATGAAGTTAATAATGATATTTTGGCAAACCCCGACTATCTGGAAAATAAGTTTGTTACAGTAGATGGCTTTCAGGTTGGATATTATATAGATAAAGGTACCGTACATTGGTATGTGAGGCTTGAAAAATATGGTTCAGATGCAACACTATTTATTGATAAATATGAAACGATTGAAACGGCTTTCAATGAAGCTAAAAATAAAATAGATAGTCTTAAAGGAACAAAATAGATAATGATAAAAAAGCGCCTCAGAAATTCTGAGGCGCTTTCGATTAATTAAAGGTATATGATATATTATTTATCTAAATGCTTAGGCGTAAATCCGTCTTCATTTAATTCTCTGTGTACGTAATCTGCTTTCATTTCAGCTTCATAGTCAACTTTAGTATCTTTACCCATTCTTCTCAGAAGAGAGTCAAACAGAGAGTATACTACCGGTACAATGATCAAGGTAAGGAATAGGGACGATGTCAAACCACCGATTACTACCCATGCAAGACCTTTGTTCATCTCAGCACCTGCTCCCGTTGCCAATGCGATCGGTAACATACCGAAGATCATCGCAATCGTTGTCATCAGGATCGGACGAAGACGGGCATGGTTTGCCTGGATCAATGCATCATGAGTACTTGCCCCTGCTGCTTTTCTTGCATTCGTAAAGTCAACGATCATGATCGCGTTCTTCGCTACAAGACCAATCAACATGATCATTCCCAGCATCGTAAAGATGTTCAGTGAGTTGGCAGTTAAAGCCAGGATAACCATTACCCCGATCATCGCCAACGGAATAGAGAACAATACTACGAAAGGATACACGAAACTGTCATACAGTGACACCATTACCAGGTATACCAATACGATAGCTGCCAATAATGCAATCCCTAAGGTACCGAAACCTTCCTGCTGGTTTTCCATATCACCACTCCAGATGTAGTCTACACCGACAGGTTTTTTCTCATTCATGAACTTAGCTGCCCATTCGTTGGCAACATCTCCAACAGGTCTACCTACCGCTTTCGCTCTTACTTTTACAGAAGGAGATTTATCTCTACGCTCCAGCAAACTTGGTCCTGAACCCATCTTCACCTCAGCAAACTGGCTCAAACGAACCTGCTGGCCCTGAGGGTTGGTAAAGATCAGATTTTTAACATCATCAATAGATTGTCTGTTGACATCTCCAAAACGGATATTAATATCATATTCATATTCCCCGGCTCTGAATTTCCCATCTGTGTTTCCGTTGAATGCCGTTTGCATTGTCTGTCCTACACTTGAAAGGTTTAAGCCTAAAGAAGCCATTTTATCACGGTCGATATTCACCTGAACTTCAGGGTTTCCTGAGTCTGTTGATAATTCTGCATCTACTGCTCCAGGAACTTTTTTCAATAGCTCAAGGATTCTTGTTGCTTCTTTTACTGCAGTTGCATTATCCGGAGCTGTTACTACCATTTCGATCGGAGCATTTTCCGCACCCATGATACCAATTGGAGCTGTTTTAAATTCAACACCTGTGAACTTTTCTTCTAGTTCTCTTTTTATTTTTGCAGCTTTGATGTTAGTACTTTCAGAACGTTCAGATTTATCTGTTAAGTTTACCTGAACCTCAGATTGGTAAGTTGTTGCCTGAGCTCCACCAAAACCTGTTGACTGCTGTCCTACTGTTGTAATCAAGTCTACAACATCTTTATCATTTCTTAAGAACTTCTCTACTTCTAATGTCAATTGGTTGGTTTTCTCAACAGTAGCGTCTTTTGACAACTCCATCTGTACTAAGAACTGACCACGGTCAATTGGCGGGAAGAATTCACCTCCGATGAAACCGAAAATAACCAAAGAGAATGAACTGATCAGAACAATAAACGTGATGATTACCGTAGAAACTCTTCTTAAAGTTGTTTTCAGACACCATTCAAGAATACCTGTGATCCAGTGTGTAAATCTGTCGATTAAACCTTCAAACCAAAGGATGAATTTCTCAAACCAGTTTTTACCTGTTAAGTGCTCCAGCTTACCAAATCTTGATGACAACCAAGGAATGATGGTAAATGAAGCCAACAATGATAACATCGTTGCAATAACTACCGTGACGCAGAACTGAGCCAGAATGTTCGCTACAAGACCGGAACTCATTGCAATCGGTAAGAATACCACTACAATTACCAAGGTAATCGCAGCAACGGTAAACCCAATCTCTGAAGCTCCGTCATAAGCTGCTCTGATCTTACTTTTACCCATCTCCATGTGACGGTAAATATTCTCCAGTACTACAATCGCATCATCCACAAGGATACCTACCACAAGAGAAAGTCCTAGTAAACTCATTAAGTTCAGCGTATATCCCATCAGGTTCATTCCGATGAATGCTGCTACCAATGAAGCCGGAATAGAAACCATTACGATAAATGCGTTTCTGATACTGTGTAGGAACAATAGCATTACAATTGCCACGAGAATAATCGCTAAGAATAAGTCGAAGATAACGTGGTTGGCTGATTCAAGGGTAAATTCTGTTGTATCGTTGACGATTTTTACTTTTATCCCCTGAACTTTATAAGCTTCTTCTACCGTTTTAATGGTCTTCTGAACACTTTCAGATACTGCCACGGCATTCGCATCAGACTGCTTTTTCACCTGCATTAAGATCGTAGGAAACTGATTGAATCTCGCTACTTTTTCAACATCTTTCTGAGAGTCGAAAACAGTTGCAATATCAGATAAACGCACCTGAGCTCCATTTTTATTGGAAACTACAAGGTTGTTCATTTCTTCAATCGACTTATATTTTCCTGATAATCTAATGGTAGATTTTGTCGTTCTTGTTTTCAAACTCCCTGTAGGGAAGTCAAGGTTTGAAGAAAGAATCGCCTGTTGTACATCTCCAATAGCAAGTCCGTACCCCTGTAATTTTTTCTCATCAAGGTTTACCTGAATTTCTCTTTCCTGTCCTCCTACAAGATCAACCTGCGCCACTCCGTTTACACGGGAAAAGATCGGTTCAATCTTTTTATCCAATAAGTCATAAAGGTCCTTACTGTTCAGTTTATCCGATGAAATACTCATGGTAATGATCGGTAAGTCATCTAAGGAGAATTTATTCAGTGACGGTGCTTTCACATCATCCGGAAGGTCTGCCAGAATAGCATTTACCTTTCTCTGGGCATCATTCAAAGCAAAGTCAACATCTGCCCCATCGTTCAGCTGAACCATGATCACGGATAAACTTTCGTATGAAGAGGATTCTACTTTTTTTACGTTTTCCAAAGAACCTACGGCATCCTCAATTTTCCGGGTAACGGACGTCTCTACCTCTGCTGGTGAAGCTCCCGGGTACACCGTAGAAATGGTTACCATATTGGTTTCAAACTTCGGAATCAATTCGTATCCCATGAGCGTATAACTCAGGATACCTCCCAACGTCAGAATTGTAAATAATACAATTACCAGCGAGGGTCTTTTAATCGATATTTCTGCTAACTTCATAAACCGTCTACTTTATAATATTCACTTTAGATCCGTTGTCCAGGTTGATCTGTCCGCTGGTTACTACCTTTTCACCACCGTTCAGTCCGCTCAATACCTGTACTTTATCTCCGTAAACTTTTCCGATGGTTACTTTGATCAATTTAGCCGCTCCGTTCTCAACTACGAATAGTTGTCCTGAACTTACCCCGTTTACAAACGCTTCTGCAGGAACCGTCAGCATATTCTGTGTTTCTGCACCATGGTTTGTTTTAAAGGTTGCAGTGGCATACATACCGGCTTTCAGGTTTCCTCTGTTCTGAACTTCGATCTCAACAGGGAAATTCAAAGAAGCATCACTTTTTGGAGCGATAAAGGTAATCCTACCAACGAAAGAATCTTCAGGTAATACATTTACTTTAATCGGAACTTCCTGACCTAACTGAATTTTCCCGATCTGGCTCTCGTCTACTAAAACAGAAAGCTTTAAGCTGTTGATATTAACGATTTCAAACATCGCTGTTCCCGGAGAAACTACAGTTCCCGGCTCAACCATTTTTTTATTAATAGTACCGCTGATTCCTGCACGGATGCTTGTATCATTTACTTTTACTCCCTGTGCTTTAACCGCTGCCTGCATATTTTTCAGCTGCAGTCTTGAATTATCAAGCTGCTGTTTGGTAACTCCTCCTGTTTTGTATGCGCTTTCGTAACGCTGGTTATCAATAATCGCATTCTGCAGGTTATTCTGAGCCTGCGTCACATCAACTTCGATAGCATCTCTTTTGATCGTTGCCAAAACCTGCCCTGCTCCTACTCTTGATCCTTCTTTTACCAAAACATTCACAATACGTCCTGAGATTTCTGAAGACTGATTCATCTCCTGCTTAGGAAGGAAAGTTCCGTTTGCAGAATAATCGGTATCAATATTTTCTCTTGTAACGGTTACAATATTCACGTTGATCTTATCTACCTGCTTGGCAACCTCTTTTACTTCCTGAGTCTGCTTTTCTTTATTTCCTGCAATCTTATAAGCGGCCAGACCTACGAGTACAGCGGCTACGATGATATATATTAAAGTTTTTTTCATTGTTTATTATGGGTTTTGTAATGTGTTTAACTCTCCTTTTGCTTTAATTACTTTGATTTCAGCCTGTTTATAATCCAGTAATGCATTTGCATAATTCTGTTTAGCCTGGGTCAAAGCATTTTCAGTATCCAGTACTTCCGTAAGCGTTGCTAACCCATATTGATAGTTAGACTGAGTGTTTTTCTGTACTTTTTCTGCCAGATCCACATTATCTTTCATGCTTTGAATATTGATTATGGCATTTTCCATATTGGAAATGGCGTTTTTATAATCTAAACTCAAGTTCAGTTTTTTATTTTGGATGTCCTGATCTAAATCCTGAATGTCAATTTCCGCCTGCTGGATCTGAGCTTTGGTAGCTCCCCCCATAAAGATTGGAATTTTAATCGCTAAACCGATAGAAGCATAATCGCCCCAGTTGGTTCCCTGGCTGGATCCTGTAGCATACGGAAATTTATTTCCTAACCCTTGCCATCCGTAGTTTGCTGTAAGCCCTACTGTAGGATAAAGATTCGCTTCAGTTGCCTTTTTGTTGAATTGTAAAAGCTCTTTTTGTTTATTTAAAACTTTTAATTCTGAACGCGTTTCCAGATTGATATTGGTATCCAGCAACTGAGGGTTCGGCAGAATTGTTTTTTCTTCAAGTTCAATAGCGGTATCAATAGGAATTCCCATATAGAACTTCAGTGAGTTTTTTGAAACCTCAACGGCATTTATCAACTGTTGTTTGTTAGAACGGATATTGGTAAGCTGAACATTCGTACGGTCCAGATCGATTGGCTTTGCCAACCCGTTGTCTACCAAACTCTTGATCACATTTCTTACCTTCTCCGTATTGGTGTAACTTTCTTGTACTGTTTTCAGATTTTCTTCCTGAACAAATACCTGATAGTATGCCGTAGCAACGTTCTCAATGATCTGTTCATTCGTTAATTCAGAATTCAGAAGGTAAAACTCCCTTGTTGATTTCGCTGCCTTAAGACCAATAAAAACTCTCTGGTCAAAAACATTCTGATTAAGGGTTACCACATTTACAGATTGCCATTTTGTTCCAAAAGCAACAGGAATAAGTTCACCCGGTCTTCCTAAAATCTCTCCCGGAAGAACAGATTTCTGCAAAATAGGATTGTACATATTGTTTATCGTTGCGCTGATCTGAGGTAAAGCCCCGGCTCTGGCCTCATCAATCTTATATTCGGCTTTTTTCACCTGTAAGGCAGCCTTTTTTGCTTCTGCCTTATTCTGAAGTGCCTGTTTTATTGCTTCCTGCAGAGAAACCTGCTGCTGGGCAGACACGGATGAAAAACCGAAAATCATAAATGCTGCAGCTATCCCGATTTTTAGCTTTCTAGCAGTTATACGTTTTCTTTTCATAATTTTATACTTCGTTTATTTTTTTATTTAATTTTCAGCCATTATTTATTTCCAAATGACGAATCATGGTAAAAAATACTTTAGATTTTTTTTAGTTTTTAAATAACATGCCGATAATAATTTCCTTTCGCTCTGAAATAATCTTATCGTAATCCTGGTCATTGATCATCAGATTTTCCATGAACAAAGGTCTGATTGCGCTTGGGAAAACCAATAATGAAACCATGTTCAGTATAAACTGTACCGGAGCCATTTTCTCAATATTTCCCAATTCCATTTCTTTTTCAATATCGCTGTACATCTGGTGCAGGATATCTTCCTCAATTTCTCTCTGGTGACAGGTTCCTTTGTTGATCTGTGAAACAATATACGTTTCTAGGTAAGGATACTGAAGACTCGTAGAAAGACTGCTTTCTATGAACTTACCAATCTTCTCTTTGAAGGGCAGATCAGAATTCTGAATGATCTTCGATTTTTCCTGTTCTACTCTTTGTGCTTCATCAAAGATGATCTGGATGAGCTTGTCTCTTGAACGGAAATAATAATTAATAAGGGTCCTGTTCACTCCAGCTTCATCTGCAATCTCCTGCGTAGTAGCATCAAATTTTCCTTTCACAAAGAACAAATTTTTCGCTGTCTCCTTGATCAATTCCTGTGTTTGGTCTTTTTTTGCTTGATTTGACATTTTTGTTAAACAAATTTGTGCAAATGTATAGCAAAAAATATTTTTGACAAAATTGTTAAACAAAAAAATTAAACAGAAGTATTATGATATGCATCATGTTTTTGGATTCAAGTTTGTGATTACTTAATGTTTAACAAGAATGCTATTTTTATATCTTTGTCGCAAAAATTAATAACTTGATGAGAAAAACTCTGCTTCTGTTCTCTTTATTGAGTGGAATACTCTTATTTTCACAAAAAAGGAATCCAGAAAACAACTCCTACTATTTTTACGAAAACAAAGGTCAGATTATTGATCAGGGCGGAAAAGAAAATAAAGAGGTGAAATATCTCTTTCATTCTAATGGACTGAATGTACAGCTGCGCTCTAATGGGTTTTCTTATGACATTTACGAAACAAAAAAAACACTCAATCCCAGCTTTTCAAAGAAAACAGAAAATACGCTCCCAAGACCAACTGAATATGATACAAATGAGTATATTTATGAAAAACTGATCCACAGAATTGATATTGAACTGATCAATTCAAATAAAAATATTTCTATTTCATCAGAGGGAAAGTCTCCGGATTATGACAACTATTATAATCTGCCTGAAAATACCAAAGGAGTCACGAATGTTCACCGCTACCAAAAAATACGCTACAAGAACATATACCCTCATATAGATCTGGTATTCTTTAAACCTAATGATACTTTAAAGCCAATCGAATATAATTTCATCGTCAATCCCGGTGGAAAAATCTCAGATATTAAAATGAAGTTCAATGGTGCTCCCACTCTGATCAAAGAAGGAAAACTGACAATGAATGTACGTTTTGGGGAACTCTATGAAAATATTCCTAACAGCTGGATCGCAGGAACTACAAAGAAAAACATTGATGTGTCTTTTAAAGATCTTGGAAATCAGACGTTTGGCTTTAACGCTCCTTTAAATACTTCTGATAAAACGATAGTGATTGATCCTGTTCCTACAAGAATATGGGGAAGCTACGCAGGAGGATATGGAGAAGAATATGGAAGAATCAAAACAGACATTCAAAGTACCGGTTATCTGCATGGATCAACAAGCAGCTCCAACAATTTTGCAACCAGCGGAACCTATCAGCAGATTGTAATGGGCGACTTTGATGCATTTCTAATGAAAATAACTAAAACAGGGCAAAGACTCTGGGGTACTTATTATGGGTTGTCTCAAAGAGATTCGTTTGAAGCCATAGATTTTGATGAAAACTTTAACATCTATGCAGGAGGAGAAATAAACAGACCTACAAGCCAGATGGATGTTTGTCTGGTTAAATTTAATTTAAACGGAGCCCTAGTTTATCAGAAAGATTTTATAGGTAGTCAGATAGACGAAATGTATACAGTCTCTTACAACAGTGGGCAGGTATTTTTTGGTGGATATACCATGAGTTCTAATTTTCCTGTTATAAATGCGCCATACCTTACAAAGCTTAGCCCTGCTGGATATACTGACGGATATATAACAGCATTAGATGCTTTAACAGGAAATACGGTATGGTCTTCATTTTTTGGAGCATCAGATCACTCAACAGCTATTAATACAATATTTTCTTCTACCAATGACCTGGAAGTGATTGGCGCAACACAATCGCATAGCATCCCAATGATCAATCCTTTTCAGGCTACCAATGCAGGACAATCTGATGGGTTATATCTAAAATTTTCTAAAACAGGAACTCTACTGCGGTCAAGCTATTTTGGTGAATCGTTGTGGGAAAATGTCTGGGATGCAAGAATTATTAATAATACTCTGATACTTCCAGGGGAATATATATTACCAGGTCCTTCCGGGATTATAAGGAAACCGGGAGCGTGGAGAGTGAATTTAGCAACTAATGCTATTACAAAAACTTATTATAATTTTTATTCAGGACTCCAACTATCTGCGTATTGCGATGCTTCAGGAAATATTTTTTTCACAGGGCTTCATGACAATGGGATGCCGGATATATCTACCCCCGGAGCATATATGGGGATGCCTGCAATGTATATTTCCACATTCTTGATCAAATACAATCAAAATGATGTAAAAGAATGGGGAACCTATTACACAGGAAATGGAGCTACACAACTGGGGCTGGTAACAAAAGATGAAGACGGTGCCATTTATTTAACAGGAATGTCAAGCGGAAATACATCTGGTATTGCAACCCCAGGGACTTTTCAGCAATCACGTAGTGGTGGGAATGATATGTTCATCGCCAAATTTCAAGACTGTACCTCTACCGGAGTAGTATCTTCCAACTCCCCGGTTTGTACCAATTCTACTCTTCAGCTCAATGCTACAGGAGGAACAACATACAGCTGGACAGGGCCAAACGGGTTCACTTCCAGTCAGCAAAACCCTAGTATTCCTAATGCAACAGCAGCTCATTCCGGTATCTATACCTGCCAGGTTTCCGGATCGGGAGCTTGCGACGGAAGCTTTACTCTAAACGTTGTTGTAGGTGATACTATCGCTCCGGTTCCTAACATTGCCAGCCTGACTGACATTACGGGTGACTGTCATACAGCAATTACGAATATTCCTACCGCTACGGACAACTGTGCAGGAACCATTACGGCTACCACTACAGATCCTTTATCCTATTCTACTCCAGGAAACTATACTATCCACTGGACTTACAATGATGGAAACGGAAATACTGCTACTCAAAACCAAAATGTCATTATAACATCACCAGCTCTTCCAACCGCTGTAAATGCTCAGCAGACTTTCTGTGCTATCAGCAATCCTAAGATCTCTGACATCCAAATCACCGGCCAGAATATAAAATGGTATGATGCAGCAGGAAATGTTTTACCGCCAACAAGTCCACTGGCAAGCGGACAGACCTATTATGCTTCCCAAACGATCAACGGTTGTGAAAGTAATAAAACTGCCATTCAGATCACGGTAAACAATACTCCTAAGCCAACAGCAAACGTTAATCAGGACTTCTGTGCTTCTTCAAATCCTCTGTTAGAAAAGCTGATCGTAACAGGAAGTTCATTAATCTTCTATAATGCTGCAGGTACTGTATTGCCTCCAACAATCCCTCTTATCAACGGACAAACCTATTATGTTACTCAGACGATCAACAATTGCGAATCTGAAAAACTAGCTATAACGGTAACGCTTTCTTCCAATACTATTCCTGCAAAAAATGTTTCACAGATCCTGTGTAATGATACTTCCGGCAATACAATGGCCATCAATCTTCATTCTTATGAAGCCAGTATCATCAATACTCCGGGAAATTATATTTTTACCTATACTGATGCCGCAGGGAATGCCATTGCCAATCCTTCAGCATATGTTGTAAATTTGGGAACCACAGTAATTAGTGTCAAAGTAGCTACCATTGACGGATGTTTTACCATTGTGAGGCTGACCCTGACGATCAATCCGAAACCTTTTGTAAAACTTCCTGAAAAACTGGATTTCTGTGAAGGAAAATCTGTTACAATGGATGCTGGAACAGGTTTCAAATCTTACTTATGGAGTACCGGTGCTACTACACAAACCATTACGGTATCTGTTCCGGGAACTTATTCTGTGAAAGTAACCAACAGTTTTGGATGCGAGAGTACGAGTTCTTCACAGGTCAGCTATTCGGTATTAGCTCATATTGTATCTGTGAATATTACCAACAATACAGCAACGGTTATTCTTTCTGAATCCGGAAATTATGAATATTCTCTGAATAACTCCACATGGCAGGATTCCAATATCTTCACCAATTTAAATATAGGAGAATATACAGTCTATGTAAGAACAAAATCCGGCTGTTTTATCGGGAAGAAGAATTTCTCTATTTTCAATATTCCTAATGCTATCAGTCCTAATGGTGACGGAATAAATGATACCTGGAAAGTGGCAGGCCTGGAAAACTATCCGGGATCTGAAGTGGCATTATTCGATAGACAGGGTGCTATGGTGTATAAAGAGATCACCAAAAAGAAACCTTTCCAATGGGATGGGAAATATGATTCTCAGCCTTTATCTACCGGAAACTATTGGTATACAATAAAGATTTCGGACGGAAGAATCTATAGCGGATGGCTTCTGATCAAGAACAGATAGTAACAAAAAAAGAGCAGAAAAATCTGCTCTTTTTTTATAGTCATTTTTATAATAATTTGATCTTATCTTCCTGAATATCGATGATCTTATCTTTATAAAGTCCTCCGATGGCTCTTTTGAAGTTCTTCTTACTCATCTGAAGCTCATCTTTGATCTCTTCAGGAGAAGATTTGTCTGATACATACAGCAGACCATAGTTTTCTTCCAGCCTGTCCAGGATTTTCTGTTTGAATTCGTCAATATTTTCAAATCCTTCCGGTTGTAGAGAAATATCGATCTTCCCATCTTCACGGATTGCTTTGATATACCCTTTTTCTTCTGATAAAGGATATAGCTTTTTGAAAACATCGGAAGCATACACCAATCCGATATACTGTTTGTTGATCACTACATTCCAGCCCAGTTCACTTTCGTTCATCATGATCAGATCCACTTTATCACCTTTTTTGAAAGGCAGATCCTGATATTGTGGGTTTCTCTTGAATTTTGTGGTTCCGGTGATCAGTTCCATATCTTCATCTACATAAAGGTAAACCAGATACCTTTTTCCTTCAATGATCTTAGTTTTCTGCTGTTTGTAAGGAATAAACAAATCTTTGATGATTCCCCAATCCATAAATGCCCCACTCGGAAGACTCTGCACACAGCTCATTACCGCAAATTCCCCAACTTCTGCCAATGGAATCTCCGTCGTAGCCTTTAGTTTATCATCATCCTGATATACAAAAACCTCAACATATTCTCCTACTTCCTGCTCTTCGCGAATGAAGATTTTAGGAAGAAAAGCTTTTTCACTGGATTCTTCATCTATTAAGATCCATCCTGAATTGATTTTTTCTGAAATTTTTAAAGTCTGAGTTTTTCCGAGTTGCATTGATGATAAAATTAGCTGACAAAGGTACGGAAATTTGAAGATTTTAACCTACTGAATATTTTCAAGAATTATTTTATCTTTCAATCCATTTTGAAAACCTGTACATTTGAGTAAAATATCTTACGCATGAAAAAGTATTTTGCACTCTCCTTCTTTCTTTTCAATATCATTTTACATGCCCAGATCTTGGAAAAAACAGCTGTTAGTGTTAGCTATCGTTACATGGGAAGGAATGTTCTACAGGCAGGACTGGAGTTCAGAATCGGAGAATCCAATTATAAATCGGTCATTCTTGGCCCTTCCGTTCTTTACACCCGTATTAACGGTACAGATAAGTTCATTCCGGAGGCTAATATCAATTTTATTAATAACGGAATGATGATTGGCGTTTCCGGAAATCAGTATTCATTAGAGCCCAGAATCGGGATTTCATTATTTAATGCTATTTTTCTCAATACGGGGTATGCTTTTCCTATTCATAAGGAAAAATATTTTAAAGGAATTACTTTTGGAGTGCAGCTGAACATTGCTCCTAACAGTTCAAAATTTTATGATAAGATGAAAATAATGTGATTGTTTCTAGAGGAAATTTCTGTTGTTTTTTTGCTGCTAATACTTTAATTTTAATTGCAACAGAGGCACGAATAAAAAAGGATTTTCGCATAGACTGTAATTATAAAACAGCATTCAATTTTATCAAAGATAAAATCCTTTCGCCTTAAAAATAATCTGCTTTAATATCCTCCTGCGCCTTTGCGAAATCCAACACAATAGGAGTATATAATATTTCATTTCTGAAATTGTTTTACTCACATTGATAGTTATATTCGTGCATCTGTAGCAAAAAACTATTCAGATTTCGAGATATACTCCATCACTTCCCGCTTGCTGCTTTCAAAATCAAAAGCATCGTACACTACAAAATACCTGTCTTTATCTGCACAGTTACGATACATCGATTTCGCCATTGCGATTTTATTATTATCAAAACTCAGTGCTTTTACCAGGTCTCTTATCTGTACAGCAGTGAACATAGTACTGCGCATCTGTTGTCTGATCATTGCCATTTTACCGTCATCAAACCTTTCATTTCTCTGCAGCATATCAAAAAACTGACGGAAAGAATTCTGCCCCATTACAGGACCGGAATCAGACCAGCCTCCGGGGTGATTTTCATAAGGATTATTCCATATATCATTCCAGTCATTAAAACCGTACTGCCCCTTTACCGGATAAGAATCTAATAAATACAAGCCTTTGTCAGTAAAAAAGTCCAGCACCATTCTGCTGTTATTACGGAGCATTAAGCTTGTTCTATAAATCAAAAAACCATTTTCATAAATCGATATAGGTATTCTTCCTGACTGCAAATCAAAAAAACGATATTTCCCGGCACCGTTGGCCATCATCTGATCTCCTACTTCAACCGTAAAAAAGCCCTGTTCAGGAATTCTCAGAAAGACTTCTGCATACCCATAGTTTCTGTTCCACTGATAACCTGAGTTTTTCATCCTGTTTCCCTGAGCTGTAGTATTCCCAAGTCTTGACTGATCTAAAGCTTTACCCTTGTCATTAAAACTTTTAGGTGCTTTCATTTCTGTAGCTGAGGCCTCATTCTTCAGCAATTCTCCTACCTGTCCTGCCTCTTGTGCCCATGAGCTGACGCTTGCCAAAAGCACCCAACTGATAAAAATCTTCTTCATACGTTAATTTTTCAAAATTGAATCTCCATTTCTATGCCAAAAGGGAATTATTATAAAGATTATTCCTGTTCCATATCCATAGGTTTTTATCATGAAATAAAATACAAAGAGACTGCCTCAAAACGAGACAGTCTCTTTATTTTTCAATATCTAAATGATTAATCTTTTTAATCAATATTACATATGAATAGGTCTTTTCGCTGTAGCATCCAATGCAGCTTCTTTAATAGCTTCTGCATAAGTTGGGTGAGCGTGAGAACTTCTTGCGATATCTTCAGCACTTGCACGGAATTCCATAGCAATTACCCCTTCAGCAATAAGGTCAGCAGCTCTTGCTCCTACGATGTGCATTCCTAAAACTTCGTCAGTTTTTTCATCTGCAATGATCTTCACAAGACCGTCAATATCACCACTTGCACGGCTTCTACCTAACGCTCTCATTGGGAAAGAACCTACTTTGTAAGCTACTCCTTCTTCTTTCAACTGCTCTTCAGTTTTACCAACTCCTGCTACTTCCGGCCATGTATAAACAACACCAGGAATCAGGTTATAGTTGATGTGAGGTTTTTGCCCTGCTAATGTTTCAGCAACGAAAACTCCTTCTTCTTCAGCTTTGTGAGCAAGCATTGCACCTTTGATTACGTCTCCGATAGCATAGATGTTTGCAACGTTAGTCTGAAGGTGATCGTTTACTTTCACTCTTCCTCTTTCGTCAAGCTCTACTCCTGCTTTTTCAAGACCAAGACCGTCTGTATAAGGCTTTCTACCTACAGAAACTAAACAGTAGTCTCCTTCTACTACTACTTCCGCTCCTTTTTTATCTTTCGCTGTGATCTTTACAGTATCACCATTTCTTTCAACTGCAGAAACTGCTGTAGAAAGCATGAACTTCATTCCTTGTTTTTTAAGAACTTTAGTCAATTCTTTGCTTAAAGCTCCATCCATTCCAGGGATGATTTTATCCATAAATTCAACAACCGTTACCTGAGCTCCTAATCTTAGGTATACGGAACCTAATTCAAGACCGATTACTCCACCACCGATTACTACCAGGTGCTTAGGAATTTCTTTAAGGTTTAAAGCTTCTGTAGAAGTAATTACTCTTTCTTTGTCTAAAGAGATGAAAGGCAATGTAGAAGGCTTAGAACCTGTTGCAATGATTGTATATTTAGATTCTATCGTTTCAGAAGAACCGTCATTTTTAGTAATTTTGATCTGAGTAGCAGACTCAAAGCTTCCTACTCCTTCAAAAACCGTGATCTGGTTTTTGTTCATCAAATAGCTGATTCCATCTGTATTCTGCTTGATCACTTCGTTCTTACGCTCGATCATTCTTGCAATATCAGCTTGAGGCTCATTGATGATGATTCCGTGACTAGCAAAATTGTGTTTTGCGTTTTCGAAATGCTCAGAGCTGTCAAGAAGTGCTTTTGACGGAATACATCCAACGTTAAGACAAGTTCCGCCTAAAGTTGAATATTTTTCAATAATTGCTGTTTTGAAACCTAATTGTGCTGCACGGATCGCAGCTACATAACCACCAGGACCGGAACCTATTACGGTAACATCGAATTGACTCATGTTATTGTATGAATTTGTTTATTATTATCTATCTTAATTCTCACAAATTTACATATAAATTACTAAGCACCAAAGTGAGTTTTATCAATTTTAAAAATGATAATTATATGCTTTAGTTTTATGAAAAGTATTATTTTATGAACTTTATAGTTTCTTCACTCCCCTCTTTCAGGTAAATGGCAGTAAAGACAAGTGGTTTTTCAGCTGACGCATTATCAAAATGAAGGATTTTCACATTTTTGGGCTCATAAAAAGCATCTCCTTCATGAAGTATTACTTTTTCTTGGCCTGCTATCTGGAAAACTGCTTCACCAGAATTTATTATGCCTAAAACGGGACAGGGATGTAAATGCTCAGGAGCCCCTTGCCCTGCTAACATTGTTATCTCCTGAATTTCTGTGGATTTTACTTTCTGATCAACAGTGGTCTTTAACAATTCTTTTCTGGAAATTGCTTTCTGCTGCGCAGTTATTACAGCAGAATTCAAGATCAAAACAGTAATGACAAGCCGTTTCATGATTTTAATATTTGATATTAATTTTACTTCTATTTTTTGATAAAACCAGCATAAAATATTACAGACTAATATTCAGTTTTCCTTGTCCGAATGTTCCCGTGCTTTCAAAAAATGAACCTCCACAAACATACCACTCAAGACTTTCCAGATATTCTACGACATTTTCCGGCGTAATCTGGGAACGGTCTTTTTTCGAAACGATTCCTTTGTACCATCTTCCTGATTTGGGATAATGCTCATATTCTACAAAATAATGAATCCATATTCTTTGGCATAGCTTGCATTGTTGGATACTTACTTCCTCATGTTTTCCATTGGTATGATCTGTTCCTAATTCAGAACTTCTATATTCAGTATAAGTGTGATCAGGTTTTTCACAGGCGCATCCTATTTTAGGAATCATTTTCATTATATTTCTTATTTGAAGCACAAAAATACTAAAAACCCCTCAACCTGAAATTATAATCAGCAGTTTTGACAAAAGCATGATAAAGCGATGTTTACATTTTATTGTTTAAACGTCATCTCTCTGCGATTAAGGTTTCTCAATGATATTTTTCTTTTTCAACCGGATATAAATTTTAATATTAAAAAAGATCATCAACAACGTCATCAATAAAGACGGAAGAATCTGGCTATAAGGTTTATAATCCGGTAAAAGAGTTCCCACAAATGCGGATAAAAGAGCACCCATTGCACTGATCATTTTGCTTGAATGTTCATACCACCACAAATTGCCATATCGGGATAACGGAATAAAGTATCAGAAAATATCATAAGAAACTACCAGCAGTAAATATCCTACTCCAGAATAAATAACCACAGGATTCCAATAGAAACCTATAAGCTTAAGGTAATATATAAAAATGACTGCTATGATAAGAGCTGCCAGCATTGCTAAAAGATCTTTCACATAAAAACGGTTGGTTTTCTCCTTCAAAATCCTAATACCATACGCTGATCATTATTCTGTGATCATTTTTATATACTGAAGTTTCTCAACCAGTTCTTCACATTTCTGTATAACCAGAGCTCTGTATTTTTCTTCAATGGAAGCTAACCTGACGTCCAATTCGGATAAATAAACCTTACTATAAAGTTCTCTTTCAGATGGTAAAGGGAAAAATCCGGTTGCTGAGGAGAATTTTTTAAGAATATTTATTTCGATACCGTCAAAAGGCTGTACATAGTCTGCCTGGCTGTAAAGGTATTCCATTTTACGACAGCCTTCACGCAGATCAACCTGCCTTGTCACCATAGCAATAGCATTGGAATGCATTTTTTTGATATACCTGTTTCGTTTTAGCTCCTCAAACTTATTCATATCATTTGACCAGATCTAGCAGAACCTGTTCGTATTTATCCAGAATTATATTTTTTGAGAATCTGGATTTGATGGAGTTTTTTATCGCATCACGATTATAATTTTCATGCATCACTTTGATGATTTGTTGGGCAAAATCATCATAGTTTTCAATATTGGCAATTTCACCATTTATATTATGCTGAATAATCTCATTGATCCCTCCCGGGCAGTTGTTGGCCAAAGAATAAGTTCCACAGGCTCCTGCTTCCAAAAGGACATTGGGAAAGCCTTCATATCTTGAGGAAAGGATAAACAAATCTGCATATTTCAGAAACTGGTAAGGGTTTTCATGCCTGCCATGGAAGATCACATTCTTCAATCCCAGAAATTCTTTCATCTGCAGCAGTACGTCTCTATCTTTTCCGTCTCCTAAAATATGAAGCAGAATATTTTCATTTTTAAGCCTTGAAAAAACTTTCAGCAGATTGTCAAAGCCTTTTCTGGCGGATAGATTCCCAATAGCTACTACATTTTTATAGTTATACTTGAAGCATTCAGGTTTGAGTGAAATACTCATTTTTTCATCAATAAAATCAAAATCTACAGGATTATTGATCTTGACAATTTTTTTCTTTTTAATGTTAAAATTATCTACCAGGTCTTTCATCATATCGTCACTCTGGGCAATGATTCTCTGGTAGTTGTTGTAAAAATTATAAAAGAATTTGATTTCTTTACGGGTAACGTGTTGCGTGACCACATTGGTTTCTCTTGCAATGAATTTTGTCCTTGGGAAAAGCTTGATAAATAAAGATAAGTAAGCATTTACTTCACCAAAACCGGAAAATACAATATCTGGTTTTCTTCTATAGATTTCGCCTAAAATAGGTTTCAAAGAATGTCTGATTCTTTCAGTATTGATGTCGATGATTTCAACATCTTTTTTCAGAAAATTAAGGTATCCGCCCTGTTTACGCAACAGCAAAATCTTGGGTTCAAAACGATCCCTGGAAAGATGATTTGCAATAGTGGTAACAATCCTTTCTGCGCCTCCGGTTTCTAAGTCCGGCAGAATAAATATGACTGATATTTTTTTCATCAGTTAAAGTTACTAAAAAGTTCATTATGTTTCAAATATTGGAATGCCGAAGACACTCTACAATGAATTTATATGGCCTCACTCTAAAAATAGTTCTCAAAGAAAAATCCGGCACCGGGAATAGAATCTAATTTCGGCTTCATTTCCTGATGAATCGACATCCATTTTTTTAATTCTGCATTACTTTTTATACCATCGTCAACAGGAATCGTTATATAAAGAGTATTGTTATAAATATTGTGTTTCAAATACAACACCAGAAATTTTTTATCTATATTCTTTGGGCCTCTGGAAAAAGGTAATTTCCCATCACATCGGCCTTTATATTCTTTATCACCGACCTTAAATGTATATAAATAATAATAGCCTGTACCTCTGCCATAGTTTTGGATTCCATGTATCTTACCAATCGCATATTCTCCGGCTGTTTTATAGTTTTTTTTAAAATCTTCTCTTACATAATAGTCATAGACAAGGATACCTATTATGAAAAAAAATAAAATAAAAAGATAATTTTTCTTAAAAAATTGCATCCGACATTAATTATTTCTGATTATCCGTTTATGCACCTGTTATATTCGCAATTACTAGTCTGTCAAAGAGTTTGTCTCCAAAATACCGTCTGTTTAATTTGTAAATAAACTCGTTGAGATACA
>LAZY01000005.1 GCA_001013295.1 Chryseobacterium indologenes | reverse complement strand
ATCTTCCTCCGAACCGAAATGAGCCGTAAAACTGAATATGTTCATAATCCCTGCTTTTTGAGCGCTAATATACTAAAAATATTAGGTGTGTTTGCGGAGAATCAGATAAAATTTTAACATAAAGTAAGATTAATGTGCCTGATAGTTGTAAAAGCACTAACTTTGTTACTTAATGTTTAATGATGGAATTAGAATACGTAGAACACATTAGTCCTATACTAAAGGACGGAATAAAAAATTATTTAATCGATATTGACGGAACCATTACAGATGATGTTCCCAACGAAGAACCGGAAAGAATGGTGACCTGTGAACCATATCCTGACGCTCTGGAAACAATCAACAAATGGTATGATGAAGGTCATCAGATCTGTTTTTTTACCTCTAGAACCGAAAACCTGAAACAAATTACCATAGACTGGCTGGATAAACATGGTTTTAAATACCACAGTGTGCTTTGCGGGAAACCAAGAGGTGGGAACTATCACTGGATAGACAACCATCTGGTAAGAGCTACAAGATATAAAGGTAGATTTACTGATCTGGTAGAGAAACAGGTAACCATTGAAGTATTCAAAGAAGACGAAGAATAAATTTATATAACGAAAGATTTAAAAATTGAATGAGTGTATCCTTTAATTTTTAAATCTTTCAACTTTTAAAACATAGTTGTATTTATGAAAGTTTTAGCTAATGACGGCCTGGACCAATCTGGAATTGATACATTAACAGAAAAAGGATTCGAGGTGATTACTACAAAAGTTCCACAGGAATTTTTAGTAGATTATATTAATGAGCATAAGATCCGTACCCTGTTGGTGAGGAGTGCTACACAGGTAAGAAAAGATATTATAGACAACTGTCCGTCGATTGACATTATCGGAAGAGGAGGTGTTGGGATGGATAATATCGATGTAGACTATGCAAGAGAAAAAGGGATCCATGTGATCAACACTCCTTCAGCATCATCAGAATCGGTTGCAGAACTTGTTTTTGCCCATTTGTTTTCAGGAGCCAGATTCCTTCAGGACTCCAACAGAAAAATGCCATTAGTAGGAGATACCGAGTTTGCAGGACTTAAAAAAGCGTATGCTGCCGGAATCGAATTAAGAGGAAAAACCATCGGAATTGTCGGGATGGGAAGAATCGGGCAGGAGGTTGCAAGAATCGCCTTAGGACTTGGAATGCGAGTAGTAGCTGCAGATAACAATGTGGGAAAAGCCAGCATCAAAGTGAAATTCTACAACAACCAGTTTATCAATGTCGATATAGAAACAGAACCGTTACAGGATGTTTTAAAACATTCGGATTTCATCACATTGCACGTTCCGGCTCAGAAAGACGGATATATGATCGGTAAAACAGAGTTTGACCTGATGAAAGACGGAGTAGCTATTGTTAACTGCTCCAGAGGAGGAGTGATTGATGAAACAGCTCTGATTGAAGCATTGGATTCCGGTAAATTGAGATTTGCAGGATTGGATGTATTCATCAACGAGCCTACGCCATCTAAAGAAATTCTTAATCATTCTAAGATTTCCCTGACGCCACACACTGGAGCCTCTACACTGGAAGCACAGGACAGAATCGGGCTTTCTCTGGCAGAGCAAATATCAAGTATTTTACAGATTCAGTAATGAAATAAAATCATATATAACGAAAAGCACCTCACAAGAGGTGCTTTTTATTGTAAACAGATGAACAGTAGACTATTGAATGTTTTTATTTTTCAAAAGGTCTCTGATCTCTGTCAGTAATTTTTGATCTTCAGTAGGTCCTGCAGGAGCTGGAGCCTCTTTTTTGTTCACTTTATTGGCTAGTTTAATGATCCAGAAAAGAACCATTGCAATACACAGGAAGCTGATAACAGCTGAAAGGAAGTTCCCATAGGCAACACCATTCCATGTAAGTTTAGCAATGTTTTCTGCTCCGGCTGCTTTTAATGCCGGATTTAAAATCAAAGGAGTGATGACATCCTCAACTAAAGACGAAACAATTTTACCAAATGCTGCTCCAATGATCACACCGACAGCAAGGTCGAGCACATTGCCTTTAAAGGCAAACTCTTTAAATTCTTTGACAAATCCCATAATTTATATTTTTTTAATTAGTATATACACAAAAATATAATTAAAAAATGTAAAAAACATTACTTTTTATAGTTTTTTATTTCAAAAAGAGGGATTTTTACCTTGAATTTGTGTATATATTTTTATTAAAAACAAATTCGTTTTATCTATCTTTTATAGCATTCACGATGCCGTTCTGTTTTTATTATCAGGGTGTCACCGTAATGAAAAAACTTTTGTAATTTGCTTAAAAGTTTGATCACGTCTTATGAAAATCTTTACTGCAGAACAAATACGAAGCTGGGATCAGTTCACTATTTCGCACGAACCTGTTTCTTCCGTTCAGTTAATGGAAAGAGCATCCATGTCTGTTGCCGGCTGGATCTCGGAACATTGTAAAAATCATAAAAAAATGGTGGTGTTTTGTGGAAAGGGAAATAATGGGGGAGATGGACTGGCAGTTGCACGAATGCTTTATCTGAAAGGATTTGATGTTGATGTATTTGTACATGATCCTAAAGGGGGATTCTCTGATGATGCTTTGGTGAACTTGAAAAGACTCCGTGATATTTCGGGAATTTCGGTAAAAAAGTTCAGTGATATTGAATCTTATCATTTTGATGATAAAACCGTTATCATTGATGCCTTGTTTGGAACAGGTCTATCGAGACCTCTGACAGGAATATACAAAAGCTTGGTAGATCAGCTCAATCAAAAGGAACAGCTTAAAATATCAATTGATATTCCCTCCGGATTGCCTGCTGATGAAATGTTTTCCCAGAATGATGTTGCTTTGAAAGCAGATTATACGTTGAGTTTTCAATGCTGGAAAAGGAGTTTTCTTCATCCTGAAACCGGAAAATATACCGGAAAGACCGTTATTCTGGATATTGATCTGGCTAATGAATATTCGGAGATTGTAGAAACAAAATATTTTGTCATCGATGATATTGATGCTGAACATATCTTTAAGCCAAGACCCGAATTTTCACATAAAGGAAATTATGGTAAAGCTGCCATAGTAGGCGGGAGCTATGGAAAGATCGGCGCAGCAGTACTGGCAACCAGGTCAGCTTTAAAAACAGGGGCAGGGTTAACTTTTACCCTTGCACCGAAATGTGGCTATGAAATAATACAGACTTCCTGTCCGGAAGCAATGTTCATAAAAGGAGGAGACGATTTCGTAACCGATTTTGAGTATGATTCAGGCTTTACGTATGGCATAGGTCCGGGACTTGGAACAGATGCAGATACTGAAAAAGGTCTTTTGAAATTCCTGGAAGCTTATGATCAACCGCTGGTATTGGACGCAGATGCATTAAACATTATTTCCAGATCTCCGGAAAATCTGAAATTAATTCCTCAAAAAACAATTATCACTCCGCATCCCAAAGAATTTGAAAGACTTTTCGGCAGCACGGAAAACTCATTTAAAAGACTGGAGCTGGCCAAAGAAAAAGCTCAGGAACTCAATCTGTATATTATTCTGAAAGATCACCATACTCAGATCGTTACCCCGGAAAAAAACGTTTATTACAATATAACCGGAAATGCCGGACTTGCCAAAGGGGGAAGCGGAGATGTTCTCACCGGAATTCTGACCTCGCTCTTGGCGCAAGAATATTCTGAAGAACAGACTTGTATCTTAGGGGTATGGCAGCACGGAAAAGCTGCTGAATTTGCTTCGGAAAAACATTCAAAAGAATCGATGCTTCCTACAGATGTTATTAATGAATTGGGAACTGTATTCGAAGAATTGAACAGGAAGACGGGGAGGAATCTTTAAGGAGGTAAACAGATGGGAAAGCGAAAGGGCAAAAAGGCAAAAAAGTGAAAAAGAGGAAGAGTAAAATAATGATAAGAGACTAAAAAAGGCAAATCTGTATTTCTACAAATTTGCCATCTTTATATTTGGAAAAGCAAATCAAAACCTTCATCAATCATATCCGATTCCTTTGCTTTCTTTGCCTTTTTACCCTTTCGTCAAAACCATCCTATTCAGGTTTCCCATTCTCCTCCTCAGTAATCTTAAACTTCTTGGAAACAATCATAATAATTACTCCGGCGATCATGAATGGAATCGAAAGAACCTGTCCGGTGTTTAAATTCCCTATCTGGATAAATTCATCACCTTGTGGCTCTTTCAGGAATTCAACAAAGAATCTGATCGCCCAAAGGATGATGAAGAATAGTCCGAATAGCCATCCCTGTTGGTATTTTTTATCCGTTTTTCTGTACAGAACCCATAATAAAATGAACAATGCAACATAGCCTACAGCTTCGAATAGCTGACTTGGGTAACGGGGTACAGTAAGCCCGTATTCACTGCTTTGCTGAGGAAAAAGTAAAGCAAACGGAGAGTTAGGATCTGCCGGCTTACCTACAATTTCAGAATTGAAAAAGTTACCCATTCTTACAAAAGCTCCGCCTAAAGCGACTACAATACCCAATCGGTCATATACCCAGAAAGGATTTTTTTTGATGATCTTAAATGAGTAATAAAGTGTTGTGAAGATCAGGGCAATGGTAGCTCCGTGGCTTGCTAACCCTGAGAATCCTGTGAATTTAAAACCGTTTTTGGTGCTGATCGGTAAAAATACGCTCCAGAAATCTTCCTTGAAGAGCTCCGGCTGGTAAAAAATAACGTGACCTAATCTTGCTCCCAGAATTGTTCCTATCAAAGTCCATGTGAAAAGAGGTTCCAGGTATTTTTGATTAACGTTGTCTATTTTGAAAATTCTGGTCATCAGCAGATATCCGAATCCAAATGCAAATACAAACATCAGACTGTAAAAATGCAGGGTTACAGGACCAAGCTGAATTCCTTTTGACGGATCCCAGATTTTAAAAGAGGTTTTCAATTCCACTTTATCTGAAGCAGTGATTGGTTTTATCGCCTTTACAGCATATTTGAATGTAGTAATATTGTCCGTGGTAACAGGAGTGTCGATCAGTTTAAAGTTTTTATCAAAGAACTGGTATTTTGAATCTCTGTACTTGGCTAAAGTTGAGGCGCCATAGTTGTAATAAGCAGGCTCAAAATTGGATTCATTCAGGATTACCAGAAAAGAAAGGTTCTTATCCGTGTCTCTATCCGGAAAAGCGGCAAGATCTCCTAATTCTGTAGTAG
This sequence comes from Chryseobacterium indologenes, assembly GCA_001013295.1. GTDB lineage: Bacteria > Bacteroidota > Bacteroidia > Flavobacteriales > Weeksellaceae > Chryseobacterium > Chryseobacterium indologenes_B. Next base: position 167,365 of record LAZY01000005.1, on the reverse strand, counting down.
AATAGATTTTTACCGGAACATTGTTTCCGTTGACATCTAAAGTACCGTCTGAGAGGCCGCCAGGATATTCCTGTGCAAAAAGACACTGGGTGATCACGGCAAATAAGACAAGGTAAATTCTGAAAAAAATATTACTCATTTTTCTATTGATTTAATCGTTTGTTTAATGATTGTGATGTCTGGGTGGAACGGGATCATAGCCGCTTCCTCCCCAGGGATGGCATCTTAAAATTCTTTTAAATCCCATCCAGAAACCTTTAAATAGACCGTGTATACGAAGTGACTCCAGCATATAATGAGAGCAGGTAGGTTCGTAACGGCAATTTTTAGGAAGTAAGGGCGAAATAAACCACTGGTAAAATTTTATCAAAATTACCAAAGGAAATGTAATGATTTTATTGAATGTAAGTTTCAAAACAATGCAAAAATAGGGTAAAAAAATGAAAATTAGTTTAAATTTGTTATAAGTTTCAGAGATCGGAAATCTGAAATATTGACCTTCAAAATAGAATTACCTTGAATCAAAATATTCCATTAGCTGAAAAATTAAGACCGAAAACTCTTGCTGAAGTACTGGGGCAGGAGCACCTTACCGGCGAAAAAGGGACGATCAGAAAAATGATCGAGAACAATACCCTGAATTCGCTGATCTTTTGGGGCCCTCCGGGTACAGGGAAAACCACATTGGCGGAAATCATCTCTGAGCAGTCAGGGAGAAAGTTTTATAAACTTTCGGCGGTTTCATCAGGAGTGAAAGATGTGCGTGATGTCATTGATGATGCCAAGAAACAGAATTTGTTTTCGGGAAAATCACCGATCCTGTTTATCGACGAAATTCACCGTTTCAATAAGTCTCAACAGGACTCACTGTTGCATGCTGTAGAAAAGGGCTGGATTGTTTTAATAGGGGCTACTACAGAAAATCCAAGCTTTGAAGTGGTTTCTGCCCTACTTTCGAGAAGTCAGGTGTATGTTTTAAAAGCTCTGAGCTATGAAAAACTGGAGGAGCTTATCGATATTGCTTCCGAAAGGTATAATAAAGATGAAGGAACCCATTTTAAGATCCTTGAAAAAGAAGCTTTTATCCAATATTCAGGCGGAGATGCCAGGAAGCTGATCAATTCTGTGGAATTGGTTTTGAATCAGTATAAAAATTCAAATACCACTGAAATCATCAATACAGATGTTCTTGAGGTGCTTCAGGAAACAATGGCTCTTTATGATAAAAATGGAGAGCAGCATTATGATATTATTTCTGCATTTATCAAATCTATGCGGGGGAGTGACCCGAATGGAGCTGTTTATTGGCTGGCGAGGATGATTGCCGGAGGAGAAGATATTAAATTTATCGCAAGAAGAATGCTTATTCTGGCTGCTGAAGATATAGGACTGGCTAATCCTAATGCATTGGTGATTGCAAACAACTGCTTTCAGGCGGTTAACGTAATAGGAAATCCTGAGGCTCGTATCATTTTAAGTGAAACAGCAGTATATCTGGCGGTATCTCCAAAGAGTAATTCTGCATATATGGCTATTAATGAAGCTTTGGCACTGGTGAAGCAAACCGGAAATCTGCCTGTACCTCTTCATTTAAGAAATGCTCCTACAAAGCTGATGAAAGATCTGGATTACGGGAAAGAATATAAATATGCTCATTCCTATCAGGGGAATTTTGTAGAACAGGATTTTCTGCCTGAGGAGATTAAAGAGGTGAAGTTCTATGAGCCGGGGAATAATGCTACTGAGAAAAAAATCTATGAAGAGCTGAAGAAAAAATGGAACAATAAATATTAAATATAAAAAAAGGATACCGTGATCACAGTATCCTTTTTTATATGGTAACAAATATTACTCGGTAGTGTAGATAAACAATGTTTTCTTACCATTGTAATCTTTGATTTCTGATCTTTTGTTGATTTGTGGATAGATTTGTGTGCTTTTTGGATCGTTAAATTCATATCCTTCTATCAATACCGGGTTTTCAGCCGGAAGACTGTTCTGAACATTGACTTCTGCCAGAGACATTTTATCAAATCCGTTTTCTCCGTTTTTGAATTTATATTCAGTTATTCCTTTGGTGAAAACCGAACTGTATTTCTTTAAAGCGGTAGGTAGACTTGCAGCTGTATTGTATACTTTTGAAACCTGCAGTATATTTTTTTTCGAATTGAAAAAGTCAACTGTTCCAATTACGTTGTCAGCTACTGCAAACTTCACAGCAGGATTTTTTTGCTGTGCAAATAAAGTTGCAGAGGATAGTATTAAAAAAGAGTAGAGTAATTTTTTCATAATCAGAATATGTAAATATTAAAAACGTGATAAATATAGTTATTTTTTATAAAATGTGAATGAAATATTGAATTGTTTTGAGTTTTATTTATAAATAAAAAGTTTTTATCTGAAAATTAGTCCGTGTTTTCTGTGTTTTCCTCCTTTTTATCCACCATATTTTTAATGATATTCTTCAGACGCTGAAAGGCAAAAGAACTGAACAACAGAATAATTCCCAGAGCAATAAAGGCACTGATCCTTGAAATATTGTCCATTTGCCATACATCATAGGTATAGAGTTTTAAAACCATAAGACCAATCAGGGCAAACCCGATCTTGCTATACTCCGGAATGCTCTTTTTTAGACCGGTATAAATAAAAATACTGGCAAGTACGGTCCATATTATAGGTAAGTAAAGAATATTGAAGTGTTCTGTTATTTCATAAGAATGTGGAACATCATGAGAAGCGATGAAAACATATGAATGATGCAGTTCGCAGCTTACAGCAGTAACGAGTGCCAGAGACACCATCCAGTATGAAATTGTATTTCTGTGAAATACTGAGGTTGGAATGATCCTGAAACCCAGATAAGCAAAAGGAATCCATTGAAGCAGGTGCAGCCAATAAAAGCTGGAAATTATTTTTTTTGATAAAACAGCAGTAACAACTGATGAGGTAGAAACCGAGATATTGATCATCAGCAGAAAGAGGAACAAATAGATCAATACGGTTTGAATATCATTATTGATGCTCAGTTTTTTTCCGAATAGCAATAACGTGAAAATGTAATAGATACTGAATAACAGTCCTACGTTGGTGATGGCTGCCCAAGGCATATCGGAGAGATGGTAAGTGATCTCAAGCAGGAGAGCGGTGTATATTACCCCATAGCTGACCACTGTAATGAAGTCTTCAAAAAAGCTGTTTGCCTTTTTCGCTGTTTCTTCCTGTCCGCTGTTTTTTAACAGATATAAATTAATAATGGTTGTTGCTATGGTCACTAGGCTGGTCAGAAATACTGGATTAAATATAACGCTTAGCTTTTCAGTATCAAAATATTCGGTCCAGGTAACGGCTTGTGCGATCATTACCAGAGGGAAAAGCATAAAGAAAAAAGTTTTGAAAATCTTATGACCTGTCTTTTTCCAGATAAAGAGAAGTAGAGTCGCTTCAATAGCCCATACACTGGTGATGAGGTGAGCCTGGAACTGTAAGGCTACCGCAATGGTAATAAGACTGGTTGTTATCCCGGCAAATACAGAATAAGGAATCCCAAAGCTTTTTCTTCCGTATTCTTTAAAGAAGAAAATGGAATTGATTGCAGCGAAAATAAGCGGGAAAATAATGGCCGGTTCATATTGTAATTGATTGAAGGTATAAACCAGTCCGATAATGCTTGAAAGATTAATAAACGCGAGCATTAAAATATCTGAAGTGGAAAACGTGTTTTTTCTAAAATAATCAAGCAGTGCAAAAATATAGAAGATGATGTAGCTGATGATATAGAAGGTAACACTTAGAAGTTCCGGTTGATCGGCTGTCCATGAAAAAAGATAAAGGCTGGTAAAAATATAAGCTGTCCACCCCACGCTTTTCCAGTGTTTAAGAAAGGCGGCGGCAAGCATTCCTGCATTTAAAAGACTTAGATAAATAAACAGGAAAAGATAATTGCTTTGTCCTGTACTGATCATTAAAGGAGCAGAAAAACCACCTATCAATGAGAAAATGATCAAAACTTCACTTCTGTAATAATAAGAGAGAACAATCGATGCGGCAGTGACGAGGGTTGTTATAGCAAAAGCAGTATTCTGAGAGAAAAGATGATATTCCCGAAAGGCGATGGTTGCGGTAAAATACAGAACGGCAATTCCGCCTCCTGTTATAATAGAAGCAAATGTTGCATAGTTTTTTCTGAGAAAATGACCGATCAGGATAATCACGGCTCCGGTACAGAATCCTATTGCGGCTCTTGCTGTTTCTCCAATCCAGTTTTTATCAATGGCGTATTTTACAAAATAACCGATTCCGAGAACGAGGGTAAAAATACCAATAATGGTAAGTGCATTCTGCTTCAGAAAATCAAATACAGGAGCAAGCCAGTCCTTTTCTACAGGTGGGGCAGTTTCCCTATGTTGTTGTTGAGGTTGTACATTTGGGGTGTCAATTTCATGAGGCTGCACCTGTTGCGGAACTTTATTTTCTTCTGCCTGAATTTTTTCACCGAATGTTTCAGTCAGAGATGGGGTTTTATTGATTTTAGCATGAAGGTCAGATACTTCTTTCTCAAGTTTCCTTATTTTGTTATTCAGGGTGTTGAAAACGATGATGATCACTACGACTAATATGACAGCAAGATATTCACTCATTTCATAGTTTTTATCAAATATAGAGAAATGTGGCTGAAATACGGTGAAAAATTAACCCATCACAAGGGAAGTGATGGGCTAACGGTATAGATAACTAACAATATGTTCTTCTTAGTTGGATACTTTATAAATATAGAATGAAGCGATACTGGAGCTTAACAGGCCTAAAGTAAGTCCGCCAGTCTCTATGGTTCCAAAGCTGATTTTGTCACCTGCCTGGAAAGAATATATTGAGCTGATGCTTGTATCAGTTACTGACAGAGTAAGAATACCACTGAACATACGACTGTCTATTAAAGTAGTTACACCACTTCTTGTTCGGGCTATCCCAATACCGCCATTAGACAGTAGAGAGGCTACGACTCCGGTTGAATACTTGAATGCAAATCCAATGGCATATACTCCTGTTGATGGTACGTTATAGGAACCATCACTATTGGTAAAGTAAGATCCGTTACCTATCGTTCTGTCTGTTGCTTCGAAGTTCAAAGCTTTAAACCCTCCAGGTGCTGTTATCGATAAAACAGCAAGGTCGCTTGTCTTTTTAGCGGCGTATACGGTAGTGTTAACACTTGATGCTGCAATCAATAGTTGAGGGTCCATTTTAAAAACTTCAGTAGTAGTATTGTCTTGCGCCAGAATCTGATATCCAGATACACTGGCTGCGACAGGGGTGTCGCGGACTTTTAATGTTCCGTTTACATCCAAGGTTGCTGTGGGGTTGTTGGTATTAATACCAACTTGTGAAAACAGAGGTAGAGCTGCACAAGCTAAAAGTACGCTGTAGATTTTAGTTTTCATGATCAAGATTTTTAATTAGTTGCTAAGCAAATATACAATAAAAATTATACTCTACATTGTGAAATCTTTAATTTTAACGTTATTATGATGTGGTATTTCTAAACATATGTTTATATTTTAGTGGATATATTTACATAATCAATTTACGAGTTATTATTATTGTTTTCTTTGTAAGCTTGTGGATTAGAAGGGTTTATGGGGAATAATTTTCCCTTTTGTGTGGGTTATTTTTTACGAATTATAAGCTATTGTAAGCGAGGTGTTTATTGGTGTGAAATAAGTGCGATTTTGTAGGAAATTTTCCATAAAAAAACACTGCCATAGAGACAGTGTTGTTTTTTTGAGTGAAAATACTCTCGATTTTTTTAGCTTTCCAGAAGAAATTCTTTATAATTTCCGAGAAAATCAACATCGGCATTGATCGATTCGAGTTCTTTGAGAGCATTTCCATGCAGAATCTCTTCCCATGGTCCCACGACATTTATAAAGAAGAAATAATTACCCAATCCTGTTTTTAAAGTTCTGGATTCAATTTTGCTGAGGTTCATCTTTCTCCATGCAAAGACAGACAATACCTGATGCAGCCCACCCGGATGGTCTTCCGGAAGAGTGATCAGCATTCCTGATTTTTCTCCTAAAGTTTCAAGTCGGCTGTTGTCATACTTATTCTGTTGCTTTGAGATAATGATAAACCGGGTGTGGTTTTGTTCGAAATCCTGGATATTACGGTTGATGATCTTCAATCCATATAAATTGGCTGCAAACTGATTGGCTACAGCAGCTATTTTAGTTTCCCTGTTTTCCGAAACATATTTGGCCGCTGCTGCAGTAGAAGAAAAATCCTGTTTAGGAATTTCCTTATAATGCGTATCCAGAAAATGAAAACTCTGCGCCAGGGCCTGAGGGTGAGAGTATATTCTTTCTATATCCTCTATAGAATTATCAGGATGAATCATCAGATGGTGGGCGATAGGCATTACAGCTTCTGCTTCAATTTTAATAGACGGGGTCTTATATAAATAGTCCAACGTCATAGAGACTGTTCCTTCTATAGAATTTTCCAAAGGAACAACAGCCTTCAGCGCTTCTCCGCTTTCCACTGCATTAAAACAATCCAGGATACTGGCCTGTGGCATAAGTTCATCATCCGGAAAAAGCTGTGCAGCGGCAAGCTGTGTAAAGCTGGCATGAGGCCCCAAAAAAGCAATCTTCATAAATAATAGTATATATAAGGTATGATCAATAAAGTACAAAGGTGCGAATTAATTCACAAATGCGGTTCAATACTTAAAGAGTTCCTAGTTAATAGTTGGTAGTTATGTTTTTACGGGAAATAGTTCTTTTGGATAATAAATCCCTCAATCAACGTCAATGATTCTTTTTACCATTCTACAGAATGTTTTTCCCAATCCCTGTTATCTGCGACCTGTTACCTATTACTTATTCTTTCCAGTTAGCTTCAATCATTTCCATCAGAAAATCCGGACATTTGATAATCTTATTGGTTTTTGCATCCAGAAAGAATAGGGTAGTGGAAGCTTCCGTTATTTTAATATGCTCTTCATTGTAAATTTCATAGTCGAACTCAATTCTCACCCCCGGAATTTTTTTTACATAAGTGTGAATTTCTAATTTCTGATCATATAAAGCTGGCCGGATATACTTAATTTTGTAGTCGGAAACCGGTAGCCAAATTCCTTGGTTTTCAATTTCATCGTATGAAATTCCTATGCTTCTGAAGAGCTCAACCCGGGCTACTTCAAAGTATGTTGCATAGTTGCCGTAATAGACATATTTCATAGGATCCGTTTCTGCGTAACGTACTCGTATTGAGTGTGTTGTATGTATCATTCTAAGTGCTAAATTATACATACAAATATATTTTTAAATAATCAATAGCTGCAATATTTTTTTTTAAAAAGAAAAAATTGGACCTTTGTCTCCCTTCTAAAAACAGTACAAACAAAAGAATAATCAGGGCATAATAATGGATGACAATTTAATGATGATATGGCAGAAATGCCTTCAGTTTATGCGCGATAATCTGAACGCGGCTGAAGATAATTCTGACCTGAAAAAACTTGAAAAATCTTTCGATATGTTATTTGATAAGGTGCAGCCACTTTCATTAGTAGCTAATAACCTTACACTTATCGTACCGAGCGATTTTTACAAGGAATATATAGAGGACAATTATTTGTCCTTACTTTCTGCTGCCCTGAAGAAAAATATTGGAAAAGGAGTGAAACTATGGTATTCCGTAATGGAAAACAGACCAAAAGGTGAAGAAAAACCGGTTACCATGAATATGAAGGGACAAAGCGTTCCTACTCCTAAAACACAGGAAACAATGCCACAAGGATTCTCAGCTAATATTGTAAACCCTTTCGTGGTTCCTGGAATTAGAAAAGTAAACATAGATTCTAACCTGAAGCCTGACTATTCATTTGATAGTTATGTAGAAGGGGAAAGTAATAAATTTGCAGCTACTGTAGCCAGATCCATAGCGAAGAGACCGGGAGCAACAGCTTTCAACCCATTATTCTTATATGGAGGTTACGGAGTTGGAAAAACCCACTTAGGTCAGGCCGTAGGTCTTGAAGTGAAAAATCAGTTTCCGGATAAGGTGGTTCTTTATCTGTCTTCAGAAAAGTTTATCCAGCAGTTTATTTCTGCTGCCAAGGCTCACAAGCAGACAGAATTTGCCAACTTCTACCAGATGGTGGATGTATTGATTATCGATGATATTCAGTTCCTTTCTGGAAAATCTGCAACACAGGACAGCTTCTTCCATATCTTCGATCACCTTCACCAAAACGGAAAACAGATCATCCTTACTTCAGATAAAGCTCCGGCAGATATTATGGATATTCAGGACAGGATTGTTTCCCGTTTCAAATGGGGACTTTCTGCAGAGATCAAATCTCCGGACCTGTCTACAAGAAGACAAATTATTGAAGATAAACTAAGCAGAGACGGAATTGCCCTTCCTGATGATATGCTGGACTTCCTTGCTGCTGAGGCGAAAACCAACGTAAGAGAACTGATCGGGGTGATCAACTCTGTGATTGCTTACTCTACAGTATATAAGAGAGATCTTAGCCTTGAATTGCTGAAAGAAACGATCAACAGAATTGCAGCCAACCAGAAAAAAGTAATCAACATTCCTTATATTCAGGATGTGGTGTGTGATTATTTCGGGATCAAAAAAGAGCAGTTGTTATCCAAGACCAGAAAAAGAGAGATTGCACTACCAAGACAACTTGCGATGTATTTCTCCAAAGCATTCACCAATTCTACATTTACGAAAATCGGTGAAGAAATGGGCGGGAAAGATCACTCAACGGTAATGTATGCCTGCGATACCATCAAGGATGTATCCAAGATTGATAAAGAGATCAAAAAATACGTAAAAGACCTTACAGAGAGAATCAAACAATAGATCACTGTTAAGCTGAAATAAAATTAAAATGAAGAATCACTGTATTCTTCATTTTTTATTTAGTTTTGTCACATAAAGCACAGGAAATTTTATAATTTGGTCTTATCAATCGTTAAATAAAAGAGAATGAAAATACTGATGGTCTGTCTTGGGAATATATGCAGAAGCCCTTTAGCAGAAGGAATTATGAAAACAAAATTACCGGAAAGCTATACGGTAGATTCCGCAGGAACCATCTCTATGCATGAAGGAGAGCATCCTGATAAAAGAGCGATTAAGACTGCGGCCAATCATAACATCGACATTTCCAGACAAAGATCAAGACCGATCACAAGAACCGATTTTGAGATTTTTGATAAAATATACTGTATGGATGTAGATGTGCTTGCAGATGTAGTTTCTAAAGCTAAAAATGAGGAAGAAAGACAAAAAGTATCTTTATTCTTAGAAGCATCGGGAGACCATGGGAATACCGAAGTGCCGGATCCTTATTGGGGGGATATGAGTGATTTTGAAAAGGTGTTTCAGCTATTGGATAAAGGATGTGATGCCATTAAAAACCAAATACAAAAATAACCATTATGAAAAAGCTTTTTTTATTGCTTTTGTTAAGCGTTAATTTCTCTTTTGCCCAGACCAAAGATGAAGCTGAGATCCGTAAAGTGATGGATGACTTTATGGGATGTATCAAAACCAGAGATGAAGCAAAATTCCTCTCCTTATTTCAGGAACCTGTACTCTGGACCGGAATTTATAAAGACAGAACACAGGCCAAACGCCTTGAGAAAAATCCTAAATTGGAACAATATTTTGCAGATGACTATAAAGCTTTTATCAAAAGTTTTAAAGATGATAAATCTGAAGAAAAATTTGACAATATTAAAATCATTGAAGATGGAGGGATAGCTTCTGCCAATTTCGATTATAGTTTTTGGTATGACGGTAAAATGGAAAACTGGGGAAAAGAAATCTGGACACTGATGAAGATCAACGGGGCCTGGAAGATCACTTCAGTTACCTTTTCCATGGATCTTACAAAATACTATCCACAGCCTTCATTAAACGAAAGAACAAAAAAATAAAACAATGCTTTTTTTACTCCCTGCCTACTTATCAGAAAATACTTCTATCACCCATTTTGCACCTGTTATTAAGGAATATATAATGCAAACTGATTACTTCTTTGTGGAAAATGAAAAAACAGCCAGAAAGGTCGTTAAATTCTTTGCTCCTGAAAAGAAACAGGCCGATTTGAAACTCTTTTTATTGGATAAGTATACCGAAAACGCAGATATTAAAGAAGCGCAACAGCTGATGTTGAAAGGGCAGGATTTCGGATTGCTGTCAGAAGCAGGGCTGCCTTGTATTGCAGATCCGGGAAATCTGATGGTAAAATGGTGCCATGAGAAAAATATTCAGGTAATCCCTATTTCAGGACCTTCATCTATTATTCTGGCATTAATTTCCAGCGGATTCAATGGACAGGAATTTACTTTTAATGGTTACCTTCCTATTGACAAAGGAGAGAAAAAGAAGCAGATTCAACAGTTGGAAAGTCTGGTGCAGAAAACCGGCTATTCTCAGATCTTTATGGAAACTCCTTACAGAAATAACCAGCTTATTGAAGATTTGACCAAGTTTTTATCACCCAATACCAAGCTTTGTATTGCTGCCAATATTAATGATCCTGAACATGAGTTTATCAAAACAAAAACAATAAAGGACTGGCAGAAACAAAAGCCTGAACTTCATAAAGTACCTGCTGTATTTGTACTGGGTAAATAAAAAATAATGATGAAGAACAACCCATTTCTTACTGTTTTTCTATTGTTTTGTATTCAGGTGCTGCTTATGAAATATATGGATTATCTGGACTTTGAGATGGGACGAGGTTTATATCTTGCTTTTGTTTGCTTTTTTATTCCAGCCATCTCTGTCATTCTTAATAGGTTTATCGGAGAATCTCATGTATAAAAAATCATTCAGATATTTTATTTTTTTTGGGTAATAGCTTCCCTTCTGGCGTTTGTAACATTGTCTTATTTAGGAGATTTAGGAAGGGCTTATCAACATTAAAGGATGAAAAAAAAGGTCATAGATTATCTTAATTTTTGTTTGGCAGGTATTTTTATAGTAGGCCTTATTTTCTATGGAGGTACCTTAATTCAAAAAAAGAAATTAGATAAATTCTACTGGTCGGCAAAAATCATCAGTGTGAAGCCTAATTCGGTAGATGAACAATCCGGAATGCTGAAAATTCTTGATGCTGGTTTAATCAATAGCTTTAATCAGACTGTAACCAGATTAGACCATTATTCTCCTAAATCCATTTTTTCCAAAGAGGGATCGGAGTCTGCTTTTTTTGGGACACAAAATGAACTCTTACCAGATTCTTTAACGATTAAATATTTTTCTGTTGAAGAAAATAAGTTTTATCAATTAAATGCAAAGCTTCCTTTGGAAAAAATACATAATTCTTTAGAAAATAAGGAGTTCGAAACAGATTTGAAGATTGAGATTCAATCGGGCGGAAAGATCTCTTTGAAGATTGAACAACCGGAATCTGAAAAAATTGGATCAAAATTAATACTGAGTTTTCAGGCAAAAGAAATTACGGGAACATTAAAAATGCTGGTCGATGGAGGACGTTTAAATGAGGAAGATTATGACCTTTCTTTGCTGAGGAGGGTGTCTGATTATTCAGATATTGTTACTCAAAAATATGTATGGAAAATAAAAATTGAAATTGAAGGCTCTGAGAAAATTTTAGAGAGTTTAGCTTATACTTTTGAAAGAGAATCAATCGGACCGGAAAATGCGTCCCTTGAAAATGCTCTCTTAAGAAATATTCCGGAAAGTGCTGCGGTTGAATGGGGAAATGAACAACATTATCACAGCTTTTGTACTTTTGATGGTCAGGAAATCTTGGATGCTTTTAAAGATCTTGATAAGATAAAGAGCAATGAACCTGCAGTCATAACTTTCAAAATATTTAAAAATGCTTTTCCAAAAGTTCAAATATCTAAAGCTGGTAAAACGATTAAGTTAAAGAATATTAACCCGATAACTCCTATAAAGATGTCTTATATAAAATGCCCAATAGAATAAAAATATATTCTTACCATTAATACCTGATCCCAGTCTTTTTCAGAATAAAACCTAGTAGCCAGATAGGGCCAACCAGTAAGAACTGAAGATCTTTAAGAAACGTAGGCTTTTTCCCTTCGATTTTATGCCCAATAAACTGCAGAATCCATGTAATAATGAAAATTGAAAGATAAACCATCCAGGACTGTTTTTCAAAATGAATATTGGTAAGATAGATGAAATGTTCTGCCGCTAATGTGAGAATGAGCATAATAACACTGATGCGTAATGATAGCCTTAAATAGAAAAAAGTGATAAGAAAGATGGCTATGACACTTACTATACTGATACAGCCGAAGTAGGAGATGCATAGATGAGGAGACGGAATAAGAGAAACAAATCCGAGAATTGTCCAGAAGATCAGCGGAACACAGATCCAGTGAATCAATTTGTTGGTTGCGTTTCTATGGCTTTTGCTATATTCTGCAAATAATAAATCAACCTTTCTCATAGGAGCATGAATTTGATAAACGCTAAAATAATAAAATTTTGTAATCAGTGATAAGATTGCTTACATTTGTGCTATGTCTGCCCTGGAAAAATTTGGAGTCGATATTTTTACGGAACGCAATATTTTCGAAAGAATTGCCGTGGACAAGCCTTTTCGTCCCGATAATCCCGCTTTTATATTCATTAAATCAGGAACCATAAAACTTCGTCAGCATTTCAGTGATCTGGAGGTTTCTGCCAATATGTTTATGGTCACCGATCCGCAGACCATTTATGAAGTAATATCAGTAACTGATGATTTTCAGTCTAGAATGGTTTCCTATAAAAGAGAATTTATTTCCGCATTGTCCTTGAAATTCAATAGGCTGATTACATATCGTTATTTCAGGCAGCAGATGAATAGAGGAGTTCCTTTTCCTGAAAATGAAATGGAGGTGGTATGGAAAAGTGTCAATTTTCTTAAATATATTCTGGATTCCGAAACCGAAATGCTGTATAAAAAAGAAATGGTAGAACATCTTTTCTCCGTTTTCTGTTATCAGATGGCCGGGATCATCTCCAAAGAAGACAACAATTCTATGAACCAGATGTCCAGACAGGAAGAAATTGTATTTGTTTTTCTTACGGATCTTTCAGAATACCATCTTACAGAAAGGACAGTAGAGTATTATGCCGAACGGCAGTCGATTACAACCAGACATCTTTCGTCAGTGGTGAAGGAAGTAACGGGAAAAACGGCAAGTCATATCATTGCATTAATTGTCATCAATGAAGCTAAAGTACTTTTAAACTCCTCTAATAAACCGGTTTCTGAGATTTCTTCAATCCTTGGTTTTAGTGATCAATATTCGTTTTCTCATTTTTTTAAAAAACATATGGGAGTAAGTCCCAGACAATACAGACATCAGTTTGAAAACTAAAATCCTACATTTGAGCATCTTTTTCCAAAAATCAAACATTTGATTGATTTTGTTGTTCTCCTAACTTTGCCTCTGTAAAACAAGGTAAAATGACAAAGAAAATAAAAACAGCACTATCAGTTTTGATAGCAGCTTTTCCTGCGCTGTTTTTTTCCCAACAGATCAAACAGATGACTGCAGGTGAAGTGGCCGAACTGGCCGTTCAGAATCACCAGCAGCTGAAGGTTTCTGCCCAGAATATTGATATTGCCAAACAGAATATCAATGTTGCCAAGCTTCAGAAACTACCTACCATTACGGCTTCTACAAGCCAGTTCTATTTGGGGGATGCAGTAGCAATTGATAAAGATTTTTCAAATTCCACTAAGGTTCCGATGCCACATTACGGAAGTTCTTATGCTGTACAGGCTACCCAGCTGATCTTTAAGGGAGGATTGGTAAGTAAGTCTATAGAAATGGCAGGGCTTCGTGAGCAATTGTCTGAACTCGATCTTGAGAAAAATAAACAGGATGTGAAATTTCTAGTGATTTCAAACTACTTGGACGTGTATAAAATCATGAACCAGGAAGAAGTATTTCAGAACAACAGAAAGTTGGCTCAGGAACGTCTTAAAAATATACAGAAATTCTATCAGCAGGGGATGGTGACCAGAAATGAAGTGATTCGTGGTGAACTGGCCATCAAAAACCTGGATCAGGGAATTCTTACCCTTTCCAACAACAAAAAGATTCTTAATTATAATTTAAATATTGCTTTAGGCTTATCTGCTGATACAGAGATCGTCCCAACTGAAAGTCTTCAGAACAAAGAAGCTGGAATAGGGATGGAGTATTACACAGATCTTGCCCATGAAAGCAATCCTTTGCTGAAATCTGCTAAAAAGAACATTGATGTAGCGGATAAAAATATCGAAATCATCAAGACAGATAATATGCCCACAGTGGCAGGATTTGGTGGATATACCTTACAAAGACCTATTACTACGAGAAACCCTGTATTAGATATGTATTCAGGAGGTTGGCAGACAGGTGTTTCTCTTAGTTATAATATAGATAATCTGTACAGAACAAAGGAAAAAGTAAAAGTAGGTGAACTGCAGAAGACACAGGCCAATGATGCCATGACGTTAGTCCGTCAGAATGTAGATATGGGAGTGAATGCAGCGTATACAAAGTATCAGGAAGCGATTCAGCAGGCAGATATTCTGAATGATTCCAAAAGACTGGCTGAAGAAAACTACAAAATCACTGAAGCCAAGTATCTGAATCAACTGGCAGTGCAGGCAGAGATGATCGACGCACAAAACCAGAAACTGCAGTCAGAGCTTGATTACGCCAACGCTGAGATCAACGTTTTGTATCAATACTATAACCTTTTGAAATCTACAGGAACCCTTTAATTTTTTAAACTGAAAATCAACACAATGGAAAACAAGGAACAAACCACTCAAAATACAGCACCTACTCAGGCAAGACCAGGCGGAGACGGGAACAAAAAGAAAAATAAAACGAATAAAGTCAGAGCGATCATTTCCAATATCGTCGTTTTTCTGGTGATCGGATTCGGATTATTCTGGCTGATCCGTGAATATTTTCACATCGGAAATAAGACGTATACGGAGGCAGCGCAGGTAGAAGAATTTATCAACCCTATCAATACAAGGGTTTCAGCGTATATTAAAGAAATTAAATTTATCGAGCACCAGAGAGTGAAAAAAGGAGACACCTTGGTCATTCTGGACGAACGTGAGATTCTGACTCAATTGGGACAGGCTGAAGCCGCTTATCAAAATGCAATGGCTCAGAAAACAGCAACCAGTTCTTCAGTAAATACCGTTTCAAACAATATCAACGTAATGCAGTCGAATATTGCTGGAGCTAAAGCAAGACTTTGGAATGCAGAACAGAATCTGAACCGATATAAAAATCTTTTGGCTGCAGAAGCAGTGACAAGACAGCAGTATGACCAAGTAAAAACCGAATATGATGCTCAAAAGGCAGCGTATGAAACTCTGGTGAATCAAAAGCAGTCTGCTAATCTTTCAACTACCGAAGTGAAAAGCAGATTAGGAATCAATGATGCCGAAATCAAAAGAACAAAATCAGCTCTTGACATGGCAAGAATCAACCTTTCTTATACTGTAATTACAGCTCCTTATGACGGAGTGATGGGAAGAAGAACGATTTCTGAAGGACAGCTGATTCAACCGGGGCAACAGGTGGCAACCATCGTTCTGAATGGTCAGAAATGGGTAACGGCCAATTTCCTGGAAAGCCAGATGCCGAATATTAAAGTTGGTGAGAAAATAACGATGACAGCCGATGCTTTAGGCGGACAAAAATTTGAAGGAGTAGTAACTGCCGTTTCTGCTGCTACAGGATCAAGATATTCAAGTGTACCAACAGATAACTCTACCGGAAACTTCATCAAAGTACAACAAAGAATCCCGGTAAGAATAGAATTTACCACTTCCAACAAAAAAGAAAATTTGGATAAGCTAAGTGCAGGGATGAACATGAATGTGAACATTAATAAAGACTAAAAAAATGGAAGGTATCAGATACCGGACATTATGCCGAAGAAAGCTAAGCTCGAATGTTGAAGGTCTGCATCTGGTATCTGAAATCTATTATCTAAAGTCTATTATCTGAAAAATCATGTACAATAAAGGATTGTATAGCGACTGGGTACCCAAACCTGTACAGCTGCTGCTGATCGTATTGCTGCTTGCCGTAGTAATGCCTCTCGGTGGAGTGTATACGGGAAATATAAGCCATTTGGTAAGTGGTACCGGAGCGTTGACAGAATATTTTATGTGGGCCAATTATGCGACCACAATAGGGATGGGGGCTTGTATGCCTGTTGTTCTCAGAATCAAAATGAGATTCAAAGTAAGAGATAAGATGGTGCTTTTATTAGTACTGTTGGGCTTGATGGGGTATATCAATGCCACGACTTTGCAGCCTATGATCTTCGTATTTACCTCTTTGCTGATCGGATTTATGAAAATGATGATCACCATAGAACTGTTTCTCCCGTTGATGGTAATGATCGGGAATCGGGGAATATTCTATGGAGCGTTCTATACATTTGTTCTGGTGATGAATCAGGTGACGGTGTACTATTCCGCTGAGTTTTCATTGCTTTACAACTGGCAGCAATATTACCTATTTACTTCAGTGCTGTGTTTTATCCTGGCATTGATCCATTGGATTTTTATGCATAGTAAGTATTTTGCTCTGAAAGTTCCGTTGCATTATATCGATTGGCTGAGTATCCTGCTTTTCATATCTACCTTTATGTTTTCAGCGTATGTATATTCATTCGGAAGACAGCAGGATTGGTGGAATTCACAGAATATCATTAATGCCAGTATAGCGGCTTTTGTAAGTTTTGCATTACTCAGTATCCGCCAGCTGACTTTAAAGAGACCTTATCTTTCATTCAAGATCTTTACCAAGAACAATGTGCAGCATGGTTTGTTTATGTTGTTCTGGCTGGGAATGTTTTTAGGAACAGCTTCTATTCAGAATACCTTTTCGGTAGGGGTGTTGGGATATGATCAGGTGACGAATGCCAGACTTAGCGTACTGATGATTCCGGGAATTATTGTAGCCGGTGTGATCGCCATATTCTGGTTCAAAAAGGAAAAACCGTTGAAAATGTATATTTTCTCAGGATTCGCTGGAATGTTGGGATATGCAATCATCATGTATTTTTCTATGGTATTGGAATTCAGCTATGACAACTGGTATCTTCCTATGTTTTTAAAAGGCTACGGAATGTGTTCTCTTTTCATTTCTGTGTGGTTTTATACCCTGGATAAGCTTGAAATGGATGAAATGCTTGCTGCCATCGGACTTGTGTTGGTTTGGAGAACTTTCCTTGCGGTTGGGATCTTTTCAACCCTGTATGCATGGTTTCAGTATCGTTTTCAGGTTACTGCGATAGGAGATCTTGCAGTTTATATGGATGGAATGACGGTGAGCCCGCAGAATGTTGCCGCCAATATGAAAGCTATTCAGCTTAATGCAATCATTATAGCGACCAAAAAGATATTCGGGTATATTATTTTGGTTGGGTTCGGAGTCTTATTGTATGTGTTGACTCATCATTTCGGAGCAAAACGATTCCAGTATTTCAGATTTGTAAGAGTTCTCGGAGGTAAATCCGTTATTGCCAGAAGAAGACTACGCGAACGAAAAAAATTATTAGAAGAAATAAAAGACGCAGCCGGGCCTGCGATCTAAAGATACCTTGTTTTTCACAGTGAGATCCTGGTCCTTTGTAGGATTGGGATCTTACGTTTTTTATGAAAGAAAGGATTCAAAGAAGGAAGTGATGATAGATTATTGTTAATCAGGATAGGTACAAGCATTTTTCTGTGTTGAATGCAGCAGATTTTTTTAAACGCAAAGTTTTCAGGTTATTATCTCATATTCTTAAAGGAGCAAAGGTCGGAATCAATTGTATTGATTCTTTCTAAGCGGACGCATATCCATGAAGCTTCTTCAGCGGCAAAGTCGCACTTCTTTGCTCCCTAAAGTAAAACATTCAGATTATCCCTCTTTGCGTTTGTATTATTTCAACGATGTTCTTCTTTTTCCAGTTTTTTTATAAAAGTGAAAAATTTCATCTTTTCTTATTTTTATTATTTCTAAATAAAAATTACTTTTGCAGGATTATAAAAACTTTGATTAGATAGAATGAAAAAGCAATATGCATTCATAGGTCTCATGACATCGGGAGTACTGTTTTCCCAGACTGCCAAAGACTCTGTAGTCGCTAAAGGTATTGAAGATGTGGTGATCGTAGCTTCCCGAAAACCTACCAAGATCTCTGAAATTCCAGGTACAGTGTGGGTAGTACAGAAAGAAAAAATTCAGGAACAAGCCAAAAACGGGGTACCTATTAAAGAAATGCTTTCAATTTTGATTCCGAGTATGGATATTGGCCCGCAAGGAAGAACCAACTACGGACAGAATATGAGAGGGCGTTCAGCTTTAGTAATGATCGATGGAGTTTCTCTGAACAGTATCCGTGCGATCAGCCGTCAGCTGGATGCAATCGATGCTTTCAATATTGAAAGAATTGAAGTACTTTCCGGAGCGAGCTCAATCTATGGCGGTAATGCTACCGGCGGGATCATCAATATTATCACTAAAACACCTTCCAAAAAAGGAATCAGTGGTGAAACCGAATTAGGGGTACGTACAGGATTTATGGGAAAAGATGACCATGATTTCCGTGCTGCACAATCCATTGCCGGAAAAGGAGAGAAATTCTTCGGAAGATTGGGAGTTGCCTATCAGCAGAATGGTGGGGTTTATGGAGCGGACCAGAAGCAGCTTTTTACAGACATTACACAAACCGACCTTCAATATAACCAGTCGATAGACGTTTTGGCTACAGGAGGGTATCAATTCAACAATAAACATAAAATAACAGCTTCATTACAATATTACAATTCTAAGTTCAATGGGGACAGAAGCTTATTTCTGGGCGAAAATTTAAGTGCTTTCACTACCAAAAACGGAGGGCTTCTGGAAATGAGAGACGGATTCTCTTCGGATAAAAATATCGGGACAGAACGTTATATGGGAACAGTGACTTATACAGGAAATGATATTCTTGGAGGCCAGGATCTGTATGTACAGTTGGCTACCCGTGGTGAGAAGCTTGGATTCTATCCTTTTCCCGGAAATGTAAAGTTGGAAAAAAGTAGTATTGCTTACATGTCTTCTTCACAGCAGGATACCTATTATTCAGGGCTTAAGGCTTTATTATCAAAATCATGGAGAGGTTTGAATGTAACCTACGGAGTAGATGTAGACCTTGAAAAATTTGAAGGAAATCAGTCTGTTTATGATATTTCCAAAACGATGTCAAGCGGAGGATTGACCAATGAAACAAAATACCGTTTAGGAAGATACCCTGTCAATCATTCACAAAGTTATGCGGGATATGTTCAGGCAAAATACAATATTCTTCCCAAGTTACAGATCAACGGAGGAATTCGTTATCAGAATATTAAAGTAAAAGTAGATGATTTTGTAGGGTCAGAACAACAAACGCAGATCGCAATGGGATATGGACAGTCCGCTTCTGCCATTCCGGGAGGTGAAAGCTCTTATAATGTTACGTTAGCCAATGCAGGATTATTATATAAGTTTAATGAGCAGCACCAGGCCTGGGGAACATTCTCTCAGGGGGTAAGTCTTGCAGATCCTGCCAAATACTACGGAATTGGTACTTACAAATTAATTGGTACCAATTGGGATGTCGTTTCAAGCATCAATGTAAAAGACCAGCCTTTACAGGCCATCAAAACCAATCAGTTTGAAGTGGGATACCGTGTCAACAGAGGCGGATTGAGAGCTCAGATTGCCGGATTTTTAAGTACTTCAGATAAAACGGTTACCGTTGACAGGAAAACATTCCAGATTTTGGTTAATGATTTGAAATTAAGAAATATGGGAATCGAAGCTGAAGTTTCCTACTCTTTAAACAATGGAGTGTATTTCGGAGCAAGCGGACTGCTGATCAAGTCTGAAGTAGATAATAAAGAAGAATGGAAGAAACAGGATATTTCAAATGCTTCTCCTTCAAAGCTGGTCACCTATATCGGCTATCATGTGCAGAATTGGTCGTTCAGATTCCAGTCTTTGCAGAATTTCAAACAGAAGGACGAGCTTAATAATGTGATTGAAGGCTACAATACTTCGGATTTGATGATTGGCTATCGCTTAAGCTGGGGGAAATTCAACTTAGGAATTCAGAATTTGTTTAATACAGATTATCAGACGATATGGAGTAAACGTTCTCAGGTTCTGTATTCTACGTATGGACTTCCGGAACTTTTTAATTATAAAGGACGGGGTAGAACCTTTAATATGTCTTATACATTTGAATTTTAAAAACAGGATTAGGATATTGAAATCAATGTCTTAATCTGCAATCAATACTTTCTACAGATCCGGTTTCTGATGTTGATCGGAAACCGGATTTTAATTTTAAAATACATTTCAGTTATGGCTAAAATTCGAACAGGGCAGATTGTTGCCGAAGTGACCAGAAAAGAATACATCACTGATCATTTTATCAGGGTTTATCTTTATTCTCCTGAAGTACAGCAGTTCAGCAATACAACTGTGGGGGACAATAATAAAATTGCAGTTCCGCCTGCAGATCTGAATGAAGTTCATTTTCCGACACTGGATGAAAATCACGAATGGGTGTATCCTCCAAAAGAAGTGGCTCCCGCCATCAGGACCTATACTCACAGAGGAATTGATCTTGAGAAAAGTGAACTGATGATAGATTTTGTAGACCATGGAGACGGTGGCCCCGCTTCTCAATGGGTGAGGAATGCCAAAGTTGGTTCAAAATTGGGAGTCATGATGCGCCTGGATGGGAAAGAGCTTTATCCTGCAGCAGATTGGTATCTGTTGGTAGGGGATGCTACGGCAATTCCGGTTTTGAGTGCTATTCTGGAAACCCTTCCGGCTACCGCCAAAGGAGTCTGTATCATTGAGGTTCACGGAAAGGAAGATGTACAGAAGCTTGAAACGAAGGCTGATATTGAATTTAAATGGATTTTTAATGCTGAACCGCAAATCAGCAGTGATATAGCCAATGTAGTAAAAACTGTAGAGATCCCGGAAGGTACAAAATTTGGGTACGTGGCTTGTGAATTTTCTAGTGTGAAAGAAATCCGTACTTACCTCCGAAAAGAGAAAAACTGGACCTCGCAGGAATTATATGCTTATTCTTACTGGAAAGCAGGTAAAGCCGAAAATGAGTCACAGGCAGACAGGCATGCGGAGAAGGATTCGATGGAGTAGTGGTTAGTAGTTGTTTGTTGCTGGTTGCTAGTTGCTGGTTGCTGGTTGTTTGGATTAGCGGTAGGATTAAGATTGTCACGCATTTCCCAGCAACAAGAAAACAAGCAACCAGCAACCAAAAAAACATCAACTCTAAAACCGAAAACTTTGAACATTGAATCCCGAAGCCGTATCTTTGCCACTATGAAAGATTTAATGGGCAGAGCGATCTGGGATTATTATCACAATGAAAATCCTGAGGATCTGCAGACTGAAACGTCAATTTCTGAGCTGGATGAACTTCCGGTAGATTATTTATTCAGAGATTTTGATGAAATGAACGATATTGAGCAAAAAGCACTGGAATTATCCAAAGGAAAAGTTCTGGATATTGGTGCCGGAGCAGGCTCTCATGCTTTATATCTTCAGAATGAAAGAGGTCTGGATGTTTTAGCATTAGATATTTCTCCGAAATCTATTGAGGTTTGCAAGCTAAGAGGAATCAAAAAAGCGGTTTGTGAAAATATGCTTGATTTCTCAGGAGAAAGTTTTGATACCATTTTATTATTGATGAATGGGACCGGAGTTTTTGAAAGTCTCGGTAAAATTGATACTTATCTTCAAAAACTGGCAACACTTCTGAATGAAGGCGGGCAGATCCTGATCGACAGTACTGATATTCTTTATATGTTTGACCGTGATAAGGATGGCGGGGTGTATATTCCGGCTGGCGGATATTATGGTGAGTTGGATTATGTAGTTCATTATAAAGGAGAATCTGAGGAACCGATCACATGGCTGTATCTCGATTTCAATACACTAAAAAATGCCGCTGAAAATAATGGGTTCAAAATAGAGAAAGTGATGAAGGATGAGGATTCTTATCTGGCAAAGCTGATCAAAAAATAAATCTTAGAAGTATTGCTGACCGAAGGAGAAGCAAGCTCAACAAGTCATATATATATTGTCATTCTGTAAATCGGGGTGACAATTTTTATTTTGTACTTCTTCCTAGCCCCGATAGAAACGGTTACCCCGCAACAAGAGTTGGCCCCTTCGGCTACGCTTAGGGGGAGGCGTGAGGAGTATGAGTGGATAGCGGGAATAAGCTCCTAATTGATAAACATATGCATAATTCTTGCAAACGGGTAATATGAAAACCATTCCTGGTAATAAAAAAACATAAGAATACCAGTTGCTGTACATAAGATTACCGGAAGAACATAGGATTCTGCACGGTAAGGAAGCTTTTTGGGAGTTGCCAAAACACTGATGAGAATAAGACCCAGAGCTCCAAGAGCAATGACCCCCATTTCTGGACTGTACCGGGAAGGAGTGTCAGGATCGAAATGAGCGAGGAGAACATATTTCTGAAGGATAAAAAAAACAAAACCAAATGCCAGGGCAGAGAAGGCTGCGAGATACTTTTTTAGTTTTATTAAATTCAGGAACACCAAAATAGCCCCGGGAATAGGGCTGAAAAACACGGTGCTTACGAGAATAGTGATCCTTGAATACAGTTTTACAGCATCAGGATCATCCGTAATATGATCTTTCCAGGTTTCCCGTTCTTCTGCCTGCTGTGCCTCTTCAGCCTCTTTTTTCTGTTGAATTAATTGTTGGACCGCTATTTTTTCCTGTTCAGTGAAAACACGCCCTCTTTCTTCTAAAATCTCAAATGCGATCTGAACAGCTTCAGGAACAAAGCGGTTACCTTCTTGTAAATATTTTTCCAGTTCCAGGTCGGAGAGTTTTCTTAAAACGCTTCTATTAACCATAATTCTGATGGCAAATATAAAATAAATAACAGGATAAAGGTCAATTTGAAATAGTATTCTGACAGGAGGCTAGAATCGTTGTGTCTTTTACAATGGAAATTTAATTTAACGCAAAGTTTTTAGCACCTTATCTCATATTCTTAAGGGAGCAAAGATTGGAATCAATGGAATTGATTCTTTCTAAGCGGATGCATAGCCATTAGGCTTCTTCAGCGACAAAGTCGCAGTTCTTTGCTTCCTAATGTAAAGCATTCAGATTATTTTTCTTTGCGTTTAAAAAAAGAGTCTGTTTCATTGAACAAAGCTTTATGTTACTCTTCAATTTTTTTTAACCTGGTGTCTTTGTATGATCCGACAATTTTATAAAAAAAAGACTGCCTTCCAGAGGCAGTCTTCTTATATATGATTGATAAATGATTATCCGATCTCAATACCGTTTTCAACATTGCTGTCGTCTGGAGTAACGAAAGATAATTTTCCGTCAGGTTTAGTCGTCAATAATAACATTCCCTGAGACTCAATTCCTCTGATCTTTCTTGGTGCAAGGTTTAACAGGATCATTACCTGCTTACCGATTACCTCTTCAGGAGTAAAGCTTTCTGCAATTCCTGAAACAACCGTTCTTACATCTACTCCTGTATCTACAGTAAGTTTCAGTAATTTATCTGCTTTTTCTACTTTTTCAGCTTCTAAAATGGTTGCAGTTCTAAGGTCTATTTTAGTAAAATCATCAAATGTGATCTCTTCTTTCATAGGTTTGGCGTTAGGGTTTGTTTTTTTATTGTTTTGTTTGGTGTCTTCCAGCTTTTGGATCTGAGCTTCGATTACGTTGTCTTCTATTTTAGTAAATAATAAAGGAGCTTCTTCAATTTTATGTCCGACTTCAATATGGATTTCAGTATTTTGTAAATCATTCCAATTCTTTTTCTCAATATTGAAGTATCCAAATAACTTTTCAGCTGAGAATGGCATGAATGGTTCACATAATTGAGCAACAACGGCAGAAATTTGGGCTCCGACAAACATTGCTTGCCCAGCCTCATTTGTATCATTCTTTATTGTCTTCCAAGGTTCTGCATTTTGAAGATATTGATTACCATAATCTACTAAAAGCATAAATGCATTTAATGCATTTCTAAATTCATATTTTTCCAGATAATTGTTAACGTCTTCAATTGCTGTCTTCATTGCAGCTTTACTTGTATCATCTAAAATACCATTTGGAACTTTTCCTTCAAAGTTTTTGTTAGTGAAAGAAATAACTCTATTAATGAAGTTTCCAAATTTATTAACCAACTCAGAATTATTTTTTGTCTGGAAATCCTTCCATGTAAAGTTATTGTCCTTAGTTTCAGGAGCTGACGAAAGCAAAGCATATCTTAAAACATCCTGCTGTCCAGGGAAGTCTTCCACATATTCATGCGCCCATACTGCCCAGTTTCTTGATGTTGAGATTTTATCATTCTCTAGGTTCAGGAATTCAAAAGCAGGAACATTTTTAGGCATGATGTAATCTCCGTGAGCTTTCATCATCGCCGGGAAGATAATACAGTGGAATACAATATTATCTTTTCCGATAAAGTGTACCAGGTCACTGTTTTCGCTTTGCCAGTACTCTTTCCAGTCTTTTCCGTTTTTCTCAGCCCATTCTTTGGTGAATGAAATATACCCGATTGGTGCATCAAACCATACGTAAAGTACTTTTCCTTCTGCATTAGGCAGAGGAACAGGAACACCCCAGTTCAGGTCTCTGGTCATCGCACGTGGCTTCAGACCATCGTTTAACCATGATTTTACCTGGCCGTAAACATTCGGTTTCCAATCGTCTTTATGACCTTCAATGATCCACTCATTTAAGAAGTCTTCATATTCATTTAAAGGCAGATACCAGTTCTTGGTATCTTTAAGGATAGGAACATTTCCGCTTAGCATTGACTTTGGATTGATCAGTTCAGATGGAGAAAGGGTAGAACCGCACTTCTCACACTGGTCACCATAAGCATTTTCGTTACCACAGTTCGGACAGGTTCCTACAATATAACGGTCCGCAAGGAATTCTCCTGCCTGCTCATCAAAATACTGTTCGGAAACTTCTTCTGTGAATTTTCCTTTTTCATATAAAACCTTGAAGAAGTCCTGGCTGGTTTCATAATGGTTCTTGGAAGTAGTTCTCGAATATTCATCGAATGAAATTCCCAGATCAGAAAAAGATTTTTTGATGATTCCGTGATACTTATCAACGATGTCCTGAGGGGTAACTCCTTCTTTTTTTGCTCTTATGGTAATAGGAATCCCGTGCTCATCTGAACCACAGATAAACGCTACATCTTTTCCTAATCTTCTCTGAAATCTTGCGTAAACATCCGCAGGAATATAAACACCTGCCAAATGTCCTATATGAACAGGCCCGTTTGCATAAGGCAAAGCTGCCGTAATCATCTTTCTGTTTGACATTTATAGTAAAGTTTTAACTGCAAAGATAAGGATTATCTGCCGAATTCCACTATTAGAGGAATTCTTAAACGTTTTAGCACTTTTTTAGGAGCTGAATATGAAATTAAGTTAAACAATCGTTTAACTTTTTGTTAATGTAAAGTAAATAGTATGTATTACATAGCTTCGTGTAAGTTATTGATGGGTAAATAACTAACTAAAATTGGTTTCGTAATATACATAATTTTATCATAAATTATATTAAATTTATAATAAATCTATTTTTTTTTTAAATTGCAAAACTGGCTTCACGCCAGAATATGACTGAAACGAAACTATAAAAATAAGATTGTGAAGAATTTTACAACAGTATTAAAAATTGCGCCCGCTTTTTTACTGGCCAGTACAGTAATGCATGCGCAGACTAAAGACTCTGTCACCAAGGAGAAGAAGATTGAGGAGGTGGTACTGATAGGGTATGGTGCTAAAAAGAAGTCTGACCTTACAGGATCTATCACTGCGGTTTCTGAAAAGGACTTTAACAAAGGTGCTATTGTCTCGGCAGACCAGCTGATCAATGGTAAAGCTCCGGGTGTGAGGATTACCAATGACGGAGGATCTCCTGACTCGAAACCCAATATCAGGATCAGAGGTGGTGCATCCCTGAATGCGCAAAACAACCCATTAATTGTAATTGATGGTGTTCCTTTGGACTCAAGTAATCCTGCTGGAGTTGGTAACCCACTTAACCTTGTCAACCCGAACGATATTGAATCATTTGCAATATTGAAGGACGCATCTGCTACTGCTATCTATGGTTCCAGAGCTTCAAATGGGGTTATCATTATTACTACCAAAAAAGGAGGTGGTAAATTGAAGATCAATTTAAGTACCAATGTTTCCGTAGGAGAAGTGACTAAATATATGGATGTGATGAAGTCTTCAGACTTTGTAAACTATATTAATACTTTTTATCCTCAATATAATTACAGATTGGGAGTTGGTGGAGATGTAAACAATCCTACAATTCCTGGTCAGATTTATGATACGGATTGGCAAAAAGCGATCTATAGAACATCGGTTTCCAGTGATAATAATTTAAGTATCTCCGGAAACTTATTTAAAAAGCTTCCTATCAGGTTATCATTAGGATATAACAGAACAGAAGGTGTTGTAAGAACCAGTGATTATGAAAGATTTTCCGGATCGTTAAAATTAACTCCTACTTTCTTCGATAACCATTTAAAAGTGGATATTAATGCCAAAGGTATTATCTCGGATCTAAATGCTATTGATGCAGGAGCTGCAATTGGAGGAGCTGTCAATATTAATCCTACCTTACCAATTTATTCAAATAACATTCCTTATGGTGTTGATTTTGGAGGGTATTATCAAAATATTGACACCAACAAAAACCCATATAAAAAGATTGGACAGGACAATCCTATGGCAGCTTTGATGCAGCGTACTTCGCCTCAAAAAGTAAAAAAGTTTTTGGGGAATGTAGAGTTCGATTATAAAATGCATTTTTTACCGGATCTTAGAGCTGTTTTAAATTTAGGACTTGAGTCATCAGAATCAGATCTTAAGACCGTTTTTGGTAATAATGCAATACAGACTTACAAACTTCCTACAGATGGTTCTGCGCACTATGTTTTCAATCCTGGTATTGATTATCGTGAAAAGCAGAATATTTTGAATAAAACGATGGATGCTTATTTGGTCTATAATAAAAAGCTTTCAGGTTTTATTTCTAATTTCCTGATTCAAGGAGGATATTCTTATCAGAACTTCAGAAACGAAGGGGATAAAGATACCTATAGATATGATGATGCTTCCGGATTAAGAGTCCCTACTCTTAAATCTCCGTTGAACCCTGAAGAAAAGTATTTCAACAGTTTAAATTTACAATCATTTATAGCCCGTTCGAATGTAGATATTTTAAATAAATATTTGTTTACAGTTACATTCAGAGCAGATGCATCATCATTATTCAAAAAAGAGAATAGATGGGGGTATTTTCCTGCAGTAGGATTTGCATGGAAAATGAGTGAAGAGAATTTTCTAAAAGATGTTTCTCAGGTAAAAGAACTTAAGCTTAGACTTGGCTGGGGTAAAACTGGGCAGCAAGATATAACAGGAATTGCA
This sequence comes from Chryseobacterium indologenes, assembly GCA_001013295.1. Lineage (GTDB taxonomy): Bacteria > Bacteroidota > Bacteroidia > Flavobacteriales > Weeksellaceae > Chryseobacterium > Chryseobacterium indologenes_B. The sequence continues at coordinate 139,782 of LAZY01000005.1, read as the reverse complement.
GGATTTTATCCTTCGAGACCTCTTTTCCAAATAGGAAGTGCTAACTCTCAATATTTTCCGGCAATTGGTACCTATAGTGCCCGTCCTTTTAATGATGGTTTAACCTGGGAAACGACTACTACTGTTAATGGAGGATTAGATTTTACATTATTTAGAAATAACTTGTTAACAGGTAGTTTTGATATTTATGATAGAAAAACGACAAATCTGCTAGCACAAAGAACGATTCCACCTGGTCAGGGTCTGACTAATGATTTTATTGATAATGTTGGAGAAATGAATAATAGAGGGGTTGAATTAAACTTAACTCTAACTCCAATAAAACAAGAAAATTTTACTTGGAGTATTTCAGGGAATATGGGGTATAATAAAGGAAAAGTAACTAAACTGGAATCTGTAATCTCAGCCCAAGACGGAGGACTTCCGGTAGGAACGGGAACTCAGTTAGCTTATCATGTACAGGGCTATCAGCCTTATTCTGCATGGGTATTCCAACAAGTATATGATAGTAATGGAAATCCTTTGCCTGATGTGTATGTTGATAGAAATGGAGATGGGAAAATTAACAATGATGATAGATATTATACATCTTTAAGACCTAACTGGACCTATGGTTTCAGTACTTCATTAAATTATAAAAACTGGGATTTTAGTGCTAACTTCAGAGGACAGATTGGAGGGAAGGTGTTTAATTCCAGAAAATTGGCTCAAGGTTTTAAACAATATGCCGTTCCGCAAAATGACGTTGGATTAAATAATGTACTGAACTATGCTTCTACGTCACCTTTTATAAATTTGACAGACAATACCTATTTTTCTGATTTCTTTTTAGAAGATGCATCTTTCTTAAGACTGGACAATGCTACAATTGGATACCTTGTTAAAAATATGTTTGGCAGTACCAATGTTAGAATCTATGGTTCTGTGAGCAATGCGTTTGTTATCACCAAGTATAAAGGACAGGATCCTGAGAACTTCAATGCCATTGATAATAATTTTTATCCAAGACCAAGAATCTACACAGTTGGTTTCAATTTTAATTTCTAAAATTTAAAATTAGAAGAAAATGAAAAATATTAAATTTAAAATAAAGTTCATTGCAATTGCCTCTATGATGATTTTTGCAACGACATCTTGCCTTAATGATTTGGATACGGAGCCAAAATATGATTTGACTCTTGAAAATTTATTGCAACAAGATCCAAAAGCAGTTGAAGGATTACTTTCAAGACTATATGCAAGTTTTGCTCTTTCCAGTGTTGAAGGACCGGATAAGTCTGATTTACAAGGAGCCAATGCAGGAGAATCTCCTTTTATCAGAGGAATTGTAAACCTGAATGATTTCACTGCTGACGGAATGAAAAACAGATGGGGAGATAATGGACTGGATCAGTTAACTACCACTACAAACTGGACCAGTAATAATAAGTTTTTCAAATATGTATACGATAGAATTTATTATACAGTTCCTCAGGCTACCAATCTTATTCTTATCATGAAAAATGGTAATATAAACTATGCTAATAAGGATCAGGTTATTAACGAACTGAGGTTTCTAAGAGCTCTTTCGTATTATTATCTGGTAGATTTGTTTGGAAAAGGTCCTTTGGTAAATGATGATAATTTTAATTCTAGTGTTCCTTTACCGGAGGCTTCAAGAAAGGATTTATTCAATTATGTGGAAAGTGAACTTTTAGCAATTGAAAATCAGCTTCCTCAAACAAATTCTTATGGTAGAGCTAACAAATCTGTCGTAAGAATGTTACTAGCAAAATTATATTTAAATGCTGAAGTCTATACAGGGACAGCAAGATATAATGATGCAGCTATTTATGTAAGCAAAGTAATTAACGAAGGAGGATATCAGTTAGAATCTAACTACAGAAAGAATTTCTCTGCAGATAACAATACTTCAAAAGAGATTATTTTCCCATTAATTGCAGATGCTGTTTCAAGTCAGAGTTATGGGAATACAACCTATCTTGTAAATGGAAGCTTAAGTACAGAAACAATGGTTCTTGCAGATTTTGGAGCAACAGATGGCTGGGCTGGACACAGAGCTACAAAAGCATGGTATGGCCTATTTGGTAATAGCGCTGCCGATCTTCAAGCAAGCACTGATGCGAGGGCTAAACTATTCTGGACTCAAGGGCATCAATGGGAAATGGATGATTATAAAACATGGAATAATGGTTTCCCGTCAGATAAATTCTGGAATAAAAATTCTGATGGAACAGGTGGGGCTACTGCTTTTTCATCAACAGATTTTCCTTTATTCAGATTAAGTGAGGCTTACTTAATTTATGCTGAATGTGCCCTTAGAGGTGCTGCATCTGCAAATACTGCACAAGGGTTAACGTATGTAAATCAAGTGAGAGCGAGAGCAGGAGCACCCGCTGTCGGTTCAATCACATTACAGTCTGTTCTTGATGAAAGAGCACGTGAATTAAACCTTGAAGGAGTAAGAAGACAGGATCTGATCAGATATGGACTGTTTACTGGTGCATCTTATTTATGGCCTTGGAAAGGAGGTGTCAAAAACGGAACTTCTATTTCGGACAATTATAAAGTGTTCCCGATTCCTACAACTGCTTTACAGGCAAACCCTAATTTAACTCAAAATCCAGGTTATTAATCTTAAAAACTAAAAAATGAAAAAGATATTTAATGTTTTATTAGTTACTCTGGTTGGTTTATACCTTATCTCATGTTCAAAAGAGGAGGATAAAATAGAGTTAAAAAACATTTCACAGGCAAAAATAGCTGCAGATAAAAACTCAGTAGTGCTTGATGAAACAAAGGCAACCCAAAACGTACTAACTTTTACTTGGGAGAACCCAACTTTTAATCCGAATGTGGGATTTACGAATGCTTTGCAATTTGCAGTAGCAGGAACCAATTTTTCTGCAAACGTATTACAGGATTTACCTTCAGATCAAAAGAGTTTTTCTCTTACCCATTTACAACTGAATAATATCTTGGCACAGTTGAATGTGGCTCCTGATGCGGCTAAACCTATTGAAATAAGAATGAGAACAGCTTTAAACAGTACTACATTCTATTATTCAAATGTAATTACGGTAAATATGACGGGCTATACTCCAAATCCAGATCTTATTTATCCTAAAATAAATGTTCCTGGGAGCTATGCCGGAGCAGCAGGATATGCAGATTGGGCACCAGGTAATTCTCCTAACTTATTTTCGCCTGAGAAAAATGATAAATACAGAGGATTTATCTGGATCAATACTGTTGCTGGTGCTGAAGATGGAAAATATAAATTTACTATAAGTCAGGATTGGCCAGGAAATAAAGGAGATGATGGAACTCATACAGGGAAATTAAAAGCAGATGGAGACAATATAAAAGCTCCTGCTGCAGGAACCTATTATATTAATGTGGATTGGGTAGCCAATACTTATTCTTCCGTTATTGCCAACTTTGGAGTTATTGGAGATGCTACACCTACAGGTTGGGGATCAGATACTGATTTTGTATATAACCCATCAACTAAAACTTATGTGATTAATTCAATTGCTTTGTCGAATACTGGAGTGTTTAAATTCAGAGCAAATGATGATTGGGTATTGAAGTTCCAGCCTAAGCAAGACGATCAGGCTTTAGCTTCAGGAAAATCAGTACAAACGTATTTCAATGCTGAAAATACAGTAACTGGAGATCCGGGATATAAAGTTCTGGAATCAGGAAACTATAAAATCGAATTAGATTTACATAATTCAGCATATTATAAGTTAACCATTACAAAATTGTAAGAACATTAAGTTTATAAAAGCAAAGTGCTGCTTTACCGCAGCACTTTATTTATTTTTTAAGTTAATTAAATAGTCATTATGAAGAAAATTACAGTTGGAGCGCTTTTGCTCTCAATGATGTTTGTGGGGGTAAAAGCCCAATCTTTAAAATCTCCGGATGGAAAGTTTGAAATGAACTTTCAGTTGAAAGAAGGAGTGCCCTACTATAACCTGAAATACAATGGGGCAGTAGTGGTTGAAGATTCTAAATTGGGATTGAGATTATTTAAAGACACAGCCATAAAATTTGCTTCCGAAATTGCCAAGCCGGAAGATGCAAAATACGACCTGAACAACGGTTTTGCAAAGGTAGATGAAAAAAGAGATTCTAAGAATGAGACCTGGCAGCCGGTTCTTGGAGAAAAGAAAAATTATATCAACAACTACAACGAGTTAGCTGTCAAGCTTAATCAGGCTTCTACAGATAGAAGTATTGTAGTGAAATTCAGACTGTTTAATGATGGTCTTGGATTCAGATATGAGTTTCCACAGCAGAAAAATCTTAACTATTTCGTGATCAGAGAAGAAGATTCTGAAATTGATTTTCCAACCGATATGAAGGCTTGGTGGATCGTGGCAGACTATGATTCTCAGGAATATCAGTATCAGGAAACCAATGTTTCCGAAATCCCGGCAAAATGGACCCAGGCTGCGGATGCCAACGCTTCTCAGAAGCTGATCAAAAATGCAGTACAGTCTCCATTAATGCTTAAAAAAGAAGGAAAAACTCCTTTATACATTAACGTTGCAGAAGCAGCAGTATTGGATTATCCGGCTTCACATCTGGAGGTTGATGCTCAGAATTTCAAATTCAAAACGCATTTGACTGCTGACAGACAGGGAGCGAAAGGATATATGCAAACCCCTTCAGTAACGCCTTGGAGAACGATTATTGTAGCTCCGAAAGCAGAAGAGGTGATGGATTCCAAAATGATCTTCAACCTGAACGAACCTACAAAATATACCGATACCTCTTACATTCACCCTACAAAATATATGGGGGTTTGGTGGGAAATGATTATCGGAAAATCCCAGTGGGCTTATTCTACGGCTGAAAATGTTCATTTGGACAAAACCGATTTCTCAAAATTGACTCCAAACGGAAAACATGCTGCCAATAATACAAAAGTTAAAGAATATATCGACTTTGCAGCAGAAAACGGATTTCAGGGACTATTGATCGAAGGCTGGAACATCGGTTGGGAAGACTGGTTCGGGCATTCCAAAGAATTTGTTTTTGATTTCATTACCCCTTACCCGGATTTTGATATTAAAATGCTAAATGATTATGCGCATTCAAAAGGAATCAAGCTGATCATGCACCATGAAACTTCAGGTTCTGCAACCAACTACGAAAGATGGGCTGACAAAGCTTTCCAGACGATGAATAAATATGGATACGATGCTGTGAAAACAGGATATGTAGGAGATATTATTCCTAGAGGAGAGCACCATTACTCTCAATGGACGATTAACCATTACTATAGAATTGCTGAAAAAGCAAATGAATATAAGATCATGGTCAACTCTCACGAGTCTGTACGCCCTACAGGAGAAAGCCGTACCTATCCGAATTATATCTCTGCAGAAGCAGCTCGTGGAACAGAATATGAAGCATTCGGAGGAAATAAGCCAGATCATCAGACAGTACTTCCGTTTACAAGATGGATGGGTGGTTCTATGGATTACACTCCGGGAATTTTCCAAACTAAGTTAGATTATTACTTCCCTGGAGATAAACGTTTTGTGAAAACTACGCTGGCAAAGCAGCTTGCATTATATGTGACGATGTATATGCCTCTTCAGATGGCGGCAGATCTTCCTGAAAACTATAAAAAGCATATGGATGCTTTCCAGTTTATCAAGGATGTAGCGGCAGATTGGGATGATACAAAAATTTTATCAGCTGAGCCGGGAGATTATGTGATCACTGCAAGAAAAGCAAAAGGTACAGAGAATTGGTTTGTGGGAGGTATTACCGACGAAAACAAGCGTGAATACACCGTGGACTTCTCATTCCTGGATAAAGGAAAGAAATATGAGGCAACTATCTATGAAGATGGAAAAGATGCCGATTATATCGATAATCCTCAAAGCTATAATATCTACAAGAAAGAAATTACAAGCAAGTCAAAGATTAATTTTAAAATGGTAAGAAGTGGTGGTTTTGCTATCTCTATCAAACCGGTAAAATAATAATTTCTTAATTTTATAATCCTTAAAGGTTGTGCCTTTAAGGATTTTTTTACTTGTAAAGGCTTTATTTTTAATGTTGATGGCTAAAATTTTTAATAAACAAAACATTTTTCTTCTCCTCCTGATTGGAATGGTTGTAATGGCTAGACTGATCCCTTTTGATAAATCCTACAATCAGTATTTTAACCTTTCTGGTTTTATAGACTGGGGAATAGCCGTGATTTTTTTATTGTATGGACTTAAGTTAAATCTGAAAGAAGTCGTAAAAGATATTTCAAATTGGAAACTGCATTTGCTGATTCAGTCAGGTACATTTATCCTTTTTCCTCTTTTGGTATTGATGTTTTACCCTTTGGTGAAAGGCTCTGAATATTACGAGATCTGGCTTTCCATATTTTTTCTGGCAGCGTTGCCTTCTACTGTTTCATCCTCTGTCGTAATGGTGTCTATTGCAAAAGGAAATGTAACTTCTGCCATTTTTAATGCTTCTATTTCAGGATTGATTGGGATTGTGATGACGCCACTTCTTATGAGCTTTTTTCTCACTTCAGAATCGGGTTCCGGAAACCATGGCGAAGTATTACAACAGCTATTGATGAAAGTTCTATTGCCTATTATTTTAGGAATTGTACTGAATCCTGTTTTTAAAAAATGGATAACAAAATATTCAAACATTATCGCTGAATTTGACAGGCTTATCATTTTACTCATAGTTTATGAAAGCTTTTCAACAGCATTTATAGAAAATATTTTTAGTTCAGTTCCGTCTATTATATTTTTAATTCTGGCCTTCAGTGTTGTTTTTCTGTTTTTTGCCGTTTACAATATCCTTAAATTCATTTCAGAAAAGATGAAATTTAATGCTAAAGATATAATTACAGTAACTTTTTGTGGTTCAAAGAAATCCTTGGTTCATGGCAGTCTATTTTTACTGGTTTTGAATATTCCTCAAGAACAGACAGTTTTGTTTTTACTTCCAGTTATGGTTTACCATAGTTTTCAGTTGTTTTATGTAAGTTGGCTGGCGAGTAAAATTGCTGGAAGATCAATAGAAAATAAAGTATAGAATTTTTATAATTAAAATCCCCCAAGCTGTTTAGACTGGGGGATTTCTTTTTTTAATTCGTGGTATATTCCGGTTCTGAGACCTCTGTCTGTTCTGTTTGTTCAGATTGAGACTTCTGTGGTCTGTTTTTAATTTTTTCTTTGTATTCCCTCTGGAATTGTTTCACCGTTTTTCCAGTGCCATCATGTCTCCATCCTGGTGAGTAGAAGAGATATTTCAGGCGATCTTTAATAGAAAGCCCTGGTTGTCTCAGGTCTTTTCCGATTCTTCTCCATTCGTAAAACAAAACTGTGGCTGGATCTTTAGACTTCATTTTAGGATAGATCCCATATTTTACAGGAACTTCAGGATCTTCCTTTTCAAATGTTCCGAAGATTTTGTCCCAGATAATCAGTCCCATTCCCATATTGCGGTCCAGATACTTTATGTTGCATGCATGGTGTACGCGGTGGTGGGATGGCGTTACCAAAATATGTTCCAGGAAGCCCATGCTTTTTATAGATTGTGTATGTACAAAAGTTCCATAAATCTGAATAGCAGAATAAGCTACCATGACATGCAGTGGATGGAACCCGATAAATGCTAAAGGTGAGAAAAATAAATATCTGTACAATGGCTGAAATACTGGACTTCTGAATCCCGTAGTAATATTGAAATAGTCAGAATTATGATGGGTAATATGTACTGCCCAGAAGACACGGGAATGATGATCTACGTAATGATGAACATAATAGGCAAAATCCTGGGCTAAGAATACTGCAATCCAGTACCAGATTCCAACTTCCCAATCAAAAATACGATGATAGTAAAAGAACATCATAACGAGCATGGAAAATCCTTTCATAATGATGTCAAGGCTATAATTTAAAAGAGCTAATAGAACGTTGGTAGCTACATCTTTCGTTTCATAAAGCTTTTCTTTATTGAAGTGGCTGTAGGCCATCTCTATAAAAATGATACCCGCGAACATAGGAATGGCCCAAGGATAAACAATATCCGGCCCATCACTTTCAAACATTTTACTAAAATCAAACATTTTTTCTGTAAAACTAAACATTAAATAGTTTAAAAGTATGTTTTTTACTTTAAATATCATTCTCTGAGCATGAATTAATGAAAATTTAATAAAAATTTAAGCTGTTATTGTAAAACCATCATCAATAAATGGGAAATGAGCGGAAATATTCAGATTAAATTTAGACAGAATCAAAAAATCCCGGAATATCGATTAATAAAAGAGAATTCTGTTCATTATTTAGCAATAACTCCTAAAAAAAATCGTAATTTGCTGCTAAGTTGTTCATCGCTAAAATCGTTTGTGTTTTGTTTAAAATATTGATTTTCAAAATAATAAATAGTGTTTTTAATAGCGTTTTTGGTGTGCAGCTGATTGTTGAATTGAAGATTAAGACTAAGTTATGAGAAAAATATACGTGTTTTTTGCCCTTTCTGCTGCTTCAATAGCTTTTTCACAATTAAAAACAGTAGAAAAAGTAGAGCCGGCATTCTGGTGGAAGGGAATGAAAAATCCTGAACTTCAGATCCTCGTTTACGGAAAAGGAATTGGAAATAATGAAATTACCCTTTCAGACGGAATACAGATCAAAAATATTCAGAAGGTAGAAAACCCGAATTATGTTTTTATTACGGTCAATACCAATGAAATCAACGTTCCGAAGTTTACAATCAATATAAAAAAAGAAGGGAAGAATCTGGATTCTTACACTTATGAACTTAAACAGAGGAATTCCGGATCAGCAGACCGTGAATCTTATACTTCAAAAGATGTAATGTACCTGATCATGCCGGATCGTTTTGCCAATGGGGACGAGAAAAACGATTCAAGTCCGGTACTCACAGAGAAAGCAAATCGAAATTTACCTAACGGAAGACACGGCGGAGATCTGCGTGGAATCATTAATAACCTCGATTATATTCAGAATCTGGGAGCAACAGCCGTTTGGCTTACCCCTGTGAATGAAGATAACGAAAAAGTATACTCTTATCATGGCTATGCTCAGACCGATCTGTATAAAATTGACGCCCGTTACGGGACCAATGAAGACTACAGAACACTGTCCCAGGAACTGAATAAGAGAAATATGAAGCTGGTGATGGATTATGTGACCAATCACTGGGGAATTTCACACTGGATGATGAAAGATCTGCCTACAAAAGACTGGATTCACTGGTTTAATGACGGGAAGAACGGTTTCAAAAGATCCAATTATAAAATCACCTCCCAATTCGATACCAATGCCTCTGAAATAGATAAAAAATATGCGTTGGATGGATGGTTTGATACCACCATGCCGGACATCAATCAGAAAAATCCGCTGGTACTGAAATACCTGACCCAAAATGCAATCTGGTGGATTGAATATGCCGAATTGGGCGGCTTCCGGGTAGATACCTATCCTTATAATGATAAAGAAGCAATGGCAAAATGGGCCAAAGCGATTACCGATGAATACCCGAAGTTTAATATCGTAGGCGAAACCTGGCTTTCCACACCAGGGCATATTTCTGCCTGGCAGAAGGATTCTAAAACAGGAGAAGCAGCGGGATATAACTCGAATCTGCCTTCAGTAATGGATTTTGTACTGTTCAGTGAAATGCCAAAAGCTCTTAAGGAAAAAGAAAGCTGGGATAAAGGGATGATCAAACTTTATGATGCGTTTACAAGTGATTTCCTTTATCCGGACATTAACAATCTCTTGGTTTTCTTTGAAAACCATGATACAGAAAGATGGAATGAGATCTTTAATGCTGATCCTAAAGCCTACAAAATGGGATTAACATTGATCTCAACGGTTCGTGGAATTCCACAGATCTATTACGGTTCAGAAATAGGAATGCGGGGAAATAAGACAAAAGGTGGGGATGCTGATATTCGCAGAGACTTTCCGGGAGGCTGGAAATCTGATAAACAGAACGCTTTCAATCCGGCAACACAGACTCCGGAGCAGAAAGAATTTTTCAGGTTTACCCAGAAATTATTGAACTGGAGAAAAGGAAAAGAAGTGATCCATACAGGGAAAACTAAAAATTTCGTTCCTAAAGACGGCGTTTTTACTTATTTCAGATACAATGATAAAGAAAGTGTAATGGTGGTTCTCAACAATAATGTAAAAGACCAGACGCTGGACCTGAAACATTTTGAAGAATCGCTGAAAGGGTTTTCGAAAGGAAAAGAAATTATTTCGGGGAAAGAATTAATATTACAGAATGGGATAACAATTCCTGCAAAGACTTCGTTTATTATTGAACTTGAAAAATAAATATTACCAATGAAAAAATTAATAGCTGTCCATACATTGATCCTTTGTTTATTTGGGTTTTCGTTACTTTCAGCACAATCAACCAAAGCATTTGAAAAAGAAAAATCAGAGATCAGTACCATGCTTGATGGGTTTAATGCAGCTGCTGCAAAAGCAGATTATACAACTTATTTCAACTATTTTGCTGACGAATCTACCTTTATCGGAACAGATGCTACCGAAATTTGGGATAAAAAAGCATTTATGGTCTGGGCAAAACCTCATTTCGACAAAAAGAAAACCTGGAATTTTACAGCCCTGAAAAGGAATATTTATTTCAGTAAAGGCGGAAAACTGGCTTGGTTTGACGAATTGCTGGATACCCAGATGAAGATTTGCAGAGGTTCAGGCGTTGTAGAAAAGATCAATGGAAGCTGGAAAGTAAAACAGTATGTACTTTCTATGACGGTTCCTAATGACGTAGTAGATAAAGTGGTTGCTGACAAAACAGCATTAGAAGATGTACTGATCCAGGAATTAAAAACAAAGTAATCATAAAAGTAGCAATGACTAAAAAAATAAAACCGGAACTTTCACTTACTCAGATCATCAATATGAGTATGGGGTTCTTAGGAATCCAGATGGCTTTTGGGTTGCAAAATGGAAACGCAAGCCGGATTCTTGCCAATTTAGGAGCAGACGTTCATGAGTTGTCCTGGTTCTGGCTGGTAGCTCCTATTACCGGACTCATTGTGCAGCCTATTATTGGGCATATGGGAGACAATACATGGAGTCCGTTGGGAAGGAGAAAGCCTTATTTTCTAATCGGAGCTGTTTTGTGTGCAATAGGGCTGGTTCTGCTTCCGAATGCAGCTTCCGTAACACAGATGTTTGCTGCGAATGCACTTTTACTAGCGGTTATTTTCCTGGCTATGATGGATGCCTCAGTTAATATTGCTATGGAACCTTTCAGGGCTTTGGTGGGGGATATGCTTCCGAAACATCAGGGTACTATAGGATTTTCAGTGCAGACGATTCTGATTGGGTTTGGAGCTGTACTTGGTTCCTATCTGCCTGATTGGTTGACAAAGCTGGGGATTTCCAATGTTGCTCCGAAAGGTTTTGTCGCAGACAATGTAATTTATTCCTTTTATATAGGTGCTGTATTGTTGATCATATCTATTTTGTACACCATTATTACTACTAAAGAGTATTCCCCGGAAGAATTTGCAGCATTTGAAGAGGGTGCAGAAGTAGAAAATGAAAAATCTAAATTCTCAGATATTTTCAAGGACTTTGCTACGATCCCTACCCAAATGAAAAAACTGGGAATTGTACAGTTCTTCTCATGGTTTGCCTTATTTACCATGTGGGTATTTACAACCAGTGCTCTTGCAACACATCATTTTGGTCTTTCTCCCGAGGATACCCATTCAAAAGCATTCAATGATGCCGGAGATTTGACCGGTAAGCTTTTCGGAATGTATAATCTTTGGGCGATCCCATTTGCATTCCTGTTAACACCTATTGCTAAAAAGATCGGGAAAAAACAGACCCATGCATTGGCTTTACTTTGTGGAGGCTTGGGATTGATCTCAATGTACTTTATTAAAGATGTAGACCATCTGTGGATGTCAATGATCGGCTTAGGATTTGCCTGGGCAAGTATTCTGGCCATGCCTTATGCTATGCTGATTGAAGTAATCCCACAAAGAAAAATGGGAGTTTATATGGGAATATTCAATTTCTTTATCGTAATTCCGCAAATTATTAACGGAATTTTCGGTGGACCTATTGTCAGCAATATCTTTGGAAAACTGGCTATCGATTACGTTGTGGTAGGAGGTGTTTGTATGCTGATCGGGGCAGTGGTTACTATGATATTCATAAGATCAGAAGAAGAAACTCCCAAGGAAATTGAAGAGGAAATTAAGCAGGTACATTTTTAAAGTCAGAATCAGACTGCAAACCAAAAAAATGGAGCTGCTAATGTCTACAATACATTAAGAATAATAATTCATTCAATAGAAGCGGGCTTTAGCTCGCTTTTGTATTTTATATTTAGCCCAATGATTTCAGTCAAAACTTATAATATCCTTATCCATAAGCTCGCCTAGACATAAAAAATATTTTCATAATACCCTTTCCATTCTCTCCACTTTCTCTACTTTCTCTGCTTCCTTTGCTCTTTAACTCTTCCTTAATCTCCTTTCTTAACCTACATCAACATTTTTCAACATCCATATCCCGTACATTTGTACCATAAAATAATCACAGAAATGAAAACAGTATATCATAAAGCAGATTCAAGAGGCCATGCCAATCATGGTTGGTTAAACTCTTATCATACCTTCAGTTTTGCAAACTATCAGAACAGAGACAGAACCAACTTTGGAGTGTTGAGAGTATTGAATGACGACACCGTTTCTCAGGGAATGGGATTCGGAACACACCCGCACAGGGATATGGAAATTATCTCTATTCCTTTGGAAGGAGATTTGGAACACAAAGATTCAATGGGAACTACTGCGGTGATCAGAAAAGGAGAAATTCAGGTGATGAGTGCCGGAACCGGAGTACAACACAGTGAATACAACAAAAATAAAGATGAAGAAGTAAAATTCTTACAAATCTGGGTTTTCCCAAGAGAATTGAATGTTGAACCAAGGTATGACCAGAAAAGTATCAAAGAAGGAGAGAAAATTAACGGATTCCAACAGATTTTATCTCCAAATAAAAATGATGACGGAGTATGGATTCACCAGGATGCCTGGTTCAATCTGGCTAACTTCAAAAAAGGAAACGGCAAAAACTATATGTTGAACAAAAAAGGAAACGGAGTTTATGCTTTTGTTTTAAAAGGAAGTGCAAAAGTAGGAGACCGTGTTCTGAATGAAAGAGACGGTTTGGGGATCTGGGATACGCAAAGCTTTAATATCGAAGCAGTGGAAGATGCAGAAATATTATTGATGGAAGTACCAATGGAATTGCCTTCATATCTTAAATAAAAAACTAAATTTGTATCCTTAAAAATTAAAAATATATAGAGAATCGCCATCCAAGAACTGGTTACTATTCTCTACAACAAAAAATAATTACTACATATGAAAATTTTAGCAATAGCAGGAAGTAACTCAGAGGTTTCAATGAACAAGCAGTTGGTGGCTTATGCATCCACTTTATTTGAAAATGCAGAAGCAGAAGTGATCGACTTGAATCCTTTTGAAATGCCTATTTACAAACATGAAAGAGAATTAGCAGGTGGTGTTCCTCAGGAAGCGCATGACTTTGCAGCCAAAATTGATGGGGCAGATGTGTTGTTGGTTTCTTTGGGCGAGCACAACGGAACTTATTCTACAGCATTCAAGAATGTGTTCGACTGGGTATCCAGAATTAAAGACAGAACCGTATGGAATGAAGTGCCGATGCTATTGATGTCTACATCTCCGGGAGGCAGAGGTGGAGCAGGAGTTTTGGAAGCAGCATCCAAGCGCTTTCCTTTCCACGGTGGAAATGTGGTGGAGACTTTTTCTCTTCCTTTCTTCAATGATAACTTTGATAAAGCAGCTCAGAAAATTTCTAACGAAGAGAAAAACACCGAATTAAAGGATAAAATCAAGAAGATTGCGGCGATTGAAACGATCCTTGAAAAATAGAATTTGAATATTCATTTAAAATTACTATTTTTGCAAAAAGAAAAGAGATGAAAATTCAGACCTCCTATAAACAATGTTTTTCTGAGAAAGGGAAAATTGTGGGCTCTGAAATTCTGAGATAAAATAACGGCCGATAATCTGAAAAGATTGTCGGCTTTTTTGTTTTCTAAAATCGAGTATAAAAGTAATTATTAAAATAAAATGTACCAATATACTAATGTACCAATTTACCAATTCTCCGGTTTCCAAAGTGAAGCTATTGTTACATTGCTAAACTTATATATTGTTACATTATTAAATTATTAGACATGAGCAACACTTACAAATCAGCAGGAGTAGACAAAGAAGAAGGATACAAAACGGTTGACAAGATCAAAAAAGCGGTTGGTGAAACCCACAATTCCAATGTATTGAATCATTTGGGAAGCTTTGGAGCTTTCTATGAAATCGGAGGATATAAAAATCCGGTTCTTGTTTCAGGTACAGACGGAGTAGGGACCAAGCTTAAAGTAGCTTTAGATACTAAAAAATATGACTCTATTGGGGTAGACTGTTTCGCAATGTGTGCCAATGATATTCTTTGTCACGGAGCAAAACCTTTATTCTTCTTAGATTATCTGGCTTGCGGAAAACTTGATTCTGAAATTGCAGCAGAAATCGTTTTAGGAATGGTAGCTGCTTGTAAGGACAACAACTGCGCATTGATTGGTGGGGAAACTGCAGAAATGCCGGGAATGTACCAGCCAGGAGATTATGATGTTGCAGGATTCTGTGTAGGAATCGTTGAAAAAGATCAGATTATTGATGGTTCCAAGATTAAAGCAGGTAACAAAATTATTGCATTGCCAAGCTCAGGATTCCACTCCAACGGATTCTCTTTAGTAAGAAAAGTATTCCCGAACTTCGAAGAGGAGTTTGAAGGAAAACCTTTATATGAAACCCTTTTAGTACCAACAAGATTATATTATAAAGACATTCATAAAGTATTGGAAGAAGTAAGTGTAAGCGGAATTGCTCACATTACAGGTGGGGGACTTTATGAAAACGTTCCAAGAATCATTCCTGAAGGACTTTGTGCTTCTATCGACGAATCAAAAATCAGAATTCCTAGTGTAATGCTTGAGCTTGAAAAGAGAGGTGAAGTAGCTCGTGAGGAAATGTACGGAACCTTCAATATGGGGGTAGGAATGATCATCGTTGTAGACGCAGAGCACGCTGAAAAAGTATTACACCTTTTAGATGATGCTTACGAAATCGGTGAGATCACAGAAGGAGCAGAGAAAATTAATTTATCAATATAATGTACCAATTTATCAATGTGCCAGTGTACCAATTAAAATCATTGTTACATTGTTAGACTGATACATTGTTACATTAATAAATATGAAAAACATTGTTGTACTCGTATCCGGTTCAGGAACCAATCTGCAGAGAATCATTGATACTATCGAAGCTGGAGAAATTCAGAATGCAAAAGTAGCTTTGGTGGTCGCAGACAGAGAATGTTTCGGATTGGAAAGAGCGAAAAATCATAATATAGAAAACATTCTTATTCCGAGAGGAAAGAATTTCAGCAGCGAACTGGCAAAAGTAATCCCACAAAATACGGACCTTATCGTATTGGCAGGATTCCTATCCATTTTAAAACCTGAGTTCTGTGAAAACTGGAATGGTAAAATCATCAATATTCATCCTGCATTGCTTCCGAAATTCGGAGGAAAAGGGATGTGGGGAATGAACGTTCACAATGCCGTGATTGAAGCAAAAGAAACAGAGAGTGGGGCAACGGTACATTTTGTAACACCGGGAATTGATGAGGGAGAACCTATTCTTCAGAAATCTTTTGAAGTAACAGCGGATGATACTCCTGAAACATTAGCCCAGAAAGTTCACCAGATTGAATATGAAATATTTCCGATAGCGATCAATAAGGTCCTGGGGAATGCATAAGTATAACAATGTACCGGTGTATCAATTTAACAATGTTGAAGGTATTGTTACATTGCTAGACTGATACATTGTTACATTAATAAAAAAATCTAAGTAAAAAATAAAAAGTAAGTTCGGAGGTGAAAGACCCGAGCACAGTTTGAAATAGCTGTAAAAAGTAAAAAATTGAAAGTAAAATGAGTAAAAAGAGAGTTTTAATCAGTGTTTCTGACAAAAGTGGATTAATAGAATTCGCACAGTTTTTGGAAGCTCAGAATTATGAGTTGATCTCCACAGGAGGAACGTTCAAACATTTGAAAGACGCTGGATTAAATCCTATTCAGATTGATGAGGTAACTGATTTCCCTGAAATGCTGGACGGAAGAGTAAAAACATTACACCCGAAAGTTCACGGCGGACTTCTGGCTGTCCGTACCAATGAAGAGCATATGAAAACCGTTCAGGAGCACGGAATCGGATTGATCGACATGGTGATCGTAAACCTTTACCCTTTCTTTGAAAACGTGAACAAGAACATTTCTTTACACGAGAAAGTAGAGTTTATCGATATTGGCGGTCCGTCAATGCTTCGTTCTGCAGCGAAAAACTTTGACTCTGTAACGGTAATTACTGATGTAGAAGATTATACAACAGTAAAACTGGAAATGGAGCAAAATGGTGATACGTATATCGAAACCCGTAAAAAACTTGCAGGAAAAGTATTCAACCTTACCTCAGCCTATGATGCTGCTATTTCAAGAATGCTTTTAGACGAGGAATATCCTACGTATTTAAATGCATCTTATAAGAAAGTTTCTGACCTGAGATATGGTGAAAACCCTCACCAGACGGCAGCTTACTACGTTTCTACTTTCGAGAACGGAGCGATGAAAGACTTCGAGCAACTTGGAGGTAAAGAACTTTCTTTCAACAATCTTCGTGATATGGACCTTTGCTGGAAAGTAGTCACTGAGTTCAAAGAAGAAATGGCTTGTTGTGCAGTGAAGCACTCTACCCCTTGTGGAGTTGCTATCGGAACTTCAGCACTGGAGACTTATCAAAAAACATTCGAATGTGATCCGGTTTCTATCTTTGGCGGAATTGTTGCTATGAACTATAAGATCGATGCAGCGACAGCTGAGGAGCTGAACAAAACGTTCCTTGAGATTGTAATGGCTCCGGAATTTGATGAAGAGGCTCTTGAAATTTTAAGAAAAAAGAAAAACTTAAGAATCATCAAAATTGTAAACCCTGTTTCTGACAAACAGACATGGGTGAAAGTTGATGGTGGTATCTTAGTTCAGGATAATGACCTTCATTTCTCTGATGACATCAAAGTAGTGACTGAAGTTCAGCCTACGGAGGAGCAGAAAAAAGCTTTGCTTTTCTCTCAGAGAGTGGTAAAATATGTGAAATCTAACGCTATTGTTGTTTCCAACGGTATCCAGGCATTCGGAATCGGTGGCGGACAGGTCAACAGAATCTGGGCTACCCAACAGGCCATCGAAAGAGCAAAAGAAAAGTTCTCCGGAGATCTTGTATTGGCTTCAGATGCATTTTTCCCTTTCCGTGATGTGGTAGATTTCTGCGCTCAGGAAGGTATCAAGGCGATCATTCAGCCAGGTGGAAGTGTAAAAGATCAGGACAGTATAGAAGCTGCTAATGAACATGGTATCCCAATGATGTTTACAGGGGTAAGACACTTTTTCCACTAATTGAATAAAATTAAAATTAAGAAATTAAGTAATCTCTAAATTGCTTAATTTCTTAATCGGAAAATTATATATTTGTAGAATAAGACTAGATAATAAATAAAGTATGAGAATATTAATCATAGGTGAAGGCGGTAGAGAATCTGCTTTAGCAGCAAAGCTTCAGAATGACCCGAGAATTTCTAAAATGTTTTTTGCTAACGGGAATGCAACTACCGATGTAATAGGGAAAAATGTTCATTTATCAGAAATCAAAGAACTTAGAGATTTCGCTATTAAAGAAAAGATCGATCTGACGATCGTAGGTCCTGAAGCTCCATTGGTAGCTGGTTTGAAGGACGAGTTCAAAAAGCACGATCTTAAAGTTTTCGGCCCTACTCAAAAAGTGGCAAGCCTGGAAGGAAGTAAGGCTTTCTCTAAGAAATTTATGCAGACCTATGATATCAAAACAGCGAAGGCTGTCGTATTTGATTCATATAACGAAGCTAAAGAATATGTGCAGAAGCAACAGTATCCTTTAGTGATCAAAGCAAGTGGTTTGGCTGGAGGAAAAGGAGTTGTTATTTGTGACACCCTTGAAGAAGCTGAAGCTACGATCCATGATTTCATGATCAGAAGAATTTATGGAGATGCAGGGATCCGTTTAGTTATCGAAGAATATTTACAAGGTTTTGAAGCTTCTATCATTGCTTTCTCTAATGGTGAAAAATTGTTCCCATGTGTAGCAGCAAAAGATTATAAAAAAGCTGGAAACGGAGATTCAGGACCTAATACAGGAGGTATGGGTTCCGTAGCACCAAGCCCGGAATTTACTCAGGAGCACTATGCAGATTTTGAAAAAAATATCCTGGAGCCTACCGTTAAAGGTCTTAAGGCAGAAGGATTCAGTTTCAAAGGAATCATTTTCTTCGGATTAATGGTGACTAAGAATGGTGCTTACCTTCTTGAGTATAACATGAGATTCGGAGATCCTGAAACTCAGGTATTGATGGCTCTTATGGAAAACAATCTTCTGGACGTGATCCAGGACTGTATGGATGGAAAAGACATCGAGCTTAAATTTAAAGATGAAAAAGCAGTTTGTCTGGTAATGTGTTCAGGAGGTTATCCAAGAAATATCGAAACAGGTTTCGAGATCACAGGAGAAGACAAAATGAAACACAGTAAACTATTGTATGCAGGAGCTATCAGAAAAGGGGACAAAGTGGTTTCCAATGGAGGTAGAGTCTTGAACATTGTAGCTACAGGCGCTACTTTCGAAGATGCCCGCAAGAAAGTTTACGAAGACGCAGGTCATGTACATTTCGATTACGGCTTCTACAGAGAAGACATCGGAAAGTTTTAATAAAAATCACGGAAAAAGATTTGGAGCCATTCCAAGTCTTTTTTTGTAAAACAGTTAATAATTAGAAATAAAAGTTCAGATACTCGATACCAGACTTCAGACCAAAAATCTGAAATCTGATGTCTGAAATCTTATATCTTTCAAAACAAATCAATTATCAAAAATGAACAACGGTATTATTATTTTAGATTTCGGATCCCAGTACAACCAGCTTATCGGAAGAAGAATCCGTGAGATGGGCGTATACTCTGAAATCTTGCCTTACAATACACCATTACAAGATATTATAGCAAAACAGCCAAAGGGAATCATTCTTTCCGGAGGCCCAAGCTCTGTAAATGCTGAAAATGCCCACCTGGTAGAAAAAGCATTATATGAGCAGGGAGTTCCTGTATTGGGAATTTGCTACGGAATGCAGATGACGGCTCACCTTTTAGGAGGAAAAGTAAACAAAGGAGAAAAAGGAGAGTATGGTAAAGCTAATCTTGAAATCGTTAAAGAAAGTTCTTTATTAAAAGGTGTTACTCAAAACTCTGTAGTTTGGATGAGCCACTTTGATGAAGTAGGAGAATTGCCTGCTGGTTTTGAATTGAACGCAAAATCAGGAGTTATGGCTTCTATCTCTAATGAAGACCAGAAAATCTACTGTGTTCAGTTCCACCCGGAAGTTTCTCACACGGAAGAAGGAGGGAAAATGCTTGAAAATTTCGTTTTCGGAATCTGTAATGCAGAGAAAAACTGGAAACTGACCAACTATATTGAAAAAACAGTTGAGGAAATCCGTGAGAAAGTAGGAGACAACAAAGTGATCCTTGGGCTTTCAGGAGGGGTTGACTCTTCTGTAGCAGCGGTTTTGATCCATAAAGCTATCGGTGACCAGTTGACTTGTATCTTCGTAGATACGGGATTATTGAGGAAGGATGAAGGTAAAAAAGTAATGGATCAGTATGGAGAGCATTTCCATATGAACATCAAAATGGTGGATGCTCAGGAAAGATTCCTTTCAAAATTAGCCGGAGTAGACGACCCTGAAGCGAAAAGAAAAATCATCGGAAACGAATTTATCCATGTTTTTGATGAAGAATCTCACAAAATTGAAGGGGCTAAATTCCTTGCTCAGGGTACCATTTATCCTGACGTTATCGAAAGTCAGTCTGTAAACGGACCCTCTGCAGTGATCAAGTCTCACCACAACGTTGGAGGACTTCCTGAAGATATGGAATTCGAATTATTAGAGCCATTAAGAGAGCTTTTCAAGGATGAGGTAAGACGAGTAGGAGAAGAATTGGGAATTCCTCACCACCTGGTATACAGACACCCGTTCCCTGGACCTGGGTTAGGAATCAGAGTATTAGGAGCTGTAGATGCTGAAAAAGTAAGAATCCTTCAGGAGGCGGATGATATTTTCATTGAAGAATTATACAAAAATGACCTTTACGAAAAAGTATCTCAGGCATTCGTTGTATTGCTTCCTGTAAAATCTGTAGGAGTAATGGGAGACGAAAGAACTTACGAATACACAGCAGTAGTTCGTTCAGCGAACACGATCGACTTTATGACGGCAACGTGGAGCAGACTTCCTTACGAGTTCTTAGATACTGTTTCAAGCAGAATCATCAACGAAGTAAGAGGAATCAACAGAGTAGCTTACGATATTTCAAGCAAACCACCTGCAACCATTGAGTGGGAGTAATTTTTGACTTGAATTTAAATATAAATCCTGCCCGTTTGGGTGGGATTTTTGTTTATATCGGAAATTTTGTTTCTAAAAATTTTAAGGCTTCTATTCCAAGTTCTGTTTTATGCAAACAGGAACGGTGAACACCTTCATCATTGAATAGGTAAAACTGATGATTCTTGTCCGAAGTGAAAGGAGGGAATAAAACAATATCCTGTCCTTTATCTAAAGTTTTTTTGCAAATAGGGCATTTACTTTGATTCAGAAAAATTATTGCCATTTCTAATCGATATTTTGGTTAATGTTTTGCTTAGTAAATAACCTGTTAAAATAAATTTTCACTAAATTTAAGTAAAAATACATCAAATGCAAATAGAAACAAGACCCCTGAGCGTTCAGGATTATGATGAGCTGGCAGCAACAATGAAAAGGGCCTACCCGCAAATGTCGGAATCCATATGGTCTAAAAAAAGTATAGAAAAACTCACAAGAATGTTCCCTGATGGGCAGATCTGTATTACGGTAGATGGAAAACTGGCTGCAGTGGCGCTTTCTATTATTGTGAATTATGACGAATTTGGGGATGATCATACCTATAGTGATATTACAGGGAATTATACCTTCAATACGCATACTTCAAAAGGAAATGTTTTATATGGAATAGAAGTTTTTGTAGATCCTGAATATCGTGAATTACGTCTTGGTAGAAGACTCTACGATGCAAGAAAAGAACTTTGTGAGCTCCTGAATCTGAAATCCATTATTCTCGGGGGAAGAATTCCGAGTTATCATAAATACAGTCACGAACTTTCCCCAAGAGAATATATACGAAGGGTAAGAGATAAAGAAATTTATGACCCTGTGTTGTCTTTTCAGCTTTCAAATAATTTCTTACCCATCAGGGTGCTGAAAAAATACCTTCCCGAAGATGAAGCATCCAGAGAGAATGCAGTCCTTTTGCAGTGGAATAATATTTATTACAGCAAAAACCCGAATACCATGCAGGATAGTATCATCCGTCTGGGATTGGTGCAATGGCAGATGAGGCATTTCAAAGATATAGACGCTTTTTATGAGCAGGTGGAATTTTTCGTCAATGTAATGGGAGATTACAAATCAGACTTTGTACTCTTCCCTGAACTTTTCAATACTCCTTTACTGGCTCCTTTCAATAACCTTTCGGAAAGAGACAGTATGATAGAGCTGGCAAAGCTTACTGAAGAGATCAAAGAAAGAATTTCAGAGCTGGCGATTAGCTACAACGTGAATATTATCTCAGGAAGTATGCCTGTTTTTGAAAACAATGAGCTGTATAACGTGAGTTACCTTCTCCACCGTGACGGCCGTATGGATGAATACAGAAAAATCCACATCACCCCGAATGAAAAACGGTATTACGGAATGAAAGGCGGGAACGAAATAAAAGTTTTTGACACCGATTGCGGTAAAATAGGCCTTGTGATCTGCTATGACGTAGAGTTCCCGGAATTGCCAAGAATTCTGGCTGATCAGGGCATGAAAATCCTGTTCGTTCCTTATCTTACAGATACACAAAATGCTTATATGAGAGTGCGCCACTGTGCCGCTGCAAGAGCTATAGAAAATGAATGTTATGTAGCAATTGCCGGTTGTGTAGGAAACCTTCCGAAAGTAAATAACATGGACATTCAGTTTGGTCAGGCGGCCGTATTTACTCCATCAGATTTTGCCTTCCCATCCAATGCGGTAAAAGGAGAAGCTACTCCCAATACAGAAATGACTTTAATTGTAGATGTAGATCTGAACCTGTTGAAAGACCTTCATCATAACGGATCTGTTCAGGTAATGAAGGACCGTAGAAGAGATCTTTATGATACTTATCTTAAATAATAAGCGGATTTAAATAAAGCTTTATCTCCAGGCAAGGAGCTATACACATAAAAAGAGCAGAATTATCTGCTCTTTTTTAAGTATTTTGTATGTGTTGCTTACATATACTCCGGGCATATCACTGCAGGACAGTAGTAGCCGGGACACAGAGGTCTTCCGTCTTTAGGACAGCACTCATAAGTACAGTCCCTAATAATGATAGGACCGTTTCCTGAAACCTTTTTTAATTGCTCTCTTGACAATTTGTTGTTACGTACATTTTTCATGTTGAATATTTTTTGATGAGTTTAGTGTATAATAAAAACGGTATTTTATCCCATTTATTATGATGAAAATAACTTTATGCAGGTCGATATAAAGAACAAAACAGAATACCAAAGCACTCTGTTTTTATTTTTACCTAAAATTTATTGAAATAGATTATATGTACTGAGGACATACTACCGCAGGACAGATCAGTCTAGGGCATCTTGGTCTTCCGTCAGTAGGGCAGCACTGGTTTGAGCAGTTAGGGATCGTAATATCACTAAGACCGCTTCCCGCAATTCCTTTTAATTGTTCTCTTGATAATTTGCTGTTACGTAAATTTTTCATGTTGTAATATTTTTGTTTGTTTTAATGTTTGTATCTTGTAAATATAGAAAAATATACGATATGTTGTAATATTTTATTGTTATGGTTGAATTTAATTATGTAAATTGTTGATTATGTGTTTAAATTTTTAATATGAGCTTTTAAATGATTCTATTTATTCATTAATAAAAACTAAAAATTAATAAAGAGATGATGGGTACAGTTAAATGGTATAACCAGACAAAAGGATATGGTTTTATTTCTCCTGATAGTGGAGGGGTAGACATTTTTGTTCATAATTCCGCTTTAAAAGCAACGGGAATAATCACTTTATATGAGGGACAGAAAATTTCATTTGATTCTGCTAAAGGGCAATCAGGAAAAATAGAAGCCATTAATTTGAGATTATCACAGTAAATCTCAATAATTAAGAGATGCAAAAAGGTCAGTGCTCTGGCAGTTTTTTTGGTAAGCGCTTTTATAAAAGTAAAGTTGGGAATAGTTTTTGGAGTAAATTGCACTTATTATTGATAGACTATGTTTGATAAGCAGCAAAGAAAACTGAAAAGATCCGCCAGACTGATTTCCGTATTGAGTAAATATGGATTTAAGGACCTTCTGGCCAGAATGAACGGTGGAAATAAACAGGAAGAAACTTCGGGAAATTCAGAAGAGATCATTTCAAAAGGGACTGTTTATGAAAGAATAAGACTGGCTTTGGAAGAGCTGGGACCTACTTTTGTAAAACTTGGGCAGGCATTCAGTAACCGGGAAGATCTGTTGCCGCCGGAACTCATTCAGGAGTTGCAGAAGCTTCAAGACAAAGTGGAAACTGTAGATATGGATGTAGAAGATGTCTTGGAGAATGAATTCAATATTTCTGTAAAAGAACATTTCCTGGACATTCAGAAAGAACCTTTAGCGACAGCCTCCATTGCACAGGTGTATAAGGCCGTTTTAAAAGACGGAACTCCTGTCATCCTCAAGCTCAGAAAACCGGACGTACAGTCTGTGATCGAAGATGACCTGCTTTTGATCAAGGATCTGGAAAAACTTTTGTCAACCTATTCTGAAATAGGAGAGAAGCTGAACCTGAAACAGGCGATTTCTACTTTTGAAAGGTCTTTACTGGAAGAAGTATCATTGATCAATGAAAAAAACAATATCCAGCAGTTCCGCCTCAATTTTAAAAATAATAAAGAAACCTACGTTCCTAAAGTCTACGAAGAATTCTCCAACAACAATATTCTTTGTATGGAGTTTATTGACGGAATAAAAGTAACCGACAAATCAGCTCTTATTGAGAATGGCATTGATCCGGTAAAAGTTTCGGAAACAGGATTGAGACTCTTCGTATCTCAAATTTTAGATTATGGATTCTTCCATGCCGATCCGCATGCCGGGAATATTCTTGTGAAAAAAGACGGGAGAATTGTTTTCATTGATTTTGGTGCGGTAGGAAAGATTCAGCCTAATGATAAAGAGATCCTTGAAAACATGATCGTAAGTTTTGTCGCTAAAAATCCTCATAAAATTGTCCGTTATCTCAAAAAAATGGCGGTAAGCTATGAAATTCCGGATGAAAGAAGATTTGAGAATGATGTGGAAGATATACTGAATTTTGTACACAGCTCGTCTTTACAGGAAATCAATGTTCAGGTGATCATCAATAAAATGAAGGATATTCTAAAGGACAACAGATTGTATATGCCGGATTATTTCTATCTTTTGTTCAAAGGGATCAGCCTGATAGAAGGAGTGGGCAGAAATATCAATCCGGATCTGGATATTGTGAAAAGTCTTCATCCTTATACCAAAAAGATCTTCACTAAAAAGATCAGCCCGAAAAATCTACTGAAAACGGGAATGGACCGTATGATGAATTTCACGGATAATGTAGATGAAATTCCAAGAGAACTCCGCTCTGTGCTGCAAAAACTGGATGAAAATAAATTCACCGTATCCAGTGAAATCAAAAATATTGAAAAAACAAACCAGCTGATCAAATCCAGTGTGGTTAATCTGATTTTAGCGATGATTCTCGGAGCCAATATCATAGCAACGGCCATTGTTTTCACTTCCGAATCCGGACCGAGAATAGGAGAACTTTCTCTGGTGGCTGTTTTAGGCTTTATCTTTTCTGTTATTTTGGTCCTGATCCTTTTGCTGAGGGTAACGAGGAAGTAGTTGGAAGTATAAGAGTGAGAGCGTTTTAGGGTTGGGGAGTATACTATTAAGTAGTGAGGATGTTTCAATGTTTTTTATCATTTATAGTATGTTCAAAGCTGGTATTACAGAAGAATAGTTATTCACTTGTCACCTCCTGAGATCTGCCCGCTAAAACCTGATTTTACATTATATATAATTAATACCTATCTTTGCAAAATGGAAAAACTCACTTTTGCAGATTTTGACCTGCCGGTTAAAATCCTTGATGTTTTAGCGGACCTGGAATTATTTGAACCTACTCCTATCCAGGAGAAGAGTCTGAAGCCTATCCTTTCCGGAAGAGATGTAATGGGAATTGCACAGACCGGAACCGGGAAAACATTAGCTTATCTTTTACCCGTTCTGAAAACATGGAAATACAACAAAACAGGAAATCCAACTGTTGTGGTGCTTGTTCCAACAAGAGAATTGGTAGTACAGGTAACAGAAATTCTTGAGAAACTGACAGAAAATATTACGGCAAGAGTAATCGGAATATATGGTGGAAAAAATATCAATACTCAAAAACTGTTATTCAATGACGGTTGCGATATTTTGGTAGGAACTCCGGGAAGAGTGATGGACCTTTCCATTGATAATGCCATTTCTCTGAAAGAAGTTCAGAAGCTGATCATTGATGAGTTTGATGAGATGCTTAACTTAGGTTTCAGACCACAGCTTACCCATATCTTTGAAATGATGAGGGAGAAGAGACAGAACATCCTTTTCTCTGCAACCATGACAGAAGCGGTAGATGATATGCTGGATGAATATTTTGCCAGCCCAGTGGAAATTTCATTGGCCAAATCAGGTACACCACTTGAAAAGATCGAGCAGACGGCTTATAAAGTTGAAAACTTCAATACGAAAATCAATTTACTGGAGAACTTATTGAAGAATGATACAGATATGTCTAAAGTATTGATCTTTAATAATAATAAGAAACATGCTGACCTGCTGTTTACCAAAATTGATGAGCTTTTCCCTGAACAGTTTGACGTGATTCACTCCAATAAATCTCAGAATTACAGGCTTAAAGCGATGAAACGTTTTGAAAACGAAGAGATCCGAGGTTTGATTACGACTGACGTTATGGCAAGAGGTCTTGACATCTCAAATATTACCCATGTCATCAACTTTGAAACACCGGATATTCCAGAGCAGTATATTCACAGAATTGGTAGAACAGGTAGAGCAGATAAAGAAGGAAAAGCAGTTACTTTCGTTACCAAAAAAGAAGAACCTTTGATTCTTGATATTGAATTATTAATGAATAAAGAATTAAAGTTCAATGATTTCCCTGAAGATGTTAAGATCAATCCTAAAAAGATTGCTGCTGAAGAAGATCAGGTTGTGATGAAAAACCCTGTACAGGTAAAACTGAATGAAGGGGGAGGAGCTTTCCACGAGAAAAAAGCTAAGAATACAAAAGAAAACTGGGGTGGTCCTTCCAAAAGAAAGGCACCTAAGAAGTTCGGAGCCAACAGAGCACAGCAAAAAGCAATCTCTAAATCGAAGAGAAAGAAATAAAATAAAAAACTCCCGAAAAAATCGGGAGTTTTTTATTTTTACTCAAAGTTGAGCTTATTGTTTTTCAGCGTTTCTTTAAACTTGTCAAGTTTATTTTCATCCTTCATTTTTTTGTAGATATACCCTATAATCGTTTCGGCATCTGACCTGTAAGGGGATTTTTCTGCTGTATAGATCGTATAAGCTTTGCAGATATAGTCCAGCGCTTTTTCATTATCCTTAAGGTATTCATAATAGATCTGTCCGATTCCATAATATACTTCCGGATCTCCGGGATGTACCTTATCGAAGTCAGAATAAGCATCTATCGCTTTCTGATATTCCTTTTTATAGACATAGGTGATGGCTATATTTTGTAAAGGCATCTTACCTTTTGGGTCAATAGCCAATGAATGTCTGTAAGCATCCAGCGCCTTGTCATAATCCCCGATTCTTCTGTAGCAGATCCCCAGATTGTCCCAGGCATAGATAAACTTTGGATCTTTTTCCAGAGCAGATTGATAATTTTTAATCGCCTCTTTCCAATCTTCTTTTTTCGATGCCTGTATTGCTTTTTCATAAAAATCGAGCGCTATAGGATTATTTGACATCTTATCATCTTTACTTTCTGCAGCGGTTGCGAGTACTCTGGCTCTGCTACAATTGGTCATCAGGTAAGCTTCAATTTCATAATATGCTCTTTTATAATCGCCTGATTCAGGATTAGAATTCAGGGTCAGATTCACTTTCTTCCCTTTAGTTTTTCCTTTTTCAAGATCCTCACTCGCCTGGCTCAGACCCTTACTCAGCATATAAGGGAGTACTTTTGTATCAATACAGGAATGGATTTCTTTATTGACGGCTTCTTTGGTTTTGTTGTAAGAATCAATAGAGTCAATACATTTACAGGAGCCCTCCGAAAGCTCTTTTAAAACCTGTTTTGAGGTAGGCAGTTTATTTTCTTGTTTCTGGGAAAAAGCCAGCGTACATGTGAAAATTGAGAATACAATGGTCAGTCGTTTTTTTATCATGGTTATAGTTTATTTCAGATAAGGATAGATCACCTTGGTCCAGATCTTATAGCCTTCCGGTTTGAAGTGAAGCATATCATCTACAAATATATCTTTTCTTACCTTTCCGTTGGAATCTTCCATTGCTTTTGTAACGTCAATGAATTTCGCGTGAGGTTCTTTCTTCATAAAAGCAGCAATCTTTTTATTGGCAACCTTCATCTGAGGCCAGATCACTTCTCTGCTCGGAGAATATTTGATGGAAATATAATCCACTTCAATAGTAGGGAATTTTTTCCGTATTTTTTGATAAAAAGCTTTGTATCTATCAACTACTACTTGCGCTTTCAGTTGATGATTGTCTGCAAAATCGTTTTCGCCGCAGTAAATAATGATCTGCTTAGGCTGATAAGGAGCCAAAAGATCTTCCGAGAAATCATTAAGATCTGTAAGTCGTGACCCTCCGAAGCCCCTGTTGATGATCTTTTTATCAGGAAAATAATCGGCTATATCTGTCCATTTGGTAAAAGTGGAACTTCCGATAAATAAGATCGCATCTTTAGGAGGTGGATTTTGCTGGTCCTGCTTTTTAAACTCCTGGATGTCTTGCCAGAACATCGGTTTCTTTTCCTGGGTAAAGGCAATAGCAAAATACAGCAGTAGAAACGCTGATAGAATCTTCTTCATTATATTCAGTTTTAAATTGAGGATAAAAGTAATAAAAAACTCCCGGTTAACGGGAGTTGTATGATAGATTTATCTTTTGTAGGTAACATATGGGATGTCCGGAACTTTATCTCCGTTCATATCTATAAGCCCGGATTGCTGAGACATTTTCAAATCTTTGCTGGTCAATACCTCAATTTTATAGTTGATAGATCCTTCCTGGCCAAGTTTTATTCCTATCACTTTTGAACCTGCGTCATAAGTATATCTTCCTTCAGATTTTTCAGATACATTGCAGGTTGTCCCTGTTCCAGTATAAGCAGTATAACTCACATAATAGTCTGTTTTCAGGAAAAGCGTATTTTTAGCTTCACATCCTGTTAAAGTCTCAGTAAAAAGCACTTTATTATCTTTTCCGGAAATTATCTCTCTTTTAACTTCCTTCCAATCACCCTGCATGACTTCCATGTCGTAAGCTTCAAGATTATCTTTACAAGAAGTAATTGCCAGGGCTGAAAAGGCAAATAAAAGTAGCTGTTTTTTCATTTTCACAAATTTAAGAATATGCTAAAATATAAATAAATTTGAAATATATGTAATGAAATGCTCTTTTTTTAAACGAATGTTTGTAAATAAGATGGATTAAATGACCTGACGACTGAATGATTAAAAAAATAAGGGATGATTTGAAGATTATAGATTGATCATTAAACTTCTCTTACATGTACCTATCTCAATACTAATATCAATAAAAGCGAGCTTTAGCCCGCTTTCTGTAAATATCTTATTCCATTGGCTTTAGCCAAAACTTAAAAGTTTGAATTTCAAATCTTAATATTTTGAATTTGAACCTTAGTAGCTCATTTCTACAATCTTATAAGCATCCTTCGGAGTCAGTTTTTTATATTCTCCAAGTCCCATCCAGTTTCTGTCTGTAAAGGCTTTCTCTACTCTTTCAGCAGTTCCGTTGTACTCTTCAGTATATTCAGAAAGTTTGGTTTTGATATGAAGACTGTGGAAGAATTCCTCTAGCTTCTTGATTCCCTGTTCTGCCTTTTCTTCTACACTTCCGTCTTTGATTCCCCATACTCTTTCTGCATACTGAGCCAGTTTTCCTTTTTTGTCTTCAAAATTATAACGGTAGTGAGATGGAGCGATGATGGCAAGGGTTCTTGCATGGTCAATACCGAAATAAGCCGTTAACTCATGTCCCATAGCGTGTACCGCCCAGTCTGTGATCACTCCTTTCTGGATTAATCCGTTCAGAGCCATTGTACAGCACCACATAAAGTTTCCGGCAGCATCATAGTTGAAATCATCAGCCAATACTTTTGGAGCCGTTTCCTGAAGACTGATCAGGATACTTTCAGCAATTCTTTCCTGAAGGTCGGCAGAAGAAGGAGCGGTCATATATTGTTCCAATACGTGGGTATAGGCATCAGTAATTCCGTTGACAATCTGATTTTTTGGGATCGACCTGATCACCTCAGGATCCAGAACGGAAAACTGAGGGAAAAGCCCGGGACCTCCTGAAGAGAGTTTTTCATTGGTTTCTCTTCTTGAGATCACATAGCCGGAGTTCATTTCAGAACCCGTAGCAGGAAGAGTCAGAATACTTCCGAAAGGCATTCCTTCCCCTTCAAAAGTTCTTACCTGTTTTGTCAGAATATCCCAAGGCTCACCATCATAGTTGGCAGCAGCAGAAAGGAATTTTGTTCCGTCAATCACTGATCCGCCTCCTACAGCAAGAAGATAGTTGATCTTATTCTCTTTGATAAAGCTTAAAGCATTGATCAGAACTTCATATTCAGGATTAGCAGGAACACCGCCAAATTCATGGAGGTCACGATCTTTTAAAGCTTCTTTTACCTGGTCGTATACCCCATTGCTTTTGATGCTTCCACCACCATAGATCATTAATATTTTGGCATCTTTAGGAATTTCGTTGGAAATTTTTGCGATTTCACCTTTCCCAAAAAGTATTTTTGTCGGATTTTTAAACTCGAAATTAAGCATTATTCTAAATTTATTTTAATTCAAATTTACGGAATGAAAAAGAAAAATTGAGTTAAGGAAGTTTTAAAATTGCTATGATTAAATTTAATGAAAGCTATTATATCATAGATGAGGGCAGAAGCTGTAATGTACCTTTACAGTCTATTCTCAGAAAGATAGTTTTTTGCCCTCTTTATAAAGTCTTCCTTATTCTTTTTTATATCCTCTAAAAGTTTCTTCCGATCCTCAGGAATGGTCAGATACCGATCCCCCCAAAGATTGATCTCAACAATTACAGGAATAAGGTCAATGCCTTTTTCTGTTAGAAAGTAAATGATCTTCAGTTTGTTATCAGGGTGGTCTTTCTTATCGATAATTCCATTGTCCAATAAATTCTGCAGCTTTGAAGCCAGAATATTGGTAGCGATTTTTTCATCAGCCTTCAGAAAATCTCCATAGGTACATTCTTTTTTCAGCATCAGATCGCGGATGATCAGCAGGGACCATTTATCACCCCACATTTCCAGAGAACAACTGATAGGGCAGTCTGATCTTTTCTTACTCATATTGTTAAATTTAAAATAATACTTGCAAAATGAAAGTATTTAATTTAATTTTACTTTTATTTTGCAAGTAAATTTAATCATAAAAAATTAATAAATCAAATGGAACATTATGATATTGCCGTAATCGGGTCAGGACCTGGCGGATATGTAGCTGCGATAAGAAGTGCCCAACTGGGATATAAAACAGTCATCATAGAAAAATATGATACGCTGGGAGGAACCTGTACCAATGTAGGGTGTATTCCGACGAAAGCGTTGCTGGACAGTACCCATCATTACGCTGAAGCACATCATAAATTTAAGGAGCATGGTATTCAACTGGATCAGATTGGCCTTGATTTTTCCCAGATGTACAGAAGAAAATCTGAAGTCGTTGCAAAGAATACGAGCGGACTTGAGTTTCTGATGAATAAAAATGCAATTACCCGACTGAAAGGAACTGCATCTTTTGTGAACAACTCTACATTGAAAGTCATCAATGAAAAAGAAACAATACAGGTAGCTGCAAAGCATTATATCATTGCAACCGGATCGAAGCCATCAACAATCTCTGGAGTGGAAATTGATAAAAAAAGAATCATTACTTCTACGGAAGCCTTGTCTTTACAGGAAAAACCTCAATCGATGGTGATCATCGGTGGCGGGGTTATCGGAGTAGAGATGGCCTCTGTTTTCAGCCGGATAGGAACTCAGGTCACGATTCTTGAATATGCGGATCATCTGATTACCACGATGGATCACGATCTTGGAAAAAACCTTCAGAAAATCCTGAAAAAAGAAGGAATTGACATCCGTCTGAACCATGCTGTTTACAGAACAGAAACTTCGGATGCCGCAGCTAAGGTCTTTTTTAAGGATAAAAACGGTACAGAAGCTGAACTGGAAGCTGAATATATTTTAGTGGCGGTGGGAAGAAGCCCTTATGTAAAAGGACTTGGACTCGAGAATACGGATGTACAGCTTGATGATCGTGGATATATTAAAGTTGATAGAAATAATCAGACTTCGGTTCCGGCTATTTATGCAATTGGAGATGTAATCGGTGGGGCAATGCTGGCTCATAAAGCTGAAGAAGAAGGTGTTTTTGTTGCTGAAACAATTAACGGACAGAAGCGCCATATTCATTACAATCGTATTCCTTCTGTAGTCTATACATGGCCGGAAGTAGCCTCTGTAGGATACTCTGAAGAATACCTGAAGAAAAATAATATCGCTTACAATGTAGGGAAGTTTCCATTTTCTGCAAGTGCCAGAGCCCGGGCCTCGATGGATACGGATGGTTTTGCAAAAGTTTTGGTTGATCCGAAATATGGAGAAGTGCTGGGCGTTCACATCATTGGAGCCAGAGCTGCCGACCTGATCGCACAAGGCGTGATTGCGCAGGAATATGAAGTAACAGCTGAGGATATGTTCCGCATTTCGTATGCACATCCCACCTATTCCGAAACCCTGAAAGAAGCTTATCTGATCGCATCCGGACAGGGAGCTGTTAATATTTGATGCAGGCTGAGTACATAAAGCGGCTGGATGTTTAATGTTTTAAGACACGATGTTTTATCTCTCTTGTTTTACAGATTACGCAGATCTTTATAGAAACTCAGATCTATGAGATTTTTAATCGCCACTAATGCACGAATAAAATGATTCGTGCATTAGTGGCTAATAATCAGTGGATTCAATTTTATCGTAGTTGAAATTCTTACTTCATTAAAATATGATGCAATTTCTTAGTATTCCAGTAAAATAAAGCTTTATTATAAAACAGAGCAATCTTCGTTTTTGGAATAAACTCCATTACTTTTTGCCTCCAGTTTTCCGTTTTTTCTGTTGATTTTAATCAAAAAAGATTCTTTTACGGCAGGACAGCCTTTTGATTGCATCAGATACATTGAGATGTAGCGGTCATCCATTTTATAAGATCCGGTGAAAAGATTTTTGGTATCAACTGAGTATCCATAAGTTTTTGCCAATAAGATAGCTTCAGGAAGATTATCCACCGTTCCAATAAAATCCCTGAGCTGCTGCTCGTTCGAAAAATAAACAGCTCTCTCATTTTTGCATGCAAGGATATATGAAAAGCAGTTGTTGCCTACACATTTTTGGAAAAATCCTCTTTCAGGAACAGGTTCATTGATGGTCATAAAATCCGGAGCCTGACTTTCGTAGATCACCGCTTTTTCATAGTCAGAATCATTGTTGAGTACCCGCCAGTAGGCATACTCTTTGTCCGGTACAATGAACGGATAGAGCAGATCGATATTATCCAGAATTTCCGGGATTTTTTTAAAATCGGATGAAACCGCTTTCTGACCGGAAACCATGCCGCATAATAACAATAAAGTCAGAAATAATACTCTCATTCAATTGTTTTTACAAATTTAGGAAAGTTAAGATTTATTGCAAGACAATTCTGTAATACCCTTTTTCGTCTGTTACGTCAATTGCGATGCCTGTAAACGTTAATTTATTGATTTGAAAACCGTCACAACCTCCTTTAAATTTTGATGATTGGATGGAAAAATTAAGGTTTTTAATATTAGAATAAAATTTATAATTTTTTGTTCCATTATAGGCGCCTACATTTTCTACAATAACTTTATTGTCGGATGTTTTGGTCAATGGTATATTGGCATTATTCTCGTCTTGAACTGAGTAGGTGGTCAATGAGCCGTTGGTAATGAGATTTTCATTATTTGAATTTACGAACTCAAAAACAATGGGCTGTGGTGCATTGTAGCAATCTTTTTCACAAGAGATGAACAGCATTATTACGAGTAGGAAAATGAATGTCTTTTTCATATAGCATGGGAATGGTCTGAGAAGTAAATTTAATAAATGTTTTGTCATCAGAATTATAGTACACCTGAATTATTAAAACGAGCTCTAAATATTTTCAAAACTTGGGCCAGCTGATAATCTGTAATATCAAAATCATCGATGTTTATTTCTATCTTTTGGTCATTGTGAAAGAAATATAAATAATTTATTTCAGGCTTGTAATCATGCTTAGATTCACGGCTTACTAACCGTTTTACAATAATCTTTTCCAGTTGAATATCATTCCATAAATGCCTTGTATTATTTTTTATCTGAATTCCTTTTCCGTTGATGGAGATCATAATTTCTGATATTTTTCTGACTTGTGAAATTATTTTAAAAATATAATAGCCGATAAATCCAAGAAGTATAAATAATACAAATATTACGGTCCCATTAAATTTAAATTTAAGACCTGACAGAAAAAATATTCCCAGAATCACAAATATAGTGTAAGTAGCAATAGCGATAATTCTACCCGAACGAGAGTATTTGACTATAACTTCATCAGGAACTGAATGTTCATCATATTCCATTTTATCATTTTTATGAAGAGAATATTCTTTATGAATGAACACAGAATTGATAAATGCACCGATGAAAAAAATAATGGAAAGAAGAACAAAATATTGCAGCAGATAAATCCCTATGAATAAGGCCAGAATTCCTAAAATCGCATAAAAAATAATTCCGAATTTCATTTTTGGTTAAGTTTTTTGCGAAGATACATTTTAAACTCAATTTACAGAAAATTCATAAAAAATTCCTCTGTCCCAAGAGTATTCGGAAGTGTATTAAATTATTTTAAGCACCATGTTTCAAACCTCTAGCATGTTAAGGTTTTAGAACTTGACAGGACTTTATAAGACACCTGTGGAAATGCCCTGCAATAAAAGCCCAGTCTGATTCCTGCAGCTTTACAATCTGTTCGTAATATTCTCTGATGTAACCTATAAGGTTTGGAATGATCTAATACAATAATAAAATTCGGCCGGACTTCTTTAAACCGGTCATCTGTTTCAATAGTTTAATTGACCATATGCTCCACAAACGGAACAATTTTATTATTCTCGATTTTTCCTTTGATATAGAGTGAATCTCCATTTTTGAAGATATATTCATTTAAAATAAGATTGTTTGGACTGCCATATTCAATGAAAGATTCAATCCAGGGATGACTGTTTTTCAATGCAGGAATTTTCTGATTATTATTACGCTTATAATTTATCAGGAAGGCTGGTGTACTATGGCTTGTAGCATATGTTTCGTAAAGGTAGGGCATATTTCTTGTATCCGGGTTGTCGACGATACATAGTTTAAAATCAATAGGATATAATTGGCCATTGACGGAAACTTGAGCCCCTTCGGAGTAGCCGGCTACCATACTGTAATCAAAGCTTTCATATGTTTTATGAAGGCGTTTTCTGTATTTTACGATACCGACACGGATAAGATATAGTGAGGATTGTTGCCCTGATAAAGGAGCCGTGACTGTATTATCCGTATATATTTTACATCTTAGTACAGGAAGTGTTGGGACCGCTTTAGCCTGCTTGTTGTGATTATCTATTCTCTGTTCCAGTGAATTGATACTGTTGAAGGCAAAAGAAGTCACACCGATGATTGAAAAAATAGCGATCAATATAAACCCTGCAAATACGATTAATAGAGTTTTCACCCCCTTTTTATCAACCTTATCTCCATTGGTCTTGATATTCACATTGGCGTTGAATTTGAATTTGATCATAGTTATTGTAAGCAGGTGCCAAAACTAAACAATTTTCTGAACAAAAATTAATATATTTTTTTGTTTTTAATCCTATAATTTTTGTCATTTGTCAATTCAACTCATTCCAAAATCTCTTACATTTGTTATTATGATACACGACCAACGCGCAGAAAAATTCAGGCAGATTGTGGAAAATAAGTTCCAGATCTACAATTCATTATTTATGAGCCTGCCTTATGATAAAATGACGAATATCGGAATGCTTCTCCCATTTCTCTATGAAGAAAGCAGAACCGGCTATGACGCAGGCAAAACCCCTGAAGAGATTGTCGAAGAATTTTTTAAAAATCATACGGATCTTCAGACTGAAGAACAGAAACTTGAATTGCTTTTTAAGATCATTCAGTATATAGAAAGGCAGGTGGTTTTGTTTGACAGTATTGAGGACGCCGCGTTCCCGAATCTTCACTCCGAAAGCGACAGTGGAACGGTGACCAATCTTTTTGAACGTTCCCTTCAGGATCACAAGATTGAAAAAGTACGTGAGAAATTAAAGGATTTCAGTGTAAAGGTAGTGTTCACAGCACATCCCACTCAGTTCTATCCAAGTTCGGTACAGAGAATTATTCAGGATCTGAGAGGGGCCATTACCAGTGACTCTGTGACACAGATTGATATGCTTCTGCAGCAGTTGGGAAAAACTCCTTTTGTGAATAAAGAAAAACCAACGCCTATTGATGAGGCCTTGAGCATTATTTCGTATCTGAGATATGTCTATTACGATACCATTGGTGAGCTATTTACGAAAATTAAAAAGACTTTCGGAAATGGACATTTCCACCTGCATGAAGATATTATCCAGTTGGGATTCTGGCCGGGAGGAGACAGAGATGGAAATCCATTTGTAACGGCAGATGTCACCAAAAGAGTGGCGGAAGAACTTCGTTCGGCAATTCTGAAATCGTATTACAGTCATTTGAAATTCATCCGGAGAAGACTGAGCTTCAGAGGCGTTTCAGAGGTGCTTACTCAGCTGAGTGAAGAACTGTATGCTGCCATTTTTGATGGGAAAAGCATTACATCAGAAGCTATTTTAAAAAAGGCTGATGAAGCTGAAAAAATATTAATCAGTGAGCACAATTCCTTGTTTCTGGACCTTTTAGTGAATTTCAGAGACCGTGTTATGATCTTCGGAACTCACTTTGCAACGCTGGATATCCGCCAGGACAGCAGAATTCATCAGAATGTGATTGACCAGGTTTTTGCAAAAGTATATGGAAATGAAGACGCTGACTACGAACAGAAATTCAATAAACTAATCCAGATTTCAGATCAGGTAAATGCAGTCGATTTTGAGGATATTGTAAAAGATACCTTACTGACGGTTTCCCAGGTGTCAGAGATTCAGAAGCTGAATGGCCCAAGAGGAATGAACCGCTATATTATTTCCAATTCCGATGCCGTGAAAGATGTTATGAATGTATATGCATTTTTCAAGATTTGTGGCTATCAGGATGAAGAGATCAATATGGATATTGTTCCGCTTTTTGAAACAATGGAAGGACTTGCCAATGCGGAACAGGTGATGAACGAACTGTATCAGAACCCGGTCTATAAAAAACATCTGGAAAGAAGAGGAAATCAGCAGACCATTATGCTAGGTTTTTCTGACGGAACCAAAGATGGAGGTTATTTGAAAGCCAACTGGGAGATTTACAAAGCCAAAGAAGTACTGACGAAACTTTCAGAACAGAGCAACATTAAAGTAGTATTTTTCGATGGCAGGGGAGGTCCGCCAGCGAGAGGAGGAGGCAAAACCCACGATTTCTACGCATCACAAGGCAAAACAATTGCGAATAATAAAATAGAACTGACCATTCAGGGGCAGACGATTACCAGTATTTTCGGGAACAAAGAGCAGGCGAAATACAATTTTGAACAGCTTCTGACGGCCGGAGTAGAAAATGACGTCTTTAAAAATGCCAAAAAAGAGCTTACAGAAAAAGAAAGAGCTTTGATTATTGAATTGGCCAATATCAGCTATCAGAAGTATTCAGATCTGAAAGCCCATCCAATGTTTGTTCCTTATCTTCAGGAAATGAGTACACTGGAATATTATGGAAAAACCAATATCGGAAGCCGTCCATCGAAGAGAGGAAATGGTAGCGAACTGAAATTTGAGGACTTGAGGGCCATTCCGTTTGTGGGATCATGGTCTCAGTTAAAACAAAATGTACCCGGTTTCTTCGGTTTCGGATATGCTATGCAAAAGATGAAAGAACAGGGAAGATTTGAAGAGGTAAGAGAACTGTATAAAGGTTCAGATTTCTTTAAAACTTTAGTTCTGAACTCCATGATGAGTATGAATAAGTCTTACTTCCCTTTGACGTATTATATTAAAAACAATCCAAAATTCGGAGCATTCTGGAATGTTCTTTTCAGTGAATATGAGCTTTCAAGAGAAATCATGCTGGAACTCACAGGTTTCAAAATGCTTCAGGAAGAAGATCCGCTATCCAGAAAATCCGTGAAGATCCGTGAAAAAATTGTACTTCCGTTATTGAGCATTCAACAATATGCCCTGATGAAAATTCAGAAAGGAGAAGGAAATAAAGAAGCTTACGAAAAGCTGGTGACAAGATCACTATTTGGAAATATTAATGCAAGCCGAAATTCAGCTTAGCAAACATCAATAAAAACGGGCTTCAGCCCGTTTTTATTGATCAAATTTGTGATATTTGTAAAAAAAATGGTGTTATTCATGGTTTATTCCTTGATCACCTTTTCATAATATACTTTATCCTTAGTCTGAATTTTCAGATAATAGATGCCTTTTGCAAAATCATCAACTTTTACAGCCTTCTGATTACTGTTTTTCCTGATCAGCCTTCCCAGATTATCATAGATTTCCAAAGTCTTTACATCACTTTCTGATACGATATTTAGAATGTTTTTAACCGGATTCGGGAATATAGTCAATTTTTCTTTTTTTACCGCTTCAGAAGTATTGAGCACAGCATTATAGACGTTTCCGAAATTGAGAATACCATATCCCATCTGGTCGTTATGATTAGGATAAAGAGAGGCTGT
Organism: Chryseobacterium indologenes; assembly: GCA_001013295.1. Taxonomy (GTDB): domain Bacteria; phylum Bacteroidota; class Bacteroidia; order Flavobacteriales; family Weeksellaceae; genus Chryseobacterium; species Chryseobacterium indologenes_B. The sequence continues at coordinate 101,096 of LAZY01000005.1, read as the reverse complement.
CTGTCTCAGCCTGGTTCTGATTTGTTCCCTGTTCATCGTTGGGAATGCCTGGATAAAGCATGCTACACCTCCTGCAGCAATAGGAGTAGAGATGGAAGTTCCGTTTACAATGAGAGTTGCACCGTCATACACTGTTGTTGTACCGGTTCCTTGTGCGCTTCCGTCAGGTTTTACCACCCCCAGAGCATTGGGTCCGTAAGAGGAGAAATCCGAAGCATTTCCTGCTGAATCTACAGAACCTATTGAGAAGACTTTAGCATTGTCTGATGGTGTTGTAAGATAGTGCCATGGCTGAGTCCCTGAATTTCCGGCAGCAGCAAGAACAAATATTCCTTTGTCGGCAGCAATTCCGGCTCCCCGTGCAATGAAGGACGTACTTCCGTTCATATTGGCATAGGTATAGTTGTACCGGGTATCATCAAAAACACTATATCCCAGAGAGGAAGTGATAATGTCAACCCCTTTTCTGTCTGCTTCTTCGGCTGCTTCAATCCAGTAAAGTTCTTCTTCGGGAATCTCAACGGCTGCATTTTCACTACGATAAAGGTAGAAGTCGGCATCAGGTGCTGCTCCCACAAAAGTATTTTCCAGATAACCTCCTATAGCTCCAAGTACTACAGATCCGTGAGGGCTCAGAGAAGTATTGTAGATGTCTCCTGTTTTGGTAACGAAATCGTAAGAGGCTTTTATATGGTTATTGTTCCATAATCTTGAAAAAGCAGATCCGGTATTCACGGTAGGGAATCCTGCATCAATAACTGCAATAGAAATACCGGTTCCTGTATATCCGGCGAGATGCAGCGGGCGTATGTTCACCTGGTCTATCTGTGAACCTCCTGAACCATAATTGAAATTGGTGAGTGTTTTATAAATGTTTACGTTGTCATTCCATTTGGTTGGTGCTGTTTTGACTCCGGTTGAATTCCCGTTTCTGGCAAAACTTTCCACGGAAAGCACAAAGGGCTGTGCCTGCAAAAGGGTTTTCTGTGCAGGAGTAGCATTTACGGCGGCCCCATTGAGCCATTTGGAGTAATCCGTCACCGTAAAACCTAAATTCTGAAGATTCTGAAGATAAGACTGTTCAATAGGAGCATCCTGGTCATTAAGAGAAATTCCCAGTGCGGTACGCCTATCAAGTGACTTTTGGGAAAGCTCAGACAGAGGATTGGCATAGAAAGCTGCTTTATTAGGCTTGTCGGTGAAATAGACAAAAACAAGTTCAGTTTGTGCCGATACACTGAGGTAACCTGCTAGGGAACAAAAGAGTAAAAGTTTTTTCATGAGATTAATTTGTATAAAGATAAAAACAAAATCAATAAAATTTTTGATAGGATATTAAAATCCTTATTTTTACAGAAATATTTGTTATATGAAAAAAATTCAGATGGTTGACTTGCAAAGTCAGTATTACAAAATAAAGAATGATGTGGACAATGCGGTTTTAAATGTAATGGATTCGGCGGCATTCATCAACGGTCCTGAAGTAAAGTCTTTCCAGAATGAATTGGAGTCTTATTTAGAAGTAAAACACGTGATTCCATGTGCCAATGGAACAGATGCATTACAGATTGCCCTGATGGCATTAGATCTGAAAGAAGGGGATGAAATCATCACCGCAGATTTTACTTTTGCGGCTACAGTAGAGGTAATTCACCTTCTTAAATTAAAATCTGTATTGGTAGATGTTGATTATGATACCTTCACAATTTCTACAGAGCAGATTAAAAAAGCAATTACGCCAAGAACAAAAGCAATTATTCCGGTACACATTTTCGGACAGTGTGCCAATATGGAAGAAATTTTGAAAATTGCTGAAGAGCACAATTTATATGTTATTGAAGACAATGCTCAGGCCATCGGTTCAGAATATACATTCTCTGACGGAAGTGTAAAGCAGGCAGGAACAATGGCTACGGTAGGAACAACGTCTTTCTTCCCTTCAAAAAACCTTGGATGCTACGGAGATGGTGGTGCTATTTTTACCAACAATGACGAGCTGGCACACCGTTTAAGAGGGATCGTCAACCACGGGATGTACGAAAGATATTACCATGATGAAGTAGGGGTGAATTCCCGTCTGGATAGTATTCAGGCGGCTGTTTTAAGAAAAAAACTTCCTCACCTTGATTCTTACAACGAAGCAAGAAGAAGAGCGGCAGATTACTATGACGAAGCTTTCGCAGGAAACCCGAATATCCTTACTCCAAAAAGAGCTGAAAACTCTACCCACGTATTCCATCAGTATACACTGAGAATTCTGAACGGTAAACGTAATGAGCTTCAGAAGTTTTTGACGGAAAAAGAAATTCCAGCAATGATCTATTATCCGGTAGCATTAAGAAAACAGAAAGCCTACTTCCAGGAAAGCAATGCTGCTGACTTTGTGAATACCGATAAGCTTTTGGATCAGGTAATTTCTCTACCGATGCACACAGAATTAGACGAAGAGCAGCTGAAGTATATTACGGATGCAGTACTTGAGTTTATGGGATAAATCATGCTTCACGAAGAAAGAATATTAAAGCATAAGTTTGCATATTTCTTTGCAATTATTTTTGTCCTTTGTTGGATAGTATTTTTTGCATATAATATATTTAATATTTTTTTAAGAGGTTACGGATTAAAAGAAGAGTATAATACATTTAAAATGATCATTTATGTATTATACTTTTTAATATTTCCACTATTAACTATTACATTGGTCAGTATTTTTCAAGAATCAAGAAAAATGTTTCTTTATCTAAATATTTCTTTATTCTTAATGCTTATCTTTCATGTGATAATTTTTAGTGTTAGGTATCAAAAAAATACAATTCCTACTACATATTTATTCCCTTTTATATTAATGAATATATTATGCGTAGTAGGCCCCGTTATACTGATAAATTATTTTAAACATAATCCAGTAAAAAACGAAATAGAAAATATAGGAAAACACGAAGATTAAAAAATAAAAATGGCAATACTTGTTACCGGAGGACTTGGATACATTGGTTCCCACACTGTAGTAGAACTTCTCAATAGCGGCTTTGAAGTGGTTATTGTAGATGATCTGTCCAACTCAGAAAGGTTTATTTTAAATAATATTGAGGAAATTACAGGCAAAAAACCGGTTTTTTATCCTTTCGATCTAAGAAGAAAAGAACTTCTTACCCAGGTTTTTGATGCGCATTCTATTGATGGTTGTATCAATTTTGCTGCATCTAAAGCAGTAGGAGAGAGCCAGGTAAAACCTGTAGACTATTATGAAAATAATTTGTTTTCACTCATCAATATCCTTCAGGAATTTAAAGCAAGGGAAATTTCTAATTTTATTTTCAGTTCATCATGCACTGTATATGGACAGGCGGAGGTGATGCCGATCAATGAAAATACCCCATTGAAGATGCCTGAAAGCGTATATGGGAAAACAAAACAGATGGGAGAAGAGATTCTGATCGATTTTGCAAAGGCCTATCACCGAAAAATATCGTTGTTGAGATACTTCAATCCTATTGGAGCCCATCCGTCTGCAAAAATTGGAGAATTACCGTCAGGAATTCCTAATAATTTAGTACCTTACGTCATGCAAACGGCTGCAGGAATCCGTGAAAAATTAAGCATATGGGGCAATGACTACAATACAGAAGACGGAACTCCGATCCGTGATTATATCTATGTTGTGGATTTGGCAAAAGCCCATGTTGCAGCATTAAAGAAACTGATGGACGATCCGTCTGCAGAAACTGTGATTGATATATATAATCTGGGAACAGGAAAAGGATCATCGGTATTGGAAGTGGTAAAGGCATTTGAAAAAGCGAATGGGGTTGAAGTTCCCTATCAGATCTGTGCCAGAAGAGAAGGCGATATTACAATTGCCTATGCCGACCCTCAAAAAGCAGAAAAAGAGCTTCACTGGAAGTCTGAAACGTCTTTGGAAGAGTCTTTAAGAACTGTTTGGGAATGGCAGAAATATTTGAACACCAGAGATTCATAAAATAACAAAATATGGCATGGAATCCAGAAGTATATGACCAGTTTAAAGAAGAACGCTCTGCGCCTTTCTTTGATTTGCTGAAACTGGTTGAATCTAAAACAGATTTATCCGTTATAGACCTGGGCTGCGGAACAGGAGAACTTACTTCTAAGCTTTTAGACTATCTGGAAGACTCGAAAGTGCTGGGAATTGATTCTTCTGAAGAAATGCTTGCCAAGGCTGCTCAATATAAAACAAGCAGGCTGACTTTTGAAAAAAGAAGCATTGAAGAACAGCTTCATCTTGGGGATACCTATGATCTGGTAATTTCCAATGCAGCAATCCAGTGGTGCAGCAATCATAAAGAAATTTTCCCGAGAATTATCAGTAAGATTAAAGATGGAGGACAGCTGGCTGTACAGATTCCGTCTAATCATAACTATGTAGTACATACACTGCTTAGAAAGATTGCTGGAACAGAACCTTATAAAACTGTTTACAATTCCTGGGAAAGAGAATCTCCCGTTCTCACCATAGAAGAGTATGCAAAGATTTTATTTGATCATAAAGGAAGGGAAATCACCGTATTTGAAAAAGTATTTCCACATGTTCTTGAAAATGCTGAGGCAGTTTTCACCTGGGCTTCAGGAACTGCTATGCTTCCCTACATAGAAAAACTTCCGAATGAGATGAAAGAACAATTTAAAAACGACTATAAAAACGACTTAAAAAATATCTTCCCTGAATCACCGGTCTTTTATCCATTTAAAAGAACATTCGTTTCAGCGAAGTTTTAATTAATTTAAAATTAATATGAAGACACAAAGAATAGGTATTACATTTTCCTCATTTGACTTACTACACGCAGGGCACATCAAAATGCTTGAAGAAGCAAAAACAGTGTGCGATTATTTAATCGTAGGACTTCAGATCGACCCGTCCCACGACCGTCCCAATAAAAATAAACCAAGTCAGACTATTGTTGAGCGATACATCCAGTTGAAGGCTGTGAATGCCGTAGACGAGATAGTTCCGTATTATACAGAAGAAGATCTGCTTGATATATTAAAATCGTTCGTTATTGATGTAAGAATCATTGGGGATGATTATATGGACAGAGACTTTACAGGTAAGCAATATTGTGAAGAAAAAGGAATCGAAATCTTTTATAACAAAAGAGACCACAGGTTTTCCACCAGTGATCTGAGAAGAAGAATTTACGAAGCTGAAAAAGAAAAAGACTCGGCAGAATCTGTAAAATAAAAACAATAAAAAATCCCGAAAAATATTTTCGGGATTTTTTGTATTACATTGGGCCTCCTTGCTGGTCATCACCTGCAGCATTAGAGTTGATGTCTTTTTTCTTCTTAGGTTGTTCTATCTTTTCACCTTGCTTGAATCTGTAGGTGAGTGAAATAGAAAACTGTCTTGGCTGCCATTGCATATAATTTCGGCGGGTATAGTCGCTGTTGAAGCTGTATACCTCTCTGCTTCTTGTGTTGAAAACATCCTGGATATTGAATGCGATCGTGCCGTCTCCTTTCCAGATGGTCTTAGAAGCACCAAAGTTTAAAGCATACATATCTTGGGTATTTTGGTTGGCAGATTTCTGAGCGCCTCTATAGAATCCCTGTAGTTGTACACTTAATGTTTTGTCAAGTCTGAAAGTCGTGTTTAGACGTGCTCTGGTAGAAAAACCACTTCCGGTAAAATTCATATTGCCTACTTTGGCATTACCATCTTTATCTCTGGCATCATAATAAGCAATTCCTGTCGTTTTATATCCGAACATATCCAGGCTACCCATTATTTTAAACCATGCGAAAGGATCATACGTGAAGTTAAGGTCTAAACCATAACGGTCATCATTTCCAAGGTTGATAGGTTTCGTATAGAAAACACTTTGGCTTTCATCAGGTCTGTAGACCAGCATCTTCGTATCATCCGTCGCATGTCTGTAGTATAGGGTAGGGTTTACCGTAAATTTCTTTCTGGTAATGTTGTAACCTACCTCAAAAGAGTCTACATAGGAAGGATTCAGATCAATATTTCCTTCGAAAATATTCTGGCTGTTGCTGTAATTAGGGAAAGGAACCATAAAGAATGATCTCGGTCTGTCTATTCTTCTGGAGTAGTTTACCAAAATCTGATTATTCTTGGATACATCATAGCTTAAGAAAACACTTGGAAAGATATTATTGTAATTCTTAGTTTTATCCAATGGAGGTTTCGCCGTGTTTTGGCTAATGTAATTGATCTTAACATTCGAAAGTTCATCCCTTAACCCTAACTGATAGGCAAAGTTTCCGATTTTACTCTTAAACTGTACATAGAAAGCATTGAACATTTCTTTGTAATTGGTATTATTATTAAAATCAGCAATAAAAGGATTGTTCGAAGTACTGCTTACCGTGTTGTCATACCTGTTGTCATTGATGTCTAATCTGTATCCTGCTTCCAATTTGGATTGTTCACCTATTGGCAATTCATAGTCTGCTTTTCCGATAACAGTTTTACTTACAGAATATCTTCTGGTTACATCATGTACATCAGGCAGAAGGTCATTGGTTTCCAGAATGTCAGCATTGTTGTTACTTCTGTTTCGTTGTAAGCTCAATGATACGGATAAATTCTGACCTTTGTCATCAAACTTGTGATCCAATCCTACATCTCCCTGGAATGCAAGGTTGTTGAACACACTCTTGGAATCTCTCACCCCGAAAGGATTCAATAAATTCCATGTTCCAGCAAGTCCGGTAGGATCTGACGTATCTTTAGAAAATCTGTAAAAACTATCTTCCGTATTCAGAAGTTCATTCCCATCACCTTCAAAAGTTCTTACCAATCCTGTCAAATTGATTGAGGTCCTGTCAGACAGGTCGTGTACAAAACCGGCACTTACATTATAGTTTTTATTATAAGTTTTATTGGTGGAATTTTGCAGCTGATGAAGTAGAACATCTTTAGGCTGCTGACCTTTTACAATATTCGGGAAATTAATACTGTTGTATGTGGTTTCAGAATTATTCTTAGTCTTATTTTCTGTGTAACCACCGCCTCCGTTCAGAAACCATGTCCAATTGTTTTTTCTCCAGCTTAAGTTGGTATTAAGAGAGGTTCTTGGGAAATATCCCAGTGTACCTACAACGCTACCGTTGAAGCCTACTTTTTTACTCTTTTTAAGAATAATATTCAAAATACCGGAAGTTCCGCTTGCCTCAAATTTTGAAGAAGGGTTGGTGATTACTTCGATTCTTTCGATCTGATCTGCCGGAATACTCTGCAAAGCATTGGCTCCGTCATCAATTCCTAAAAGGGCTGAAGGTTTTCCGTTGATCAGGAATTTTACATTCGTGCTTCCTCTCATAGAAACCGTACCGTCTGTATCTACGGTAACAGAAGGAACATTCGTTAAAACATCCTGAAGACTTCCTCCTTTGCTGACAATATCCTGTGAAGGATCATATGTTTTTTTATCGAGTTCTACTTTATAGGGCTTTGCAGCAGATGCAGTAATGACAACGCCTTGGATCTCTTTGGTTTTCCCATCGATAGAGGTCGATGCTTCCGGTTCTATAGACAGGGCTCCGATATTGCCTGCTGCAGCGATATTTTTGTTGATTACACTTTTCTTGTAGTCAATCGCTTCTACGGTAATGTCATAATTTCCGGGAGCAAGCTGAAGTTTGTACTGTCCTTTTTCATCCGTAAGTACAGCATCACTCAAAGTAGAGTTAGCCTTATTGCTGAAAGTTACGGAGGCATAAGGAACCGGTTGGTTCTTTTTATTGACAATAGTTCCTGAAACGTTTGCTTTTTCCTGTGCAAATGCCATAGCTGCTGCCGAAAGTACTAAGGTAAGTCCTAAAGTTTTTCTTGTGAAAATATTGACAATTTCTGTCTTATTCTTCATAGGTTATTTTTTTGTATAAAATCGTGAAAGGATAACCCTTAATATTTTGAATATCTATATTTGCTTGATTTTCAAAACATTATGATCTGTTTATTGTTTTTTAGCTGTATAAAATTTAGGTGCCTGCCAGGTCTATTTTATATTCTTTGAGTTGAGCCAGTCCTGATAAGCTTTTGCATTTACAGCATGCTCTTCCGCACTTGCCGTAAACTTGTGATAACCAAATCTTGCAGGATCGGCACACATGAATATATAATTGTTGTTTTCTGCATTCAAAACAGCATCTACCGAATTTTTGTCTACCACGCAAATAGGTCCCGGAGGAATCCCGGTATTTGCATAGGTATTGTATGGAGATGGTGTAGAAAGATGCTTGTATAACACTCTTTTGATTTGTTCTTTAAAATTAGTCTGCTTATTGATTGCATAGATCACGGTAGGATCAGACTGAAGTTTCATTCCTTTTCTGTAACGGTTCAGATACAGACCTGCAATGGTCTTCATTTCATCTTTTTTGCCTCCTGATTCTTTATAAACAATAGAAGCCAGTGCATAGATCTGATCTCTTGTAAGACCAGACTGCTGTTCTTCTTTTTTTCTTTCGCTGGTCCAGAAATCATTGTATTGATTTTCAAATTTTGCAAAAAATTCTCTAGGGCTTACCGTCCAGAAAAAATTATAAGTATCAATAAAAAAATATTTCTTTAAATCTTCAACACTTTTATAGCCTTTCTCCTGAGCAACAACATCCAGATCATTTACAAAATGCAAAGAGTCAAGCTCCGTTTTTTTGCTCACTTTACCAATCATCTGGTACATATCTCCAAAATCTCCGATTCTGAAGGAATTAGCAGCCTGATTTCCTGCTTTGATCATATTGACAAGGTCTGTATTTCCTGTTCCGCTTTTGATCTGGTAACGTCCTGCTTTAAAATTAGCAGCAAGATTTTTATCATTAGCTACCGCTTCAAAAGATTCCCTGTCTTTAATATAAGGAGCAATAGAATCGAGAATCTGTTTGAACCCCGCTTTATGAGGAATCAGAACATAACCTTCCTTTTCTACGTTATTTCCGAAATATTTATTATAAAATCTCAAACCAAAAAATCCTGCGACTACAAAAACCAGCAGAATGATAATGAGAATAGCTTTTTTCATTCTTATTAATGTTGATTAAAAGTTTCTGTTTTTAAAGAAGATCAGTTTTACCTCTAAAAACTTGCTTTGCAGGGCCTTCCAACCAGATGTTGACGAAAGAATCTCCGCTTTTTTCAGCATATACCTTAAGGTTTCCGCCTAAAGTTTTAACTTTTACAGAGGTTAGATTACCTTTTTGTAGAAAAGTTAAAGCAGAAGCTGTAACTCCTGTTCCGCAACTGTAAGTTTCGTCCTCAACGCCTCGTTCATAGGTTCTTACAAAAATCTCATCATCTGAAATTTTTTCCACAAAGTTGACATTGATCCCTTTTTCCTTATAATTTTCCGAATTTCTGATCCCGTATCCTTCATTATACACCTGGTAATCCTGTAGATTTTCTACATATTTTACATAATGTGGTGATCCTGTATTCAGAACAAAGTCGTTTCCGTCGTGAGAAACAGTATCTACGTTGATCATCTTTAGTTTAATGACTCCGTTATGAATTTCAGCGTCATGCTCTCCATCTATTGCGATGAACTTGCATTTATCTTCAAAAATGTCAAGGAAAAAAGCAAAAGCGACCAGACATCTTCCTCCGTTTCCACACATCGTACTTTCTCCACCGTCAGAATTGTAGTAGACCATTTTAAAATCATAATCCGGGTCGTTTTCCAAAAGAATAAGTCCGTCAGCACCTATTCCGAAACGTCGGTCACATAGTTTTTCAATGATTGCTTTGTCTTTTGGAAATTGAAGATCACGGTTGTCTACCATTACAAAATCATTTCCAGTTCCCTGATATTTATAAAATTCCATACTATTTTTGTCTAAATGAAGCCGCAAAATTACTATATTTAAAATGAAAAACGAACAGTGTTAACTGTTCGTTTCCTTATTTATAATCGTTTTATCTAAAGCCTCGTCCACCGCTCTGTCTGTTGGTCTCGCTGCTTTGGCTGCCTGAGCTGTTTCTGAAGCCGCCGGATGATTCGGATCTTGTACTTTCAGTATTTCTGAACCCACTGTTACCATTGCTGTTCTGATTTCTGAATCCACCGCTGCTTTGATTTCCCTGATTGTTCTGGTAACCGCTGCTTTGGTTTCTGAATCCACTATTGCTGCTGCTGTTCTGATTCCTGAATCCACCGTTGTTCTGGTTTCCCTGGTTATTTTGGGAACCACTGTTTGAGTTTCTGAATCCGCTATTATTGTTAGGATTTCTGTTATTATTAAATCCGCCGCTGTTGTTATTGTTATTATTATATGAATCTCCACTACCTCGGAAACCACTGTTTGGTCTTTGAGTAGTGATGGTAGAAGATCTTCTTTCTACATACACTTTTCTTCTGGTGTTGTTGTAATTGTAGTAATAGTAAGGAGCGCCGTTATCATAGTAATAATTCACATCGTTTCTGTAATAATAGCCGTCATTACCCCAATATCCTCCACTTGCATAATATCCGGAAGGGGCGTAGTAATACCCGTTATTATAATAGGGATCACCATAACCATAGCCATTATTGGCATATCCGTCTGTATATGCTAAACAAGAAGTTAAACTGGTAATAGCAAAAATACTGACTGCTATTTTAAATAAATTTTTCATGACTTTATTGTACTTTTTTCTTTAAAACTTTTTTTCCAATTGAGGTATCCTAAGATAGCCATTATAGTAAATACCAAATATTGAACCGAAGTGATACCAAGTCCCTTAAAAATCATCATAGGCATGCAAATAAAATCTCCGATAATCCAGAAAATCCAGTTCTCAATGCGCTGTTTGGCCATAAACCACATTCCTACTAAAAATATGGAAGTTGTGAATACATCCATCCAATTGGCCCAGTCAAGATGATACAATCCGAGGCTGGTTCCTTCCATAGAAAAATGATTGTCAATATAAGGTTTGTAATAATATATAAAGGTAACAAATGCTAAACTCAGTACAAAAAGAATAATGGCATAGATCCATTCCTTTCGTGTGGCCCAGGTCACATCCACATGTACATGATCTTCAGAGCTTCTGGCCCATAATATCCAACCATAGACACTCATCACCGTGTAGTATACATTGATCAGACAATCTCCTAGTAATCCGGCATTGAAAAGGATGTATACATAGATCAGTGTTGATATAATGCCGGTAGGATACACCCAAATATTTTTCTTTATGGAAAAATATACGCTCAAAATTCCGAAAATAGCACCTGATGCTTCCAATGCAATTTGTAAGGAATTGTAGTTTTCATAGGGTTTTACGAAAAGATCATATAAATTCATGCGATCAAAAATAAGCAAAAATATGGACTTTTTAAAATGAATTAAATAATATCTTGTTCGTGTTTTTGATGTATTAATGTAAAATAAATAATGAAAGTTTAACGATAAATGGGAGAGTTCCTAAATTTTTTATATTTTCGTGAATCCTTAATAAATAAAAAACATGTCGAAAATTTGGGTTAAAAAGCCACTAAGTGCCTATGAGGCAGATATGAAGAAAAGTGAGCTGAAAAAAGTCCTTGGAAAATGGAGTTTAACAGCAATTGGAGTAGGTGCTATCATTGGAGGTGGAATCTTTGTTCTTACAGGAACGGGAGCCTATTACCATGCAGGTCCTGCACTTGCCATTTCCTTTATCATAGCAGGTATTGCCTGCGTTTTTGCAGCATTATGCTATGCAGAATTTGCATCAATTATTCCTGTAGAAGGTTCAGCTTATGCCTATGCATACGGAACAGTAGGGGAAATCTTTGCCTGGGCGATGGGGTGGTGTCTCATTCTGGAGTATGCCATGGCCAGTATGGCGGTCTCGGTAAGTTGGTCAGGATATTTTAACAAATTTTTGAAGATATTTAATATTCACTTGCCGGCTTATCTTACATCAGATCCGTCAAGTTATACAGGAGAGGGTTTTTCAATGAACCTGCCAGCATTTATTCTTGTGTTGTTGATTACAGCATTATTGGTAAAAGGAACTAAAGAAGCGGCAGGGGCCAATAACCTGATCGTTTTGATGAAAACTTCTGCGGTTATCTTCGTAATTATAGCAGGGGTTTATATTATTTTTTCCAATACTGACTTATACAATGCAGTAGACGGAGTGAAAAACTGGAAACCTTTTATTCCTGACCCTGTCAAGATCAAAAACTCCGAGGGAGATATGGTCTCTGCCTATGGTATTAAGGGAATTATTTCCGGAGCAGCGGCAATTTTCTTTGCTTATATTGGTTTCGATGCTGTTTCTACCCAGGCAGGAGAGGCAATCAATCCTAAAAAGGATGTACCGTTCGCTATTATTGCTTCATTATTGATCTGTACAGCTTTATATATCTGTGTATCTCTTGTGTTGACAGGGATGATGCATTATACAGACTTTAATCCTGAAGGAAAATATCCGGATGCGATCAAAGCGCCTGTAGCCTATGCCTTTGAAATTGCAGGAAAACACTGGGCAAGTAATGTAGTAACCATTGCAGCAACAGTAGGATTGATCTCTGTAGTAATGGTAATGATGATGGGACAATCCAGAATCTTTATCGGGATGGCAAAAGACGGTTTGATCCCTAGATTCTTCGGAGAACTTCACCCGAAAACAAAAACGCCTTACAAAGGAATTATTTTATTGGGAGTTATCGTAGCATTTATTGCAGCATTTACTCCAATTTCCACTTTGGCAGATATGACGAGTTTCGGAACTCTGTTTGCATTTACTCTGGTTTGTATTGCGGTTTGGGTAATGAGAAAAAAAGAACCGGATTTGATCAGACCTTTCAAAGTTCCTGCTTATAAAATAGTCGTAGGACTAGGAGTAGTGATCAACTTATATCTGATCTATAACCTTAGTGATCATGCAAAAGAACTTTCCGGAGTATGGTTGTTGTTAGGGGGAGTTGTATATTTCCTTTATGGTAAAAGAAACAGTAAGCTTAACAATCCTGAAAAATATCAGGACGATTAATAATAATATAAACCGCTTCGGCGGTTTTTTTGTTCTTAAATAACAATATCTATGAAAAAAATATTCAGCATTTTGTTCTTATCTGTGGGAATGTATACCTTTTCTCAGCAGGTAGAAAATATAGAAACGATTTTGAATGATAAAATAAGCATTAGAGCAATTGAACTATATGATCATAAAGTTTGGTATAGCGGATCTGATTCTAAATTCGGATATGTGGACCTTAAAGATTATAAGAAGCAGAAGCAGATAAAGCTGTCGGAAGAAAAGCTTGAATTCAGAACTTTAGGGCAGGATAAAACATCTTTCTATGCCATCAATATCGTAAGCCCCGGCCGGTTTTTTAAAATTAATAAGAAGGATCTTACTTCTCAAATTGTTTTTAAAGATACTGCGAAAACAGCCTTCTATGATGCTTTACATTTTGTGAATCACAAACTGGCCTATACATTCAGTGATGCGGATAAAGATAACCTCTTGAAGCTGGCCGTATACAGGAATGGAAAATGGAGCATGTTTAAAAGTGATTTCAGACTGAATGAAGGGGAAGCCGCTTTCGCAGCCAGCAATACCAATATTTCCTCCACTCAGAAATACCTATGGATTGCCACAGGTGGAAAAGCCTCAAGAATTGTAAGGATGAATTTGAAAAACGAGAAAATAGAAGTTTTCAACACACCTTTTATTCAGGGAGAATCTTCACAGGGGATGTATTCTATCGATTTCTATGATGAGCGTTTTGGAATTGCAGTAGGAGGGGATTACACTAAGCAGGGCACGAATATCAACAATATTGCAACGACCCATGATGGAGGAGAAACCTGGCAAGTTCAGGCTTCAGGGCAGAATGCAGGATATACAACCTGTGTAAAAATTAAACCCGGTTCAAAAGGAAAGGAGATCATTGCCATAGGAGATCAGCATATCAGTTATTCTTCTGATTTCGGAAAAACCTGGAAGAAAATTTCCGATGAAAAAGGATTTTTTGTTGGTGAATGGGTAGATGACAATAGATTGGTGGTTGCAGGAAATGGCAAAATTTCGGTAGTGAAATTAAAATTTTAAATAATATACATAGAAATTATCATTATTGAGTAAAGGTACTGGTCATGCGTATTTAGACTCATTATAAACTAGAACCTAATATAATTCATAGGTTAAAATTCATAACTAATGGTTAATTTTGTAGGGCGGAATTTTAATGATGTTAAATTTCCTCACCTTATAAAATTTTATTTTTCAAAATGAACTCTTTAATAGATAAGTATAATATTCCCGGACCACGATACACTTCTTACCCTACCGTTCCTTATTGGGATGATTCTACATTTTCACCGGAGAAATGGAAGGAAACAGTGATCAGGTCTTTTCATGAAACCAATGCAGAGGAGGGAATTTCTATTTATATCCATTTGCCTTTCTGCGAGGCATTGTGTACATTCTGTGCATGTCATAAGCGTATTACCAAACAGCACAGCGTTGAAGTTCCTTATCTGGAAAGCGTTTTAAAAGAGTGGAAACTTTATCTTGAGCTTTTTAATGAAAAACCAAAGTTAAAAGAACTGCATCTGGGTGGCGGTACGCCTACATTTTTCTCCCCTGAGAATTTAAAAACGCTATTGGGCGGAATCTTTGAAACCGTAGAAATCGCTGAGCATCCTGAATTTTCTTTCGAAGGACACCCGAATAATACCACCAAAGAACATCTTCAGACCTTATACGATCTTGGCTTCAGAAGAGTAAGTTTTGGAGTTCAGGATTACGACCCTAAAGTACAGAAAGCAATCAACAGAATTCAGCCTTTTGAGAATGTGAAGAACGTAACGGAATGGGCTAAGGAAATCGGTTACAGAGGAATCAGCCATGATTTAGTATTCGGACTTCCACATCAGACCTGGGAAGCGATGGAGCACACGATCAGAAAAACAATGGAGCTGAAGCCGGACAGATTAGCATTTTATTCCTATGCACACGTTCCATGGGTAAAAGGAGTAGGGCAGAGAGGTTTTGATGAAAATGACCTTCCAAGTGGAGAAGAAAAACGCCGTTTGTATGAAGACGGTAAAAAACTCCTTCAGGATTTAGGATATATTGAGGTGGGAATGGATCATTTCTCTTTAGAACATGATGATCTGTACCAATCTTTGATTCATAAGAAACTTCACAGAAACTTTATGGGCTATACTTCCAGCAATACCCAGCTGATGGTAGGTCTTGGAATGTCTGCGATCTCAGATTCATGGTATGCTTTTGCCCAGAATGTAAAAACAGTGGAAGAATACCAAAAGATGGTAGAAGAAGGTCAGATCCCTGTAGTGAAAGGACATGTCCTGAATGAGGAGGACCTGATCGTGAGAAGACATATTCTGAATCTGATGTGCCAGCTTGAAACCACTTTCAATGAAAATAACTCATTCCCTGAACTTGAAAATGCATTGGAAATGCTGAAAGAGATGGAAAATGACGGTCTGGTGGAAATCAGGGGTAATGAAATAAAAATTACAGAAGCGGGAAGAGCATTCACAAGGAATGTAGCCATGGTTTTTGATCTCAGAATGATGAGAAACAAACCGGAAACGAGAATCTTCTCCATGACGATATAAAACAAAAGCGGTTCAGAACTGAACCGCTTTTTTATTTGCTTTAAAATGCAAGTTGAAGGGCTTGTCTTATTTACAGGACTGAATTTCACGAAATATCTTCTGACAAACGTTAGTTTTATTTAATAATCAATTTCTGGCTGTAAGACTTCGTATCCCCGGATTTTACGTTGATAAAATAAACTCCGGCCGGAATTCTGGAAATATTGATGCTTTTTTCATTGGCAATCTGATTGGTTTCCAAAACTTTTCTTCCCTCTGCGCTGATGATCTCTGCAGTTACTTTTTTATCTCTGATTCCGGTAATGAAAATTTCTTTACTTGCAGGATTAGGATAAATATTTATTTTTTCTACCCTATTATTTTCCTGAGTTCCCAAGGTCCCTGTTGTAATCTTAAAGATCTTTCCGCTATTCACTGCCGCCACATACAATTCTTTTTGTGCATCCTGTCCGAAAGTGGAGAAATTATTTCCTGTATAAGGGGAGGTCCACGTTATGGTATTGCTGTTATCCAGAATTCCGATTTGGGTAGAGCAATAATCGGCAAAGAAATATTTTCCCTGGAGAGCCGGATATTGAGAACCTCTGTAGACATAGCCTCCGGTGATGGAGCATTTATTTCCGGAATGGTCATAGACGGCAATAGGAAAGGTCATCGTAGACTGAGCAGGGCAGCCTGCGGTATTGTAGGTATTGTTTCCTTCGTAACAGCGCCAGCCGTAATTTAAGCCGGCCTGTGTGATCGGCATTTTGTTGATCTCTTCTATAATTTCCTGTCCTACGTCAGCAATCATAGCATTCCCTGTAGTAAGATCAAAAGAAAATTTCCATGCATTTCTGAGTCCGTAAGCCCATATTTCATCAGCTCCATCTACACCGGCCCCTGCAAAAGGGTTGTCAGGAGGGATGTTGTAGGGAGTGGGATCAGTGGCATTTACATCAATCCGCAGCATTTTTCCCAGAAGTGAATTTTTATTCTGAGCGTTATTATTTGGATCCCCACCGCTTCCGCCATCTCCGGTAATGATCCATAGCTTTCCATCAGGGGCAAAATGAATGCTTCCGCCATTGTGATTGGCAAACGGTTTGGGAATATTCAACAGAATTTTTTCAGAACTGGCATCTGCTACATTAGCATCTGTGGAACTGACCGTATATCTTGCTACAATAATATTTCCGGAAGGATTATTGTAATACACAAAAAAATACCCGTTGGTAGGGTATTGGGGATGAAATGCCAAGCCAAGAAGACCTCTTTCGCCGCCAAAATTAATTTTTGAAGAAATATTCAGAAAATTAGTGGCATTAATTGTCCCATTGGGTTGAATAATCTTAATGATTCCGTTTTGCTGAACGACAAACAGACGACTGTCATTAGCGTTTGTAATCTCGACCGGACTGGTCAATCCGGTGGCAAATTCTTCCAAATTAATGCTTTGAGAATTAACAATTAAGGAAGAAAAAATACTGAGGGTAAAAAGTAAATTTTTCATAATATTTTGATATTTAGTGCGTTGATATAAGAATGAAAATTTTATACCAATTAAATTTTGAAAATTTCATTATGATAGTAAGAAATAATTGTTAAATCTTAAATAGAAATCAGAATGCTGATATATCTGAAAATAAACCATTTCTGTTGTTAAAAATTCATAAAATACAAGAAAATCATTATATTTGCCGACTTAATTTAACGTAGTTATAACAAAATGCAAGGAAAAGGACTTATTACAATTGTTGCTATTGTCCTGGGGTTGATCTGCTTAAACGAGCTATTACCAACCTGGTACGCCAGCAAAATTGAATCGCAGATCGAAGCTGCGAAAGGAAACGAGAAAGAGATCAAACGAATCAAGGAAGATACTCTTAATCTTGGGTATACAAAGCTTTATTATTCAAAAGCTAAGGACAAGGAAATGAAACTAGGTCTTGACTTAAAAGGAGGGATCAACGTTCTATTGGAAATCAACCAGAGAGATTTGGTAAATGATTTAACCAATTATTCTACTAATCCTGTTCTTATTGAGGCTTTAAACAAGACTGATGAAGCTCAGAAAAACTCAACAAAATCTTACATCGACAATTTCTTTGAACAGTTCGATGCGGTAAACAGAGCAAAAGGAACCAACCTTAAGCTTGCTGATCCGGAACTTTTCGGAAATACCAACTTATCTGAAATCAAGTACAACACTACTGACGAGCAGGTAAAAAGTATTGTAAAAAGAAGAGTTGATCTTTCAGTAGGTACAGCTTTCGAGGTAATCAGAACGAGAATTGATAAGCTTGGAGCTATCCAGCCAAACGTTCAGAGAGTACCTGGTACAGCTAGAATTTCTGTGGAAATGCCTGGTATGAAAGACATCGACAAAGTGAAGAAAATGCTTCAGACTTCTGCAAAACTTCAGTTCTGGGAAGTACAGCAGGTTCCTGAAATTGCACCTTATTTCCAGACTTTGACAACTATGGTTGCTGCAAAAGGAGATTCTATGGGAGTAGCAAAGAATGTGAACTTCATGAATCTTTTACAGCTTGACAAATTAAGAACAAACGGTGTTGCCAATGTAAAACTATCTGATACAGCTGTTGTAAACAAAATTTTAAACAGCAAAGTAGGGCAGTCTTTACGTCCGGCTAACATTAAATATACACAGTTCATGTGGGGTTACAAACCTGAAGCTACAAGTCCTGATGATTTAGTATTGTATGCAATCAGAAGTAACATTAACCAAAAAGCTCCGGTTGACGGTGCAGTAGAAACTGCAAACATCAGCTACGACGAACTTGGAAGAGTAGTAGTAGACATGCAGATGGATTCTAAAGGAGCTAAAGAATGGAAAACATTAACAGAGAAAAACGTTGGAAAACCAGTAGCTGTAACACTTGATAACAGAGTATACACTGCTCCAAACGTTGTAGGTGCTATTCCTAACGGTAGAACACAAATCTCTGGTAACTTCTCTCAGGAAGAAGCTAAAGAATTGGTAGACGTTCTTGGAGCAGGTAAATTACCTGCTGGTGCAAAAGTAGTACAGGCTACTCAGGTAGGTCCGTCTCTTGGGCAGGAGTCTATCAACGCCGGTATGATTTCATTTGCTATTGCATTCTTAATTATCATTGTTTACATCATTTTCTATTACGGTGGTGCCGGTGTGTACGCTGTGATTGCAATGGTAATCAACTTATTCTATATTTTCGGAATTATGGATTCCGGAGACTTTACGCTGACTCTTCCTGGTATCGCAGGTATCGTATTGACGATGGCGATGGCGGTAGATACGAACGTAATTATCTATGAAAGAACAAAAGAAGAATTATTTGCAGGGAAGAGTATTCTTGAAGCTTATAAAGATGGTTTCAAACATGCACTAAGCGCAATTATCGACGGTCACTCGACTACGTTACTGACTGCGGTAGTATTATTCTTCTTCGGAACAGGACCTATCAAAGGATTTGCCCTGACATTGATGATCGGTATTATTATGACATTGTTCACTTCTGTATTGTTATCAAGAGTAATGATCTTCCACAGACTGAACAAAGGTAAGCACCTTTCTGTTTGGACTCCGCCAACGAAAAACCTATTCAGAAATACTTGGATCGACTTCATCGGAAAGAGAAAATATGCTTATATCATTTCTGCTGTATTGACTGTCATCTGCCTTGTATCTATGTTTACTCACGGATTCAAATATGGTATCGATTTTACAGGGGGTAGAAACTATGTGGTAAGATTTGATAAAGACGTGAATGCTAATGATGTTGAAGAAAAATTAGTGAAAATTTTTAAGACTGAAGATGGTAAGAACTCTTCTGTAGAAGCTAAGACTTTCGGAAATGCGAAGCAATTGAAAATCTCTACAGATTACCTTATTGAAGACGAATCTTTAAAGGCTGACCAGACAATTGAGAATAAATTATATGAAGGATTAAAAGGAGATCTTCCTGCTAATATTACCCTGACTGAATTTAAATCTGCAGACAAAGACCACGCAGGAATCATCTCATCTGAGAAAGTAGGTCCTACGGTAGCTGATGATATTCAGACGCACGGTATCCTTGCAGTAGTGGCTGCATTGGCTGGTATCTTTATCTATATCTTATTCAGATTTAGAAAGTGGCAGTTCTCTCTGGGAGCTGTAGCAGCATTATTCCACGATGCGGTTATTATTTTAGGAACGTATTCATTACTTCACAAATATATGCCGTTCAATATGGAGATCAACCAGGATTTCATTGCTGCAATCCTTACGGTATTAGGATACTCAATCAACGATACAGTAATTATCTTCGACAGAATCAGAGAGTATTTGAGAGAGAAGAAATCATTAACATTGGCTGGATTGTTTGATGACTCTATTTCAAGCACATTGGGTAGAACATTCAACACTTCATTCACAACCATCCTTGTGATCCTTGCGATCTTCATCTTTGGTGGTGATAACCTGAGAGGATTTATGTTTGCCATGTTGATCGGTATCGGATTCGGTACTTATTCATCCATCTTTATTGCATCAGCAATTGCTTATGACTTCCTTAAGACAGGAAAAGAAGAAGAAGTACACGGAAAATCAACTTCTGAAAAAGAAGTACTTGCTTCAAAGTAATACGAACTACAATAAATTAGTAAAAGCCTTTCGAAAGAAAGGCTTTTTTTGTATCCAGCATATAATTAAACTACTTATGAAAATAGTGGTTCTATTAAATTTACCGATTCAGCTGAAAGAGTTATGCTAAGTTTAGCTGCATTTGGAAAGAATATGGAATGATCAAAATGTAAGCCTGTCTTAAATTTATTTTGAGGCAGATTTTTTATTTATTGTTATAGAATGTTTAATTTTTTCTGTTCTGTAGCATTAAAGTAAATATTAAAAACCGGCGTTTTTTTAATTCTAAACAAGGGTTTATTATTATACTTCCTTAATACGATAAAATTTAGAATCATTATTTTTAAGATTTGTTTAATTTTGCAGTATCATGGAAAATTCAAAGAAAAAAGCAGCTATTGGTTTTATATTTATTACTTTACTGATTGATATTACAGGATGGGGAATCATCATTCCTGTGGTTCCTAAATTGATTGAAGAGCTGATTCATGCTGACATTAGTGAAGCTGCAAAATATGGCGGCTGGCTAGGATTTGCCTATGCATTTACACAGTTTATATTTTCTCCGCTTGTTGGAAATCTGAGTGATAAATATGGACGGAGACCTATTATCCTGATCTCACTTTTCGGGTTTGCTGTGGATTATATTTTCCTGGCACTGGCTCCGAGTATTTGGTGGCTGTTTTTAGGAAGAGTAATTGCGGGGATTACCGGGGCGAGTGTCACTACGGCGAGTGCCTATATTGCGGATATTTCCACGGATGAAGACCGGGCCAAAAACTTTGGACTGATAGGAGCTGCATTTGGACTTGGCTTTATTATAGGGCCGGTTCTTGGCGGTGTTCTTGGGCATTACGGTGCCAGAGTTCCTTTCTATGCTGCTGCTGGTCTTTGCTTGCTTAATTTCCTTTATGGCTATTTCATTCTTCCGGAAAGTTTAGATAAAGATAAAAGAAGAGAATTCGACTGGAAGAGAGCAAATCCTGTAGGTTCATTTAAATTTTTAGGTAAACATCCTGAGATTTCAGGACTGATTGTTGCTTTGATTTTAATTTATATTGCAGGGCACGCTGTACAGAGTAACTGGAGTTTCTTTACCATGTATAAGTTTAGCTGGACTGAAAGAATGGTCGGGATTTCATTAGGAGTTGTAGGTCTTTTAGTTGGGCTGGTGCAAGGATTGCTGATCAGATGGACGACTCCAAGACTTGGTGAGCAGAAAAGCATCTACTACGGACTTGCACTGTATGCCGTTGGGTTGCTCCTGTTTGCATTCGCTTCAGAAGGCTGGATGATGTTTGTATTCCTGATTCCATATTGCCTGGGCGGTATTTGCGGACCGGCTTTACAGTCTGTAATTACGAAAAGTGTTCCTTCCAACGAACAGGGAGAACTTCAGGGGGCACTGACAAGTTTAATGAGTGCGACTTCTATTATCGGACCTCCGATGATGACGAATCTGTTTTACTTTTTTACCCACGATGAAGCCCCTTTTAAATTTTCAGGAGCTCCGTTCTTTTTAGCGTTTATTCTAATGGCTATCAGTGTAATCGTCACTTATTCTGCCTTCCAGAAAAAACCGAAAAATATAGATACTTTCTCAGAAGATAAATATTCAAAATAAAACGGATAAGGTTAAGATCAATTGATATATCTTAACCTTATTTTTTATAATCAGGTTTGAATATTTGCGTAACTTGTCGTAGAGTTAGAACGGTTTTTAGATTACCGAAACTGCTATATTTTACTGAAAAGCTGAACGTATGGATGAATTAAAATTAGAAAAATACCTGGAACGGATTCATTATTCCGGAAATTATGATGCCAGCCTGGAGACGTTGAAGAAAATCCATCAGCTTCATCCTAAGCACATTCCTTTTGAAAATATAGATCCTTACACGGGAACAGTTCCTTCTTTGGAAATAGAAGACCTTTTCCGGAAATTGATTGTAGAATCCAGAGGAGGCTATTGCTATGAGCAGAACCTGCTTTTGAGCGAAGTTTTAAAGTTTTTAGGATTTAAAGTGAAGCTGCAGTTGGGTAGAGTAGTCTGGAAGAGAGAAGAGAACAGTATTGCTCCGCCAACCCATTTATTATTGATTGTCGATCTGGAAGAAATAACCTATCTGGTAGATTGTGGTTTTGGAACAGCTACACTTACCAGTCCTTTGGTATTGAATGAAATAGAACCACAGCAAACACCTAACGGGGCATTTAAGATCTCCCATAAAGAAGACACTTATGTGCTTTGGTCAGGAAAGGACGACAAATGGTTTCCTGTCTATCGATTTATACTGGAAAATACAGAGCCTATTGATCTACAAATATCTAATTGGTATCTATCTACTTATCCGGAATCCAATTTTAAGAAAAATCTGATTCTTTCAAAAGTAGATGAAAATGCTCGTTATACCTATACCGATCAGGTGTTGAATATCAGATCTAATGATGGGTTGAAAGAATCGGTTTCTATTAAAAATGAGATGCAGCTGTTTGAAATACTGAAAAATACTTTCGGGTTGAAAAACAATGCTATCCAGATCCTGAAGAATGCAATGGAAGGCTAGACAATTATTTAGATGAATTGACCTCCCATAATATCAGAAAAATTACGCAAAGTATTCATATACATATGTTTAATTAAGAAGATAATAGCCACTAATGCACGAATAAAAGAATTCGTGCATTAGTGGCTAAAAAACTTTTTTATGCGTTCGCAGATTTTGGAGATCAGGCAGATCTTTTATAATATTTCATTATCTGTGAAGCCAACGGGAAAATGAAAAAAAGAAGTTACCTCGTTTTTGAGATAACTTTCCTGGTGTAAAAATTAATTCTATATGAAGTATGAAGATTAAGGATAAAGAGATTTCGTTCCGTTGCTCACTACATTGCTTCCCAATCCTGAAAATGATACAGAGAAGTTGTTCGAATTAAAGCTTAAAGAACCGGTAGGGGTACAGATTCCCAATGCATATTGACACTGTCCGAAGGCACCTGTTCTTCTAAGGATCTTACTTTCGCTTTTCGCTTTTCCTAAGCTGATATATCCCCAGTCACTTACATCAGCATTTGAAACCGTAGATCCTGAATAATAAATGGTGATCTGATAACCGATTTCACCTCTTTTTGATCCCCAAAGCCAGTTGGCAGTCCACCATTGCTTGTACCATGTGGAAACTACTTTTGATGCCTGACTGTCATTTGAAGTTTCAGTATTGGCTCTTGTATCCATCATGACCAGTCCGCCAAAAATATTATCCCAGATAATTCCTGAATCATTGTAAAAACATAACGTTTTGAATGGCCCGTTTTTACCATTCCAGGTTACTTCCATGACGTTGGTGCCGATTTTCACTTCTTCGGTGATGGTTTCCCGCAATCCTTTTTGGGCTGTAACCAGATCTTCTCCGGAGTACAGATCACCGATTTTTCCGATCTTTACAGAAGAAGGATCCATAATATTCCCTAATGCAATAAATTGGTCTTTATCAGAGACCAGATTTTGTGAAAGTTCAATTCCCTTCTGGGTAGAAATTTTCCCGATTACATTGACTCCTGCAATCTGAAGATCATTTTTCAGATACGTTTCAAGGTTCTTTCTGGATTCATTGAGTTGAACCTGTATTGTTTCCGGAACAATTTGTGAAGAAAGAGGAGAGGTTTCCTTTTTCAGGTCAGTGGTGGTTACTTTAGTCTGAGCAGTTTCCTGCTGAGTGATTTCATTGTTTTCGTCACGGCAGCTGTTGAGGGCTAATACCGAGATTACGGCAAAAACTTTAAAGGTAGTTGCTAGTTTTTTCATATTAAATCTTTTTAAATTGTGCATAGTAAATATACTGATTCATTATTTAATTCTCAATGATTTGAATTAAATATTTGTTAATAATTAAAAAAAAGAAAAACGACAGAAGCCTGTTTTTCAAAGCTGCAGGTTGGGAGGAGAAATTTTAATGATAAGTTTTAAACGTCAATTTGTATATGATAATTTGCTACTTTATACTTGTTCCCAAGGCATGGATTTCTGAATTTGAACGTCTGTATTCTGTAATTTTAAATTGAAAATCTTAAAATTTGTTTAAATTTTTAGTTTACGAGCAATAAATGTATAATCTTTCGTAATTTTACAGCATGGAATTAAGCATTGGAGAAATGGCACTCATTGCCATTGCAATCGTTGTATTATTCGGACCGGATAAACTTCCTCAGATAGCACGTGATCTTGGCGCGGGTGTTAGGAAAATGCGTGGCGCAGTAGAAGATATTAAAACGGAGATTATGAAGGAGACGGATAATCCTGTTTCCGAAATCAAACGTGAAATCGAAAAGGTAAAAGATGCTGCCAAAGATTTCAACCCTGTAAATGATATTAAAAAAGATATTCTTACAGAACCGACGGCTACCAATGAACCTCCGAAACCAAAACCTTCCGAAGATGAAACTTACGAAGGTCCTGTAAGCAGATAAGGTATGGAGGAGCTCATTCAGGAAGATAAAAAGGTATTTCTGTACCTTAATAATTTAGGAGACTCTTCTTTTGATCAGTTCTGGATGTTGATTTCCAGTACATGGATCTGGGTTCCCCTTTATATTATATTCCTTTATTTCTTATACAAAAACTACAAACTAAGATCTTTAGTTTTTATTCTTATATTTTTAACCCTTGGAGCTGTGATTTCGGATCAGCTTGCCAATGTTTTTAAGTATGGAGTGGCCAGGTTGAGACCATGCCATGATCCTACTTTGGAGCATCACATGCGGATTGTGAAATGTGGCGGGCAGTTTGGGTTTTACTCTGCTCATGCTTCAAATACCTTCTTTTTGGCAACTTATTTAGGTATTTTACTGAAAAAGCAGATTAAATGGTTTCCTTATACTATATTTGTATGGGCTCTGGTTGTATCTTACAGCCGAATCTATTTAGGAGTGCATTTTCCAATTGATATTTTGGTGGGAGCGTTTGTTGGATCTTTATTGGGAGTGATATTTGGTGCACTCGCCAAAAAAGTGATCAACAAACAAACTATAACCTCATGAAAAAAACTTTATTACTGACAGCATGTATTTGCTTTTCCCTGAATGGATATGCCCAGGATAAAAAACTGGCCGAAGACTGTTTCAAAAAAGGAGATTACAAATGTGCCGAAGAACAGTACTCCAAACTGGCGGAAAAAGAGCAAATCCAGAAATTTCAGTCAGAGTATTATGACTATCTCGGGACCGCTCAGAGAAGACAGGGTAAAGCTACGCTTGCTTTTAAATCCTATGAGTCTGCTTTAAAGGCCAATCCTATGTCGGTTTCTGTATATGCCAATCTTGCCTCATTACACAGTCAGAAAGGAAATAAAGTGAAAGCTTTGGAGTATATTCAGAAAGGGCTTCAGGTGGATGATAAAAATGCAGATCTGTATCTAACCCGTTCCAAAATCTATGACAGCCAGGGAAAAAAAGAGCTGGCCATCAAAGATCTCGATCAGATCCTGACCTTTGCACCGGATAATATTTTTGCGAAAACAGGACTGGCCAATCTGAAGAAAAGCAGTGGTAATCTTGATGGAGCCCTGAAAGATTACAATCAGCTTATTTCAGAAAAACCGGAATCATTGTTATACAATGGAAGGGCAGATGTGTATTTAAAAATGAAGAAATATAAGGAAGCGCTTACAGACGTCAACAAAGCAATTGCTATAGACTCGAAATTTGCACAGTCTTATGTTACTAAAGCATTGGTTTTATTTGATACAGCTAAACCTAAGGAAGCTTGCGAAAATCTTGATAAAGCGGTCACTCTAGGCTATGAAAAGGCTATTTTAGCGGAATATTATGCTAAATGTATTAAGAAATAAGCTATTGTTATCAGAAGCAGAAGATTGCAGGCATTGAATAATACATCAATAAAATAAATCAGATACTGATTTTAAATACAATCAATAAAAGAGACCAGGATAGATGCTGAATATTGTTCTTGTAGAACCCGAAATACCCAATAATACAGGTAATATCGGAAGATTATGTGTGGGTACTGAAAGTAAATTACATTTGATTCATCCATTTGGATTTGTGATTAATGATAAAAACCTGAAACGTTCCGGTTTAGATTATTGGGGGCATCTTGATGTTTCCGAATATGAAAATGTAGAAGCTTGGATGAAAAATATTCCGGACCACTCCCGTGTTTTTCTAATGAGTTCTCATGCTGAAAAATCCTATCTGGAAAATGATTTCCAGGATGGAGATTGGCTGGTATTTGGAAAAGAAAGTGCAGGGTTGAGTAAAGAGGTTTTAGGCCTTTTTGAAAACCATTTGACCATTCCAATGTCGAAACTGATACGCAGCTTTAATATTGCCAATTCTGTTGCTTTTGTAGTAGGAGAAGCCAAAAGACAGATTGGCTTAAATAATACTAGTTCTCTCTGATTTTACAGATTACGCTGATGCGTATAGAAAATCTGTGTACTAAGATCTGCGAAATTTTTTTATAGGCCACCAATACACGAATTCTTTTTTATTCTTGTATTAGTGGCTATTATTATGTTTCTAGTCATTATGATAAGGCTTACCCTGAAGAATCTGATCAGCTCTATACAATTGTTCTACAATAAACAGGCGAATCATTTGGTGGGTAAAGGTCATTTTGGATAATGACATTTTCTCATTGGCTCTATTGTACATCTCTTCTGAAAAGCCATAAGCTCCTCCTATCAGAATATGAGCCTTTTTTACAGAAGAATTCATCCAGGTATCAATCTTTTGGGAAAACTCACGGCTGGTAAACTGTTTTCCCTTTTCATCGAGCATCACAACAAGATCGTTTTTGTCAATATGATTCAGGAATAGTTTGGCTTCTTCCTTTTTCAGAAGATCCGGAGAGAGGTTTTTTGCATTTTTTACATCAGGAATTTCTGTAATTTCAAAATTCCAGTGTTTGGGTAAGCGGTTGAGATAATAATTAATTAAAGAGGTGATCTCTTTATCATCTGTTTTGCCGATACAAAGTAAGCTGATTCGCATTGATAAAAGTTTCAGAGAGCAAAGATACTGCTTAAAGTTTTTGATTCAAAGTTTACGTGGTGAAAGTAGAATTTAAAGGCTTTCCGGGAGAGAAGGTTGCTGCTTTTGTGCTTTATCTTTGAAGCTGTTACATTCAGGAAAACAGGACTGTTCTGTTTTATTGTGCTGTCAATTGCTTTATTTAATAGCTTCTCATTTAATTTAATTCCCCTACCTTTGTAAAAAGACAAGCAAATAGATGAGTGTGAAGGTTCCTAATTTTATTTTGAAGATTCAAGAGTTTTTTGATAGCATCCATATTCCTGTTTTGGGAATATCACTTTGGCAGATGTTTCAGATTTATATCTCAGGAATTTTTAAAGATAAGATTGGCAGAAAGGCAGCTGCTATTTCCTGGAGTTTTACCATGAGCTTATTTCCTTTCATTTTATTCTTGCTTTCTGTACTGCCTCATATGCCTCTTTATGATAAGTTACAATTCTATATTTTCGATGTATTGATGCATAATGTATTTCCCTCCAATAGTATGGAGAATGATGTAAGAGGGTATATACAGAACAATATTATTCCCAATATGAAGGGGATCAGTAATCTTACCATTGTACTGGCGCTCATTTTTGCGACCAATGGAACCTTTTCTCTGATCAATGGGTTTAATGAAAATTCTGAGGAGAAACTCAGTGATGTCAAAGAATTTATCCTTTCTTTTTTCATTACGATAGGCTTTGTTACTATTGTATTTCTAGCTCTTTTCGGAGTGTATTATGTAGAAGTTAAAATGAAGCTGTTTACCCCGGCCTATGATATAACGTGGCTGGTAGACAACCTTTCCAAGATCATCGGTTTTGTCTCATTTCCGTTGTTCTATTTTATCCTTCTCACCCTGTTTTATTGGTTGGGAACAGTGAAGATCACCAGATTCAGACAGGCTATTCCGGGAGCGGTTCTTACGACGGTATTGTTTGTGACCACTACCTATATTTTTGCCATTTATGTAAAAGATATTGCGAGATACAACGTTCTGTACGGTTCCATTGGAAGTATGATTCTGCTGATGGTTTGGGTAAATGTAAACGTATACTTGCTTCTGTTTGGTAATGAATTGAATATGGCCATCAGAAAACTCAGAATAGAGAAACTACTTTCAGACGAAATCCAGAAGGAAACCGTTCAGTATCATACATCTGTTGCAGAACCTGATTTTGATGGTGATGAGGAACATCGGAGAAAACTGGAGAACCAGAAAAAGAATTAATCTTCTTCCGGTTCCATATTTCCTTTTGAGCTCATGCTTAAAATAGTAAATCCTAAGACAGCTGCTATGAATGAGGCGATCAGAATGGCAAATTTAGCTTCATCCTGAATGTGAATTTCATTTTTGAAGGATAACAAAGCGATAAAAATAGACATGGTAAATCCGATTCCTGCCAGTAGTCCTACACCAATCATCTGAAGCCAGTTGCTGTTTTGAGGTAAAGCGCTAAGTTTTAATTTTATAGCGAGTAAAGAAAACAGGTTGATTCCGATTAGTTTTCCTAATATCAATCCGCAGATAATTCCTAATCCCAATGTACTGGTAATACCTGTAACCATATCACCTGAAAACGTAATATTGGTATTGGTCAATGCAAATATCGGCATGATCAGGAAGCTTACCGGAATGTGAAGCTGATGCTCGAGCTTTTCCAAAGGAGAAATTTCTACATTCGAAGCATTGGTCGGAATAGAGAATGCAAGCAAAACTCCTGCAATCGTTGCGTGAATTCCGGAGTGATGAAGGAAATACCATAAAAAGAGCCCTGGAATAATATAAAATATAGTCCTGGTTACCTTTAAAAAATTCAAAATAAACAGAAGGGCAGTCATTCCAAAAGATAACAGCAGATAGCTCCAGTGAATCTGTTCTGTATAGAAAATTGCAATAACAAGAATAGCTCCCAGATCGTCTACAATAGCCAATGCAGCTAAGAATATCTTGATTGAGTTAGGGATTTTCTTTCCCAGCATGGAAATAATGGCCAATGAAAAGGCAATATCCGTTGCCATAGGAATTCCCCAGCCGTTGCTGTACTCAGTTCCCGAGTTGAAAATACTGTAGATAACGGCAGGAACAAGCATTCCGCCCACTGCCGCAAAAATAGGTAATGAAGCATTTTTAAAAGAGGAAAGTTCGCCTTCTACAAGCTCTCTTTTGATTTCAAGACCTACCAATAGAAAAAATACGGCCATCAGCCCGTCATTGATCCAGATGCTGACCGGGTACTCCAGTCCGAAGAGGTGAGTTCCCACTACTTTATCCAGGAAGTTCTGGAATGTCTCTGCTGCCGATGAATTGGCAATTAATAATGAAATAAGCACACAGAAAATAAGGATAATTCCTGAGGCCTGACTGTTGTTGAAAAATTTTTTAAAATAAAGGGTTAAATTCATACTTAGGATTGTAATCGTCTCACTCTTGAAACGCCATTGATACTTTTAAGTTTTTTAAAGGTCTCTTCTAGTTGACCTTTGTTTTTTACTTCCAAGTTGATGTTTCCGGTGAAAACGCCGTTGTTGGATTCAATAGACATGCTTTTCATGTCCATTCCCATGCTTCCACTGATAACAGTGGTAATATCGTTGATCATTCCCATTCTGTCGAGTCCTTCAATCTCAATTTTTACTCTGTTCTTGAAGCTCTCAGCATTGACCCATTTGGCAGGAATAACCCGATAATCATACTGTGCTCTCAGGTTAATAGCGTTTGGACAGTTGTCACTGTGGACTTTGATTCCGTCCGATATTGTAATAAATCCGAAGATCTTATCTCCAG
The DNA here is from genome assembly GCA_001013295.1 of Chryseobacterium indologenes. Taxonomy (GTDB): domain Bacteria; phylum Bacteroidota; class Bacteroidia; order Flavobacteriales; family Weeksellaceae; genus Chryseobacterium; species Chryseobacterium indologenes_B. The sequence goes on along the minus strand of LAZY01000005.1, from coordinate 71,097 downwards.
GAATTACGGTACAGCATTTTGCGTAGGTGTAGTTCAGTTTTTCCTCGTCTTTTCCGAAAACGATCATGTCAAGATTCTGCTCCTTCGGTTCTTCATAGTGCTGATTCTTGGACGGGGATTTTCTGAATCTCGAAAGTAAATTGTTGAATACGTTTTTACTTTCAATATATTTTCTCAGGCTGCTGGCATCCAGTTCATTCGTCTGGAATTTAAGGAACAGTTCCTGAGAGGATTTTAAATTAAAGAATTTCTGTAGCTTGTTTACCTCTTCGTCATTGAAATTGATTTTAGCATGACGAAGTTTTCTCTGCAGGGTTTCTTTACCTTCTTCTACCAGTTGGTTTTTCTGGGAGTTCAGGTAACTTTTGATCTTGGACTTTGCTTTTGAAGTGACTACAAATTCCAACCAGTCAGATTTTGGTTTCTGGTTTTGTGAAGAAAGAATATCAACCTGATCACCGTTCTGCAGGATGTAGGAGATAGGAACCAGTTTTCCGTTGATCTTGGCACCCAGACATTTCATTCCCAGGTCAGAGTGAACGGAAAAAGCAAAATCCAGTGCTGTAGCGTTTGTGGGAAGAATTTTAATTTCTCCTTTCGGCGTAAATACAAATACCTCTTTTGAGTAAAGATTAAGCTTGATATTATCCAAAAGCTCAGAAGTGGAAAGGTTTTGCTGCTGCTCAAGAACTTCCCGGATCTCCGTAACCCATTTTTCAAAATTACGATCATCAGAGCTTTGCTTGTAGCCTTCTTTGTATTTGTAATGTGCAGCAACCCCTTTTTCAGCGATTTCATCCATTCTTTCCGAACGGATCTGTACCTCGATCCATTTTCTGTCAGGTCCCAGAACCGTTAAGTGTAAACTTTCATATCCTGTAGAACGGGGCTGGGTGATCCAGTCACGCATTCTGGACGGGTTACTGTGGTATACATCGGTAACTATGGAATAGATCTTCCAGGCAAGGAATTTTTCATTCTTAGCATCAGATTTATAAATGATCCTGATTGCATAGTTGTCGAAAACCTCTTCAAAGGAAACCCCTTGCTTCAGCATTTTTCTGTAGATAGAAGAAATGGCTTTTGCCCGGCCTTTGATCTTAAAATTCAGACCTTCCTCACGAAGCCTTTCAGAAACCTCTTTCTTGAATTCCTCAATATATCTTTCACGGCTTTCTTTGGCCAATTCCAATTTTTCTGTAATCTCATTATAGACTTCAGGACTGTTGTACTTCAGAGAAAGATCTTCCAGCTCGGATTTGATGTTGTAAAGTCCAAGACGGTGAGCCATAGGAGCGTAGATGTAGACCGTTTCTGAAGCAATTTTTTTCTGCTTGTCCGGAGCCATACTTTCCAGAGTACGCATATTATGAAGGCGGTCTGCGATCTTGATCAGAATCACTCTGAAATCTTCAGAAAGGGTCAGTAAGAGCTTTCTGTAGTTTTCAGACTGTACAGAAATGTTCTGATGGTTCATGATGGAGATCTTGGTCAGCCCATTGACGATATTGGCAATCTTTTCTCCAAATATTTTTTTCAGATCTTCATACGTGTAATCAGAATCTTCAATGACATCATGAAGCAATGCACAGGCAATAGACGTAGCACCCAGCCCAATCTCTGTTGCCACAATTTTGGCCACAGCGATAGGGTGGTAGATGTAAGGTTCCCCAGACTTTCTCCTTTGATCTTTATGAGCATCCAATGCAATATCGAATGCCTTTCGGATGAGCTTATTGTTTTCTTCATCCAACGTTCTGTAGGTGTTAGAAATCAGATCCTTATATCTGGCAAGGATCTCTTTGTTCTCTTGTTCTAAATCGTAACTCATTTGTGCAGATGCCTATAATAAAACGAAAATACGAAAATTTTTAGTTTTTTCAAATAGAAAAGATCCGTAGAATTGTCCACGGATCTTAGTTATTAGGTTTATGCCGATTAGAATTTCACTTCTGAATTCATACCGTCACTTGATGTTTTGATTTTAATATCGGGGCTGTTGTGAATTTCGGCCCTGTTTCTTGCATCAATGTATTTTTTTATCGTGTCATAATTTGTTTCACTAACGTTCATGTTTTCAAATAAATACGACTTTAGTGCCGCGTTCTGTATGAAAATATTCCGGGCGAGATCAATCTGGCTATTATCTTTTACGGTAACACTCGCCAGATATTGGGAATTATTAGAATCACTAGTAAGGTACACAATGTAATCTTCATTTTCAAAACCTGAATTTTCCAGATCACTTTCTAGTTTTTTGTAGTCGCTGTGATGCTCAAATAGTCCAGCTAGTATATTTGACATAATTAATAGGTTTAAAAGTTATGATTAAAGTTAGTGATTATTTTCTAATTTTTATTGCGGTTAAATCAATAAAATTTGTTAATTAACATTTCATTTATATTATAAAATGATTTATTTTATCAAATTTTATTGAACGGGTGTTTAATTTTGATTATTTTGTAAAAGTTTTTTAATAAAATTTTAATATTTTTAAACTATTGATTTTTAGTGAGTTGTTTAAATCGTTTGAGTTTAACTCTAATTTTGATCTCTATATTTTCCGCTTTTCAGGTCTGAATAAATCCTGGTGAAATAAAACGAAAGGCCATCTCTGTTATGAAATCGCCTTTTCGCTTAAGTATTATCTGAAATTTAAATTCTTTCGTTTTTTATTTCTTCTACAATCTCGGGATTTAAAAGAGTAGAAATATCTCCGAAATTACTGAAGTCGCCTTCCGCAATTTTTCTCAAGATCCTACGCATGATCTTTCCGGAGCGTGTTTTAGGAAGCCCTGAGACAAACTGTATTTTATCCAGCTTGGCAATAGGACCGATCTGATCGGAAATCAACTGGTTGATTTCTTTCTTCAGGTTTTCTTTATCACGGCTTTCTCCCGTTTCTTTAAGAGTTACATAGCCATACAGTGCATTTCCTTTGATGTCATGCGGATACCCTACAATCGCAGATTCTGCTACAGCAGGGTGCTGGTTGATGCTGTCTTCAATAGGTGCTGTACCAAGATTGTGTCCGGAAACAATAATTACATCATCTACGCGACCTGTGATTCTGTAGTAGCCCACCTCATCTCTCAAGGCTCCGTCACCTGTGAAATACTTTCCTGGGAAGGCTGTAAAATAGGTTTCCTTGTATCTTTGGTGATCCCCCCAGATAGTTCTTGCAATCCCTGGCCACGGAAAACGGATGCATAGATTTCCTGTTACCTGATTTCCTGTGATTTCATTGCGTTTGTCATCCATCAGAACAGGCTGAATGCCCGGCAGAGGAAGAGTAGCATAAGTTGGTTTTGTGGGGGTAACGAATGGAAGAGGAGAGATCATGATTCCACCTGTTTCAGTTTGCCACCAGGTATCTACAATTGGGCATTTTTTCTTTCCTACATGGTCATTGAACCAGTGCCATGCTTCATCATTGATAGGTTCTCCTACGGATCCTATTACCTTTAAGGTACTCAGGTCATGTTTGTCTACCCATTCCGTACTTTCTTTTGCCAATGAACGGATGGCTGTAGGAGCCGTGTAGAACTGAGTGATCTTATGTTTTTCAATAACTTCCCAGAAACGATCCGGCTCCGGATAAGTAGGAACTCCTTCAAAAATAACAGTCGTAGCCCCATTCAATAACGGTCCGTAAAGAATATAAGAGTGCCCGGTGATCCATCCAATATCGGCAGTACACCAGTAAATGTCATTTTCTTTATAGTTGAATACATTTTTGAAAGTATAAGCGGTATAGACCATATATCCGGCACAGGTATGCAGCATCCCTTTCGGTTTTCCTGTGGATCCGGACGTATAAAGAATGAAGAGCGGATCTTCGGAGTCCATAATCATGGTCACGAAATCGGGAGAGGCTTTTTCATAAAGATCTGCCATCCAGAAATCTCTGCCTTCCTGCATCTTGATTTCGTTGTGGGTTCTCTTTACGACCAATACTTTTTCAATGGTTGTTGTTTTTTCCAGAGCTTCGTCCACGATACTTTTCAGATCCAGAACCTTGCTGCCTCTATAACTTCCGTCTGAAGTAATAATCATTTTCGCTTCACAGTCATTGGCTCTTGAAGCTACTGCAGATGCTGAAAATCCTGCAAAAATTACGGAATGAACCGCTCCCAGCTTAGCACATGCCAGCATAGTAACGGCCAGTTCAGGGATCATCGGAAGATAAATACAGACTCTGTCTCCTTTTTCGATACCCAGATCACGCAGAACATTGGCTGTTTTGTTGACGCGGGTATATAATTCGTTATAGGAGATGTGTTGAGCTTCCTCTTTCGGGTCGTTGGGTTCCCAGATAATGGCTGTTTTATCTCCTCTTATAGCGAGATGTCTGTCCAGACAGTTTTTGGTAATATTAAGTTTGGCATTTTTGAACCATTCAATTTTAGCTTCATTCATATCGTACTTAACAACTTTGCTCCATCTCTGATACCAAACAAAGTTTTGATCGGCTACCTTGTCCCAGAATTTCTTCGGATTTTTGATAGACTTTTTATAATCTTCAAAATATTGTGGTAAATCTTCTATTAAGTAATTTCTCATATCCCTTTCGTTTTTGAATTTTGATTGATAAATATTGTGTATTGTTTATTTATTTTATCTCATAGATTTCACGGATTTTGTGAATTTCAGTTACCCAAAATTGACGTAATTGAACTGATCTGTGAGGCTGTATCTGCAATTGTTTTTGCGGTGTATTAAATACTTAAATATATGTTTAATTTCTGGCTTAAGCCCTATATTCCTTGATTTTCTCCTGAATTTCTTCAATAATTTTCTCGTCGTCAATCGTGGATGGAATCTGAAAATCTTTTCCATCCAGTAATGTTCTTATAAGCTTTCTCAATGTCTTTCCGGATCGTGTTTTTGGCAAGCGTTTGACTACCATTGCATTCTTTAAAAAAGCAACGGCTCCGATTTTTTCACGAACCATTTGAATAATATCTTTTTCAACCTGTTCTTCTGAGATTGATGTTCCGTTTTTTAATACAATAGAGGCAAAAGGAATCTGCCCTTTCAGTTCATCATCAATCCCGACAACAGCACATTCTGCAACATCGGGGTGTGATGACACAATTTCTTCCATTTCAGAAGTGGAAAGTCTGTGTCCGGCTACATTGATAACGTCGTCCACCCGGCCTGTAATAAAAATATAACCGTCTTCATCCTGTATGGCTCCGTCTCCTGAAAAATAATAGCCATTGTATTGAGACAGATAGCTGCTTTGAAAACGCTCATAGTCATTCCATATTCCCAGCATGGCACCTGGCGGAAGCGGAAGTTTTATAATTAAATAGCCTTCCTGATGGGCATCCAATTCATAGCCATTTTCATCAAAGATTTTAATGTCATAACCTGGAATGGGTTTTCCAGCAGAAGCTCTTTTGATCTTATAATGTTCATCAAAAGTCATCAGACCCAGCATTGGCCATCCGGATTCCGTCTGCCACCAATGGTCAATAGCCGGAACGTCGATATGCTCTGCAAACCAGTCCAGTGTGGCGACATCACATCGTTCCCCTGCAAGGAATTGTTTTCTGAAATGTGAAAGATCGTATTTTCTGACCAACTCTCCATTTGGATCTTCTTTTTTTATCGCTCTGATCGCTGTAGGGGCAGTGAACATTACTGATACTTTATATTCTGAAATGATTCTCCAGAAAGTACCGGCATCAGGAGTCATAATAGGTTTTCCTTCAAAAATGATAGTCGTATTTCTATTGATTAAAGGCCCATAGACAGAAAAGCTGTGCCCTACGGCCCACCCGAAATCAGAAGCAGCCCAATACGTTTCTCCGGGTTCTACTCCGTATACATATCTCATAGAAAATTTTAAAGCTGTGGCATAGCCTCCGGTATCCCGGACAATTCCTTTGGGTTTTCCTGTTGTTCCTGAAGTATAAAGCAAATAAAGTGGGTGAGTAGATTCTACAGAAACGCAGTCGGCAGGTGCTGATTGTTGAACAAGTTCTTCGTAGCCAATCAATCCGTCGAACATCTCATGCCGGTTGTCAACCAATTTTCTGTTGTAAACAATGATGTTGTCTACTTTATCCTGTGCCAGCTCGATGGCTTTCTCTACCAGTGGGAGGTAAGGGATTCTTTTGGCGATTTCTACTCCTGCGGTGGCTGTGATCAGAACCTTAGGTTTACAGTCGTCAATTCTTACCACCAGCTCATGCGGGGCAAACCCTCCAAAAACCACATTATGAATAACCCCGATTCTTGCACACGCAAGCATAGCAAAGAGAGTCTGCGGAATCATGGGCATATAGATTACAGCTGTATCTCCTTTTTTTAGTCCCAGAGAGGTAAGTCCACCTGCTAGTTTTGAAATTTCTTCTTTGGCTTGATTGAATGTATAGGTTTTCTTCTGGTTGGTAACAGGAGAGTCGTAAACAATAGCGATTTGTTCTCCAAAGCCATCTTCAACGTGTCTGTCAATACACAGATAGCACATATTGAGCTGTCCGTCGTAAAACCATTGCGGGTAATCATTCTCATCTTTGGAAAGAATGTGTTCCGGAAATTTGAACCATTGTATTGCTTTTGCCTGTTCTTTCCAGAATTCTTCTTTATTGTCTATGCTTTGTTTAAATAACGTATCGGTGTTCATATTAGTTTTTGTGTTTCAGGTTTAACTGTTCTTCCTGCCAAGGTTCAAAACATTGACGAGGAGAGTTTCGAGAGTAGTTGCTCCCTTAGTCTCTTAAAACATTTCCTCAATCTGCTGCATCAGCTTTTTGATGGAATAAGGTTTTGTTACGTAGGCATCAGCTCCCATTTCCAATCCTTTTTCAATATCCCTTGGATTATTTTTCGCACTCAGAAAGATGACTTTGGTATCTTTAAGCTTTTCATCCTGTTTGATTATATCCAGAGTGCTGTACCCATCAAGGTTGGGCATCATAATATCCAATAAAATGACGTCAGGAACCATGGTTTTTAAAAAATCAAGAACTTCTGTTCCGTCTCTTGCGATGTAAACATCATAGCCGTTTTTCTTAAAACTGTATTCCAGTGACATTAATATCTTGTGTTCATCATCTGCAATGATTATCTTTCTCATAAATAGGCTTTAGTGGTGTTCAACTTCATTTGTAATCTCTTTTATCGTTTTTTCAGGAAGGGTTATTGTGAAAGTCACACCCAGTCCGCTGTTTTCCGCTTTTATACTTCCTCCGTGAGCCTGGATGATTTTTTTTGAAATGGCCAGTCCGAGCCCGCTTCCGGTAGGTTTTAAAATATTTTGATTTTTAGATTGATAAAATTTGTCAAAGATCATTTCCAGATCTTCTTCAGGGATCAGTTTACCTGTATTAAAGATCGAGATCATCAGCTGATTATCCTTTTCGGAGAGCTTTGTCTGTATCGTTCCCTGTTCTTCTGTAAATTTCAACGCATTTCCCCAGATGTTTTGCAGCAGCTGAATCATTCTTGCTTCATCGTATTCAAATATAGGCTGATTCAAAAGATTAACTTCACTTAAATGGATATTTTTCTGCTGGATCAGATGGAGGAGTGGGTTTAATGCTTTTTTGTATGTTTCAATAATATTGTTTTGGCGGATGTGTAATGAGATTTCACCGTGCTGAAGCTTGTCCAGATAAAGAATGTCATTGATGATTTCGCTTAGTCTGTCAGATTCTGTGATGATGTTATTTAAAAACTCCTGTTTGATCTCAAAAGGAATGTCGTCATCATCTGCCAGAATTTCTCCTGCAGAGCGGATGGCGGTAATCGGGGTTCTGAGTTCGTGGGCTACAGAATCCAGGAAGTCGTCTTTCTGGCGGTCTTTGACGATCAGATTTTCATTGGCGGTTCTCAGGTCATCAGATAATTTTTGTAGTTCTTCAGATTGCTCTGTGAGTTTCTTATTGAGGCTGATGTTTTCTTTAGATTCTTCAAGGATGTCGAGTACTTCTTTTAAGGATATTTTATCCTCTTTGGTGACTCCTTCGATCAGGATTTTTGCAGAGGCAGTTCCTATTCTTCCGGCCAGGAGGTTTTCTGAAAATTTAATGAACCTTGAATCGGCAGTTTCTGTTTTGGAGTCAATATTATATTTTAAATTGAAAATTCTAAGGGCCTGCTCAGTTTTATTCTTCCCTAAAAATCTTTCAAGAATATTCTGAATATCGGAAATATACGCGGTGCCTCGCCAGATGAAAGCATTTTCATGATTTTGAATATATTTGTCTATATCCACGTAGAGCTCAGCAAAATTTCTTTCACGGTAGTTTCCTTTGATGCTTACTGAAATAATGGTGAATAAACCGGTATTTACCAAAAGTGACCAGAAAAAGATCTGCGGAATTCTTCCCAAATAAGGAATGGTAAAAAATCCGAAAGCATCATACATTTCTCTCAATACCCCTTTGAATTCCTGATTATATGAAAAATAATACTGTGGAATGATCAGCCCGAAATAGCAGATGGCGAGTCCGGCAGCTAATCCTGCAACAGCACCTTTATAACTTCCTCTTCTCCAGAATAATGCCCCGAAAAATGCAGGAGCAAGCTGGGCAATCACCACAAAAGAAATCAAACCTACAGAATCCAGTGACGTTTTCAGGATAAAGTATTTATAAAAAGCAAAAGCCATGATGATCAATGCGAAAATGCTGAATTTTCTGATGTTCGTGATGCTTCTGGTGTTCTGTTCTTCATTTTCAGACTTAAGTTTTCCCAACAGACCGTAAGGAATGATGAGGTTATTCGAAAGCATGATCGATAAAGTGATTGCAGAGATGATGATCATGGAAATACATGAACTTAATCCGCCAAGAAATACCAGAACCGTAATCAGCGTATTGTCAAAATGCTGCGGAATTAAAATAGAATAGAATTCAGGATTGACCTTCTGTCCGTCAAAAATTAATCTTCCACCCCATGCGATCGGAAAAATAAATACCGTGAATATCAAAAGGTAAAGCGGGAAAAACCAGACTGCTGTTCTGATGTGCTTTTCCTGTCGGTTTTCAACAATAGCGGTGTGGAATTGTCTTGGCAGTATACAGATTGCTGTAGCGGAAATCATGCATAAAACCATCCAGTTCATCGCACCTTCAATCCCGTTGAAAGTGTTTTTTGCTTTAAAATCATGAAACCTGCTTGCTTTCTGATAAATATCCGAAAACCCGTCAAATACATAATAAATGACAAAAAATCCAAGAATAATAATGAAGAAAAGTTTTAAAAAGCTTTCCAGGGCAATCGCAGAGATAATTCCCAGACGTTTTTCTGAAGCATCTACATATTTGGTGCCGTAATAAGAAGAAAACAGAGCAATTAAAACCACTACAAATGTGGCATTGTCCGTGAGTATATCTTTTGACATTGGAGTTTCCGTCACCAAATGAAAAGTTTCTGAAATGGCTTTGATCTGAAGTCCGATATAAGGAACAATGGCCAGAAGACATACAATGGTAATGATAGCGCTGAAGCTTCTGCTGTTTCCGTACCTCAAAGAAATAAAATCGGCAAGGCTGCTTATTTTATTGACTCTGGAAATCCTTACAATCCGGGTGTTGATGTAGATCCATGCCGGAATAATCATGACAGGGCCAATGTAGATCGGTAAATAATTTAATCCGCTTGTTGCAGCTACTCCAATACTTCCGTAGTACGTCCATGCTGTACAATACACGGCGAGAGACAATGCATAAATATAAGGATTGTTGATCCAGCGCTTACCTTTCTTCTTCTCTGCCAGGTGGGCAACTAAGAATAAAAGAGCAAGATAAAACAAGACTACAAAAAATAAAGCGAGACTATTCATTATACTTTTTTACAATGACTAATGAAATCACAATGGAAATCATCCAGACGGCGAACAGATAAACCAGGATCATAGGGTAGCCCAGAACTTCTTTCTCGCTGTTGAACAGAAGAGAAATAGGAATACTGAAAGCAATCATCAGCCCGATGCTCAGGATAACCAGTTTTTGTTCGTGTCTTTTTTTCATAAATAATACTTGATAAAAGATCATTGATGAATGTAAAATCCATCAATGATCTTTATTGTTTTTAAATTTTGTCGTCCGAATATTCTCCTGTTAACGCATAATATCCAAAAACAGCCATTCCGCCTGAGATAATCGGCATCAGCACAAAAAGAATGATGATACCGAAGACCAGATCTTCCTGTTTCCCGGAAGTGATCTTGGGAATTCCCATGACAGTAGTTCCGAAATATCCTACGACCACGGCAATTGTGATCCAGAGAATGCCTAATATTTTTTTTAATCCGTTCATTTTAGTAGTTTTAAAATTAATAAAAATTTAAATGATTCAATGCTTAATCATGAAGATTATTGTTCTTATTTTTAAGATAAAATAATCCGATGATCAGGCAGACTGCGGCCACTCCAATAGGATACCAAAGTCCTTCAAGATACCATGTTGCATGGCCGGCTTCTTTTCCTGTGGTTACCAGGTAGGTAGCTACTGCCGGAAGAAGACCTCCAAATACCCCGTTTCCGATATGATAAGGTAGAGACATCGAAGTATAGCGGATTCTTACCGGGAACATTTCTACAAGGAATGCTGCAATAGGTCCGTATACCATAGTTACAAACAGGACCTGAACAAATACCAGGAAGATCAGATGCCATTTGGTGTTATCACTTACTTTTACAGATTGTGATACTCTAGGCTCTTCAGCTTTACCGTCTTTCATCACAGGACCACTAGGCGACCAGTGAACAATACTATCCTTTTTGATTAAAGTTCCATCTGTGTAAAGAGTTTCTTTGTGGAACGTAACAAGACTGTCTGTAGCAATATCATTGTGGATCTTTGCGGTTCTTTTTTCTGTAATTCCATTCGTGGCTATTATTTTGTTTTCTAAGCCGACGCTTTTGAACATGCTGTCATAGATAGGTCTGTACGCTAAAATGGCAATCAGCATTCCGGTCATCATCACGGCTTTTCGTCCGATTTTATCAGATAGCCAACCGAAGAATACAAAGAAAGGAGTTCCTAAAAACAAAGCGGTTGCCATTAAATAATCCACCTGCGTAGAGTCAATATTCATCACTTTCTGCATAAAGCTCATTGCGTAGAATTGTCCTGTGTACCAGATTACCCCTTGTCCCATCGCTGCCCCGAATAAGGCAAGAAGAACGAATTTGAAGTTGTATTTATTTCCGAAGCTTTCCTTTAACGGGTTTTTGGATGTTTTTCCCTCGCTTTTGGCCTTTGCAAAAAGAGGTGACTCTTTCATATTCTTTCTGATAATGTAAGAAACGGCAACCATTAAAATAGAGATCCAGAAAGGAATTCTCCATCCCCAGGTATCAAATTCCTCAGCAGAAAGCGTTGTTTTGGTGATTAAAATAACAATCAGTGAAATGAAAAGTCCGGCTGTAGCTGTGGTCTGGATCCAGGATGTCCAGTATCCTCTCCGGTGGGGCTGTGCATATTCGGCAACATAAGTAGCAGCACCTCCATATTCACCTCCAAGTGCTAATCCTTGTAGTAATCTTAAAATTAAAACCAACACGGGCGCCATGAATCCGATCGTTTCATAGCTTGGGATACATCCGATCAGGAAGGTAGAGAACCCCATGATCAGTAACGTAACAAGGAACGTATATTTTCTTCCGATAAGATCTCCCAGTCTTCCGAAAAATAAGGCTCCGAAAGGTCTTATCACAAATCCGGCAGCAAAAGTGGCTAGCGTAGACAGAAATGCTGCAGTAGGATTATCGGCCGGGAAAAATTTGGTGGCCAGAACAACGGCTAAACTTCCGAAGATGTAGAAATCGTACCATTCTATCAAAGTACCGAGGGAAGAGGCGGTGATCACGCTCCAGATGGTGCGGTTCTTTTGCCTGTCGGTCATATTTTCATAGCTTTCGTGATGATTATCGCTCATATTGATTAGTTTTTGATGTTAGTGAAAATGATATTTATTTTTAAACCATTAAGGATTTTAAGCAATTAAGGGTAATTAAGGTTGAAGCTGAAGCTTTTTAAGCGGTATACTTATTTTTCATCTTTGATGAAGCTTAACTTGTTTTAAAATCTTCAATTTTCTTAATGGTTCAAATTATTTTATAAATAAATCTGGAACTGTATAATAAATTCTCCTTTTGAAGATGGACTTTCCGTAGGGCTTGTATAAACAGGTCTTGTGGAATACTGGGTGGTAATTTTTGCATGATGTCCGTCTATGAACCAGTTAGCTCCAATGTCAAATTGATTGGATGACTTATCGAATGCCTCAAAGCTTTTGTGAGTGTAAGCTGCAAAGGGTTGTATTCTGATTTTAGGCTTTTCTGCCTGACTTGGTAATAGCAAACCGGCTTGTGCGTAGATAATATTACCTGTTCCGATGGTTGGCTGTAAATTTCCGGGTCCTGCGATTGCTTTGTTGCCGATAAAGTTCGGATCGTTGGCTCCGATATTCATCGTACCCAGATTTCTTACATAGTTAGGGCCGAAATTGTAGTTGTAATATCCGGCATAAGCTGAAACAGCCATTTTATTTTTTGCATCTCCCAATGGAATATCAGCAAATGCATCTACAGCAAGAAGGGTGATGTCGTGTTTTTCAATCGTTGAATTTACTGAAGTTCTCGTTCCGTCTGCCTGATGGTAGAAGCCGGCGCCTACATTGAAGACTTTTTTCGTTCCCAGATAAGAACCTACTTTGAAAGGAAGGGTGTTCGATTCTTCATCAAGGAACTGATACTCAAGATAGCCAGCTTTTGAAAAACTTGGATTTCCATTGTTGTCTACAGCAACTGCTTTTGAAGCATCTGTTACATTGGCTGGGGTTAAATCAGTTGCGAAAGGTTTGTTTAAACTGAAACGGTATTCCAGTTTTCCGTATTTTCCTTTGGCAAACATTCCGAGCTGTCTTGCAAACTGATCCGAATTGTCGATGAGAGGCCACGAGAATACCGGGGAATCTACAGTGAGGAAATTTAAAGTAGAAGCCATTGTCATTCGGGAGAGTCCCATATAATAATGAAGCCCTGCCCCTAAAGATAAACTGAATTTTCCTGCCTCTCCAGGTAAAATCACTGCATATTCGTTCCAGGCATCGTGAAAGAACAGCTGGGTTTTCTTTCCGTTTCCATAGCCCCCTGTTCCTGAGGTGCCTGTAGCTCCGCCATTGATGAATGTTTGATTATTGATTCCAAAGTGGAGAAGGATCATGTACCTTTTAGAAATCTGTGCATAAGTTAAAGCCCGTAATCTTCTGTTTCCTATACTCCAGGAGTTGTCGGTAGGCTCTCCTCCAACCATCGTTCCAGGGTTCATAGAAGTATTCCTTAGCCAAAGCTGGTCCCATAAAATAAATCTGATAAATTTATCTCCTTCAGGATTAAGATTTAATTTCAGTCCACTGCCGTAATCAGGAGAACCTTGTGAGTACAGAGAACTGCTGATTAAGGCTACTCCAATGAATGTAAGTAATTTCTTCATAAATTATCAATTTTTGGCGTTGTTTTTTGTGAAAGCCAAATTGTAATTAATAATTCGTTTATGAAAATTTAATATATATTAGTGCTAAGACTATAGTTGTATTTTATAAAACTATAAAATAAAGGAATAAAGTCTATTATCTATCTGTTTATCATCTCTTATCTCTTATCTTCTCATCTCTCTTAGTCTACTTCTTAAATCTTTCCCACTTGATCAGCATATACTTATCCGCAAACTGAGTGATAATAATCCCTGAATTTTTAATATTTTCTTCCTGGGCGATGTATTCTATCAGTTCGCTTTGTTTCAGGATTTTGTAAACAGGATGGAATTCAGAATGAGGAGGCCTTGTGATATTGTATTTTTTGATCCAGGAGCTGATTGTAACATGAGATACCCCAATGATTCGCTCTATTTCACGGAAGCTCAATCCTTCAAGATAGAGCTGAAGTGCTTTTGTTACGTAGTAATCATCAATTTGTTTCCCCAGCTTTTTGACCGTAAAATAATAGTTACAGTCCTTACAGTGAAAGCGTTGTTTGTTGTTGATGATCCCGCTTTTCACGACTTTGTTGCTATTGCATTTTGGACAGGTATTTTCCATAACTATAGTTTTTTAGCAAATATATAATAAATTAGCAAATATATATTTTTGAATAAAGATAATTTTACCTGTGTAAATTTTTAAAACAAAAAAAATATCTTTTTTATTTGGTTTTAAAAGAAATTATATTTTAAATTTGCCAAAAAAATTAGATAAATAAATGGAAATAGAAATTTCCTCATGCGAACATCTAATGTATGTGAGTGAAATACAGCAGGAAATGTATGATTCTGCACAGCGTAGAGGAACGGGGATCGCAAAACGTTCTATAGAATATTTGAGTAAGAAAATTTCAGAGGGCAATGCTGTGGTAGCCACTGAAAACGGTGAGTGGGTAGGTTTCTGTTATATAGAAACCTGGTCGCATGGGAAGTTTGTAGCCAATTCGGGACTGATCGTGTCTCCGAAATTCAGGAACGGGGGAGTGGCCACTCAGATTAAGCATAAAGTTTTCCAGTTATCTAGAGAAAAATATCCGGAAGCAAAGGTTTTTGGATTGACAACAGGCCTTGCGGTAATGAAAATCAATAGCGATTTAGGTTATAAGCCGGTGATCTATTCTGAACTTACACAGGATGAAGAGTTCTGGAATGGATGTAAAAACTGTGTGAACTATGAGATCTTAATGAAAAAGGAACGTAAAAACTGTCTGTGTACAGCCATGTTATTTGTTCCGGAAGATATAAAAAAGAATGAGGTTGTAAACAATCAACCTGAAAATCAGTATCATGAAATAAGCCAGTCTGCTTCTGGAGATTCTATACAGGAGTCTATTGGTGAATTTCATGCAATTATTAATGAAAATAAAAAAAATCCAGATGAAAAAGAAAGTCATCTTAGCGTTTAGTGGAGGTCTGGATACTTCCTACTGTGCTAAATATCTTAGTGAGACACTGGGATATGATGTGTATGCGGTCACTGTGAATACAGGCGGTTTTTCCAAAGAAGAAGAAAAAGAATTGGAAAGAAAAGCCTTGAATTTAGGAGTGAAAGAATACAGGTGCGTAGACGCTCAGGAAGATTATTACAATTCATGTGTGAAATATCTGATTTTCGGGAATGTACTGAAAAACAATACCTATCCTCTTTCTGTAAGTGCTGAACGTACGATTCAGGCTCAGAAGATTGCAAAATACGCGATCGAGGTCGATGCAGATGCTATCGCACACGGAAGTACAGGTGCTGGAAACGATCAGGTTCGTTTCGACTTGATCTTCCAGGTAATGTGCCCGAGTGTTGAGATCATTACGCCTATTCGTGATATGGCGCTGTCCCGTGAAGAAGAAATAGAATTTTTGAAAAGTCATGGGTATGAAATGGAATTTCATAAAGCACAATATTCAGTCAATAAAGGGTTGTGGGGGACTTCTGTAGGCGGTAAGGAGACATTGACGTCAAGAAATTATCTGCCTGAAGAAGCATTTCCGTCACAGGTTCAGGAAACTCAGCC
Source organism: Chryseobacterium indologenes (assembly GCA_001013295.1). Classification (GTDB taxonomy): domain Bacteria; phylum Bacteroidota; class Bacteroidia; order Flavobacteriales; family Weeksellaceae; genus Chryseobacterium; species Chryseobacterium indologenes_B. The sequence continues at coordinate 55,582 of LAZY01000005.1, read as the reverse complement.
TTCAGAACTGGAAATCGAATTTAAAAACGGAGAGGTTGTTTCAGTTAACGGAGAGAATTTTGAACACTCAGTATATGCTATTCAGAAAATAGAAAAACTGGCTTCAGTGTATGGAATAGGACGTGATATTCATGTTGGAGATACGATTGTAGGAATTAAAGGAAGAGTAGGATTTGAAGCAGCGGCAGCTTCAGTGATCATTAAAGCACACCATTTATTGGAGAAGCATACCCTTTCAAAATACCAGCAAATGATGAAGTCTCAATTGTCCGACTGGTACGGAAACTGGCTTCATGAGGCGCTATTTCTGGATCCTGTAATGAGAAATATTGAGTCTTTCCTGACAGATTCTCAGAAAACAGTGAGTGGGAAAGTGTTTATAACACTTCATCCTTACCGATTTGTTTTGAACGGGATAGAATCTGATCATGACCTGATGTCTGATCAATTCGGAAGTTACGGAGAAGCCAACAGAGCATGGACGGGAGAAGATGTAAAAGGGTATACAAAAATTGTAAGCAATTCCTTAAATATATACCACCAGATCAACCAAAATATCAACTAGTTCCGAAGGAACGATTTAACCCAAGATAGAACAACGTCCTATCGATAAAAATATGAAAAAAACAGTAGGAATAGTCGGAGCAAACGGCTATACAGGAAGTGAGTTGATACGTCTGCTGGCTTTCCATCCCCATGTGACATTGAGTTTTTTATATAGTCGTTCGAATTCGGGAACAAGAATTTCGGATCTGTACCCGGATTTAACGACGGTTTGCGACATGGTTTTGACTAATCAGGCAGAAGAAGTAGATATACTTTTTCTATGTCTTCCCCATAAGGAAAGTCAAAATTGGTTAACTCAGAATCCTGTAGCAAATGAAACCCTGGTAGTTGATCTTGGAAATGATTTTCGTCTGGAGGGAAATTTTGAAAGTAGAGAATTTATCTACGGATTACCTGAAATCAATAAAAAACAACTGATTGGTTCAAAAAGTATTGCCAATCCCGGATGTTTTGCAACGGCAATTCAATTAGGATTGCTGCCATTGGCTGAAAAAGGGTTGCTGGATGAGGTTTTTACGACGGGGATCACAGGGTCAACGGGAGCGGGACAGTCTTTGCAGGCAACAACCCATTTTACATGGAGAAATGATAATATATCAGCTTACAAAACTTTGACACACCAGCATGTAGATGAGATTTTGCAGCAGCTGACAGCATTTAATAATAAAGAAGTAACCCTGAATTTTGTTCCATGGAGAGGCGATTTTGCAAGAGGAATTTTTACAAGTTCCACAATGAAGACGGAGCTGGAGCTGGAGGAAATAGAACAAGTATATCAGGATTTTTATGCAGGAGAGCCTTTTGTAACGGTAAGTAAAAGGGCAGTTGATTTAAAGCAGGTTGTCAATACCAATCGCTGTGTGATTCAGATCGAAAAGAGTGGAAATGTAGTCGTTATTCATTCAGCGATTGACAATTTGTTGAAAGGAGCTTCAGGGCAGGCTGTTCAGAATATGAACATAGCTATGGGCTGGGAAGAGAATGCAGGATTAAACCTTAAGCCAGTAGCATTTTAAATTATTAATAAGGTAGAAGGTTGTAGATAGGAAGTTGCAGCAGTATGAAGAATAACTTTAGACCTGTAAGCTTTTAATCATCAACCATCAAAACTAACAACGATCAACAAAAATGAATTTATTCAACGTATATCCATTATTCAACATAAATCCGGTTAAAGCTCAAGGTTCGTTTCTTTGGGATGACAAAGGAGAACAATATCTTGATTTTTACGGAGGTCACGCAGTGATTTCTATCGGACACAATCATCCTCATTATCAGAATAAGCTGAAAGAACAATTAGAGAAAATTTCTTTCTATTCTAACTCTGTTCAGAACGAATTGCAGACTGAACTGGCAGAAAAACTTGGAAAACTTTCCGGATATGAAACCTATAACCTTTTCCTATGCAACTCAGGCGCAGAAGCCAATGAAAATGCATTAAAACTGGCTTCTTTTCATAATGGAAAAACCAAGGTGCTTTATTTCTCAGGTTCATTTCATGGAAGAACTTCTGCAGCAGTTTCAGTGACGGATAATCCGAAAATTGTAGCTCCTGTAAACTTCTCAGAAAGATTTATCAAATCAGAATGGAATGATGTAAAGCAGCTTGAAGACACTTTTGAAGCACACGGAAATGAAATTTCTTCAGTAATCATCGAAGGAATCCAGGGAGTGGGAGGTATTATGATTCCAACAGTAGAATTTTTATCTAAGATTAAAGAATTGTGTGAGAAATATAACACGGTTTTGATTTTGGATGAAGTGCAGTCAGGATATGGAAGAAGCGGATATTTCTTTGCTCATCAGGAATTTGGAATAGAACCGGACATTATTACAACGGCCAAAGGAATGGGCAATGGATTCCCGGTTGGAGGTGTATTGATTCATCCTAAATTTGAAGCAAGCAATGGCCTGTTGGGGACAACATTTGGGGGAAATCATCTGGCTTGTGTAGCATCAATTGCCGTTCTGGATGTAATGAAAGATGAAAATCTTATCGAAAATACTCAACAAATGGGCGAGTATATTGAAAATGAAATTAAAGATTTACCACATATTAAATCGATCCGAAGGAAAGGATTGATGATCGGAATAGAACTCGACAGAGACTGTTCGGAAGTAAGGAAAAGCTTACTGTTTGATCATCATATTTTCACAGGAAACTCGAATGATAAAAGTGTTTTAAGGATTCTTCCGGCACTTACTATCAAAAAAGAGGAAACAGATCTATTTATCAATGCTTTGAAGACAGTATTGGAAACAATCTAAACGATTTAAAAACCGAATGGAAAAGTTGAGTGGAGTATTTGTCATTCTGACGAAGGAAGGATCTCGTTGTTCTTTATTACAGATTCTTCATTCCACTGCGTTTCATTCAGAATGACAAAATGTGTAGACAAAATCTTTAAAATCAATTCAAAATGAAAAAATTCACCTCTGTAAGTGATGTAGAAAACTTACAGGAAATCATAAAAAAAGCTTTAGACATAAAAGCAGATCCGCTTTCGGAAACAGAAAAAGGAAAAGGGAAAACAATAGGTTTGGTATTTTTAAATTCAAGCTTAAGAACCCGTTTGAGCAGCCAGATTGCAGCACAAAATCTAGGTTTAAACGTATTGACATTAAATGCAGCACAGGAAGCCTGGAACCTTGAATTTGCTGACGGCGCTGTAATGAATGGAGATACCGTTGAGCATATAAAAGATGCAATTGAAGTTCTGAATCAATATTGTGACATCATCGCAGTACGTTGTTTTGCCGGGATGAAAAGCAAAGAAGATGACGTCAATGAAAGTATCCTGAGCCAGTTTGAGCAGCATGCAAAAGTTCCTGTTGTTTCATTGGAGTCAGCAACACGCCACCCGCTGCAAAGTCTGGCTGACTGTATTACGATTACAGAGAACTGGAGCAAAGAGCAAAAGCCGAAAGTGGTATTAACCTGGGCGCCTCACATCAAACCGATTGCACAGGCTGTTGGGAACTCTTTCGCAGAATGGATGCAGGAAATGGATGTAGATTTTGTGATCGCCAACCCGGAAGGTTACGATTTAGATCCCGCTTTTACAAAAGATACAAAAGTAGTCCATGACCAGGATGAAGCGTTGAAAGATGCGGACTTTATTTATGTGAAAAACTGGTCTTCTTTTGATGACTATGCTGCAATGCCTGAAGTAAAAGGCGATTGGATGCTGACGAATGAAAAACTGGCCAATACCAACGATGCGAAAGTAATGCACTGCCTTCCGGTTCGCCGTAATGTAGAATTGAGTGACGAAGTAATGGATGGCGGAAACTCGATCATCTACCAGCAGGCAAAGAACCGTATTTTCTCTGCACAGGCCGTATTCAGCGAAATTTTAGACAATATAAAATAACAATCTGGTGAGTCCCAAAGGGACGATTTAATCCAAAATTGGAATGTATTCCAATGGTCTCAATCAAACAAAAGAAAAATGAAACAGAAAATATACATCATAAAAATAGGCGGAGCGCTCATTGATGATGAACGATTGCTGGATCAGTTTTTAGATCAGTTTTCCGAAATTAAAGAAAAGAAAATTCTTGTTCATGGCGGAGGTAAGTTGGCTACAACATTAGCTGATAAACTGGGTATAGAACAAAAAATGATCAACGGAAGGCGGATTACGGATAAAGAGACATTGGATATTGTAACAATGGTATACGCCGGAGGAATCAATAAAAATATTGTTGAAAAGCTGCAGCAGAAAAAGTGTAATGCCATAGGATTTTCCGGTGCAGACGGAAATTTAATCAAGGCAAAGAAGAGAGAGCATCCCGAGATTGATTTCGGATTTGTAGGTGATATTACTAAGAAAAGTGTCAACAGAAAGTTGGTTTCGAAACTTATTAAACTTGATCTAGTTCCGGTATTTTCTGCCATCACTCATGATAAAAAAGGAAATCTTTTCAATACCAATGCAGATACCATTGCTTCTGTGATTGCTCAGGCCTTATCAGAGAAATATGAAGTTGAGCTTCTGTACTGTTTTGATAAAGAAGGCGTACTGGAAGATGTGAATGACCCGGAATCGGTAATCAAAAGCGTTACAGAAGAAGAGTTTACCGTATTAAAAGAAGAAGGAAAACTTCATAAGGGGATTTTACCCAAACTTGAAAATGCTCTTGGAGCCATAAAAAATAATGTAGATAAAGTGTTTCTGATCAAAGAAACCCAACTGAAAAACCATATAGAGAATCATCATGCAGGAACTGAAATCTGTTTATAATAAAGAAGAATTGTTGAAAAATGCGGTTGAATTGCTTAAAAATCTGATTGAAATTCCTTCATTCAGCAAAGATGAATTCAATACATCGGTAGAGATTGAAAACTTTTTCAAAAAACATCAGATCCCCACCAAGCGTTTTAAAAACAATATCTGGGCAGTCAATAAAAACTTTGATGTGTTTAAACCGTCTGTTTTGCTGAATACCCACCATGATACGGTGAAACCCAATAAAGCATATACGCTGGATCCGTTTGTGCCTATTGAAAAAGATGGAAAACTTTATGGGCTTGGAAGTAATGATGCCGGCGCATCTTTGGTTGCTATGGCTCAGGTTTTTTTACATTTTTATGAGAAAGAAGATTTAAAATATAATTTAGTGATTGCTTTGACGGCAGAGGAGGAGATTTCAGGTTTTGACGGAATTGAGGCTCTGTTCCCGCAGCTTCCCAATATAGAACTCGCCATTGTAGGGGAACCCACGCAGATGAATCTGGCGATTGCAGAAAAAGGATTGCTTGTGATAGACGGGGAAATGAAGGGAACTCCTTCTCATGCTGCTCATCCCAATGAGGATAATTCGATTGTAAAATGTATGCTGGATCTTCAGAATATTTTAAGCTTTAAATTTCCAAAAGTTTCAGAATATCTGGGCGAAGTTAAGGTGACCCTGTCAGGAATTCATGCAGGCGTTCAGCATAATGTGGTGCCTGAGTCGTGTAATTTTACATTAGACGTGAGGGTGACGGATGAATATTCCAACAAAGAAGTCTTTGAAGTTATCCAGTCGCAGATGAAATCTACCCTTACCGCAAGGTCTTTCAGGCTGAATTCTTCAAAAATTGAAATGGATCATCCGTTTGTAAAAGCAGGATTGGAAATAGGAAGGACCACTTACGGTTCACCTACCTCATCAGACCAGGCAATCATTCCGTGTACATCGGTGAAGATGGGGCCTGGAGACAGTAGGCGCTCTCATACAGCAGATGAATTTATCTATATCCAGGAAATAGAAGAAGGAATAGAAATCTACATCAGAGTTTTAGAAAAAGTGTTATAAAAGATAGAAGAGGGAAGTAGGAAGAAAGGAAGTTATTGCGGTTTGTGATTGACTTCAAGCCTCCAGCTTCAGACTTTTCCAGCTTAATATATGTTTTGACGTTGCTCAGCAGGCGGTAAAGTTTAAGTTTTTAATAAGGATTTATGCAAGAAGAAAGATTAAAAACGGGCTTTTAAATAAGGAAATGTTTTTTTATAGTTAATAATTAATAAGGAACGCCGGGCTGAGCATGTCGAAACTAATCAATATTTTAAATCGGGATCATATAAAATCATTTGAACGAACTTTCAATCAACAAACAGAAGGAAGTGTGATGGTGTATGACCTCAGAAAAACAACTCATTACATATGAAAAAAATATGGCAGAAGGATGACCTTGCCACCAATATATTAGTCAATAATTTTACAGTAGGAAAAGACCTTGACTTTGATGAACGTTTGGCAAAATATGATGTCAAAGGATCGATGGCACATTGCAAAATGTTAGCCGAAACCGGGATTATTTCCCAGGAAGAATCAGAGCAGATGGTATCTGTTTTGAACACTATTTTAAATACAATTGAAGATGGTAGTTTTGAAATTGATAAAGAGGCTGAGGATATCCATTCTCAGATAGAAGCGATCTTAATTGCAGAACTGGGAGATACCGGAAAGAAAATTCATACAGCGCGCTCGAGAAATGATCAGGTTTTACTGGACATTAAACTCTATCTCTTGGATGAAATTCGTGAGATCACAACATTGACCGATGAGTTTTTCCAAATCCTGATTCAGCTGGCAGATCAGCATAAAAATATTCTGCTTCCGGGGTATACCCACTTGCAGATTGCTATGCCTTCCTCTTTCGGTTTGTGGTTCGGAGCGTATGCGGAAGCCCTTTTGGATGATGTGGAAATGCTGTTTTCAGTAAAAAATATCATCAATAAAAATCCGTTGGGATCAGCAGCGGGGTATGGTTCATCTTTCCCGATCAATCGTGAGAGCACAACCTATAACCTGGGATTCCAGTCGATGAATTATAATTCAGTATATGCTCAGATGACTCGTGGGAAGTCTGAAAAGCTATTAGCAATGTCTATGGCAACACTGGCAGGAACGCTCGGGAAATTCGCTTATGACGTGTGTCTGTATCTGAATCAGAATTTTGATTTTATCAGTTTTCCAAAAGAATTTACAACAGGAAGCAGCATTATGCCTCATAAAAAGAACCCGGATATTTTCGAATTGGTTCGGGCACGTTGCAACAGAATTCAGTCTTTACCGAATGAATTGATCCTGCTAACCAATAATCTGCCGTCAGGATACCACAGAGATGTACAGCTCACCAAAGAAATCCTTTTCCCGGCAATTGACTCGCTGAAAGAATGTTTAGAGATCTTAAGCTATACTTTACCTAATATTCAGGTGAAAGATGGAATTCTGGAAGATGAAAAGTACAAATACCTGTTCAGCGTAGAGAAGATCAATGAAGAAGTGAAAAGTGGAAGCTCTTTCCGTGATGCGTATGTAAAAGTAGGACAGGAGATCGAAAATAATGAATTCGATTTTGAAATAGGAGATCTGGATCACACCCATCAGGGAAGTATCGGTAACCTTTGTCTTGATAAAATAGAATATCAGTTTAATAAACTGAAAAATAAATTATTGGGTTAGAATCTAAACCATTAAGAGCTTAGAAACACTTAAGCTGAATCTGTAAAGTTTTAAAAATACTTTTAATACTGCCTTACATGTTCGTTTGTGAATCCTTAATCTTAATAAATCTTGATTGCTTAAGTGATCTTAATGGTTTGATTCTATTCTTGCTCTTTGAATTTGATGATTGATTATCTTGAACCATTAAGGAAGATGAAGACTTTAAGGTAAGTTAAGAAAATCTACGATTTTTTAGCCATATAAGTAGCTGCTGGCAATTAGAGTTTGGCTATTGATTTTACATTCAAGCAGATAAAGATTAAAAATGTAACATCAATTATTTGTTAATACTTAGTTTTAAAATTCGCTTGCGAATTCCTTAATTATTCTTCGCCTCTTAAAAGTTCTTAATGTTTAAAAATAAAAGGATTATTCCAGATCAATTTTGAATTTGGTTGATTTTTTAACCTCATGAAGGACGATGGAGCTGTGGTACTGCCCGATATTAGGAACATTTGAAATAACATTGACTGCAAACTCGTTATAAGAATTGATGTCTTTCGCAATGATCTTCAGCATATAGTCATACTCCCCGGAAAGACTGATGATTTCCTGTACTTCATCATATTTTCCAATGTGCTTCTCAAAGGTTTCCAATACTTTCTTGGACTGCTCCTTCAGACGTACATTACAGTAGACTACAATATTCAAACCCAGTTTTTCACGGTCCAGAAGACCTACGTACTTTTGAATGATCCCCTGTTTCTCCAATTGTTTGATTCGCTCATACGTAGGAGTAAAGGTAAGACCGATCTTTTCTGAAATTTCCTTTACAGATAAAGTGGAGTCTTCCTGAATAATACTGAGAATCATTTTGTCTTTTAAATCCATAGAATAAAGTTGAGTTTTAACAAAAATATTAATTTTAAATGAGAATAAGGAAATACTAAGGTTTTTAAATTTATTTTAAACTTAATTTTTGTAGGTTCATAAAATTGTTATATCTTTGCACCTAATGAATAAAAAAGCATTTATATCATTAGATTTACCGGGCGAAAGCGCCCTTTACGATATTTATTGTTATTAAGCGAAGATAGTTGTCTTCGCTTTTTTTATGCCCAAAAATAAGAATTATGTTTACGATTACAGAACTAAGCACCGAGAGAATCAACAGTATACTGACAGAAGCACTGGCTTTTGCCAACGGTAAAACTGCCAAAATTGAAGGAGAAGTTTTTTGCTCAAACCTTTTCTTCGAAGACAGCACAAGAACAAAAACAAGCTTTGATCTTGCAGAAAGAAAATTAGGACTTCAGGTAGTTCCTTTTGATGCATCACACAGTTCGGTAAACAAAGGAGAGAGTCTTTATGATACCGTAAAGACCATCGAAAGTATAGGAGTGAACCTTGTCGTGATCCGTGACAAAAAAGACAGATACTTCGAAGAATTGAAAAATATAAAAATTCCTGTAATCAATGGCGGAGACGGAACCGGGAACCACCCATCACAATGTATGCTGGACCTGATGACGATCTACCAGGAGTTTGGAAAATTTGAAGGATTGAAAGTTGGAATCGTAGGAGATGTAAAACACAGCCGTGTAGCCAATTCAAATGCAGAAGCGTTAAGAAGATTGGGAGCTAAAGTATATTTCTCAGGACCTGAACAATGGTTTGATGAAGGAGCTTTGATCAACGGAACTTACCTTTCAGTAGATGAGCTGATCGCTGAAGTAGATGTTCTGATGCTGCTGAGAATCCAACATGAAAGACATGACGCTGCAATGAGTTTCACAGCTTCGGAATATCATAAAAGATACGGACTAACCAAAGAAAGAGAGCAGGCCATGAAAAAAGAAGCAATCATCATGCACCCGGCACCCATCAACAGGGGAGTAGAGATCGATTCAGACCTTGTGGAATGCGAAAGATCAAGAGTCTTCAAACAAATGGAAAACGGAGTCTTCGCCAGAATGGCCATTCTGAAAGAAGCGTTGGAAGAAAAAGGGTTTACTTTTAAGTAGACTGATAGAATAAATAACAAAGAATAAATAATATAGAACAAGGAGGTCTAACCTCTAACTTCTAAAATCTAATATCTAATTTTTAAAAATGAAGAAAAAATTAATACTGGAGTCCGGTGAAGTGTTTCATGGAGAAGGTTTCGGAGCAGAATTGGAAACTGCAGGGGAAGTAGTTTTCAATACCGGAATGACAGGGTATCAGGAATTGATCTCTGACCCATCTTATTGTGGTCAGATAGTTTGTATGACCTATCCGCTTATCGGGAATTATGGTATTAACCGTGATGATTATGAAAGTATCGAGCCGGCAATCAAAGGGCTTATCGTAAAAGAACTTTGCGACCTGCCTTCCAATTTCCGTACTCAGATTACTTTAGATGAACTATTTAAAAAGAAAAGCCTTTCAGGAATTTCAGGAATCGATACAAGAAGACTGACAAGGATTCTTCGTAATTCCGGAGTGGTGAAAGGGAAAATCGTGAATGCAGATGCAGACGAAGCTGCAGTAACCGCAGAATTAAAAACTACTGCCTTCCCAACCAATCAGGTAGAAGAAGTATCTACAAAAACACCTTATGCAAACCCGAACAGAGGTTTCAAAGTGGTATTGGTAGATTTCGGGGCAAAACTGGGGATCATCAGAGAACTATCTCAAAGAAACTGTGACATCATCGTCGTTTCTCAGGATACGACAGCTGAAGACATCCTATTGATGAATCCTGACGGAATCATGTTATCCAACGGTCCTGGTGACCCGGAAGATGTACCACACGCTTTAGACATGATTCGTGGGTTATTAGGAAAAGTTCCAATCTTCGGAATCTGTTTAGGACACCAGTTGATCGGTCTTGCTTGTGGAGCAAAAACATTCAAACTAAAATTCGGACACAGAGGAGGAAACCACCCGGTATTGGATTTGGAGAAAAATACAGTAGCAATCACGTCTCAAAACCACGGGTATGCAGTAGATCAGGAAAGTTTAAAAGGAACAGACCTTATCGAAACGCACATCGCACTAAACGACAGAACAAACGAAGGTTTAAGACACAAAATCCACCCTTGTTTCTCCGTTCAGTATCACCCTGAAGCAAGCCCAGGCCCGGAAGATGCGAATTACTTATTTGATGAGTTTATTCAGTTAATGGAGGACTTTAAGAAGTAAGATTTAAGAGCCAAGAACCAAGATTTAAGAATTAAGACTTAAGAGAAAAAGGACATGCATAACTTTGAAAAATTACTTTTCTGGCAAAAATCAATTGTGTTGGCAAAAAATATATACATGATTTGCTCGGAGATCACTAATGACGAAAAGTATGGGTTAATTTCACAGATTAAAAGATGCACTGTTTCTATTCCGTCTAATATTGCTGAAGGTTCTGGGAGAAATAGCAGTAAAGAATTTAATCACTTTCTTGCTATTGCTTTAGGTTCTGCGTTTGAATTACAAACTCAACTGATTTTGGTTAAAGAGCTAAATCTTTTACCAGAAGAAAAAGTAAGTACTTTATTAAACGAAGTTTCTGAAATTCAAAGAATGATTTACTCATTCAAAAATAATTTAAAATAAAGTCTGGAAATCTTGGCTCTTGGTTCTAGATTCTTGACTCTAATAAAAAAAGAAAAATGGCAAAACGTACAGATATAAAAACAATTTTAGTAATCGGTTCAGGACCTATCATCATTGGTCAGGCAGCTGAATTCGACTACGCAGGAACGCAGGCTTGTCTGTCTCTGAAAGAAGAAGGCTACAAGGTAATTTTGATCAACTCAAACCCTGCTACGATCATGACCGATGTGGAAATCGCTGATAAAGTATATATCGAGCCGATTTCATTACAGTTTGTAAGCCACATTATCAGAAAAGAACGTCCGGATGCATTGCTACCAACACTTGGAGGTCAGACTGGTCTGAATATGGCGGTAGAATTGGAAAAATCAGGAATCCTTGAAGAGTGCAAAGTGGAAGTATTGGGAACTAAGCTTTCTGCCATCAACAGAGCAGAAGACAGAGACCTTTTCCGCGAATTGATGAGAGAGCTTAATGAGCCGGTTCCTGAATCAGACATCGTAAACACTGTAGAAGGAGCCCTTGCTTTTGCAGATAATATCGGATACCCTGTGATTGTTCGTCCTGCCTTTACAATGGGAGGTACCGGAGGAGGTATCGCCTCTACAGAAGCTGAATTGAAAGAAATAGCAGAATTGGGACTAAAACACAGCCCGGTTACTCAATGTCTTATCGAAAAATCAATTGCAGGTTTCAAAGAAATCGAATACGAAGTAATGCGTGATGCAAACGACAATGCTATTGTGGTTTGTAACATGGAAAATATTGACCCGGTAGGAGTTCACACAGGAGATTCTATCGTAGTAGCACCTTCTCAGACCCTTTCAGACAGAGAGTATCAGCTATTGAGAAATGCTTCTTTAAAGATTATCAGAGCATTAGGAATAGAAGGTGGATGTAACGTACAGTTAGCGTTAGACCCACATTCATTCAACTACTATATCATCGAAGTAAACCCTAGAGTTTCCCGTTCATCAGCTTTAGCAAGTAAGGCGACAGGATATCCGATTGCTAAGATCGCTGCGAAAATTGCAGTAGGATTAACTCTTGATGAAATTATGAACCCGGTAACAGGAAAGACATATGCATGTTTTGAACCTGCTCTGGACTATGTGGTAACGAAATTCCCAAGATTCCCATTCGATAAATTCGAAACAGCAGACAGAAGACTTTCTACTCAGATGAAAGCAACCGGTGAGGTAATGGCAATCGGAAGAAACCTTGAGGAGTCTTTACAGAAAGCAATCCGTTCATTAGAAACAGGAATCAAGCATTTAGGACTTAAAACAAAACAGGCTGAAGCACTTACTGCTGAGGAAATCGAAAGAAGAATCAGAGTATGTGATGACGAGAGATTGTTCATCATTGGAGATGCTTTAAGAAGAGGATACGATTGGGAGCAAATCGTAGAATGGAGTAAAATTGACAAATTCTTCATCTGGAAACTGAAAAAGTTAGTTGATTTCGAAAAAGTAATCGCTGAAAATAAATTTGATAAAGAAACATTAATTGAAGCTAAGAGATTAGGTTTCGCGGACATCAATATCGCCGTTCTTTGGGATGTAAAAGAGCGTGAAGTGTTCAACTTCAGAAAAGAAAACGGAATCATGCCGGTGTACAAAATGGTAGACACTTGTGCGGCTGAATTTGAGAGTGAAACCCCTTACTTCTACGGAACTTACGAGGAAGAAAACGAAAGTGTGGTTTCAGACAAAGAAAAGATCATCGTACTAGGTTCAGGACCTATCAGAATCGGACAGGGAGTAGAATTTGACTATGCTACCGTTCACTCAGTATGGGCGATCAAAGAAATGGGTTACGAAGCGATTATCATCAACAACAACCCGGAAACAGTTTCTACAGACTTCTCTATCTCTGACAAATTATACTTCGAGCCACTTACAGAAGAAGATGTAATGAACATCATCGAGCTTGAAAAGCCGAAAGGAGTAGTGGTACAGTTCGGAGGACAGACTGCCATCAACCTTGCAGATAAATTAGCCTCTCACGGAGTACAGATCTTAGGAACTTCTCTGGAAGATCTTGACAGAGCTGAAAACAGAGATAAATTCGAAAAAGCCCTTCAGGAACTTGGAATACCTCAACCAAAAGGAAGAACTTCCACTTCAAAAGAAGAAGCCATAAAAATTGCCAACGAAATCGGTTATCCGGTATTGGTACGTCCAAGCTACGTTCTTGGAGGGAGAGCGATGGAAATTGTATACGCTGAAGCAGAATTAGCACACTACATGGAGCATGCGGTAGATGCAAGCCCTGAGCACCCTGTTTTGGTTGACAAATATATGGTAGGAAAAGAAATCGAAGTAGATGCGATCTGCGACGGGGAAACAGTAGTTATTCCTGGAATTATGGAGCATATCGAAAGAGCAGGGGTTCACTCCGGAGACTCTATCGCTGTGTATCCACCACAGAATATCTCTCAGAGTGAAATTGATACTTTAGTAGACTATACGAAAAGACTGGCAAAAGGATTGAACGTGATCGGATTGATGAATATCCAGTACGTTCTTTTCGAAGGAAATGTATATGTAATCGAAGTAAACCCACGTTCTTCAAGAACTGTTCCTTTCTTATCCAAAATTACGGAGGTTCCGATGGCAAACCTTGCGACAAAAGCAATCCTTGGACAAAAGCTGAAGGATTTAGGATACGAAAACGGATTGGTTCCAAACAAAGAGGGGGTCTTTGTAAAAGTACCGGTATTCTCTTTCTCAAAACTGACAAAAGTTGACATCTCCCTGGGCCCAGAAATGAAGTCTACAGGAGAGGTGATGGGGAAAGATACGACCCTTGAAAAAGCACTTTACAAAGGTCTTGTGGCAGCAGGAAGAAAAGTTCCGATGCATGGTTCAATCTTATTCACAGTAGCTGATAAGCATAAAGAAGAAGCGGCAGCATTGGCATCAAGATTCCATGAAGTAGGATTCAGAATCTGGGCTACAGAAGGAACTGCGAAATTCTTCGAAGAAAAAGGAATCCCTTGCAAAATAGGATACAAAATAGGAGAAGAAAACGTAAATCTGATCGATCTGATTCAGAAAGGAAAAGTTCAATATGTTGTCAATACTACTACAAAAGGTAAACAGGCTGAAAGAGACGGATTCCAGATCAGACGAATGAGTGTGGAAAACGGTGTTCCTTGTTTAACTTCAATGGATACGGTAGAAGCCATCTTAAAAGTAATCGAAAGCATGAGCTTCAAAATGGAGACGATGTAATTTCGATCCATAAATAATATGAATCCCGCAAGTTTTCTTGCGGGATTTTTCATGCTACAAATGTATAAATTGAATTGATGAAATTTGTAAATTGGGTAGCAAATAAAACATAACCATTTAAAAGAAAAATACTACAGGCAAATTAAACTATGAAATTATGGAGAATCAAAATATTGATCCTAGAGCACAAGAACTACATCAAGAAGCAAGACAATTGGGACAATCTGGCAAATATGACCTGTCCATTGCAAAACTTGAGGAAGCCACAAAGATTCAGCCGAATTGGGCATATCCCTTTTATGATTTAGCTTTTACTTACCTATTGAAAGGAGATTTTGATAATGCTTTGAAGTTCTATAAAAAAACGGATGAACTGGAACCTAAGGGGTTCTTTACGGCGAAGACTGCCTTATATTCATTGGAAGGAGAAAAAGGAGGTAAATTTCCTAAAGGATTATATACTGCCTATATGCAGATTGAATGGGAGACAGATGAGAATAAAAAACTTGAAATTGCTAAAATGATTACCCAAAAAGTCCCGGACTTTGCTCCGGGATGGAAAGAATTGTCTAATCTGCTGGATGATAAGACCGCAAGACTTGATGCTATTGAGAAAGGACTTGCAAAGAATCCTGATGCTGAAACGAAAGGTATTTTGTTGATCAATAAAGCTTTGATATTGAATGAAGAAAAAAAAGAAGTGGCGAAACAAATATTGGAAAACCTTGTTTTTTCCTCAGATGTTACGAGGGCTAATGCAGAATTGGCTAAGTTTACTTTGAAGACAATAACAGGGGAATAATCATAATAATATCTGACCATGAAAATAATATTGATCAGTTGTGCTTCTCAGCAAGGAAGTGTAAAAGCCAAGGCAAAGTATTTATACATCAGTCCATTATTTAAGTTGAGTTGGGAATATGTCACGAAACAGAACCCTGACAAAATATTCATCCTTTCAGGACTTCATTATTTGCTTGATATTGACAAAGAAATTGAACCTTATGATGTAACCTTAAGTAATATTTCCAAAGCTAAAAGAAAACCAGGGCAAATCATATTAAGCTCCAAGGAAAAATTAGAATGGGGTAAGAAAATCATTGAATAACTCTCCAAAGAAACAGATTTGCAAAATGATGAATTCATTGTTTTGGCAGGACAGGAATATATTAAACCAATCATAAAAGAGATATTACATTGTGAGAGTCCTTTGGAAGGATTAAGGATAGGAGAAAGACTTAAATTTCTTAAGGAAAATTAATATGTAATGAATCAATAATAATTAAAAGTTTATGCCAGTAGGAGACAGACAAAAAATGATCACAGATATTGTTGCAACGGTCCTTGGTGAACAAGCACAGCATAATGCTTCATTCGATTGGCTTATCAATAGACATAAGGATAGGTGAATTTGAAGTTACTGACATTAATGTCAACAATAAAGAAGCTTGCTATAAAGTTGAAAAGATATTGAATGCTAAAATGCTATAATCCTTCATGTGGAGTAGGCTTAGATTAATTTATAAAAACCATCTTAAACTAAAATACAATGAGTGTAAAATCAATAACAATAGGATTTTTAAGTTTTATTTTTGTTCTGCTGTTTTCAGCATGTTCTTATTTGACTGATTTCTATATTCAAAACCTGACCTCAACAAAAAAAATAATTAAGATCAATTATAATTACTCTGTTTCAAAAGCAATTGATCATGAACCTGACAGCTTTGGGTTCAATTATGAAAATAAAATATTGTCTCCACGGGCTTTTCAAAAACTCAAAAATCCGAAATCCCTTGAAAAAATAGAAGTGAGAGATTCTGCAGTGATTTTAGAAATTCTGCCCAATTCAACAACAAGGATTGATAAAAGCTATAACGGAAGATGGAGGTATAGGATTAAAAGTGTTGAAATTGATGGAAAGATCTTTAATGTTAAAGAATTGACTAAAAAAACTAAGTGGATCAGTAATGATTATATTTATAAAATTGAATAGATCATTATATCTGTTTTTAAAGATCAAAGCATTTAAATTTTAAATAAATCCTTTTACTGATAGAGGAGAACATTGTTGAATCTTATTTGAAAAGAATAAGATCAGATCTGTTTAAAAAACACGGGACATTACGATTGAACTGAAGCTTAAATTTCAAATACGAAATATAGGCCGAATCACTCCTGGCAGACTTCCAAAAAATATAAACCAGGAATCACACAAAAGTGCCATTTCCTGGCAAGATCATTTATAATAACTTCGGATAAAATATTCTGAGAAATAATAATGTTTTTTATGATAGCTTATTGAGCATTTTTTTGTAATTTTTAATTGCTTTTTTAAAGAATACTTATCTGGGAAACTGTTGGTTATTGATGGATTAATTACATACTTTACAGCTTAACTGGAAATATTATAAACTTTCCAGGTTAGTGTCCTGTATATTTTTACCGTTCAGTAGCCTGGAACAAAAAAACGAAAACCATGAAACTTATTTTTAAAGGAGATGAACCCCATATTAAGATTGCTGTTGATAAAGCAAATGAAATTCTGAGCAATTCCGAATTTTTTGAAGAAATAAAAAAAATCCCTCAGTTTTACAATACAAAATTGACTCCTGCTCAGATTTCAGATATTCTTAGAGAAGCCAATCAGGAAATCCAGATAGAAACATACTGGAGGTTTAATCCACTTAAGCCAAGAACCTGTGTGAACGCAAAAACAGTAAGTGCCACTTTGATAAAGCTTAATACACGCTGTTTTAGCAATAACTTAAAAACAGCCGTCAATACATTAATTCATGAAAGTGTTCATGCTGCCGATTTTTTAGACGGGACCTGGGATTTTACCCATGTAGATAACACGAATGAAGGAGAGGAAGATAATACGGCACCATGGCTGATTGGTAAACTAGCAGAGCAATTTGTTGAACCATAATATCACCAATATCCGGCTCCAGGAAATGTATTTCTGAATCCATATAAGAAGTAAAGCTTCATGATTGAGAGTATCAGGAGACTTTCATATCTGGCAGATAATATATTGAAACAAAAATAATTTTATAGATTGTTACTCAGTCCGTATATTAGCGTCAATAGATCTACCATGAAAATCAAATACCAATATTTAGTTTACATTCTGTTATCAACGATTATTTCCTGTAGCAAACCTGAGCAAAAAACTAAGGTTTCCAGTCCTGTGGCTCCTGAAAAAACAAAAGATTCAGCAACAGTAAAGCGTCCGGAAGGGAAAGAAGTTTCCTGGAAAGGATTTCTCAATGGGAAAGTACCTGTGTTTATCCATTACCAGCTGGATGGCAATGTCATTGTGGGTGAAATTACCTACCTGAATACCAAAAACAGATTGCCTATAACGCTTTTAGGAAGTATTGAAGATGATAATAGCTACAGAATACTCGAATTTGAAAAATCAGGAAATATAACAGGAATTATTACCGGAAGCCCGGCTGATGGTCTTTTTAAAGGAAGCTGGTTCTCACCAAAAACGAGAAAAGAGCTGACATTGAATCTTGTGAAAAAAGATACTGCAATCGTTTCAATGGAAACAGAAGCAAAGCTAGACGATGTCTTCGGACACTATCATTATCAGTATAGTGAAGCAGGGTATCAGGGAGATTTGGAAATTAAAAAATTACCAGCTTCCAAAGCCGTTTTTGGAATTACATCAGTTACCGGAGATCCGGCAAGAAACCTTGCACAGATAGACGATGATACCATCAGTCTGAAAACAACCGATTTTACTTATAAATTAGCAGATACAGACGATTGTGAATTTAAAGTGAAGTTCTATAAAGGATTCGCTTTGGTTCAATATACCAATGGAACATGCAGCGGACAATTTGGATTTAATGCTACCATTGAAGGAATATATCTGAAGACAAAGTGATAAGACAAATGGAAACAATCTATAAATTGAGAGGACTTTACAAAACTACATAGAGGTGAACAAAGAAACTCAAATTAAATTAGTCGAGGAGATTATTGACTTTTCATATAAGATTTTAATAAAAAAATTAGGAAATGGAAGCTTGGTGGCTTTGAATGAGGCTGCATTTCAGCTGGAATTTGGGCATATCCTGAAAACAATTGGAAGTTTATATGAATTTCAGTTAGAAGATAAGTTTCATCTTGAGTTTGAAACAGTCAAAAAATTGAATAATAAAACGATTAAAAGTAAAAGCAAGAATGCCAGAATTGATTTATTTATCAGGTATAAAAGTGGCACAATCGAGACAAGTGCAGCTATAGAATTAAAATTTTTTAAGAAAGCAAACCATAGAGAACCTAATAATCGCTATGATGTGTTTAAAGATCTGAGTAATCTTGAAAACTATAAAGAAAATGATGTAGATCTTTGCTATTTTATTCTTGCAACAGATCATAATCATTATTGTTATCAAGAAAACTACTCAAAGGATACAGAGGATTTTGATTTTAGAGATGGAAAAAGTTACGTTTCTGGCAAAGTTCTTCAATACCGTACATTAATTCCATATGGTGATGACATTATATTAAAAAATGATTATCAGTTTACCTGGGAGACTATTCAAAAACTCAATTTCCTAAAGCTTAAAATATAAATAGTAAGCTCATAAGAAAAAGAAATGGTTCCAAAAATATCATTTATATTTATGCTTAAAAAACATTCCATGAAAAATATAGCCTTATTTTCAATCCTGACTTTATTCCTATTTTCCTGCAGCAAGAAAAATGAAAGCTTTGAAAGTTTTGAAAGCTCGTCAAATACCGAGTCAGATCCTGCTATCATTGAAAATTTAAATATTCAAACCAGTGCTTTTACTGAGATCGATAGTACCGGAATCCTGATGTTTCCTCTCCAAATGGGACAAAATCCTACAGAAGACAGAGACTATTCCTATAAAAAAATGCCTGATAATGGATTTTGGAACATTATATTTTTGAATTCAAATACCAACGAATACCACCTGCTTACAGAGAATAAAGTTCTGATCCTGGACTATAACTATAATTATAATGCGGAAGAAGGGGTGAGTTCTTCCAAAAAAACAGATCATATTTTTTATATGATGAGAAGCCAGGATTATAACAAAGATCGATTACTCAATGATAAAGACCCTGCCTATCTGTTTGTTTCTGATAAATCCGGAAAAAATCTGAGACAGATCTCTCCGGCCAATTATGCAGTGAATACCTGGAAATATATTCAGGCTTCCAATAAGATAGTGATGACGGCGACAAAGGACAGCAACAAAAACAATGAATTTGATGATATGGATGAAATTTCAACCTTTGAAATCATTTTAGACCATGCTGAGTCCCCGAAAGAAGTGTTCGGGTCTGAGCTGAAAGATAAGCTGAAAAAATTGTATGACAGAGACTGGAAAAAAATAAAATAATCAGGGGCTGAGGAATAATCATGGATAAAAAAATACCCAAAATCGAAAATGATGTACAGGACAGAAGCTCTGTAGCCTGGCAGAAACTCTGTGATTATGTGGATAAAGTGGAGGAAGAAAACAGAACGGATTTTTGCCCCGCAGAAGAATTAGGATATGAGCTGTTTTCCCAGATTCATACCTTACCGGAAACCATATCAAATCTGAAAAATGTAAAAAAGCTAGTGATCTATGGGAGTAAGATCAGGCAGCTTCCGCCACAGATTGGAGAAATGGAGGCACTTGAAAATTTCATACCCTATACCTCATATGATCTGCACTGGTATCCTTACGAAATCACAAAATGCAGCAAGCTTATAAGCAGTACAGTGAGTACGAGAGCATTATACGGAAATAAAAAAAACAGGATGGCATTTCCGTCGTTAGAAGATAATCCGGTCCGGTATTTCGGAGATACGGTGGATTGTAGTGTTTGCGGAAAAAGTATGACCTATGAACAAACCAATCAGCTTTGGATTTCATTATGGGTGGGGACTGATGTATTGCCATTGCTGGCTAACTTATGCTCAAAAGAATGTGAGAGCAAATTATCAAAACCTCCGGAAGATTATATTCAGTTTCCCCATAAAGGAGGAAAAAACATAAAGCAAGATTTTACTGAATATGAACGCTTTGAACGGGAGAAGCAGAAGTATGAAGAAAATGAAGGTGATATTGAGGAAGGAGTATGATCCGCTAAATCAACTATTATTGTTCATCTTCAGATGGTGCATCAATCTTTAATTTTTTGGCATATTGGCTGGGAGACATTCCGGTAATTTTTTTAAAATTCCGGTTAAAACTTGTTTTAGAATTGAATCCACATTCAAAAGCAAGAGCCAACAAGGTGTATTGTCTGCTTTCGGGCTGTAAAAGTAATTGTTTGAAAGCCTCAGCCCTCAAAGTATTGATATAGTCATAAAAATTCTTTCCCTCTTTTGAGTTAATGACCTGAGACAGGATGCCGGGTTGTATATTCAGTACCCTGGCAAGATCTCCTAAAGTAAGCTCAGGATCTTTATAACATTCTTTTTCCTTCATTAATAGGGTAAGTTCAGCCTGAATTTCAAAAGCTTTGGCGTCTTCCAGCTTGGTTTTTTCATATTTTATAGGATCAATCGCTTCAGGAATAACAGTAGCTGTTGGCGGTATATCGGTTTCAAGTACAATAGGATGAATCACTTCATGGGCTGATAATGCATTAGAAAAAATACCGACTTGGCGAATACCGAAATATCCTATGAAAAAAATAAATAAGGCAACGGCAACATACAGAACCTGTACCGATTGTATAAAAATGACGACAATCCAGATGAAGCCCATTCCTGAGATAAGATATTGCATCCAGTTAAGAGTAATCTTGTCTGTATTGGAAAACTGGCCCACAATATTGTGCCGATGTCTGCGTAACAGAATGAGCGATCCTGTCACATAAGCAACACCTGAAATCATAATGGCAGCCACCATACCCTGAAATAAAGGTTTGAACGATTGGGTGGATAAGGAACTAAACTGAACTCCCGGAAGTATAAAAGCAAGGAGTATAGATACAGCTACAGCAGGAATAAAATGAGCCCAATAGGGTCTTATGTTGCTTTGCTGGCCACTTAGAAATAAAATATACAAATAGAGAAAAGGACCATGGAGAAAAGGAAGTGGTAACTCCCATCCCAATAGCAGAGGTATTCTATAGATCGTTCCGGATGCATACCCTACAATAAATAGCAAGTGAACCAAGGCAAAAAAGAACCAGTTACAGAGAATCCTGTCAGCAATGCTTTTATGCTGTTTACTGATCAATATAATGAAAAGGAATAAGGATATTGAAATCCCGCTTATGTAAATAAGTTCCCAGCCTATTGCCATTACCATAACAAATCAAAAAAGTAAAAATAACAAATAATCAGCCTGTTATCTCTTTTTTCTTATTCATACTCAATAAAATTCTATTCGTTTGATAACCAATTCCTTTTTATTTATAGAGCCTGATGCCAATTCCCACTTCCAGATAAATCAGGTTGGTCAATGTTCCCTGCGGATAATAACGGATGGGGCTAAAAGGAAGATACAATCTGGTGTCAAATGTATACCTCTTTTTTCCCACTGAAAACTCATACATCAGACCATAATCACCGACTGTACTGTGAGTACTGATACTTATCTGTTCTAGGTCCGGATTCTGCAGCGTTTCTTTAAATGCGATATGTCTGATCCCGCCCAGTGCTAAGAGGGTATGCCGACTTTTTCCTTTTTTTCCGTACAGAGAATACCCAATTCCTAATTTTTGAGACAGAGAATAATTGTAGTAAGTTTTGATGTATTCATCAAAGGAATTTCTGAACAGCGAAAAACTGATCATAGAGTGAGAGACTACAGAAAATCTTGAATTCAACGGATTGAGCATCATGACTGATACTGTAGTTTTTACAGGACTTCCTGTAGCACCGATAGCTGGTTTAATTTCAAGCACCTTTTTCTGCCTGAGGGTATCCTGTGCCTGTAACTGTATACCAATAAACGTATAAAGATAAATCAATAGTAAACGCATATAAAAGATTAAAGTTGATGAAAATAAAAAGAGATTGCTTTTCGGATATTAGCCTTTTTAGAACCCAGGTGGTCCAGTCCTCCTGCCAGATTATAACCTTGATAAAAACCTTTATAATGTTGATTAAGGATCAAACGAAAAGCTTCTATAGGAGGAAGCATTCCCCCTTCTTCCAGTTTCCCTGCAGCTAGAAAGAATCTACCACTTCGGGACTGGTTTCCAGCCCTGTTTTTTTTTTCGTTGATGAGTACCATCTGATTTCCCACCCAAAGTGAAGGGCTCAGGCAAAGATAATTTCCAAAGATTTCAGGATAATTGGTAAAGCAATATGAGCCCAGCAATCCCCCGGCAGAGTGCCCTAAGATGGCCCGGTCTTCCCGGAAAGGAGCAGCCTTGTAATCTTTTTCCAGTATGGGGATCAATTCATCATGGATAACTTTCACAAATTCATCAGCACGGCCAGCATGGTTTTTATAAGGAACAGGCAGATAATCGTCCAACCTGTCATTTCCCCAGCCGATACCTACAACCAGAATATCATAACGCTGGAATTCTTCGGATTGTTTTTGAACCTCCTGAGCGACAAAATTAAAATCCCAGTTTGAATCCAAAACATACAATGTCTTATATTTTGAATGTGTAGAATAGTTTTTCGGAAGAGCCACTTTGATAGGATAAGTACTTCCGTTAACCGAAGAGGTAAAACTGAACTCCCTTACATTCTTCTGATGAAATTCTTCCTCCCGGCAGGCGGTTAAAAAAAATAGAAATATACAAAGGCATGTGATAACAGATATTTTCATTTGGATGAGGTTTTTTATCGATACTATTTTTTCATGTTGACAAGGCAAAAGTAGCGGAGCTTCGGATGCTGAGCGCTCCACCTTATAAGGTGGTCTTTGTTTTAAGTTGCAGTTTTTGAAGAGGTTGCGTTGTTTTTGGTTTTGAGTGATTGCAGTGATGGATAACAGGTAAGTTTCCTGTATTTCTATTCAGAAGAAACAAAACATAAGAACCTGATTATGGAGAAAAATGGTTTTTTCAGTCTTTACAGATCTTCCGGAAATTAGCAGATTAAAAAACGGATTTTAAAAGCTGTTATTTTTTTGCGGAATTATTTATAAATTAGAGCGTTATAAATGAAAACTGTAGAACCTATAAAAAACGGATAGAATCTTCAGCAAACTAAACAGCAACCATGGCAGAATATTACGCAAAATCAAACAGTTCTTTATCTTTTGAAGTGGAGAAGGACGACCAGTCAATCGGAAAGCTTATCTATACCAATTGGTTTAGCTTTAAAGCTGAAATGGTGACTCTAGGTCATTCTTATAAAGTTGAACCCAAAGGCTTTTGGGGAACCACTATAGAACTTAAAGATCATGAAAGAGTTTTGCTTAAATTCCGCATGAACTGGAATGGGGAAATTGTAATACAGACCTATTTCGATGGAGTAAAAGATGGTTTTCTTTTTAAGCACAGAGGGATCTTTAAAGATTCATTTGTCCTTACTGATCAACAAGGAACTGAGCTTTTCGTCATGAAGCCGCACCTGAAATGGAATACGTTGAATTATGAATACCAGATCATCACGTCCGAAAGCTTTGAAGTCCTTTACAATAAAGAAATTTTGCTGCTCAATTCATTACACTGTGCGAATTATTATATGTCAATGATCGCTGTTGTTTAGAAAAGCAGAACCATTTTTTAGAATTCTGCCTTAGGATTCTTCAGAAATATTTAAATGAACGCAATCATTGATTTATACCTTAAAATCTTAGTCTGAAAAGGAATCATACAATTGGTAGATTTCTTAATTATTCAATCATTATTTACTATTGCTAATCTTTAGATAAAATATTTTCATTCTTCTGAATGTAATTTAAAATACTTCACCAGTCAGAGTTTTCGATATTCGGAAACCCTTTATTGATGGACTGTTTTAAGGGAGTTATTTTATGATTTTCATCATATTTTTATTTAGAATTAATAAAAATAAAGTAATTTAGCCTCCACTAAGCTTAATTATAAAAATGAAAAAAACTATTATTTCTGCATCTTTACTGGCAGTAACCATGCTAAGTGCACAGGAGACAGATACGATCAAAGTCTCCGAAATTCAGTCGGTATCCCTACAGGGAACCCACAACTACAGAACCAAAAAATCAGAATCCATCGCAAGACTCCCGCTTGAAAACCTTGAAAATCCCACGGTATACAACCTTGTTCCTAAAGAGATCATCAGTGAAATGAGTGCCATAGATTTCAATACGGCGATGGTTTCAGCTCCGGGAGTAGTGGTCAACAACAGTGTAAATGACAGCGGGAATGATATTTTCATGAGAGGGTTCAGCTCAAATGCGACTTTCAGAAACGGATTGGTTCAAAATCCAAGAGTACAGTCGGAAATTGCCAATATTGAAAGAGTAGAAGTGATCAAAGGGCCGTCAGGAACCTTATTTGGCGGAACAATGGCGAATTATGGCGGAGTAGTGAATGTAGTGACCAAAAAACCACAAGAAAACTTCGGCGGAATTGTCAATTATACCACCGGAAGCTGGGGAATGAACAGGATCACGGCTGATGTAAACACTCCTTTGAATAAAGAAAAAACAGCTCTGGCAAGATTCAATGTAGCGGCTTATTCTCAGGATTCATTTCAGGATGCGGGCTACAATAAAGGATTATTCTTCTCAGGAAGTGTGCTTTATAAAGTAAGTGACAAGACAACGGTAACACTAGATACCGAGTTTCATGCTCCGGAAAAAACTCTGAATGCCTATGTAAGAAATTCAGAAAAGCTAAGCTACCATTCTATGAAGGATCTGGAGGTGGCGTACAAGAGAGCATTTACAAGTAATGATATAGGCTCAAAGAGAACCAATTTTGTAACAATGGCTGAAGTTACCCATAAATTCAATGATCAATGGACTTCCAGAACATCTTACCAAAGAGGGGAAGCTAATGAGAACGAATCGATCTTTTTAGTGCTCAGATATTTGAATGACAAACAGGTGGAAAGAATGATCCGTCCGTTTGACAGTTATAAAATAACCACCGACAATATTCAGCAGAATTTCACCGGGGATTTTAAAATAGGAAACTTAAGAAACCGTCTGGTCGTAGGAATAGATTACTTCCTGCAAACCTCAAAATATCAGTTCCCTTATTATGAAGCTAATGGTTACAGCAATGTTTTTATGCCTTATGACAAAGTAAACCTTGACAGCTCTTCAGCCTGGGATCCTATTTCCAGAAATAAATTTAGAAATACAGCCAGAAAATCTACAGAGTCGGATATTACCAGATTCAGAACAGTGAGCGCTTATGTTTCTGATGTTTTGAATATTACAGACAACCTTCTGGTAATGGCAAGTTTAAGAGTAGACAGCTACAAAAATGACGATACGATTATTAACGGTGTAGAAATATCCACTAAAAATGGATATGCGGAAAATAAAGTGGCCGGGTATAGCCAGACTCAGTTTTCTCCAAAATTTGGTTTAGTCTATGAAATTGTAAAAGATCAAATATCATTTTTTGCCAATTATGTCAACGGATTCAAGAATTACGCTCCTTCTCTTAATGAAGTAGGAGTACTTACAAAATGGGATCCGGAGCAAGGTAATCAGGTAGAGGCAGGGTTCAAACTGGATCTTTTTAATAAAAAATTACTGACCACAATCAGTTACTACAACATTAATGTTAAAAACAGACTGGTTGCTGATCCGGGAGGAATAGGAAGTATTCAGGACGGGAATATAAAAAGTCAGGGAGCAGAGATCGGTATTATTGCTAACCCTGTGAAAGGCTGGAATATTGTGGCTGGTTACGGCTACAATGATAATAAATATAATGACCGAAGCAAAGATAGTGGGAAAAGAATTGCCTGGACTCCTAAACACGTTGCCAATCTATGGACAAGTTATAAAATTATGGATGGAGCTTATGAAGGGCTGGGCTTTGGTGCAGGATTTAATTTTGTAGATCAGTCATACATTAATATCATCAATCATTTTCTTGCACCGGCTTACACTACAGTAGGAGCTACCGTTTTCTATGATAAAAAGAAATACAGAATCGGTCTGAAGATGAATAACGCTCTGAATCAGATGTACTGGAACTTCTACGGCCAGCCACAGAAACCAAGAGAAATTCTTGCCAATTTCGCCTTTAAATTCTAATACCCTTTAAAAACAAAACAAAGGTTGTCCAAATCTTAAGCTAAAGTCTGTTGGAAAAATGAAGACAAAGACTATCATCTGATATGCTGTTTTTGCCACGAATGCACTAATAAAATAATTCGTGTATTCGTGGCTACATAAAAAACATCTGGTTTATCAAGATAAAATTTTAGACTATAGAATAATACCTCTCAGAGGTTTATAGCGAATTAGAATACATTAATAGTTGCTACTTCTTTGTTCCTTTCCAACAATCTTAATACATTTTGACAGCCTCAGATGTAGATATGGAAAACAAAAACACTAACCCAAAGAAAAAACAGGGAAAATCCCTGACCAAAAGAATCACAGGATGGCTCCATCTCTGGCTCGGACTTGTCTCCGGGATTATTGTCCTTACCGTAACCCTTTCCGGGACCGTATTTGTGTTCTGTGACGAGATCATCGATCTGTGTGGCGGAAGCGCAAAATACGTACAGGTTCCTGCCCATGCAAAAAAAATGAGTCCTGAAGGGTTACTCGCTATATTTCATCAGCAGGTTCCGGACAGAAAAGCATTTTATTTCGATACTTATAAAGAGGCAGACCGAAGTTTCCGGATAGCCTCAGCTACCAAGCCTCCCAAAGATAAAAATGCAGAAAAAGTAGAAAAACCTAAGGGAAAGGGAAGAGGCCCAAGAGGAATTTTCGCGTATCATTATCTGGATCCTTACACCGGAAAAGTAATGGGTTCTACCAAAAGCTATGAGTTTTTCTATGTGGTGGCCCATATTCATGCCCAGCTTCTGGCAGGGAAATTCGGAAAAACAGTTGTAGGAGTAGCATCGATCATTTTCTTTATACAGCTGATCAGTGGTTTGATCCTTTGGTGGCCTAAAAAATGGAATAAGACGACAAGAACGACCGCATTTAAGATCAAATCCGGCACAAAATGGCGCAGAAAAAATTATGATTTTCACAATGTGTTTGGGTTTTATTCATTATTACCGGCAGTATTCATTACCATTACGGGGCTTATCATGGCTTATAAAGTATTGACGGATCTTACTCAGGAAGCATTCGGTGGAGTAGCAGATGCCCACACCATTGCAGAAAAGTACGAGCCGAAATTTGATCCTGATAAAAAAGCACTGCCTTTTACCGCTTTTATCGACCGGAATTTTAAAGAAATTCCTGAAGCCAGGCAGATCAGAATGAGTGTGCCGAGAAAAGATTCCGCTACAGTTTACAATGTGGTGGCTGCTAAATTCATCGGATTAAAAAGTATTGTCGATGGGAAAAGCAGAGAAATCAATAAATATACAGGTAATGAAATCAATTATCCAAAGGAAGTTCAGATGCATGAGGTGATCGAACATATGAACTTTGACCTTCACGTTGGCTATTGGGGTGGTATGTTCGGGAAAATCTTCACGTTTATCGTCGGCATCATCTGTACAAGTCTTCCCGTTACCGGATTCCTGATCTGGTGGGGGAGAAGAAACAAATCATCAAAAAAGACAAAAGAAATTAAAAATATTCATCAACATCGAAAAGAACATCATGAACAATTGGTTTAAATTTTTATGCTTTTCCCTGCTTTTGGTTTTTACATCAAAGACGAATGCGCAGGAGAAAGTAACAGTAGGAGAGAAGCAGACTTTATTTTCAAAAATTTTAAATGAAAACAGAGAAATCTGGGTACATCTTCCCAAAACCTATAACGACAGCAGCATCAATCCGGCAAAATATCCGGTCATTTATCTTTTGGACGGCGAAATCAATTTCGAATATTATGCAGGAATGATAGATTTCCTATCAAAAGCTCCCTATGCATATATTCCGGAATGTATTGTAGTGGGCATTAAAAATACAGAAAGAACAAGAGACCTTACCCCTACAAAATCCCAGAAGAAAAGTCCCGTAAATCCCAATCTTACTCTTTTTGCAGACAGTGGCGGTAGTAAAAATTTTGTGAAATTCATAGATGAGGAATTGAAAGCTTTTATAGAGAAAAATTACAGAACCCAGAATTATTCTGTTCTGGTAGGGCATTCCTTTGGAGGATTATTTGCGATCAATACCTTTCTTACCCATCCGGAATATTTCAATGCGTATGTAGCCAATGATCCCAGCCTTTGGTGGGATAATAAGATTCTGATCTCAAAGACCAGAGATTATCTGGAAAAGAATAAATCATTTCCCACAAAAAAATCGCTGTATGTTTCTCAGGCAGACAACGAAGAACAGCAGAAAAACTGGAATTCTGATATGACGCAGGCTATTGAAGAGTTCAAAGGAATTGTTGAGAAAAACGGTTCATTGAATTACAGACACCGCTTTTTCGAGGGTGAAGTGCATGGAACAGTTTCCTATCCGGGAAATTATGAAGCTTTGAAGTTTATATTTAAAGGTTTTAGAACCGATATAAAACAGCTGTCCAAAAACCCAAAACTGCTTGAAGAAGATTATAAAAAGTTTTCTGATAAAATGGGGGCAGAATTCATTCCTTCGGAAACCTATCTGAATGTTGTTCTTAAATTCATGAAAAGCAATGATTTCAAAGAATCTGAAGCTTATTTTATAAAGCAGAAAGACAAGCTTTATCCTAAAGTTAAATAATTGATAAAATGGGGTAGATTGACAAGTGTTCAATGTCCCCATTTTTTATATAAATCTTTATTTTATTGATGCTTTAATAAACTTTGCAGATTCCTGTTGAACTCCTGTTGTGGGCTATCAAGTTTTGAAAAGAATTCACGATCAAAAGCTTCAACAGCAATAACAGCTTTTTTTATCGTTTCTTTTCCATGTTTTGTTATTTCAATAGTCTTAGCCCTTGTGTCTGTGATATGCTCTTTTCGACTGATAAATTCCTTCTTTTGTAATGCTCTCAATACCTGCGAAGTTGTCATGGGATCTATCTTAGTGTGCTGAGAAAGAATGATTTGAGTAGCTTCGGTTTTCTGAATAGACAACCAGTGAGTGCTGGCCAGAATAACAAATTGTGAATGAGTAAGGTCAAAAGGCAGTAAAGCTTTTTTGATTTCACGTTGCCAAAGGTTGGTAACCTGCCATAATAAAAATCCCGAACTGTCCTCGGCTTTCTCTACACTGAATGTATTATCCTTATTCATTTAGAACATTTTTGAAGCGATTAATTTAAAATCTTTTTCGGAAATTTCAAAATGACCGTACCGAAAAGGATAACCCCAGAACTTTTTATTCTCAATAAAATCAAGCTGATCAATCAGTGGAATAATAGAACATTCTTTACAATCATAAAACTCAATAGTTCTTCTGAACGGAATAAAAGTTTCTGTCATTTGAAAAGAATAAACGTTATCATCCATAACCTTTCCAATTGCGGTAAAAGCCTGCAGTTTTTCCGAGCTGCTCATTGTTGTTTTGGAGGAATAAACAATAATATAATCTCCTTTTTTCATTTTTTGCAATGGTGTTTTTTTTCCATGGCAAACCTGTATAAATTTGCCTTCCACACCACGTTCAGTATGTTCTTTAGACACAGAAGCCATCCAGTATTGTATCATAATTTTTTTGCATTTTTAATTTGATTGGCAATATCTTTCGGAAGATTTTCTACAATATCCTGTGTGACTAGTTTGATCCAAAGTCTCGATAATAAACCTGTAACAGTCATGGTAATGGTGATTTTTAAACCGTTTTCTGTCTCTTCATAAGTATGCTCACCATACATTTTTGCGAAAGGAAAAGAAGTCAGATCCGTAAATTTCTGAAATGGGATGACTTCAACCAGTTTTATTTTGACTTTTGGACCTCCCTTAGGTTTTAAAATAAAGAAAGATCCTTCTTTGAACTCTCCCAATAGGTTTGAATACTCGACAGTATCATCCCAATCTTTCCAATGATCAATATGAGTCGTTAATTTCCAGATTTGCTCTTTAGTAACTTCCTGAGTCAGTACCGAATAAGATTTTTTCCACATAATAATATTTTATATGTGCAAATATAGTAAGCGCGCTTATTAAATGCAAATTAAAAAAATATAAATTTAAAATTGATGATAAAATGCTGTGTATTAAGCTTCTGTAAATAAAAAAGCAAATCTGCATATTCACAGATTTGCTTTTTGAAGTATTTTTTTATCTCGCAAGGTTTGCGTAAGACTATTGATTAATGCCTGTTATCACAATTAATTGTAAGCTCCTTCTCTTTCTTATCCAAAAATGTGATCGAAGGACACCCGAAAGATGGAGCAAGAAATCCGAAAGCTACCGCAGGCTTTCCTTTGAAGAGATAGCCTGTCCACTGAATAGCATTGGCTCCATCGGTTTCTATTGCGTTAAGCGGAGAAAATTCTGCACCGTCGCTTCCTGCTGTTGTATATGTTTTTTCAAATATTTTCTCATTGTGATCGTTAATGACAACCAGTTTACGCTCCATGACCGCTTCTTCTTCAAGATAATCCTGCAGATAATAGTTCAGTTTTTCATATTGAGCCTGATAGGTTTTCCCGAATTTCAGCTTCGATTGGGTAAAATACTTTTTTGAAATATCAGCATCCGCTTTTTTCCATGAGATGACTTTCATTTTACCTTCAACGAATGGATTTTTATTCCCGAAATAAGCAACGGCATTACTGTATTGGTCATAAACATCATTGCTTTGTTTGGTGGCAAGCTGGAATCCAAGCATATAGTAAGATGCATCCAGATCTTCCCCTTCCATGGTATAAGGGCTTAAATAGGCAACCGCCTTCAGTTTGTTTAATGGTATTTTCTGAAGTTTGTTGAATTCATAATTGTAAAGGAACAGAGAGTCATTTTCAGCAAGATGAAGACCATTCAGCATTTTCTTTCTGTGTGCCGGATCGAGCTCCAGACACTGCATCTGAGCAAAAGAAACATTTTTTTGTTTTTTAAAAAGGTCTTCCTGTATAGGGTGAGGTTCATTATAGAGGTCTGAGACGGAAATAAATACATCTGCCAGTTCATTGTTCTGCGCAGAAGACATCATGGAGACATTATAGATATTAAAATGGATATAGTCTATTTTGTCTTCAACTTTTGCTGTTTTAATAGAGTCAACACTTGGTTTTGCTGTACTGTCTGCAGCTTTCTTTTCTTCTTTACTGCAGCTGATAATAGCCAGTGGAAGGGATAGAAGTAATATAGATGTTCTGATCTTCATAAGCTTTCTTTGCATTAATATTGTTTTAAATTATCTTATAGTTTGTAATAAGGTTCTGAGAAATATTTACTTGGCTTGATGTAGGCCATTTTTCTGTCAGCATCAAAGACCCATATAAACCTGCGAAGCATATCTGCTCCGAAATAGCTCACATTCTGTGTCTTGAGATCACCTGCGAAAAATCCTACAGAGAGATCTTTAAACACGATATTGCCCAGTTTAAAAAAAGGAAGAACAGCCTGTTTCGTAATCAGACTCTGGCCTTTGGAATTTTTTAGTGTTTTTTCACCTATTACTTTCAGTTTTGTATCCAGTTCTTTTTCTTCAGCAAAACTGTTACTGTACAGAATTCCTCCCGAATAGCCGGACTGAAGGGCAAAATAGGCTTCCTGCTGCTGTTTTCCATCAATAACATTATCGCCGGAAATATAAAAGGCATCATGATCAAAAATGGTCTGAACAGGCTGGAAATCTTTCAGATCCGGTTTCTGGTCATAAATCACAAACTGGTTGTTGTCATAGTCTATTTTAAACATCTTTCCTTCAAAGAGTCCCGTTCCGATTTTTCCGTCAGACTCGTTTCCGCTTAGCTCATTATCAAAAAAACGTACATTTTTCAGAGTCAATTGGCCAATCTGTACCGTATTGTGATCACTGATTTCTTCTTTATTGAAAATAATATGATCTGCCTTTCGCTGTCGGGCAGGAGAAATAGCACAGTCCTTCATCGCGATCTGAAACATCAGGTGAAGAGAGTCTTTTTGATTGACCAGAGTTTTTACAATGATGTTATTCTGTTTTGTAATCCGGAAAGGAATCTTTTGCTGAGCCTTTATACCAAAAAATCCGGCAGAAAGGAGCATAAAAAAGGCTGTTTTTTTGAGCATTCTAGTGATTAGTGTTTAAACCTTTAAAATTACCGATTATCTTTGGAACAGCAAATACTAAAATGGAATGGTAGAAAAATTGCTTCAAAGCGGGATTCACTGGGAAAAAAAAGAGTTCAAAAGAAATGAATTTCTGAAGATCTCAGGAAGTACGGATACCCATATTTATTTTATAGAAAATGGAAGTGTAAGAATCTATATGATCGATGATCAGGAGGAAAGAATCATCCGCTTCGGCTATACCGGGAATATTATTGTTGCTCTGGATTCTTTTCTTTCCGGAAAACCCTCAGATCTTTATATCCAGGCCATAAAGAAAACTACGGTAAAAATAGCTTTCAAAAAAGATTTCTATGAATTTATCCAGTCGGGTGAAGAGTCCATGAGGTTTTGGATGAATGTCCTGGAGGATCTGGTGCTTCAACAGCTGGAAAGAGAAAAAGACCTATTGATCAATGCTCCTGCGGAACGTTATGAACGTGTTTTGAAGCGAAGTCCCAAATTGTTTCAGGAAGTTCCCAATAAATACATTGCTAATTATCTGAGAATGTCACCGGAAACTCTGTCAAGACTCAAAAAATCTTGAGTTCAGTCAAGATTTAAGAATCATCATATCAGGATATTTGTATAAAAAAAATAATGAAAATATCAACCTCGGAATTATTGGATGAATTAAAAAACAGAACAGCCCAGCATTTATCCTTTGCGGAAACATTATCGGTAAAGTCAGAGTCTGACCTGAATTTCAGAGCTTCTGAAGACAGCTGGAGTGCATTGGAATGTCTGGAACACCTCAACCGATATGGAGATTTTTATATTCCTGAAATAAGCCGCAATATTTCTTCAGCCGAAAAGTCTTCACAACCCTATTTTAAACCCGGAATTCTGGGAAACTATTTTGCGAACAGTATGCTTCCCAAAGAAAAACTGAATAAGATGAAAACGCTTAAAACAATGAATCCTATTCACAGTCAGCTGAACAAAAATGTGATCGATAAGTTTATCAATCAGCAGGAACAATTACTGAAGCTGTTGGAAGAAGCCAGACATGTTGACCTTGGGAGAGTAAAAACAGGGGTCAGTATCTCAAAACTGATCAAACTGAAGCTGGGTGATACTTTCCGGTTTGTGATTTATCATAATGAAAGACATATTTTACAGATCAAAAGAATTTTAACACATAAAAAATAAGATATGATTTCCAAAAAAGTGTAATTTTAAACTAATGGAAATCATACATCAGAAAACAATACAAACTCCACTCGGGGAAATGGTCGCTTGTGCCGTAGACCAGGGCATCTGCCTTTTGGAATTCACTGACCGTAAGACTATTGAAAAACAATTAAAAGCTCTTTCCAAAGCTCTGAAAGCTGATATTGTAGAAAAAGAGCATTCCCACTTCAGACAGCTGGAAGAAGAGCTGATAGAATATTTTGACGGAAAAAGAAGCCGTTTTGATGTTCCATTGTTTACAACAGGAACCGAATTTCAGGAAAAAGTATGGCAGCTGCTGCGTGAAATTCCGATGGGTGAAATCCGGACTTACAAACAACAATCAGAACTCCTGGGTAATCCAAAGGCAATACGTGCGGTAGGAACCGCTAATGGAATCAACAAAATTGCCATTTTAATTCCGTGTCACCGCGTGATAGGCTCAAATGGAGAATTGGTAGGCTACGCAGGCGGAATCTGGAGAAAACAAAAGCTTCTGGAACTGGAAAAAGCTATTTTATTCTAATCCTTTTTGAAATTGCCTTATAATTAACTTTTTACAGCTTCTGGATTCTACTTATTTATGAAATCAAAAATTCCCGTTCTCTTAATTTTTTCAAGGCTTATTATAGGTTTTGTCATGATTGCTTTAAGCATCCTTAAAATTGAATATTATCAAACCATCGCTATTGTTCTTTTATCAGTTGGGTTATTAACGGATATTTTTGATGGAATTATAGCAAGATATCTCAATATTTCAACCCAGAAGATCCGTCGTCTGGATTCTACCGTTGATCAGGTTTTCTTTATTTCGGTGGGAGTTGCCACTTACATCCAGTGTCGAGAATTTTTCAATAACAATGCCTCTAAACTTATCATTCTTATAGGGGCAGAATGCCTGATTTATATCGTCAGTTTTTTAAAGTTTAAAAAAGAGGTAGCGACTCATTCCATAGGAGCCAAGGTCTGGACATTATTACTTTTCGCAACCCTTATTCAGGTTATTTTACAATGTCAGTCAGTTGTATTATTTAACCTTTGCTTCTGGATCGGATTGCTGACCAGAGCGGAAATTATTGCGATTCTTTTAATACTGAAAGAATGGACAAATGATGTTCCTTCGGTTTATCATTCAATACAACTTAGAAAAGGAAAACCTATCAGGAAAAGTAAAATCTTCAACAGTTAGTCATAGATTCTAAAAAGAATTTTTCTAAAATAATAGACTGATAGAATAATATCGAAAACAAAAAAATATTGAATATAGAGAAAGCTATTTCGTTTTGATTTTTGTAATTTTAAACAAAAATTTACACGTGAAAAAGTTATTAGCAGCAGTTTGCATCTCAGTTTCAGCATTCAGTTTTGCACAGGACTATTCTGTACCGGCAGCGAGCCCGCGTCAGAAAGTGGAACAGCAGTTTTCAATGTCCAAAATTTCGATCGACTACGGAAGACCAGGAGTGAAAGGACGTAAGATATTTGGAGAGCTGGTTCCTTATGGACAGGTTTGGAGAGCGGGAGCGAACTCTTCTACAAAAATTACCTTCGGACAGGCTGTTAGTTTTGGTGGGAAAATAGTTCCTGCAGGAACATACGGACTATTCATCGTTCCTACAGAAAAGGAATGGAAAGTTATTCTGAACAAAGACTTCCAGCAATGGGGTGCGTATACTTACGATCCTAAACAGGACGTAGTAGATGTTACGGTACCAGTAAACCAGCTGGCAGACAAACAGGAGTGGTTTGAGATCACCCTGAATCCTACCGATGAAAACTCAGGAAACCTTGTGATCAAATGGGATATGGCCCAGGCTGAAGTTCCATTGAAGCCTTCCAAACTGGATACGGTGATCAAGATTTCTGACAAATTGAAAGAGATCAAAAAAATAGAATCAGATTCTACTAAAAAGAGCTAAGATGAATTTTTCTGTTCAATCTGTTTTAGAGAACGAAGACTATCAGTTAATCCCCTTACAACAAGGGGATTTTGAGTCTTTATATGAAGTAGCTTCCGATCCCAGAGTCTGGGAACAGCATCCCAATAAGGATCGGTACAAAAGAGAAGTTTTTGAAAGCTTTTTCAAAGGAGCTATGGAGAGTAAGGGCGCTTTTAAAATTGTAGAAAAAGCAACCGGGGAAGTATTGGGAAGCAGCCGCTATTACAACTTCGATGAAAGTGACAATCATATTTTCATTGGCTATACTTTTTACGGAACCAAATCCTGGGGGAAAGGAATCAATCCACAGATAAAGAAACTGATGCTGGATTATATTTTCCAGTTTGTAGACAAAGTTCACTTCCATATCGGGAAAGAAAACTTCCGTTCACAAACCGCTTTGGAAAGACTGGGAGGGATAAAAATAGCAGAGGAAGAAGTGGCGTATTTCGCCGAACCCACCCGCACTAATTTTGTATATGAAATCAAAAAAGAAGATTGGAAATGAAAAAATATAAGATCCAGCAATCACCATTTGTAGTGCCTACTACCGACGGAAAGCTTATCGAAGAACATTGGGGAAACTCTACAGGCAATTCTAATGTTTCCATCGCTCATATGGTAGCGCCTCCGGATTGGAGCGAACCTCATCAGACACCTGAGTTTGATGAATTCACCTATGTCATTTCAGGAAAAAAACAGTTTGAAATAGACGGCGAGATTGTGGTATTGGAAAAAGGACAAAGCATTCTTATTGAAAAAGGAGCCCGAATCCGTTACAGTAACCCATTCTCAGATCCCTGTGAATATCTTGCAATCTGCCTTCCTGCATTTTCTATGGAATTGGTGAACAGGGAAGAGGCATAATATTCAATGTAACAATATAGCAATATAACAATGTACCAATAATGTTTCACACAAAAGTATTGGTACATTGCTAAACTGTTAGACTGTTAGACTGTTACATTGAAAATATTATTTCAATATCTCTTTCAAAAACATCAGTGTATGGTTCCATGCTCTTTTGGCCATGATTTCATTATAATCCGGTGATTTCGGATCGGTGAACGTGTGTTTTGAATGAGCATAAGTGATGATCTGCCAGTCGGCATTTCCTTCATTCATTTCTTTGATGAGGTTGTTGTAATCTTCTGGAGTTACACTTTTGTCGTCAGCAGGATTTTCAACAAGGATTTTGGTACTGATGGAACCGTTTTTCCTCGTCTGATCTTTGGCCAGGCTTCCGTGGATGGAAACAACGCCTGCAACCGGTAAGCTGCCTCTTGCAGATTCTAATGCGCCGGTTCCCCCGAAACAATACCCAATCACAGCGATCTTCGCCGGAATAGCTCCGTTTTTTTTGAGTTGCTCTAATGCCAGTGAAATTCTTTTCTGATAGGCATCATAATTTTTCTTGTAATATCCTGAGGTTTTAGCAGCATTTTCATTATCTGCCGGGATGTTTCCTTCCCCGTAAATATCAGCAATGAAGGCGATATAGCCCTGTTTTTCAAGTTCAGTAGCTGCCGTTTTGGCTTCTTCATCAATTCCTTTCCAGGCAGGGAGAATCAGAACTCCGGGAAGTTTTTTTCCGGCATTGGACGTGATGAGACCATTCAGCTTTTGTGAACCATCCTGATAGGAAACCGTTTTAAGCTTTTGACTGACAAGACTTCCTGAGATGATAAGAGATGCGGTTAATAGGATTGAGCGGATCATATTTTTGATTTTGTAATGGGTTTCGAAATGTTAAAACTGTTTATGGTTCGGTAT
Source organism: Chryseobacterium indologenes (assembly GCA_001013295.1). Lineage (GTDB taxonomy): Bacteria > Bacteroidota > Bacteroidia > Flavobacteriales > Weeksellaceae > Chryseobacterium > Chryseobacterium indologenes_B. The sequence goes on along the minus strand of LAZY01000005.1, from coordinate 18,122 downwards.
TTCTGTGACCCACAAACATTTTCTTTATAGCGGTAATAAATGACAATCTAAGGTAGTGAAAAATAATTTGTTGTGAATTTTATTCTTTGATCAATTCCCAATTGTTATTTTTATATTCATATAGGATGATGATATTTGTTTTAGGGTCTTCCACTTTAATTTGGTAAGGAGTTATAAAGGTAATAACGAAAGGGACTGAATGAGCAGCGCCAATTTCGCTTGTATGATTGCCTGGTATTTTTACTTTCATGGTCTCCGGTTCGTAATATTTTGCGATATAATCAAAGGTTTCATTACTCATACCAATCTCCTGATACAGTTTGAGATCTTCAGGGGGAATTTTGGTTGAAAGATAGATGTCCTTACCATATTTTTTACGGGCATATTCAAGAACGTTTTTATTCCAGAATTTTGAGATTAAAAAATTGTATTCCGGATCGGTTCCGTCATAGCAGGAATGTTGATCAAGATAGGCGATATTATTGATATATTTGATGTAGAGATAAGTCTTTTTGTTCGTCAGAGCTTTGGCATATCCCTTTTTAATAACTGCATCTAAAGCTATTTTGTTGATTTTATCATAAACAGATTCAATATCAGCATAATCAGTTTTGAATTTCTTAAATCTTATGCCTGCCTTTTCCCAATACTCCGTGCAGTCATTTTTTTTGAAAGTCGCTTTATTCTCAATATCCTGAGCATGAAAACAGGCTCCTGCCAATAACAGTAAAAGTGAAATTTTCTTCATGGTTACAAAAATCCTCAACCAAATTACTTAAAATAACTTAATTGAGGGCAAAATAGGGTATAGATAAAATAATCAGATCTTTACTCCTAAACCGGCAAGTTCCTGCTCAAGGTTGGTATCCGGTGTTACGTGAATGGTGGTAAAACCCAAAGTTTTTGCCATTTCAATATTCTTCGGATTATCATCAATGAAAATAGATTCATTGGCTTCTATATGGTATCTCTCCAATAGCACCTTCCAGATTTCTGGATCAGGTTTGATGAGTTTTTCCGTTCCCGAAACAACAATTTTACCATCAAAGATCTGGAAAAAGTCATAGTTTTCCAGCGCATAGGGAAAGGTTTCTGCAGACCAGTTGGTCAATCCGAAAAGATGATAATCTGTGTGAGCCAGTTTTCTGAGAACTTCTACATTCTGAGGAATATCACTTTTCAGCATTACGGTCCAGTTATCATAAAAAGCTCTGATTTCCTTTTCCCATTCCGGGAATTTCTTCACCTGAATTTCCGTTCCTTCTGCAAGACTTCTTCCTCTGTCCTGTTCTACATTCCATTCATCTTGGGCGATGTTTTTCAGGAAGTATTCCATTTTTTCATCATCATTGAAATAATCTTTGAAAAAATATCTCGGATCCCAGTCCATCAATACCCCTCCAAAATCGAATATGATATTTTTAATGTTCATAATTGACATTTTTATTGAGCTTGTTGTTATTTATCATTATTGTAATACCACCCATTTTCCTTCTGTAAATTCATAATTATCTACTTTAGAGTAGTTTGTATCTTTGTCTTTTAAATAAGTCTTAACCAAATAACAGTTGTTGCAATTAGCTTTTATAGAGGGCTGAATCTGAAGCCCAAAAAACAAATAATCTTTATTTGAATATATACTGTCTTCGTGAATGATCAAATTTGCTTCCGGTTTGTTTTTAGAGGAATAGTAAAAAGGTATGGATTGCCTGTTGTTATCAATATACTCACCTTTATATTTGGGAGATATTTTTTTGAAACTGAAAAAATTTATGTCTTCTGTCTGATCTCCAAATTCTAGTGTTGTGCCAAACATTCCTGAAGGAATGATTTTTATACTTTTAACTTTATTCTGAAATTGTATGAAATTTTCAGTCGTCCAGATTCTTGTAAAAATTTCATTTCTTAAATTCCCCTTAAATTGATGACAAGTTTTATTGGCTGCAACATCATTGGTACTTTCAGTAATAATGTCCAGTAAAAAAATAGCTTTTTTTCGTTTAATAGCTTTCTCGAATTCAGGAGAATTGAAAATCTGGTTCAAAAGTTGGCTGAAATCCGTTTTATCTAATCTTGAAACAGTCTTTTCAAAATCTTTTTTCTGCTGTTCGTAAATTGTATTGCAATCATTTTGAGCATTAATCAATAAGCTATAAAATAAAGAATAGATAATAATTAATCGTTTCATTAACATAGAGTTGTGGTTAAATTATACGTAAATAGAATTTTCTCTTAGATGATAGCTTCAAACTTTTTTACCTGGATTTCTGTCCCTTCAGAGAAAATTCTTCCACGTTCCTGTTCAATATTTCATTCATACTAAGCGACATTTTCCAGAAAACATTCCATTTTTTCATTATCCATCAAAATACCCTCGAAATCGAAAATGATATTTTTAATGTTCATACGTTTTTTTATTTTGTTATGTTCAGCTCAATGGCAAGGATTTTACGTTGTCAGGTTTCAGCTATTGATTGGGTTATTCTTCCATTAGTTCAGTATTGCTCGGGATCTTCGCTGATATTTTTTTGAAAAATCCATGAGCAACAACTCCATTGCCCCAGCAACTTCCGTACTCATAGTTTGCATTTTCCTTTATCTGAACTCCTTCTTTTGAAAAGTCTAAAGTAAGCGTGCAAGCTGTTTTTGGATCCTTGTCCTGATAAACAGCTCTGTTATGCTCATAATTTAAAGTATCTCTGAAAGTCCCTTCATTATAACTGGGGTGTCCTTTTGTAATGTAAAAATTAACAGCTATTTTTTTGTTTTCAATAAGCTTAACTTTAATTTCTCCGGAATATCCTTTTATCTCACCATCTATGTTTTCACCCCTCAACTCATGAGTTCCGGTAGGGTCAATATTGGTGGGATTTTCTTTGCAAGAAATGAAAAAAAAGATAAGGCTTACAAAAATTAGATTTTTCATGATCATGTAGTTTTTTATTTTCGTAGGCCTCAGGCATTATTAAAATGAGCGTGAAACTATTTATTATTTTTTGCAGTTCTGATGGGAAATGATGCATTGAAATAAAATTATCATTAAATTATACTCAGCTTCAGTATTACTCTCAATCTCCCCGGCATCCTGTATCCCCTTTGCCCCCTCAGCTTCCTTTGCTTCCTTAGCCTTCCCAGCCTTCTTAGCTCCCTTTATCTACTCCGGTCTATAAAACTGATATTGTCCATCCTGATAATACGCATTAATATGCTGAAGACCATTCGTCAAAATAATTTCTTTCGCTCCTATAATGGAGTTGTATCGGGCCGTCTGTTCAAATGTTTTCTCCGTTAATTTAATTTGTGGGGCCTTGCACTCGATAAGGATTACGGGTTCTGTTTTTTCAGTTACCAGAAGATCAACTCTTTTGGTCAACCCATTCAGAACAATCTTTTTTTCAGTGATCAATGCTGAGGTAGAATAAGATTTTACCGTAAGATAATAGTGGATCCAGTGCTGTCTGACCCATTCCTCGGGAGTGAGCAGAAGATAAGTTTTACGAACCAAATCATAAATAAAAAACTTATCTTTGTCTTTTTTGAATTTAAAATCAAAAGTTTCCTGAAAATTCAGTTTTGGAAGTTCCATTTATAAGATGAAAGAATTAGATTTAATCCTCAAAAATATTAAAAATAAAGAAGTTTTACCTATTTATTTTTTTCACGGAGAAGAAGCCTACTTTATTGATGTTGCTGTAAAAGCCCTTGAACACAACTTTTTGGAGGAAGATGAAAAAGCTTTCAACCAAACGGTTACCTACGGAAAAGATACCTCTTATCAGGAAGTCCTTTCCCTGGCAAGACAGTTTCCGATGATGGGAGACAAGCAGGTAATCATTGTAAAGGAAGCACAGGATCTGAAATTCAATGAAGAGGAAAACAGAATTCTGGAGGCTTATGTAGAAAATCCCGTACCTTCTACCGTATTGGTTTTTGCTCATAAACATAAGAAGCTGGATAGCAGAAAGAAGGCTGCCAAAGCTCTGGACAAGGCCAAAGCTCTTTTCCTGAGCGAATCTGTGAAGGAAAGCAATCTTCCGAAATGGATCGCTGACGAATGTATTCAGCTTAAGATCAAAACCGCGCCCAATATTTCCCATCTTTTGGCTGAATATCTGGGGAATGACCTTTCCAGAATTGCCAATGAACTGAATAAGTTGAAAATTATCCTCAAAGAAGGCGAAATTCTGGATGGAACCATCATCGAAAATCATATCGGAATCAGTAAAGAATATAATATTTTTGAACTTCAGAAAGCCTTAGGAACGAAAAATGCCAACGTAGCTTTTAAAATTGCTCATTTTATGGGTAAGAATCCAAAGAACAATCCTTTCGTGATGATGCTGGCCAGTCTCTATAACTATTTCTCCAATGTCATTATCTATCAGACAATGGCAGGGCAGCCTCCGCAGACGATTGCTTCCCAAATGGGAGTAAATCCTTATTTTATCAAAGATTATGCAGAAAGTGCAAGGCTTTATCCGCTGAAGCACGCGACCAGAGTGATCTCTATTCTGAGAGAATTTGATATGAAAGGGAAGGGCCTTGGAGCTGTGAATATGGGAGAGGCAGAGCTGATCAAGGAACTTGTCTATAAGATTATTAATGTGGACAAGATTAAAATGAAGGTGTAGGATTTTTGAGTGGGAGTGTTTGAGTGAGTGAGTGAGTGAGTGAGTGAGTGAGTGAGTGAGGCAGGGATTTTTAATTTTTTACATGTATTGTATTGAGTGATGAAAAATAGTGTTTTCCTGATTGTATTTTCTATGTTTTTGCTGAACTGTACTGCACGAAGCGGTAGAAATGCTGTGAAAAAAGAGGATTATGAGCTGAACAGAGCCACGGAGCAGAAAGCCGTACTCATTTTATTTCCCTGTTTTCCCTGTGATCGTGAGCATACAAAAACTGAAGCCTACTTTTTAAAAGACATAGAAAAGAAAGGAATTACCACTTTACTTTTAGACTATAATCAAAAGCTGTTTTTAACGCAGACTGAAAAGGAAAAAATTGCAGGGAGATTAAACTCAATCTTAGACCAACATCACATAGAAAAGAAGAATATTTTCATCGGTGGTTTTTCCGGTGGTGGGAATGTCGCTTTTTTGCTTTCCGCATTTTTGAAAAAAAATCATGATCCCCTTCATCCTAAAGGCCTCCTTGTAGTAGATTCACCTATTGATCTGGAGAAGCTTTACCATAATGCTGAAAAAGATGTTACCGCCAATATAGACTCTGATGCCGTAGAAGAAGGAAAGTTTCTGACAGCTCTTTTTGAAAAAGAATTGGGAAAGCCTGATGAACATCCGGAAGCCTATAAAAGCGCTTCACCTTATCTGATTTCCTCCAATTCGGTTGAAAATATCCAATATTTAAAAGATACCAAAATCAGATTCTATTGCGAACCGGATCTTGAATGGCAACAGCAAAATAAAGGCAGAACGTTTGAAGATCTTAATGCTTTTGTCCTTAAAAAAGCCAATGAAGCCTTATTGAACCTTGGGAACCCTGCAACAGAATATATAGAAACAAAGAACCGCGGTATAAGAGCCAATGGTAAAAAACATCCTCATTCCTGGAATATTGTGGAACAAGGAGAATTGGTGAAATGGATGTTGGACTGAGGGGGAGAAGTAAGATTGTTGACAAGAGAGAATAGACGGATAGATAATAGATAGGGGATACATGTTTTGAAAATATATGGATGGAGTTAAATCTTGAGTTCATATTTTGTATCGGCCAAAGGGAGCTCTCATCTCTTCATTGACAATCCGCATATCTGATATTGACAAGTATCATTAAAATAACTTTAAAAAGCCGGTAAAAATTACGAAATTAGCAGTCTTAATTCAATTGAATCTTTTTTCGAACAAAATAAATTATGGAGCAAAACATTTTAGATTGTGTGATCGTAGGATCTGGACCTTCTGGTTTCACAGCTGCTATCTATGCAGCAAGAGCAGACTTAAAACCTGAATTGTATACAGGTCTGGAACCGGGCGGACAATTAACAACCACTACGGAAGTGGATAACTTCCCAGGGTATCCAGCCGGGATTACAGGTCCTGAAATGATGATGGATCTGCAAAAACAGGCAGAAAGATTTGAGACCAAAGTACATTACGAAATGATCACTAAAGCTGAATTCTCTAAAGAAGTAGGCGGTGTTCACAAATTATATGCAGGAAATAAAGAGATCCTTGCAAAAACCGTTATTATCTCTACAGGAGCTACTGCAAAATACCTGGGACTTGAAGATGAGAAAAAATATGCCGGAGGTGGAGTTTCTGCTTGTGCTACCTGTGACGGATTTTTCTACAGAGGTAAAGACGTTGTCGTAGTAGGAGCTGGTGATACAGCGGCTGAGGAAGCTACTTATCTTGCGAAATTATGCAGAAAAGTAACTTTATTGGTAAGAAAAGATGTCTTCAGAGCTTCAAAAGCAATGGTGCACAGAGTGGAAAATACACCGAATATTGAAGTGAAGTTCCACCACGAACTGATCGGAATTGAAGGAGAAAACAGTTTGGTAGAAAGAGCTGTGATCATCAACAACCAGACTAATGAGACTTCTACCGTAGAGGTTGAAGGAATCTTCATTGCGATTGGTCACAAGCCGAATACTGATATTTTCGTAGGCCAGGTAGATCTTGATGAAAACGGATATATCGTTACTGAAAAAGGATCTTCAAGAACGAATCTTCCTGGAGTTTTTGCTGCAGGTGATGTTCAGGATCATATCTACAGACAGGCGATTACCGCTGCAGGAAGTGGATGTATGGCTGCAATGGATGCGGAGAAATACTTAGCTGAATTACACTAATCGTATTTAGTTTATACAATACAAAGCGTACCCGATAGGTGCGCTTTTTTTATTTTTTTGCCACGAATGCACTAATAAAAAGTATTTGTGCATATAAAAACCGTCTTCAATTTTATCGTAGATAAAATCTTTGCGCTTTAAAAATAGCCTGTTTTTTGTTTTCTCTTGCGCCTTTGCGAGCTCCAACATCATTAGGAGCTTATATTCTAAGATAACTTTACCCACAATTTGTGTTATTCGTGAAAACATTAGTGCCATTTGTGTTTAAACAATCAATGCACATCCATCTACTTTTCTAATTGTAAATTTGTACTAACGCTATAGAAAATCTAATAAAAACATTAATATATTTGTGAAATTATAAAACGATCCAAATTTGTATTTGCGATCCCATAAACTGAACAAAAACGAATAAAAATGAAAAGAGTAACCGCTATCGGAGGAATTTTTTTTAAATGTAAAGATACTGAACAGGTAAACGACTGGTACAAAACCCATCTTGGCGTAGAAACCAGCCCATACGGAGCCAAATTCGACTGGAAGGAAGCAGATTCGGACAAAAAAGGATATACCCTGTGGAGCCCGTTCAAAGCATCTACCCAATATTTTGAACCTTCGGAAAAAGACTTTATGATCAATTACCATGTGGAAAATATTGAAGCTTTGGTAGAAGAATTAAAAAAAGAGGGCGTTACCATCCTGGATGATATTGCAACGTATGAATATGGAAAGTTTGTTCATATTATGGATCCGGAAGGCAACAAGATCGAATTATTTGAACCGGCAGGAGAGTAGAAGTCTGCTGAATACCATACAAAAAAACTGTTTCTGAAGAGGAGCGGTTTTTCTTTTTACAGGTAGAAAATGTTTGATAATAACTTGTTTGGGAGGATGTTGTCTTTAACGCAAAGTTTTTACTTACTTTATGGTATATTTTAAGGAGGCAAAGGAGGAATCAATTGCATTGATTCTTTCTAAGCGGACGTTTTACCTTCAGCTTCTTCAGCGACAAAGTTGCCTTTCTTTGCTCCTTTAAAAATCAAACATTCGAATCACTTCTTCTTTGCGATAAAAAAATGATGACATACCCATTCATTACTGAATTAAGCCTCTTTTGCAAACGATTTCCTTTTTATTAAACCACAAAGTCACAAAAGCTTTTTAAACACTAAAGTTATTTATTAAGTTATATGCTTTGTGTATAAGAAGTCCACTAAAGTTTTATTGAAAATCAAAGATTTTCATCTTATGTGAACTTAATGGGGTGGTATTCCCTAAACTTTCTAAAGTGTACTAAAGTGTTTAAAATAAAGGTTTTTGTAGTTAAGTTTAAACAGATTTTTAATTAAAATCATTTGGAATGTCCCATTTTTACAAGTTTTTCTGATGGTTTGTTGCTAATTTTGTTTCATAAATTATTTTGATGAAATATTGTATAACGATGCTTCTTCTCCTGTTTGTTTTTTTTGCGAAAGCACAGGGAAATTATGCAGCATTAACTGAAAAGGCTTCGGAGTTGATGGAGGAAGCTAAAGATGAAACAGGGTATAAAAAAGCTCTTGATGGATATGAGCAGGCATTCAAAATATATCCTAAAAATATTGATGGTGAAGGGTTGCATGATGCATCGGTTCTCGCTTCAAGATTGAAAAATAATGATAAGGCCTTTCAGTATCTTATGTCGCTTTCTTTAATAAAAGGAGACGGGGAGAATTATCCGGGTTGGAGCTATATTGTAGGAAATGATTCTGAAAAAGAATATAAAAATTTGCTTTCAGATCCAAGGTGGCGTACATTAACGAAAAAGGCTGCCGAATATAAAAAACAGTTTTATAAGGAGCTTCAGGAAAAGGAAGCGGAGTTTTACAGTACCCGTAAAAATATATTGAGAAATATTAAAAATCCGGAGGCTTTGTATACGGAAATCAGAAATTTCAATCCTTATCAACCAAAAAAAGAGCGTGATTATTCTATTGCATTCAAAATCAATGATGCTGCCAAAACTTCATTTTTGATTCATCTGCCCAAAAACTACAACCCTCAAAAGAGGTATTCTTTACTTTTTTTCCTTCATGGTGCGGTAAGAAATAATGAGCTTATCGATTATCAGATGGCTGGCCGGAATTTAGGGGGCTGGAACCGATATTATACAAAATATGCGGATCGGGATGATGTGATCCTGGTTTTTCCAAGGGCGAGTAAACAATATAACTGGATGTTGTCTGATGATGGATTTTTTATGATTCCTGAAATGCTCAAACAGATCAAGATGGCTATTAATATTGATGATAATAATGTCTTTATTGCAGGGCATTCTAATGGGGCCACCGGTTCTTTTTCTTATCTGATGAAGCAGCCGACCTCATTTGCCGGGTTTTATGGATTTAATACGTATCCAAAAGTGTTTACAGGCGGTACTTTCGTAGAAAATATGAAGAACCGTTCGTTTATTAACTTCTCAACAGATGAAGACTACTATTATCCACCCAATGCCAATGATGATTTTACAAAACTGATGAAGGGTATATCTGCCGATTACAAAGAATATCGATACAACGGATTTCCGCATTGGTTTCCACAGTTTGACGAATCGGAACCGGCGTATGAGATTCTCTTTAAAGATCTGAACAGCCGGAAAAGAAATCCGTTTCCAAAAGCAATTTCATGGGAATTTGATGATGACAGATACGGAAATGTTGATTGGATTTCCAATATAAAATTAGACACTTTAAGCGGGAATACCAACGGGCGCAAAGCGCTGAATTTTAAGATCAATAAATGGCTGGCTTATGATGATCATGATAGTTTGAAGGTGAAGGACGTGGATAAAAATGCATTTGATTTTCCGAGAAAGTCCGGCAAGATAAAAGCTGAATATGACAGGAATGTTTTCCGCATTGAGGCTTCCGATATTCAATCCTTTTCCATCAATATCTCACCAGAAGTTGTGGATCTTAAAGAAAACGTAAAAGTGTATGTGAACGGCAAGCTATACTTCGACAAAAAAATACCATATAACCGTGAGTTTTTACTTGAGAATTTTTATAAAACTCAAGACCGGAAGCAAGTCTGGGTCAATCATATTGAGGTGAAAATATAAGACTTTACTGATTTTCTATACAATAAAACCTGTCTCCGAAAGAGGCAGGTTTATTTTATCTCTAAAGCGAAAAATGATTAATCCAGGATATAGATTTTCTTTTCTTTAAGGTTGAATCCTAGTTTCTTCCCAAGCCAGTTGATACTGGTTTTTCCTTCGTAGATGAGTCCTTCAACAAAGAATACGCTCGGTTGATCTACCTTTGCAAACGAATTGGAAATGGTGTTTACACTTCCTTTGTAAAACTTACTCGTGATTGCCGGATTAAACTCGCTTTTCTTTTCAATCATCTGAAGTCCCTCTTTCTTTATTCCCAAAGTATTCATCAGCCTTTCATTCAGCCAGAAAGAATCATTGCCGGCACCGGAATCCAGAAGAACGTTGATCTTGATGTTGTTCACGTTGATGTAAGTGGTTATATCCAGAGACTGATCTGCATTGGTAGACAATTGAATATCTACAACTTTCTTTCCGCTCAGTTTTTCTTTTGGAAATATGATTTCCTTAGTCGTATAATCGATGATGAATTCTGTGTCATAGAGCATGGGCAGGGAGATCAGCCCATCAATACCCTTGATCTCCATATTGTGGGTAGCATACCAGGTATCTTTGAATTTTTTACCGTTAAAAACAATCTCTTTTGATTTGAACATCGGCACTGTAAGCTGTTCTCCGGTAGCACGGAAGGCCGTCAGGAAGTTATAAGATTCCTTTTGGCTGAGATCTTTGGGGAAGTTGCCCAGAAAAAGATTGACACCACCGCCAGTATCCAAAATAAAATTTCCTTTTTTACCTTCCACTTCAGCCTGTACAACCAAATGACCGGATGGTAAGATATTGAGAGGCATCTTTTGTGCTAAGGCAACGGAAGAGTATAGAAAAACGGATGCGGTAAGAACCGATCTTTTGATAAAGGATTGAGTAAGCATCTGAAAATAGTATTATTAGTTTTAATGTTTACAAATATACTCTATTCTGATCATTGGTGGTTATACGGAGCTCCCGGTATTTTTATCATCTCTGAAGTATATTTTCCAAAGGCATCATCGTACTTACAGGAAAATTCTTACATTTAGCCGCTAATCAAAAAAAATATGGAAACAAAAATTATCAAAATAACACACGTTACCGGAACCTACATTATTGAAGCACCCCAGGGAAAACTCAACGACCTGAAAACCCAGCTGGACAAATGTCTGAATGACGAACAGGGAGCTATTGTCGTAAAGGGAGAAGATGGAGATCAGTTCGTATACCCGTCCGATCTTTTAAAAAACAGTTTTATTGCAATTGTAGACCGGGAATAGGGGGAATTGTTTATTCAAAATCACTCCAGCCAGTTTACAACGGTCTCCAGACACTTTCTGAAGCCTCTCCGGATACTTGTATAACCGTCTCCAGGGGTTTCATATATGGGATATACCCACTTCGGAACGGGCTTCAGCCACTTACAGAAGTGGTTTTACCCCCTTACCTAAGGGGGTGTCGGGGGTTGTATAACGGTGTCCCGACCGTTAGAAAACTGGCTATAGAGGCTTTAGGAAGGGATCAAGATAAGTTGTATGATTATAGAATAGAAACGGCTTCCAATTTGGAAGCCGTTACTTGTATGTTTTATGAAGATTATCCCTGTTTTAATTTTGCATTTTCCGCCTTTAAAACTTCGATCTGCTCTTTTAAAAGCTTAATGTAATCCTGTTGACTTTCCAGAATGTAATTAGGAATGTTACAGTTGTAGATACCTGATTGGTGAAAAGAACTTGTATCATTAAAAGTCAGATTATCATTATTCTGTACAACGTTTGGTGTTTTCTCTTCTTTAATGTCCTCAACAGAAACATCCAAAGCTTTGGCTATTTTCTCCCATTCATCATCAAATATTTTAACGTCTCCACTTTCTTTTCTGCTGTAGTTGGAGACATCGGTCGCGATAATATCAGCAATCTGCTGCTGTGTATAACCTCTCTGCTTTCTTATAGTTCTTAGTTTCTCCATTGTCATAGGGGTGGTGTGTTTTTTACAAATATAGTGAAAAATGTGTGGTTTTATAAACATAGTCTATAAGTTTTTGTCTTATGGAAAACCTACTCTTTGTATTGATATATTTTGCATATTTGGGTAATGTTATAAAACTAAATAATGGAAAAATATTACTTTTTATGTTCTAATTGGGATTTTGATATTAATCAAGCTACAATTTTTTTAGGAACGGCAACGCTTCTTTTTACAATTGTTGGTTTTTGTATTGCTATTTACCTGTATGAAAAACAACGGAATGATAATTCAGATGATGCATACAAGTTTTTTAAAGTATCCCTTACCACATTAGATAATGCATTGGAAGACACTATTAATAGTTTTGCAGATTTTATTAATGATTTACGTATAGGTAGTTTTCATAATCCATCTTTAAGCCCTTCTATAAATGATAGTTTTATTACAAAGATTAATATTTTAGATCTAAATAGATATTATAAAAATAATAATCCGTCTCATGTAAACTCTTTTGAACAATTAATTAGTGATTCAAATTTCTTGGCTACTTATAATCAGTATTTCACAAATGAATTTAATTATGTTAGAGAGAATTATCTTAAAAATGAGGAAATTTTTAGTCAATGGCAACTACTTCGTTCAAACTTGTTTTATTCTGTAAAGGCAGATCCGGATGAAAGAGAAGAATTCATAATATTTTATGAAGATTGGATTAATCGTCTAAATATAGACCGAGATATTTTTAGATTTAATGCAAGCGGAGAAGCTGTAGGTTTAATAAATAGAAGATTATTAATTGATCGACATATTAGACCCTTTGTGTCTGAAATATTTCCTTATATAGAGCATAGTGAAAGAGCCAATAATATTAATCTAATAGGAAATAAAGTGATTGCTGGTCTAGGTAATATGGTGGAAATTGAAAATAGTATGATTAGAGTATTTGAGAGTGATTTAAGAAAGTTTAGAGAGATTAAACAAAATGTTGAAAGGTTATTATGATGTTGCTTGAAAATGAATGGTAGAGTAGGATTGGACGGAAAATAATTCCCTTGATTTCTAGTCTATTATTAAGTTTTGTTAAAATTTGTGTTACAAAAGTTTTGCAGAGATTAAAAATCGTTCTATATTTGCACCACTGAAAACAACGGTATAGCCGGGGTTTAGGGAGAGTTGGCAGAGTGGTCGATTGCGGCAGTCTTGAAAACTGTTGACTGTAACAGGTCCGGGGGTTCGAATCCCTCACTCTCCGCAAGTATTTAATAAAAAACCTACTGAAATACAGTAGGTTTTTTTGTTTTTAGTAGGTCTTTTGTCGGATCAGTCCCAAAAGTTGTGGACTAAGCAAAAAGTTGAGTTCATCTGAATAGAAAAAATTAGAATCAACAGTTGTGGAGATAGAGTTTCACGCAAAGCTTCATGTTGGTGTATGCTTTATTTTAAGTGAGCTAAGAAGGGATCGATTTTCAATCGATCTGAAGAAGTGAGCGCATAGTCACAAAACTTCATCAGCGACGAAGTCGCATTACTTAGCCTCCTAAAATAAAGTATTCGAATCACTAATTCTTTGCGTCTATAAAATTTAGAATAAGGTATTCAATTGTTTTACCACAGCTTTTGCGCTTGATCCTACATTTCTTATATAACAAAGATAATGATTTCTTATCTTAGTGCCTCATTTAGTAAATTTTCAGGTTCAAAACGGACTTCTGTATCTCTCGAAAAATCCCCAAACGAAAAATATTTTATCTTTTTAATCAATCGTAGTTTTAGTACACTTTTTTAAGTTTTTCAAAATTTGTATATGTGGTATTATCTATTTATCTATATTTGGTGATATAAACACAAATGCCACAATATTAATGAGAAAGAATATTTCAAATTCTGAAAAGATTTCTGAGAACCATATAGCAGGTATTAACCGTGTGGTTAAGCTCGATGTTGTGGTTAATGGAAAACCTATCAGACACTTTAAATACTTCCGTTTAGAGCAGAGTGCCAGAAAACACCATTACTTTGAACTGACTTTAGCACATGATTCTTTGGATGAAGTACAGAACCATAATTTAGAACAAGCACAGCAGTTTCTAGGAAAACGTCTGACAGTTACTTTTAAATACAAAGATGCTGAAAAAGAAAGCCCCGAAAGAACGTTTGTTGGTGTTGTTACAAAATTGGCATTCAGTCAGGAAAAAATGAGCTTAGGCAATATTGTACTCAAAGGATATAGCCCAACTATATTAATGGATTCTGCACCCCATACTCAAAGTTTTGGAGGCAGTCAGATTGTAAATACCTCTATCATTGCTGGCAATATCATTAAAGAGACACTGGGAACAACTCAATTTGATTTCAGAATAGACACCCAGAATAAAAGCTACATTAATTATAGTGCTCAATATTGTGAAACTCATTACAATTACCTGACAAGATTAGCAGAAGCCTATGGAGAGCAATTTTACTATGATGGTTATGTGTTACACTTTGGAAAGCTCCCACCTCATGAAAAGCCTATCCAACTTATTTATGGTAGTAACGTTAACTATGTACAGGTAGAGTTAAAAGCGGTTCACACAAAACCTGAATACTTTGGCTATAACAGTAGTAGTCATGCTAAAATGTTAGGCTCAGATAATAAGATAAAACACGTCGGAGATTTATCTCAAAAAGCATACGAATTAAACGATGGCATTTTCAAAACACGTTCACTGACTCCAACTCCTATTAATGCAAATATGTTCCTTGATGTGGATGATTCTCAGAAAAGTACTAGAGGTAGTAAGGCAGTAGAAGTTTTTACCGTATCTGGAAGTACAACAGTTCCTTTCTTATTCATAGGTTGTGTAGCAGACATAGACATGAGAAAACAGGATAGTAATGAGACTTCACACTTTACAACTTTAATGATAACTGAGGTGAGTCACGAAGTTGATGCAAGGGGATACTACACTGGAAGTTTTGAAGCTATAGCCGAGGGAACAGGCTTCATGCCTAAGCCAGATTTTGTAATGCCTAAAGCAGAGCCACAGGTTGCAACTGTTATATCAAATGTAGACCCTTTAAATCAAGGCAGAATACAAGTGCAGTTTGACTGGCAATTAAATGATACAACACATTTTATTCGAATGATGAGTCCAGATGCAGGGGGAACAGATGCAATAAGTCAAAATAGAGGCTTTGTGGCTGTTCCAGAAATTGGAGACCAAGTGATGGTTAATTTTGAATACCATAATCCTGATTTTCCCTTTGCAATGGGTGGAATGTTTCACGGAGGTGTAGGATTGGGAGGTGGTATGGATAACCGTGTGAAATCCCTACAGACCAGAAGTGGGCACAGATTAGTGTTTACAGAAGATGAGAGTATTTTACTGACTGATAAAAGTGGTAATGAGTTGAGATTCGACACAAAGGGAAGCAACATTAACATTACTGCTCCTGAAACCATTACTATAAAATCAAAGAATTTAAAATTTGATATTGAAGAGAATATTGAAACCAAGGCAGGAAAGAATATGGATACCAATGTTGGGCAGAATATTAAGATTATTGCTAAGCAGGAGATAAGCCAAGACAGTGGTAAGAAAACCATTATCAATGCTGGAACCAATACTGAAATATCAGCAAAAGCACACCTAGACCTTTACGGTAAAGAAAAATTCATAGGCTATACAGATGGGCAGACTGAATTCGGAGCAAAAGACAGAATGCATGTGTATGGAGCAAACTCATTATTAACAGCTAAAGATAAGATTGAGTATAAAGCCCCTCAGATGAATAAGCTTCCTCAAAATGGGGAATTTGATTACACCAAAGAAAAGCAAATAGTGAGTGCTCAATGGATGGATGCAGATATGAATAAAGAAATTACAATGGCATCTTTTGATGAAGAAATAAGTTTATTGGTTTATACCAGAAACTATGAAGAGGGGGAATCAATTATACTAACTATATATGAAGTAGATGATAAAGACATAAATAATGGAGAAAAGGAAATAACTCTTACGGGTAATGTTAAAAAAGATGGCTTTGCAGAATTAAAGAGAAGTGTAAAAGTAGAAAAACAACAAGCTTAATTGAAAGTCATGGGAGATACTAAAATATTAGCTATACGGGAATTAAAAGACTCTAAGCCTGTTAAGATTGTACAGAGAGAAATCTATTTAACCTTTGATGATGGAATACAGGCAGGAACAGAAGAAGTTTTACAATTGCTAAAGGAAAAAGGAATCAAAGGAACATTTTTCTTAACAGGAGTACATTTATGGTATGCCTTTTCTTATTATCCAGAAAAAGCAAAAAAGATTTTGCAGGATATCTATGAGAATCATATAATTGCAAACCATTCATATTCACATGCAAATGACCACTATTCAAGTTTTTATAGAAGTGGAGGTGTATTGATTGATAATAAGAATACAAGAATGAGTGTGGTTAATGATTTTGAAAAATGTAAAAATCAGATTAATTATTATTTGGGGCAAATTTATAATAAAGACTTTTCAAAGCTTAAATTTCCTTTGGCTAAAAACCAAAAAAAACCATTAGCAAGATTTCCAGGAACAAACACTTGGTATGTAAATGACAAGCTAAAAGACATAAAAAGTACCGATAGAGGAAATAGATGGGAGCTTTCACAAAAAGATACAAAGGAAGAAGCAGATGAATTGTATAAAGAGGGATATAAGATTTTTGGTTGGGATGCAGAATGGAAAATGAAATTTGAATTTCATAATATTGCTATGGAGAGGGAAAAAGGAAAGAAATTAGACTATAGTAAATGGGAAGAGACACATCCTTATTTTGATATGTATTCGAAGGAGTATGTTTCAAAAGACAGGGTAACGGATTCTTGGGAAACTGTCAGAGATGAATTATTGGATATGGTTTACTATGGTGGAGGCTGGGATGAGGTAGGAAAAACAGAAGGAAAGGTTGTATTATTAATGCATGAAAGGGCGTTTAGGAAAGGTAAATTAATTAATGATAAAGTCGATTTAGCAAATACTGATGAATTGAATAAGCTAGGAAGTCTAATAGATTATTTTCAGAAAATAAAAGCAGAGTTTAAAACCTTGGAAGATTACTAATATGAAAAAGTTACTAATAAGTTTTATTGTTATAGTTATATTACTAATTACAGGATTGTACGTGTATAAGTATATATCTATTAAAAATATTAGTGAAGAGGCTAATAATTCAAGTATAAAAATTTTCAAACATAAAAATTTAACCTTCAAGTATGGTAACAAAGGAGATTATCCTCTTTTACAAGTTTCAAAGAATAATAAAGACTGGAAAACAATAAATCTGAGAGGTTTTATATTAAATGCTATTCCATTGGGTTCTAGATTTGATGATATTAATTCAAATGGCAATACTATTTGGTTTTATCATTTAAAATCATGTATTGAATGTGATTGTTCCAATCTTGTATATAGTATATACTATAGTCATGATAATGGAGATACTTGGGATGCAATTTCTCCTAAGGAAACATGTACCTCAGTAAATTTTTATAATGATAAGGATGGAATTATGATTTATGGGGAAGGGAAGGCTTTATATACCGTTGATGGAGGAAAGACATGGCAAGATAAAAAGATAAAATAAACTATGCCTAACTATCTAATTGATACAACCCAGTTAAAATGTGATAAAGGAACTTCACCAACTCCACTCACAGTAACAAGTCAATCTTTTATGAAGATTGAGGGGAAGCTACAGGCTACAGAAGAAGACAAACAGCCTAACAGCAACATTAAACCTTTTGGAATGTGTAGTGTTTTAAGGTCTTCCTGTACACCTTCACCTCTCAAATGGGACAATATTTCTGATTTTGAAATTGAGGGCAAAAAAGAGCTATTAGATAGCTCTACATGCCAGTGTGCTATAGGTGGTAAAATATTAGTTGTAAAGTCAGCTCAAGATTTTTTGAAAGAATAGTAAGGCTGATTTGTAATAGCCACAACTTGATCTGACACCATAAAAATTATCGAAAAGGGATTTTTATTAAAAATTCCGTTTACTTGTGATACTGTTTAAAAATGTCAACAAGGGTATCAGATGTTCGACCGGATTCCCTCTATCCCCGCAGAATTAGAAGAGGCTGTCTCAAAAGGACAGTCTCTTTTTTGTATTTCATAGAAAAAAGATTTCGATATTTTGATTTTTAAAAAAATATCTTGGAAAAAAGAAGATATAAGTCAAAAA
>LAZY01000049.1 GCA_001013295.1 Chryseobacterium indologenes | reverse complement strand
CTTCCTCCGAACCGAAATGAGCCGTAAAACTGAATATGTTCATAATCCCTGCTTTTTGAGCGCTAATATACTAAAAATATTAGGTGTGTTTGCGGAGAATCAGAATATATTTAGACTCTTAAAACATTAATTCATGAAAAAACAAAGAGTATCGAATGCATTTGTCGCCGCATCTTGGGTGGCATTGGGAGCAGGAATGATCGGTTTTATTGTAGGGCTTGCAAGAGCAGAAATGCAGCTGAATGAGAAAGGCTACTATTTCACGATCCTTCTTTATGGTCTATTTGCTGTTGTTTCTTTACAGAAAGCCGTCCGTGACAGATTAGAAAATATTCAGGTAACCGATATTTATTACGGGATTTGCTGGTTCGCCACCTTATCTTCCATCGTATTGCTTGCTATCGGACTTTGGAATGCGACCATACTTCCGAGTGAAAAAGGATTCTATGCTTTTGCATTTCTCCTGGCACTTTTCGGGGCCATCGCTGTCCAAAAGAATACCAGAGACAATATGCTTCAGGAATAATACAAAAACTCTCCATATCCGGAGGGTTTTTCTCTTTAAATAACAAATTCATGGTATCGCAGTCCGAAAAGAACTTCCAATCATTATCATCTCTACCTGCTAAAGGACTTACAACGGTCTTAAGAATCTTTTTGTTAGCCCTTTTTATATTGATATTGGGCTCACTGGCAGGCATGATTATTTTCTCTTTCTGGGTAAAAGAAACCGAAATCAGATTGATCATATTAGGATTTTCAGTGCCTGTACTATCCTTTCTGACATGGATGGCTGTAGCAGAATACCAGTCAAAGAACCCCAGATATAACCAAATACAGGTAGATGAAAAAGGACTGCATCATTATGGTGAAAACACTCCGCCTCAATCTCTTCTTTACGAATCACTTTCCGCCAATAATGAAGGTGGCCTCTATGATGTATTATGGACGGATAGAGGGTATTCAGAAAGCAATTTTGAACTTTACATTTTTACTAAAAACGAATTGGATAACATAAAAGCTCAACCCGTACAATTTAAAACAACAACTATTGTACGCAATTCTAATGTACTGCTCGCCCATTTTGTAAAAGGAATTATGCACTTCCGCCCTGATTTAAAAATAGATCCGAAAGTACTGGAACGTTATCATATAATTGATTAAATAACAAAGAAAAACATTTGATCCTATCAGACGCACCTTTATGCGAATAAGTACAAAAAAGAAACGGATGAAAATCACCCGTTTAATTATTGATCAATGTTTTAAAGCACAATGTTACACTAGCCAATAAACATGGTTTTACAAATCAAAATGATTCGGATGCTGAGCCTTAATATCATCTACTGTCCCTAAAACTTTGTCTTTCAGAGAGTCCTGATATTTCTGAAGATTTTCAGCCACCTGAGCATCTGCACTTCCTAAGATTTTAGCTGCTAAAATTCCTGCATTCAATGCGCCGTTCAATGCTACTGTTGCTACAGGAATCCCTCCAGGCATCTGAAGAATTGACAAAACAGAATCCCATCCATCGATAGAATTGCTGGACAAGATCGGAACCCCGATTACCGGAAGTGTTGTACAGCTTGCGACCATCCCGGGAAGGTGAGCAGCTCCTCCTGCTCCGGCCACGATTACCTTTAGTCCTCTTTCTTTAGCAGTCTTTGCGTAATCGAACATTCTTTCCGGTGTTCTGTGTGCTGAAACTACAGTCAGTTCATAGGGGATGTCCAGACTTTTCAGAAAATTTGCAGCCTGTTCCATGATCGGCAGATCACTCTGACTGCCCATTATAATTCCTACCATCTTCAATTTTTATTAGATGTTCAAAGATAAAAAATTAAAAATTAAGAAAGAACCTGAAGCAGAAAGCCGAAGATTATTTGTGTCTCCATACTATTTACCTTTTACAGTCCCTCATTACCTATTACCTATTACCCATAATCCCCCTGTATCTGTATCACCCAAAATAACTACAACTGTACCCATCCGATTCATTTTAAAACCGGTAAATTTGATGGTTAGACTTTACTTTACCTTGAAAGATTATAAACTCATTTTTGCCGTTCTTACTGTTGCCCTTGTTTGGGGAACTACATTTCTTGCCATTCGTGTGGCTGTGGAAACTATTCCCGCATGGTTTGTAGCAGGAATCCGCCAGTTTCTGGCTTCAGTCATCATGTTTTTTCTTCTTATTTCCAAAAAGGAATTCAAATGGATCGGCTGGAAAAGTCTGGGGTATCAGATCATTTTCGCTTCTTTGATGCTGGTGATCGCTAACGGGATGACTACAGTTGCAGAAGAAACGGTATCGAGCAGTCTGGCTTCCCTGATCAGCGCCTGCTCCCCTATTGTTGTATTTCTGGGAAGTGTGGCTGTAGGATTACAGAAATTCAGTTTCAGAGCTTTTGCCGGGGTGCTGATGTGTTTCAGCGGAATCCTTTTTATTTTCTGGGATGGCCTTCAGGATCTTGCCAATCCCGACTACCGAATGGGGATGATCTTTCTTTTCTGCGCCATTTCCGGATGGGCATCAGGAACTATTTTCACCAAAAAATTAAATATCCAAAGTGGAAATATCACCCTGAATCTGTTTTATCAGTTTCTTTTTGCCGGCATTGTTCAGATTATCCTGGCTTTTCTGTTTTCTGAAAATTATAATTTTGGCAACTGGAGTTTAAAGAGTATTTCAGCCATGCTGTATCTTTCTGTTTTTGGATCTGTAGCGGCTTTTTTTGCCTTCCATTATGCTTTAACCAAAATTTCTCCGGTGCAGGTTTCCATATTGGCGTATATCAATACAATCATTGCCATATTTTTAGGCTGGCTGATTATGGACGAGCAGATTTCATTTAAATTCATTCTTGCAGCAGCTTTGATCATCTGTGGAGTTTTTATCATCAATTATAAGCCTGAAATGTTCAAAAGACAGAAAGTTGAATAACAAAAAGATATTTACATTTTCACCGAAAGACTATTTTGTTCTGGTGTAAATCCCATTCACTTGTAACCAGTTTAAAAACAAATCCGGCCATTCAATGGTATTAGTCCCTTTTTTTCCTAATCCCCAGCCATGCCCACCTGATTGGAACAAATGCAGTTCTGCCGGGACTTTATTGTTCTTTAATGCCTGGTACATCAGAATACTGTTTTCTACAGGCGAAATAGGGTCGTCTTCAGATTGAG
The DNA here is from genome assembly GCA_001013295.1 of Chryseobacterium indologenes. GTDB lineage: Bacteria > Bacteroidota > Bacteroidia > Flavobacteriales > Weeksellaceae > Chryseobacterium > Chryseobacterium indologenes_B. Next base: position 32,559 of record LAZY01000049.1, on the reverse strand, counting down.
CCAGAAAAGTTATTGGAGTTTGAGCACTTACCTGTTTCTCCACAGAAAGTCTGACTTGATCCTGCATTTCTGGAGCATTTCCAAGTAGTGATTTAAAAGAATGGGTATTGTTATTAGGAGGCAGCATCGATACCACAGGATAGATCATTCCCGTAAAATCAGGCCGGGCAGAAATCTGATCAACGGCATCCTGCGGCGGATAGTAAACCGTATCGAAGGTAGAAGAAATATATCCTGCCAAATGTCCACCTGCCGAAAATCCAAGCACTCCTATTTTATGTGGGTTGAGTTTATACTTTTCTGCATTGCTTCTTATGATTCTTAGTGCACGTTGTGCATCCTGAAAAGGAACCGATCTTGAAGCCCATCCTTCTCCAGGAAGTCTATACTCCAGCTCAAAAGCAGTAATTCCTTTAGATTTTAGCCATTCTCCTACGGGATACCCTTCTGACCCCGACTCAATATGAGCATACCCTCCTCCACTGATCACCAGAACGCCAATTCCATTGGGGTTCGCAGGCTGATGAATCTTCAGTTTTGGGACGCTAATATGAGTAAGAGAGCCTTTGGGTGAGCGGATACATTCTCCTCCAGGCCCGGGCCCATCCGGTATTTTCACCCACAGAGGGATGGAGGGAAGAGCTTCCGAAACAGTAGTCTTCTGTGCCATCAGATTCACAGAGAATAAAAGGATTAAAAAGACTTTCTTCATTGAAGCATTATTATATTTCAACCTATTGAAGATAGCTAAATTTCTGATGTGAATTTCAGTTTTTTTTATATTGATCAAAACTCAATGATCATCAACTAGGAAGCTGAAATTACTAATCATATGAAGTTTCAGATATGGCTTTTATCTCTATTCAGGATGAAAAAACCAGATTCGTCAGAGAGAAATTTTCAGTGGAAAAGATTGAATTTTCTTATCTCCTCCATTTTTCCTATCTTGTATACTCAATCCCATACCATATGCTTAAAAACACATTTTTTATCCTTCTTGCAGCCTCTTTTCTTTTGACAAGCTGTGATTACAAAGAAAAAGAGAAGAATCTGACAGACAGAGAAAAGCAATTGCTTGAGAAAGAAAAAACATTTGCCAAGAAAGAATCTGAGTACCAATCCCTCTTAAAAATGAGAGACAGTATCTTTTCCAAAAAAGATTCGGTGGTTATTGCTACCTGGCCGGCAGAAATTTCCGGTCCCTGGAACGGAAAAGTAATTTGTACAGAATCCAGTTGCAGTGATTATGCTGTAGGTGACCAGCGTACTGACATCTGGGAATTCGATAATGATTCTACCCAGCCTGTTACCAAAATTATAAACAACAATAATCTGGTAAGGCTTTACATCGGGAAATTTGAAAATAACGAAATCAGACTTTCCTTCAAGACGGACTCTACAGCCAAAAAGAATGTAGAAATGAGCGTTCTTCTGAATGACATTTCCGACAACAAGATCAAAGGAACAAGAACCATCACCTCTGATGGCTGTACAGCAAAGTTCTCTGTTGAATTAGTACGTTCCACCAAATAAAACACTTATGATTTTACTGAGTATACACAACCTGAGTCTTCCTATAGAAGATCCGGTATTGAAGTTCCTGTTGGTACTGATCATCATCCTTGCAGCGCCTTTGCTGCTGAACAAAATAAAAGTTCCCCACCTTTTGGGGCTCATTATAGCCGGTGCTGTAATAGGTCCTAACGGATTCAATGTACTGTCGAGGGACAGCAGCATTGTCGTAACAGGAACCACCGGGCTTCTTTACATCATGTTTCTGGCCGGGCTGGAGATTGATATGGGAGATTTTAAAAAGAATAAATGGAAGAGTCTCACTTTTGGTATTTATACATTTACCGTTCCTTTTGTTTTGGGATATTTAGGAGGTTATTATCTTTTACATTTCTCCATGCTCACCTCTATTCTGTTTGCCAGTCTTTTTTCTTCCCATACTCTGATTGCCTATCCATTGGTCAGCAAATTGGGTATTGCTAAAAATAAGGCGGTCAATATCACTGTTGGAGGGACGATGATTACAGATATTCTTGCCTTATTGGTACTTGCTGTGATCGTTGGGATGTCTCAGGGGGATGTGGGTACGGAATTCTGGGTGAAACTTTCTGTTTCATTTGTGGTTTTTGCCTTGATTGTACTGATTGTCTTCCCTATTATCGGCCGTTGGTTTTTCAAGAAAGTGGATGATAAGATCTCCCAGTATATTTTTGTCCTGGTGATGATCTATCTGGCCGCTATGCTTGCAGAACTTGCCGGTGTGGAGGCTATCATTGGTGCCTTCTTTGCCGGACTGGCTTTAAACAGACTTATTCCTCACACTTCGTCTTTGATGAACAGGGTTGAATTTGTGGGAAATGCGATATTTATTCCGTTCTTCCTGATCAGTGTAGGAATGCTGATCGACTTCAAAGTTTTCTTTAAAAGCTGGGAAACTCTTGAGGTAGCCGGAATTATGCTGGTGGCCTCTATTGGTGGGAAATATCTTTCTGCCGTAGCTACACAAAAAACGTTCAGACTGACTAAAGAGGAAGGAAAACTGATCTTCGGATTGAGCTCTGCTTCGGCGGCGGCAACACTGGCCTCGGTAATGGTAGGATACAATATCATCCTTTCTGAAACGGAAACCGGAGAACCGGTAAGGCTATTGAATGAACATGTACTGAACGGAAGTATTCTGTTGATCCTGATCTCCTGTACCGTCTCTTCTTTTATTTCAATGGCAAGTGCTCAGAAAATTGCAGAAAGTGATAATGAGGATACAGTTTCCGGGAACAGCCATGAAGAAGAAAGTATTTTGCTGGCGATCAACCATGAAGAAACCGTTGAAAGAATGGTCAATCTGGGAATTCTTATCAAAGCCCACTCGAATACGGAGGATCTTTTTGCCTTAAATGTGATCAATGAAGATAAGAATGAATCTTCGGTAAAAAATGCAGAAAAGCTTCTTCATCAGGCAGTAGATACCGCCGCTGCGGCAGATGTGAAATTACAGGCACTTAAAAGATATGACAATGATGTCATCAATGGCGTAAACAATGTCATTAAGGAACAAAAAATCACTGACCTCATCATAGGACTGGAAGATGAAAAAGGATTCTCCCCTTCATTCGTTTATAATCTGTACAACGGATATCTTCAGAATGACGATGTGAATGTATTGGTATACCATGCTGCTCAGCCACTTTCCACCATTAAGCGCTATGCCGTAATGATTCCGGAGAATGCTCATCAGGAAGCAGGATTCTTCCACGCTTTGCTAAGGGTATGGAATATTGCCAGAAATTCCGGGGCAACAGTTGTTTTTTATGCCCCTGAAGACATTCTGTACATTCTTCAGAAGATCATTAAAAAAGCCAATATAGAAGCTGAATTCATTATTATGAATACATGGCAGGACGGTGGAAGAACAGCTACCAAGCTTAAAGATGATGAAGCTTTGATCATTCTGATGGCCAAAAGAGGGATGAAGTCCTATATTCCACAAATGAGACTGATCCCTGAACTTCTGAACAGATACCTGAATGATAATAATTATCTTCTGATCTTCCCATTCTCGGAATATGATAAAAACAGTCCGGAAATACGATCTGTAGGGAATCATGGAGATTTTGTAGAGATTGGAAATGTGATTCAGAAAATTTTTAAATAAAAAATTTAGGCTGGAAGCTGGAAGAGGGAGGCTGGAAGTTACTCACAGACGGGTAATTGCTGACGGTACTCTTAAAGAAAGTTATAAAAGTATACTTAAACTATTTTTATCACTACCATAACTTTCCTCTTCCAGCCTCCTGCTTCCTTTCCTCTATCAACCCTAAAAGAAAACTCTTCTCACCTGGAGTGAAATAATAAAACTATTTTTGTCTAAAATCAAAATTCATTGAAAACAAAGAAGATATTCCTTTTGACAGCCGCTTTAAGTATACAATTATCATTTGCTCAGTTTGCCAAGATAACCGATAAAGACGGCTATGTGAATGTAAGGGAAAATGCAGATGCAAAAAGCAAGATCGTAGGAAAGATCAACACTGATGAAATCGTCTATATATTTGAGTCTGATCCGGTTCATAAGAATTGGGCGAATGTAAGCAACGGCTATATCTACAATTCAAAGCTAAAGTATATTGAATCTTATCAAAAAATCCCTCCAACTGCACGGGATGCCAACAAAGCGACCTTTGCATCAGGAAATATTAAAGTAAATATTGTTTCCGGAAAATTTAATTTTAAGGAAAATGAAAAAGACTTTACCTCAACGCTACAGGGCGATTTTTACAAAGGTCAGCAGGTCTGGGGGATAGACGGAACGATTCCTAAAACGCACTATATCTCTATTACAGTACAAATTGGAGATAAGAAGATCCAAATCCCTGCGGAAGAGATTGAAAACCTGTTCCAAATTGATAATAAATCGACGAGCTGTTATTATGACCGTGAGCATGATACGCTGTATATCTCCATGAGTAATTCTGAGGGTGCCGCTTCGTATGTAGGGCTTTTCATCATTGAAAAAGGGCAATACAAGAAAAGGGTTCTGGAAATTCCTTTTTAAACTTACTTCCACCAATAGAACACTTCCTGAATTCATCAGGTTAAATGATACAATTATTTTTGTTTTAACCCAAAATCCTCCAATACCATTGAAAATAAAAAAAATATTCCTCATCACAACGCTTTTAAGTATCCAGTTATCTTTTGCTCAGTTTGCCAAAATTGTAGATAAGGACGGCTACGTCAATCTAAGGGAAAATCCGGATATAAAAAGTAAGATTATAGGAAAGATCAATTCTGATGAAATTGTCTATGCTTCTGAACCGGATGCAACCAACAAAAACTGGATGAATATTTATTATAATGATAAAACAGCAGGTTATATTTATAGTTCAAAAGTTAAACTTCTCGATTCTTATGAGACCATTCTTCCCATAACCAATGATGAAAATAAAGCTGTTTTCAAATCAGGAAATATCAAAGTAGATATTACTACTGAAAAGTTCAATTATAAGGAAAATAAAAAATTCTTTTCTTCGTCCAACTACGGCGGGCAAAAAATAGAGGATAAATATAAAGGGAACCTGATCTGGGGAACCGACGCAACGATTCCCAGAACTCATTATAAATCTATCACGGTACAGATTAAGGATAAAAAAATTCAGATACCCACGAAAGAGATTGAAAACCTCTTCAATCCCAGCAACCAGTTTACCGCATGTTATTACGATCGTAAAAGTGATATTTTATACCTCACCATGCTCAATTCTGACGGAGCCGGATCTTATGTAGCTCTTTTTAAAATTGTGAAAGGGGTCTACAAGGAAAGAATTTTAAAAAAACCTTTTTAAAAAACAAATCAGTAATTCATGATCAAAAAGATTTTACTTACCCTCTTAGGTATATTTATTTTAGGAGCTGTTTCACTGACGGTCTACTGGAATTTACCTATTGAAGTCACAAGACATTCTGATATAGAATACGGAAATAAACTTGTTCTGAATCTCGAAAATTACCAGAAAGAACATAAAAGTCTTCCCCGTTATAATGACTGGAATGTTCTTAGTCAATTAGGCTTTAAACAGCAGGAGCTTGGCGTAAGTCCGGATTATGCAGTGGATAGTACAGGCTCTTATGAATTGGTGTATATGGACGCCTTTGATGGTCCTTATCTGATTTACAGTTCCAAAGAGAAAAAATGGAGCATTGATTTCCCTAAAGTTTTCAAACGATAATCTAATAATAGGTTTGGGCTGAAGCCCATTGAATTTATCATTATTGATAAGCGGGCTAAAGCCCGCTCCTATTGAATTGATAAAACACAAACTAGAATATTTTGAATTCTTAATTGGTATTTAAAAGTAACAAGGGAGCGGTTTCCACATTTGAAACCGCTCCCTTGTTATATGATTGTAAATCTGATTATTCAGAAATCACTCTCACCATTCCTTTCACCTCCACAAGCTTTTCCATAAGCTCTTCTCTGGAATCTGCCAAAACATTGATGTGTCCCATTTTTCTACCCGGTTTGGTTTCTGTTTTTCCGTATAAATGAATATAGGTTTCAGGTAACTTAAGTACCTCTTCCATTCCTTCGTATACAACCTTTCCAGAGTAACCTTCGGCTCCTACCAGGTTCAGCATTCCGCTGTAAGTGATGGCATCCGTATCTGCTAAAGGAAGATTCTTTACCACACGATACATCTGCTCAAACTGCGAATTGGTATTTCCTTCCTGGCTTTGGTGTCCTGAATTGTGTAGTCTTGGAGCCGTTTCGTTTACCCATACTTTTCCTTGTTTGTCAAGGAACAATTCAATGGCAAAAAGTCCCGGAGAATTTACGGCATTCAGAAACTTCTCTGTAATGGCTTCAATCTGATTCTGAACATCCTCTGTCAGAAGAACCGGGCAAACATTAAAATCCAATAAATTCAGCTTCGGATCAGCCACCATTTCCGTTACCGGGAACGTATTGGTTTCTCCTTTTTCATTTCTTGCTACAATTACAGAAAGTTCTTTATCAATGTCTACAAGGCTTTCAATTACTGAAGCTTCTTTCCACAAATTCTGAAAATCTTCCTCCGTTCTGATCACCTGCACTCCTTTTCCATCATATCCTCCTGTATTCATTTTCTGTACAAACGGTAATGGCATGATGATTTTTTCGTCGCTATTCCATACTACCTGAAATTCAGGGCTTGGAATATCGTGCGTTTTATAAAATTCTTTCTGAAGGATCTTCTGCTGAATGGTCTTGATGATGTTGGCATTAGGAACAACTCTGATTCCCTGCTTTTCAAGTTCGGCCAAAGCATCGGCATTTACATGTTCTATTTCAATGGTAACAACGTCTTTGTCTTTTCCAAAGTTCAGAACAGTTTCATAATCATTGAAATTTCCTTGTGTAAAGTATGAGATGTTATGACATGGCGCATCAGAAGCCGGATCCAGAGTATAAAACTCATCGTCATACTTTAGTGCACTTTGTATCAGCATTCTTCCCAGCTGTCCGCCTCCCAGAATTCCTATTTTCATTTTTTATTTTTATTAGATTTACTCTTATTTATTGAACTTTATCAATTTTTAAATATCCCAGCCCCATCGGATTTTTTTGATCTTCAACATCCGATCTGGTAAGAACAATAGAATATTTTTCTTTCATTGAGGCAGGAAGAATATCATTCACATTGAAAATATCATCAATATCTACTCCGTGCTTATCGTCAATATGGCTTACTGCACCTTCAAATCCCATGGTCTGGTAAAATTCGGTAGCTTTTGCTCTTTTCACGATCTCTCCCATCGACTTCCCTACCATCAGATGCTGCTCATGGAACTCTTCAAAAAAACCAGGCTTATACCCACCCAAATTAAGGAAGTATAGCTGTTCCTCGGACGATTTCTCTCCTTTTTCTACAATCTTCACTTCATAGCCGTCTGCAAATCTCACTTCCTGATGGCAGTCCAGATGGATCTTTCCTTCTGCTTCCGGCCAAAAGTCTTTCATATCAGGAACAAGGTCTTTAAGAGACTCTGCAATCCCGAAAAACACGTCATGCTGCTCAATGTTTCGTCCCTTTGGGGTTGCCCCAAGGATGACATAAAATAATTTCATTTCACTTTTCATGCATACAAAAATACGTTAAATTTATCTTTTTCAAATGTTTGGCAGACTACCACAATAATTTTATATTTGTAGCATTAATTGTAGTATGTCAGAAATCATCATACTCTTCCTTGGCGCAATTTCCGCTGGTCTTTTAGGTTCACTTACGGGTTTAGGAGGAGGAGTTATTATCATTCCTTTATTGACGCTGGGTTTTGGCGTTCCAATGCATTATGCCATCGGTGCTTCGCTGATCTCTGTTATTGGGACATCATCGGGTGCAGCCGTTGCTTTTGTGAAAGAAGGTTTTACCAATATGAGAATCGGAATGTTTCTCGAAATAGCCACTACGGCAGGAGCCATCATTGGAGCTCTGGTTTCGGGAATGCTTAATCCGAATACCATCGGGATTATTTTCGCAAGTATTCTTCTGCTTACCGTTGTGTTAAATCTTAAAGGAAAACCAGACCATCAGGAACCTCTGATCAAAGGAAGTCTTGAAGAAAAACTGAAATTGTACGGAACATTTCCGGATAAAGGGATATTGAAAAGCTATTCTGCAAGAAATACCGTTCCCGGATTTTTGATGATGATGTTTGCCGGGGCTATGTCCGGACTTTTAGGAATAGGTTCCGGGGCTTTAAAGGTATTGGCAATGGATAATATGATGAAACTGCCATTCAAAGTTTCTACTACCACCAGTAATTTTATGATTGGGGTAACGGCAGTAGCCAGTGCCCTGATCTACTTCCAGAGAGGAGAGATCATTCCGGTGATTGTAGCTCCTGTACTGATTGGGGTGGTCATCGGAAGTTTTATCGGTTCTAAAACACTGATGGTTTCAAAAACAAAGAAGCTCAAAGTATTTTTTGCGATTGTGATCACGATTCTGTCGGTTTATATGATGTATAACGGTATCAACAAAAGCTTCAGATAATGAAAAAGAATTTTACAGACGTAGATCTGAACCGTTCGGTAGGAAATCTTCTGAGGCTGGGGGTTATTTTATCTGTAGCCACTTCACTGATCGGTTTTATCAAGCTGTTTATTGAAGGTTTTGAAATGCCTAAAAAATATACAAGCCTTGTTGTAGGTACTTCTTCTGAAAAAGTATGGAGTCACTTCTGGGATTCCTTATGTAAAGGAGAAGGAATGGCCATTATTCAGCTGGGAATCCTTCTTTTGATCTTTACTCCCCTGATGAGGATTGTTTTTGCTTTAATAGGCTATTTAAAAGAAAAAGACTACGTGTATGTAGTCATTTCTTCTATCGTTTTAGCGATTATGGCAGTGAGTTTCTTTGCAGGCTATGCCCACTAATTTTTACATTTCATAAAACTCCAGCGGCAGCTGATCAGGATCCTGGGTAAAGAAAAACTCTTTTCCCGTGAATTCATCTATACGGATTTCTTCACAATTTAATCCTTTACCAATCAGTTCATTTCGTTTTTCCGCTACGTTTTCTACAGAAAAAGCAAGGTGTCTCAGTCCACAGGCTTCCGGACATGACGGACGCTGAGGCGGATTGGGAAAAGAGAACAACTCAATCACATAATGATCTCCGATGGCAAGATCGAGTTTGTAAGACAGCCTTTCTTCCCGATATACTTCCCGGATGATATTCAGACCTAAAATTTCTGTATAAAATGTCTTTGAAACAGCATAATCTGAACAGATAATGGCAATATGATGGATCTTCATTTTTTATAAATCTTTAAATTTTTGTAACATCAGATTTTTATAAATCTTTTTAAGTTTGTTATCAACGGGAGTACTGTCCAGATTTTTTTCAACCTGCATAGCATGTACTACAATTCTGTTGCTTTTAGAATCTCCCCAGATGGAAAGCTGTATATTTCTAACCCGGGAACCTACCCCTATCTCCGCTTCATCAATTTTATATTGATTACTTTCTTCTATTCTTTTATTCAAAAGTGTCTTCAGGGAGTCATTATTATATTTAAAAACATCTTCCCCATTTTTAAGATTTTGGGAGTTCATTTTACCTGTCCGCAATACAAGATAAGATGATTCATCAATAATTCTAGCCGTGTCTTTATGGATATTGATATTCCTCTTTTTAAACTCATCCATAATTTCCTCTTTTGTTTTCTTAACATCAATAGCAAAATCTTCAAATATTACATTTCCGGAATATCTGTTATATCTGAAGTTTTTGGGTGGAGACGTTGACATCAAAATAAGGAAGGCCGGGCACAACACAATGGCAGGATTCAATTTTTTTATGCTAAAATCATTGATCAATTTACCGTCTCTAATCATAAAATAGACTATCGGCAACAACAGTAAAACCAACAAGTCGGTGTAATCAACTACCCGATGGATGCCAATAGGAGCCAAACTATTATAAACTTTAATAAAGCCTTCCGAAAAAGGTGATTTCCAAAAGGTAAATAATAAGCCTGCTACAAAAACAGAATTTTGCTTTAACTTAGGAAACAGATAAGTCAGAAGCATGGGCAGAAGAATAATCCCTGCAATATCAGACAGCTTACCGGTAAACCAACTTGTATAGTAGAATTTGAAAAAATGGTCGTTTAAAAATAAAACAACCAGGCAAATTAAAAAGGCAGGATTAAGAATCAGGTTTTTATTTCTCATTTATTGAATCTCTTTACAATTCTCTTTTCTTCTCGTATCAATAATATATTGGATCTTCCAGACATTATTTTGTTTCACCAGCTGAAAGCTATTTGCCCCGCAATGTATAAGTTTTTCTTTTAAATAAAAAGAATAGGGCGTAAATACGCTCGCCAGGTTTCCGTCTGTATGAATGGCTTCTATCACAATTCTTTCCTCCAGATCATTCTTTGTAAACTTAGATACTGAAACTATAAAATCCTGTATATTATCGCTTTTTATAGTGCCCTCTTTTGTAATGGTCTGCAGAATGGCATTTTCAGCAAAAACAGTTTTCATAAGTTCCGGATCTGCATTCTTCATCGCCAGAAACAAATTGCGAATAGGTTTTTCAATTTCCTGATTCTGCTGTCCGAAGCAGAAACCACTGAATAGGAGAAGAATTGCTGTTATTTTATTCATGGGATAAATTTAGATGAATAAAAATATGTAAAATAAAATTTAAATTGATTAACAGATTTTAAAATTCATTTTCCTTAAATTGTAAAAAATTATTTCACCCAAAGCATTTATGTGGATTATTTATATAATTCTGGCCATACTTTTACTGGTCATGACTATACTTCCGAACATCCAGCATTCTCACTGGATATTCCGTGTTCCTGAATTTGCAAAAATACAGATTACATACCTTACATTTTTCACTTTTCTATTAGGACTTACCATTGATTCTACGGAATATATATGGTATTATCAGGGCATTTTGTTTGTCTTATTTGTTCATCATGGCCATATCCTGATCAAGTATACACCTCTTTATCGTGTAAAAAAACATAAACAGCGTCATAAATCTTCCGAAAAGCTGCATTTTGTTTCTGCTAATGTTTATCAGTTCAACAAAGAATATAACAGATTTTCTAAACTCATCGAAAAGCATAATCCTGATTTTTTCATGACCATGGAAAGCAATGGTGATTGGGAAAAAGCAATGAAACCCTTAGAAAAAGAATACCCTTACCATCATAAAGTAACGCTCGAAAATACCTACGGAATGCATTTCTATTCCAGAATAGAAATTAAGCAGGCCATAACGCATTATTTTGTAGCAGACGATATTCCGAGTATTGAAGTCCATCTGAAAACAGATGACGGCTTCTCTTTTGTTTTCTTTGGTGTTCACCCTCCGCCGCCAAGTCCTACAGAGGAAGAAACCTCAAAAGAAAGAGATGGTGATCTTCTCAGTACAGCCAAACAGGTAAAAGATATAAAAAAACCGGTGCTTGTAGTGGGAGACTTTAATAATGTGGCCTGGTCAAGATCATCTGTGCTTTTCAGGAAAACAAGTCATTTGATAGACCCGAGAATCGGGCATTCTTTTGTTTCTACCTTCCATGCAAAATATCGTCTTTTGCGATTTCCTATCGATCTGATGTTTCACAGCGAGGATATTTTCATCAAACAACTGAAAACACTGGAAAATTTTGGTTCAGACCATCTTCCTGTATACTGTGAGTTTTTCATAGACCATCATAACGATGAACAGGAAGAACTGATAGAAACAGCAACTTCTGAAGAAAAAGCGGAAGCCGAAGTCATGATAGAGGAAGGAAAGCAGGAAGACGGTGAACGGGAAGCAGTGGTTACTGAAGATTAGCGATAAAAAAAGTGAGCTAAAAGCCCACTTGCATATAAGTTGATTAAAAATTCATCACGTCCTTCACTACTCCATTTTTCTGGGTATGCTGTAATAACTCAGCTTCAATGAATGTTTTGATCTTTTCTTCAGAACCGTCATTCGGGAACAGAAGATGTACGTTTGCCCCTGCATCCAGTGTAAAGAATAAAGATAGTCCTGTTTCTTTTCTAAAATCCCAGATCTTATTAATCACTTCCAAAGTTCCGGTTTTCATCAGGATAAAAGCGGGATCACTCATCATCATCATGGCATGGAGCGTAAGTGCTTCGTGTTCCACCAGTTTAATAAAGCGTTCCATATCTCCCGTCTTCAATATTTCTTTCATCGGAACAAAATTTTCTCTTGCTTCCTGAAATCTTCTCTCTGCATAAGGATTGGTATTCATCAAACCGTGTCCTACCGTTGAAGAAACGCTTTTCTGACCTTCATGGATCAAGAGAACCCAATCATTGAAATTTTTGAAAACAGTATGAATTTCTGTATTGGGATACTGTACAGCAAACAGGTCTGAACTTCCTTCTACTTCTTCAGTATTTCCCCATACTACAAGACCATTGTATAAGCTTCTGCAGGCACTTCCACTTCCTAATCTTGCCAAAAAAGAAGCTTTTTTCAGGGATTCTTCATCAGAGCTTTTACCTGTAAACTCTTCATCCAGTTTCATAAGACATTTTGCAATGGCTCCGAATCCTGAGGCTGAACTGGCAATTCCTGAACTGTGCGGGAATGTATTCTCAGTTTTGATGATGTATTTCCCTTTCAGAATCCAGGGAAGGTATTGTTCTATATTTTTAAAATACTTTTCGATCTTTTCAGCAAATTTCACTTCTTCATTTCCTGCCAAAAAAGTCTGTACAGAGAAAGATTCGTCTGCTGTAAACTCCATGGTAGTATTGGTCTTACAGTGATTCAAAGTATAGCTGATACTTGGGTTGGCAGGAATCTGGTCTTTATATTTCCCCCAATATTTGATCAGGGCAATATTAGACGGGCAGCTTTCTGAAACCGTTTGTGTATGGATTGTGAAATTATCTTTTCCTATAAATTCTTGTGTTGTCATAGTTTGATTTAAGTGATAATACTTCTTTTTTAACCACCCCATCAAATCTTTGATTTGCCACCCCTCCGGAGGAGGAGAATTCTCACGTCTTCAGTTGAGATATTCGTGAGAACTGGAGATTTTATAAACTTATATGTACTTCTTATACATAAAGTCCGAAACTTAAAAATACTTAGGTGTTCTAATATCTTTTGGCTTCGTTGAATCTTTGATTTGTGGTTAAAGATTGGGTTTTATAATTAGTACATCTTCTCTATAATATCCGCATATTTTTTAAGAACCACATTTCTTTTCACTTTCAATGTTGGAGTGATTTCCCCGGTATTGATGTCAAATTCTGCCGGCATCAAGGTAAATTTCTTCACTTTTTCATAATCGGCAAGGTGGCTTTGCAGTTCTTTGATTTTTTCTTTGTAAAGGCCAATCACTTTCTCATTTTTTACAGCCTCTTCCCAATTGGTAAAAGGAATGTTGTTCTTTTTGATATAATCCTGTAAAAATTCAAAATTAGGAACGATCAGGGCAGAAACAAACTGTCTTCCTTCTGCGATCAGCATGATCTGCTGGATAAAATTATTGTTGGTCAGAAGATTTTCGATCTGTTGCGGAGCGATATATTTTCCGTTGGAAGTTTTCATCAGATCTTTGATACGGTCTGTAATGATCAGATTTCCTTTATCATCAAATTTACCGGCATCTCCGGTTTTGAACCAACCATCTTCTGTGAATACTTTCTGAGTGTCTTCAGGTTTGTTGTAGTATCCTTTCATGATCCCGTTTCCTCTTGCCTGGATCTCATCACTTTCTCCGATTCGAAGTTCTACACCCGGCAATGGCTTTCCACTGGTAGCATGTTCAAAATGTGTTAATGGGAAAAGAGTAAGCGTTGCCGTTGTTTCTGTCAAGCCATATCCTACCGTTACATGGATTCCAACAGATTCAAAAAATCGGGTTACTTCAGGGGATAAAGAGGCTCCGCCACAAGGTAAAAACCATAATCTTCCCCCCATTTTTTCTTTGATTTTGCTAAACACCAACGTATTTGCTACAGACTCTTTGAGTTTTAATCCAAAAGGAATAGATCTTTCATTTCGTCTTAATTCAGCAGTTTCCCACCCGGTTTTCAGTGCCCAGTCAAAGATTTTTTTCTTTAAAGATGAACCTTCTTCTGCTTTTTCAAGAACTCCGGCATATACTTTCTGGAAAAATCTAGGTACAGCACACATCATCGTTGGCTTTACTTCTTCCAAAGCTTTTGCTACGTTTTTAGGATCTTCGAGGAAATACACTCTGGCACCGCCGTATAAACATAACAAGCTCCAGCTTCTTTCGAATACATGGCTTAAAGGTAAGAATGCAAGAGAAAGCTCTTCTTCAAAGTTTTTAAATTTAAAAAACTCAAAATGGGAATCGAAAGCTTTGATGAAATTTCCGTGGGTAAGCATCACACCTTTCGGAGTTCCGGTGGTACCTGAAGTATAGATCAGTGTAGCCGTATCTTCATTTTCTTTTTTGCAGATTTCCAGTTCCGGGGAAGTTTTTGCGATAAAATCTTCCAGATAAAAGCTGTTGAATTCTTTCTTAATCCACACTGCTTTTTTGGAAACAATGATTGTCTCAAGACTGTTTGTTTCTTTATTCAAAAGCTCAAGGCACGCATCATACTGCATCTGATTTCCTACTAAAACGACTTTAGCTCCGGAATCATTGATGATATATTCTGCCTGTTCGGCATTATTGGTAGAATAAATAGGAACGGTAATAGCTCCAATAGCCATGGCCGCCAGGTCAAAGATCATCCATTCAGAAGAATTGTCTGAATAAATGGCTACTCTGTCATGTTCCTGAACACCGGAATCTTTGAGTGCATTGGCTGTTTTAAAAATAATCTCACTGAATTTTTTCCAGCTCAGCTCTTTCCAGCCTGCCTCTTTCTTTTTAAAACCAATGGCAGCTTTTATAGGGTGTTTTTCTACATTTTTAAGGATAATGGCCTCCGCAAGATTCATTTCTTCAGCTTTTTGTCGTTAATATAATTGTTCAGATGAAAGTCGATGCTTTCTTTTACAGGAATAAACTGATAATTCAGCTTTTCTTTGACTTTGTGATTGGAAATGGTGTTGAATGAAGAGATCGCCTCAATATTTGATTTTGTGACCATTCTCAGTTTTGGAATGAGCCATCCGAGAAGGACATTGGCTATTCTTCCGATATTTAACAAAGATTCTGAAAGAATCCGGGCATCTTTAAGTCCCAGTCTGCCTCTGATCTGTTTGGCAAGATCTGCATATTTATTATTTTCAGCAACAATGATGAATCGTTCTCCGAAAATATTATTCTCCATGAGTTCAATGGCTGTTTTGGCAACGTCTCTCACATCTACGTAAGCGGAACCTCCGGAAAAAGTAAAGCCGTTGTCTTCAAAAGTGGAAAAAAGCTCACCGCTACTCTGCGTCCAGTTTCCGCTTCCAACGATCATTCCCGGATTGATGATTACAACGTTCATCCCTTCAGCAGAAGCTCTCCAAGCTTCCATTTCAGACAAATGTTTAGAAATGGCGTAAGCTGAGTGTTCCAGTTTTGGATTAAATTCAGAATCTTCATCCAGCTCTCCTTTTTCATTAAAATTATCCAGAACTGCTACAGAGCTTACATGCAGGAATTTCTTCACTGCAGATTCTTCACAGATGTACAACAGGTTTTCTGTACCGTTGATATTCGTATGGTACATTTCTTTTTCATCTTTAGGATGAAAGCTTACTTTTGCAGCACAGTGATATACCTCATCCACCCCTTTCAAAGCAGTTCTTAAAGAGTCGAGATCATCAAAATCTACATTGATCCATTCGATCTTACTGAAAAAATCATCGGGATTTTCTGTATAAAAGCCGTATGAATGCTTTACTTCGTTTAAATTGCTGCCCGGTCTCCTGGAAGCACGTACCTGTTTACCTCTTTTAAGAAGCTCCAGTACAATTATTCTTCCCAGAATTCCGGTGGCACCCGTTACAAAAACCATTAATTACTTTAATTGATTGCTGACTAAAATATGACAATATTTTCTATCCGGCAATTCTTCAGGTTCCAGCAAAAGTTCCTTTGAAAAACTGCTTTTGCAAATTTGCGATTTTTAAAGCAAAATTCAAGTTTATTTAACCAATATTATTACATTGAAAATGATAAATATTATACTGAGGAATAGTTTAAGGCGCAAAAATTTATTGAACACTTAAGTTATTTTTAAGTAACTACTATATGTTTGTGAAGTACACTTAAGCTTCACGAAAATCTTCAATTTTCTTCTAAAGTGAACTTACTGATACACTAGCAACATAAACTTGCTTAAGTGAACTAAAGTGTTTTTTAATTTTTAATTTATCAACCACATTTTTTTAGAACACTTGAATTATTTTTAAGTGACTACTATACGTTTGATAAGTACACTTAAGTTTTGAAAATCGGAGATTTTCAAGCTAATGATAAGATTTCTTAGTTTAAAATTTTAGAATTTCATTCTTAGGAATCGGCGGCAAATCTTCGATTTGCCGCCGATTCCCCACAAAACTAAAAGTCCTGAAAGCTTGCATACTTTCAGGACTTCTATACTATTAAGTACTTTTTTAGGCCAGTACTTCATTGCTTCTTCTTGGTGCTTTATCACAAAGAACGTCTGCAATACTTTTTGAAATAAGATTTCCTTCAGTAAGGTTATCCAGCCAGAAGAATTCACCGGCTGCATTGATCTCAATAAAATAATATTCGTCTTCAGGAGAAACAATCATATCTATCGCTCCATAGTCTACATTATAAACATCCAAAAGCTCAAGCAACTTGGCTTCTACATCTGCAGGAAGCTCTGTTCTGTTCCACTTGCTGATCAGGTTGATGCCATCTTTTCTCCAATCTATTTTTGCCGCTTCAGACTGCTGGGAATCGATTTCAAATGCATATACATCTCTTCCTACAATGGTAATCCGAAGTTCTTTTTTCTTTTGAATCATTTTCTGGAACTGCATTGGGCAATACAGAAGTGTATCCAGTTCTTCCAGTTTATCTTCATTAACAACATTGGTAAAAACCACATTTTCTACTCCATCTTCATAGATCGCAAATCCTGTTTGCATTTTGGCTACTACATTCTTATTTTTCAGGATAAATTTTCTGGCTTCTTCAGGATTATTGGTAAGGCAGGTTTCCGGGATGGTCAGTCCTATTTTGTGAGCAATTTTCAATTGTTCTTCTTTACTGTCAAGCCTTCTGTAAACCGCCGGCTTCCCTAATGAGTAAGCATCCACCGACTCGAAAAATCCGAAAAGTGTATTGCGGATCTCTCCCATTGCGGCTCCATAAAATTTAGAATCTATTTCTTCTTTCAGGCCGTTTCCGATATTATAGGCTCTTCTGTACCAAATGGCAGCAATATCATCCAGACGATGGCTTGCATCAGGGGTTTCAAGAATACTGATCCATTCGCCATCCTGAAAAATGGTTGACAGTTTATTTTTTAAAGGATATTCATCCACATCGAAACGGATTACTTCACAGTCATTTTTTTCGATGTATTCTGTTACTTTTTCAATTGAAAAATTATCAGCAGTATGGGTGATAATTAAAATTTTATTCATAGAAATTGATTCTTTTGATAAGGTTGTCGGCAATTTTTTCTGCTATGGGAAAGCCCAGTTCTTTCTGCAGCATTCCCCATTCTCCCTGTGGGTTGACTTCAAGGAAATAATACTGTCCGTCTTTTCCTTTGATCATATCGATAGCTCCTATATACAAGCCCATTTCTTTCATCATGGAAGTCAAGTTCTTTTTTACAGAGCCAGGTAGTTCATAGGCGGACCAGAAGTAGCCTTCACGGGCTATTCTCCAATCTGCATTTTCGCTGTTATTGATCATTCCTGTAAAAAATTCGCCATCTATATAGACTATTCTCAATTCATATTGTTTGTCAATGTAAGGCTGAAAGATCATCGGGCAATAAGCAATATCTGAAAGGTGCTCCAAAGTATCTTCTTCAATTACCATCGTGGAGGTCATATTTTCACCACTCATGGTTTTTGCCGTTACGCCGTGAAGTTTGGCAATGCCTTTTCCTTTGCAGTATTGATGGAAAAATGTGGTTATTTTCTCTTCGTCATTCGAGTAGACGGTTTTGGGAATTATAAGATTGTTTTTCTGAGCTATTTTCAGCTGCAGCATCTTATTCCCATCAATTTTCTTTTCATTTTCGTAAGGATTGATCCAGGGAATGTCTTCTAAAACAGTTATCAGATTATATCGGAGGTTTCCATACTCATTCAGAAAAATCTTTTCGTAATTCTCATCCAATTCTTCGGGAACACTTATTCTCCAGGCCTTTCTGTGCCATACCCCTTTGATATGATCGGAATGAATGGTGTTTCCTGATTCATCTGTCAATTCAAATGTATTTTCGTTAACGCTGATCTTCTGAAAGTGATTCAGGCGGTCAGAATTCAGTCTGAAAAAGGGAATGTTTCTGGAGGAAAGGTATTCGAAAAACAGATCGATATTATAAAAGTCCTGTGAATGGGTGATACAGAGAATCATTTTGCCGGTTTTATTAAAAAGGGAAACTTAAAGTTTAAGTTTCCCCTACTATTAATTTTATTAATATGTTACTTCTATAGTGGAAGGATAATTACATCATCATCACCGTCAGAAGGATATTTCAAGGTGTGCATCATATCATCTTTTGGAGATGTTACAACGTCTATTGCCGGCTTGGTAATTACATCTCTTTCAGGAATAGAGATCTCTGTTCCTCCTCCTTTTACCGTTTCAGGATCTTTGATTTGCTTTTCAAGGAATGATGCAAAAAATGGCTTCTTTTTTGAATTTTTGTTTTCCATAATGTTAAAGTTTTTGATTTGATAAATAATGAATTAAGTCAGATTTCGATTATTGTGCTTCTATTTCAAGAACGTGATCATCTCCGTCAGAAGGATATTTCAATGTAACGTTATCATTAAGAGGTGTACTTACGCTATCCTCAAGAGCTGTAGTTACAATAATGTCATCTTTAATCTTCGAAGTAATCTGATCTTCCAAAGCAGTGGTGATACCTCCTCCTTTTACTGTTTCAGGATCTTTGATCTGTTTTTCAAGGAATGATGCGAAAAATGGCTTTTTCTTTGAACTTTTGTTTTCCATAAGTTAATAATTTTATTTTTTTGATTAACCAAAGTACAAAAAATTCAACTCATAGAGAAATAATATCAAGTTTTAATAAAATTTTAACATAATATTGAAAATCAACGAATAAAATCAATTTAATCCCAAAAATTCCTTCACCACGTCTGCAAAATCAACCGGATTTTCTGCCTGCACCCAGTGCCCTGCGTTCTTCACTGTTACTACTTTAGCTTTAGGGAACTGTTGTTTGATTCCAAACTCATCCTGTGGCAGAATGTAATTCGATTTTGCTCCTGCAATAAATAATGTATCACCTTCAAAAACACCAAATTTAACTGCGTTGGAAACAAATTCCGTATACTTTTCAGCTAATGTTTTAAGGTTAAATCTCCAATTTAGTTTTTTATTTTCATCCCAATACAGGTTTTTGGTTAAAAACTGTATCGTCGATTTTTCCGGAATATACTGACTCAAAACTGCTTCAACATCATTTCTTGAACCAACCGTATTAAAGTCTACACTTTCCAACGCTTTTATAATCCCCTGGTGATGTGGCGGATATGCTTTGGGCGAAATATCAACAACAATCAGTTTTTCGACTCTTTCAGGATATTTTATAGCAAACTGCATCACGGCTTTTCCTCCTAAAGAATGCCCCAAAACATGGGCTTTCTGAATACCATAATAATCCATATAACGGGCAATATCGTCTGCCAGATCATCGTGCGACATTCCTTCTGAATGAAAGCTTCTTCCGTGGTTTCTAAGATCGATAAGATGTACCGGAAGGTATTCTCCCAGATCTTTTCCAAAACTTCCCCAGTTATCAAGCATTCCGAATAATCCGTGGAATACTAAAAGCGGCGTAGCTGTAAGATTCTCGCCAAATATTTTTGAATTTAAAATTTCCATATTTCTAGAAGTTAGATATAAGAAATCAGAAGTCAGAATATAAAGATCTCCGCAGGTATTGCTTCTAATAAAGCTACACATATGGAGATCAGAAACGAAGTTTTTACCAGCTTCTAACTTCTGATTTATTATGTATTACCATTTCGCCAGTCTCTTCAAATAAGACTGAACTGTATTTTCCAATCCCATATAAAGTGCTTCAGAAACCAAAGCATGTCCAATAGATACTTCCAGAAGATTAGGGATGTTGTCTGCAAAATATTTTAAATTGTCTAAGCTTAAATCGTGCCCTGCGTTGATACCCAAACCGAAGTTCGTTGCAGCAACAGCCGTATCATAATATGGCTTTATGGCTTGTTCTTTATTGCTCAGATAGTTTTTTGCATAAGCTTCCGTGTACAATTCAATTCTGTCTGCCCCGGATTTTGCTGCATATTCTACTAATTCAGGTAAAGGATCTAAAAAGACAGAGGTACGGATTCCGGCCTTTTTAAATTCTGCAATGATCTCTGTAAGATAATCCAGGTGTTTTTTGGTATCCCAACCGGCATTCGACGTGATAGCATCGTCAGCATCAGGAACCAGTGTTACCTGCTCCGGCTTTACATCCAGTACCATGTCAATAAAGCTCTGGTGAGGATTTCCTTCAATATTAAACTCAGTCGTAACCAATGGTTTCAGATCATAGACATCTTTTCTAGTAATATGTCTCTCATCAGGTCTCGGGTGAATGGTAATTCCCTGTCCTCCGAATTCCTGAATTTTTACAGCTGCTTCTGTAACACTGGGTGTTTCACCTCCTCTTGCATTTCTTAACGTCGCAATTTTATTAATGTTTACGCTTAGTTTTGTCATTTTTTATTTTAGATGTTAGATATGAAATGTTAGAAATTAGAAGCTTTAAGCTGGGTAAATCCAGACTTTAAACTTCAGTTGATCTTTCTACATTCATGATCATTTAAAAATTTAATTTAAAATTTATAGAAAAGAGTTAAAAATTTTCTGTTTCCCTCTTCAATTTTGCTATTTATACTTTTACGCTCACCTGCATTACCTGAAGCTCAAATTCTTTCGAAGCCACCAGTAAATGGTCAAAAATATCGGCCTGGATCTGCTCAAAACGCACCCACTGAGAATCATTGGTAAAGCAATAGATCTCAAGCGGAAGTCCTTGCGGAGTAATATCCAGCTGGCGGACCATTCTGGTTCCTTCCTTGTCTATATCAGGATCATTTTCGATATACATCTGTGCATAGTATCTGAAAACCCCGATATTGGTAAGCTGCCTTCCGTTTACAATCTTTTCTTTATGGATCAGGCTTTCTTTTTCTTTTCTGATCTCAGAGGTTCTCTCTTCAAGATAATCTGAAATCAGGTTGATTTCCTTTAAACGTTCAATATCTTCATCCGTCAGAAATTTAAAGGAATTGATATTAAAATAGATTGATTTTTTTATTCTTCGGGTATTGGATTCTGACATCACCTGCATATTCTTGATCTCAGTAGTCATTAGATCGTAAGTAGGAATAGTAGAAACCGTTTTGTCGAAATTGGTGATTTTTGTCGTCAGAAGATTGATTTCCGTGATATTTCCTTCAATGGTATATTTCGGAATGCTCACCCAGTCACCCACTTTCAGATTTTTAGAAGTTGCCACGTGCAGCCCGGTTACAAACCCAAGGATTGTATCTCTAAAAACGAGTACCAGCACAGCTGTAATCGCCCCCAAACTTCCTACAATAGTGGTTCCTTTGATTCCAAAAATAACACAGATCCCTACTACTGTAAATACGAAGAGACCTAATATTTTTACTGTTTCTGAAATGGCATTAAGTGCCATAATTTTATAGAAATCCTGTTTGATGCTGAAATAATTCCTGAAAGCGGTTAATGATCTGTAAAGCATCCCGGCAAGAATCAGTACCAATCCCAGGTTCACACATCTTATGATAAAGACCGTTGTCTTAGGCAAAGCATTTTCCGGAAATATAGAGCCTTGTATAGACCCCACAACGATAAGGGCGGCAAAATGCGCAACTGAGTTTGTGATTTTAGACTGATAAATAGATTTCAGAATCGGAAATTTTTCTTCATTGTGAAATAACCGAAACACAAAATTGATCACAAACTTAAAGATGAAATCAGTAATCAGAAACAAAATAAGAAGTAAACTCAACTTTACAATAATATGTAAGACCCAGTCCAATCCGGTTGGTGAAATCCGGGTAATATAAATATAGAGTTGTTCGCTTAACTCCTGTATAACGTTTTTGGTTTCTTGTAACTGATCATTCATTACAGCAAATTTATGAAATTAAGAATCATGATTTTTATTCATCATCAATTTTCATCCCAAAAAACACTCGCCAGAAGATATTTGATAAAAATCTTTCACACCAAAACAATAATTTCCTACAAATCACCAATAATCAACAATAAATAACCGTAATAAATATTATTTATTAAAAAAATCACACCATTTCATGTTTATATATTAATTTTTTATTAAATTTGATTTAAACTAAATCCATAAAAATCAATTAAATATGCAACAAAATTACCTGTTCGTCATGTTTTGCACCCTT
This sequence comes from Chryseobacterium indologenes, assembly GCA_001013295.1. GTDB lineage: Bacteria > Bacteroidota > Bacteroidia > Flavobacteriales > Weeksellaceae > Chryseobacterium > Chryseobacterium indologenes_B. Next base: position 9,937 of record LAZY01000049.1, on the reverse strand, counting down.
GTACTCCTGACAGGCTGTAAAAGCGGAGACGACTCAATCACTCCAGAAGACAACAAAGCGGTATCAACCGGAACGGTAGAAGGCAAAGTATTGGCAAAAAACGGAACGAAACCAATTGGTGGAGCCCTTGTCTTCACTATCGACAATAAAAATCAGGTTTATCACACTTATTCCAATGCTGATGGTACATTCAGCCTGGCAGTCCCTGAAGGAAACACTACGCTTCACATTCAGACCGGTAATGGTCTTAATTTTAGATCTGAAGTTCCCGTGAGTGTTAAAAAGAATGAAACTACCAGTGTTGCCGACAAAGACTCGAAACTGAATCAGGTTGCAAAAATTGCATATGTAGAAGGCAGCTATGACGAAATTGAAAGCATTATTGCCAATCTTGGTTATACAGCGACCCAAATTTCCTATCATGATTTAAAAAATTTAAACACCATTTCTCAGTATGATATTATTTTCCTGAATTGCGGCTCACGTAATTTAAAATATACAGGAACCAATACTCCGGGGAATGATCTTGATGTTTTTGCCAACCTTTCTACATTCATTACCAACGGTGGAAGCATTTACAGCTCAGACTGGGCTGCAGCTTATCTGGTAGGCGGGGATAAAAGCGTTCTGTCGTGTGGCCCTTCTGCAGGCTTTATAGATTTCACACAGGTTTGCTTTAGTACTACCGGATCTATAGGGATGTATAACAATTCCAGTATTTCCAATGCTGCTATGGCTTCTTCATTAGGATTTAACACATTAGATATTATGTATGATCAGCCTTTGTGGGAGCAAATCAAATATTATGATCCTTCGTTCTGGGAAGTATTGGTACAAAAAGGAAGTGAAGCTCTGATGCTAAGAACCAACAAGTACGCTAATAAAAATGCTCCTAAAATCCCTATAGGAACGTCATTAAATAAGAATCACATGACGATATGCCATAAAACAGCAAACGGCAATACGATCACCATGACAATTAATCAGAATGCATGGAGCGCCCATCAGGCACACGGTGACTATGTGGGATCATGTACAGGGAATACGACCAGCGGAAATATCTATTACACTACATTCCACAATCATGCAAGCGGAAATATAGGTAAAACGGGACCGATTCTGGAATATGTAATCTTAAATTTGTAATAAAATTGTATAACTCAGTTCTTAAGGTGGCTTTTTATAAGGCCACTTTTTTTATATTGCACCTATATTTTTAAAAAGAATGGATACGACGATTATTAATATTTTCTGCCTTGTACTATTATTTGTCGGAATATTAGGAACTTTTCTTCCTGTATTACCCGGACTTTTGCTGAGTATCTGCGGGCTTTTGATCTACAAATTCGGGACAGATGCAGATCTGCCCATGATTTATATCTGGGCATTCGGAATTCTTACGGCGGCTTCTGTAGTATTAAGCTATGTGATCCCGGCAAAGACCAACAGGAAATACGGAGGAACGCGCTGGGGAAGTATTGGTTCTGTAGTGGGAACCATTGTGGGAATATTCATCCCTATCCCATTAGGCTTTCTGATCGGAATGTTTGCCGGAGTTTTTATTGGGGAACTTCTTCACGACAGTAAGGATATGAATAAGGCCCTTCAATCTACCAAAGGAGCCTTAATTGGGTTTGTCTATGGTACCGGTTTCAGTTTTGTAGTAGGAGTGGCAATGTTTTTGGTAGTACTACTTAATATGCTTAATGTTATTTAATAATTAAATATAAAAACCATGTTCCAAAAAGCCATCATTTTCAGTTTAGGAATCTTTGCATTAGTGGGATGTAATGCCCAGAAAAAAGGTAAAATAGCCCAAAAACCTTCCAAAATAGAGGTTTCTCCAAAATCTACAGCATCTGGAGATCAGAAAGAACCTGTTATTTATTTCAATGAAGGTGAAAATAAATTCCTGAAGCCTTATCAAATGAATGTTACCTTCAAAGGAATATCTGAAGACAGCCGATGTCCTGCAGGCGTAAACTGTATATGGGCAGGTGCCGCACTTGCCCAGATTGAAGTCATGGGAACTTATAGCAGACCCGTAACATTAAGTCTTGCCAGCACGGATTATCCTGCAAGAAATTACAACCAATCGACAGAATATAACGGATATACCATTACATTACAGGATGTAACTCCTTATCCCAAATCAGAAGAAGGCGCAAAAGCTCTGAACGGAAAATACAGAATTGGAATTAGCATCACCAAAACAAAAGATCCTTCAGATCCTACCAGGAAATAGGTTTCTTTCCTTTGGAAGTCAGGTATTCGTTAATTTTTGAGAAAGGCTTGCTTCCAAAGAAACCTCTGTAAACAGAGAATGGCGAAGGGTGTGCCGATTTCAGAATAAAATGTTTAGCCGGATCGATAAGTTCGGCTTTTTTCTGTGCAAAAGCCCCCCACAATACAAATACCACATTTTCTTTTTTATCAGAAATTTCTTTGATAATAAAGTCTGTAAATTTTTCCCATCCCAGGTCTTTATGGGAATTGGGTGAATGGGCACGAACGGTAAGGGTAGCATTCAGCAACAACACTCCCTGTCTTCCCCAATCATCAAGTTCTTTGGAGGTACGTACAACACCCAGATCTTCTTTTAATTCGATGAAAATATTCTTTAGTGAAGGCGGTGCGGTAACCTGTTCGGAAACAGAAAAACACAACCCATTAGCCTGGTAATCATTATGATAAGGATCCTGTCCGATAATCACCACTTCTACATCATCAAAAGCAGTAAGTTCCAATGCTCTGAAAATCTGATTTTTCGGTGGAAAAACCTTTGTCGTTGCATATTCGTTCTTCACTTTTTCCCAAAGGGTTTTAAAGTATTCCGTGCTTTTTATCGGGGCTAAAATTTCTGTCCAGGTCATGATGCAAAAGTAATTAATATTAAAATAAAAGCATAAGCTATACCTTAAATATCTTTATTTTTCTTTCAATGAAAGTATAGGAAAGATAAGACAGTAATATGGCAAAAGCGATCAATATCGTGCTGTTCAGATTTTCAGAGTCTACCAATATAAAATGGTGTTTGTAGATCATGTAATGGATGATATAGAGCGAATAGGAAATATTTCCTAAAAAATAAACGACTTTACTTTCCAGAAACATCTGTATATAATTCTTCTCCCCGGCATACAAGAGTCTGATCATCAATGCAGATACCAATGGAATAAAAATCAATCCTCTTGATGTGTACAGCAAGAATATGAATGCAACCGGAATGAGATAAATAAGCCAGCTTTCTCTGATCCTGATTGCCGGCAGCAAAGCAATTCCAATTCCCAGTAAATAAGATCCAATAGTTCTAATTAAAGAGTTGATCCCATAAGGAATATCCATATATTTAGGAGATTTACCCATTGCTATCGGAACATCCATGCCAATGAACATATCAGGCAGATATGGAAGGATGAACCTCAGGAAAAGTCCTGCCATAATCAGAATCCCGTAGTGTACTTTGTAGCGCATGATCACATAAAGCATAAAGGGAAAGATCAGATAGCAGATCCACTCTGTACTCAATGACCAGTAGATCACATTCAACAAATAATTTGGATTAAAAAAACATTGGATCAATCCAGCATTGATCAAAAATGTGCCTAATGTTCTTCTTTCGATCAGTAGAATGATGACGACAATAGATATAAAATAAATGGGATAAATTCTGTTGACCCGCTTTTTGTAAAAACTGACGATTCCTTTTACATTCAGATTTCTGAACTTCTCAGAATAGGAAACAGTGAGCAGAAAAGCACTTAAAACAAAGAATATATCCACGGCAAGGTATCCCTGCCCTATGGTACGCTGAAGAAAACCAATGTTCAGTTCGGTATAAAAATGAAAGAGAACCACCCACAATGCTACGATTCCTCTAAGCCCGGTTAATGATTTTATTTCACGGTTCATATCTGTTCATTTCACAATATAATGTCTGTGAGCGAAAATAAAAAAACTTCTGATTTTTCAATCCTGTCAGTCTGTTTTAGGTCTATTTAAGCTAAAAATAATATTTTCAGCATTGTTTTCGTCTTTTCTGCCTTCTTCCAAACTAAAATGATGCTTCAAAAGTAAGGACTGAGAATCTTTATTCAACAGATTGGTAAAAGCCAACAGGGTTTGTAGGTTCAATTGATCAAAGCTAAACTGCAACACAGCCGTCAGGGCTTCGCTCATGATTCCTTTTTTATGATAATCCGGCAACAGCTCATATCCTATTTCTGATGTTTTTCTATCTTCTGAAAAGTTCCATAAACAGATTGTTCCGATAAGATTTCTCTGATCTTTATGGGAAATTCCCCAAAAAATCATTTCTCCCTGCTGCATTTTATTTTTGACATGAAGGATGAATTCCAATGCTTCGTAATTGTTCCTGGGTGAGTTTCTTTTCACAAACTGATTGATGTAAGGATTACTTCGGATTTTCAGAATATCCTCCGTATAACTTTCATTAATTTCTTTCAGGATCAGCCGTTCTGTTTCAAGTTTCATGTCACTATTATTCGGAATAATAAGTTTCTTCGTTGGGCTTCCGGTTATATAAACAGATACATTCGGGTTCTTGAAGAACGTGTTTCTTCATAGTCAAAGTATTCATATCCGCTGCCATTTTTTCTTACGAGCTCTTTTTTAGCCGTATTATCATTTTGCTGGCTGAGATCAATAATTCTTTTTATCTCTTCATCTTTGAAGCTTTTCATTCCGATTCTTTTAACCTTCGCTTTATTCTGCTTCTTAGTATATGTCTTCTTTTGAACTTTATTTACTTTTCCATGCTCTTGTTTTTTGATCTGGGCATGGATTCCTGCTGAGAGAAAAAGCATGATAAATATTAATGACTTCATGGATCCGTTTTAAGTGTTGCAATATAAGGCTTATTTGGCTATCCTCTCAAAACATATTTTTCTTTACCTAGAAAGGCGCCACTTTTCGCATCAAACAAATAAAAAAAGTTCAGTGTTATTAGCTGAGACTGTAATCTTCTCAAAACCTTTTATTTTTTTTCAAATTTTTCAATATCAGAGGTCTCGTAGCGTTGTGCATATGCATTGGAGGCAAAAAACAATAGAATAAGTATCAGATTCTTCACTAATCTATTTTGTAAATCGCTCAAATATACGTAATAATCAAAATTCTCACTAAATTTGCACTGTGTATATAGATAAAGAAGATTTAGACGAATTAGAGTTTCCGCAATTGCTCGCGGAAATCTCCCCATTTGCGTATTCTCCGAAAACAAGAGAAAAAATTCTTCAACTTCGTCCGATGGAAATTGACGAGGCGGAACTTTCACTGAAAAAAACGTCAGAATACCTGTCAAGTTTTGAAAGTTCAAATGCGATTCCGTTTGATGAATATGAAGATATTGAAAGTGAACTGAAACTGATGCTGATTGAGAATTACCGTCTTGAAAACAGTGCTTTCATCAAAATAAAAACCATCACGGAACAGATCGGAAGACTTCAGAAGTTCTTTCCCACAATGCTGGAAACCTTCCCTACTTTAATGGAAGAGGTTTCTGTACTGGAATTCAGAAAAGAGATCATCGAGAAGGTAGATAAGGTTTTTAACCGTTTTGGTGAGGTAAAAAGTGAAGCTTCTCCTGCTTTGAAAGGTATAAGAACTGAGATCCAGCATGCTAAAAAAGCAATTCAGGAAAATTTCAACCGTGCTCTTACCACGTATGGACAGAGTGACTTTTTGGATGATATACGGGAAACCATTATTGATGATCAGCGAGTTTTAGCTGTAAAATCTGGTTTTAAGAAAAGAGTTCCGGGAAGAACCCTGGGAATTTCCAAAACCGGATCTATCACCTACATTCAGCCGGACAGTGTTGTAAAACATTACTTCAAGCTTCGTGAAAATGAAGAGGAGGAAAAAAAAGAAATCGATAAAGTCCTGAGACAACTTACTGCTGAACTGGCAGAGTTTCAACCACAGCTCTGGAGGTATCAGGTGTATATTTTTGACCTTGATCTGGTAAGGGCTAAAGCGAAGTTTGCAGACCTGGTGAACGGAATTCTTCCGAAGATCAACCGTCACAGAACATTGAGACTAAAGGACGCCTACCATCCGTTGCTATGGCTGAGGAATAAAGCTGAAAACAAAACGATTCACCCACAAACTCTGGCCTTAACGGATCATAACAGAATCATCTGTATTTCCGGACCGAATGCAGGAGGAAAATCGATCACCCTGAAAACTGTTGGGTTATTGCAACTGATGATTCAGAGTGGTATTCTGGTGCCTGTGCATCCTAAATCTGAAATGTTTTTCTTTGAGAAAATCATGACAGACATTGGGGATAACCAATCGATTGAGAACCATCTGTCAACGTATTCATCAAGACTGAAAAAGATGTCGGGAATCATCCGTGAAGCTGATTCGGATACGCTTTTACTTATTGATGAATTTGGTACAGGTTCTGATCCGGAGCTGGGAGGCGCTCTGGCAGAAAGTTTCATGGAGTTTTTCTATGATAAAAAGAGTTTTGCCATTATCACCACGCACTATACCAATATTAAGCTGGTCATAGAACAACTTCCCAATGCTCAGAATGCAGCAATGCTTTTCAATGAAGAAACGCTGGAGCCTATGTATAAGCTGGAAGTTGGTCAGGCAGGAAGTTCATTTACTTTTGAAGTAGCTGAGAAGAATAAAATCCCAAGGTTTATCATTCATTCTGCCAAGAAAAAGGTAGAACATGATATTGTGAATCTTGATAAGACGATTGTAAAACTGCAACAGGAAAAGTTTGAAGTTGAAAAACTGAAATCTGATCTTGCTGAAAGGAAAGAGTCTGTGGAAGACAAACGTGATAACCTTCAGAAACTTAATGATCAGCTTCAGCAGAAACTGTTTAATTTCCAGAAACTGTATGAAGAAGAACACCGTAAGCTTCAGTTCGGAAATAAGATTGAGGCTTTCATCGACAGCTATACGAAAGGAAAATCCAGGAAAGATGTTGTGAAAGATTTCGTAAAACTTCTGGAACAGGAAAAGTTCAGAAAATTAGGAAGTGACAAAGACGAAACCAAGCGTCTTCAGGTGGTTAAGAGAAAAATCACTCAACAACTTAAAAAGGAAGAAGTGATTGAAAAAATCGCAGAAACCAATGAAAAACTGGAGGAACAACGTAAAACTGACCGTGCCATCTGGATGAAAGTAGGTCAGCGCGTCCGTATTACAGGAAGCACCAGTGTAGGAACGATCGAAAAAATTTCCAGAAACAAGGTAATTGTAAATTATGGAACTTTCAAAACCACGATTGATGCGGATGAGCTTGAGAGAATTTAATTAATTTGACAATGATCTGATTTGAGAATTTGAAAATTAATCATATGCAAATAGTAAAGAGAGAGAGTGCTGAGAAGTGCTCTCTTTTTTGTTTATCATCTGATATTTTTCTACTTTTAATCAAAACAATATTCTATGAAACCATTAAAAGTATTATCAGACCTTATTCCAATACCAAGTTATACGGTCATTATCCTGTGTTTTTTCTTTCCATTCTTTTTGATAAAATGTGGTGACACTACACTGATGTCTATCAAAGGGACCGATCTTGTCACTGGAGTTTCTCAAAAAGCGATGAGTGAACGTATGAAAGAAAATCTTAAAAAAAGCTCTCCTTTTGCGGACGCACTCAAGGGAATTCCTGATGATCCCTCACAGAATACAGATCGTGAATATTCACCGATGGACAGTGATTCCAAAGATAAAAACGGCAGTGAAAATATTCCACCGAATCCGTTTATCATTATTGCCTTTCTGGCTGCCATTGCCGGAATTGGCGGACAAGTAATGAAAAGTATTAGGAAAAAGCACCTTTACCACATTGTTGTTTCGCTGATAGGACTTGCTTCCCTTTTAATATTTTATCTGACGTTCCAGGCAAAAATGGAAGGTCATGGAAGCAATAAAATCGGAATGGGATTCGGGGATAAAGTAACTATCAGCTATGGCTTTGGAACAGCATTTTATCTCTGTGGGGTACTATTCCTAATCCTCCTTTTATTCTATGGAATATTTTCCTATTTCCTGAAAAATGATCCTGAAGCCATCTATGGTCATTCAAAGCAGAATATTGAATCTTAGCGTAATCAATAAAAAGGGTGTTTCAAACACTCTTTTTTAATTTTATCTTTTATCATTTCTGATCATCATTCCGGGAGTGTTCTGAAGATTTAACACAGAATACTGCTGATTAATGATGAACATCTGAAACAAATACAAGATTTAAAGGAACTGCAACAGCATAATTATCTTCAGAAAAGCATTTAATTTATATATTTGGGGATTAAAAAAATTTCAAGATGACTTTCATAAACAAAGCATTGTACCTATCAGCATTCAGTATTTTCTCTTTAGCATTTGTAAAAGGACAGAATAAAGTGCCCTTTGGAGTAGTAAAAGCTGAAGAAGGCTATGCCAACGTACGTGTACATAAAGACAACTACAGAAAAATTGTAGATAAGATCCGTATGCGTAAAGGGGATGTTTTTGTTTATGTAAAACCCGCTCCGGGAGAAACGGAATGGATCTGGATCAAATATCCTGAAAAACAGGACGAAGATAAACCGTTTGTACGCTATGAAACTCTTGATAAGGAAGGAATGGTGAATAAAGAACGTATCGCTTATATCGACCAGCTTCCAGCCTATACTCCGTCCAAGTCTAAAAACGGAAGATCACTTATTTTCACAGACAATTCTGATCCGAAAGTTCCTACTGCTCAGAGAAGCAAAGTGGTGATTGACGTCTACCCTTCTAATGCCGGCTACCGTAAGAAAGAAAAAGATGCAGAAGGCAAACTCCTTACCATTGATAAGGTAAAACCCTGGGGAATCGGGAATGATCTTCCTGAGGGAATGACCGAGATCAAATCGATCCGGGTACAGCAACCGGGAAGAGGTTCTGTTTTTGTAAGAGAAGCCATCAAAAATATGTTTCAGCCTACGATGGATTTTGAGAACGTAGGAGTAACCGCTCTTGACAATGATAATATTTTCCTTTATATGATCAATGGTAGCGGGGAAAACCGATATACTACCCTGTGGACCATCAAGAAAGGAAGAGTGATCAGCCAGATTATTTACCATAATCCGGAATAAATTCATTATTTTTGCCCCCGAAAAGTTTTAACGCTTATTCATCACAGAAACTGGTTCTGCCTAACCGCAGATTAAAAGGGAACCGTGTGAAAATCACGGACTGTCGCGCAACTGTAAGTAACTGAAATCTTTATCAAAAGATCCACTGTGCGAGGCATGGGAAGGAGATAAAAGATGTTACAAGTCAGGAGACCTGCCTTTTTCTTAAACAAAAAACTTTCGCGATCTGAAGTTTTATTGATCTGATGGATTGTTTCAGGAATTTCTACGATTCCTGTCATTATTCTGTTGTTTTGATACGATTTCATTTCGCTTTAATTAATAATGAAATATGACTACAGAAGAAAGAATTGAAGCTGCCGAAACCAGAATTTTTAAAGCGGTTTTCCCCAACACAACCAATCATTATGATACTCTTTTCGGAGGTACGGCCATGCAGCTGATGGATGAAGTAGCCTTCATTGCAGCGACCCGATTTGCAAGAAAAAGAGTAGTAACTGTAAGCAGTGATAAAATCGATTTTAAAAAGCCTATTCCAGCCGGAACGATTGTAGAGCTGATCGGAAAGGTATCCTATGTAGGAAAAACCAGTATGAAAGTAAGTGTTGAGATCTATACGGAGCAGATGTATTCTTATGAAAGAGAAAAAGCGATCGTAGGAGATTTCACTTTTGTGGCTATTGACGAATTCAAAAAACCAATCCAGATTTTATAATATAAGAATCGGGCGGCCTCTGGCCGCCCGATTCTTATATTTCCAATTGCTTACAGACATTTATTTTAAAACTTTTTCCGTTTCAAGGCTTCTGTTCAGCAAT
>LAZY01000048.1 GCA_001013295.1 Chryseobacterium indologenes | reverse complement strand
CGGGCGGCTTCTTCGAAGCCGCCCGATTCTATTTAAGCACAATTATTTAAGATTCTGCTTTAAAAATTCTCCATCATAAAGACATTAATAAAACTCCTATCCTTTATAATAAGAAACCGAACACTACTTAAAGGTCGGCTAGTATCTTTATTTTTTGATCAACTTGGTTGAGCTTGTCTCTTTATCTGATTGAAGAGACAGATAATAGACTCCTGCAGGCAGATGTTGAACATTAATAGCGTTAACGTCCTTGATCACCCCGGAATCAATTACTCTTCCCATTTCATCCAGAAGCTGGTAAGTCTTAAATTTATTATTTTTAATGTAGACATAATCTGATACAGGATTTGGATAGATCTCAACTTCCTGTTTAGGCATTACATCACGTACTCCTAAATTTGATGAACTTGCTAACCATACAACAGCATTCACCAAAAGAGGCCTGTGATTTCCATTGGCATCTCCCGAATACCCGTTGTATAAAGTATCATTGGGATCTCCCGTACCATCATCAGGTACAGAGCTGTCTCCCAGAGCACAGACTCTCCCATTTCCATACGTTGCCGTAGCAAACATCACATTGGTACTTCCGGTTGTTGAAGAGCCTGTAGTAAATACAAGTCCCTGTACAGAAGGATTACTTGTTTTATTCAGTGTCATGGTTGCTCCACTTGAAAATTTCATCTGTGTAGGTGTTCCCTTCGGTCCGGATAAGATCGTTGGGTTAGTACTCACCGGTGCAAAGTTAGACGTTGATGGTGACACACTGTTCAGATCAATACTGATTCCGAAAGGATTGCTGACAACCCCATTGTTTGTAAAGAAGTCATTCCAGATAGCGGGAGAATCCCAACCATCATTATTCCTGTCACTAATATTATGATCCGAAACGATAAAAAGCCCGCCACCATTAGCCACAAAGCTCAACATTGCTGTTTTTTCTGAAGCCGTGAATTTGATATTAGGCTCTACAACAATAAAAACGTTATAATTAGACAGATCCTGTGAATTTGAAGAATCTCCATAAGTAATATTTCCGTTATAAGGCAACGTTTCTACGGTATATCCCTGACGTACAAGATCAATTCCCCAGTAACTTAAAGCTCCCTGCCAGTAAGTTTCGGGAGTATATGCCGTAATTCCGCTTTGTGCAGGAGTTGGAATTCTTTGAGGATTCGACTCGGACCCTGTGGTAGAGACCCCGGTAGCACTATAGTAGAGATTATGAACGTCCGCATCAATCACCCAGTCTGCATTCCCTGCAGATTCTGCTTTTGTAGCATCAAACAGCACATTTACCTGAGCCTGCCAGCTTACAGAAATCAGTAATCCCAGCACAAGTATAATTTTTCCTTTCATGTTCAAGTTATTTAAAATGGGGTACAAAATTATAATACTTTGGAGTTTCCTGAATGCATAAAAATTAAAATTCAATTAAAATACTATTAATCTACTCAAAATCAGAACAAAAAAAACCTCAGCAAGTAAATGCTGAGGTTTTAATTTTTATAAAACGCTTAAAAATTATGCGTTTGGTTCTACAGATACGAAAGATCTGTTGTTTGCTTTCTTTCTGAAAACTACTTTACCATCTACTAATGCAAACAAAGTGTGGTCTTTACCGATTCCCACGTTATCACCTGGGTGGTGTTGAGTACCTCTTTGTCTAACAATAATATTTCCGGCAATAGCTTCTTGTCCTCCGAAAATCTTCACACCTAATCTTTTAGAGTGAGACTCTCTACCGTTCTTGGAACTACCGACTCCTTTCTTGTGTGCCATTTTATTACTGGATTATTTATTAAGTGCTTTAAATTGATCGATATTCTTAATGATAGCAGCATCTACTTCCTCATGAGTAAGAATATTCTTTTCTAATTCAACTTTAACTGCTTTACCTAAAGTAATTAAAGTCTCTCTGTTCTCTTTAGACTGAGACAAGTTGTTTTTCTTTAAGTGATAGTTCAACTCGTGATCTTCACCAAAGTTAACAGTTGCGTGGTCAGAAAGAACTTCACCTTTCACAGTTTCTTTTTTAGCAGCTTTTTTAGCTCCACCTTCAAAACCTGTAATGCTAGTGATTACGATTTGAGTTAAAGATTGTCTGTGACCGTTTTTCACTTTGTAACCTTTTCTTCTTTTCTTTTTGAAAACGATTACTTTATCAGCTTTTACGTGGTCAAGGATCTCTGCTTCTACAGTGATTCCGTTTACAGCTGGGGCGCCTACAGTGATTGCACCGTTTACAGTAAGAAGAACTTTATCGAAAGAAACTTTTCCTCCTTTATCTCCTTTTAAACGGTTTACAAACAACTTCTGGTCTTGCTCAACTTTGTATTGAAGCCCTGCTATTTCTACAATTGCAAACATTGTTTATAAATTTTTAGTTATTTCGAGGTGCAAATATACAAATAAATTTCTAATTGACTTACAATCAAAGCAATGTTTTTTTCAGATAAATTCTATTCACTATGCTTTGAATAATTTTTTACTATAATGTATTCACACTTAAGAGATAATTTCATAACTTCGTTTTACCAAATTGAATTTTAATATATGAAAAGAAACTTTAACCTCTGCTTAATAGCAGGAGCCATCGCTGTAACTTCATTGACAGCATGTAGTGATGACAAAATGGAAGACACTGTTCTGCCACAACAAGAAAGTGCCAAGATCCAGCAACCGGATGCACGTGAAAAGATTTGCTACTATGTAGACAACAACTGGAGCTCCTCTTCCGTTCTGGTATCCGGTCTTCAGAATTCCACAGATACAAACTTTATGAACTCCCAGATGACTAAAATTGCCAGTTTGTGGGGAAGAAGTAATCCGGTTCTGCAGTTTGTAAACGATCCTTCCAATTTCAATTCTACTTACAATGCTATTTCTTACGGTAACGGAAGAATTTATTATGGCTATGCCATCTATTATGATGCAAAAGCAAAAGGCGGAGATATTGTAAATGCCATGATTCTTGCTCATGAATATGGACATCAACTGCAATATATTTTCGGACTTCCATCCGTTAATGAAAATACTGCAAGACCCAACGAATTGGAAGCTGACGGCTTTGCAGGTTACTACCTGAGAAGACCTAACGGATATAACAAAACCAACTTCTCGGAAATTGCAGCAGCTTACGAATTTGCACAAAGCATCGGAGATTACCAGACTTCAAGCCCTAACCATCACGGGACTCCTGCACAAAGAAGATCTGCTGTTCGTTTAGGTTTCCTTTTAGGACAGTATGACCTTAATGCTTCTAATTTCGACTACAACTTCTTCTATTATTATCAGGGAGTTTTAAATGGAACTTACAAGGTGGCTAAGAATACCGTAAATCCGGAAATTGATGCTTACATGAGCCAATATATTGATGAATTGAGAAAAATTCAGTCCGGAGAAATTTCAGCAGAAGAGTTTAAGCATCTTCAATAAAAAGCAAACATTCATTTTTAGCATATTTTAAGAAAGGAGGCGGGCAATTTGCTCCGCCTCTTTTATTTGACTTGAAAGATAACAGAAGTTTATTTACTTTTGAACCATATTCTATAAGGATGAACAGAGACCTCTATATTGACTTCGCCAAAGGACTGGCAACGCTATCGATCATATTTATCCATACGGCTTTTTGGTCCGGACAGTTTTATATTCCTGTCGAAGTAAGAGTTTTCTCACTCGTTTTCGATGTAGCCCTTTTCTATGCCCTCAGCGGAATTACTTCAGGAGCCAATATTGAGAAAACATTCTACAGACTGCTGAAGCTACAGATCACTTATATGATCTTTGTAACCTTTCTGTTTTTTTTAGATTACTTTTTTAAAGTATTCGGGCTGAGCTTTTTCTCTATGGAATGGCTCCAGAACTTCTACTCTACTTTCGGATCAAAATATGCTACCACAAGTATCTCGACAGATCCTCAATGGCAGAATCTTGGCAACTGGTATCTTCATCAGTACACCAATGCTGATACTTTTCCGGTGGTTATGGGAAGCTTCTGGTATCTGAAAGTCTATTACATCCTTACCGTCTTCGGTGTGTTGATTTTAAAATTCTTCCCTAAACACATCAACTGGTTCATCGGACTTTGTATCACTTTAACACTTGTATTCAATGTTTTTCCTGAATATTATCCAACGGGACAGGTTGGTTATGTAGGATTTTATCTCGCGGTATTCTTAGTCGGGAACAGAATGCGGGGAAAAAAGATACCAACCAAAATGATTCCTGTTTTATATGGATGTGTGGCAGCGGCTTTAATATGGATGTTCTGGTATTATGGAAATGAGATCTTTTATAAAATCAACAAAAATAAATTCCCACCACAGATCCCTTATATTATCTGGGCTCAGTTTTCACTGGTTACCTTATTTGTACTATACAACAGACTGAAAATCAAAAAAGAAAATTTCATTACCTATATCGGGAAAAATGCAATCTTTTTCTATTTTGCACAGGGAATTAGCTCCTCATTGGTTTATTTCCTGGTTGTTCCTTTAAAAGAAAATATGCCATGGTGGATCTTGATGATTCTTATTTATATCCTCAACATTATCCTGGCTTTTATCATTTCTGTAGGGCTCAAAAAGGTTGATTCTCTGGGATGGAATATTTTGGAATTCTTAAGAAGAAAGACCGCTTCTTAGTACTTTAGGATTCAAATTGAAATAAAGTAACATTTCTTGCCTCAATTTGTTTAAATTTACAAAAATTTTACAACATGTTTAAGTTGAAACTCCCAACCGATCCAAGGTGGGCAAATATTGCGGAAGGAAACATTGGCGAAATTTTAACGGATCACGCCTGGTGTGAGCAAAAAGCTGCTACAAATGCCATAGGGCTGATTACCATGCTTCCCGAATATCCTGAAATTGTTACAGAACTTCTTGCCATTGCACAGGAAGAACTGGATCATTTTAATCAGGTACATGAGATCATCAAAAAGAGAGGCTTCCGTTTTGGAAGAGCGAGAAAAGATGATTATGTGAATGAGCTTGCCAAATTTATTATCCAGGGAAGCAGAGAAGACCTCATCGTAGACAAAATGCTTTTTGCAGCGATGATTGAAGCCAGAAGCTGTGAAAGATTTAAAGTTCTTACAGAAAATATTAAGGATGAAGAACTTAAGATGTTCTACAGAGAATTAATGATTTCGGAAGCGAATCATTATACAACATTCATCGGATTTGCCAGACAGCTTGGTGATCCTGAAAAAGTAAACCAACGCTGGGAAGAATGGCTGGAATATGAAGCCAACATCATCAAATCCTACGGAAACAAAGAAACCATTCACGGTTAAAATATAAAAACAGTAAAAAACAGACATTGAAGAAGCCAAGCTTTGAAAGTATTGCCAATTTATTCCTGAAAAACTTTTTTCAGGGGCTGGTTATTATCGGACCCATCGGACTCACCATTTTTGTGATCTGGTATATCGTCAGCGCTATCGACAATCTTATCCCTTCTCTTGCCAAAGAGATTCCAGGGCTTGTTTTTGTATCAATCATAGTACTTACTGCTATTTTAGGGTATCTGGGAAATAAATTCGTGGTCGGAAGATTCTTTTTCGACACCATGGACAGCTTACTGGAAAAAACACCCGGAGTAAAGCACATTTACACTCCTACGAAAGATGTCATGTCTTCCTTCGTGGGTGACAAGAAAAAATTCAACGATCCTGTATGGGTAAAAACGAACGAAAATCCGGAAATCTGGAGAATCGGTTTTTTAACTCAAAAAGAAATGTCGGACGTTGACAAGCATAACTACGTTGCGGTATATCTTCCCCACTCCTACGCTATTTCAGGATGGGTAATTGTTACTGAAGAAAAAAACATCAAACCTGTAGTGGGAATGACAGCAGCTTCTGCCATGAAATTTGCCGTAAGCGGCGGTGTGGCCGGATTTCATTCTGATGAAAATATATTTAAGGCTCCGGAATAAATTACTTACGCCTTATTGTATACTTTGATGAATTTGAAAATAATTTTCAAACCCATTTTTCTTTACAAAACAATTTAAAAACATATTTTAACTCATGAATTTACCGTACGCAGAACCCTTCCGCATCAAAATGGTGGAAGAGATCTATCAATCTACAAAAGAAGAAAGAGAGCAATGGCTGAAAGAAGCTAATTATAATCTTTTCAACTTAAAATCTTCACAGGTCTACATTGATCTTCTTACAGATTCAGGAACCGGAGCAATGTCTGACAAACAATGGGCAGCATTGATGACCGGAGATGAAAGCTATGCCGGATCCCGTTCTTTTGAACAGTTACAAAACACGGTTGAAAGCATTACCGGATTCAAATACTTATTACCTACCCACCAGGGAAGAGCTGCAGAAAATGTACTGTTTTCTGTATTGGTAAAAGAGGGAGATGTAGTTCCCGGAAACTCTCATTTTGACACCACAAAAGGACATATTGAATTCAGAAAAGCTCATGCAATCGACTGTACGATAGATGAAGCTTTTGACATCAATGATCTTCATCCTTTCAAGGGAAACATCAACCTTGAAAAACTGGAAGAAGTTTATAAAAGCCACCCTAAAGAAAACATTCCTTTCTGTTTAATTACAATTACCTGTAACTCTTCAGGAGGACAGCCTGTTTCTCTGGAAAACATGAAGGCGGTAAAAGCACTTTCCGATCAATACGGGATCCCTGTATTCTTCGACTCAGCGAGATTCGCAGAGAACGCTTATTTCATCAAAAAAAGAGAGGCAGGACAGGAAAACAGAAGCATCAAAGAAATCTGCAAAGAGATCTTCTCTTATGGAGACGGAATGACCATGAGCTCCAAAAAGGACGGTCTGGTAAATATTGGTGGATTTATTGCTTTAAATAACGAAGAAGTATTCAGAAAAGCCTCCAACTTCACGATCATCTATGAAGGGTTCATTACTTATGGAGGAATGGCAGGAAGAGATATGGCTGCATTGGCAGTAGGTCTTAATGAAGCAACTGAGTTCGCCTATCTGGAAAGCAGAATTTCTCAGGTGGAGTATCTTGGAAATAAGCTGATCGAATATGGAATTCCGGTTCAGAAACCTATCGGAGGACACGCTGTTTTCATTGATTCTTTAAATTTCCTTCCGAATGTTTCCCGTGAAGAATACCCGGCTCAGACTTTAGGTCTTGAAATTTATAAAGAAGCAGGAATCAGAACTGTAGAAATCGGAACTTTACTGGCAGACAGAGATCCTGCAACCAGAGAAAACCGTTACCCTAAACTGGAACTGGTACGTCTGGCCATTCCGAGAAGAACGTATACCAATAATCACATGGATTATATTGCCGCAGCCATCAAAAACGTATACGAAAGACGTGAAGAAGTGGCGAAAGGGTATAAAATTACCTGGGAACCTGAAATATTAAGACACTTTACTGTTCAGCTTGAAAAAGCATAAATATAAAACCGGAAATTTTTCCGGTTTTTTTATTGTACTAAATTGATATGTGAGTACAACACAAAGGATATTTTTAGCCACAAATGCATGAATAGAAAAAGAATTCGTGCATTCGTGGCATTATAAGATTTATTCATCAGAAATTCAATCCTTTAAAACGCTATTAGTCTTATGCTTTTCATTCAAATTTTCAAAAAATCAAAATCAAATTAATTTATTTTTTAAAAATAATGAATGTTTTTAATTTAATTTTGTGCGACTTAATGAACAGTTTCAAAAAGACATTTAAACACTAACCTGAAAAATCCGTTATTCCGAAAATGAACAAAATTGCTGTCGTGGGCGCCGGTATTTCCGGCTTGAGCATGGCGAATTACTTAGAAAAACACAGGATTGATTACCACATCTATGAGCGAAGAAAGAAAGAAGACCTGGCAGGCCATGGTTTTCTCATTCCTCAGGAAGGCATTGAGTACCTTTCTCAGATCATAGACCGTTCGCTGCTCTTTAAACATGGAAATTTTCTGAAAAAATACATTCAATATTCTCACACGGGAAATGTACTTGCAGAAAAGGACCTCAACAATGTTTTTACCATTTCAAGGCATGCACTGATCAATCTCTTGGCCCGGAATATCGCTCCTGAAAAAATAACCTATGAAGAAACAATCGTTCCTTGTGATCAGAAAAAAGGAAAGCTGAAGAAATCTGACGGAACCTATATTGATGCAGATATTGCCATTATCTCAGACGGCTCTAAAAGCCGTATCAGGAAGAATCTTTTTCCCGAAGAGAAAATGAAACTGGTAAGAGAAAATGAAGTAGTGAACATCATCAAAAATAAAGCAATTGCAGACTCTGTAGAAAATGATTTTATAAAGTTTCATCATGAGGAAGGCGGTCTTACCTTCGGAATTCTTAAGCTTTCTGAAGATACCGTTCTCTGGTATTCACAGTTTGACAATGAAAAATACAGGATCAACGAATGCTCCACCGATACTTTGAGAAAATACATGCTTGAGGTTTTTGATGAATGGCATCCTTTGGTTCCTTCGATTATTCAAAATTCGGATTATGAAAATGTTCATGTATGGTGTGTTTATGAATTGGAAGAACTGAACCCTTTTTATAAGGATAATATCGTTTTTATCGGAGATGCAGCCCATCCTCTGATCCCTTTTACCAGCCAGGGAGTAACTTCTGCCCTCAAAGACTCATTCGTTCTGACTAAACATTTAGTTGAAGAGGATAATATAACAAAAGCTTTCAGCCAATATGAGGCAGAAAGAAAACAGGAAATAGAAGTCCATATCAAAAACGGAAGAATTTTACTGAATCAGTTTCTGCTTCCTCTCAACCAGTATACCGAAAATATTTTACCCATATCTTATAAATAAAGCATGTTCACCAATAACGATATCAACTTTGAAGCATTAAAAAGAAAAGCCTACAATGGAAGATGGGCAACCCTTGAAGATGGAATCATTCCTTTGACGGCAGCGGATCCGGATTTCAGAACAGCCCCTGAAATTGAACAGGGCATCATTGACTATATTAAAGATGGTTACCTCAGCTATGGCCCGTTTTCAGGACTTCCTGAGTTTAAGAAGAGTGTTGCAGAACATTTTAATACAGAAAAGCACGGCAGTTTCTCTCCGGAACATGTACTGGCTGTTAATAGTGCTGCCCAGGGAATGTTTCTGATTGCTTCTTATGTTTTAAATCCTGGAGATGAAGCCATCATTCTGGATCCTGTAGATTTCCTGTTCAAAAAATCGGTGGAGACCGCCGGTGGGAAAGTTGTTTTATGCCCGGTTGATACCATCACCGGAGAAATAGATTTTGAAAAAATGGTTTCCGCCATCAATCCCAGAACTAAACTTATCAGTATATGCAACCCTCACAATCCTCTTGGAAAAGTATATTCTAAGGAAACATTAAAAAAGGTATCTGAAATTGCAGCGGCCCATGATCTATGGGTAATGAGCGATGAGATCTGGAGTGATATTATTTATGATCAGAAGGAATTTTACACCTATTCCTCGGTTTCGGAAGAAGCCAAGAAAAAAAGTTTTACGGTGTATGGATTTTCAAAATCATTTGGAATTGCAGGATTAAGGATTGGTGCTGTTTTATGCAATGATCAGGAGATTCTTGAAGATTTCACTGAGAAATCCAATTTCAATTCTACGATAGAAGGTGTTTCTACCTTATCGCAGATTGCCGGAAGTGTTGCCCTGGAAAAAGCCAAACCATGGTATAAAGAATTTTTGAACCATCTTCAGAATAACAGGGACCTTGCCTACAAACTGCTTAATAATTCTGGGGTGGTGCAACCAAGCCTTCCGGAAGCTACTTTCGTCCTGTTTCCGAAAATCAAAAACGGAATGTCCAGTGATGAATTTGCACAACATGTCCTGCAGCAAGGTAAAGTAGCTATTGTTCCTGGCTCGGAAAGATGGTTTGGGAAAGGAGCAGAAGGACACATCAGAATTTGTTTCTCCACTTCACAGGAAATATTGGAAGAAGGAATTAACAGAATCATTACAAGCTTTTAACATTAAAATTTTTCATTAAATAATGATAATTGATTATTATTTTTCTTTGAATTGCAATATTCAACAACAAATCAAGACATTCATAATAAATAATTGATTTTACTGTTGATTTAAAAATAAATATTGATAATTTTGAGTAAATCACTACTCAAAATTATCAATATGAAGAGAAAGTACATCTGCATCATATTTCTTGGTGCCTGCTCCTTATCTCATGCCCAGCAGATAAAGGATACTCTTGTAAAGGAGTCAAAAATAGATGAGGTTGCCATCACCGGAAGCCGGAATAAAAAAAGAACGGTTACCAATACTCCTGTTCCCATCGACATCATCGACATTAAGCAGGTAAGCCAGGCTACCGGCCAGGTAGAAGTAAACCAGCTGCTGCAGTTTGCAGCCCCTTCTTTCAACTCAAACAAACAATCCGGATCAGATGGTGCTGATGCAGTAGATCCTGCGACTCTGAGAGGACTGGGACCGGACCAGACGTTACTTTTACTCAATGGAAAAAGATACCACCAGTCTTCACTGATCAATCTTTTCGGAACTAAGGGAAGAGGAAATACCGGCTATGACATGAATACCATTCCTATCGGCGCTATCAAGAGAGTTGAGGTACTTCGTGACGGGGCTTCAGCTCAGTATGGATCAGATGCCATAGCAGGAGTAATCAATGTTATTCTGAATGATCGTGATCATGGCTTCGAAGGAAATATTTTCTCAGGGGCAAATCTTTTTAAAAGCCCTGGAAATAATGATATTGTATCTGACCATAAAATCGATGGAACCACCTTTGATTTCAGTGGAAATTTAGGAACCAAAATAGGATCGAAAGGCGGATTCGGAAATTTCACCGCAGAGTTCATCAATAAAGATTATGCCATCCGGAATGCAAATCCTGCCATTTATAATGATCCTTCACCTGCTCCCAGACAACGCTTCGGAGATGCAAAGGCTCAGAATATTTATTTTTTCGGAAATATTGAACTGCCTTTATCTGACGGGCTGAAATTCTATTCCCGTCAGGGGTTTTCTCACAGAAATACAAAAGCGTATGCCTGGACGAGAACTGCAGACGCAGATGGAAACATTCCTGAGGTTTACCCTACAGGATTCAATCCGATCGAAGATACCAGCATTACAGATTTCACTTTTGATAACGGATTGAGATTCAAAGTAGCAGACTGGGACGTTGATGTTTATAATGCATTCGGAAATAACAGGTTTACCTATGATATTACCAATACGATCAATGCAACATTGGGAGTGAAGTCTCCTACAAGTTTCGATGCCGGAGGACATTCATTGCTGCAAAATACAACCGGTTTTAATGCGACCAAACAATTTAAAGTTCTGGAAGGGTTAAACATTGCTTTCGGATCTGAATTCCGTTATGAAAAATTCAATATCATCAAGGGAGAAGAAGCTTCCTATGCCATGTATGATACAAATGGAAATATTGTAAACCGTGATACGCCTGAAAGTTTATTAGTGACCAATCCTCTGAGCGGAGCAGTAAGACCCGGCGGTTCCCAGGGATTCCCTGGATATTCAACCAATATTGGTAAAAGCAGAAATAATTTTGCCGCCTATGTAGATACTGAACTGGATATTACAAAAAACTGGATGATCAGTATTGCGGGAAGGTTTGAAAATTATAATGATTTCGGAAGTACTATGAATGGTAAGTTTGCCACAAGATATGCCATTACACCGCAATTTGCATTCCGCGGATCAGTTTCTACAGGGTTCAGAGCACCTTCTCTGGCTCAGAAATATTATGGTCAGCAGTTTACCAATTTTCAGGGTGGAAAGCTGGTTACGATTCAGTTGGCTTCTAACGACAGCGATCTTGCCAACAGAGTCGGAATTGCTCAGCTGAAACAGGAAACTTCGGTGAATGGAAGTGCAGGATTTACTTTTAACACAGGTAAGTTCACCGCAACGGTTGACGGTTACTACATCAGTGTAAAAAACAGAATTGTGCTTACAGGAAATTTCTCAAGAGACGATCTTCCTACAGATGTTCAGACCGATTATCCATACATTGACCAGGTTCAGTTTTTCTCCAATGCCATTGATACCCGTACCAAAGGTGTTGATGTTATATTAAGCTATAATGAAAGTATTGGTTCGGGAAAGCTGACTGCTACTTTGGCAGGGAATTATAATGATATGGAGATCACGAATGTGAATACTTCAGACCGCCTGAAAGGAAAAGAAGACATCTATCTGAGCCCGAGAGAAAGAGGTTTTATTCTGGCTTCTGCGCCTAAAACAAAAGTTAATTTAAACCTCAACTATAAGCTCAACAGATTCAATGCCAACCTACAGTTGGTAAGGTTTGATAAGGTAACCCTGATCGGCTACGATAATGCAGAACAGGTTTACAACCCGAAAGTAACCACAGATCTTTCCTTTGGATATGAATTTTCAAAGAATATCAACCTGACATTGGGAAGTAAAAACCTATTCAACAGATACCCAACACTGCAGACAACCCAAGTGACTACAGGAAATACAGAATCAGGAGGAATATTCGACCCTGTACAGATGGGATTTGCAGGAAGACAAGTCTTTGCAAGATTGAATTTTAAATTTTAGAAAGCAGGAAATTAGTATCGCCCGATCACCCGACCGGACTTTGTATAACTTCCCACTCCCTTACAAAGCTTCTGAACATTTTCAGAAGCTTTTTTATTTCTTTGAAATTCTGTACAGTTTACCGCTGTCTGTTACCGCATATAAATTTCCATCCATCCCATTCAGCACATCCCGGAACCGTTCTTTCTGATCTGCCAGAAGACGTTCTTCTCCTACCACTTTATTATCTTTCGTAACGATTCTGGCAATATGCTCACCACTCAGGCATCCGATGAAGAGATTTCCTTTCCATTCATCCATATTTCCGGTATAAAACGTAATTCCACTGGGAGAAATGGAAGGATCCCAATAATAAACCGGCTGTTCAGTACCTTTCTTTTGGGTAATTCCCTGACCTACTTTATCCCCGGAATATTCAATTCCATAGGTAACATCTCCCCAACCGTAGTTTTTTCCGGGTTGGATAAGATTGATCTCATCTCCGCCTCTGGGTCCCATTTCCACGTCCCATAGATTTCCATTGGAATCTATTGCCATTCCTTGTGGATTTCGGACACCATAAGCATATATTTCAGGTTTATATCCGGATTTCCCGATAAAAGGGTTTCCCGGAGCAGGCTTACCCTCTTTTGTGATCTTTAAAATTTTCCCAAGATAATTATCGGTTTTCTGAGCATAAACTCTGGTAACCTTATCTGATCTTTCTCCGGTACTTACAAATAAGTTTCCGTCTTTATCAAAAGCCAATCGGCTTCCGTAATGTTTATCTCCATCATAAGAAGGCTCTGCTCTGAAGATTACTTTCACTTCAGAAATCCGTTTAAGGTCCGGAGACAGCTTTCCTTTCGCTACTGAGGTTAGATTTCCCTTTCCAAAAGGCTCTGAAAAACTGAAGTAGATCGTAGTATTGCTATTAAAATAAGGATCTAAAGCGACATCAAGCATACCTCCCTGCCCTTTTGAATCTACTTTCGGAAATCCATCCACTTTCGAGATCTGTTTTCCATCTTTTGAAACAACATTCATAGAGCCTCTTTTATCTGTAATAAGAAATCTTCCGTCCGGTAAATTAATAATCCCCCAAGGCCTTCCAAGATCTTTATTCAGGATCTCAACATTGTAAGCAGCAGTTGTTTTCACTGCTTTAATTCTTGTCTGCCCTTTGAATGCAGGTTGGTATTCAGTGTTGGGTTTTTCGGTTTCAACACTCCCTTCACGTCCAACCTGTTGCGCATTCACCGGATTCTTCTTACAGGATGAAAGAGTAAGAAAAAGGCTTAGAGCAGGAATACAAAATTGATTGATTTTCATAATATTACGATTTAGTGATTAAAAAAGAATGGAAAAATAATGCCATAAAGTTTGTGTGTTTGAATTTTTATTCTACATTTGTAGAACAAATTACAACACTGTAGAATGAAAGAGATAAAACTAACTGATTCTGAAAAAGTTCTGATGGACATCCTCTGGGAAAGGAAAAGGATCTTCATGAAAGACATTCTGGACGCTTATCCGGAACCTAAACCTGCTGCAACAACAATTGCAACCTTACTGAAAAGAATGCAGAATAAGGAGCTGGTAGGGTATAAACTGTATGGAAATTCCCGTGAATACTATCCAAAAATAGAAAAAGGGGAATATTTCAAGGAAGAAATGACTTCCATGATTGACCGTTTTTTCAATAGCTCTGTTTCGCAGTTTGCCTCTTTTTTTACGTCCAATGCCAAACTCAGCCAGAAGCAACTGAAAGAACTCCGTGATATTATAGATGAACAGATAAAAGACTAGCCATGTTTACTGTTATCCTGAAAATAATTCTGTGCTCTTCCATTTTCATTGCAGTCTACTATCTTTTTTTGGAAAAGGAGAAGATGTACAGGTTCAATCGATTTTATTTATTATGCTCATTAGTCCTCTCGTATGTGATTCCCTTTATTACCATCACAGTACAGGCTCCTGAAGTGGAAACGAAACCACAACTGGTTATTGAAGAAGCAGCCCAGCAGATGATTTTAATCCAGCCTGATCATGAAAGTTTCAACTGGATGAATATCATATGGGCCTTCTACGCTTTAGCTACATTTTTTTTACTGATTAAAAGCACTTTAGCTATTTTTAAAATAAAAAGAATAAAAGGCGAAAAACGCATTTATCAGAGCTACAATATTGTATTGACAAAAGAAGATCTGCCTCCATTCAGTTTTTGGAATACCATTTATATGGGTAAAAACTACATACAAAAAGATAACACCATTGATCCGGGAATATTCCTTCATGAGAAAAGCCATCTTGATCAAAAGCACAGCATTGATCTCATTATTGCAGATCTTTTCAAGGTTTTCACATGGTTTAATCCTGTTATTTTCCTTTATAAGAAAGCCATTATTGGCAACCATGAATTTTTAGCAGACGAATCGGTATTAAGTAAGAAGATCGGTGTTAAAGAATACCAGAATTTAATTCTTAATGAAATTCTGAGCCATCAGAATCCAAGCCTTACCCACTCATTTAATTTTAATAACACCAAAAAAAGATTTATTATGATGAAAGCAAAAAAATCAAAATTCAGTTTTCTGAAAAAAACAACAGGGGTAGCTGTTCTTATTACTGCTGCTGCTTTATTCTCGGAAAGAACGTATGCCGGAAACCTTACCAATGAAAGTGTTTCTGACCATATAACCCAGAACTTTACTGCAATAACGAGCCAGGATTCTTACAAAGAATTCAAAGATATTTTATCCAAATACGCAGCCCTTTTGGATCATGGAAAATATGCTGAGTTTTCAAAGACCGTCTCTGAGAGCGATAAAAAAAGGTTGGAAGAACTTTATCCACAGCTTACCGACGCCCAGAGAAATGAACAGAAAATTATTTTCTTTGCAGCTCCTGAATTCAAAAGAAGAACGCTTACAGAAAGTGAAATGCAGTCATTCCTGAATAAGAAAGATTATGCAATTTGGATTGACTCCAAAAAGATTGAAAACAGTGATTTAAAAAACTACAAAACCTCAGACTTTTCAAAGGTGAGTATCAGTAAAGTAGGACAGAATGCCAGAACGGCAAAAAATCCACAGCCTTATCAGGTAAGCTTAATGACTCATTCTTATTTTGAAAAGACCAAGAAAGACAGAGCGTCAACGGTAATGGGATTTAAAAAAGGGGCAACAAAAGCCGTTTCAGATACAATATCTCCAAGGAAGACAGCTACAGAAAGCAACGAAGGTAAAAACACAAATATCAATACACAACAGAATAAAGATTATACACAGGCAGAATATCCTGACGGATTGAAAGGTCTCAGAGAGCAAATAGGCAAGCGAATGGATGTAGGAGCGCTTGGTGATTTTAAAGGAGCAACAATAAAATCTATGGCCTATATATACATTGATGAGGCAGGAAAGGCAACTAATGTAACCACTTCAGGAGATAATGAAGTTTTCAACAAAGAATTCCTAAAAACTGTGACAGCCATAAGTGATGAAACAACATGGAAGCCCGCAATGAAAGCCGGAAAAGCAATCGCATCTGTTTTAAAAGTACCGGCAACGATGACTTTTACCCGTCCATAAAATTTAAAAGCGCTAATTTTTTAGCGCTTTTTGATTTCTAAAACTAAGCAGGTTCTGATAAAAATCCGTCTGATCAGTGAGAATATTTTAATAGCCACTAATACACGAATCCTTTATTCGCGTATTAGTGGCAAAATAAAAATCATTGATTATACTTTAAAAATCTCCTGGAAACCTTACTCTCAGGCTTCTCAACATCCGGATAGCCAAAACAGATCAAAATATTCATCTCCGAAACATTATCCTGCCTAATAATTTCTTTCGTATTTTTGTTGTATACATTCTTTCTATGGATTTTAAGCTTCAATCAGAATATAAACCTACCGGAGACCAGCCTCAGGCTATTGACAAACTTACTGCAGGAATCGAGATCGGGGAAAAATACCAGACTCTTCTTGGGGTAACAGGCTCCGGAAAGACCTTTACGGTTGCCAACCTTGTGCAGAACGTTCAAAGGCCTACTCTCGTTCTGGCTCATAATAAAACTCTGGCAGCA
Organism: Chryseobacterium indologenes; assembly: GCA_001013295.1. Taxonomy (GTDB): domain Bacteria; phylum Bacteroidota; class Bacteroidia; order Flavobacteriales; family Weeksellaceae; genus Chryseobacterium; species Chryseobacterium indologenes_B. The sequence goes on along the minus strand of LAZY01000048.1, from coordinate 1,843 downwards.
CAGCTTTTCATGGAGTTCAAAGAATTCTTTCCGGAAAATGCAGTAGAGTACTTTGTAAGTTACTATGATTACTATCAGCCTGAAGCCTACATTGCAACAACAGGAACTTATATTGAAAAGGATCTGAGCATCAATGAGGAAGTTGAAAAATTACGTCTTTCTGCAACAGCTAGTCTACTTTCAGGAAGAAGAGATGTTCTTATTGTAGCCTCTGTTTCCTGTATTTATGGTATTGGAAATCCCACGGAATTTCATAAATCATTAATTTCTATTGCTATTGGTGAAAAAGTGACAAGAACAGCACTTCTTCATTCATTAGTTAATGCTTTATATGCCAGAACATTAAACGAGTTCCAGAGAGGTACGTTTCGTGTAAAAGGAGATGTTATTGATGTTTTCCCTGCTTATACAGATAATGCGATCAGAATTCAGTTTTTTGGAGATGAAATTGAAAAGATTCAAAGCTTTGATCCTATTTCCGGAAATGTAGAGGACAATTTTGACCAAATACAGATATACCCAGCCAATCTCTTTGTAACATCAAAGGAAACCCTGAATGGAGCTATTAAAGAGATTCAGGATGATATGGTAAAACAGGTAGATTTCTTCAGTTCTATCGGAAAACCTCTGGAAGCCAAAAGACTTCAGGAAAGAACGGAACTGGATCTTGAAATGATCAAAGAATTGGGGTACTGTTCAGGAATTGAGAACTATTCCAGGTATCTGGATGGCAGGCTTCCCGGAACAAGACCTTTCTGTCTGATCGATTATTTCCCTAAGGACTTCTTAATGGTTATAGATGAAAGCCACGTAACCGTTCCACAGGTTCATGCCATGTATGGAGGTGACAGAAGCAGAAAAGAAGCTCTGGTAGAATATGGATTCAGACTTCCTGCAGCAATGGATAACCGACCTTTGAAATTTGAAGAATTCGAAGCCATTCAGAATCAGGTGGTCTATGTTTCCGCTACTCCGGCAGATTACGAGCTGGAAAAAACGGGAGGGGCTTATATTGAACAGATTATCCGCCCAACAGGACTTTTAGATCCGATTATTGAAGTAAGGCCAACCTTAAACCAGATTGATGACCTAATGGAAGAGATCCAGAAAAGGTCTGACGCGGATGAAAGGGTTCTGGTAACGACCTTAACTAAAAAAATGGCGGAGGAACTTGCCAAATATTTTACAAAATTCGGAATCAGAACGAGATATATCCACTCCGATGTTGAAACGCTGGAGAGAATTCAGATCATGCAGGATCTCCGTTTGGGACTTTTTGATGTACTTATCGGAGTTAACTTACTAAGAGAGGGACTTGACTTACCTGAAGTTTCCCTGGTAGCCATTCTGGATGCTGATAAAGAGGGAATGCTGAGAAGCAGACGATCTATGATCCAGACTGTAGGGCGGGCCGCAAGGAACATCAACGGAAAAGCCATCATGTACGCCGACAAGATCACAAAATCGATGCAGGCAACCTTAGACGAAACGGAATACCGCCGTGCAAAACAGATGCAGTACAATGAAGATCACGGACTTAAGCCAAAAGCTTTAAATAAAAAGATCTCTGAAAACCTTGTCGGAAGAAGCAAGGATTTTCCTGATGAAAAATATACCCAAAAAGAAATTCTTCAAAAAGTGGCCGAAACCAAAGCCAGCTACGCCAGCGAAGATATAGAAAAAATGATCGGGCAGAAGCAGAAAGAAATGGAAGCCGCAGCTAAAAATCTTGACTTTATTAAAGCTGCGAAACTGAGGGATGAAATTGCTGCTTTGAGAGCATAATTGATTTTATAAGAAAAAAGCTTCGGCGGCATCGAAGATGCCGCCGAAGCTTTTATAA
>LAZY01000047.1 GCA_001013295.1 Chryseobacterium indologenes | reverse complement strand
GACAATCTTCCTCCGAACCGAAATGAGCCGTAAAACTGAATATGTTCATAATCCCTGCTTTTTGAGCGCTAATATACTAAAAATATTAGGTGTGTTTGCGGAGAATCAGAATTTTTTTTGTTGATAAAGCTTTTTTTTAGTTAGCAGATGCCAGATAAGAACAATCCTGATTAGGTTTGTTCTTATCTTATTAGGCTACAAGTTAAACAATCACTTTTATATTACCATTTCAAAAAAAACATGAAAAAACATCCCATTAAGCCCGAATTTACTTTTAAAATATTTGAAATGCTAGGTGGTTTGTGGATCACTGGCTGTATAAAAACTGCAGCAGAAATGAGTATTGCAGATCTACTGGCAGATGGTCCCAAAACAGTGTCCATTTTGGCGTCGGAAACAAACTCCCAGGAAGAGCCACTTTACCGAATCATGAGAGCACTAAGCAGTGCAGGTATTTTTGAAGAGCTGGAAAACAGAGTTTTTGCATTGAATGATTTTGGAGCGGCATTACAAACCGATGTGCCCGGTACTGCAAAAGAATTTGTTCTTACCATTATGAATGAGCATTTTCCTGCTTATGGAGATCTCACATATGCAGCTCAGACTGGGAAAATTCCTTTTGAACATATTCATGGGATAGATCTTTGGCAATTTTATAAGAATAATCCCAAAGCAGGAGAGAATTTCGGAAAAGGAATGACCGGAATGTCTGGGATGGAGCTTCAGGGAATCCTTGAAAATTACGATTTCAGTCCCTACAAAAAAATTGTAGATATTGGAGGTGGCAATGGGACGATGATGTACAGCATTCTCAATGCCAGCCCTTACAGTTCCGGGATTATCTTTGATGAAGCACATGTCCTTGAAAAAACGGTGAAGCTTATTCCTGAAAATTTAAAAGAAAGATGCTCTGTAGCTGCAGGAAACTTTTTTGGAGAAATTTTGAAAGGAGCAGATCTGTATACCATGAAATGGATCATGCATGATTGGAGTGATGAAGAATGTGTGCAGATTCTAGAAAACTGTTACGCTGCAATGCCAAAAGGAGCAAAACTGCTGATCATAGACGCTGTGATTCCGGATGATTCACTCAATAAACCTCATATTGCCAAACTTCTGGATATTGTGATGCTGGCTTGCCTTACGGGAAGAGAAAGAACGTTGAATGAGTTTAAAATTCTTTTACAAAGATCCGGCTTACACTTCAACAGACTTGTTCAGATCGGTACAGAAGCAAAGAGCATCATTGAGTGTGAAAAAAGATAAGATCTACCGGATTCCATCATAAAGTAAAATTGCTCAATAAGGATATTGGGCATTTTTTAGCAATATTGATGTAATAAATGAGGTCAGATTGATATAAGCTATTTCGATACTTCGATGTTATAAATGGCTGTAAGCCCTGAGCTAACCGGAGATCCGTTGTCCTGTAAATAATTTCCTGCTTTAAAATAGACCAATTCAGATTTCCAGCTGTCTCCAAAATGAAAAGTCGTCGTCTGTGGCCCTATTTTCACCTCAACATCCGAGTTGTTCTGGCGAATACTATAATCGAATGTCTGCCCCAAAGGAACATTTTTCAAAAGGGTAACCCTTTGCTCCTTATCATCGACTTCCTTTTTGAAACCTACCTGAACCTGGCCGTTATTCCACCAGATTTTCAAAGCCTCGGTTCCCTTAGAATGCCCGTGTATCTGGCCAATGATGATTTTTCCGCTACTAGGTTGCTGCAAGACAGCCATTTTTACCTGTAAGCTATGTTGGCCATCAAAATGCCATTCATTGATTTCGCGTAATTCAGTTCTTGGATAATGCGATCCCTGGGTGGTTTTACCGTCTGATGAACAAAAGAAACGTATGCTGCTATCCTCTGGTGCGAAATAAAAATTTTCCGAAGAAAACTGGGCAATATCCGCTCCTTTAATGATCGTTATTGAATTATTTTTCTCAATAGGAAGCTGAAGATTAAACTTACTCAAATCAAATTGAGATGGAGGAACAGTTGCATAAGTCTTTTGAGCCTGTAGAAAACATGAACATAGAATAAGCAAGCCTGTCTTTGCTATGGTTTTAAAATGATTCTGCATATCTGATGAATTAGAAATTGATCGGGGGAGAACTAAATTATATAATTTCTACGACAAATTTTTATACAAGCTGATGTTTATGATATTTTTATAATAAGTTAAAATAAACTTGATGAATAAAGGGTTTTGAAATTACCATGGATGCACGAATTTTTTATTTTTATTCGTGCATTCGTGGCAAAAAAAATCAGGATAGAAAATAATTCATCCTGATTTGTATATCTTAATTTCATCTATCTCAAAGCATCACCTTATTGTTTCTCTTTCAGTCTAGTGATTTCCTCTTTCAGCAAACCAATATATTCCTGCATCGTTTTTATAATTTCTATGCTTAATTCATTTGTGATATTTCCCATATTATTGGCTGAAAAACCACTATTACCAACATTTGAACCTGGACTGTCATTAAAAACAGGATTTTCAATAATAATCTTAGCTTCATCTTCTTCGTATATTTCTTCCACAGGAACCTCTAAAAACTTGGCAAGTTTGTTCCATTCTGTCTGTGTAATAGATACAGCGCCACTTTCTTTTCTGCTATAATTGGAAACATCAGTTGGGATCACATCAGCCATTTGCTGTTGAGTGATGCCTTTCATCTTTCTTGCTGTACGTAGTTTTTCTTTTTGCATATCAGACATTTTTACAAATTTGCAAAAAAAAATTAAATTAAATAGAAAAAAATCTCTTGTTGTAGAGGTATTTTTCAATGTTTTTTGATCGATGAAAAATATTTTAAGATTGTTTTTTTTGTGGTTAAATTTTTTAATTCTAAAGTTAAACTTAGCGTCTTTTAATTCTTATTACTGCCATTTTATAGCCTATTCATTCGATTTTATTATCCGTTTACAAACGACTACAAACGAATTTAAATAGTTTATCACCGACTATTGTGTGGTGGCATCCACAACTTTGCTACAGAGATTTGAGAAAACAGTGAACGTCTCTTATCTGAATTATTAATCTTTAAAATACAAAAGTTATGTCACTAAGAAACAAAGTAACACTTATTGGTTACACAGGTAAAGAAGTTGAAATGGTAAACTTCGAAAATGGAAATCTAAAAGCAAGTGTATCATTAGCTACCAGCGATCATTACACCAATGCTAAAGGCGAGAAAGTAGAAGAGACCCAATGGCACAATCTGATTGCATTCGGGAAAACGGCCGAAATTTTCGAGAAATATGTTTCGAAAGGAAAAGAAATCGCCATTGAAGGGAAAATTACGTACAGATCGTACGATGACAAAGACGGTGCAAAGCGCTATATCACAGAAATTCGTGTAGACGAGATCCTATTATTAGGAGGCAAATAATTCTAAAAATACAAATGATGAAAGTGAAAGTTTTTAAAATAAGACTTCCCGAAGAATTCCTTTACAAAGATCAGAAAATGCTGGATGACTTCCTGGAAACCAACGAAATCATAAAAGTGGAAACCGCTTTTGTAAGTGAAGACAGATATTGGTCTGTGATCTTGTATTTTGATAACCAGAAAGTAGTGAAAAATACAGTAGTGAAAGAGCCAAAACTGATTAAATATTCTGCAGAAAATGAAGCTTTGAATCCTGACGAAGAAAAAATTCTGGATGCCCTTAAGCTCTGGAGATCTGAAAAAGCGAGAGAGCAAAATCTGCCAACCTATTTTATTGCAAGCAATAAAGAGCTGGTGTCTGTCGCCAAGTATAAACCCGCCAGAAAAGAAGAGCTGCTAGAGATCAAAGGATTTGGAAAACATAAAATTGAAAATTATGGTGAAGAAATTCTTGAGATTCTTGAAAATGTCTGATTTCTTAGAATAAATCTGTTTAAACTTAACCAGAAAAGTCACAAAAGTTTTATTTTTTTGACACTTTAGTAGACTTTAGAAAGTTTAAGGAACTTCCATACAACAAAGTCCTCAAAAGCCGAAAATCTTTGATTTTCAACAAAACTAAAATGTACTTCTTATTCGCAAAGTAAATAACTTAAATAACTAAAGTGTTTAAAGCTTTTGTATCTCCTCGGTGGTTTAATAAAAAGTGTAAACAGCTTTAATAAATGATTATCCGGCAACAAAAGCTGGGAAAAGAAATCTTTCCTGGCTTTTTATGCTGTGTAAAGTCCATGCAATTCCGTACTTTTGCATCTATCAAAATGACATACAAGAAATGAAGCCAAGTTTAGCAAAAGGAACGAGAGATTTTACGGCACAGGAAGTTTCCAGAAGAAAATATATCATCGGTATTTTACAGAATAATTTTGAATTATTCGGATTTCAGCCATTGGAAACCCCAAGCTTTGAAAATCTTTCTACATTGACAGGGAAATACGGGGAAGAGGGAGATCGATTGATTTTTAAAATCCTGAATTCAAGTATTAATGAAGCAAAGGATGATAAGAAAACAGAAATGCTTGATCATTTTCAGAGAGCATTAGAGAAGCCTTTCAGTTCAGATAAGTTGACAGATAAAGCCCTTCGTTATGACCTTACCGTACCTTTTGCAAGATTTGTGGCTATGAATCATGGTAAATTGACATTTCCGTTCAAACGTTTTCAGATTCAGCCGGTATGGAGAGCAGACCGCCCTCAGAAAGGAAGATACAGAGAATTTTATCAGTGTGATGCAGATGTTGTAGGAAGTGAAAGCTTATTGCAGGAAGTAGATTTGGTTCAGCTATATCTGAAGTCTTTTGCAGACCTGAAAGTTCCTGTTACCATTCATATGAACAACAGAAAGATCCTTTCCGGATTGGCAGAATATGCAGGAATTACAGATAAGCTGATTGATTTTACAGTAGCGCTGGATAAACTGGATAAGATCGGGAAAGATGGCGTTGTAAAAGAATTACTGGAAAGAGAAATCTCTCAAGAATCTATCGATAAGCTGGACTTCTTATTCAGCCAGTCTGATGATGCATTAGAAAACCTTCTTCAGCTGAAAGAAAAATTTGCAGGTAACGAAATCGGTCTGAAAGGAGTAGAAGAGTTGGAATTTGTTCTTACACAGTCTCTGAACCTGGGAGTTGATATGCAGAATCTTGTTTTCAATATTACGTTGGCAAGAGGACTTGACTATTACACCGGAGCTATTTTTGAAGTGAAAGCGGATGAAGTGGCCATGGGATCTATTGGTGGCGGAGGTAGATATGATAATCTTACAGAAGTGTTTGGAGTAAAAAATATCCCTGGAATCGGAATTTCATTCGGACTGGATAGAATCTATCTGGTAATGGAAGAACTGAACCTGTTCCCAGAAGAGGCGACTTCTCAGATAGAATACCTATTTGCCAATTTTGGAGGTGAAGAAACTACAGAAGCTTTAAAGCTGATCATGCAGCTGAGAGCAAAAGGAATTTCTGCAGAATTATACCCTGAAAATGCAAAAATCAACAAGCAGTTTACCTATGCAGAAAAGAAGGGCATTAAAAACCTTGTTTTCTTAGGCGAAGACGAGATTAAAAACAATACCGTTACTTTTAAAAATCTTGAAGCAGGAGAGCAAAAGACTGTTTCTCTGGCAGAGTTTTTAGGATAAAAGTATAAGTCAATACATCGTTTCATTATGGAGAAATGTGTCGGTTGTTTAACGCCGCTGCAAACCGGTTTTTTTTCTAAGGCAGAAGAACTCTCTGATAGCACCTATCTATGTGATCCCTGTAGCGAAAAAGTGCGTAGTGCTTTCAAGAATATGGATCTGGGGAACCTTGTTTATTTTAAAGGGTATACCTCGTTTCAGGTGCAGGAGCTGTTGGTGAAAGAAGCACAGTTTCAGTGGTTCTTGCGTGAACTAGCAAAAACATATCATCTTACGGTTTCCGACACTGCTATGGTTACGAAGTTATTCACGGCTCTTGCTGACGGTGAAAGCACGGTGCATGCTGCCGGAGCATTGTATGGGAATAAGCGGGGTATTTTGCTTGCTACGAACAGAAGATTGATGTTTGTAGGGGCAAACTCGCAGATAAAACTTCCTGAATCTATTGATTATAAAGAAATTGCTTCAGCAGATTTTATTTCGATCAATAATCAGATAAAAATCACAACTCCGGAAACTACATTGTTTTTTTCAGGCATTATGAATCAACCTGAAAAATTTTGCAGCAAAATAAAACAACAGATAGACCAGATCAACAATAAAGGACAAGGAGAAACCAGGCCTTCCCAGAATACTAATGAGTCATCGCTTTTTGATATTTTGGAAAGGCTCGGTAACTTTAGGCAAAATGGAATCATCACAGATGAAGAATTTGCTGAACAGAAGTCAAAATTACTTGAACGTCTCTAAAACCTATAAGAAATGAGTATGAATTGTCCTATTTGCGAAGGTAAAGTATCATTTTGGAGTAAGGTAACGCTTCAGGATAATATAGAAATCTGTGGCGATTGTAAATCTGACACTAACAAAATATACAGTGGTTTCTCGTCCAATTCTAATGAATTTAGTCTCTATCAGGTTAAAACATTACTCAAAAAAGAGGTTGAGTTTAGAGAATTTGTGACCAAGCTATTCAAAGCAAATTCAACTCTATCTGATTATTCAGAAACGACATTACGAAAGATTTTCCGAGCAATTAATGATGATAAGCTGATTCACGGAATATTCGGGAAACATTTCGAGCGTGGATTCGGGACCCTTATCTCAACGGATAAAAGATTGATTTTCATTGATGCCGGAGATTATCTGACATTTGCATTTAAAGAAACGATAGCTCTTGACCTCATCAGTTCAATTGATTTTTCACTTTCAGATAATGTTATTACGATTACTATTTCCCAGAAAACGATTAAAATTGAAACCGATACTCCCGAATACATGGCACCTTTTTGTGATGCCGTAAATGGTTTCATACAGAATTCTTCCAAGGAAGCTGATACTCAGGATTATTCTGTTTCGGTAATTTTAGATTTGGTAGAACGGCTTGGAAAACTCAGACAGAACGGAATTTTGACAGAAGATGAATTTTCAGCGGAAAAAGCAAAATTGTTTAGTAAATTGTAAAAAATTCTGATCTCCAAACCATGCAAAACCTCAAGTATCAAATTAAATATATTAATCCGGATCTATTGTCATGGGCTACGGAAGAAATTGAGAAGCTTTCTGATATTCTGATGGAAGAAGAAAAGCTTATTCATATCATTGACGGGCTTTACGATGAAGTTGCTGTTCTTCTGTTTTCTACAGATAGCCGTATTATTTTCAAAGGAATCGGAATAGATTTTATCGAAGTGATCCCTCATGAAAAAATTACGTCCATAGCTTATTCAGATTTTCTGAAAGTTCTTGAAATAAATACCGAAGAAAAAGTTTTTGTATTGGAAAAGTCAAACCCAGAGCTTGCACAGCAGTTTTGTACCTCTGTCAACAAATTTCTTAAGGGAACAGACCAGAATGAAGAGATTTCTGATACCTCTGTTTTTGAATTGTTAGTACAGCTCGGAAAACTGAGAGAAAACGGAGCGCTTACCAATGACGAGTTTACAGAGCAAAAAAAGAAGCTTCTGGAAAAGTTATAAAGATAACACAACGCAGAAAGAATCATACTTTATCCAAAGTGTTTTCCCTACACTCTCAATAGCGACTGTGTACTGCATCGGAAAGATCCACCAAAACTTCTGCTGATCGAGAAATCAACATATTCCACTTTGATTAATTCCTTCTTGATCTGTTCACGGAATTCCTTTCAGAGATGCATCCTCACAAACGATCATCAGCCATTCCTTTACAAAGCCGAGAGTGCAGTCATGATGCAAAATATCAGGATGAAGTTTTACGTGCACGACAGAATAGCCGTAAGGCTTTAATATTTTTTCCAGTCATTGAACACTCAATACTTTAAAATTATGACAGCAAAAGAGAATCGTTTTGAAAAATGATAAGATTTGAATATTTTTAAGCAGAAAAATCGGATCAGAATTTGTAATTTGGGGTCGATATAAACAGAACAGGGTAGTAATACTGCCCAAATTCGTCAAACTTTTAAACATAAAAACCAAATGAATATGATTTGCGCATTATGCGGAACGCCATTGACGGCTACAGATATGCTTGTGGGAAAAAATAAGCTCGCTGACGGCGGTTATTTGTGTGCTGAATGCTTTACGAAAGCGGTCCGTATCAATCAGGATCTTATCAATAATCTCGATCAGTTTTATTTTGCTGAAATCACAGGCATGATCCTTAAAAGTAAGATTGATGCCAGCCAGAATCCAGGTGAGGCACAATACTCAGGTGGAAGTAATTATGCATATGATGCTCCTACCAGACTGGACGAAATCAAGGATCAGATCGTTGCTCTGAATGCCAGACTAAGTGTTTTAGCCAATGAAGAAGTAAATGAATTGGCCAATATTCTGGATAGAGATGAGAAGATTTTAGCCATAGCAGAAGGAATAGACCTTCAAAGTAAAAGAGAAGGGATCATTTTTTCGACTCAAAAAAGAGTAGCTTTCATCGATAAGAAATTTTTAGGCGGAATAGTAAAGAATGAATTTTCTCTTCAGAGCATTTTTTCTATTGATCATACTGAAAATTTGTTGTATTCAATTTTGAAAATCAATAGCAATATAGGTATCGCAGAATTTAAATTACATAATAAAAATGATGGCAGGGCATTTACAGAAATTAACAGAAATTTCCGTTATTCTGAACCTTTGAAACAGGAATCCAGTCCGTTGCAGGCGTTTTCTCAAACGATCCCGGGGTTGGCTCAGGAGAATGTATACAGTACAGCCAATAAAGAAGTTTCAGGAAATGTTTTTGAACAGTTGGAGAAGTTGGGTAAACTGAAAGAAATGGGCGTGTTGACTGACGCCGAATTTGCGGAACAAAAGAAAAAACTTTTAGATAAACTCTAATCGTCTTTATTGCAATGATAGAAAAATCTACTCGGCTCAGACTTGAGGAAATAAAAGAAGAGATCATTACAAAAAGTATGATGATACAGCCTTTTTTGATTGTAAAGGAAGCTGCTAATCTACCATATATTCTTGAACCTGATGAAAAAATTATTGGTGCAATTGCCAGCAGCAGAGAGAAAGATTATGGACTATTGCTGGCAACTGACCGGAGAATTATCTTTACAAATACTACAGCTTTTAGTCAGTTTGAAAATGGAATTCCTTACCACGAGGTTGCTGAGATAAAATGTTTTCCGCATACTGTTCCCCATCACAGTCTAATGATTATTGTATCAGGAAAAGGTATTGTTTTCGATACCAATGGGATGTTGTATGCACAGGCGTTTTGTAAAAGTACAACCGAATACCTTTCTCAATGGAAAACCGAATATGCTCAGCCTACAAGTAATGATATTGTTAAACAGCTGGCAAAACTGGGGGAGCTCTGGCAAAAAGGGATTCTGACCAATGAAGAGTTTAAAGAGCAGAAACAAAGACTGCTTGATAAATTCTGAACATACAGAAAAAGAAAGAAACCTAAATACATCCGAAATTTGTAATTTGGTTGAACATAAGAAGGAACAGACTTTATCCCCTGTTTCGACTTGAAAAAACTTTTAAACATAAACAATTAAAATGAACACGGATTGTGCTCTATGTGGATTGCCATTAACATCAATGGACACTCTCTTAGGAGAAAATAAACTCTCAGATGGTGGCGCTTTGTGCAATAAATGCCTGAATAAAGCAACTAATATCAATAAAGAACTGGTATCTGATCTTGCCAACTATAGTTTGGTACAGATAAGGGATATTGTGCTCAGAGAAAATATGGAGGAAGAAGAAGAGGAACAGATTGAGCCTGAAGTTTCTGCCCCTAGAGTGGTTACCCAAACTTCACATTCCATTCAGTTTAGCTTTACCTCAGGAACAACAGCAACAGGTAGACTTGATGAAATTAAGGATCAGATTGCAGCTTTAAATGCCAGACTCAGTATTTTTGTAAACGGTGAAGTAAGTGAACTTGTCAATGTGCTTGATAAAGATGAAAAAATCATTGCCATTGCTGAGGGAAAATACCTGTACAATAATCTTGAGGGAATTTTGGTTTCTACGGAAAGGAGAGTAGTTTTTGTTGATAAAAAGCTCTTTGGCGGAGTATCTGAAAATGAATTTCTCCATCATCAGATTACTTCTGTACAACATAGTACCGGACTGATCTCTTCCGAACTGAAAATATTCACACAAAGTTTAAAGGCAGAATTTAAACTGTACAGCAGAAATGCAGCCAAAATATTTTATGATGCAATACAGGGATATGTGTATAATTCCAGAAATCAACAACAACAACAACAACAACAACAACAACAACAACA
>LAZY01000046.1 GCA_001013295.1 Chryseobacterium indologenes | reverse complement strand
CTCGTAATTTAAAGGCGATACTGTAGTCTCTTTGTGTGCGTTTTTCTCTTTTTAATTCTTGATGTTTCATAAATAAGTCGATTAGTTGTCAACTTATTTTAGGACGGGACAGTCTTAAATATGACAAAGCTTCTCGTTTAGAGAGGCTTTTTTATTTGGCATAGTTTTGATAATTGTTACCTTTGCAAATTAAAATCTAAAATTTATTAATGGAAATAGCAATCAAAGTCTTTCAGTTCATTCTGAGTATCTCTATACTGGTGGTTCTTCATGAGCTTGGGCACTTTTTACCGGCAATATGGTTCAAGACCAGAGCAGAGAAGTTCTTCCTGTTTTTTGATCCTTACTTCTCCATCTTCTCTATGAAGAAAATCAATGGAAAATGGAAGTATAAGTTCTTCTCTAAGAATCTGCCTGATACTGAAGTGACAGAGGTAAACGGAAAAAAGGAAGAAGTTCCTATCGATATATCAAAACTTCCGGAAGATGACTGGAGAAAATATCCGGCACAAACTAAATACGGGATTGGGTGGCTTCCTTTCGGAGGTTATGTAAAAATCGCCGGAATGGTGGATGAAAGCATGGACACTGCCCAAATGAAAAAGCCTGCAGAGCCATGGGAGTTCAGATCTAAACCGGCATGGCAGAGACTGATCATCATGCTAGGTGGGGTTACAGTAAACTTTTTCCTGGCGTGGATTATCTACGGATGTCTTTCTTACTTCAACGGGGAATCTTCATTTGATACCTCAAAGGTAGATGCCCCTATGCACTATACTCAGGTTGCCAAAGCAATGGGCTTTGAGGATGGTGATAAAATCTTAAAAGTAGACGGAAAGGTTCAGAACAGCTTAGATAAGCTTTCTCTGGATATTTTGCTAAGTGACCAGATCACTGTTTTAAGAAACGGTAAAGAAGTAACCTTCAATACCAACGATGACGGAAAAGCACTTGCCTTCCGTGATGATAACCCAAGAGCATTTCTTACCCCAAGATATGCAGCCGTAATTGATACGATTGTGAATCCTAAAACAGCTGCTGCCGGTCTAAAAGTTGGTGATCAGATAGTTTCTGTAAACGGACAGAAGATCAATTATTATGACGAACTACAGGGTACTGTAATAAAAAATGCAGGAAAAACATTGGATGTTGATGTTTTAAGATCCGGAGCTATACAACCACTCAAACTTGAAGTTTCTAAAGAAGGAACTTTAGGAATCAGTTCTTATAAGCAGCTGGAAAAATATGCAACGACAAAGCATTTTACATTTGCTGAATCTATTGGCAGAGGATTTACGAGAAGTATAGAAAGTTTAACGTATCAGATTAAACAGTTCAAACTTGTATTCAACAAGAAAGTACAGGGATACAAAAAGGTAGGTGGTCCTCTTGCGATCATCAAGAATATGCCTGTGGAAAAATCGAAAAGCGGGGCTGTTTCTATTAACTGGACGATGTTCTGGAGCTTTACGGCAATGTTCTCTGTATGGTTGGCATTCCTGAATCTTATTCCTATCCCGGGACTTGACGGTGGCCACGTTTTGTTTACCTTGTATGAAATGATCGTAGGGAAACCAGTTCCTCAAAAAGTATTGGAAAACGCTCAGATGGTGGGAGTTATCTTCCTTCTAGGCTTAATGCTATTGATTTTCGGAAGCGATATTTTCAAAGCAATCACAGGAAGTCTATAATTTTTTTGAAAATTTTTCTAAAAATATTTGTAGGGTATAAATATTCGTCCTATATTTGCACCACTTAAAACAAAGGACATTCCTCCTTAGCTCAGTTGGTTAGAGCATCTGACTGTTAATCAGAGGGTCGCTGGTTCGAGCCCAGCAGGAGGAGCAAAAAAGACTTACAGAAATGTAGGTCTTTTTTTATTTCTATATAAAGTACTGAATGGTGTTCGGATTAGAAAACCTCATAGTAACAAATATTTCTCTTTTTTTATTAAACTTAAGCTATTCCAGGATTTATTTTATAAAGATGATAGAGATAAGCTTTTAGATAAGACTTTAAAAAAAACTGGATAAGCTGGACAAAAATACAACACCTTCTTTGACAAAGCATATGCCATGTACACCTAAATTAAAACCTATTTATTCTTAATACCAACATTAGTAATTATATCCAATTTCTGATTTTCAAGAGAAGATACAACATAAGTTCTAAATTTATTTAAAATCAAATCTTCGATGAGAATATAAAAACAGTTACCTCCTGAATTACTGATCATGCTTATCTTAATAAAAGAGCCGTCATATTCTAAAAACTTATTCCAGGTTTTCCCAAAATCTTCCGAATACATCAATAGACTTCTATGAGGGTTTATATGACAATATAAACTAGCCCAGATTATATGATTTTTCAGGTAAAGCATCCGGAAAACTGCGGACTTTCGATATGGATCCGGAATCGTCTGTGAAGTAAATTTCTTAAAATCCTTTGTAGATACAATAAAATTTGTTCCCAGATAATAATCTGTTCCCAATAATATATTCTCTTCTGTTTCAACAAAGCCGGTATATCCACCTTTTTGAATATGAAATGTATTCAACCTATACCATCCATTTTTTTTATTCTTAGTCTGAGATAAATGAACTTCAGACGTATTGATCCAAGTACCCTTTTTATTATCTCCTTCTGTAAGAACTAAACATTTTAATCGCTCAACCCATTTAACTACATGAATATGTTTATTAATATGCTTTTTTAAAAAGTCAATCGTTTCCCAGGTTTCCCCGTTATCAGCAGACAGATAAATATAACCAACAAATATCCAGTTATTATTCTTTTTAACATTTGCATACTCTCCAATCAATATCTGATTGTTTTCTGTTTCAGTCACCGTTTCAAATAAAAACCTACTTTCTTTTGAAGAAAAGTTCAGAACTTTTTTAAAATTCACTCCTCTATTAATAGATTTAAATACCTCTCCCCCACTGCACACGAAAATATTATCTTTCCGATCAATATAAATCCCTTCAATAATTGCCTCAAATTCAAAACATTTCACAATGTTCCCACACTCATTTTTAAAAAATAATTTTGAAGGCTCATTTACACTTGCACCCCATACCTTATTATTTTTATCAAAATAAGCTAAACTAAAAGCAATTGGACTTTCATAAAAGCTATCATCAGAAATAAAATTCAAATCATCTATTCCATTATCCAATTTCAATTTTGCATTTTCATTACAAAACACCAATTGTTTCATTTTTTTTTTGAAAAAGATCCATGACAGCTCCCAAATTAAAAATGAAAAAAGTTCTTCAGTTTTATTTGATTTTAATATATGATAGGCAAATGGAAAAAAATTTATAAGATTTATTTTTGAATATTTTTTTGTTATCATTTCTTCCCTATAATTAACACTAACCATGAAGCACTCACAAAAAAACGTATACTCATTAATACTTTATCTATTTTTTTTATAACCGGTTTAAAAAACTTAAAACCTGAAATATACAATAGTGGGCCGAAAATATGATAAGTCTTAACAGTATCTAAAAGAAAAAAATTATTAAGTTCCCCAATACTTTTCAAATCAAGATGGTTCCAGGGATATGAATGATATTTAAATTTTTTCAGCTTTAAATAAGCACGTCCTATTCTTGTGATAGGGTTATTTTTAAGATTCTCAATAAAAATAACACACCCGTCTTTTTTTAAAATTCTTTTACACTCCGTAAAAAAAACTTCATGATCAATGTACTGCAAAACACTACTTGAGAAAATAACATCAAAAGAATCTGAAGAAAAAGGAAGCGAATCCTTGTAACAGAAACTCATAAAATCGATATTAGGGTACTTTATTTTGGCTTCTTTGATTCTTTCATCGTCCATATCCATTCCTGTAACCTCAAAACCAGATTGACGAAAAACATGTGATAACTCTCCATAGCCACATCCAAAATCTAAAACGTTACAATAGTCTTTTCCGTTCTTTTCAAGAAACTTTGAAATTTCATCTACGAAAGGGGATATATAATAAAGTTTGTACTCGTCTGTAACAGATTTATAGAATTGACTTCTAAAAGAATTCTCCATGAAATAATTAGTTTTGTTCAAATATAACAATAAAAAGGCTAATTGCTTTATAAATGCCCTGCACCCCAATATTCATTATCAAATAAAACAACTACATATTTTAAATTATATTTTTAAAAGAATTTCCAATCCATACTCTTAAAAACAAGATATTTGCAATCGTTATTGAGTTATATGACAGAACGCTTTATGAGAGAAAAAAATTGTCTTTTTAAGCACTTCACATATAACTTATACCTTAAAAAGCAATCAAACCAGCTTTAAAGTATTGCTTAAATATCGAATTAATCCATGAAAAAAACTATTATTTCATTATTGACAGTCTTTGCTATTATACAGGTATCAGCACAAGAAAAGTCTTATTTTCTATCAACACCTTCACTGAGTCCTGACGGCAAAACAGCTTATTTCGCTTATGACGGAGATCTATGGAAAGCCGATTCTAATGGAGGAAATGCCTCAAGAATAACAGCCCTGGATGGGGAAGAAATCAATC
Organism: Chryseobacterium indologenes; assembly: GCA_001013295.1. GTDB lineage: Bacteria > Bacteroidota > Bacteroidia > Flavobacteriales > Weeksellaceae > Chryseobacterium > Chryseobacterium indologenes_B. The sequence goes on along the minus strand of LAZY01000046.1, from coordinate 7,008 downwards.
CCCGTATTTCTCCTGACGGGAAATGGCTTGCATTCAGTTCCAATCAGTACGGAAACTATGATGTATATGTAATGCCGACAGAAGGGGGAACGATCAAGCAGCTTACCTTCCATACCGGAAAAGATGAAATGGAAAGCTGGGGATGGGACAGTAAAACCATTTATTTTACCTCAAGCAGAAATAATAATTTCGGAAGTTTTAAAACGACGATTGAAGGAAAAACTCCACAAAAGCTTTTCAACAATTATTTTAACAACACCAATGGCCTTGTAGAAACTCCAGCCGGAGAATATCTTTTCACAAGTTCTTCAGAAAGCGCCAACCAGGTACACCGTAAACGCTACAAAGGAGAAAACAATCCCGATATTTTAAGCTATAATCCAAAGAATAGTGCCTTTAAGCAGTACACCAACTATGAGGGCAAAGATTTTAACCCAAGTATAGATAAAAACGGGACTATTTATTTTATTTCGGATGAAAATAATAATGAATACAATCTTTACAAAATAGAAAACGGCAAAAAGACAGCTTTAACTCAATTTGACACTTCCATCAAAAAGCCTTTTGTAGCCGCAAACGGATCTAAGGTAATATTTGAAAAGGACTATCAGCTATATGTTTATGATGTAGCTTCCAAAAGCACCAAAGTCCTCAATACCAGCCTCAACACGAATAAAACACTGGAAAAGGAACAGAATTTCAGCGTAGAAAACAATATTTCTTATTATGATGTTTCTCCTGACGGAAAAAAAATGGCTTTTGTAAGCCGCGGTGTACTGTTTGTTTCGGATATTGAAGGGAAGTTTACCCAACAGATTTCTGATGGAAAGGAACGGGTAATGGATGTGAAATGGCTGAAAGACAACCGCACCTTAATTTTCAGCCAGACCTACAAAGGGTATCAAAACTGGTTTACAATTTCTGCAGACGGAAAAGGCCAGCTGAAACAATTGACCCAGGACCTTCGCAACAACCGAAACATCACACTCAATAGTGATCTTACAAAAGCGGTATATTTAAGTGGTCGTGATGAAGTAAGACTAATGGATTTGACCAACTTCAATTCCACAACGATCGTAAAAGATGAAATCTGGGCTTTCCAAAATTCAAAACCTTCTTTTTCGCCTAATAACGAGTATGTATTATTCTCGGCAAAAAGGAATTTCGAACTGGATATTTTCGTTTATAATATTAAAAAAGGGCAGGCTATCAACCTTACCAATACCGGAGTTTCTGAAGAGGATCCTTACTGGTCTCCTAATGGCAAATACATTTATTTTACCAGCGACCGGATCAATCCGTCTTATCCTTTAGGTTTACAAAAATCCAACATTTATCGCATGGCGCTGGATTGGTTTGATGAACCTTATAAATCTGAAAAATTTGACAGTCTTTTCGTTGAAGAAAAAAAGGAAGCCAAGCCGGACAAAGCTGAAAAAGATAAAAATGACAGCAAAGACAAAAAAGAAGACAATAAGGAGAAGAAAGAGGAAAAGAAAGAACCTGTCATCAAAGAACTGAAAGTAAATCCGGAAAACACACTGGAAAGAATTGAGTTGGTGACAGACCGATATGGTTATCAGGATGATCCTGTAGTTTTTGCGAGTGATAAGAAGGAAATTCTATTTTTCAATTCGAATCAGGATAATGGAAAAAAACAGCTATTTAAAAAAGTATTCGCTGATTTTGAACCTGCCAAGTCTGAAAAAGTTTTTGATAAAGCCGCCTATAATATCAGCAAAGTCGATAAGAACGTTTTCTCCATCATAGAAGGGAATATCTACAAAATGGCCCTGGAAACCACCAAACCGGAAAAAATAAATATTCAATATACATTCAATAAGGATCTGGCATCTGAATTCACCCAGATGTATGATGAAGCCTGGACAGGTGTGGAGGAAAACTTCTACGACGAAAAATTCCACGGAATCAACTGGAAAGCAAAGAAAGAGCAGTATGCCAAGTATCTGCCTTATGTCAATAACAGAAACGATCTTCGAATCCTCCTTAATGATCTTTTAGGGGAGCTTAATTCTTCTCATATCGGGTTTTCATCAGCCGGAAAGGAAGAAAGTACTTACCTGAGCTATTTTACCAATGAAACCGGAATTATCTTTAAAAAAGATGAACCTTATACCGTAGAAAGTATTGTTAGGAAATCCCCGGCGTTCCGTTCCGGAGTTGACATTAAACCAGGAGATCAGCTTATTGCAGTCAACGGAAAAAATATTGATTCCCGTGAAAATATTGAAATGTATTTCACCACTCCTAAAAAACAGGATGAACTTATTCTTACCTTAAATCGTAGTGGAAAGAATATCACTACCAAAGTACACCCTATCTCTAACCCAGAATTGAAAGGCCTGCTTTATGACGACTGGATCTACAACAACCGTCAACGTGTAAACAAACTGAGCAATAACCGTATTGCCTATTCTTATATGAAGAATATGTCTACTGATGAGCTGGACCGTTTCCTTCTGGATATGGTGGAGCAGGAAAATCAGAAAGATGCCGTTATTCTCGATTTACGTTATAATACAGGCGGAAATGTTCATGACAAAGTATTAAATTTCCTTTCCCAAAAGCCTTATCTACAATGGAAATACCGTGAAGGAAAAATGACTGCGCAGCCTAACTTCGCTCCTTCTGGAAAGCCAATTGTTCTCCTGATCAACGAAGCTTCATTGAGTGATGCTGAGATGACTGCAGCAGGCTTCAAGGCTCTGAAATTAGGAAAAATTATTGGCCAGGACACATATCGATGGATTATCTTCACTTCCGGAAAAAGTCTTGTAGACGGGTCTTATTACAGACTTCCTTCATGGGGAACTTATACCCTGGACGGGCAGAATCTGGAGAAAACCGGGGTAAAACCGGACATCTACGTCAAAAATACCTTCGTAGACCGACAGCTGGACAATGATCCTCAGCTGGAAAGGGCTATTCAGGAAATTATGAAAGATTTAAAGAAATAAAAAAACAAGGCTTACAGAAATGTAGGCCTTGTCTTTTTAGTTGTGTTTAAAGAATAAACAGCAGCCTTTTATATTCCAGCATAATATTAGTATTGCCACTTCCAATCAAACTGATCATCTTTCCTACAAAAACTCTTTTTTACTCCTATAATAACTCGACTTTGTAACCAAAAAATGCCCATACTCATAATCTTCATCTTTGATAATCACATTTTGTGTAAATTTAATTTATTGAAAAATAACCCAATAGCTATTTTTGCCTAATAATACGGTATAAAAACTTGCTTGGTACGGATATTCCTACTATATTTGCACCACTTAAAACAAAGGACATTCCTCCTTAGCTCAGTTGGTTAGAGCATCTGACTGTTAATCAGAGGGTCGCTGGTTCGAGCCCAGCAGGAGGAGCAAAAAGACTTACAGAAATGTAGGTCTTTTTTTATGCTTAAAAAATCCTTTTTTGAAGAGACTCTCAAACACTGAAGGCCAATATGTAGCTCTTAATTTTCATTCATAAAAACTCAATAATTCAAACCATCTTTATCTTTCAATCTTTTATTTCAAATTTTTAATTACCTTAGTCATTGACTAAAAACCACTTAAGGAAGTATATGTGAAACAGCTTTTCAATATGATACCTTAACACAACACAGAATTAAAATGGGAATAAGATATAATTGGAAAAAAAGCACATTTTCAAACACTTACAAAATATACTTAGCCACTAAACCAATTGGTATCATCCGCAGACATATTTTTTCTTTAAACGCTACTTCAGAAATAAACAATAAGAAATATTCTTTCAGGCAGAAAAGTTTTCTAAAAAAGGAAGCTGAAATATTCAACAGTCAAAATCAAGTAATCGGAACCATTCAGTACCGTTTTTGGGGAAATAAAGCCATTATAAAAACCGAAAAAGGCTCATTTGTCTGGCAATATACTAATATACGGAACTCAAGATGGGAAATACGGAATGGAAATAATTTCAGAATACGATATTCAAACATCGATAATTCTATTGAGTCTGATATAAATGATGATTTACAGGTTTTAATCGGACTTCATCTATTCAATTACAACCGCCAGGGTGCAATTATTATGATGTTTGCCTTATTTATTCTTTTGTTTCTGATCATACGATAAAACACTGAGCCTGATCTGTGTTTAAGGCTTAAAAATTTATAAGAAAATGAGAGTTTTCACATTTTCTTTTCGTTTTATTTTCAAGGAAAACACCATTGAATAATTCATAAATAAGGTGACTTTTGATCTTATATTTAATTCACTGATTCTTATATTTTAAGCACCAAAATTTCCTCTTTAAATTTCATAAACTGTAGTATTATTTTCGTTACATTTGCTCTTTTATTCTGAATAATAAAAATATTTTATTTTTTTATGTTTTTTTTAAATAAACTGCATACTTTTTGTTTGTGCTAATTGCCTGAAGAAACGAATGATGTTAAACAATAACTCTAAAAAACACTATTTTTTATTTTTCCTCTTGATCCTTGCCGGTTCTGCCTACGCTCAAAACCGTGTCAGCGGTAAGATTGTTGATGAAAAAACCAATAAAGAACTTAGTAAAGTTGACATTTTTATCAACAATAATACTAAGCCTTCACTTACCACCTCGTCTGGAAGCTTTAGCGTTCAGTCAGACAGTATTATTCATCAACTAAAATTTTCCAGAAAAAGCTATACTACCGAAACCTTGGAAATTACTCCTGAGACTGCCGAAAATATTTTCGTACAGCTTTCCCAGGCTAAAGTGAGCAACATCCAGGAAGTAGTTCTGCAGGCAGGGAAAACCAAATACAAAAACAAAAAAGAAAACCCGGCTTATGCGATCATGCAAAAGGTATGGGCTCAGAAAAGAAATAACGGATTGGATAAATTCGACACGTACTCGTTTAAAGAGTACGAAAAGACCCAATTTGACCTCAATAATCTGGACAGTGCATTCATGAAGAAAAAGATCTTCAATAAGCTGGATTTCATTTTCAGCTATGCAGATTCTACAGCCAGCGGAAGACTGGGACTTCCTATCTTCCTGAATGAAGCCGTTTATGAAAATTATGGAAAGAACAGACCGGATAAAAACAGTAAAAGAACATTGATTGCTCAGAAAACATCAGGATTTCAGGACAACCAGGTGATTACCGTTTCTGCAAAAAATCTTTACCGTGACATCAATATTTACGACAACACCCTCAATTATTTTGACATAGGCTTCCAGAGTCCTGTGGGAACAGATGGATTCAGTACCTATGATTACAGCCTGGTAGATACCATTTCCATCCGTGGCGAAAAAGCTTTTCAGATCAGGTATCAGCCCAAAAGAAAAGACGTTCTTGCTTTCCAGGGTAATCTTTATATTGATACGGATACTTATGCCGTTTTAGGAGCTACTTTGAAGTCGACCCAAAAAATCAATGTCAACTTTGTCAACAGTGTATATACCCAGCTGGAATATGACAATCCGGACGAAACAACCTTTCTTCCTAAAAAGCTGGTTACGGAATTTGAAATGAGCCCTTTTTCAAAAAAGAAAGGCTCTAAAAGCATTATTGCGAAGAGGACCGTAGATTACTCCGATTATCAGTTCAATAAACCTCTTGATCCTAAGGTATTCAAAAGGACAGAGGCAGAATATGAGGATAAATTTACAGATAAGGATGAAGCTTATTGGACAAAAGCCAGACCTGATACTCTGTCAAAAGCGGAACAGGGAGTTTACCAGATGCTTGACCAGCTTCAGCAGACTCCGAAATTCAACAGAATGGTAAAATTGTTTGAAACTCTTGGCTCCCGTTATTATAATGCCTTTAAAGGTGTTGATATTGGCCCTATTTTCTCCATATACGGAAGAAATGAAGTGGAGGGAGACAGAATAAGATTAGGGGCAAGATCATACTTTGGCCTTAATGACCCTTGGAGAGTTCAGTTTTATACAGCATACGGATTTAAAGATCATCAGGTAAAATATGGTGTTGAAGCAAGATATATGTTCAACCGACTGAACCGCTTTATGATTGGAGCAGGAACCAGCAGGGACATTGTTCAGCTTGGCGGACAGCTTACATCAGGAGACGGAGTAGCCTCCCGCTCTCTTTCTTCGAGTACCTTTTTTGCCAGAGGAGAAAATATCTCTTTAAGTTCTGTAAATCAAACGAATGTTTTCGCAGCCATCGAGCCGTGGAAAAACTTCCAGATAAGAGTAGACGGAGTGATGCAGAGCATTAAATCCGCTATTCCTGAGAAATTCAACCTGATGTATTATCAGGATGGAAACCTGAGAAAAACAGTCAATGACTCTCACGTCACCATCAGCTTAATTGCAAAACCGGGAGCGAAGTTCTCACAAACCGGAATCGACCGTTATCAGGCCAGAAACCTTGCCCCAACCATTGTTTTACGATACACCAGAGGGATAGAAGGACTTTTCAACGCTGACTTCAATTATAACAAGCTTCAGTTCATGCTTTACAAACCGTTTTTAATTGGAAATCTTGGAAAAATGGTTGTTAATTTTGAAGCAGGAAAGAACTTCAATACCGTACCATTGGCATTACAGAATATCATTCCGGCCAATTTATCATATGGCTTAGCTCCTAATACATTTTCTCAGCTTAATTATTATGAGTTTGTTGCAGATGCTTATACGACCCTTCATCTGGAACACCATTTCAACGGAAAGATCCTTTCTTATATTCCTTTGATCAAGAAACTAAAACTTAGAGAAGTAGCATTTATCAGAGGAGCTTATGGAACATTAAGTGATGCTTCTAAGGCCATCAATGTAGAAGGTTACAAATATTCAGCTCCAAGCGAGCAGATTTATTTTGAATATGGATTTGGAATTGAAAATATAGGAATCGGGAATCTTAGAATTTTCAGAGTAGATTTCAACTGGAGAGGAAATTATCTTGATAGGCCGGATATATCCAAATTTGGAGTTAAAGCTGGTTTCCAGGTAGGATTTTAAAGAAAAATAGAATAAATAGAATCGGGCGGCTTCTTCGAAGCC
>LAZY01000045.1 GCA_001013295.1 Chryseobacterium indologenes | reverse complement strand
TACAATTATAACAGACCGCACGAAGCATTAGGGAATATGAGCCCTAAAAAATATAAACAAAAAATGAAAGAATCTATCATTTAGAATGGTCACAAAATTGGGAAGCTTACAACAGTTCTTTGTATATTATAAATTTTATAAAATTTAATATCCGTTTCTGTACTAAAAAGATATCCAAAAATTAATTGTAGTATATTTTTAAACAAAATAAAAATATACATAATAGCAACAAGCTTTAGTAAGTTGTTTAATATCTTCATAATGATCTTATTAATTAACAACCTAATGAACTTAACGGAGTATTACCTTTTAATATTTCCAAAAACAGACTTTCTTTTATATTTATTTTTTATTAAAATCTATATTCTTGTTGTAATCTATTTTCAGGAAATAATTCTTCCTTGGAACTCTTTAAAGTCATTCTTTGTTATTTTAGTGATCTTCTAGGCTGATTATTTCAGACTATCTTGAGGAATAGGAAATAATTTCCAATTCATATAATTGGGATATTTTCTTTTTAAAATTTCGTAATAGATATAATATGGCTTAGAGGGAGTAAGCTTTGTTTCAATAATACTTTTTGATATGAAATTTCCTTTTTTATCATATTTACAGGATAATCTCTTCCCTGTTTTATAATTTAAAAGATCGATGCTTATATGGTTTTTTTGTTCGAAGATATTTAAACTATAAAATGTTTCATCTTGCTTATTGATTAAGTCTTGAGTCCTTAAAAATGTATAATTTTTGGTATTATTGATATGTGAGTTATTTTTTCTCTATAAAATATTATTTTTCTAGGTAGTTCATTTTTAAATGTCTCAATTGTTTGATTAACAAGAGTTTGATTGTCTTGTTTTGTTTGACATCCTAATAGAAAACTAATGATTATAAAAAGTTGGCAAAATCTATTCATAGCTTAGTTTTTTTAGTTTAATTGAATAGTTCCAGCATCATGTTTTTGTTTTTTTACAAACTAATACCTTGCATATATCATTTTCTTTTTCAATATATCTAATAAAATGATGAATTTCTTCTTCTGTATATAGAGGTAGGTTATTATCAGTTCGATATTTTACTATATTTTGGATGAAAATATCAATAATTTTTTTATCTGTCTCGGAAATGAGATTTTTATTAAAATTCTTTATACCTAATAGGTTTACATCGGTATATTCCTGTTTTATTGAAAATAAGATTGGAATTTTTGGACGAATTTTCATAAAGGTTTTATTATCAGTAATTACTATTAATAAAGGTCTTGAATAGCTATAACTTGCATTGATGTAATTATATGTTGAATATTCTTTTTCCTCTAGTTTTTTTACATAATCAGTTGTTTCACAGTTTATATTTTGCGAAAAGCAATTGATAGACATTATACTTAAAAATAAAATTAATATACTTTTCATAGCTTTAATTATAGTTTCAATTTTAATTTAATTCCCAAACGTCAATATACTCAATATCTCCATCAAAAAAATGACAATTATTTATACAAGTTCCATTAGATTGCAAACAGTCTGCGTGTCCAGAAGCCCATGAACTGTTTTTTGGGGATACCATAGAAAAAATTCCTTTAATTCCAGATAATAAGTTTGGGAAATTCTGACCGTTTAGTCCTCCTTGAGCTTTTGTAAAGTTGTGATGTTTAGAGTTTGTAGGCGATATTCCAAATGTTTTTCTCATCCAAGTATTCAGTGCTTTTGCTGCGAGAAAATAATTTTTACCATCTTTTCCTTTTATTGTACCTGGTACAGCAGGTATGTTTACACCGGAATAATTTAATGCTCGTGATACTCTTAATGCACAAGCATTTTGGTAATATCTGCTAATACTTATATTGGTAGAAAGATGTCTTTGATTTATTTCTCCTCCAACTAGTTCATATACTTCATCTGCTGTCATTCCAGAGCCGTTTGGATGGTGTGGGAAAGCATCATAGTAATTCTGCCAACTTGGTAGATTCTGAGCTGGAAATGTTAGATTTGGATCATCCCAATATGATACATCATAATCTTCTCCATCTTTTCCTTCTGAAGTGCCCATAAACCAGTTTTGAAACTGTATCCAAGATGTATTAGGGTTTTGAAGAAAGAAATTGATTGCCCATTGTTGAAACTGAATATCAGAGTTGATAAATTTATTCATGAATTCAGGATTCGTCATTGCGTAATTTATGATCCACAATCCTACCGACTTTACATCCGGGAAATATTTTATGGAATAGTTTCAATAGCCGTAATCTTTAATTTTTCTTTTTCTTTCTAAAAGTAATTAAAGCTAGGCTCCTTCAAATCCAGTTTTTTTATTTGGTTGTGCGGTTTGATATGATAAGATAAAATCTTCCTCTTGCTTTACAAAATGAATTTTAACGTTTTTAATCATTTTATAGTTTAGAAAACCTACTACCTCTTTTACATTATTTTGAACAAATTTTTTTGTTTTCAATTTCGCACAGGCTACATAATACAAAATCAGTGAAAAATTGATTTAAATTAATATTTCTTTTTGAGTATAAAGAGTCAACCTGTTTTATTATTTTCATAGCTTCTTGTCTTTCTCTTGAGTTTTTTACTTGAGATTTTACAGAGCTTGAAAATAAAATTGGAAATATAATGAACAGCCTTATCATTAGAAATTATTTTTTGAAATTATTTTTTCGATACCATTTTTATATTCTGCAATAAAAACAATTTCAAAAAAACCATTTTTCTTTTGTTTATAAATACGTTTTACAGAGTCTGGTTCATTTTCGAAGCCATTATCTTTTATAAAAGTACTTTCTATAACGGTAATTATTTTATTTTTTTCATCAATATCAATTTTTCCCTCACTTAGGATGATTCCATCCTTATATGTAGATCTTATATCTGGAGGAAGTTCTTTGCTTGCTTTTTGTTCATAATTTTTAGAGGAATTTGTTTTTCTATACGTTATAGCAGTTCCTAATAACTGTTCTTTATTTTTCAGCTTTATATTAAAGGATGTTCCATCAATGTTTCTTTCATAGTTGAAAAAAGAATGCTGATACAATTCATAATTATAATTCCCGATCTTTAGTTCTTTAACTTTGGTGATTTTTTGAGAATATCCAAGAAAAGAACTAAATATAATAATAAAAGAAAAAAATAATTTCATATAATTTTTTTATGGTTTGAACTCCCAAATTCTAATAGATTTAATACCCCCAATTACATCAGATGCATTAGCCCCTCCAGGAATATGTCCATTCTGGATTAAGTCTACGTGGCCAGAATATCCGGGACCGCCTTGATCTTTAGATCGTTGATCATTGTTAACAATGACGTAAATTCCTGTTTTTCCTTTCAAAAAACTTGCCACTTTTGTAAGATCATTTGCATCAACTCCCTCTAATTTATGTGTAGGATTTCCAAATGTTTTTTGCATAAAATCTCCAGCAGATATAGCTTTTAAAAGATAATGTCTTTGCTGTCCATTTACATCTGCTCCTCTCCGGCTCAATTTGTTATTAGGAATTAGTATTCCCGAATTATTCATTGCTAAAGACCACCTTACTGTACAAGCATTTCTATATGGACCAGTGTCTTTTCCTTCATTATTGTATAGATTCTCAAGATTACCACCTACCAATGGATAAACTTGGGAGGCTGGCATCTGTTTGAAATATCCTGGATACCCCTGATAATCTAGTTTAGGGAATGCGCTTACAAACTGAGAATATGTAGGCATTTGTTTTGTTTGATATTGTAAAGAATTAAGAATATCGTCAATATTATCAATTACTTCTCCATCACTTCCTTCGGATTTGATTAGAAACCAGCTTTCGAATTGTGGCCAAGAAACATCTTGATTTTGATTAAGAAAATTAATTGCCCATTGTTGGAACTGAATATCAGAGTTGATAAATTTATTCATGAATTCTGAATTCATAAATTCAGGATTTGTCATGGCATAATTTATGATCCATAATCCTACCGATTTTACATCCGGGGAGATAATTTTTGGAGCATTACAATCGAAGGCGAAAGCTTCATTATTGACTAAAAAACCGGCCATTTCTCCTCGCAGAGCATTCTGGGCAGAAGCATTAATGAAAGCTAACTGATTCGGATTGAGGTCTAAAATATTTCCGTGTGTACCTGTCTTTTCACTGCATATTCCCCATTTTGGGTATTTGATAATAGGTGATGTTATGATAGGGGGAATGCCACCTCCGCCACCACCTCCGCCTCCTTGGGGTGGATTACCACCGGAGTTATTTCCTCCTGGCAGATCTCCACTACTATTGCAAGTGTAAACGGTGTTTACCGTATTATATGGCATATTGATCGCCAATATTGGACACCAGCTTCCATTGGTGTGATGGCCACCTTCACCACAATCTATGGAATTAACTGTTGTTTGTAAACAGCCATTTTGAGATATATTTTGAATATATAAGAGCTTTCCGGAGGTATTAGAGGTAGTAGTATTGAGATCGTAGATTTCGATATTTTGAGGATCATACCCCGTTATGTTTTTTCTTTGATACTTATATAAATAAGATCTGAAATTTTGTTGTTTAGCATTGTTTTTTTGCAATACAAGATTTTCAAAATATTTCCCCTGATTCTGTCTGTAAACAGGAAAAGTATAGGAGGTTATTACTCCATTTGTGGTCTCCAGAACAAATGAAGAATCTATCACTGCACCTTCCATCATGTTTTTTCCGGTTGAAATTCTTTGAGAGAGAAGATTTTCACTTTTGGCAAACTGATCATTAAGTCCTGTGACTTTTTGAAATTCAGAGGGGGATATTTTGCGTGAAGTGAATTGACCGGGAGTGTTTGAATGGTTGGTAGCAGCTTCCTTTTCAGAAAGATCTTCTGTCCGGCAATGTATCAAAGAGATCGTTAATGCTAACAGCATCAGGAAATTAGTTTTTTTCATTTTGTGTTGAATTAATGTTTTTACAAGGATAGAATTTTTCCATGAATCTGTAATACACTTTTTCGGAAAAATTATTACTTTTACGAAAATTATTTTTACTATTATGGAAAAAATCACCAAAAAGATAGCTGAAATCCGTACTAGAAAGGGCTTTTCTTATGAGAATATGGCTCACGACCTCGACCTAAGCACTTCTGCCTATAGAAAGATAGAAACAGGAGAAACCAAGCTCACGGTAGAAAGATTGGTGGATATTTCTAAAATTTTGGAAACTCCCTTAAATGAACTTTTAGAAACAGAATCTCAAAAAAATTTTAACCAAGAAATCCGTGAGAATGGAACTGGTTATCAAGCTGTTGATAACGAGAATATTTATTATGAATATTCTGAAGTTTCAAAAAAATTAATTGAAGTTTACGAACAACAAATCAAGGATTTAAAATTAGAAATTGAGCAACTGAAAAGAAAATAAATGAATTCAATTGTAATAAATGTAGGAAACAGTAATATCAGATTTGGTCTTTTTAATGGTGATAACTGTGATATTTCGTGGGTGATCAATACCAAACCTTACAGAACAGCAGATGAACTGTATGTACAGATGCTGATGCTTTATCAGACGTATAAGATAGAACCTAAAGATATTGATAAGGTAATCATAGGCTCAGTAGTTCCTCAACTTACCAAAGTAATGAGTTCCGGGATCAAAAAAATTCATGGTATTACTCCTGTGATTGTTGACCGGGCGACTCCTTCCGGGGTTCAGGCAAAATCCAAGCAGATGGGAACAGATATTTATGCAAATCTTGTAGCAGCACACAATTTATATCCAAACAGAAAGAAAATTGTCATAGACTTCGGAACGGCTCTTACGGCAAGCTGTGTGGCAGAAACAGGAGAGACACTGGGCGTAATTATTGCTCCAGGTATTGTAACTTCTCTCAACTCTCTGATCAACCAGACTGCTCAGCTTCCGGATATTGAACTGAAAAAACCAAAATCAGTATTGGGGCTTGATACCGTAATCTGTATGCAGAGTGGTATGGTATATGGCTTTCTGGGAATGGTAGAAGGTTTTATCAACCGGATCAATGATGAGGTAAATGATGAATGTTTTGTAGTGGCTACCGGCGGTGTTTCACATGTATACAAGCCTCTCACAGATAAGATTCATGTGATGGACAGACTTCATACCCTGAAAGGACTTTACTTCCTCGGAAAAGATTTATAAAAATATAATCCGGAACATCTGAGGGAAGCTTATATCTTAGTCTCAAAAAGTTGCTGTAAACCAATGAAAGAATTAAAAGAATTTCCAAGATTAGAAACCGAAAGATTGATCCTCTCTCAATTGGAAGAGAAGGATATTCCTTTTATTGTAGAGTTTCTTAAACATAGAATTTATTCAGATCTTACCTCTAATATTCCTTATCCCTATACCGAAAATGATGCGCAGTTCTGGGTGAAAATGTCTAAAGAAGCCTTTGAAAATAAGACCGGCTATACCTTCGGGATCCGAAATAAGGAAGAGGAACTGATTGGTGCCATAGGACTTCATGACAGAGATGATGATAAGGCGGAACTAGGATATTGGATCGGAATCCCGTACTGGAATAAAGGTTACGTTACAGAAGCTGCAAGAGCTATTGTAGATTTCGGTTTTAAAGAACTAGAGCTCAACAAGATTTATGCAACCCATTTCCTTCATAATCCAGCTTCAGGTAAAATTATGGAAAAAATAGGAATGGAGCAGGAGGCGATCCTGAAGCAGCATGCCAAAAAAGATGAAGAATATTTTGATCTTGCGATGTATTCTATCTTTAAAGATTAGTCTGACGATTACTTAATAAAGCAAACCCGGAGAATAGTACAGTATTCTCCGGGTTTGTTATTTTCTGAATGAATATAAATTCTAAATCTCTTCCGCAGTATCACATGGCGCACAGCTAATGATGGGATATACCCAGTTCCCACTCGCATCCTGAAAAGGAAGGCGTCTGCATCCGATTCTTTTTACTCCATTACTGTCAGTGTAAAAACATTGGTCAGGAGTGATTCCGCCATTAATTTTTGCGGTTTCTTTTCTTGATAATTTTCTCATGGTATTTTAGTTTTGATTTTATCAAATATAACTAATTATTCCATTGATTATATGTTTCTTATGAAAATATTCAGGGTTTTCTGACAGTCTTGGAAAAGTTACCTCTTGCTCTTAAAAAAGTCTTTAACGATGGTAGAACATTCATTTTCCATAATCCCCGTGATAATCTCTGTTTTCGGATGCAGGGAAAGATGCTTATTGATAAATCCCCTCTGTTCGTCTCTGGCTCCTATCACTACTTTTGAAATCTGTGACCAGGACAGGGCACCGGAACACATGACACAAGGTTCAATCGTTACATAAAGGGTACAGTCTTTTAAATATTTACCACCAAGAAAATTGGCAGCAGAGGTTATGGCCTGCATTTCTGCATGGGCAGTCACGTCATTGAGCGTTTCGGTAAGGTTGTGGGCTCTTGCAATAATACGGTTATTGGAAACCACTACACATCCGATAGGTACCTCATCTTTTTCTAAAGCGGCTTCTGCTTCCTGCAGGGCCATTTTCATATAATATTCGTCAGTAAACATTTTAATCAAAATTTATTGCTACGGGGAAACTCATATAAGAAACTTCCGGTTGATTATTTTTTGTGGCCGGCTTCCATTTTTCAGGAGTAAGGAGTACCGCAAGCTCGGCCTGTCTGTTAAAAACTTCGTTTTTACCTATGGCTTTTACTGAAAGAATACTTCCATCTTTTTCAACAACAAAATAGACTTTGCATTCAATTCTTCCTGTCCCGGAAATGATGTCTGTATAAAAATTATCTTCAATTTCACTTTTAAAAAATTCAAGACCTTTAGGGTGGGTAGGAGAAGTTACCGTTTCATTTTTCTGATCACCGGTTCCAGACTGAGAAAAGGAAGGTTTATAAGCCGCTTTTATTCTGTCCATTTCTTCCAGGTATTCAGTATTTCGCTTAAATTTTAAACTAGCAATATGACTGTCTTTCTTCAGTGTAATCTTTGGAAGTTTTTTAATTGAAACTTTTTTTACAGCTTCTTCATAATTATTGTGTATGGTCTGAACCTCTGCATCATATTTTTCTTTAATGAGTCTAAGGCCATCTGTTTGTTGAGAAAAATAAAAATTAAGGGTGAAAAGCAGTAAAAAACTGCAGTATTTCTTCATTATTCAGTCAAGGTTAATGTTAGTGGAATTTTAAAACGGTATACGGTGGGATCCCCTTTGAAGGTTGCCGGAGAGAATTTTTCAGCCAAAGAATAAAGGGCAATTTCGGCCTGTCTGTTGAAGGTGAAATTATCGCCCTGTGCATGCACATTACTGATACTTCCGTCTTTTTCCACAATAAAGGCAACATCGGTCTTTACCGTTTTCTCTTCAGAATATACCCCATCAATATATAATAGATCGGCCACTTCCTGTCTCAAGGTATTAAGTCCGCCGGGATAATCTGCCACCTTTTCTACCTGAAAAGAATTTTCAGAAAAAGTGTCCTTTGGTTGTTTGATTTTTTGAAGATCTTCAAGATTTCTTACCCTTAGCAAAGCTCCTATCAGCGCTGTATTTTCAATGCTGTCCATTTTTTTCATGAAAAAAAGAAAATCGCCCTTTATAGCATCTTTCTTTAAAACATTGGATTCTGCATCGAATTTTTTCTTAAACTCTTTATTCAGCATACTTCTATGCTGGTTATAATAGTTTTTTACAAGTTTAAATTCTTCTTTCTGCTGTGACAGGAAAAAGGAAGAAATAAAACAGCTGAGACAAATAAATACAGTTCTCAATAGGGGTATATTTATGTAAATATAACCAAAAAATATGAGATTGAGCTATGATGACTTAGCTCTCAAGATAGCGGTTCAGAGACTCCTGCAGATGGTTGCGGATGTCATCAACTAAACATTTCGGTTCCAGGACGGTCACTTCTTTTCCGTAAGACAAAATTTCCTGCATAAAGTCGTAAGTAGGATGGAGGAAGAACTCAAAATAGATCTCTTCCGGTGTTTCTTTGGTCTCCTTCTGCGACTGATGAAGCGGAAAACTTTTGATATATTCTCCCTGATGGCGGCTGCATTTCAGAATGATTTTTTCAGGCTTTTGCTCAGTCAGGTTCATCACCCCGAATGCATTTTTAAAATGCTCTCTGAAATTATATTTATATTTTTCTCTGAACTGATTCTTTGCCACATCCAGATAATTGATCCTGTCAAGACCAAATGATTTTAAAATCTTGTCTTTGGTATCGATGGCGATGAGGTACCAGCGGTCTTTAGACTCTTTCAACGCCAATGGATGTACCTTCCTGGAGGTCATCAGCTTATTCTTATAGTTGTAATGCTCAAAAGTCACCACTCTCTTATTACGGATGGCAAAGAAAAGATCATAAAAGTGTTCCACTCCGGTGGGTTTTCTGCTTTCGAAAAAGATGAAATCAGAAAAATCCGGATGAAGATTCAGGGCATTGCTTACCTGGAAAGATTCCAGTAGCTTCTGGTTGTATTCATCCACTTCCATGATGGGGCGGCTCTCGATATAATAGCGGTTATCCCCTTTTTTCTTATTGTGGATAGAAAGGTTAAAAAGATCGGAAATCTCACGAATATCTCTCTGCAAGGTACGGATAGAGTAGCTCTTGATTCCGGCATCCTGGAATTCAAAAGAGTTTAAAAGATAGTCCTCCAACTGAGAATAGGTAGCCGGAGAACTTTCCAATCTTTTAATAATTAAGGCATATCTTGTCAGATAAAAATCTTTCTTCATTTCACTATTTTTAGGGTGCAGCAGCGCTGCGTTCATGGTAAAGTTTTATAAGACAAATATATGCGGTTCATGCGACAAAACGTGTCGTGTTTTATTTTTTATCTATTCTATTTTTATTAGAAGGATGCCGTCAAATTACCATTTTCATCCCATTTTTTATAAGTTCCATCGTATTCTACGTTGTTATGGGCTTTATATTCTGTATATTTTTTACCGTTTTTATGATAAGATCTGAACCATCCTTCCTGATAGCCATCTTTATATTCCTCTTCGCAAAAAAGCTCGCCAGTGTCATAGTACCGTAAAACAATACCTGTAAAAGGGCTGCCATTGTGATAATATATAGGAACTCCTCCGCCATCTAAACGGTTACATGTTAACTCGCTTTCTTTTATTTTTAATGCCATGATTATTCGATTTAATGTATTAAACAAAGTTATTAAAATCCCATGAATCTAATTCCTGAGGTTAAATAATAACAATGGACACATGGAGGTTGTAATTTATCGGCAATTCTTAAATATCTGTTGTATCCGATAATATCATGAAAGACTGCTTCTCCCAGCTTTCCTTCAGGATCAATAGTAGTTAACAGCCTATCTAATGCTCTGATCTCTCCGTGAGACCCCATTGCGCCAGCCCTTAATATATCAATTTCTTCAGCAGGAACACCTTTCATTTTTAAACGTGCAATATGCTTTTCTAACCTTACTTTAAGAGTAGGGTGGATATTATCAATGAAGTTTTTATATACTTCACCTTTTCCTTTTCCTATTTCTGCTTTCAAAAAATTGGTTTCAGTTGAAATATACCTTATTCCATTTTTTACATAAATGAAACCACTTATCATTGTTTTTTCGAAAATAACACCAGCATCGAAAGTAGCAAGAATTTTGGCAGCATCTATATTCACCTTTTCTACGAGGCTTCTTCCCCAATCCCCATATTTATTATAAGCTTCTGCTTCAGTAAGTAAATCTTTTAAATTAGTTGTAGGATATATTTTACCATATGTAAGAAGTTCTTCAGCCGCTTTAATGAATTCCTTTGGGTTATTAAGGTGCTTCAATAGTTTGTTTGCTTCTTTATAAAACTCGGATTTTTGAGCTCTTGTAATTATTTCACCTTTATATACTATAGCAATCTCGTTATTAACTTCTTCTACAACCTTATTTTTTACAATTCTTTGAGTCTTGAACTGTCCTTCTATAAGGAACATGCCATATTTATTTAGCACTTTCGATTTAGCTTCGTTTACAAGACCTCTTGTTGCATCTATTAATTCCTTGTTTGTCAGGAGTATCTTAAATGTATTTTTGGTAAAGTTAGAAATTTCTCTTTCAAGCATTACTTTTACCATGCAGCTCATTACAAAATTCTTTACTTCTGCTCTGGTTTCTTCGGCTAATATTTTTCCCCCTATTTTGTATAATTGTTGTACTACGGCTGTTGTAGCTGTTGCATAACCAGCTGTTTTATAAATTTTCTCCCATATATCCAGAAATTCTTTCGTTAGGTTATCTTTGGCTAATTGAATTCCCAAATCTCCTAAAGCGATGGCCCCGTCTACAGCTACTAACATTCCCCAAAATGTAATGGAGTTGGCTCCTTCAGCAGCTAATAAACTTGTTCCAAGAGTTTCTACAGCTAATGCAATCGCCAGCATGTTTATTCCAATTCTGATTGCACTGGCCAGTCCTTCCATGTTTTTCTGATGCTGTTTATCATAGAGAAACAATGCAGGTACAAATAATAGACTTTGAGTTTCTTCTTCTATAACAATAACAATATCTAGTGGATTTAGTTTTATTGCTCTTGTTGTAATGGTATTACTACCAATATCCATGATAACACTTCCGGTATCTATTAACTGTTCGTCTGTAATATATTTTTGTTGAACATAGTATTTGTTTTTGTCCTCTTTTAGATTGGACTCTATTTTTTCAAGACTTACAAAAGATTTTTTTCCAACTGAAAAAAGATGATTAGTAAAAGTGAAACTATCTTTTGCGATATGAGAGAATGAATTAATGATACTTATAAAGGCCATTTTACAAGGAACCTCCTGCCCCATAAAAGCTATCTCATCATCCAAAGCATGATAGAGGTTAACTACAAAACTTTGGTTTTTATTGAATTGTTGCATCAAAAATGAGATTCGTTGAGGAGTGTTAAATGCAAATAATGCTTTCATTAACGCAGGACTGGCATCTCTTACAAAGCTGAAAAAACCGTTTACATCATAGCTATAAAAAGAACAAATGTTTTTCCATAAAACTTCAGGTTTTAAGCTGGATAATGTGAAATCAGGGGCGTTTTCATATAACCAAATAAGTTGTTTGATATCTGTAGACCTTTCAATTAATGGAATATATTTGTTGTTAATTAATTGTTGAAACCATTCAGGGGTATCTCCTTGGATTTCTTTGATTAAATAATATATATCCGTAATGTTTTCACTGAAAAACATAATGCCAACATATTTATCATTAATGCTAAATGCATTTTCTGAAGTTGTTGATTGTACAGAATTCCGATAATGTTCTGTATTTTTATAAAAGTATGCTGCCTTACACTTAATTTGTTCTTGGTTGCTGTCAATTTGAAAAGATATTGATATTGTACTGTCAATATTATCTATTTTTCTATTGATACCACAGCTAATCGATGTTGTAATTTTCTGTTTATAAGAGTTGATATAAGAAAAAGGAATTGTCTCATTTACTTTTCTCTTTACATCAACCACACCATCTGTACCAATTACAACACTTTCATTAATTATTTTTGTTGGGGCAATAAAGTTATTCCAGTCTAAAGATTCTTCTATGCCAGTCTTCAAGTATTTAACTATCTTGGAAAAATCAATTTTTTCATTTCTTTCTAATCCATAAAAATCTTCTGAATATTTACCAGATTTTTTTTTGGGTAGCCCTAGCGGAGGAATAGCTTTTATGACTTGAGATGGAGATGAAATGTCCTGTGTTTTTGGAACTTTTAATGCTTTTATTGTGCTCATCTTTTTAGTTTTTAATGTTATGAGAAATAAAATGGCGGACTAACCGCCATTTTGTTAAATAAATATTAGCCTAAAGTACTAGTGTCTTTTTCTCCATGCTGTAATTGTGCATCTTCATCCAATCTGAAACTTGTTTCAAACTCAAGTTCTGATGGATTTTCACAATTTTTCGGATCATTTTCCGGGAAGATCGGTAAAGGTTGTTTCACCGGAAGTCCTGTAGACTTATCCTGAAGAATGGTAAGGGTCGTAGGGATTCTGGTAATCCAGTATTTACCCTGAGCCTCACCTGTAGGTTGTCTCATTTCGTCTACGATACTCATGTACATCGGATCTCCGATCACAGGAACAGAACCTCCGTTCCAGATCAATCCTGTTTCAAGGAAGAACTGAACAGCCGCTTCAAAGCCCGGTCTTACCGTAACGATGATTCTTGCCATACCTGCCTGAAGGAAGCTTCTGAATAAAGGATCCATACTTTCGCTCAGGTAGAATTCCTGCCAGCTCTTACGGTTGGCCCAATAATACGGATAGAACGTGTAATCCATGATTTCCCATTCAAATGCCTGTTCCATAAATTTGGCAAGTGCGGTATAGTTATCCAGTTCATCTTTAAGGTATACCTGGAAGTTATCCATTGTGGTTCTGGTATCTGCTCCGTTGGTTGTTTCCTGGCCTAAAGTATAAAGGTAATCTTGTAATAGGTAAGCAATACAGTTGTGTTTTAAGACATCATGCTCCATAAAACGATAGAATTTATCCTGTCTTTCTTTAAGTTGAGCTTCTTTTTCTTTCTGTTCAGCATCCAATCTTGCCTGATCTTCCTGGAACTTTGCATAAGCAGCCTCGTAAGCTTTGATGATATTATTGAAGCTTTCTGTTTTCCATTTGTTGATGAAATCATCGCTCAGCTCACAATTTACCGTCACTTTTATGTTATAATTGCTCACATTGTGTCCTTTCACCTGGAAAGATACATTCCCGGTTATATTCAGTCCGGATGCCCCTTCGTCAAAGTTAATATCACCATATTCAGAACGGCCAATCATATCTCCTTTTAGGTTAGAACAAACTACCTCAGAATAACGGGCTCCTGACCAGCCACCCCCTCTGTTTCGAGATGATCTGCAGCTAAAACTTGCATTTTTCCCGGCATAGTTGTCCGGAATAGTAAACTGCGTATAATCTACCCCAAAATCTTCATTTTGTTGAGGAACGCCCGCAGCACTATGAATAACTTGCTTCGTAGCCTCAGGAAAAGCGTCTAGATTGACCCCATAAGCCTGTGCCCAATGTTGTATCTGTACTATCGTTGCAGATTTAGGATCCGGCATATACCATGGTTCCGGAGCTTTTCTTGGATCTACAGGAGCTGTAAGTACCTGAGCTTTGGCAACAGTAAGTGCCAAACGGTGTAATCTTGAAGGTTCCGGAACCATAAATTCAAACATAGTACGCTTACCATAGTTGTAGATCTGGTTCTTCATTTTCTTGTCGATCCATCTGTAAACTCCTGTAATGTGCTTAGGTTGTGCAGCATCAGGGTTATCTGTCTTGGTTACTTTTCCTCTGTTATCGTATTCGTGAACATTGGTTTCCGTATATTCTTTGATGATTTTCTGTACCCTCTCTTCTGAAATTTTGGTGAGAACTCTTTCCATTGCTCTTTCCGTAATTTCCTGAGATTTCATCATAGCCTGCCTTGTACTGTCATGCTGTGCCGTATTATTGGCATAGTCTGCTCCGATTTCGAACTTCATGGCATTGTCATTTCCATAGCTGAATCTGGTGTAGGCTGTAATACTTTGTTGCTTTTCAATCTCTTTGGCAACTTCGGTCTGCATATCCGTTCTGGAAGTTTTTGAAGTATCAGACATCTTCTCGGTTTCCTGAGATTTAGAGGTCGTATCCGTAATTTCTGAATACTCTCTGGATACAGAAGACTTATGTCTCAATTCGCTTGCCATAACATTCTCGATATTGGAAACTTCTCCAGGAACATAAGCATGAACACTTTGTACAACTTTAAGGTAATCTGCTACTCCGAGTCTTTTGATCCCGAAATTTTTACGCTTCTGAATCGTCACCGGCTCAGGAGTACCCGGATTTTCAATTGCAGCACGTTTCAGGGTAAGCATTCCGGTAAGGTTTAAGTCTTCTTTTGGATATTGTGTGGCAATGTCTCCGTATGCCTGACTTCCGTTGTCAAAAATAATTTCGATTCTGAAGCTGAAACTGCTTCTGAACTTATTGACTAAAGATGCCGGTAAAGTAATTTTATTATCCACCACATAAATATTGCTGTAATTTTCCTCAAACGTTCCGGCGGCGTCCGTAGTCGCAATGATTTTAGCATTGGCAACACTCCACGAAACATCTTCCACTTCAAAAGAAAAATTAATAAATCCTCTGCTACCGGTTAATCTCGAAGTGCTGTAGGCGTATAAGCTGTAAGCCATTGGTGTTCTGGCAGTACTTTGCATAAGAGGAATTGAAGCTCCGCCGATGTTGGCATACTGCTGCTCAGGAAGTGGGCTGTTCAATAGAGCGGTCTCCAGGGATGAAGAAATATTGTTTTTTACGACAAGTAAAGCATCAGCGTAGCTTTGTATTTCATCATCAAGAGTAATTGTCTGAGCTCCGATTCTCAGGGTATCATCTGAAAGGATCTGAAGTTTTTCCGTATCAGCTGCTTTGGAAAAGCTTCCGGTACTGGATTCACCGAAAAGTTCTACAAAAAGATCGAAAGATTCAGGAGAAAGCTTTGCCTGTAGGTCTTCCAGATTGATTTCATTTTTGTAGGAGAATACAAAAGGAGGAACTTCATATTGCTTTAACGTGCTGTAAAGACGTTCTTTTTCTTCTGCAGAAGTTTCCGGAGTTATTTTACTTTCCACTTCAGCCAGCTTTTTGTCGTAAAGCTCTAAACGTTCTCTGTTTTCCTCCATATATCTGGAATGCCCTTCTTCATAGGCCTGAGAACGGGATTTATAGTATTTTCTCTGAAGTTTTTCCAGTTCTGTGTTCAGCTTGTTTAACCCTTCTTTTCTGTGGATTGCTTTGCTGGCAACCAATGAGGTTCTTGCTTCAGCCTCCAGTCTTTGAACAGTTCTTGTACTTAGTTCCGGTTCGGCATTTGCAGCTAGTCCATCTTCAGAGGCCCTGGAAGCAATTGGCGATGCTGTTTCCAACCCTTCCGAAAACAAAATTGCCGGTAAGATTATTTTCCCGTCCATTGCCTTTTCTAATGGTTTATCACCATTGATTTTGATGATTTCCGGATTCGTAAGATCCTGAACGCTCGCAAAACCAAGCTGAATAGCCATCAGGACGTGGCTGATCGCTTCTTTAGTATAGAAATCACCCTGAGTGACAACCTGATAAATAAAGTTATTCCAAAGAAGGGTAAATGTTGCAATTCCTTGTGAATTAAGCTGTTTATTGGAATTGATAAGACTTTTGTAATACTCTGTAACGTAAGTCCAGTCGTTATTGTCTAACGTTTCCTTTTTGGAAACTTTTCTTCCGATTGTAAGAAGATCTTTGAAAGCACCTTCTTCAATTTTCTTTTCTGTTTCGAATCCTGCATTGCTGAATCCACTGGCAGCCCTTTTCATTGCTGCAAATTTTAATGTTTTGGCAGGTTTTCCGCTAACTGCAGTATCAAAAACACCTGTTATCCCTTTGGGTCTGTGGATAAATCCTAAATTTTTATCGTTAGTTTCTGTTAACTGTGGGTTTCTTAAGCTCACAAATCTGAATAATGATTGTGCAGCATTGCTTGTTGTACTCATGGAATTTGTTTCTTTATAGTTAATAATACCTTCTCCTACTAAGGATTTTCCGACAGTAAATGCGGATTTTGCTTTTGATGTATTGTTTGTTGGCATTTTGTATTTATTTTTTAGTGTACTCAAGAGTAAGAGTAAATGAGTTGATCAGAGAATAATTATAATCAGGGGCATTCATCAGCTCTATTTTAGCCATCTCTCTTTCGATGGTGATATAGGCTTTCGTACGCCATTGATTGCCTGCAAAGGCCGCTTTCAGATCATCCCATTCTGTAAACATCTCGTTGGAAATAATGGTTTCAAGCTCCGGAAATTCCGGTCTTAGATCAATTTCACCCGTTCTTGGAATCTGGTTTAAAAACAGCGTTTTTTTGTAAACAGGTTTTCCATTGATCCAGGTTCCACCTGTCAGTTCTTCTTTGGTAGTATAGGAATGCTGTTTGTCAGCATACTTTTTCTGGATATAATCATTTTCCTGGGCATTGTCGCCAAAATAAGTTTCAGAACTTAATCCTCTTGGGTTGGGTGATTGATGTTCAATCATAACCGGCTCGTCAGAATGACTGCTGACACTGATTCCTTTCCTTTTTGCACGATCTGCAAAATTCATTAAAGAAGCCTCGGAATTGGTTAAGCTCAGTTTTGAACCATAAGCTGATGCCAATACACCCATGTCATTGCTTACATCAATGCTTGATTGTACAGAATGGTCTAAAGTGCTTGATGTAATCAAAACACCACTTGGGAAAAAGCCCACCTGGTTTTGAATGCCATCTACCGTATTGGTTTTATACAAAAGGGATTCAATTTCTGCTCCTTCGGCATTTTCAAACTGAATATGTCCTGAAAAAGGCTTATTGACTTCTGTTCCTGTGATAGGGAGGTAATTCTGAAAGTCAGAAAGATTCTTATAACCAATCGTATTGTTGGCATTCATTACCGCTACCTTTGAATAAGTTCCATCGGCAAGAGGCGTTC
Source organism: Chryseobacterium indologenes (assembly GCA_001013295.1). Classification (GTDB taxonomy): domain Bacteria; phylum Bacteroidota; class Bacteroidia; order Flavobacteriales; family Weeksellaceae; genus Chryseobacterium; species Chryseobacterium indologenes_B. The sequence continues at coordinate 11,196 of LAZY01000045.1, read as the reverse complement.
TTTTGGCACTGATTACCGCATCAAAATTCAAGGTTCTTGCTGCAAAATCCCCCAGAATAAAAGGAGTTACCTGATCATGTCTTTGAGGCGTTGTATAAGAATCAATCACCAGTTTATTGAATGTAGAACCTCCTAAAGGTGCGTTACAGCCGATAACCACGTTATTATCACCCCAAACTCCCATAGCATGGGTAGTTGAGGCTGCATTATACCCTACAAAAGTATTGTAGCCCCATGCTCCTGATCCTGTTGCTTTCCCATGAATATTTCCGGCAAAAGCTCCCAGGAAAGTATTCTTAGTTCCGTTAGTTAAAGAATAGCCAGCTCCAAGACCAAGCGCAGTATTATAGGTTCCGGTGATATTCTTGTTTCCAGATTCATCTCCGATGTAAGTATTTCCGGTTCCGGTTGTTGTTTCGGTTCCTGCCTGAGTTCCGAAGAAGGCATTGAAATCCCCGGTTGTTAATTTGGTTCCACTGGAAACACCTGTTGCGGTATTCCATCTTCCTGTGGTTACTTCATTTAAAGCATAAGAACCTAATGCAACATTATAGGAGCCTGTAGTGAGCTTTGATAAGGTATTGTAACCGATCGCTAAAGTATAATCTCCTGTATGGGCATTGTTTAGATTTCCCCAATAGTGTGAATAGGTATTTTTATAAAACCCTAACTCACCGGCTCTGCCTTCAGAAGGATTGAATACAATGGGTTTTGTGGTCGTATTGCTCCGGTCAATAACCGTTTGTAAAGTGTCATTACCTGCAAAAGTAGGCTTGTCTTTCAGGTCATTGTAACTTCCGGAAATAGCTACTTTTTGTAAGACTACTTTATCCTGACCTTCCTGAACCAAGGTCACACTTCCGTCAGCATTGGTGGTTGAAATAATACTGAATTCCGAAAGGTTGATATGAAAAGCTGATCCGTTAGTCTGGGTAATCGTAATGATATTTTGAGCGGCATCATATACGGCATTCTCAATGCTGATATCACGGGTAACCAGGTTGCTGAGGTCTACCGATTTGCTTTGTTGAACCCCATTCTCGCCTGTATAGAATACGGTTAGAATATTTCCGTACAATTGAGGATTCTGAATAGAAGTCTGGGTTTCGATTTTCTCTTTCCACAGCTGTACATGCTGAGGGTTTATATTGGACGCATTTACATTGGCTTTTTGAGAAAAATCATAATCGATATTTTCCAAAGGAAGCTTTTCTCCTTTGTGCCAATAGGATTCCTGCCACTCCCAGAACTCTTCCTGTACCGGAATATCTCCATTTTCGAAATATGTTTTTAGTTCTTGTTTTGTTTTCATTGTTCTATTGTGATTAATAAGGTTTGATGATTACTTTTTGGGATAAAAAGTATTGCTCCTGTTTTGGTTTCTTTTTTTTGATTGAGCTTACATATCAGCGATAAGAGTTCCACCTGTGACCTTTGTAGTGGGATCAAATGCGTCTGCATAATATTGGGTAAATCTGTCCAGTCTTACTGATGTCAGGTTCGGATTATGGCTGAATGCTTTAGGGTAGATTTTTGAAACGCTGGGCGGAATGTACAATGATGTAATCTGGTTGTATTCGAAAGCCGATTCTTTGATTTCTTTCACGCCTTCAGGAATGATTACCGAAGTCAGGCTGTTAGACATAAAAGCGCGCTCGCCGATAGTTTTCAGCTGCTTGGGAAGTGTAATGCTTTTGATGACATTGATGCTGAAGGCATCCACACCTATACTGGTGATACTGTCCACAAGATATACTTCAAATATATACATGTTGAAGGCAAATCGGTCCGGAATATAGAGAGTTCCGGCTTGAATGAATATTTTCTTGATCTGTAAATGGGCGAAAGAGGCATTTCCGGCTTCGTCTATTCCTGCATAAAAGTCATTAAAACGGGGAAGACCATTCTCCAGACCGGCAATCTTCGCCATTTCAATTTTCTCGTCTTTATGCCAGTAGGAGTTCTGCCATTCCCAAAAATCTTCCTGTGTTGGGATGTCTCCATTTTCAAAAAGGAGTTTTAATTCTTCTTTTGTTTTCATGTTGTTAATAAAATTGTATTTTTTCCTAAGGAATTGTGGGTTTATTTATATATTTCAACTTCGGGCTCTTTCCAATATAATAGCCGTTGACGGGAAACCGGCATCGCTTATATCCAACCCTGCAGGTACTATTATTGTTTGAAGAGATGGTATACCAAATGCATTCGTTCCTATATATTTTACAGAGTCTGGAATTTCCAAAGACGTTAGATCGTTGCTTTGGGAAAATTGAAAAGCGCCTTCTTCAATAATCTCTACACCATTTTCTATTATTAATTCAGATATTCTGGCAGTAGTACTGGTGAATGCGTCGGTGTCAATGAGTTTACATGATCCAGGGATTCTTAAAATTCCTCTCAAATGTTGAAGAGCTATTGCTGCAGGTTTTATTTTTTCTAGAGTATTTGGAAGAGTGATATGTGTAATATAATTTTTTGACTCTTCTTGTAACATAAATGCTTTTTCACCAATAACTTTAATCCCCTCAGGAAATACAATTCTTTTCCCGATTCCTATAACTTCTGTATTATCTGTTGGAGAAAAGATGAACTCATCATATACAGGTACTTCAAGAGAACTGTTGGATAGTTTCTCACTCTTATGCCAGTACGAGTTTTGCCATTCCCAAAAGTCTTCCTGCCTTGGGATATCTCCATTTTTGAAATAGAGTCTTAATTCTTCTTTTGTTTTCATAAAATGTTGTGTGATTTGTTAGTTAATAAATTGATTGTTGCCTCCTTTTCTGGGTGGTGGAGATTCCACTTTTGTACTGTATTTTCAGACACAGTTCTGGCTGTCCAACATTTTGTGAATGGTGAATTCAAAGGAACTGAGAACGTTTAATGAGGCTGCAGTACGCAGATTATGAAGATTTCATGGTTATTGTGGACAGCAGCAGAACGTGTTGTATTTAAAATTTTATTTTAAAGGGTGTCTTTTTCGAGGATGTCGTCTTCAAAATCCTCTCTGAAGAAGTTTTCAATGTCATTGAGATAGTTTTCATAATCCATCTCTGCATTTTCAATGTCGCTCCATTCTATAGTGTAGAGATCTTCATTGAAGACTGTATCTATGTTGTGATGGGTTGCTTCCATGGTTTGTGGGGTAAGGTGTTGGTGATATTGTGAACATATTTCGGGCTGTTCAGCACGGACGAATGTTGAATTCAAAGGCTTTTTTAAGTTTTTATTGATTATTGTTTTGTCGCTTTGTTTATATTCCAAAAGTAGTGGGGCGAAGCGACAAAACTTGACGTGTTATAAAAATATTTTTACTTTTTTTGATATAATCTCACAAGCTTATATAAGCTAATTATAAGGTTAAAAGCTTATATTTTATTTTTAATAAGTTTCTGAACAATCTGGTTCAGAGTTTCTCTGTTATCATCAATATAGATCAGTCCGGCTTGGATCAGATTCTCAATATTGGATCTTTTTACATTATCCATTGCCGGTGAAGCGTTTTTCAGTGACGGATTCAGGCGGTAATAGTTTTTTTGATTTCTTAATCCTAAAGTCTGGAACATCTGGCAGAGCTGATAATCTACAGTTTCTGCATTGGCAGACATCAGAATGTCGATAATAGGGCTTACCCAGCCTATTTTTCCTGCTTTTTCAAGCTTTCTGAAGGGATAAGGTCTTGCTTCAATTCCTGTTCCGATCGAAATAATAATCATATCATTCACTACAGGATGATTGGCTTTCTGATGATTTTTCAAAACTTCTGCAAAAGGAATTTTTCTGGCTTCTGCATACGCACAAAGCGCCGGGTTATTGGCAAACATTCCACCATCGATCAGGCTGAAGATCTGTCCATACATCGATTTAATCTGTACGGGACTGAAATAGGTAGGGGCCGCGGAAGTCGCTCTGCAGACATCTTTCACATAGAAATTATCCGTGCTGAGGTGAGCTTCCCACGAATTGAAAAGTTTCGCTCTTCTGTTTTCTATATCATAACTTGTTATTAAACATGGTTTTATTAATTCTTTTAACTCTAAATTTCCAAAAAAATCATTCAAATTTTTCTCAAGCGCTTCCTGAGAAATTCTTTCATTCAATAATCCAAAAGGATTCACCAGTTTTTCCCAAAAGGAAACCTGGAAGATGTCTCCGCCCTTTTCAGCATACAATTCCAATCCTTTCCGAATAGAATATTTTGCTTTCCGGGTTTCATCAGGGCATAGAAGAATAGAAGCAATCAGACCTCCTGTGCTGCTGCCCGCCACCAGATCAAAATAATCTCCGAGCTTTGCGCCCGGTTTATCATAATGCTGTAGCTGCTCTTCTATGTAGCGTAGAATAATACAGGTGATGATTCCTCTTATTCCGCCCCCGTCCAAAGAAAGAATGGTTGTTTTTTTCATGTGATATTTTTAAGTTTTTTTTTAAAAGGACACATGCAATCTTAAATCTGCGGAACCATTTGTTTTTGTAAGGAAACCGGGTGGCCCGTATTTAGATTTTACTGCTTTTTCGTTGTTTTCTTATAAAGTAAAGGTAGGGCGGAGAAGCGACAGAACTTGTCGTATTATAATTATTTCGATCAATTTTAATAAAAAATATAATTGTAAATCAGTGGGTTATAAGTTTTTTTTAAGAATGGTATTTTGAGAATATTATTAAAAAATCAAGTGGTTTTTTCTTCAGAATTTCGTGAAAATTACATGCTGATGATCCTAAAATAGTTTTTACCATTTACAGTTTAACATAGCCCTCCTTATCTCTCGACATTTTTAAGAGCGTTCTCCAGCTGGTTTTAATGGGTCCTTTTTCCGACGGAATCTCCTTCTTTTCGAAGTGAGGAAGGTCTTTAAATGTTTTCCAGTTTCCACCCCAGTCCCAGCCGTGTCTAGCAAAGATTTTTACACATTCGTACCAATCGGCAACTTTATCATTATCCCAGTCTTTTGCCGTGTCCCAGCTTGCAGTTTTTCTATCGATGATCAGGCATATATCTACCGCAAGGCCATAATTGTGAATACTTTGTCCCGCTTTGGCATTTGTCACTTTTTTTCCTGAAGTAAGCCTTCCGATAGCATAGAGCCTTTCCTGTTCCTCGAATGATCTCAGTCCCTGTGTAATTCTTATTTTGGCTCTTCCTGTAAGCGCTTTGTCACATTCTTTAATAATCTGTTTCACTTCGTCTCTTACCAACGGGTGAAGTTTCTGAATTCGATCTGATGTTACTTTATCCATAATATTTTTCTTCTGTGGAACAAAAGTATAGCACAGATACGACGAAACTTGACGTGTTTTAATTTAAATTTTAAAGTATCGCAACACGGTATTTCATCAAAAAAATAATAAAAAAAGTGGCTTTAAATTTTTAAAAATCAAATAGAAGTAGTAAATAGGGTTGATAAAAAACACATGATTAAATGCATACGATTTTACCTTTTTTTCTGGCCATGATAGTGGCGATTGTGCTCCTGAATATGTGGGCTACCAAATTGAAAATTGCTTATCCCATTTTATTGGTTGTATTTGGATTGCTTGTGAGCTTTGTTCCCGGTCTTCCAACGGTAAAGATCAACCCGGACCTTATCTTTTTTATCTTTTTGCCACCTTTATTATTTGAGGCCGCATGGTCTATTTCTTTTAAAGAAATGAAGAGGTGGTGGCGTATTATTGGAAGTTTTGCCTTTCTGGTAGTATTTTTTACAGCACTGGCTGTTGCAGTGACGACCAATTATTTTATTCCCGGATTTACCATTGCACTAGGCTTTCTGTTGGGGGGAATCGTATCTCCACCTGATGCGGTAAGTACGGGAGCCATTATGAAATTTGTCAAGATTCCGGCAACCACATCTGCGATTCTGGAAGAAGAAAGTTTACTGAATGATGCCTCTTCACTGATCATTTTTCGTTTTGCCCTGATTGCGGTGGGAACCGGACAGTTTGTATGGCAGGAAGCTTCCTTGAATTTCTTATGGATGATTATTGGGGGTGCCGGAATTGGTTTCTTGCTTGCCTGGGTTTTCGTACAGGCTCATAGACGCCTGCCTACAGATGCTTCTTCAGATATTGCCCTGACGCTTATTGAGCCTTATCTGATGTATTGGGTGGCAGAACAGTTCCATTGCTCCGGTGTATTGGCGGTTGTATTTGGCGGTTTATACATGTCGAATAAACGGATGATTTTTTTAAACAGCACCAGCCGTATAAGAGGATATAGCGTGTGGGAGAGTTTTGTATTTATTCTGAATGGAATTGTGTTTCTGATCATCGGTCTGGAACTTCCTGAGATTGTGGGCGGATTACGCTCAGAAGGTATTCCTCTGGGGACGGCTATCAAGTATGGGGTCTGGGTAACGATTATTCTCATTGCTGCAAGAATTGTGAGCTCGTATGCGGCGATGATCGCAACAATTGTCTTCCGTCCAACTGTAGCGCCCAGGGCTTCTTCTACGAGGAGGCGCCTTATGATGCCTTTATTGCTTGGATGGACAGGCATGAGGGGAGTGGTGTCACTGGCTGCGGCATTAGCGATTCCCGTAACTCTTGAAAATGGAACTCCGTTTCCCTACAGGAATCTTATCCTGTTTATTACTTTTGTGGTCATTCTGCTTACTCTTTTGGTACAGGGACTTACGTTGCCTTATTTTATAAAATATGGGCATGCATTTGATGATTTTATAGACGAAGAAAGTGATCAGAAGGCAAGACAGGAAGTTAAGCAGAAGCTGAAACAGCATGTTTATCATTTTCTAAAAAGCAAACACGAAAGTGAGCGGCAAAGCCATGCAGGTATTGAAAGAATATTGAAACATTGGGAAGAAAAAAATCAGGCCAATAATACAGACTGGATGGATGACAAGATTAAGGCTGTTCTTTTTGAAATGCTGGAAAGCCAGCGGCAGTTTCTCACAGAACTTAATAAAGATATTTCGGTCAATGAAGAGATTATACGGCACCAACTGTATCAGATCGATCTGGAAGAAGAGCGTTTAAGAATGATTTGAGAGCATTAATAAAATGTTTTTTGAAAACAAAGTTACCAGCCTGATGCGACAAAACGTGTCGTATTAAAAAATATTATTTATTTGTTTTTCAGAATGTTAAATGTGATGTTAATTCTAGTCTAAAAGATTATTTTATTCTTTAAAAACAATAATTTTGTATAGATATTCCCTATACAATTGCTATGTATGCGCTGGTAGATTGCAATAATTTTTTTGTTTCCTGCGAGAGGACTTTAAATCCCGATCTTGAAGGCAAACCCGTTGTGGTTCTTTCCAACAACGATGGGTGTGTTGTATCCCGCAGTAAAGAAGCAAAAGATCTGGGAATTCCTATGGCAGCTCCGGCTTTCAAGTATAAGGAGTTGTTTCAGAAACATGATGTAAAGAGCTTTTCTGCAAAATTTGAACTGTATAATTATAAAAGCCAGCAGGTGATCAATATTGCCAGTTCGTATGTTTTAGAATATGAAGTGTACAGCATTGACGAACTGTTTTTGGATCTGACAGGGTTTAAATATATTGATATTCACGAATATTGCCTTAAAATTAAAGAAGAGATCCAGGAGAGAGAAAATATCCCTGTAAGTATTGGTATTGCTCCAAGCAAGACCTTATGTAAAGTAGCCAACAGAATCGTAAAGGATTTTCCGGAGAAATTTAATGGGGTTTATATTATGGATACTCCTGAAAAAATAGAAAAAGCATTGAAATGGCTTAATATAGGAGACGTTTGGGGAATAGGAAGAAAGTTGGCTGCCAAAATGAATGACAGTGGAGTCTATAAAGCCTGGGATCTTCTTCAGAAACCCGAAATGTGGGTTCGGAAAGTGATGGGCATTCATGGGGTAAGGATGATCAATGAGCTGAGAGGGATTCGACAATTGGAACTGGATGCTCCTTCACCCAAAAAATCCATTGCAGTGACCAGAAGCTTTATGCAGATGCTGACGAAAAAAGAAGAAATCAGGGAACGGGTGGAAACCTTCGGAATGTATTGTTCAGAAAGACTGAGGAAGCAAAATACCTGCTGCAAAATGATTACGGTATTTGTACAGACGAACCGTTTCAGAAAAGATCTCCCTGAATACAGAAATGCAATGACCCAGATCCTTCCCAATCCTACCAATTCTTCCATATTGATAGGAAGAGTGGTGAATGAGCTTTTTGAAGCTATTTACAGAGACGGATTTCATTATAAAAGAGCAGGCGTGATGGTGAATGACTTTGTTCCTGAAGATCAGAGACAGATCAGCCTTTTCGAAGAAGATATACAGAATCAGCATCTTCCCGTGATGAAAGCAATGGATGCCATGAACAGGAAATTCGGGAAAGATAAGGTACGCCTTGGAAGCATGAGTGGAGAAAATACTTTTGGCCGTGCCAAGTTGTCTCCGGAATATGAAGCTTTCTTAAAAAAGAATACACTTCCGGAAGCGAATTTCAGGTTTCATTAAATTTTCAACATTATAAAGCTATCTACTACGGTTTTGATAATCGTAGGTGTCTAATATGAGAAATGTTTGAGGTGTAACTTGTTTTATTTCAATCTTGTATGTGTTGGATCATGAAGTATCTTTTGTGCTTTAAGTTTTAGAAGATAAAAAATAAAAATCGGGATGTGATAAAATTCACATTATTCCTAAAGGGGGAAATCTTCTTATGAGGAGATAAAAAAGAATACTTTTGCACTCATTTTAATAAGAATAGCTCAAAAAAACATCCAATAAGAACTGTTTTGTGAGAATTGATGACAACAACTATAATCAATATGGAATACATACATAAAAATAAGACCTATATCCTGTTAAAAGCAATACTATACACAATAGGATTTCTAAGTTTATTATTATTGTCAAATCTTTGGATGGGTACGGCAGAAAACTGGAATGAAATTATTAAAGATGAATTCATTCCTGCTCTTATTACAAGGTCTATTTTTTCAACAGTTATAGGATTATTGTTTTTAGGACTATCTTTTGGAGTAGATTATAGGTATAAAAAGAAGAGTAACTTTTCAAGAGAATTATTTTTTTTAATAATATTTTCTCTTCTTCTGAATTTAATAATAGTGTTGAGGTAATTGGTGAATTCTTATAGTAAAATAATATAATGAGCCATCCTAAAATAGACCGGAATCTCAAGGAGTTTCGGTTACTTCTCAAATATTAGTAAATATTATTTTCTTTCATACTTCCAGTTTCTCCCTTTCTCCTCTGCAATCCACTCCAGAGCCTGTTCCATTCGCTTATTCCGTGTCGCTTCAGTTTTGGCATCTGTGATCCAGCTGATATATTCTTTTCTGAATGACGGGGATGCTTTCTCAAACACCTCCAAAGCCTTTATATTGACATCTAAGGCCGTTTGAAAATAATCCGGAACCTTCATTTCCGTTTTAGAAGGAGCGGCTTTCTTCATCGTAACCCCCATATTGGTAAGGTCCATTGCTTCTTTAATCGCTTTTTTAAGCTGAGGTTTAGATGGAAGGTCTTCAATTCGGGTGATTTTTCCTAAACTGAACATGGCATTTTTTTCAATATCCTGGGTGATTTCCTGCATGGTTTTCATCTCTTTTTCCAGCCAGAATCCAAAAGTACAATGTTGCTTGAAAGAGGCCATGGCACAAAGATTTTTTCCTTTGTAGATAAAATGGGGAAAACTCCACTTCATGGTTTCTTCTGCGTCAGGGCAGTATTCATGAACCATTTCACGGATGTATGTGAGAATAGGTTTGGCAAAATCCTGAGATTTTTCAATATAAGCATCAATTTTTGGACTGTACTTCTCCATTATTTTTATTGGAATAACTGGGTGATTTCATTGACGAGGAATTTTACCTGATCCGGCCTTCCTCTGTCGTTTTTAGGATTATTAGAATAGCTTCCTGTTTTTACAATGACCATATCATATTCTGGGACCATGATGATATACTGACCCTGCAGCCCAAGGAAATAATAATGTTGAATTGGATTGTCATGGTTGATCCAGAGCCCCATTCCGTAGACATTTTCAGACTTTTCTGTCGGAGTTCTCATCAGTTCAATAAAATCGGAGTTGAGAAGCTGCTGATCTCCTATTTTGCCATCATTCAGGAAAAAAAGACCCAGTTTGGCAAAGTCTCTGGCGTTAGAATGAATACAGCAATATGTTTTTTCCATTCCGTGATCATCTGTGCTCCATTTGGCATTCTGTTCCATTCCCAGCGGAACCCAGAATTTTTCAGAGAGATAGCTGGCCAGCGGTTGATTCAATACTTTTCTTATACCAAAACCCAAAAGTTGGGTAGAACCGCTCTGGTATTCAAATCTTGTTCCCGGCTCTTCTTTAAACTTTCTTGAGAAGACAGCCTTTACCAGACTTTTTCCATAATAGGCTTTAGCATTCGGTAAAAACGGATTGTTGTAGTTTTCGTCCCAATCCAACCCGGATTCCATTTGAGCTAAATTTTTAAGCGTAACATGAGCTCCAAAAGGTTTTTCTTTAAACTCAGCATAAAAATCCGAAAGTTTGTCATCTATTGACGAAATAATACCTTCTTCCAGCGCTTTCCCTAAAAGCATTACCGTGACCGCTTTTGCCATAGAAAAAGAATTGGTCTGGGAAAGCTGGTTATAACCGTTCCAATATTGCTCATGAAGGATTTTTCCATTTCGGACGACTACTAAAGCTGCTGTTCGGGAATAGGTTAAATCATCAACTAAATGTTTAGGTAATTCTTTTTTGTTGTATTCAGAATCTTCTTCCCACAGTTTAGGTTCCTCTGTAGCAATGGGATTACTAGGGAAAAGATCTCCGTCATCAATATAGGCACTTGATTTTCCCTTAAGGTAAGTTTTGGAGATCCCGCTAAATAAATAATCGTATCCCAGAAAATAAGCAGCGGCTGCACCTACCACAGCTCCGCCTATCATATACTTTACTATTCTCATTTTTTTATGAATCGGTCTCTGACAAATTTAGAATAATTTGATTATAAAAATTAACATAAAGGAGTAAATAAGCTATTTTTATATTTATTCATGAAAAATATATCAGAAAAGCTTTTTCAGTAGAGGGTTTTCACTCATTTTTTTCAATCCGATCATTTGAGTCGTCCTAAAATAGGTTGACATAAATTAAACAATATTTAATCCGGAGAGATATTTTATTTCTTCGGATTTTTTATGCACTTTATCTGGAGTTTCCATATTAAGGC
>LAZY01000044.1 GCA_001013295.1 Chryseobacterium indologenes | reverse complement strand
AAATAGTGAAGTGAGAAGAGAAAGCGCCCCATCAAGAGATAATGGCGGATTCAGAGGAAACGGTGGTGGTTTCAGAGAGAAATCTGAAAGTTCAGCTCCAACTCAGAACCGTGGTAACAGAGGTGGATTTAGAGGGAGTTTGGTAAAGAATTAATTTTCATATATTATATTTAAGTGGTGTGAAGGACAGGTTTTTATAATCTGTCCTTTTTTTTGTTTATTAATATTTTATTTGTATTAAAATTTAACATTATTTATGAATATGTTAATTTAACTTGAGGTTTAATTGCTAATCCAAAAGATGTATAACAATTAATTAAAATTTTAAAAAGATGAAAAAATTAGTTTTAACAATAGCACTTATCGGAATAGGAGGTTTCGCCATGGCACAACAGACTACTCCACAGGACAGACAGGCAAGAGCCGCTGAAATGAAACAGAGAATGGAACAGAGACAGCAGGAAAATCTGGATCAGATGCAGAAAGATCTTAACCTGAACCAATCTCAGGTAGCTCAGGTAAAAGCTCTTCAGGACAAAAGAAAAGCTGAAATGAAAGCACAGTTTGAACAGAATAAAATGGACAGACAGGCTAAAATGGAAGAAATGAAAGCCAAAAGAGCACAAATGGATGCTGATATGAAGAAAATACTTACTCCACAACAATATGATAAATGGCAGGCTGACAGAAAAGCAAAAATGGAGCAGAGAAGAGTAGCCATGAAAGATAGAAAAATGATGAAAAAGCCGATGAATACGGCAACCCCTGAAATGAAATAAGTGTTTGTAATTTCGATTTTTTAATGTGTAAAGGATGGATGTTTTTCCATCCTTTCTGTATTAATTTTCCGTAAAACTTTTGATTTCGGGCATTTATTCCCTATTTTTGACTATAAATTTAATACTTATGGTTAGCGAAAAAATTGCAAAATTAATTAACGAACAGATTGCTCACGAACAATATGCCGCTCAATATTATCTTTCAATGTCTGCCTGGTTTTCAGGAAAAGACCTTGATGGAATTGCCAACTACTTCAGAGTACAAAGCAAAGAAGAATTGATGCATGCTGATAAAATGTTTGATTATTTAAATGATGTAGGAGGAGAGATCATCATCGGAGAAATTGCAAAACCTCCACATGAGTTCGAAAGTGCAACAGATATTTTCGAGAAGGCATTGGCACATGAGAAGATCGTAACTAAAAGTATTTTCAACATTGTGAAGAACGCCAACGAGGAAGGGGATTTTGCAACAACATCATTTTTACAGTGGTTTATCAACGAGCAGGTAGAAGAAGAGGCTAGTGCATCCCAATATGTAACTAAGATTAAAATGGTATGCGATAATCCATCTGCATTATATCTTTTTGATCAGGAATTGTCACAGAGAGTATTTACTCCTAACACAACTGCCTAATATTAAAAGTTGTAAACAATATAAAAAAACCGCTGTTCCATTGGAGCAGCGGTTTTTTGTTGATAAAATCAAAAGATAAATAATCAGTAATTACATTGATTAAAACAATCTTTTCAATATTAGTGGGCATTTGCCCCGTTGAGATCTCAAAAATGCTACCTGTAAACTGTATCAAAGACCTTTTCATACCTTTCTCTATCTTTCGCATTGAATTCTTCTGTAAGAGCATTCCTAAAATAAACGAGCAACTTTCTATCAGGATCTACCTTCTTTATTTTGGAAAGTAATTCCCGATCTATTTCTTTTTTGTCTCTATAAAAAAGTAACCGAAGATATTCGGAATTATACTTTTCCGGATCATTTTTTATATGGTCAATAACATGTCTGAATATTTGCTCATTACTGTCGAAATGAAAACTGCAAACCAAATAAATAAACAGATCCTGAAGCTGTTCATCTTTCAGCCACTTATCAATCTCCTTCTGATCCGGAGCAAATAAAATCTTATTTAGTACAATATTGTAATCACTGCTATGATCCAGATTTTTATAATCAGGAGAATGGTAATAGGTTAAACTTGATGTATTGAGAAGCGGAAACTCTGAATCAAAAGAAATAATTCTTTGTTGTGGAAAAACTACCAGTCGCAAAGCTTCCCCTCTGGTACTGTCTTTTTGAAAAATGGAATAAGGGATGATCTGGTAAGTTTTTTTGTTAACCGATATTTTTATTTTTTCCTTTAATTCTTTGTTGAATTCAGATTCTGAGGGAGTTGTGTAATATTCTCTGGTTATAAATTCATGGAGCAGATTTCCTACTTTTTTATAATAATCTTCTTTATGATCAGCAGTCCATGAATCCATTACATACGCTTCATCCGAATCTTCCAGCTCATAATTGTAATGCTGCGCTTTCTGAGTACAGCCGATAAATAAGAAGGTTAGGGCGGTTAGAATATTGAGCTTCATACTTTTTGTAGATCATTTTAATTGACGAAGGAAGTTGGGTTCGCGATCTTTATTGAATGACTGCCGTTGATCGTCCATAAAGTAAAAACCGCAATGACGGATAAAAGATACAGAATAGATAAGAGTACCAGTTTTTTTCCGTTTCCTTTTATCTTCCGCATATAGTATATCTGTATCATAAGAAGAATGGGGTATATCAAAGTGATGATCAGAAATGCTATAAAAAGATAAGTCATGATCATTGAAAATATACTCTGGAAATTAAGAATTTCAATAGGGCGGTTAAAATGAATATGAGCAGACCGATCCCAATAGTAGATAGTAGTGAGAACAATGAATACCATAAATACGACTACCTGTACGGTAAACAGGATTTTTCGGTCACTGATGATATATTTTTTTAACATAATTTCTGTTGGAAGGTCACTTTTTCAGCCTTTGTCTCTGTATCCTCACTGCCACAATAAAAACGATAGCCCCGGTTATGATACTTAAAAAAAAGGATTTCAATAAATTTTCAGTAGGCATATATCTAAGCCCTTCTTCAGTAACAGGAGGATCCAAATAATCAATGATATTGAAGATGACAGCTCCGGAAAGTGCCATCATAACCAAGCTTATTAAAAAAGAGATTAAATATATTTTCATGGTCAGCTTTTTAAAACAGAATAAACGGTTGATCCTGTTTTATTTATACTGATTAAAAATAATAATTCCTTTTAAATTGGAAGGTGTTTTTAGAAATTATTTTATGAATAAAATAACTGTCATTTTAAAGGTAGATAATCTGGGTTTTGAGAACCTTTTTGCCTAATCTTTCCAGAATTTTTTTATAACCTTCTACCTGGGCTTCATCTTTAGCTTTCTGTTCACCGGTTTTAAAATCAACAATGATATAGCCTTCATCACTTTTTAAAATCCGGTCAGGTCTTGAGATATGGCTTTCTCCATTTTCCGAAATCATTATGTCTTTTTCGTTGATGACCTCCCATTTTTCATCAAAAAACTCAGCGTAAGTTGCTACGATATTCTGTAAAGTAACCTGAATTTCGCTTTTCTCTTCCAGAGTAATCTGACCTTCCATAGCATAACCTTCCAGTACTTTTGCAATATCTTTTTCTGTATTGATTTTCGATAAAAGCTCATGCACAAAAAGACCGATCCTTACTTTTTCATTGCGGACCTGGTAATTTTTGGAAGGAGTGGCAATCTTGATCGATGTACTTTTCTCATTAACATTCTTCAGATTCTGAATATTTTGAGTCATAAAAGAAGAACTTTTAGTCTTTGAATGTTTCTTCAGCATCTCAGGTTGCACTTCATACAGATCAAATTCATCTGCATTTTCTGTATTTTTTGTTTGCAGAAATTCTAAAAGCTCCAGATTATTGGAAGTCTTATTAGCTTTCTGAAGATAGAAAAACAGCTGTTCCACAGGTCTGGTTGTTGCTACATACTGTAGACATAGCCTGTCGATCAGATTTTTATAAGAATTTTTCTTATTGAAAGACTGTATTTCTTGATCATAAACTTCCAGATTTTTACTGAACTGATTGATATTGACCGATTTTAATGCGTCACTTTCATTAGTATCAAACCAGTTGGTAAACTCATTATCCCTGTTTTTGTTGATCATAGGAATGAAAACGATAGGGAATTCAAGCCCTTTAGACTTATGAATAGTCATGATTTGGATCGCATCAATATTTTCCGAAGCCTGAATTGTATAGGAAGAAGCTTCTTCATCCCAATATTTCAGAAACTCTTTTGTACTGGCTCCGGCATTCTGTGTGAAGTTGAAAAGCATTTCCAGAAAGTTCAGCAGGAAGTCGGTTTCTTTGTTTTCCACAGAAAACTCATTGATGTAGTATTCTATAAAATTATACAGGTTAAATCTCGGGAAATTATCCTGCTTAAGATGTAGAGCATATTTTTGCTGAAGAAACAGAAGAATATCCTCATGGCTTTCAATATCCAGAATTTCTTTCATTTCTAAAGTGAAATCTGCCATATGAATCTTGCCGAGTGTATTCAGGTGATACATCATCATGATCAGGCAATGCTTATTCTTCGTATTGATTTCCCATCTGAGGAATTCAATCACGGCCTTCAGGGTATTAGACAGTTCAAGCGTAAGACCCTTATCAGAAATTGTCTTGATATTGGTTTCTTCACCATGATAGTTGACCTTCAGATTTCCCAGCTTTTGCGAATAACTGAAAATATCAAAGTTTCCACGGCAGAGAATGGTAATATCAGAGAATTTGAAACCGTTGTTCAGACACTCCTGAATATCTTTCCGCATCCTCTCCGAAGTATCATCATAAAACTCTTCGTTAGTAAGATTTTCAATCAGGTTGACCTTTACCCGTCCGTCAATTTTCGATTTGGGGCTTTGCTCGGCATCTGTTCCGAAAATATTTTTATGTTCCTCTTCCAGTCCTTCAGAATGATAGCGGTACAGCTCATTATTGAACTGAACAATATTCCGGGCACTTCGCCAGTTATCTTTTAAAACAAGAAGATCTGCTTCTTTAGGCGAAAATTCCTTTTTATTGATAATATCCAGCATCAGTTTACTTTCCCCGCCCCGGAATCTGTAGATACTCTGTTTAGGATCACCCACCAATGTAAATGAAGTATATTCCGTAGAAACACTATGATCTCTCAATGGAACAAAATTCTGCCACTGCAGCTCCGAAGTATCCTGAAACTCGTCAAAGAAATAATGCTGAAACTGAGAACCTACTTTTTCGTAAATAAATGCTGAAGGCTCATTTCTGAGGTTCTCATTAATAAGGATATTGAATTTTGAAAGCAGAACAAGATCATTCTCTTCTTCAATTTTTCTCAGCTCGTCCTGAATATCTTTATTTACTTTTAAAGGAAGAAGAGCGGCCAAAACCTTTTCCTTTTTCTGGGTTTCAATATAGAGAAGGATGAGTTGCATCCTGTTCTCGATCAGCTGATCAAGAATTTCAAGAATTTCAGCTTCCTTGTGTTTGGATTTTGAAGCGGCTCCTTTTCTGTAATTATTAATGACAGACTCTTCCTGGGTAGTAGGAAAAGGAAAGCTTGCTCTTTTCTGCTGGTAAAAATCGACGACTTTGGTAAAGAAACCTCCGATCCCGTTTTTACCCTGGGCAAAATCCTCAATCTCAATATTTCTGGATTTAAAAAGTTCAACAGACTGGGTGGCAAGTTCTGCCGATTTCTTTTTGTTGAGAACAATCTCTTTACGAAGGGTATTTTTTATATTTTCATAATTCGTATCATCAAAACTTTTGTTGCTTTTCAGATGTTCGTAATGAATATCCTTCACAAACTCTTTGGCAGAGTCATAAAGGTTTTTATTAAGATTGATCCTTTCATTGTTTTCAAGACTGTAGTCTACATAGTCCATGAAAGAATTGGAGATCGTATCATTTTCACCGATCTGATCCAGCATTTTATCTACTGCTTCGATCAAAAAGGGTTCCGCTTCAATCTCAAGGTTGAAATTTTTGGCCAGTCCCAGTTCATAAGAAAAGCTTCTTACCAGTCTTGAGTTGAAACGGTCGATCGTTCCTATATTCAGTGTTGAGTAATTGTGGAGGATATAATCCAGCAGTTTTCTGGAGCGGTGATGAAGTTCATCAATTGTAATTTTCAGGCCCTCTTCTTCAAATGCTTTCTGGATGTTTTTAAGATCCATATTGCCTGCATAGTCGTTGGCGGAAAAATTTCCGAGCCAGGACAGAATTCTTTCCTTCATCTCATTGGCTGCCTTATTGGTAAAAGTAAGGGCGAGAATATTCCTGATCGATTGCTGTTGATTAGGATAGCGGAGACAGATCATCAGAAGCCTCTGAACCAGAGCGTACGTTTTCCCGGATCCTGCAGAAGCATTGATGACTGTGTAAGAATTTTGCATTGTAAAAAGAGAATTGAGACTGCAAGTTAGCTAAAATTTAAAAGAAACTTTAACAATTCGGGAGAGCTATTTAACAGTTTCAACGGTAAAAATTAAAAAGAAATATTAAAAGGCGTTAACTGTGGTTAAACTTATGGTAAAATTTAAAAATAATTTTAGCTTTGTTCTATAAAAAATAGCCCGTGAAACTTAAACTATTCTTTTTTCTTTCCCTCATTTTCAGCGTTTATATTCATGCTCAAAGTTATATTTTCGGAAAGATCACCTCGGAAGATGGCGCCGAAATACAGGATGTGAATGTCATCAATATCCGTACTGATGAAATGGTCATTTCAAACAGAGATGGTCACTTTATGGTTTCCGGAAAAGCAGGAGATGAACTCCGTTTTGTAAAACCAGGGTATGAACGTCTGACGAAAAAAGTTTCTCAGGAGAATATTCAGTCTCCTATGAATATTAGTCTTACTCGTTCAACGATTCAGATTCCTGAAGTAGAAGTGAAAAAGGGACTTACCGGAAATTTAAAAATTGATACCAAAAATTACAACAAGCCACAAAAGGTTATAAAGCTGACCAAAGAAATAGACCGATATATCGCCCAGAAATCGGATCCGAGGATTCTGGCCGCAAGGCCCGGAGAATTTGTACAGCCAAAAGGGGAAGGATTCAGTATCGGAAAGGTGAAGAATAAGTGGGATGATGTTGATTTAATAAAATATATCAGAGCTAGTCTCGGGGATGATTATTTTACTGATCTTAAAATCGAAAAACCATTGATTGATCATTTCATTTCCTATGTTCTGGCCGGTGGTTTCGAAAGAAAGAAAATTTTGAAATATGGATTCTGCAGCGATGCTGATCTGAACAGATTTCAACGATTTGTACTGACAAGAGTTTCGTCCTACCGTTCTCCACAAACCGCAAAATAGGAAGTAATGGGAGAATACATGAGACAGAGTCTGTGTTTTGTACTGATTACTGTCGGTACTTTGATGTCTGCACAGCAGAAAGTATCAGGTAAGATTGCTGGAGGTGGTGATTCCAATATCAATCCTGTCCTAGTTGTTAATATTTCCAGCCAGAAAACAGCGTTGAGTGATGATACCGGGAAATTTGAAATTGATGCGGCAGAAAATGATGAGATAAGGTTTGTGAAAGAAGGATACTATCGTTTTGACAAAAAGATTGGTAAAGAAGATCTAAACACTCCGATCCATATCGTGCTCCAAAGAATGGAAATCCAGATTCCCGAAGTAAAGATTACTTACACGCCCACAGGAAATCTTGCAAAAGATAATCAACACCTCAATGAATCCAGGAAACTGCAGTCCCTAAAGTCTGAAATGTTAGATTATATGAGAAGTCCGCTTATTGAGCCCTTACCGGATAATAACATTTCCAAAACATTTGCAGGACATGACTTTAAAGCAGGACAGGTAGATGTGATGGGGGTGCTCAGTGCAATCTCAGGTTTGATTAAAAAAGCTTCTAAGCCGAAGATCACCAAGGCTAATTACCATGAAACTCAGGATTTCCTGAACAGAGTAAAAAATGAAATCAATCTGAATTTTCTGAAAAAGTATGGGATGGGGGAAGAACAGATTGATATGTTCCTTCTGTATGCCAATAAAACCCGTTTACTGGCTAAGAAATACAGAAAAGATTTTAATTCAGAAACAGTAAAAACCGAATTGATCATAGCCTTTGATGAATATCGGAAAATAAATAAATTGTCAGATAAATAAAATAAAGGAATGAGTTTTTTTTACAGGACTCATTTTTAAGAATATAGAATAAATTGCATTACAGATCTAGAAATATAATGAAGGTGTATTGGGATAAAAGTTTTCTTTTTTTTGCATTTCTATGCAGTACGCTCTTGCTTTCTCAACAGACGGTAACGGGGAAAATTGTTGATGATAATGGGGATAATTTAAGTGCTGTTATTGTCGTTAACATGACTACCGATAAAAAAGTATATTCCAACGCAGAGGGAATGTTTTCTATAGAAGCCAATCCCAACGACGAATTGAGATTTGTAAAACAGGATTTCAACAGAACCTCCAGAAAGGTTCTCACCAATGGTATCAATTCTCAGCTATTCATTACTCTTCATCAGATTCCTAGGGATGTAGGAGAGGTGAAGATCGTAAAAAAACTCAGCGGTGACCTTGAAGTGGATTCCCGGATTGTAGCAAAAGTAGATAAAGGAGAGCAGGTGAGAGATGCTGTAGGTCTTCCGCAGCCGATTGGAAAAATGAGAGAAAAACCAGCAGAAGTGAAAAGTGTTCTTCTCCCCATTCTCTTAGGAAATCTGAATGTACAGGGAGTCTATGACCTGATAAGCGGTAAAGCAAGACGACAGAAGAGACAATATAAATATGATGACCTGCAGGAACACATTCTCTGGGTTCGGAATAGAGTGGAAGATGATTATTTTACCAAAGCAGGAATCCCTGCAGACCGGATTTCAGAGTTTATTGAATTTTCATTTGCTGTAAAACCTCAGGTACGCACCTATGTAAAAGCCAGAAATCTTTCCGGAGTGATGCTCAGAATGGAAGAAACAATGCCACTTTTTATAGAAAGATTGAAACAGAACAAAAAGTAAAACAGACTTTTGAGGTGTTAAAAATATCTTAAAATAGTGGAATGGAAATTGATGCAATATTAAATAGCAACAAACCAAAACCACAAATTTTATGAATAAAAACATCATTGCCATTGCCATAGGAGCCTTAGGTTTTATAATTGGTCTCGGTCTCCTGGGAAATGCAATCAAAAACAGAAATAAATCTGAGAATACCATTTCTGTTACCGGCCTGGGAACAAAACAGTTTACCTCTGATCTTATCACCTGGTCCGGAAGTTTTTCCAAGAATAATGCAGATCTGAAATCATCGTATGATGAGCTGGCTCTCGACAGAAAAGTAATCAACGACTATCTGCTTTCAAAAGGAATCAAGCAAAACGAAATTGTATTTTCATCCGTAGATATTCAGAAGCAGTTCAGAAGCTATAATGATGCAAACGGAAATTATGTACAGGGAGAATTCTCAGGCTACAACCTGACACAGAAAGTATCTATTGAAAGTAAAGAGGTCGCCAAAATTGAAAATCTCTCCAGAAATATTACTGAAATTATCAATAGAGGTATTGAGTTCACCTCTTCTTCTCCAGCCTATTTCTATACCAAACTTGCCACGGTAAAACAGGAAATGATTGCCTCCGCTACAAAAGACGCCAAAGAACGAGCCGAGAAAATTGCAGAAAACTCAGGAAGTAGTCTGGGAAATCTTAAAAAAGCGACCATGGGAGTTATTCAGATCACGGCGCCTAATTCAAATGAAGATTATTCCTATGGTGGAACATTCAATACTTCCTCCAAAGAAAAAGAAGCGAGCATTACGATAAAACTTGAATATGAGGTGAATTAAAAATGAGTAATGGGAGATGAATAATCTGTAATTCGTGACAGTTATTATTATTATTTATCAAATGATTTGCTTTCACCTTCCTAATCTATAGAACCTTCAAATGATCATATTCAATAGAATCGGGCTTTAGCCCGATGAATAAAAAATAAAACCTTCCATTGGCTTTAGCCAAAACTTACATTGAAATTTGAACAAAAATAAACGCCGGATCAATTCCGGCGTTGTATATTTTAAGGATAAACAGTCGTACAGATTTCGCTTTTCAGTTCCTCCAAATTTTCCGGAGAATAATTAGCGAGTAACCATAAATTCAAAGACTGTTTGCCATCTCCATAACTGGGTTGAATATACGTAGTATCAATCAGCTCAAAACGATTTCTCTGATAAAAAGAATAACGTCTTTTAGCATCTTCATTCAATTCTGCAGGCTCAATTTCCAGGATGATCCTCGGATAATTTTCTAACAGGTGATTCATAATATGAGATCCCAGTTTTTTACTTCTGAAAGCCTCAAATACTTCAAAATGCTCTACAAAAACAAATGAGCTAAGTTCCCATAAGATGAGGTAGCCAATAGTTTCAGATTCATGAACTACAGACATGAAACGGACTTTCGGATTTGAAAATAAATCTAAAAACTGTTCCTTATTTCTTTGTTCGTCTATAGGAAAAGTTGTGGTATAAGAAGTATAGATTTCCTGAACTCTATGATCTTCAGCAGATGTAATCGGTAAAAATTCCATAATTTATAAATCAAAGACACTTGGCCTTCTGGTGATAAAAATATCTTTAATCCACAAAGTAAATGCCAAACCCAGATAAATCAGAAAGAAAAATCCGGCGGTGGCAAAAGTAGAGTAGATGAAGAAGATTCTTAATTTGGATACAGGAATTCCCAGTTTAGCCCCAGTTCTCGTCAGAACACCAAACCATTCTCTTTCCATTTTATGACGAATATTACTTAGCATTTCAAGATTCTTTTAAAAGTTTAAATCCAATACTGCAAGATAAGCAATTTTTTTCTTCACATGAATTTTTGTAATGGTAAATCAAACTTTGGGTCTCCAGGGCATTGGTAATACTCAGCCCCATTTTTTTCCAATTTTCTATAATTCCGTTTTTTTCAGCAGCAATATTCCTGTAGAGTTCTAAGATCTCTTCCGAAATTTCTTCATTATGATACCTCTGGTAGACATATTTTAAAGGAAGAACCGTGTTCAGAATAATGAGATCTATAAAGTCTTTACTCAGTGTTTTAGGCTGTAGTTTTGAAACCGTTCCGAAATTAAAATGAGAATCCCAGTATTCAGAAGCTTGTATGGGTTTAAATACTTCATAAAGCTGATCGGCATTTTGAACATTCATAATCTTTGAAAATAAATTCTGATGCTGAAAATAAAGATTGGCCAGCTGAGAAAGACGGATAGTAGGAAAATTAGGAGGTCTCAGCCTTAAAAATTTAGGATAAAGCTTTATATCAGGAATCTTAAATTTAACCTTAATAAATTCAAATTCTCTTTTCCATACCTTCATCTGGTTATCCTCCGGGTGATCAAGCCATCCCGAAATCCCGAATAATAAAGCTTCAAGTTGGAAAGGGTTCTGTCGGATTTTATTGACGATACTGTAATCGATACTTTCTGCCATCTGTCTGAAGATCGCTGCATTTACTTTTAAACCAAATGAATAGGCAAAGCTGTGGAATAAAACGGCTTCAAAATTATTTTTATACCGGGCTAAACTCTGCTCAAGCTCCATAGCCTTTTCATCCAGCTTTTTCAGAATATTTCTCTCATGAAAATGAAGTGGAATTTTGTCTTTGTCAAAAATATTTTCACAGGGAATGAATTGGTTTCCATCAATGAGCTTTTCATATTTCCATACCATATTCTCATCAATATGGTTTTTCAGTTCCAATGCAGGAACGCTCTTTTCTGTAAGTTCACTGACTTCGATGTCGTGCTGAAAGACGACATGCAGAATGATATTCTGATAATTGGGATCTTGAGAATGGTTGTGAAAAATCCAGTCGGAGGAACGGACATGCAATTCTATATTTCCTGCCAGTAAAAGACCATTGATTTTGATTTTAGCATCCAGAAAATCCGGACCTGCATCTTTATTCCATTTCCCGAAATGTAAGATCTCGACGGAATTGCCCTCAATATCCTTGAAGTCAAAATGTTTGAAAATCTTATAGTTCCAAAGATATTGAAGTAATTTTTCCGTCATAAGTGTAAGAGTAAATATAAGAAAAAAATGATTTTATACGGTTTGATGTTCTCTATAATTTTCTATGTTGATCTGTATTTTTATTGAGTCAGGGATAAATTTTTTCCTGAATATTATTGAAGTCCTCCATATAGACTTACGAAATTACCATATATGTTGTGTTTTTTAATCAAAAACATAAATAAATGGATAATAAAATGAAGAAAATTATCATTCTTCTCGGAGCTTTTCTATGTTCTGATATTCTATTTTCTCAGGTAGGTATTAATATTGTATCTTCCGGGAGTATTCTGACTGTAAATGGATCTTTTTCATCTAATTACAGAGAAGTGATAACTAATGCAGCTTTAAACATTTCTGATAGTTATGTAGCTTATGAAGGAAGTAGTGATGCAACCCTTACTCTTCCAGCAGCCATTAGCGGTAACGGTAATCGTTAATTTTGATGCGGTATATCTGAATTAATCTTATAAAATTATTAGGCTGCTGAAGCTATTGTAAGATTATAGATCGTATAGCTTTAGCTTTTAGACAGACATAAAAAACGGTCTCATTATCTTGTAATGAGACCGTTTTTTATGAAAATGCGTTAGAATGATTGATTATACTTTCGTAAGTTCATTCTTAAAATTTTCTATAGTTGTTCTGTACATCTTTTCGTAAATAGGAAGAATGTTTTTCAAATCGAATTTGATAGCCTGATCTTTAGCATTTTGTTTCATCTTGACTAAAAGTTCATCATTGCTCAATAGCTTGATGGTATAGTTGCTCATCGCTTCTACATTTCCGATCTCGGCAAGATAACCTGTTTCTCCCTGTATATTTACCTCAGGAATCCCACCTGCGTTTGAACTGATCACCGGAGTGTAGGCGGCCATCGCTTCTAATGCTGCCAAACCGAAACTTTCCTGTTCCGACGGAAGAAGAAATACATCCGAAAGTTGTAAAATTTTATAAAGATCATTGACTTTTCCCAGAAGACGGATTTTTGAAATCAGGTCAGGATTTTCTTCCAGAAACTGATTCACTTTTTCCATATCAGGACCTTCACCAATGATGATGAGTTTGGATTTTACCTTTTTCTCTACGTTTTTGAAGATCTGCAATACTTCATCCACACGTTTTACAGGACGTAAGTTAGATACGTGGATCAGTATTTTTTCATCCGGATTGGCAAACTGTGTTCTCTGGCATTCAGAGCAGTCGTCAAATTCAGAATTATCAATAAAATTGGTAATCACCTGAATTTCTTTTTTGATGTTGAAAAACTGAAGCGTATCTTTTTTTAGACTTTCAGAAACCGAAGTAATAGCGTCAGACTGGTTGATCGAAAATTCTACCGCATGTTTATAACTCGGGTGCTGACCTACAAGCGTAATATCGGTACCGTGCAGAGTAGTTACCAGTGGAATGTCATTATTATCTTCCTTAAGCATTTGCTTTGCTGTAAATGCTGCATACGCGTAAGGAATCGCATAATGGGCGTGTAACAAGTCCAGTTTATAAAGATTGACAACCCTGTAGATCATAGAACTTAACGCAATATCATAAGGCTGATACTGGAAAAGAGGGTAGGTCTGAACATTCACTCTGTGAAAGAAAATATTAGGATTGGTAATGTCTAGTCTTGCCGGAAGTGCAGAGCTGATGAAGTGTACTTCATACCCTTTGTTGGCAAGGGACATTCCTAGTTCTGTTGCTACAATTCCGCTTCCGCCATAGGTTGGATAGCAAAGTATGCCTATTTTCATTAGATTATTGTTGTTTTGATGTTGTGTTATTGGGGAGTTGCTGAGGTGGTTGCATTAAGATCCATTCCTATTCCTGGTTTCAGCTGATCATTGACCAATACAGGAAGCCTTCCCCATATTTTTGTTTTCCCGTTTAAGGCATCAGCTGTTGCATTCATAGAATCATCGTTGTTTTCGTAAGAAACAAGAACGGTTGACACTTTTGAAATGTCAATATCTTTTAAAGCATATGCACTTCCGAATACGTTGAGAATTACATTTTGATTTTTAGTCAGGTCAGCAAGTACTTTTTTAGATTCCGGAGAGATCTTATAAGGTTTGTAAGCCGTTGAGTTATCCTTATGGAAACCTACAATGACAGTAGAGCCGGCAGGAATCGTATTGATCTCGTTTGCTTTTTTAAGGGTTACATTCGTTACCAGTCTGTTGGCAAAAGTCTGATAAGGTGCTTCTTCCAACGGAACATAATAAATCTGCTTTCCTGATATGGGAAGCAATTTTTTATCGTCCTTTAATAAAGTTAGTGCATTTGAATAAAGATTCTGAACCAATGCTTTATGAGAATCGTTATTCAGATCAGCATTGATGTTTTCCGGATTTTTTGGAGTGTATTGGGTAAGTCCCAGGAAATATTTTGTCAGTAAAATTTTCTTTACACTTTCTTCCACTCTGCTTTGAGGAATTTCTTTGTTATCAATAGCTTTCTGAATCAGCTTTTTTCCTTCAGAAACGCCCTGTGAGAAAAGCATTATATCATTTCCTGCTTTAAAGGCCATTGCATCCAGTTCTCCGGGTTTGTACTTATTTGCTACAGCACCCATGTTTAGGGCATCTGTAATGATCAACCCTTTATAGCCTAATTTATCTTTCAGTAATCCTGTAATAATGTTTTTAGAGACAGAAGCCGGAATTCCTTTTCCCGATTCTAAACTCGGAACATATAAATGGGCCACCATTACTCCTCCGATTCCCTTATTCATCAAAGCTTTGAATGGCGCCAGTTCTATTGTGTTGAGCCTGTCCATATTGTGTGGAACCACCGGAAGATCCAGGTGAGAGTCTGTACTTGTATCACCATGCCCAGGGAAATGCTTGATAGCGGCTAAAATATTGTTATCCTGCAATCCATTAGAGTAGGATAGAGCCGAACTGATCACATTATCTACTTCAGAACCGAAACTCCTGTTTCCGATAATAGGATTGTTGGGATTGGTATTGACATCTACTACAGGTGCAAAATCCCAGTTGATTCCCATTCTGTGGCAGTCTTCAGCTATTTTTGCTGACATTTGGTAGACAAGATTTTTATCTTGAATAGCACCTAATGTCATTGCCCACGGAAATTTATGAGCCGTAGCAATTCTCTGAAACAGTCCCCATTCCGCATCCATCCCGATCATCAAAGGAATCTTTGATTTTTGCTGGAATTCATTGACCAGGTTGATTTCCCTTGCCGCATCGTCCTGCATCAGAATAAGACCACCAATCTTATCATTCGTAACAATATTTCTTATTTGGCTGATATAGTCTTCCCCCTTATTGGTATATAGAGCAACAATGAAAAGCTGTCCTAATTTTTCATCCTGAGAAAGATTCTTATAAGTTTTATCAACCCATTGCTGAGCCTTTTTTAAATCTTCTTTGGAAGCATTTTTAGGTTGATACTGAGCGTTCACCTTAGGACTTATCAATGCAACAATAAAGAGTGAAGTATATACTAATTTCCTCATGACTTTTTGAATAAGAACAAAAATACGATTAAAAAAATGACGAAAACAATGTTTTTGAGATTTTTGGTATATGATTTGAATACGCAATATAAATAATAACTAAACTTTTACAGAAATGAAAAAAATTATTCCATTTATATTACTTGCCGGTATCGGTTTCTTATCTTATAGCTGTGACAGAAGTGATGATGTAGTTGTACAAAATCCAGGTACAGATAGTGATACTGTTCCGTTGATGAAAGACGTGAATGTTTCTTTAAACAGTTCAAATAATTATGCACACGTAGAATTACTTAACATTAATACTACTGATGTTGTACTGGTTTACAGAAAAGACCCTACTGCAAGTAATGCATGGCAATTGGTTCCTAAGACTTATTATCTTGCTAATAACAGAGAATTAGAATATAATTTCCTATTCAATTCTCAGAAAGTAGAGATCTTCACTGAAGGAGTGGCTCCGGCTACCTTAACTTCTGCGGAAGCTAATACCTATTTAAATAACCAGACTTTCAGAATTGTTTTGGTTTTTGCTAATGCAGGTAAGACAGCAGGTAAAAATGCAGCTGCAGCTAAGCCTAATATAGATTACAGTGACTACAATGCAGTAGCAAAATATTACAATCTTGATGAAAGCAAGGTGCAGACAGTCAATGTGAAATAATTAAGAAATATCTTTTCAGTTTTTTATAATTAAAGAAAGCTCCGGGGGAAACCTCGGGGCTTTTGATTTATAAGTAATGAGTAATATTGTAGCTAAATGATAGATATTGATGTTAATACGACTAATAATAGGGAAGGGAGAAGAATAAACTTAGCCAAAACATCATCCTTTATAAAGGTTTGTTTGATCAATCTTGTTAGGGTTGGCTCAAAACAAAAAAGCTTCAGAATCTCTGAAGCTTTTTGTTTTATTTTAGTTGTCATTGTCATCCAGAAGATGTCCAAAGAAATCTTTTTTTGTTTGCAGGTATCCTTTGCTTATTTCGTTAGCAGGAATCTGTAATGGTACCCTTGAATTGAGGTGAATGTTACTGTCTACAACATATTTTACCTTTTCAGGATTATTGGTAAGCAGATTTATATCTTTTACATCCAATAGATTAAGGATCTCGATGGCTACTCCAAAGTTTCTGTCATCAGCAGGAAGTCCCAGTTCGAGATTAGCCTGTACTGTATCCAGTCCTTTTTCCTGTAGAGAGTAAGCCTTAAGCTTGTTGATGATCCCGATATTTCTCCCTTCCTGACGGAGATAGATAATAATCCCGCCATTTTCATGGATGTATTTCATAGCAGCATCAAGCTGCTGACCGCATTCACATTTTTTTGAATGGAAAACTTCTCCGGTAATACATTCAGAATGGAAACGGACGTTCACTGGTTTTGTAAAATCCGTATTTTCTGCGACAATAGCCATGTGGGGCATCCAGTCGTTTTCATTTTCGGAGAAAGCTATCATTCGGAAAGTACCGTGCTCTGTGGGAACATTGGCTTCCGCCTGAATTTTAATCATTGATTGTTCAATTAGTTTTTTAACTTCCTGGTAAAGCGTCTTCAATAACAGAAATATTGGTTTTCAAACGAACCAGATACCTGTTGAGAACTTCGTCGTCATCTTTGCCCAGACTCTGTCTTTGCTTTTGAATTTTCTTGTAAGATTTTTCGAAGCTTGTAAGTGCTCTTTTCTTTCCTGTAGAATTGTTGGCATCAATAGCATATAAATAATTCTGAAGGCTGTATTTCAAATTGGTAATCTCATCATTCAGCCCATTGTTTTTAAACTTGGGAAAAGTGGAGATGATGTTTGAAATTTCAGAAGCATTTACATTCTCTTTGATATTGATATTAAAATTCTTTTTTGAATTTCGGTCAGAATCAGAACCCTTAGTATCACTATAAAAGTTATTTGACAGCGGAGAAAGGTTAAGCTTTTCCGTTGCGCAGGAAGATGTTAGTATAATAAGTACTCCAAAAAAAACTAGTCTTTTCATTTTTGTTGCCCTTTTTGATAAAGGATTGGGTTAAGACTTTCATCATTATACATTTTCATTTGTTTGTATACCTTCATCTTAACATTACCGTTTTCAATATCAGCAAGCAACTGATCTATAGAAGTTGATAGGTCCTCTTTCTGAGTAAGCAGTACATCCAGTTTAACCTGGCAATTGTTTCTGTGTTCTTCAGAAGCAGATTCTCTATTGGCTTCTAATGACATATGATAAACCTTTAGTGCAAGAATTGATAATCTGTCTACTGCCCAGGCGGGAGTTTCAGTATTGATCTTTGCTTCAGGTTTTGGAGTTGTATTTTCAAACTTATTAAGGAACCAGCTGTCAATGTATTCCACCAGGTCAGTTCTTTTCTGATTGGAGGCGTCTATCGTTCTCTTGAGTTGAAGAGCTTCAGCCGGATCAATATTTTCATCTCTAATAATATCTTCCAGATGCCATTGAACGGTATCAATCCAGTTCTTTGCATACAAAATCCGTTCCAAACTGTCTTTTTCGAACGGGTTATTAATTAGAGTGTTAACGTCATCAGACACGTGATAGTCTTCAATAGATTGATTGAAGACTTTCCATGCAGTCTCAGTAAATTTCATTAATTCTCGGTAATTTTAGTTGCTTGAAGAATTATTGTCGGCAGAAGACGATTTCTTTTCAGAACCTGGTTTATCTTCTTCCTTTACAGCATCTTTAAATTCCTTGATTCCTGAACCTACTCCTCTCATTAATTCCGGAATTTTCTTTCCTCCAAAAAGTAATACCAAAAGTATGGCTACGATAAGGATGTGTTGCCATGATAAGGCAAGTATTGTTAGTGTATTCATCTCTTAAAATTTTTGCAAAGTTACAATTTTTTTAATATGAAATCCAACCTAATGGATCAACAGGTGTACTTCCGTTCCATACTTGGAAATCAAGGGTATAGGCGCCGTCAAAATCCTGAGCTACTGTCCCTACGGGAGTTCCTGAGGAAACCTGCTGTCCCTTGGAAACACTTACACTTCCTAAGTTGGAATAGATTGTAAAATAGCTTCCATGTTTGATGATAACGGTTTTTGTTCCGTCATTATTGGCCAATACAGAAGATACTGATCCCGGGAATACGGATTTTGCTCTTGTTCCTGAAGGCACAGAAATTTTAATACCGTTATTTTCTTCAGTAATATTTTTGAATACCGGGTGCGGCTGTCTTCCGAAACGGTGAGTGATCTGTCCCGCTCTGTCTGCAGGGTAACCCAATCTTCCTCTGTTGTCGGCAAAGCTGTTTCCGGATGCTGTAGAAACCCCATAGCTCGTCATCGCTTTAGTTTCGGCAGCTTTCTTCTCTTCTTCTTTTCTCTTGACAAGGGCTGCTTCTGCGGCTCTTGCAGCAACTAATTTATCGGCTGCTTCTTTAGCTTTTACATTGGCTTCATCCGATGCCTTTTTAGCAGCAAGTTTTCTGGCTTCATCTCTGGCATTAGCTTCTGCTCTTGCAGCCTCTTCATTACGTTTTCTTTCTTCTTCAGCTCTTTTTGCAGCTAGTTCAGCAGCTCTTTTTGCTTCAGCTTCAGCCAGTTTTCTTTCTCTTTCAAGAGCTTCAGCTCTTGCTTTGGCCTCAGCTTCAATTCTTGCTTTTTCTCTTTCAGCAGCAATTTTGGCTAAACGGATTTTTTCAGCTTCTGCCTTTTTTCTTGCTTCTTCCTCTGCTTTTGCTATTCTGATCTCTTCAGCGATGATCGCTCTGATCTGGCCTTCAATAACTTTATTTTGTGCCTGTTTCTGCTTTAATTCAGCAGTAAGTTTAGACTCATTCTTTTTAAAATCAGCTACCAGTTGCTCTTTTTGTGCTCTTTCTGCATTGATGGTTGCCAGATCTTTCTGTTGATTGACCAAAAGATTTTCCTTCTCCTTTACAGAGCTCTGTCTTTGGGAAATTGTTTTTTTGATCTGATTGGCTGCATTGGAAATTTCAGCGGCTTTTTTATCCTGATAATCTGAATACTGTTTTAGGTATTGTACTCTTCGGATCGCCTCGCCCATGTTTTTAGCCGAAAGGATGAAGGTTACTTTGTTCTGTACCCCTTTATTTTTATAAGCATTTACCAGGACCTCAGCATAGTTCTTTCTCAAAACTGCCAGTTCTTTATTCTGGCGGTTAATTTCAAGTTGTTTCAGATAGATGTCATCTTCAATAAATCTCTTTTCTTTTTGAGTATTATTGTAGACCTTTTCTCTTAAGACTAACTTTTGATTAACGCTGGTAAGGTAGGCTATAGAAAGTTTAGATTCGCTTCTTGTTTTAGCTAAATCTGTATTTATTTGTGCAATTTGTTTTTTAAGTTCGGCATTCTGCTTCTGCAGCTGTTCCTTCTTCTGCTGTCCCTGGTGCAGTCCGAACATAAGAACACCTATTAAAAAGCTAAATTTTTTAATCATTTAATCTCTATTTTCTTATAACTGGATGGTACAGAATAAGGTGTTTCCATCCTCGAAAAGTCAAATTTCGTATTTTCCAGTAAGATTTGACTAGATTTTGAACCTTTTATAATTATTTTAACATTTTTTGGAAGACGGATTCCGTTGAACTCATCCCAGTCGCTATAAGAAATTTCCAACTCGTCTGAAGAGAGAATATCTTTCAGATTGACACTTAGTAAATCGTAATTGGTATCATATTGCAGGACTATTTTGTACTCTCTTTGTTTCTCATCCGTTACAATTTTCTGATTGACGTTGGAAACCATTTTGTACCCCTGAGCATTTTGAGTCAGGGTAAACTGTGAGTCATTGATCTTTACAAATGTTCGGCCCAGTAAGATCTTTTCCAGTGCTTTGTAATCAATGAAATTGACATTCAGTAAATTGTTGAGGTAGTCAAAATCAGAATCGATATAGGTCTTGTTGATTTTATCCTGCCCCTTTATGCCTTCCGGAGTTGCAATTCCTCTGGCAGCATTGATGAAAAGGGCTCTCAGATTCATCCATACCTTTTTGTCGTTTTCAATATAGATGGTGGCATCCAGAGTGGGAACATAGCTTCCTGTTTCTACACGTACTTTACTGTCAATCTTGATCTGGTCAAATTTTGGAGGAACCACTACATGTTCGAAGAAAGTGAATTTGTCTCTCACCGGTTCATTTACATCTTTTGGATTTCTGTTGTCTTCCGCTGTTCTGATGCTGTCTCGCGTATTGGTAGTGTCATTTTTGGCACCGGTACGGGTTTTACAGGATGATAAAGCAAGAATCAATAAAAAGAGTGGTATCCAATTTTTCATGTATTTATCTTTTGATTTAAAAAAAATCGTGCAATATTAACGCCAAACCACACAAAGTGTTTTGTGTGGTTTGATTATATCTTGTTTAAGTTAAAGAATTTCCGGTCTTATTTATTTAGAAAGAAAATCTAAAACAGAGTAGTCTCCCAAAGAAATTTCTCTGGCTACCCCGAAATATTGAGCAGAATTACCGATCATAGAATTGGAAAGGTTTCCATGATTGATTCTTGTATTTTCCTGGATCAGGGAATTCTCGATGTTAGAATTTACTACCGTAGTATTGTTACCCAATGAAACACCAGGGCCTACTTTAGAATTGGAAATCTTTACATTCTCCCCGATGAAACAAGGCTGGATGATCAAAGAATTCTCAATAACTGCCGAAGCTGGGTAGTGGGTCATTTCCTCTCTTTCATATTCAAGAATCTTGCTGTTGGTTTCTACTGTAGCGTTTTTGTTACCACAGTCCATCCAGTCATTTACTTTTCCCAGAGTAAACTTAGCGCCTTTTGCTCTCAGGTTTTCCAAAGCAGTTGTCAGCTGATATTCACCTCCGTTTTTAATATTATTTTCCATAATATAGTTGATCTCATCCATCAGCTTTTCTGCGCTGTTGAAATAATAGATTCCGATGATAGCAAGATCAGAAACGAAAGTCTGTGGTTTTTCAACAAAATCAGTGATGAAACCGTAGTTGTCTAATTTGACAACCCCAAATGCAGAAGGATCTTCCACACTTTTTACCCAGATCACTCCATCTGAGTTTTTATCTAATTGGAAATCGGCACGGAATAAGGTATCTGCGAAAGCAATCACCACGTCTCCCTGCATAGATTGCTCCGCACACTTGATAGCATGGGCAGTTCCAAGAGGGTCGTTCTGATAATATATGCTTCCTTTTGCTCCAAGCTTTTCAGCAATCTGAATAAGGGATCTTTCGATCTCAGGTCCAAAATCTCCGATGATAAATGCTACTTCTTCAATTTCTTCTCCTGCAACCTTAGCAATATCTTCCACCAATCTCTGTACAATAGGTTTACCAGCGATAGGAATAAGTGGTTTTGGAACGGTCAGTGTATGTGGACGTAGTCTGGATCCGCGTCCAGCCATAGGAACAATAATTTTCATAGATGATATAACGATGTTTTTTTGTTTAAATGTAGTTTATTTTTTTGCTAAATATAGTAATTAAAATGCCTTAAAGGCATAATACTTATCATGGTTAAAGTCTTTGTCTGCTATTGTAAGGTATAATCATTATCAAAATAGAGACCAAAGGTTATGACCTTTTCAGGATTTTGGATACGATGGTTTTTTCTTTAAAAGCAACAAGACCAAGGAATAAGATCAGGAATAGATTTCCTACCAGATAATTGGTTCTGAACTCATAAAAAGAAAGGAGTGAAAAGGTAATTGTGAAAACCAGATACATGGCAATCTTTCCCGTATTATAATGAATAGGGTATTGCTTCTGGCCCCAGACATAGGAGATAATCATCATAGACATAAAGGTGATCAGAGCTGCCATAGCACTTGCCCAATATCCATAGGTCGGAATAAACAGGAAGTTGATCAGGATCGTAATACAAGCACCAATTACTGAAATATACAGTCCTACGCGTGTCTGATCCGATAATTTATACCAAATGGAAAGGTTAAGATAGATTCCCAGAAACAATGCTCCCAGCATTACGAAAGGAATGATTTCGATTCCTTCATAATAAAGAGGATTCCGCAGATATTTTTCAGAGATCCACTGAAGGTTTACCATCAGCCCCATATAAATGATACAACTGCATATGACGAAAACATCCATCAGGACGGCATAGGTCTTATGAGAATCTTTATTTTTAAAACTTGAAAAGAAATAAGGTTCAATTCCTAATTGATAAGCCTGTCTGAAAACTGTAATAAAAGTGGCGATTTTATATACCGCTCCATACACTCCAATCTGGTGGCGGGCTTCTTCTTCAGGCAACAGATATTTCAGGAACTGTCTGTCCAGCGTTTGATTGACAATCCCTGCAAGTCCTGCAATCATAACCGGCCAAGAGTAATTCATAATTCTTTTCCATAAACCAAAATCAAATTTCGAAAGGCTGAAACTGAAGAATTCTTTCCCTACGATTAAAAGTGTGATGATACTCTGAATAAGGTTGGCAACAAAAACATAACCTACTCCAAAATCAGGATTATATTTTAACCCTAAAATTCCTTCAGGATGATTGGGAAGCCATCTTATAAAGAAGATCACCAATAAAAAATAAACCAGAGATCCTGCTACCTTAGACAGCATATATTTAAAAGGTTTCCCCTGAAGTCTCAATATTGCCGATGGAATGGTAGAAAAAGCATCCAAAGAAAGGATAAAGAGAAAGATGATAAGGTAATTGACCTGATCAGGTGTTTCAAAGGCCTGTGCCAGCTGAAACCTGAATACATATCCCAGAATAAGATAGATCAGCCCCATGCTGATGATACTCACCGAACAGGTAGAAATTAATGTTTTTTTATCAATATTTTCTTCCTGAGCAAACCGGAAAAAAGAAGTTTCCATACCATGGGTAAGCAATACGGTAATTACTCCCGCGATGGAATACCAGTCTACAAACGGCGATGAAGCTGCCGGCCCGAAGGTCTTTGTCACGATTGGTGCAATAACGAATGGGAAGATACGGACCAATACAGAACTGAGTCCATATACCGCTGTCTGCCCAAATAATTTCTTATACAATTCGAAAAATTTTATGCAAATGTAAATATTTAGAAATTGATTTGTAACGGGTGATATTAAAATTCATTCATAAACCTTAATTTTGCTTTTTAATAGAAGTTAGATGACAGATGCCGGAAATAAGTAATGGCATATTACTGATTGCTCATCGCTCTGATTTTCTGACTTCTGTGATCTAATATCTAAGTAAAAATGAAAATCCTTATCAAAAATGTAAACATCGTCAACGAAGGCAGAGTCTTTGAGAGCGATGTCTTAATAGAAAATGATGTAATTGCTATCATCAATACGGCAATCTCTGAAGACGCAGATCAGATCATTGATGGTTCCGGAAAGTATCTTCTTCCGGGAGTGATTGATGACCAGGTACACTTCCGTGAGCCGGGTCTGACGCATAAAGGAGATATTGAAAGTGAATCAAGGGCTGCCATAGCCGGAGGGATCACCAGCTTTATCGATCAGCCGAATACTGTACCGAATGCGGTTACTCAGGAATTGCTGGCTGATAAATATGAGATTGGTTCCCAGAAGGCTTATGCCAATTATGGATTCATGATGGGAGGTACTAATGATAATCTTGAGGAAGTTTTAAAAACCAATCCAAGAAATGTTCCCGGAATTAAACTGTTCCTGGGATCATCTACAGGAAATATGCTGGTAGATAATCCGGAAACCCTTGAAAATATTTTCAGCAATACCAAAATGCTGATCGCCGTTCACTGTGAAGATGAAGCAACCATCAGAGCCAATACCCAAAAATACATCGATGAATATGGAGACGATATTCCCGTAAAATTTCACCATCTGATCAGAAGTGAAGAGGCTTGCTACAAATCATCTTCCAAAGCTGTAGAGCTTGCTCAGAAAACAGGAGCAAGACTTCACGTTTTCCACCTTTCAACCGCGAAAGAAATGGAGCTTTTCAGAAATGATATTCCTTTAAAGGATAAAAAAATCACGGCTGAGGTTTGCGTTCACCATTTGACCTTTACGAATGAAGATTACGAAACAAGAGGCGGTTTGATCAAATGGAATCCTGCTGTAAAAACACAGAAAGATAAAGACGGGCTTTGGGAAGCACTTCTGGATGACAGAATTGATGTTATTGCTACTGACCATGCTCCTCATACAGCAGAAGAAAAGAATAATGTGTATACAAAATGCCCGTCCGGAGCACCATTGGTACAGCACTCATTGGTTGTGATGCTGGAAAACTATAAAAACGGTAAAATATCCTTGGAGAAGATTGTAGAGAAAATGTGTCACAATCCGGCGATCCTTTTCAGAGTAGAGAAAAGAGGGTTCGTGAGAGAAGGATATAAAGCAGATCTTGTACTGGTAGATCTAAATGCCGACTGGACAGTTTCCAAAGACAATATCCTGTACAAATGCGGATGGAGCCCATTAGAAGGAATGAATTTTCATTCTGAGGTAACCCATACGTTTGTGAACGGTCATCTGGTGTATGATAACGGAGTCATTGCTGAGGAGAAGTTTGGAGAACGTTTGCTTTTTGAAGTGGAGTAGAGAGGATAAAAAAGCGAAATTGCAAAATCGTAAGATAGTCTCAGGCTGATAGCAGGAGGTAATCATAAGAATTCAATAGAAGCGGGCTTTAGCCCGCTTTCTTGTTTTATATAGGCATTGGGTTCAGCCGAAACTTATTTTAAGAGAGTGTTTATATTTTTATCTTTCAAT
This sequence comes from Chryseobacterium indologenes, assembly GCA_001013295.1. Classification (GTDB taxonomy): domain Bacteria; phylum Bacteroidota; class Bacteroidia; order Flavobacteriales; family Weeksellaceae; genus Chryseobacterium; species Chryseobacterium indologenes_B. The sequence goes on along the minus strand of LAZY01000044.1, from coordinate 79,444 downwards.
TATGAAGATCAACAAATTTTCTATTCAATTATGACTCGTTCAAACATGTCAAATTTTGTGTAGCTTTGCGCGGAAAAATAATAACCAATATCTATGTATAAATTTTTTTTAATTGTATTTCTATCTATTTCTTTACAGCTTAGCTCACAGATCAATACTCAGCTGCTATCAAATACATCATGGACAAAAGTGGAATCTAAAATGCTTGATGGCAGCCGGGATTTATCAGGAGGTTCATACAGGTTTTTGGTATGGAAGATTAATGGGAGCAAGGTATGTGAATATATTGATCCCTGGGCTGTAGAAAGAACAAAATGTGTAGATGTGAAATTCGAGAAGAATCTGATGCGCTTTTCTTCTCTATCTGATTATCAGATTGAAAAATTAACATCGGATTCATTAATTGTTGTACAGAAAACGGTTGGAGTCACTTTTCCGGATAAGATAAAAAAGATGTGGTTTGTGAAAACATCAGCCGTTGTAAAAGATTTTACGGATAAAGCAACCGGAGATTCTATTGTCATTACTTCCCGAGAAGTATCTCCAACATTGAAAAAGGAGTTCATTACTGAAATGATGGAATCTTACTCAAAAAAAAATTATACCCACGATTTTACTGTGGAAGGAGAAATCACAATTTTTCCTAAAAAACAGAGGGTTGAAGTAGGAGTAGGTAATAAAAAATATCTTAAAAATAATCAGACAAGTGTTGATCTTTTCCAAAGTACGTTACAAAAGGATTATAAAATTTGGGATATAACAGGATTTGAGAAGTTTGAAAAAATTATTATTCCTTATCATTTCATAAGTAAAATAGAAGAAGGCTCTGGTAGTTTGGGCTTTTATAATAGAATACCTCGTAAAGAAGATAAAGGAATTATAATCGATATAAAAGATAAACGAACTTCTTTAGAGGACTTCAATAAAGGAGTAGAGGCTACCAATAAGCAAAAATATGATAACGCAATCTACTTTTTCAATAAAGCCCATGAGGAGGATAATACCAATATTGAGTCATTGTACAACGTCGTCTCAATTTCCCTGGCTCTGAATAATGTAAATGTAGCCTGCACAGCATTAAAAAGATTAAAAGATCTGGAACAGACCCAAGGAACCAAATTGTATAAAGAAAAATGTTCAGGGCAATAATAAAATCAATAGAAGCGGGCTTTAGCCCGCTTTATTATTTGTTAAATATCCATCGGCTTTAGCCGAAACTTATTTTAAACCAAGAATAAATGGTGTTTATATTTTTATTTCTCACAATTTATCTTTTCGCTTTATTTCCCATATAAAAAGTCAGTTTTCCTCCATTCATAATCTGGGAATGCTTCAGGGTAAAATCTTTCATCTCCTTTCCATTGAGAAGAATCTTCTGAACATATACATTTTTAGAACCCTGATTAATTGCTTCAATTTCAAAGGTTTTTCCATTTTCCAGATTTAAAACTGCATGATCAATAGCCGGGCTTCCGATCGCATAATCTTCAGAGCCTGGAGCTACAGGGTAAAAACCTAAAGAGCTTAGAATATACCAGGCACTCATTTGTCCTGCATCATCATTTCCTCCCAATCCGTCAGGAGTAGCTTTATATTGCATTTCTAAAATACGGCGGATCTGTGCCTGGGTTTTCCAGGGCTGGCCTGCCCAGTTATAAAGGTAGGCAACATGATGGGCTGGTTCGTTTCCGTGAACGTAGCCACCGATGATTCCTTCTCGTGTGATGTCTTCGGTATCTGCAAAAAACTCATCAGGAAGATGCATGGTGAATAATTCGTCAAGTTTTGAGGCAAACTTCTTTTTACCTCCCATCATTTTAATCAGTTCATCCGGGTTTTGAGGAACAAAGAAACTGTAGTTCCAGGAATTTCCTTCAATAAAGCCCTGTCCGTGAGTACTCAATACATCAAAATCTTTTTTGAAACTTCCATCTGCCAGACGGGGACGCATAAAACCGATCGCTGGATCAAAATTATTTTTCCAGTTTTCAGAACGTTTGATGAATTGACGGTAAATTTCTGTTTCCCCCAAATGTTTTGCAAGCTGCGCAATAGCCCAGTCGTCATAAGCATATTCCAGAGTATTTGAAACTGAAGTTCCGCTTTTCTCGGCAGGAATATACCCAAGATCAATATATTGTCCGATCCCTTCATAATCCCTTTTGTTGGCTGTTTCTATACAGGCTTTCAAAGCTTCTTTAGGGTCTCCGTTATAATTTCCTTTGATAATGGCATCTGCCACTACACTTACACTGTGATATCCGCTCATACACCAGTTATCATTGGCATAATGGGACCAGATCGGCAGCATTTTCATAGAAAACTGATCGTAGTGGGCCATCATTGACTTTACCATATCATTATTCCGCTGAGGTTGTATGATATTGAAGAATGGATGCAAGGCACGATAGGTATCCCACAGGGAAAAAGTAGTATAATTGGTAAAGCCTGATGCTTTATGAATGTTTTGATCTAGTCCTTTATACTCTCCGTTGACATCCATATAGACAGTGGGATTGATAAAGGTATGATACATTGCTGTATAAAAATTGGCCTTTTCAGGATCAGAACCTTTGATGATGATTTTATTCAGTTCTTTGTTCCAGCTTTCCTGTGCTTGGGATCTTACCTGGTCGAAAGACAAGCTTCCGGCTTCTTTTTCAAGGTTTTCCATGGCATTGGCCTGGCTTACAGGGGAAATAGCAAGTTTTACTTCGATCGCTTCGTTCTCCCGAGTATCAAAATCAAAATACATTTTCAGATTCTTTCCTGCGATTTCCGGAAAATTTTTAGTCTGGTCAAATTTTCTCCAAAACCCTTTATATACTTGTTTTTCATCATAATTTTTCTGACCATAATTTTTGAAAGGCTTTGAGAATTTCATGGCAAAATAAACAGTTCTGGTTCTTGCCCAGCCATTGGTCTGCCGATACCCTGTAATGGTATTGCCGTTTTCTACACGAACATAGGTCCATACGTTTTTTCCGTCATAATTGTAAATTCCGGCCATCAGATCCAAAATGATATGAGCCTGATCAGATTTAGGGAAGGTATAACGATGAACGCCCACTCTGGGGGAAGCTGTTAATTCTGCAAGAATATGATGATCATCCAGTTTTACTTTATAATAGCCCGCTTCTGAAGTTTCATTTTGATGTGAAAATCTACTTCTGTAGCCACTTTCCGGATGGGAGGCTGTGCCTGGGTTAAGCTGTAGTTTTCCCACGGTAGGCATGAGGAGAAAATCTCCAAGGTCAGAATGTCCTGTTCCGCTGAAGTGGGTGGAGCTGAAACCTACTATCGTTTTATCTTCATAGCGATAGCCTGCACAGTATTTGTAAACATCACCATTATATTTTCCATTGAGTTCATAGGAAAGACTATCCGTTTCCGGACTGAGTTGTACAGCTCCAAAAGGAACGGTAGCTCCGGGATAGGTATGTCCCATTTTTTCCGTTCCGATCAGTGGATTGACATATTGGTAAAGTCTTTCAAACTTCTGGGCTTTAAAGGCTGTGGAGAAAAATAAAAATGAGAGAAAAATAGCAGTGCCGGGATTTTTCATGAAAAGTAGATTATTAAAAGATAAAATTACTTAAAAAATCAAATAATAATTGTCTCTTCTTTTAATTTATGTAAAACTCTCCCCGGTTTTATTTTTCAGAAAACCTGAAGCCTATTCCATGCAGATTTTCGATCGATATATTTTCTTCATTTACAAACACTTTTCTCAGCCTTGAAATAAATACATCCAGACTCCGGCCCATAAAATAATCATCATCACCCCAGATGGCCTTCAGAATATCCTGTCTTTTTACAACTGTATTTTTATGGCGGATAAAATAAAGCAGAAGCTCAGACTCTCTTTGAGTAAGAGTAATGGTTTGGTTATGGTCCTGTAAAGTATAATTTTTAGGATCAAAATCATATGTTCCGACTCTGTATTGTGACGGCTGGGGACTGGTTTTCTTTGAGCGCTTTAGAAAAACTTCAATTTTCAGAATCAGTTCTTCAATACTGAACGGTTTTATGATGTAATCATCTGCACCTATTTTCAATCCTTTGATTCTATCTTCTTTCAAAGCCTTTGCAGAAATGAAAATAATGGGAATTTCAGTATTTTGATTACGGATATACTCTGCCAGTTCAAATCCGTTGATTTCAGGCATCATGATGTCTAAGAGGCAAATGTCAAAACTTTGGGTGTTAAAGGCTTCCAATGCAGATCTTCCATCCGGATAACAGGAGATCTCATAATAGCTCTCAAGGCTGTCCTGAACCAGGAAGGCTATCGTTTTGTCATCTTCAGCATATAAAATTTTAGATTTTTCCATGTCTTGCACATTCATTTAGAAAGGTGAAAATAAGGTAATGGTAATTCCTTTGTCGGGATTATTCTCAACTGAAATTTTCCAGTTGTGCTGCTGGACAACTTTTTTCACATAAAATAACCCTAAACCAAAGCCTGTTACCTCATCACTCTTTTTGGTCGTTATCCGATAAAATTTATCAAAAATATGAGGAATATTTTTAGAGGGAATTCCAATCCCGTTGTCTTTAAACTGTAAATATAATCCTTTTGAATCTTTAAAGGAAGATATGAGGATTTCCGGTTGAGTATCACAGTATTTTACTGCATTATCCAGAATATTATAAACAATATTGGTAAAATGAAATTCATCGGCAATAATGGTTGCTGTGTCTTCAATTTCTACCCGGATCGTAAGATTCTCATTCTTCTGCTTCATTGAATTTGCAATTTCTGTAATGAATGGGTATAAAACAATCCTTTGAAGTTTTAAGGAAAGGCCTGAAGCATCGTTTCTTGCAATATTTAATATCTTCTCAATATGGTTATTAAGCTTATAACTCTGATCGGTAATAATAGAGGTATAGGTCTTGAGCTTTGGATTTTCCTTTACTAAGTCTTGCTTTGTGAGGGCTTCCGATGCTAAAAGAATAGAAGACAGTGGAGTTTTGAATTCATGGGTCATATTATTGATGAAATCCTTTTGAAGCTCTGAGAATTTTTTCTGCTGAATGATGGTATAGATGGAATATACGTACACCAGAAGAATGATGATAAGAGCAAACGTGAGGATATACCAAAAACGCAATGAGCTTATCAGATAAGTGGCTTTATCGGGAAAACGAATAGAAAAATAGTAGACCAGGTTCTTATGTTTAGGAAATTGAATGACTTTATTATTGGAACTTTCCTGATGTGTAGAAATATATTTTCCGTAGATCATCCTGTCGCTATGGCAATTGTACAATGCATAAACGTAATTGGTATTAATCTGAAAACGGTTAAATTCTGTCTTTAAATAATGTTCGAGCACCGCAGGATGAAAATCATTGTTGATATTTACCACATAATAATCATTGGAAATGTTTTGTATGGGATTTTCGGTGAAGGACGTTTTATCTCCGGAAAGCTTTTCCACTACCTCCAATAAAGCGAGATTAACTTTTTGATCAAATTTTTTATCTTCAAGATTATAAGCCTGACGGGTCCAGAGAAGCTGAGCTATCAAAATCCCAATGATAGCGACAAACCCAAGACTGATAATAATATTAAGCTTCTTGATTTCCATTTTACAGAAACAATATTATCCAAAAATATCTATTTATTTTTTGTCATTAACAACTTATTAACAAATGTTTGATAGCGCTTAACAAGCCGGATCAATAATCCCCTTACATTTGTTATATCAGAAAAGATCATTACGATTCCTTTTAACTATTAACAAAAATTTGTACTCATGAAAAAATTACAGATCACTGCACTTTTAGCCGTTTTGGCATTCTCTCCGTTTTACGCAGGTGTACTTCCTGCCGAAAATACTTCTGTTGTAAAAACTGTAGCAGATGCCATCAAATGGAATTCAGAATCAATTGATGTGGGAAAAATTCCTCAGGGAAAACCGAAAATAATCAGATTTGAATTTACAAACACCTCTTCAAAACCGATTATCATAGAAAATGTAGCTCCATCATGTGGATGTACAACAGCTGATTATACAAAAGATCCCATCCTTCCTGGAAAAAAAGGATTTGTAGAGGCCAGTTATAACGCTGCAGCGGTAGGACCATTCATGAAAACAGTAAATGTTACAACAAGCGACAGCAAAACACCTAAAACACTTTCATTCAAAGGAGTGGTTGCTTCATAGTGAGAGTAAAAGTATATTAATAAGAACCCGATCATTGATGGTCGGGTTGTTTTTTTACTTATTGATAGGCTTATGATGTAAAGAATAATTATTTATAACATTATTTCTCATTGTATTTTAAAACTTTGCATTTTAATATTTATTATTTTTAAGAAAAAATATTTTATGAGTCTATATACACAACCGATGCTGCGTGAAGGAGCACTGAAAGATAAAGTAGCGATTGTAACAGGAGGCGGAAGCGGTCTTGGAAAAGCGATGACCAAGTACTTTCTTGAATTGGGCGCTCATGTAGTGATTACTTCCAGAAATCTGGAAAAGCTGCAGGCAACCGCTAAAGAACTGGAAGAGGAGACTGGAGGGAAAGTGCTTTGTGTAGCTTGTGACGTGAGAAACTGGGATGAGGTGGAAGCAATGAAAGAGGCTGCCTTAAAAGAATTCGGTAAGATTGATATTCTGTTGAATAACGCTGCCGGAAACTTTATCTCCCCAACAGAAAAGCTGACTCATTCCGCTTTTGATTCTATTCTGGATATTGTTTTAAAAGGAACAAAAAACTGTACCCTTTCCGTAGGAAAATATTGGATTGATTCTAAAACTCCGGGAACTGTTCTGAATATTGTAACCACCTATGCCTGGACAGGCTCTGCTTATGTAGTTCCATCTGCCTGCGCAAAAGCAGGAGTATTGGCAATGACCAGATCACTGGCTGTAGAATGGGCGAAATATGGAATCCGTTTCAATGCCATTGCTCCGGGACCGTTCCCAACAAAAGGTGCCTGGGACAGACTTCTTCCGGGAGACCTTCAGGAAAAATTCGATATGAAAAAGAAAGTTCCGTTGAGAAGAGTAGGAGAGCATCAGGAACTGGCTAACCTTGCCGCTTATTTGGTTTCAGACTATTCTGCTTATATGAACGGTGAAGTGGTAACCATCGACGGTGGTGAGTGGCTGCAGGGAGCAGGAGAATTCAATATGCTTGAAGCCATTCCAAAAGAAATGTGGGATGCTTTGGAAGCAATGATCAAAGCCAAAAAATCGAATTAGTAAAACTTACCGATAAAAAACTCCCGGATATGTAACAATTCCGGGAGTTTTTTTATAACTATGTACTAAATAATAATTTAAAAATGAATTTTAAACTTCCAACCCTGGTTTCTGCGGTTGCGGTTTTGATGCTTTCAGGACCCGCATATGCACAGGAAACTCCAAAATATGATTATGTAGAAGCATTCAAGCCGTTCTTTTATCCACAGATGGGATCAGAAACCCGTTCTGCAAGCGGACAGCCCGGTCATGCCTATTGGCAGAATTCTGCAGACTACCACCTGAATGTAAGTCTGAATGAAAATAAAAAAGAAATTACAGGAGCTGCTGAAATTACCTATACCAATAATAGTCCGGATGCATTAAGCTTTCTTTGGCTGCAGCTGGATCAGAATCTGTTTGCAAAAGATTCACGGGGAAATGCCGTTGTTCCTTTGAATGGAAGCAGAAACGGAGCCCACGGAGAAGAGCTGGAAGGAGGTTATAAGATTAAGGCTGTAAAACTGGACGGAAAAGCGGTGAAATATACCATCACAGATACAAGAATGCAGATTGATCTTCCCAGAGAGCTTAAATCAAAAGGAGGCGTTGCAAAAATTACCATTGAGTATTCATTTATCTCTCCGGAATACGGATCAGATAGAATGGGCGTGCAGGAAACGAAAAACGGTAAGATCTTTACCATGGCACAATGGTACCCGAGAATGTGTGTGTATGATGATGTTATGGGATGGAATACCTTGCCTTATCTTGGAGCTTCGGAGTTTTATCTGGAATATGGTAATATCACCGCCAATATTACGGTACCTGCCAATCATTACGTAGTGGCTTCGGGAGAACTTCTTAATGAGAAGGAGGTATACAGCAAAGAAGAAATCAACCGATGGAATCAGGCAAGAAACAGTGATAAGACGGTAATGATCCGCTCTGAATCTGAAATCGGTAAAAATAATTCCTCCGGTACAAAGACCTGGAAGTTTAAGATCACGCAGACAAGAGACTTTGCATGGGCATCTTCCGCAGGGTTTATTCTGGATGCGGCAAGAATCAACCTGCCAAGCGGGAAAAAATCTCTGGCTATTTCCGCATATCCTGTTGAAAGTGCCGGTGATAAAGCCTGGGGTAGATCTACAGAATATACCAAAGCCGCTATAGAGCATTATTCTCAGAAATGGTATGAATATACCTATCCGGCAGCCACCAATGTTGCAGGAAACGAAGGCGGAATGGAATATCCGGGAATCGTTTTCTGTCATATGACTTCCAAAGGAGAGGATCTTTGGGGAGTAACAGATCATGAATTTGGGCACAACTGGTTTCCTATGATCGTAGGATCAAACGAAAGACTATTTGCATGGATGGATGAAGGGTTCAATACCTTTATCAACGAGATTTCCACAGAGGCTTTTAATAAAGGTGAGTATTATAAAAAGGGGAATCTTGCCCGATCAGGAAGTTATCTGATGAGTGATAGCCTGGAACCCATCATGGTAGGACCGGATAATATGAGAGAAAGAAATATCGGGGCTTTAGCTTACTATAAGCCGGGAGCAGGATTAGCCGTTTTAAGAGAAGCGGTTCTTGGGCCGGAGAAATTTGACAAGGCATTCAGAACCTATATTAGCCGTTGGGCCTTTAAGCATCCTACCCCATGGGACTTTTTCCATACTATGGAAAATGTTTCCGGCGAAGAGCTGAACTGGTTCTGGAGAGGCTGGTTCTTTAACAAATGGAAAATTGATCAAGGCGTAAAAAATGTAAGCTACGTCAGTGGAGATTTTAAAAAAGGAGCTCAGATCACGATTGAAAACCTTGGACAGATGCCAATGCCTACAACGGTTCAGGTAAAATTCAAGGATGGAACAGCAAAAACGGTGAAGATTCCTGTTGAGGTCTGGAAAAGAAATACAGAATGGACCTTTGTGATAGATTCAAATAAAGAAATCAATGAGGTGAAACTGGATCCGGATTCCGTAGTTCCGGATGTAAATCTTAAAAACAACAGTCTGACACCGGCATAGAATTTTTGCTGGCCAATAGCAGTACAATATATATAATAACGAAAGCCTGAACTTTATGAAAGTTCGGGCTTTTATTTTTTAGGGTGTTTTTCCGGGCAAAGTGAAGGGGTTCTCCTGTAAACTTTTGATCGTTAATGAGATAGTTTTGCTAAACAATATTAATCAAAAAACAAAAAAACATGGAAACATTAAAGTCAGTGCTTGAAGCAAGCCACGCTAAGAAAACAAAAAATGAGTTGATCGAGCTTTTATCAGGAGTAGAAAAAGTTCTTACCCCGGCAGTTTACGAAAAGGTTTCAGGAATAGAGCCTTCAGAGTTGGGAGCATTAACCAATAAAGAACTGTTAAGTATTGTAGATGATTTCAAAAAGAATTATGATGAAAAGTGGGAAAAATCTTTTTCCGGTGCCTCTTCAGAGATTATGAAACTGATTGCAGGAAAAATGGCTGCTGATGACGAAATCTTCAGAACTTCAGATGCTGCCAGTGCAGATTTTGCGGCAGAGTTAGGAAGTATTGATTTTGCCACTATTATCGGTGGACCTTTGGATGCCTGTGTAAAAGCGCAGTCTAATGCTTCTATAGCAACGGTCAATTTTATCAATGAAGTAGGTTTTGAACTTACAGATCCTGCCAACGCAGCCAGCCCGAAAAAACTGAGAATGGCAGAATTCAAATACAAAAAAAATATTCCTAACCCTGATTTTGATCCCGATAAACCTGTAAGTGCAACCAATTCTAAGACTATTCCTGATGATGTAGAAATTTCAGTCCCTTTTATTGCATTACTGAATGTTCCAAGTTTCAGAATAGAAACGTGTGAAGTAGATTTTAACGTTAAACTGAATTCAACGTATACCAAAGACGTAAGTGATGAATTTGGAATCAATGCAGGAGCATCCGGTGGATTTGGACCTGTAAAATTCAAAGTTGATGTTTCTTATAAAAGAACTTCCAGTACAGGGATCAAAGTGGAAAAAGAATATTCCCTTGGCGTAAAAGTACGGGCTACCAATGACGAAATGCCTGCAGGGCTTGAAAAAGTGCTTGGACTTCTTTCACAATAATACATTTTACGAAACATGATCAAATTATCAGATTACCTGGATTATCTCAACAACGAGATAATTCAGGCTCGTAAAAAAGCTGATGAGAATGCTGTTCTTATTGCCAAAGAATATGCCCGCCATGAGTACCTTAAATATTTTAAAGTGCCCCGGTATGCTCTGCCCAGCGTAAAAATGGACATCCCCATCAAGATTACGGATATAGATTCATCCCCTAAATATAATTTTAAACTGAATCAGGATCAGTTCGTTTTAGAAATGAATGAGAGAATCCGTCTGGTCAATAAAGAAAAAAAGCTCAATATTCCTGAGATTAACCGAAAGCAGATCCAGACTGAGGAATTCAGATCATTGATCAGCAGACTGGAAAAAAACGATCAGAAATTTGGCAGACTTCCGACTAATGAAGTGTTGAAACTGGATCTCAGAAATAAAATCAGACTTTTTAATTCGGGAATCTTCCGGCCTCAGGAAGGAACTGCTGAAGAAGAAATTGATGAGCTGAAGGAAATCTTTTCAAGGGTTTTACTGAATAAATACACCTTGGTGAATGCCAAACTGAACAATATTTACATAGATCCCAATACATCGGCAGCAGAAGATAAAGATAAATTATTCATCAACCTTCATGTGGAAATGGAGGAAGAGGGAATAAGGATTGTGTCATACAAAGATAAAGACGGTAATGAAATAGAACAGATAACTTTTGAGTAATGCAGGAACTGATTCATCATACAGTAAAGAAAATTAAGGAGCTTCTGGAAGATTTCAACGAAATCCAGACCTTATACTTTTCAAAATCGTTTGATTTTGATTCCCGGTTTGATGTTTTTCTGAATAACGTTCTGGAATACTTTAAGACAAAAGGCAGCACCAGTCACGAATCTGAAGTTTTGAAGATCATGAATATGGTTTCAACAGTCAAAAGAGGCTTTAATCCTATAAAAATGGAAAAAATAACCACGGGCAGACGGGATCTTCTCTGGGGATTTTCATTCAATGGAATAGAAAGTATTTATGATATTCTGATGGAAATATATACTAAAGAAACTAAAAAGCTGGATGATGCGGAAGAACTTATTTCAGGAATCATCGTGTCCTTGTATCAGAACGGTATTCTGGACGATGAAAAACTGAAAGAACTGAATTCTGTATCCAGAATTGAAAGTTTCTGGACTTCATTGGTTGCGCAGAATACGGCGATCTCTGGAGTCAATAAAAAACTGAGATTGACGGTCATTCCGGAAGATATTTTTCTGATTCTGGAAGAGGTATTTTTGAAGTTAATTTAAAAAATGATCATTATGGAAACCGAAAGATATATCGTTCTGCTGCAGGATCAGCAGAAAACCTCCCTTAAAAAAGTAGAGAAAGAGCTTGAAGTGAGTATTACTTCCTCAGAATTTCTTTCCAAAGAAAACCGATCTTATGAGATCATAGATCAGGATAACGGTGTGTTGTACAAAAATCTCGGAATTCTTGTAGTGGACAATATGGATGAAGAGCAATTGAAAAGTGCTATGAAGAATGAATCGAATCCTATTGTATACTATGAAAAAGAACGGGAATTTTTCTCTGCCGATGAATTGCAGCTGATCACCGAGCTTAAAAAACAGTTTGCCGGACTTACCGAAAAAATCTCAGAGCTTGAAAAATATATATCCAATAAGCCTTTACCTCAAAAATCAATGGTTGAAATGGAATGGGGACTGAAAGCTATCGGAATGGAAAGAGCTCAATATACAGGAAAAGGGGTCGACGTCTGCATACTGGATACAGGACTTGAAACGTCTCATCCTGATTTTTCGTCTGAAGAAATAGAAGGTAAATCTTTCATTGACGGAGAAGACTGGAACAGAGATCCGAACGGACACGGAACACATTGTGCCGGGATTGCTACAGGAAATATCAGAAGTGATACCGGAAAACGGTACGGAATTGCAGGCGGCTGTAATCTGAAGATCGCCAAAGTGCTTTCAGACAGCGGAAGAGGAACTACAAGCAGTGTGATTGATGCGATAGACTGGGCGATTACGAAAAAATTCAGAATTCTGTCCCTTTCACTGGCTTCTCCGGTAAGCCTTAATGATCAGCCTTCGGTTCTTTTTGAAACAATAGGGCAGAGAGCATTAGAAAATAACTGCCTCATTATCGCAGCAGCAGGAAATGACAGCAATAGACCACAGATTCCGCAACCCGTTTCAATGCCTGCCAATTCAAAATCAATAATGGCTGTGGCAGCGGTAGATGGGCAAATGAGAGTGGCCAGGTTTTCAAATGCCGGTCTCAATCCTTCCACGGGAGGGAATGTAGATGTCTGTGCTCCCGGAGTAGACATTATCAGTACCTATCCTAAAAATTCGAAGAATAAAAAGTTTTTTTATTACGCCATGAGCGGAACCAGTATGGCTGCTCCCCATGTTTCCGGCCTTGCTGCCTTGTATATGGAACAGTTTCCTGAGAAGTCGGCAAAAGAGATCTGGGAACTTATTGAAAATAAAGCGAGGCCCATTGAAGGCATAAAATACAGAGATATAGGAAACGGTTTAATACAAATCTGAACATGATGACTTACTTAGCCGTTTTAAAAAAAGATATAAATTTAGAAGAGCTTGAAAAGTTTCTCAAAACTAAAAAAATCACGCTGACTGCCCACTATAAAACAATAGGGGTTGTAAAACTTGAAAGCCCGGTTCCGGTTTCCGAGGCCGAATTTCAGGAATATTTTATATCTGTAGAAGAAGAAAGAGATAATTTAACAATATAATCATATCAATGGAGCTTCTCTGTCGCGGAGAAGTTTTATTTTTGTCTCTAATTGATAAAATAAACTATGAATTTCAGATTTTCAATGGTGTTCCTGATGCTTTCGGTATTGGGATTTGCACAGGACCTTACTGTAATGAGTTTCAACATCAGGCTCAATGTGGAATCGGATAAAGAAAATGCCTGGCCACAGAGAAAGCAGGATGTGGCAGATCTGCTGACCTATTACCACCCGGATTATTTCGGAGTACAGGAAGCACTTCCGGAACAGATGAAAGATATTAAAGCCGGATTGAAGAATTACGACTATATCGGTGTAGGAAGAGACGATGGCAAAGAAAAAGGGGAATTTTCTGCTCTTTTTTATGATACAAACAGACTTGAGGTGGTAAAGTCAGGGACTTTCTGGTTATCCGAAACTCCTGAGAAACCTTCAAAAGGATGGGATGCCGCCCTGAACAGAATCTGTACTTATGCCGTTTTTAAAGATAAAAAATCGAAAAAAGAATTTCTGGCCATGAATCTTCATTTCGATCATGTAGGAAATATAGCAAGAGTAAAATCTTCTGAACTGATTCTGAAAAAAATCAAAGAACTAAATCCGAAGAATCTGCCGGTAACTTTGAGTGGAGATTTTAACCTGACCGATGATTCAGAACCAATTAAGATCCTTTCTCAAAACATGAAAGATACTTTTTATCATTCCGAAACCAAACATTACGGTCCGGTAGGAACCTTCACAGCTTTTAATGTCAATGAAGTTCCGAAAGAAAGAATTGATTATATTTTCACCAAAGGTTTTAAAATCAGATCTCACCGTCATATTAATGACAGAAGGGAAAATCTGTTGTATCCGTCAGATCATTTTCCGGTTATCGTAAACCTTTCACTATAAAGAAGCATCAGTTGGAAAATCAACTTCAAATCCAATTCCTCTCAGGGATTGGATTTTTACTTCCGGATCATGGCTGAAATATTTTCTGAGTCTGCTGATGAATACATCCAGGCTTCTTCCGGTAAAATAATCGTTGGTTTCCCAGAGGTTGTCCAGAATATTATCTCTTGTGATCATAGAATGATTATGCTTCAGAAGATACAAAAGAAGTTCCTGTTCTCTGGCTGTAAGCCTTATATTGCCATTGGGATGGGAAAGCTGCAGCTTTTGAGTATCCAGGTGATAATTTCCAATCCTGATCTGAGTTTCTGTAATGGCTGGTAAAGTTCTCTTCAGTATATTTTTGATTCTTAAAACCAGCTCTTCCGGATCACAGGGTTTGGGAATATAGTCATCAGCGCCTATTTTTAGCCCGGTCAGCCTGTCTATTTTCTGATTTTTTGCCGTTAAAAACAGGAGTGGGAAATTACTTCTTTCCTTTAGAATAATTTTAGCCAGAGAAAAGCCGTCGATATTAGGCATCATGACATCCAAAATGCCAATGTGAAACGGAAAGTCTGAAGAAATAAGAGGGATAACCTCTTCGGGATTCTGAAACCAGGTAACTTCAAAATCTTCCAGTTCCAGGTATTGTTTCAGGATCATTCCGAAATCCGGATCGTCTTCTGCCAGAAGGATTTTATTTTTACTCATTATTATTTATATTTTTCAAACTGTCCTGTTGTAGGATTGAAAGTGTATTCATTGATTTTACAAGGCAGAACCTTCATAGGGAACAGATATTTTAAAAGTACTTCCTACACCGGGCTGGCTGGAAACACTTACTTTACCTCCATAAGAAGTAATTATTTTTTTTACAAAATAAAGTCCAAGCCCGAGCCCTTTGCTATTGTGGATGTTATTAGACTGTATTCTGTAGAACTTTTCAAAAATGTTGGTAAGCTCCTTACTTTCCATGCCCTGTCCATTATCTGAAATTTCGATTTCGAGATGTTGAGCGGAGCTGCCGGTGTTTACTTTGACTATGGAAGCCCCATATTTGATGCTGTTTTCACAAAGATTTTTAATGACCGTCTCCATGAGGTTTTTGTCAAAAGGAAGCTTTTCAGTGACTTTATTTTCGAATTTAAATTCTGTCTGAGGATAAGTAAACACAAGATCCTGAATAAAAAAGTCCCAGTCTTCCGGTTTTACAGCAATGATTTCTTTAGGGAGTTCATCGTTGTGAAGCTGATACATTAAACTTTCAAGCCGGGAAATCTGTCGGTCAATAAGAGGAAGCGTGTCGGGATTCCAGCCTTTTTTCAGTGTTTTGGACGCTATTTTTAAAGTTGCGATAGGTGTTTTAAATTCATGGGAAATATTATCCACAACGGTGTGGAGAACTTCTACCTGCTTTTGCTGTTTGATGAGGTTATTGAGGGTGAAAATGTATAAAAGCAGTACACTGGCAAGCAGGATAATGCAGCAGATAATCAATAAAGTTAATTCTTTGAAGACAAGAGCCTTTATATTTTTTATTTCAAAATCGGTCTTGCTGGTGACGAAAAATGTTTCCCTCTCCCGGTTGTTTTCTTTTTCTTTGGTTTCCTTGGTAGAAGAGGTTCTCCAGGTTCCGGTACTGGTTACCTTGGGCTTTTTGACCTTGTCTTTTGTTTCATAAATGATGATGGGCTGATTGATCAGTTTTGTACTGTCCGGAAGATGAATGATAGAAGTGTATTCAATTCTTGCGGAGATTTTATACCCATCTTTTTTCAGGCGGCTGTCTATATAATCATTGAGCCTTTTTCTGGAAGCCTTTCTGTCTTCTATGAAATGATAGATGAATTCCTTTTGACTGATCTCCTTATTATAGTATCTGCTGATGATTCTCTGAAGTGTATCACTTTTCATTTCCTTGGCATCATGGATGTTCTCAAGCTTGTCCGTAAAGCTCGCGAGACCATCGCTGGCAGATCTGTAGATGTCTCTTTCCTTTACCTGATAGGTTTTGTACAGAAAATACACCTGTATTCCCAGTAGAAGAAGGAATAAGGTGGCAAAGAGGAAGATCAGATTTTTGCTCTTGGTTATCATCGAAACAAAGATAAAGTTTTAAGCATTTTCCTGAAATATTATAAAGGTATTAACCTTTCGTTAACCGTAGAATTTCAGTTTTTGGAGAGAAACAGACATTAACCCATCATTAACCTTCCATTAACCGAAATTCTCCTGCCCAATATAGAATTTTGTGACGTAGAACAAGAGCAGTATTGTTTTGCATCAAAAAGACCATATGATTATGAACAAGATTATTCTTTTCCTGTGTTTACCGATATTAACCCTCGCTCAGAAACAAAAGATTGGCGGAACGGTCGAAAATCTGGAACATGAAAAACTTTCAGCCGTGAAGATTGAGCTTTTCAATTCAAAAAATGAGCTGATCAAAGAGCTGAAAACAGATAGCAACGGAAGTTTTATGTTGGAGGGTATTTCAGAGCCGAACATAAAACTGGTAGCCACGGGGAAAGGATATTCTTTGTATGAAAAGATGTTGGACCTGGAAAGTCCTGACGCTATACAGATCATCCTTAAAAA
Organism: Chryseobacterium indologenes; assembly: GCA_001013295.1. GTDB lineage: Bacteria > Bacteroidota > Bacteroidia > Flavobacteriales > Weeksellaceae > Chryseobacterium > Chryseobacterium indologenes_B. The sequence goes on along the minus strand of LAZY01000044.1, from coordinate 62,892 downwards.
AGAATCTCAGGAAATAGAAGGAGTGGTCATGACGAAAAGAAAGCCATTGGTGAAAAGAAAGGTAGACCGTCTGGAATTTAATGTGGAAAACAGCAATATCTCTTCACTGAATGCCTGGGAGATCTTAAAGAATACGCCCAATGTAAGTGTAAACAATAACGTGCTTACCGTAAAAGGAAGTACAGGAATCCTGGTGACGATCAATGATAAAAAAGTAATGCTGACCGGAGATGAACTCAAAAACCTTCTGGAAAATACTCAGGGAGATGAGATCAGATCTGTGGAGGTTATCACCAATCCCCCTGCCAAATATGAAGCTTCAGGAAGTGCCGTGCTGAATATTGTCATGAAAAAGAACAAGATCGAGGGTTACCGGGGAATTCTCTCTTCCAAATATGTACAGACTCAATATGCGAAAGGTGTCTTTGGCCTTTCCCAATATTATAAAAAAGATAAGCTTTCCTTAATGGCAAGCTATTACAGAGGCTTAGGGACCTACTACCGGGAAGGAACAGACTTTGTCAATTATCAGGAAAGTCAGACCAGATGGATCAGTACCATGAACAGAAAGGATAAAAACAATAACCAGAATACCCTAAATTTCAATGTGGAGTATGAGATAGACAGTCTCACTAACCTAAGCCTCAATTATTCAGGTTTTTTTTCTCCGAAATCCTTCGGAACTTATAATGTTCCCACTCTTATCTACAATGCACAGGATATTGTAGAGTCTGATTACAGGACGATCAATGATCATCACTCCCGTACCATCAATAATTCTTTAAGCTTTCAGATAGACCGGAAACTGAATAAGAAAAGCAGTTTGTCCTGGATCAACTACTTTACCGGAAACAATGCAAGCAAATATCAGAATGTAGCAACCCACCTGAATTTTGCAGGCCAATTGCCAAGAGAAGAAAATTTCCTCACGCAGAATAAAGCAGATGTACAATTGTATTCTACGCAGTTGGATTATCAGTGGAAAGGCGACAAACTGGAACTTGAATCCGGAGTAAAATACAGCTTTGTAAAGACGAACAGTATATTGAATTTTTCCGATAATGAAAATGGAGTATTGGAGTACCGACCTGAAAAGAGCAGTATCTTCGACTATAAGGAACATAATTTTGCCCTGTATTCTTCGCTTTCCTACAACATCGGAAAATGGAACTTCAAAGGTGGGCTGCGTGCTGAAATGACGAATCTTGAAGGAATCGTCTCTGAACCTTATGAACTTAATAAAAGCAGTTACTGGAAATTTTTCCCCACTTTTTATGCCCAGTATACTACAGAAAATAAACAGGAATTCGGATTCTCCTATGGCAAAAGAATCAGCAGACCTTCTTACTCATGGCTGAATCCGGCAAAATCTTATTATAATCTGTTCTCATATTTCCAGGGAGATCCCCAGCTAAAAGCAACGATTACTCATAATCTGAACCTGAGCTATTCCTGGAAGAACTGGAATGTGGATCTGTATTACCGTAAAGATCAGTATCCGGCTATGGAGATTTCTTATCAGGTACCGGCGACGAACAATGTGGTGTACCATTTTACCAATATCGAGAAAGGGCAGGCTTTTGGTCTGAGTCTATATAAAAATTTCGAAGTAAAACCTTGGTGGAATATTATCGTGTCTGAAAATCTGGAACATAACGAAAACTATTTCAACGGTGTTGACGGAATATTGCACCAGAATAAAGTATGGAATCTGAGTTCTAATATTTCTACAAGCTTTACTTTAGATAAAGCCAGCGACTGGAAAATGGAAATGGGACACCGTTATTACTCTCCGGGAATTCAGGGACCTTTCAGAATTTCCAGTACATGGTCTGCTTATTTTGTGATGAATAGGAAGTTCTTTAATAAAAAACTTGAAGCGGGGCTTATTGTCAGCGATATTTTCAGAACAACGGGCCAGAAAGTGAGTACGAAATACGCGAACCAGGATAATTATTTCCTTGATTATACAGATACACAGGGTTTTACACTTTCTTTGAAATTCAATTTTGGAAATCAATCCGTGAAGAATGTAAAAACAATCAAAAAGGCAGCAGAGCAGGATAGGCTATAGAGAATATTTTAAACAAAAAATAATCTGTCATAAAACATTATTACAAAAGAAATTACCGTCCAGTGTTACATTTTCGCTATTTTTGATACCTATCTTTAAAAAGGATCGTTATGAAGAAAATTTTTTCCGGAATGCTGATGGTGGTTTCTTTGATGCAGCTCTCTGCACAGGACCTGTATATGCCGAGAAATATCAGAAAAGCTTATGATAAAGGGACACGCGATATATCAGGAGCACCGGGCAAAAACTATTGGCAGAATAAGGGAATTTACAATGTAGACGTAAAAGTGGATGCCGGTACAAAGATGGTTTCCGGAAAAGAAACGATTGTTTATACAAATAACAGCCCGGATCAGCTGAATGAACTGGCCATAAGATTTGTAAATAATCTGCACAAGCCACAATCACCAAGATCAGGGGTTGTGTCTAAAGACTTTCTGTCTTCAGGGCTGAAGATTAAATCTTTTATCGTCAATGGTGAAAAGTATGATATAGATAGTGATGGCTGGGGAACGGTTGAAAAAGTAAAACTTAAATCGGCTTTAAAATCAAGATCTAAAGCTGAGGTAAAAATAGAATGGGAATATCCTCTTTCTGTACAGAGTGGAAGAGAAGGACAGATAGATCCTGAAACGTTTTATGTAGCCTATTCTTTCCCAAGAATTTCCGTTTACGATGATTATAATGGCTGGGATATGCTTCCGCATTCAGACAGACAGGAGTTTTACAACGACTTCAATGATTACAGCTTTGCGATTACAGCACCCAAAAATTATGTAGTCTGGTCAACAGGTGAATTTCTGAACCCTGACGATGTTCTTCAGCCGGAATATCTGAAAAGATATAAAGCTTCGCTGAAGAGTGATAAAGTAATGCATATTGCAACAGAGCAGGAAATGAAGTCTGGCAAAGTAACCCGTCAGAATAAATGGAACGTCTGGAAATTTAAAGCCAATCATATTACGGATTTCTGCTTTGCCATGAGCAATCATTACGTTTGGGATGCCGCAAGTGTACAGCTGAAAACTAAAAGAGCAAGTGTACAGGCCGGGTATAAAAACGGAGCAAAAGATTTTGAACATTATGTAGACTGGATGCGCTATAACCTGGATTGGTTCTCCAAAAAATGGCCGGGAGTAGAATATCCTTACAATGCCATGACTGCCATTCAGGGATATGCTGATATGGAATATCCAATGATGATCAACGACAGCAGTATTCCTGATGACCTGAGGGATGCCAGGCTTACAGCAGATCACGAGATTGCCCATACCTATTTCCCTTTTTATATGGGAATCAATGAAACGAGATATGCCTTTATGGATGAAGGCTGGGCTACCACGCTGGAATATCTTATCGGAATTGATGAAAACGGAGAAGAGGCTGTCAAAGAGTTTTATAAAAACTTCAGGGTTAAAAAATGGATCAATGATCCGTCTGCAGAACAGGATCAGCCGGTGATTACCATGAGTACTCAGGTAAGCGGTGCAGGATACGGAAACAATTCTTATGTGAAAGCTTCTCTGTCTTATCTGGCTCTGAAAGATTATCTGGGAGATGACTTATTCAAAAAAGCTTTACATCACTATATGAATAACTGGAACGGGAAACATCCTGTGCCGTGGGATTATTTTAATTCAATGAACACAGGTTCAGGAAAAAATCTGAACTGGTTTTTCCATAATTGGTTTTATACCAATAATTATATTGATTTGAAAGTGGGGAAAATTTCACAAATGAACGATTTGCTTACTGTAAACGTAGTGAACGTAGGTGGTTTTGCGATTCCGTTTGATGCTCTATTGGCTTATGAAGACGGGACAACCGAGAAACTGCATTTTTCACTATCTGTTTGGGAAAAAGATCAGAAAATGACCGATCTTGTGATTCCTATCAAGAAAAAAGTAAAATCGGTGAAACTGGACGGAGATCTCTTCATGGATTATACTCCGGAAGATAACACTAAGACATTATAAAAATGAAAGCCTTCAATAATACTGAAGGCTTTTTTTATTTTAAAAATAGGCCGTTAATCGTAAGCCTAATGTAACATAATTAATTTTTTCTTTGGCAATCATGTGGTTAAGTTCCTGATCAAGTTCTTCACTTTCTTTAATGTCGTCACTGAAGTGATAACGGATGGTAGAGTTGATCTGGTTATAGTCAGAATACAGTGTAAGTCCTAATCCCGGATTGAATTTATAGGTAATGGAAGCTCCGGTATTCCAACGGAAAGCAGGTTTCGGTTTGTATCGGGCTATCTGAAGCTCATGAGTAGGAGTGTCTATACCATCTCCTTTTACAAATACTTTTCCACTCGCGGTTGCTGAATATCCTGCAGTTGCCTTTAAAGTAAGCTGCCATTTATCAGAAAATTCATGAGAATAATAAGGTCCTATCCCTGCAGCCAGGAATCCAAGAGATTGTGTTTTGATTTCGTGGTCACCAAAACCCTGTCCGTCATCAAAGGTGATTCTTTGAGATTTAATAGGGAAGCTGCTGAAGCTTATATCCGCTCCCACACCCCATTTTTTTGAAAAGAAATAGGCGCCTTCCAGTCCACCTTCAAAACCGACTTGTTTTTTGTCATCCAGTTCTGATTCCCTCAGGAAGTTGGTGGTACCTAATGCTGTACCCATTTTCAGAGCAAGAAAAGAAGGGTAATCATTTCCCTGTATTCTGGATAAGATGCTTAAATTATCTCCCTTATTCTTATAAATTTTATCGATGAAAAAATACCCAAGCTCTGTTGATATAATTCCAATACCGGCACCGGCAAGAATATCCGGAACCCAGTGTCTGTTATTCAGGTTTCGGCCAAGGCCTGTAAGGGTGGCAGAACCATATCCTGCAATACTATAGGCAGGATTTACCATACCATACTCCTTGTGTAGAAAACTCGCATTGGTGAACGCCATCGCAGCATGCCCCGATGGAAAAGAGTTATTTTTGGAACCGTCCGGACGTTCCACTTTAGCAGTATATTTAATGGAATTCACTAAAATGGCCATAATGACTAAACTGGTACCATAAGACAAGGTAGCTCTTCCTATATTGTTTCTCCCTTTTACCCCGGCAAGCTTTAATCCATAAACAGTTGCCGCAGGGGCATACTGAAGATAATCGTCGTATTTTACCTTGAAGTTGGGCAAATATCGGTTTCTTACCTCACGGATATTCTCTTTTTCTCCCCAGGTTGCGGCCGCGGCAGAGAAAAGTATGGCAGGTGCCACAGATTTCTTCACCCATTCCTTTTTAAAGAACGGTTTTTTTTCCTGAAGGGCGTTATCAGGGTGAATCATGGCAAGATCTGCCTGTAGGTTTCTGGTGTGAATGGTGTCCTGTGCTTTATAACAATGTAAGTGCAACAGTATTGCTGATGCTAATGCTATTTTTTTCATCCTTAGTGACCATGAAATTTTAGTGGCGTAAAAATATTAAAAAAATCTATCCCATAGATGAGATAGATTTTAAATATTTAAAAATAATATAATTTAATAAACTCTTAATCCGGATCTTGCGCCAGAAGAAGCCACCACAGACTGCATTCTTGTTTTCTGCCCTGCCGAGAACATAAACATGGCACCATCATCTACATAATCCATGTAGTTCATAAACATCACAGATCTGTTGACACCGCCGCAAGTGTTGTAAAGAGGATAAGTTGGTTTACCATAATTAGCTGTTGTCTGTGTAGGAGTATCGCTTACCAGGTCATTTCCACAATTAGCATCTCCCCAAATATGTCTTAGGTTCAAATAATGTCCTACTTCATGAGTAGCTGTTCTTCCTAAGTTAAAAGGAGATGAAGCTCCGGTTTTTCCAAAATAAGGAGCTCCGATGACAACGCCATCATTCCATAATCCGGCAGATTCAGGAAATGTAGCGTATCCAAGAATGGTTTTTCCCTGGCTGGTCATTTTACCTACTACCCAGATGTTTAGATAATTTGTCGGGCTAGTGGCATCAATACCTCCTTTGGATGCTTTTTTCATATCATCATTTGTTGCCCAGCTTGTTTTTGAAGTCGATTTTCTGACAGTATTTACCAATCTGAATTTTACCTTCGTATCACCGGAACTTACAGTTTGAAATTCTGAAGGGATTTTACTGGCATCGCTGTTTGTGCCAGAATAGTCAGCGTTCAGGACACTGATTTGTTCTGCGATTCTTGCATCGGAAACATTCTCTGCTGTAGTCTTGTATAAAACATTCACTATAACCGGAATTTCAACGGTGCCATCAGCAAGAACTTTTCCTAAAGCCAGGTTGTTAGCGAATTTTTCGGTATTATTTTCCAATGTTACAAACCTTTGTCTGAGTTCAGGGCTGTTTTTTAAAGCTTCTTGTCGTACTTCCTCAGAAGCACATCCTCTTTGAGCAATTCCAGCGGAAAGAGATGGTTCGTCAACCGGAGTTTCATTTTGATTGTTAATGTTGTCACTGTTACAGGCAGACATTACGCCGAGCATAAGTGCTCCAAAAAATAGTTTTTTCATAATCGTTATTTTGAATTTTGAGAGTGTTAATTTATTTAATTTTTAACTAATTGGCAAAATTATTTCATAATTTTTATTTAATTGTGGTTTTATTTATGTTTATTATTGCGGTTTTTAGATTGTGTTGAATTTTAATTAAACAGTATAGAATTGTTTATTTTTAAATCTGATAATATTTTTTAATGTATATAATTTTATGTTTTTGGTATTTCTGGGAATATTTTTAATTTAAATAAAAGCTTGAAAATATTTATAAATTTTGTTTTATAATAAACATGTGTTATAGGAGTGCAATGTTGTTTTTAATACTGATAGCATTAAAGAAATAAAAAATCTATCCCTGAGTAGAGATAGATTATATTTTTTAGTAATCAAATTTGAAGTGATCGGTTATCTAAGTCCGGATCTTGGGCCTGAAGCAGCTACTACAGCCTGCATTCTTGTTTTCTGATTGGCAGAGAACATGATCATTACTTTATCATCTACATAGTCCATATAGTTCATGAACATCTGAGAACGGCTTACCCCTCCGCATACTCTGTTAAGAGGGTAGGTAGGTGTTCCATAGTTTGGACCAGGGGAAACCGGTGTATCGTTAGAATAATCTGTCTGGCATCCTGCATCAGAAGATCCCCAAAGGTGCGGAAGATTCAGGTAGTGCCCTACTTCATGGGTTACCGTTCTTCCCAGGTTGAATGGTGCAGAAGCCCCTGTTTTCCCGATATACTGATAGCCTATTACAAGACCGTCATACCATTGCCCGGCATTTTCCGGATAATAAGCATACCCCAATGTTCCGGGCTGTCCGTTTTGATCAAGAATAGAATTCACTACCCAGATATTCATATTTTTAGTGACATCAGTGGCATCAATACCTCCGGTGCTTGCTTTTTTCATTTCTTCCAGATTAGATTTCCAACCTGTTTTTGAGTTTTGTTTACGGTTGGTAGCCACCAGTTTGAAACGGATTTTTACATCACCTGCTGCAGAAGGTTTGAATGCGGCAGGGATATTCCCAATATCAGTATTGGTAGCTCCATAATCTGCATTCAGAACGGCAATTTGTTCTGCGATTCTGGCATCAGAAACATTTTGAGCGGAAGTGTTGTAGATAACATTGAAGACAACCGGGATTTCAACGGTACCATCGGCAAGAACTTTGCCTAGTGCAAGGTTGTTGAGATACCTCTCTGTTCCGGCTTCGATCTCCGTCATTTTTTGTCTCAGGGCAGGATTTTTCTGAAGCATTTCTGCCCTTATCTCTTCAGAAGGACAGCTTCTTTTCATGGCACTTCCTGGAGAAACTTCCTGACTCACCGGAGGATCGTTTTGATTAGTCACGCTGTCGGTATTACACGCTGACATTAAGCCCAGAACGAGGGCTCCAAATAAGAATTTTTTCATATCATTAAATTTTGGATTTGAGGATGTGAAATTATATTATTTAAAATTGACATGCAAATTATTTTGCAATTTATTTAAATTATTCTTATTTGATCGGTGTTTTATTTGCGTTTGTTTTAAATTAATTTGGTTTATGTTGAATTTTAATCAATTCTATCATTTGTGTTTTTGATTTTTTATTATTAGGCTTGTTTTGAGTAAATAATTATCGTTAAAATTCCCGTTTTGGAGAATAATTTTATATTTGATTTAATTGGCAAAACCATTTTTGATGGCAAAAACAGCAAGCCCTACACGGGTTTTTAAATCCAGTTTTTCGCAAAGCTGATCTCTGTAGCTTTCTACAGTTCTCGGACTGCAACACATTCTGTCTGCAATTTCTTTGTAGCTGAGCTCAGTTACGGTATACTTCAGGAATTCTTTTTCCCGCTCAGAGATTTTTACCGCAGCTTCAGATTCCTGATCCTTTCCGAGGTTGGAAAAAATGATTTTTGAAGCCCATTCAGGATAAAAGAAGCCGTCAGTGTTCAGCCTGGAAAGTGCTGTTTCTAGATCTTTGGGATGGGTATTTTTCAGAAGATAGCCCTTTGCTCCATTTTTGATCATTTTGATCACACTGTTGTCATCTCCCTGCATGCTGAGAGCCATGATCTTGATGTCAGAATGGTTTTTGGTAAGCCAGGCTGCTGTTTCAAAGCCGTCCATGATCGGCATACTGATGTCTAAAAGGATAATATCCGGAATAATGTTGCCTTCTTCAAACTTCTGAATCAGGTCTTTGCCATTTTCACAGACATAGATAACCTCAAACTCACTGAAGTTACTGATGATCCCTTCCAGGGCTTTGGCAATAAGTATATGGTCGTCAACGATTACAATAGATTTTTTCATGACTGTTTTTTAAAAATAATATGAAGAGTGGTGCCTTCGTTTTCCTTACTTTCAAGACTGAACTGGGCACCAATGATCTCAGCTCTGTTTTTCATGTTGGTAAGGCCAATACCATTGGAAGTTACCTTCTTGGTATCGAATCCTTTGCCATCATCACAAATGGTAAGCTCCCAGAGAATATCCTCGGAGGTATTCAGGTTGATGAAAATATTCTGACAGCCGGAATGCTTGATGCTGTTCTGAATAAATTCCTGGGTAATCCTGAGAAGTACATTTTTATGCACAAATCCCAGATCCAGCTGGCTGAAATTATGCTCGAAACTTACCTTACATTTTCTGAAAGAATTGGTGTTATCCACTTCTTCCTGAATCAAAGTTATGATTTCCTTCTGGTTGATATTATCATCCGTCAGAGTTTTTGAAAGGCTGCGGAGATCCTGGAGAGACTGGTTGATGATCTGTGAGACCTGGTCTATTCTTTCACTGGCTTCCGGAGCTTTATTTTCGTAGAGCATCTGTTGTACATACAGACTTACGAGAGTTAGTTTCTGTCCGATATTATCATGAAGTTCCCGACCGATCTGCTGCATGGTGGCTTGCTGGATCTCCAGTTGGGTAGACAGAAGTTCCCGCTGATGAAGCTCATTTTTCATCTCAATTTCGTTCAGGTATTCCTTTTTTCGCTGTCTGTAGTTGATGATATAGACCATCACTGCAACGATGAACATTACAAAAAGTATATTAAATAGAATAATGACAATTAAGAGTTCCGTTTTCCCCATATGAATGAACTTGCAAATAAAATATACATCACGAATCCAGAGATCAGGAAATAACTAAAATAAATATCCCAGATTTCTTTGTATTTTACCAACAGTGACATGAATGTCATAAAGGGTAATGTTCCTATATAGGCCAATGTAATTCCCAAGTTAATATAAAACATTTTGTTTTTATAGAAATTGAGAATGTCCTGCGAGGTAATTTGCTTATAATACTCCATGATTACTAAAAGCATCAGCATCAAGCATCCCAATGTATAGTTGAAGGCAAATACTATCTTATTCTTTACAAAATACAATTCGTTAGGAAGAAATGAAAGTAAATATAAAATGGATAATATCCAAAACAACTTGGGTTTTCCTAAAGATTTTGCTGCATATAACCAATAAAAAAATATGAACTGGATAGGCATTAAAAGATAATTAAAGTACTGAGCTTTTGTAAAATGAATAAAACTCCCCCATTTACCATATGCTTCCCCTAGAAAAATGATCACCAGATATAAGGCAAAAAGCTTCCACTGTAGTTCTTTTAAGCGGTTATAATATAAAAGTGCAACGAATGCAGCAAGCCCTTCAGAGAAAAGCATGCTGTTTTGGACAAATTCCTGGAACTCGGTCATATTGTGTTTTGAAATATAAATGGTGATTAATAAGATTCACCCATAGGTGCTGATGGTGGGATAAGTGTTCCGTTATTTTCTCCAATAGTTCCATCATCATCGGAAGGCCCGGAAGGTCCACCATTGGGAGGTCCTGCTTTTTTGGCTGTACTTAATCCTAAAGATTTACCGCTGGCTTGAAGGGTATTGAAATCAGAGTGAAGAATATCTCCCTCTTCATTTGTGCTTTTTAGCGTAGGAATCATCACTAACGTGTGTTTTTCAGCATATTCCTTCGGTACAGGGTGAGAGTCCATAATATCCCAGTTCTCAGCTTTTGGATAGGATGCATAATAAAATCTGATCCCTAAATCATCTTCAGTAACTTCGGGGTTGGTTTTTAAAGCTTCTTCTTCCACTATAGCAATGAATCTTTTTAGTTTAGGAAGGTCAAACCATATAGAATGAGCGTCTTCTATTCCTAAATTATTTTTAATAGCTGGCAGGTGATTCTGACGATAGTTATCTACTAAAACTTTGATAAGATTGTTAGACATTACACCTGATTGTAGGGGGTTGTTTGATTCTGAACTCATAGCTTAGTTGTTTATAGTATACATTTCAGTTAATATGCAAATTTCGTAAAAAATATCCTAGGAAATGCATTTGCTAAATGGGAATTATACTGTTAATTTTACCGTGATTTTACGGATTGTGTAAGAAAAAATAAAATGAAAAACCGGAGAGTCTTTTAGGAGGGAGGTCTGGTTTCTTTTTAATTTTTTCGTCTTGTTTTTCATCTATTCTATAATTGGGACGCTACGCATGTCTATCAGTTTTTGAGATTTATCTTCAAAGCTGAGTTCTATATGGCGTCCAGGAAGGTTGTATTCGATATGCCAGATTGCAATTCCTTCCGGACTTTTATCCTTAAAGGCTAATGTTTCAGTTTTCTTCAGTATGTTTTCAAAAGTGAGTTGTAATTCACTGTCAGTGGCTTGGTTATTATAGTTTTTTAATCTTTTCAATATTGATTCTTTTATAAACTTTTTGCTTACTTTGATAGCCTGTTCTTTGTTTAATCTGAATTCCTTATCCCAATTTGCAGTGAATATGAGTTTTCCATTGATGTCATATTCTTTTGAAATTCCTATAGCATCTCCTGACGGAGATTTTGAAGTATCTGTCCTTTTAAGTTGACCGTTTGAGTGAAAGTAAGTATTACGGGTTCTCAGACTCTTGTTTTTATTAGTAATGAATTCGGAATCTGTATCACCTTGAAACCAATAAATAATATTAATCTCTTCATCAGTTGTGATGTCAAGTTCATCAGTGTTCTCAAGGAAGTAAGAATATCCATTTTTCCTGATTCTGAAATAAGCGGGTTCAATATAGCTATTGATTATAAACAAAGCATTAGATAATAGTTCTTCATCTTTAATTTCCGATGGAGCTTTACCTTCTGAAATCTTTTTGTTTCTGATTTCTTCCTTTTTAAGGGCAATCAGACTGTCTTTTTTAGATTTTATAAAATAAAAATGATTTTCAAAGACTATTTTATCCTCTTCTTTTTTTACCGCATCAAGGTAATCCTCACGCATTTTCTCATAATCTTTGAGTTTGAATGGTGATTTCATCATATGCTGGGTTTTAGCCAGAAATGGAAGTAAGATCAATGAAAGAAGAACTAAGTTCCGAATCATCATGATAATTTTGCTTTAAAAGTAGATAAAAAAAATGAGTGCCGCAGATTTCTCTACAGCACTCATCTACAAAAATTAATGTATATGAAAAAAACTATTTTATTTTTCAGTAGGTCTGAATACCAGACCGGTTTCTACGAAGTAATCTAATGTGATTCTGTCTCCGTCATTTACATTTCCTGCCAGGATCTCCTTAGAAAGCTTGTTCAGTACTTCCTGCTGGATTACTCTTTTTAAAGGTCTTGCTCCAAAAGCAGGATCATAGCCTTTGTCCATCAAATAATCTACAGCATCCTGAGTGAAAGTCATGATGATATTTCGTTTAGCTAAAAGATCATTGAATCCTCTCAACTGATACTGAACGATTTTTCCGATTTCTTTTTTTCTTAAAGGCTGGAACAATACGATCTCATCAATTCTGTTGAGGAATTCCGGACGTAAAGTCTGCTTCAACAGATCAAAAACCTCTTCTTTGGTTTTTTCCACAATCTGATCCTGGTTTTCCTCTGTAAGATTTTCAAAGTTCTCCTGAATCAGATGTGAGCCCAGATTCGAGGTCATGATGATGATTGAATTTTTGAAATTCACTACACGACCTTTGTTGTCAGTCAGACGTCCGTCATCTAAAACCTGCAATAAGGTGTTGAAAACATCCGGATGCGCTTTTTCAATTTCATCCAGAAGCACTACGGAATAAGGTCTTCTTCTTACCGCTTCAGTCAGCTGACCACCTTCGTCATATCCTACGTACCCCGGAGGCGCACCTACCAGTCTGGAAACACTGTGACGTTCCTGATATTCACTCATATCAATTCTGGTCATATTGTTTTCATCATCGAATAAGAACTCAGCTAAAGCTTTTGCAAGCTCCGTTTTACCCACACCGGTTGTTCCCAGGAACAGGAATGATCCGATAGGTTTTTTGTCATCGCTCAGTCCGGCTCTGTTTCTTCTGATCGCATCTGCTACGGCTTCAATGGCTTCATCCTGTCCTACGACTCTGTGGTGAAGTTCGGTTTCCAGATTCAATAATTTATCTCTTTCTGATTGTAATAATTTAGTTACAGGGATACCTGTCCATTTACCAATCACTTCAGAGATGTTTTCAGCAGTAACCTCTTCTTTGATCAGTTCATTCTGATGGTTCTGCATTTCCAGCTCAACTTTCGCAAGCTCATCTTCCTTTTCACGAAGTTTTCCATATTGGATTTCCGCTACTTTTGCATAATCTCCGGCTCTGGAAGCTCTTTCTGCTTCATGTTTCAGAGATTCTATATCTTTTTTGATCTGGGTAAGATCTTCACTTTTTTGTTTTTCTTTCAGCCATTTGGCATTGATCTCATTTCTCTGTTCAGAAATTTTAGCAATATCCTCTTTTAAATGGTCGATTTTAGTCTGGTTGCCTTCTCTTGAGATGGCTGCCAATTCAATTTCCAGCTGCATCAGCCTTCTGTCTAAAACGTCCAGTTCCTCCGGTTTGGAGTTGATCTCCATTCTTAGTTTAGCAGAAGCTTCATCAATAAGGTCAATTGCCTTATCCGGTAAAAATCGGTCTGAAATATATCGCTGAGACATTTCCACTGCAGCAATGATCGCTTCATCTTTGATTCTTACCTTGTGGTGAGCCTCATATTTATCTTTGATTCCTCTAAGGATGGAAATAGCCGATTCAGTATCCGGTTCTTCCACCATTACCTTCTGGAAACGTCTTTCCAAAGCTTTGTCTTTTTCAAAATACTTTTGGTATTCATTCAAAGTAGTGGCTCCGATGGCTCTCAATTCTCCTCTTGCTAAAGCTGGTTTCAGAATATTCGCTGCATCCATAGCTCCTTCACCACCACCGGCACCTACCAGCGTGTGTATTTCGTCAATGAAAAGAATGATCTGTCCGTCAGATTTGATCACCTCATTCACTACAGACTTCAGACGTTCTTCAAACTCTCCTTTATATTTGGCACCGGCGATCAATGCTCCCATATCCAATGAATATAAAGTTTTATCCATCAGGTTTTCCGGAACGTCGCCGCTGATGATTCTGTGGGCAATTCCTTCAGCGATCGCTGTTTTACCTACCCCAGGTTCCCCGATAAGGATCGGGTTGTTTTTTGTTCTTCTTGAAAGGATTTGTAGTACTCTTCTGATCTCTTCATCACGTCCGATCACAGGGTCTAGTTTTCCTTCCGCTGCTAATTCGTTGAAGTTTTTAGCATATTTATTTAAGGATTGATAAGTCTCTTCGGAACTTGCAGAAGTAGCTTTGCTTCCTTTTCTTAATTCTTTAATAGCTCCTTCCAGCAGGTTTTTGGTAACGCCCATATCTTTGAGCATTTTGGATACTTCAGAAGTGGTTTCCAGAAGAGATAGCCATAAATGCTCTATCGTTACATATTCGTCCCCCATCTTTTTAGCGATATTGGGAGCGTCCAGCAAAACTTTGTTGGCAGATTGTGAAAGGTAGATATTTCCTCCCTGTACTTTAGGGAGTTTTTCCAGATTTTCACGGTTGCGTTCTCTTACCAGATTGGCATCTGCTTCAGATTTTTTCAGTAAGAAAGGCGATATATTTTCATCTACCTGAAAGATTCCTTCAAGGAGATGTTGTGGTTCAATACTTTGATTGCCAAATTCCATCGCAACTTGTTGTGCTGCCTGGATGGCTTCTTGTGATTTTACAGTATATTGGTTTAAGTTCATATTTTTATATTTTTTGTAATGATATGTTTCGGTTAATTTTCCTAAAAACATCAAGAAACCAAATTTTCAGGCTTAGTTTCTTAATGCCATCAATTATTTAATCATTTAATCGATTAGCTTATCGCAAAAACTGTTCAATTATTAAATTTACAAAAAATTAGGACAAAATTTCCGGATTTGCTATTTTTAACGTAAAATTAACTTGACAAAATTTCCGATTTTATGATGACGGAGGAAAAACAAATATTTAATATCTTCTCCCCCGAAATAAAAACCGATGAAAACCTTTCAGGAACATACAGAAGAAGTGACGGATCAGATCAGTTCCGGCAACTATGATCAGGCATTAAGGCGAATCATAGACTTCGCACTTGATACGGAGCAGATTACAATTTATAAGAAAACCAATGCATTTCTGAATTGGTACGATTCCCACCAGCATTCCGAAGAAGTTCCCGGAAAACTTGCTCAGCTGTTCTCAGAGATTACCACTGAATTGAAACAGAAAGAGCCGGCAGACCGCCATATTCTGACTACCATGAACAATTGGGAGAAGAGGTATTCTGATGCTTTCACATTGGGACCGCTGAATCTCGAGATCAGGACAGGTGAAATGGTAGGGCTGGTGGGAGAAAACGGAAACGGAAAAACAACACTTCTCCGTTCTTTGTGTGGCGAGCTGAAAGAAACACAGGGAGAACTTTATTTTCTCTTTCCTTATACAGACACTTACGATCTTCGTTCCAAGTTGATCTACATTCCGCAGCGTACTCCGTCATGGAGAGGAAGTCTTCTTCAGAATCTTTTATTTGTTGCAGCATCATATGGCTATGCGCCTGCTGAATCCGTAGAAATTACAGAGCTGGTCATTGCAAGACTGGGACTTAGAAAGTTCAGAGGATATGCGTGGAAGAATCTTAGTTCAGGGTATAAAATGAGATTTGAGCTGGCCCGGATGCTTTTGAGAAAGCCTAAGATTCTTCTGATTGATGAGCCGCTTGCTAATCTTGATATTATCGCTCAGCAAACGGTTTTGGAAGATCTTAGGCAAATTGCAGATTCTCCTTTCCGTCCTTTGGCTGTTGTACTTAGTTCTCAGCAGCTTTACGAGGTAGAGAAAAATTCCAATCAGATTATTTTCCTGAAAAATGGAAAACAGCAGGATCTGAACAGGGAAGAGGCGAAATTTCTTATTATAGAATTCGAAACCGATGAAAATATCACTGATCTGAAACGGAAACTTTCCCAACTTTTTCTTCATTCTCTGGAGCAGAACGGAAGTACGTTTGTGGCTGTGTTTGATAAAGAAATGAAACGGGAAGACTTTATCAGGTTTTGTTTGGAACAGGCCGTCAATATTGTTTATTTCCGTGATATTTCAAAATCTAGCCGGGCTTTCTTCTTAAAATAGATCTTATGTTTAAAAAAATAGATACCACATTACTGCTTCGTTTTCCACTGTTGTGGAATACTAAATTTCCCTATATGGTTCTGGTAGGGCTGTTATTTCATGTATTGGCATTTCTTGCAGGTTTCTGGTTTCAGGATTTTGGGAAAGACCTGCATGACAAAGATTTTTATTTTTATACGAACCGGGATCTTGCTACTGTAGGAATCGGAATCATAGGATGTATCATTGTTCTTGTATGGTTTATGTTTTATATCAGGCACAACGCATTCAAATCATTTTATCCCAAAAAGAAGAATGACCTTTTCAAAGAATGGCTGGTTGTATTGATTATGATGGTCTTTTTTGCAATGGCCTTTTTTACCGTGAAGTATGGGAGCAGGTATGCAGCCATGAATGTTTTTTCAAAGGAAGAATTGAAAAAGAATGCTGAAATTGCCTATAAAGGAAGACTGCTCCTGCTCAATGATGACAATTCGAAAGAAATACAGCAGACCTCTCCTCAGGAAGATCAGCCGGACTCTATGACTTATACCGCAAATAATGATGTTTTCGAATACAAAGGCAGGCTGTTCCCATGGAAAAGTATGATTGCTAATCATGACTTTGAAATATTTTATTCCGGGAGTGATCTCGATTCTTTATATACGGATCAGGTAAGAATGCTTTATTATAAAAGTGATTCTGCACAGATCAAAAAAACATTGGATGCATATTTTTCTCTGCTCAAAGAGCATCATTTAAAAACCAATGTCACGACTTCGTTATGGTTTAAATATTTTTATAATGAACCTTCGTTTGTTTCAGATATATACATTGATGATCGTAGTGGATATGCTGCATCCGATCCATCTGAAGAATTTTATGATACAAAGCAGTTTTATGTTGATTCATACATTCTGAAAGATTATTACGGAAAGATCATTAATAGCAGAAAATTGAAAATATTTGATGATGATGAGCTTCTTGTATTAATGTATCTGGCGCTCATTTTATCTACTGTTATTATTGCATTCAGGGTTTCTACTTTACAGCAGTGGGTGGTTTCTTTGATTACGGTGTTGTTGCTCGCTGTTTTGAATACAGGGCTTTTAGGGCTTACCGATGACTATTCCACAGACTTTAAAAATTTTTTGATAGCTTTGTTTGCGGAATTACTCATTTTTCTGTTGTTTGTTTTTGTGGCTAAAAACCGGAAAAATCTGTCTGCAATAGCATTAAATGTACTTGTATTAGGTTTTCCGTTTGTGCTCCTTTGTTTGGCAGCTGCCTTTTACAAAGTGTTTATAGATTTGCGGGATCGTGAGCTTGAAATACCTTACAGAAACATGGAGTTTTATTCCCACAACAGTTTTTTAAGAGATGCAGCAATAGTGAATTTTATATTGGTTTTTATTATACTGCTCCTTTTATTGAGATTAATACGGAATCGTAAAGCCCTTCCAGGTAACTGAGACATATGGAACTTAAAGAAAAACAAAGAAAAATATTAGAGGTAGCAGTAGAACTTTTCAAGGAGAAAGGCTACATGGGAAGCTCAGTAAGAGATCTGGCTACAAAGCTCAACATCAAAGCCGCCTCTCTTTATGCCCATATCCGCTCAAAGGAAGAAATTCTGGAATGGATCTGTTTTGGGATTGCCCAGGAGTTTTTTGAAGAACTTCAGGAAGTAAAGGTTACGGATATTGATCCCAAAGAAAAACTGAACTTATTTCTCGATAGGCATTTGTCTGTCGTTCTTAAAAACCGTGATGTTACCCATATCTATTCCAATGAATGGCGGCATCTTGAGGAAAGGCTTCCTGAATTTGTTGAGCTTAGAAAAAATTACCAGCAGGAAGTGGAAGAACTGATTTCCGAAATCTATAAGGCTGAAAATTGGGAGCTGAAATCTCCGTCATTTACAACAAGATTTATTCTTCATACGCTGAACAATTCTTATTTCTGGTTCAAAAGGAATAGTGATTCTACAGACGAAATTACCGATGAAATCAGGGATAAAATCCTGTATGGTTTGCTGGGGAATGAGAAGAGATAATTTTCTTTCGATACTTCCGGATTTTCTTACATTCATTTATAAACCCAACTCTGATAAGGTTTCCGGTTCTTTTGGAAGAAAGATACTGAAGCTGTTGTTCCTCTTTCTGATCGTGTTGATTGCGAGGATAACACTTTCTTTTATGAATGGATTTTTTATTTCCAGTCCTTTAAAAGAAGACATCAATCATCCGGATCTTGTATTTCTGTTATTATCCTGTTCATTGATTCCCATTATAGAAGAAATCGCCTTTAGACTACCCTTACTTTTTTCTCCCCGGAATGTATCGCTTTCATCAGGTATTATCTCTTTTTATTTGATTAACAGGTTGTTTGGGCTCGAGAATCAGTTTGATACCGGAAACTATTTCTTCCTTAGGATAATGATGGCTGCTATCATTGGTGGGATCGTTTGGATGATCAGTAACAGAAATGTCAAGGATATAAAGCCTTTTTACGGAAGAAATCTCAGCTTGATGGTATATACCTATAGCTTAATTTTTGCAGTCATGCATATTGGAAATTATGATCGGGATTCCAATGTTCTGTTAGCTTATCTTCTTCTTACAATCCCTCATTTTATTTCAGCATTGATGTATAGTTTTGCAAGGCTTAAATATGGTTTTTCCTATTCAGTTGGTTTGCATATTGTTAATAATTCGATTCCAGCTGTATTTTTTGCAGTATCCGGAATCATCCGGGATGTGATATGAATTTCAATTTTCATGAGGTTTCGTTTTTGAATGGTAAACAGACCTAAGAATCAGTAGTTTTTCTACAAATTAAGAATGCTTTTTAGCAACATTTTTCCAACTTTAAAACCGGTTCAAGGTTTCAGCAATTTTGTGACTTTGCGGTTAAAGAGCCATTGTTACTGAATTTGTTATTTAGAATCATTCAAAATATGACAAAAGTCATAAAAATTTTGCCACCTTCCGAAATCTTTTTAAATTTACACCTAACAAATGTTAGTTAGTTTTATGGATTTTTCAGTTGAATATCTGGAGCTGGGTCAGTTGAGACAGCTTCAATCCGACCGGTTGATCAGTCTGATCAATTATTTGGGAGAGAAGTCGGAATTTTATAAGAAGAAATTTGATGAATTGCAGATCTCTCCACAGGAAATAAGGTCGATAGAAGATATTGCGAAACTTCCGATTACTTACAAACAGGATTTAAGAGATCATTATCCTTTCGGATTATTTACCGTTCCAAAAAGTGAGCTTCAGAGAATTCATTGCTCAAGCGGTACAACAGGGAAACCTACAGTAGTGGGATATACCCAGGAAGATGTGGAACTTTTCAGTGAAGTGGTGGCCAGGTCTTTACATGCTGCCGGAGCGAGACCGGGAATGCAGCTGCATAATGCCTATGGCTATGGGATTTTTACCGGCGGACTGGGACTTCATTATGGGGCAGAAAAGCTGGGAATGAGTGTGCTTCCTATTTCAGGAGGAATGACGGCACGACAGGTAGATCTGATTGTGGATTTCAAACCGGAAGTGATCTGCTGCTCGCCATCATATGCCTTGACGATCGCAGATGAATTTGCCAAAAGAGGTATTTCTGCAGAAGAGATCAGTCTGAAGTATGCTGTTCTGGGGTCAGAACCCTGGACGGAAATCATAAGAGGTCATATTGAGGAAAGATTAGGCGTTCATGCTACCAATATTTATGGATTGAGTGAAATTATCGGCCCGGGAGTTTCTATGGAGGATTTTGAAGAAAAAGGTGGTTCTTACATCTGGGAAGATCATTTTTATCCCGAAATTTTAGATCCGGTAACCAAACAGCCGGTTCCTTTCGGAGAAGAAGGAGTTTTGGTGATCACTACTTTAACGAAAAAAGCTATGCCACTTCTTCGTTACTGGACCAATGATATTACAAGCCTTTATTACGATGAAAATGCCAAAAGAACAATGGTGAAAATGAAACCAATTGTTGGCAGAGCAGATGATATGCTGATCGTAAGAGGAGTGAACGTGTATCCAAGTCAGATTGAAGATGCTTTTTCTTATGTAAAAGGAGTAGTTCCCAACTATTACCTGACGCCGATTGAAAAAGAACATATGTGTGTAGCCTTAGATATTGACGTGGAAATTGATGATGAATGGGTAAAGGCTCAAAAAATAGAAGCAGATACCGATGATTATTTTAATTTTGTCGGAAGCTTCGGAAAAAATATAGAAAACGAAATCAAGAAAAGGGTAGGGATCACTACAAAAGTGAAAGTTCATGCCCAGGACAGTTTGCCGAAGTGCGAAGGTGGAAAAATTAATAGAATACTAAAAAAATAATGAATTCATTTTATAAACTTAAAACAGTTAGAGTTCAGAAAGATACTCCGGAAGCAGTGAATGTGGCCGTAGAAATTCCTGAAGAGCTTAAAGATAAGTTCAGATTCAAACAGGGACAGTACCTTAATTTCCGTATGATGATCAACGGAAACGAAGAGAGACGTTCTTACTCCATTTGCAATGCTCCCAGCGAAAAAGGTAATACTTTGGAAGTGTTGGTAAAATTATTGGAGGGCGGAAAAGTATCAGGATATTTCAATGAGCATCTTCATATGGATGAAATGCTGGAAGTAATGCCTCCGATGGGCGGGTTTAATACGTCTTATCACCCTACCAATGTAAAAACGTATATTGGTTTGGCGGCAGGAAGCGGAATCACTCCGGTGTTGTCTAATATCAAGGAAAGTCTTTATCAGGAGCCTAGCAGTAATGCTTATCTGTTCTATAGCAACAGAAGCATGAACCATGTTTTGAGAAAAGCGGAAATTGATAAACTTGTAGAACAGTTCAATGGAAGGCTAAAAGTGATTTACCTGGTAAGCCGTGAAAAACATGAAGATCCTGTTTTTGAAGGAAGAATTTCTGCAGAAAAACTGGAGCAGCTGTTTGAAAGATATACAGAGATTGATGTAAAAGAAGCGACTTATTTCATTTGTGGTCCTTCAGAAATGATCAAAGGAATTGCAGACTATCTTAAAAAAGAGAAGAAAGTACCTGCTATCCAGGTTTTATTTGAATACTTCACTGCCCCTGACGAAGAAAATACAGAGGAAATGAGTGATGAATTCAAGGCGATTGCCAATATTGAAAGTATGGTAACGGTAATCATTGATGATGATGAATATTCGTTCCACCTCAATTCCAAAAAAGAGAGTATCTTAGATAAAGCATTGAAAGACAATCTTCCTGTACCTTTTGCATGTAAAGGAGGAGTTTGCTGTACGTGTAAAGCGGAAGTTCTGGAAGGAGAAGTTTTCATGGAGAAAAACTACGCACTTACCGAAGACGAAGTAGCCAGAGGTTACGTTCTGACCTGCCAATGTCACCCGACGACGAATGTGGTGATGCTTAATTATGATGTTTAAAAATTTAATGTAACAATCTGATAATTTACCAGTGTAACAATCATTGGTACATTGCTAGACAGATACATTACTAAATTGAAAAAATTATGGACTTAGAAAAATTTGTTCAATACGTTCACGAAGAAAATAAAGTAGAGCCAAAAGATGTAATGCCTGATGATTACAGAAAATTATTGGTTCGTCAGATTTCACAGCACGCGCATTCTGAGATTGTCGGAATGCTGCCGGAAGCTAACTGGATTTCAAGAGCTCCTTCATTGAGAAGAAAAATGGCGCTTTTGGCTAAAGTTCAGGATGAAGCAGGACATGGTTTATACCTTTACTCTGCAACAGAAACATTAGGAGACGGAAGCATCAGAGCAGACAGAGATGCTACTTATGATGATATGCTGGAAGGAAAAGCAAAATACTCAAGTATTTTCAATTACCCTACGTTGAGCTGGGCAGATATAGGGGCAATCGGCTGGTTGGTTGATGGTGCTGCTATTATGAATCAGGTAATGCTGATGGGAAACTCTTATGGACCGTATTCAAGAGCAATGGTGAAGATCTGTAAAGAAGAATCATTTCACCAAAGACAAGGGTATGAGATTTTGATGGCGCTTTGCCGTGGTACCAAACAGCAGAAAGAAATGGCTCAGGCTTCATTGAACCGTTTCTGGTGGCCGGCTCTGATGATGTTCGGACCCAACGATGACAGCTCACCAAACTCTAAAATCTCTATGAATTACAGAGTAAAAAGGGAAAGTAACGACAGTCTTCGTCAGAGATTTATCGACGTTACCGTTTCTCAGGCTGAATTCTTAGGACTGACGATTCCGGATAAAGACCTGAAATGGAATGAGGAAAGACAGCATTATGATTTCGGAGAACTTCCATGGGATGAATTCATGGCAATCTTAAAAGGAAATGGCCCTTGTAATAAAAAGCGTATCGAAACGAAGAGAAAAGCTCAGAGAGAAAACTCGTGGGTGAAAGAAGCAGCGATCGCTTTTGCAGAAAAACAACAAAAAGAAGTAATATAATAATGTAACAATATACCAATGTAAAAATGTAACAATCATTGTCATGCTGAGCTTGCCGAAGCATTTCATTGGTAAAATGGTACATTGATACATTGTTAAATTAATTTGACTATGGCAAATTTAGAGATGTGGGAAGTGTTTATTCAGACTAAACCGGGATTATCTCACAAACACGTTGGAATTGTACAGGCACCAACAGCAGAAATGGCTTTGCAGAATGCAAGAGACGTTTATACTAGAAGAAAAGAAGGAACTTCTGTTTGGGTAGTTCCAAGTAAATACATTGTGACTTCAGAAGGAGTAGACAAAGAGGCGTTCTTCGATCCTGCTGATGACAAACTATACCGTCACCCAACTTTCTACGAAATCCCTAACGACGTAAAAAATATGTAATTAATCAAGATTTTAAGATAGGAGAACTCAGATACCGGACTCTTTTGTCAATCTGAAATCTAATGTCTGAAATCTGAAATCTACTAAACAATGAACCCATTATATAATTATTTATTAAAACTAGCAGACGACAGCTTCATTATGGGGCAGCGTTTGTCTGCATGGTGTGGTGAAGGTCCTTACCTGGAAGAAGATATTGCATTGACAAATATTGCGTTGGATGAACTTGGTCAGGCTAATAACTTTTACGTGTATGCTTCAAGAGTGATCGACAACGGTAAAAGTGAAGATGACATTGCCTTTCTAAGATATGAGCACGAATATATCAATGCTCACTGGACAGAACTTCCCAATGAAGACTATGCACAGACGATTCTTAAAGTATATGTGTTCTCCGTATATCAGAAGCTGATGTATGAAGCATTATCAAATTCTGCAAATGAAGAACTTTCTGCAATTGCTCAGAAATCACTGAAAGAGGTAAAATATCACTATACTCACGCTTCTTCATGGATGAAGATCTTTGCTCAGGGAACAGAAGAAAGCCGTCAGCGTTTGGAGAAAGCCATCGAAAATATTTGGGAATATACCAAAGGTCTTTTTGCCAAATCAGAAGGTGAAGATGATCTTGCTGCATTGAATATCGTTCCAAATGTTGATGAACTATATAAAGATTTTATAGCCATTACAGAAAAAGATTTCCAGACTTTCGGATTAGAATATCCAACAAATCCTTTTATGCAGCCAAAATCTAGAACAGGGTATCATACAGAATACTTCGGATTTATTCTTTGTGAGCTTCAGTATATGCAGAGAGCGTATCCTGGGTGTACTTGGTAGATTAAGTTTCCTTTCATTCACACTAATAACCAAATAAATATGAAATACTTTTGTAGCCTATTACTTTTTTCTGCCGCTCTGGGAGCACAGGTGCAGCCTGTTATCTATGATACTATAGCTCTGAATCTGGTGAAGGATACTATTGAGGCTAATAGTACTGCAATACAAAATGTTATTACACTTAGTAAAACATTTAGGGGACTTCCTAAACTAATAAAGATTGATACTTCTAATAATTATCAACCTATTTTTAGCAGTGAAACGTGGCCCCCGGGAGCTTGGTCAAGAGGTTATTTTAGTGGATATATAGGGAACTACAAAACATTTTATGAATATGATCCGGATGCAAAGCATTCTGGCTTCTGGAGTAGCCATCCCCAACCAAGAGATACGAGTAAGCGGATACGTGCTATGATTCACTATGATAATTATTATTCAAACTCCCAGAATTCTTCTACAATTATTCAAGGGTTAGAATACTTAATATGTCAACAGGTTAAAAATCAAAATAACAGTTTGTCAGATGGAGGGTATATTTACTGGTGGTCAAGAGAAGGTAAAGATATATTTGAACAAAATGATACTCCAGGAAATATATCTCAGAATAGCGTACATGTATTTGAAACAGGCAGTGCTATAGCAGGGCTTTGTGAAGGGTATTTATATTTGAAAAAAAATAATATTCAACTTCCGGCAGGTTTATATGATGCTATTGTTAATGCAGCAGATAATTTAAATGCGGTAGACCTAATTGGATATAATTCTGAAAATTACACTGCTTTTGGATTATGGGGGCTTGCAAAGGCCTATAAAATAACACAGAACTGTAAGTATTTAGAAAAAATTATCTACCTGACTAATTGGTTACTGGAGCAACAATCAAATGAAACAGGAATATGTAATGGTACATGGAAGCGTGGTGTAGAAACACTTGATAATGGTCAACAAGTATATCATGAATCAAAAATTAATTACCATGCAATTATTTTAAGGGGGCTAATTGAGTCGCTAGACGGGATTCCAAAGTCAGATGTTGTATTACGAGAGAAATTGATTGCAGGTATTAAAAAGGGCATTAATCATATTATTAAATATAGGGTGAGTTATGAAAATGACTCTTATCTTGGTACTTTAAACATTTTTTACAGTACTATAAACTGCGAAAAAATAACTGGCTTAAATCATAATTATTATTCTTTTCTTTATTACGATGATATTGTTGAGATGTTTGCGCTTTTGGCATACTACGCAAATTTTAATAAAGATAATTTTAGTCAAGCAGAAAATGATAGATTAAAGAAACTTTTAAATCTTATAAGTATTTATGCACAAACACGAATAGATCCGGATGAGAATTATGTACCTTCAGGTTTGACTCCTGATGAAAAAAAAGAAGACCAAAAAAGAAGAGCAGTCGATCAGATGGCTTCATTAGCTTATTATTTAGACTATACAAAAGCCATTAAGAACAACACAAAAGTCTTTGAAGTAGACAATACCAATTTCTTTGATTCGGAAAAAACATCAAAACCTGTTTCTTTAGATTTTGATCATAACGGGATAAAAGATGAGGTGGCCTATTTAAGTACCAATGGGGATAAAACATTTTTAAATGTTGCTAAAATGGCTCCTGACGGATCCATATCTTCTGTGAAAAGTGTTTGGGAATCCACAGGGTATCCGCTTGAGTTATTTTCAGACAGAATCGTTTCCGGAGATTTTAACAGGGATGGATATTTTGATGATATAGCTGTAATGTGTGATTATGGAGGAGGAGAAACAAGGATACATGTGTTTGAAGGAACTGGTTCCGGTTTTGTATATAGTAACCAATCTCAGGGATGGTGGAAGGAGACAGGTTATTATGCTAATCTAGTTGGTGACAGAATGGTGTCGGGAGACTTTGATGGCAATGGAAAGCACAATGATATTGCCGTTTTTTATCGATATAATACCAATAAGACAATAATACATGTATTTCAGGGACAGGAAAATAAAACCTTTAAACACTTGGGTGCAAATGGATGGTGGAATAGTGATACTTATTCAACAGATAATATCATAAGCAATATTGTATCCGGAAGCTTCGATAGTGATGGTATACATGATGATATTGCTGTTTTTTATAAAAATAATAACAATGCCACAGATATACATCTATTTAGAGGAATGGATACTATAGATTCTAAATTTACCTTTGAAACATGGTGGACAGACTCCGGTTATCCTTTCAATCAATATGTTAAAAGGATTGTTGCCGGGAATTTTTATGATGGAAACAAAAAAGATGATATTGCAGTGCTTTATGAATCTGACCCTGGGCATACAAATCTACACCTCTTCCAGGGAAAAGGAACCTATTTTAATTATTTAGGATCTACAGGGTATTGGGCATCAACAAACTATGACTCTAAAAAGATAAAAGGAAAAATTGTTGATTTCAATATTGGGAATGATGATAAATCGCAGATTTTTGCCATGTATAATGTTTCAGGTAAAGACTCAAAACTGCAGGTTTTTAAAAATAATATGTACAGTACTCCTCCCAATTTTGCACTCTACGAGGTAAAGGACTGGTGGAAAGATACATGTTATGGAGATACCAATTTACAGAATCAATATGTGCCATCAAGTGTAAACGGAATGGCAAATAAACTTTTAAAAGAAGATACTTCAGATAAAATTGCTGATATTAAAATATATAAAGATTCAGGTTCTTACGAAGTGTTATCACAAGAGAAAATAAAAAGTATACAGATATTTAATTTCTCAGGTAAAATGATACAGGAGTATACAGGAATTCTTTCGAACCGATTCAGATTCGGTATTTTAAAAGGAAATTATATTGTAAAAGTATCTGATATTAATAATAAAATTTCAACTAAGAAAATACTTGACTAAGGTTATTTTCAATTTTAAAATATGCAAAACAATATTTTAAACTTATTAAAAACAATCCCAGATCCGGAAATTCCGGTGATTGATATTGTGGAATTAGGGATCGTAAGAGATGCTCAGATCACAGGAGAAAATACCTGTGAAGTCACGATTACGCCTACTTATTCTGCATGTCCCGCTATGTTCACCATAGAAGAAGACATTATCAAAATGATGAAGGAAAACGGCTGGGATGCAAAAGTAGTTACCAAGATGTTTCCGATCTGGACAACGGACTGGTTAACGGATGAAGCGAGAGAAAAACTCCGTGTCTACGGAATTACCCCTCCTGAAAAAGGAGCAGATGAACATCACATCGGAAAGCCGAAGAAATGTCCAAGATGCGGTTCTGAACATACCAAACAGATCAGCAGATTCGGATCGACTTTATGTAAGGCTTCTTATCAGTGTCTGGACTGTCTGGAACCGTTCGATTATTTTAAATGCCATTAGAATAATTCGGCCTGCTTATTTATGCCCCATGAGATCTCAATATATTTTTGTGTTAAAAAATAATACGACGAGTTTTGTCGTTAATGGCTCTTATTTTTGCTTTAGTATCATTCTTTAATGATCAAATTAAAAAATTAACTAACACAAACATTAATTATGACAAATTGTAACAGCCAAAAATTCCCTTCAACATGTAATCCTGCAGATTATGGATTCAAAAAATTTTTTCCTCATACGGGTGAAGAGGTTTATTATCAGAAGATCACTGGAAGTAATTTACCTGAAGATGGTATAGTTTTCATCAAAGAAAATGGAGAATGCTATAAAGCTATTTTGAACGAAAATACCATCAATATTGAATGGTATAGATGTAGTCCTAGCTATCCGAATGATGAGGCTATGATTACTCAGGCTATTCAAACCGCAGCTTATTTAGGAGCAACATTAAGGTTTGATGCCAGAGAGTATATTGTCAACAAACAATTGGAGTTTCAAAACCTCTCTTGTTTCAAGCTGTTGGGGGACAAACAACGTACAATCATTAAATCAAATAGTAAGCAACGTTTCAGTTCATATTTCTTACATTTCTCAAATTGCAACAACTTCATTATTGAAGGGATAATATTTGACCTCAATAAAAGAAATTTGCAGGTTTATACTGAAGGTGACTGGAACAATGCGCAAAGTGAAATATTAAGAGACTTTAATGGTGGGATATATGCACTTAGTTCTACAAATATAGAAATTAATGATTGTAGCTTTTATGACTTGTATACCAGAGCTGTGCAGTTTTATGATTGTAATGGAGACATAAAAATTTATAAGAATTTTTTTGAAAGTGGTGTACAGCAACAAATGTACAGAATGGAGCATTTAGGACTTACGCAATCCCATAATGCAAACTTTATTGTTGAAAATAATGTTTTTAAAAACGCTGAAAATCATGATCCATCTAAAGCTCCGTGTGGAATATTTGCTTTTGATTGTGGGTATTTTGGATCAGTTTTAATTAAAGACAATTATTTTGAATATTGTGGAAGAGATAATACAGGGCATCATAGATTATATGCGATCGATTTTTATGATAATGTAAACAATTTTATTATCAATAGTAACATATTTAGAAATACAACATGGGGAGCCATAAGGTTTGATGGGACTAAGAAAAATGGTATTATTTCAGACAATTATATTCATCAGCTAATTGCTGATGATAGTGGAGTTATTAATTCTTCATCCAGGGTAACAATAGATCTTCCTAAAGAATTTAAAAATATCTCAATTAATAATAATATCATAGAAACATCTGATGAAAGAACTTATGGAATTTTAGTTCAGTCGCATGAAGATGAGATTAAAGTTGATAATATCAATATACAAAACAATAGTTTTAATAACGTGAGAACAGCAGTCACTATTGGAGGGAATATAAATAATATAAATATATCAAATAATTGTGCTGCCAATGTACATGCTGTAGGAATAGAATATTTTGCTTATTCAACCACAATTATAACTAATCCAGATAACAGTACAACGACAAGCCCAAGACTTACTTCTGAATTGGGAAATGCATTAATTAGTAACAACAATTTCAAATCTGCTGTTCAAGGGGACTCTTTTGTGGGAATATCAATAAGAAGTTATACCCCAAAAGAAACAGAAGTTGAAAGAGTACATGAGCTTACTAAAAGATTTGTTATTTCCAATAACTTAATTTATGGAAATGGTAGTAATTTTGGTGTGGTCGTCGACATTACAACTGCTACTATTCCTTACGGAACTTCATTGGATGGAAAAGTGACAGTATCAGGTAATGAAATAAGTAATGTTAAAAGCGGACTTTATTTGAGATGTAAAAATACGATTGCCAAAGATAATATTTTGTTTAAATGCAATGTATTGCCTATTTCGGAAGATCCGGGAGCCAATATTAAGCTTAATAATTATTATAATAACAATCCTATATAAAATTGATCGAAGTAAGGCTTTATTGTAAATGCTTATACTTTATAAATAATAATTACACTAATGAAATAATGTAACAGTTTGCGAATGAAACTCAGGATTATGCAAGACATAACGATGGTATTGTCACATTGTTAAATTCGTAGACTGTTACATTAATTTATATTGTTAAATTAGTGCATTGTTAAATATAAATACAAAAAACTATGTATACACAACTCGATATTGAAACGCATTTTGACGGCAAGCTCAAAATCGCTTACCTTAATCAACCGGAAACGATGAATGCCCTTACAAAGCCGGCTTTGGCAGATCTGAGAGATTTCGTTAAAGAATGCAGTGAGGACGAAACTGTTAGGTGTGTTGCCATCTCCGGAAGAGGAAGAGCGTTTTGCTCCGGTCAGAATCTTGACGAAGCCTTTGTGGTAGGAAAAGAGCATCACGATAATGACATTATCAGAAAAATTGTAGTAGATTATTACAACCCATTGGTGATGGAAGTTACCCGTTGCAGAAAACCGGTTATAGCATTGGTAAACGGTCCTGCAGTAGGAGCTGGTGCAATGCTGGCATTGATCAGTGACTTTGTGCTGGCACATGAAAAAGCATACTTTGCTCAGGCATTCTCCAATATCGGTTTGATTCCTGATACAGGAGGAACTTATTTCTTACCGAAACTTTTAGGAAGACAATTGGCCAACTATTTGGCTTTTACAGGTAAAAAACTGTCTGCCGAAGAATCTAAATCTTACGGTCTGGTCGCAGAAGTTTTCAGTGAAGAAGAGTTCGTTCCGAAATCAATGGAAATTCTTGAAAGAATGGCAAACATGCCGACTGCAGCTCTTAAGCTGACGAAAAAAGCTTTTGCTCATTCTTACACCAATACATTAAAAGAACAACTTGAATTAGAAGGTGATCTGCAACAGGAAGCCGCAGAAACAGAAGACTTCCTGGAAGGAGTAAACGCCTTTTTACAGAAAAGAAAACCTAATTATAAAGGAAAATAAAGAATATGTACAATGTAGAAAGTAAAATAGACCATCCGGTTAAATACTTTTTACATTGTACATTTTACATTGTATAAAAATGAAAAATATTGGAATTATTGGTGCAGGAACCATGGGCGTAGGAATTGCTCAGGTCGCTGCAACAGCAGGATGCAAGGTCGTTTTATTCGATGCTAATGCTCCACAAATAGATAAAGCACTTACAGGTTTAGAAAAAACGCTTCAGAAATTAGCCGAAAAAGGTAAGATTTCTCAGGAAAAAGCCGCAGAAATAAGAAATAACATCTTAAAAGGTGAAGCTTTGCAGGATTTAAAAGATTCTGATCTGGTCATTGAGGCAATTATCGAAAACAAAGACATCAAAACCAAAGTTTTTACCGAACTTGAAACCTATGTTTCTGAAAACTGTATCATCGGTTCCAATACCTCATCCATTTCCATCACCTCCCTTGGAGCAGAACTGAAGAAGCCGGAACGCTTCATCGGAATTCATTTCTTCAACCCGGCTCCGCTGATGCCTTTAGTGGAAGTGATCCCTTCTTTATTAACAGAAAAAACTTTAGCAGAGAAAATATACAACCTCATGAAAGAATGGGGAAAAACTCCTGTGATTGCTAAAGACATTCCGGGATTCATTGTCAACAGAATTGCAAGACCTTATTATGGTGAAGCATTGCGAATTGTTGAAGAAAATATTGCCACTCCGGAACAGGTGGATGAAGCGATGAAAACCCTTGGTAATTTTAAAATGGGACCATTTGAATTAATGGACCTTATTGGTGTAGATGTAAACTTTTCAGTAACAACCACCGTTTATAAAGATTACTTCTACGATCCTAAATACAAACCGTCTTTACTTCAGCAAAGAATGTCTGAAGCAAAACTTCACGGCAGAAAAACCGGGAAAGGCTTTTACGATTATAGCGAAGGAGCTGTAAAACCGGAAGCACAGAAAGATGATGCTCTTTATCAACAGATCTTTTTAAGAATCATTTCCATGTTAATCAATGAAGCGGTGGAAGCTAAAAGATTAGGCGTTGCCAATGACGAAGACATCGAACTGGCAATGCAGAAAGGCGTAAACTATCCGAAAGGCTTATTAAGCTGGGGAAAAGAAATCGGATATTCAAAGATCTCCGAAACTTTGCAGAGTCTTTACGAAGAATATCAGGAAGAAAGGTACAGACAGAGTCCTTTACTTCGTAAACTATAAAATGTACCAATGTATCAGTTTACCAATATACCAATGCTGAGTTTGTTAAGGTGTTTTATTGGTAAACTGCTAGATTGTTAAATTGCTACATTAAATAAATGAACATAGAAGAATTCAGAGCCGAATTAGAATTCAGACTTTTAATTGATAAAGAATATTTGACTCAGGAGGCTTCAACCATTGATGATGCCCAGGAAAGACTGGAGTTGCTGGGAAAGTTTAATGAGAAATACAGACTGCTGATTAAAAGACTGGCGAATGAGAACGGTATTGATCTCAGTGCCTCCTATGAAAATAGCTCTGTAGATTCAGGTACAGCCCTTTCATATGAACAGGTGATCCTAGGAAAAACTATGAATATCTATGATAAGCTGGTTGATGAATTATATGAAGAAATAACAAGAGTATGACAGAAATGAATCCAAGACAGGTAGCAGATTATATGCTCGATCAGGACTATTTTTCCCAGTGGATGAATATTAAAATGATCGAAGTAAAAGAAAATTACTGTCTGATAGAAATGCCCATCAAAAAGGAGATGATTAATGGGCTTAAAACCGTTCACGGAGGCGTTACATTTGCTTTTGCAGATTCTGCACTGGCATTTTCGTCCAATAATTCTGGTGATGCGGCTGTTGCTTTGAACTGTGTGATCAATTTTACCAAAGCAGGAAAAGAAGGTGATGTTTTCAGAGCAGAAAGTATTATGGTGAATGATACCAGAAAAACAGCAGTCTATGATATTAAGATTACTAATCAGAATAATGAACTGATTGCAAAATTTGTTGGAACTGTTTATAAAATTGGAAAAAAAGTAACTGAATTGTAAGCTCAATGTAAGAATGGATCAGTCTGATAATGTACCAATGAAGAATAAATTAATTTTAACATAAATGATACATTATTGATCATCATTCGTTAGCTGAAAAACAATTCGGTTTTAATTAGATAGTATTGATTTCTGTAAGCTATTAGACGAGAAAAGAAAATTTTTTATAGCAAAATAATTGCAACGTTCCAGATTCAGGATTGGAGCCAATTAATGAAAAGTTAGAAGTTCAAGCTACAGAGACTAGAAAAATTATATATAAAAATTAAATAAGAACCAATCAATCTAGTATTGCTACACTGTTACATTACTAAATTGTTAGATTAAAATAATTATGAACAACGTATACATCGTAGACTATGTAAGAACTCCCATTTCAAAACTACAGGGAGGATTATCAGAAGTAAGAGCAGATGATTTGGCGGCAACCGTTATCAGAGAAGTCGTTGCAAGAAACCCTGAAGTTCCTGTTGACGAAATTGAAGATGTTATTTTCGGATGCGCCAATCAGGCGGGTGAAGATAATAGAAATGTAGCCAGAATGGGACTTTTGTTGGCGGGTCTTCCTTATAAAATTGGAGGGGAAACCGTGAACAGGCTTTGCGCTTCGGGAATGTCAGCAGTTGCGAATGCATTCCGTTCCATTGCAGCAGGAGAAGGTGAAATTTATATTGCCGGTGGAGTAGAACATATGACCCGTTCTCCCTATGTAATGTCAAAACCAAGTGCTGCTTTCGGAAGAGACAGTCAGATGTTTGATACCACTTTTGGATGGCGTTTCGTCAACCCGAAAATGAAAGAGATGTATGGGGTAGATGGTATGGGAGAAACCGCAGAAAATCTTGCGGATATGCACCAGATCAGCAGAGAGGATCAGGATAAATTTGCCTTATGGTCCCAGCAGAAAGCTACAAAAGCACAGGAAAGCGGTAGACTGGCAGAAGAAATTGTAAAAGTTGTAATCCCTCAGAGAAAAGGAGAGCCTATTGTTTTTGAAAAAGATGAATTTATCAAGCCTGGTTCTTCCATGGAAGGTTTAGGAAAACTGCGTCCGGCTTTCAGAAAAGAAGGAACCGTGACAGCTGGAAATGCTTCAGGTATGAATGACGGAGCAGCCGCTCTTATTCTGGCCAGTGAAGAAGCTGTAAAAAAATATGGTTTAAAACCAAAAGCTAAAATTTTAGGATCATCTGTAGCAGGAGTAGAGCCAAGGATCATGGGAATCGGACCGGTAGAAGCCACTCAGAAACTCCTGAAAAGACTGGATCTTTCATTAGATGATATAGACATCATTGAATTAAACGAGGCATTTGCAGCACAGGCATTAGCTGTGACAAGAAGCTTAGGGTTAAAAGATGATGACACAAGAATAAATCCAAACGGAGGAGCTATTGCCATTGGTCACCCACTAGGCGTTTCCGGAGCAAGAATTATCGGTTCTGCCGCTATGGAACTTCAGAAGCAGGATAAAAAATATGCATTGTGTACCCTTTGTATCGGTGTAGGACAGGGATATGCAATGGTCATCGAAAAAGTATAACTTTTTAAATAATGTAAAAATGTAACAGTTTACCAATATAACAATATTCATCTATTGCCAGACTGCTACATTGTTAAATTGATACATTAAATTTAAATTTTATGAACATCTATTCATATCACGGAATCCGTCCCATTATCAAGCCTTCTGCTTATATTCATCCGCAGGCGGTCATCATAGGAAATGTGGAGATCGGTGAAGAAGTATATATCGGCCCCAATGCGGTTATTCGCGGGGATTGGGGGAAAATTATCATTAAAGACGGAGCCAATGTTCAGGAAAACTGTACCCTTCATGTTTTTCCGAATATCGAAACCATATTGGAAGAATCTGCACATATCGGTCACGGTGCCATTATTCATTCCGGACATATCGGGAAAAACTGTCTGATCGGAATGAATTCTGTAGTGATGGACAAAGCCTATATTGGTGATGAAAGTATTGTTGGAGCTTTGGCCTTTGTTCCTGCCAATTTTAGATGTGAACCAAGAAAACTGATCGTGGGAAGTCCGGCAAAGATCATCCGCGATGTTTCAGATGAAATGATTCACTGGAAAACAGAAGGAACAAAATTATATCAGGAGCTGGCAAGGGAAGGTAAAGAAGCTATTCTTTCTTGTGAACCTTTTACAGAATATGTTCAGCAGATCCCAACGAAAATTGTTGATTACAGCATTTGGGATGATATTAAATAATGTAACAATAGACCAATGTAAAAATGTAACAATTCCTTTCATGCCGAATATAGTAAGCATTTACTGGTAAACTGCTAGATTGATACATTGTTAAATTAATATTATATGGAAAAATTAAAAAACTATATCTACGGACAATGGGTAGAAGGAAACGGAAACGGAGTCCCTTTATATAACGCCGTTACAGGAGAACAGGTTGCTGTTTCCGATACAGAAGGATTAAACTATGAACAGGCTTTAGACTATGGTAGAACGGTAGGGTACAAAAACCTTTCTTCAATGACTTTCTACGATCGTGGGGAAATGTTGAAAAAAGTAGCGCTTTACCTGTTGGAAAGAAAGAAAAAATACTACGAATTATCCTATAAAACAGGAGCTACTCATGTGGATTCTTGGGTTGATATTGAAGGAGGTTTCGGAACATTTTTTACCTATTCAGGATTGGCAAAAAGAATGCTTCCCAATACTTCTTTCTGGGTAGATGGTGATACACAGAAAATTTCAGCAAACGGAACCTTTTTAGGAACCCACATTCTGACTCCAAGTGAAGGGGTTTCCGTACAGATCAATGCCTATAACTTTCCGGTTTGGGGAATGCTGGAGAAATTATCCACATCATTGCTGGCAGGAGTACCATCTATTGTTAAGCCATCTCCTTTCGGGTCTTATCTTACGAATGCCGTATTCCAGGATATGATTGAGAGTGGAATCTTACCTGAGGGAGCAGTTCAATTGGTATGTGGCGAACCGGGGAATATTCTGGATTATGTTCAGGATGGAGATTCTGTATTATTTACAGGTTCAGCCCACACAGGAAGAAAATTAAAATCCCTTCCATCTATTGCAGGAAATGCAGTTCGTTTCAATATGGAAGCTGACTCTTTGAACTGTTCTATTCTTGGCCTGGAAGCAAAACCGGGAGCTCCTGAATTTGACTTATTCATCAAAGAAGTTCGTAACGAGATGACTACAAAAGCTGGTCAGAAATGTACGGCGATCAGAAGAATTATTGTTCCTGAACATTTGATAGGTGACGTTCAGAATGCTTTATCTAAAGCTTTAGATCAGACGAAGATCGGAAATCCATTGAGCAGAGAAACCAGAATGGGATCTTTGGTAGGAAGACAACAGTACGAAGAAGTACTGAGAAAAGTTAACATTTTAAAAACAGAAACAGAACTTGTTTACGACGGAAAACACGAACTTGTAGATGCAGACTACGAAAACGGAGCATTTATGAGTCCAAAACTATTCCTGAATGACAAGCCTTTCGAAAAAAATATCTCTCACGATGTAGAAGCTTTCGGGCCTGTATCTACGCTGATGCCATATAAAGATGCTGAAGAAGCCGCAGCGTTGGCAAAAAGAGGAAAAGGAAGTTTAGTAGGATCTATCATTTCTCACGATGAAAACTTTATTGCAGAAACCTCATGGAAAATGGCTTCCCAGCACGGAAGAATTTTCGTTCTGAACAGACACAATGCGAAAGAAAGCACAGGTCACGGTTCACCTCTTCCAACTTTGATGCATGGAGGACCTGGTAGAGCAGGAGGTGGAGAAGAAATGGGTGGATTGAGCGGTCTTCACTTCTTCTTACAGAAAACAGCTATTCAGGGATCTCCGGATGTTTTGAAAGCAATTACTAAAATTTATCAGCAGGGAGCAGAGAAGAAATTCTCTGACAAACATCCTTTCCAGAAATACTTTGAAGAAGTTGAAGTAGGAGATTCCTTAGAAACAGCAGGAAGAACAGTAACGGATGCCGACATTGTCAACTTCTCCAATGTTTCATGGGATCATTTCTATGCTCATACTGATGCTACAAGTTTAACAGGAACGATCTTTGATAAAACAGTGGCTCACGGATATTTTATCCTTTCAGCGGCTGCAGGGCTATTTGTTTCTGGTAAAAAAGGACCTGTGATTGCCAATTACGGATTAGAAGAATGCAGTTTCTTCAAACCTGTATATGCTGGTGATACGATCACGGTTTATCTGACGGCAAAAGAAAAGATCAACAGAGGCGTAAAAGGAAGAAACATTCCGTCTGGTGTTGTAAAATGGCTTGTTGAGGTAGTTAACCAAAGAGATGAAGTAGTTTGTGTGGCAACCATCTTAACCTTAGTGGCAAAACAATCTCCGTTTATTGATCTGACGGTAAAAAATATTCAAAAAATACTAAGCGGTTTAACGGAAAGTACTCCTGCTCTTTGGGGGAAAATGTCTCCACAGCAAATGATTGAGCATTTAGAACAAGGAGTATTGGTAAGTTTGGGAGAACCGGAAGCAGAAAAATGCTTTACACCTGAAGAACAGCTTGAAAAGTGGCAGGACTCTCTTTACAACCACAGGAAAATGCCAAAAGACTTTACCGCTCCGTTCTTACCGGAAGATGGCACCCTACCGGAGGCTGTACATAAGAATCTGGAAGCTGCAAAACAATCATTTATTGATAATCTGAAGAGATTTGTAGTCTATTACAAAGAAAATCCACAGGCAGAACACATGAATTTCGTATTCGGAAAACTAAACAAAGAAATGTGGGAACTGATGCACAAAAAGCATTTTACCCATCACTTTGAACAATTCGGATTGATTTAATTCAAAATTATAGTCCCTTTCAGTATTGAAAGGGATTTTTTTAGATTATCCAAAAGCAC
Organism: Chryseobacterium indologenes; assembly: GCA_001013295.1. Classification (GTDB taxonomy): domain Bacteria; phylum Bacteroidota; class Bacteroidia; order Flavobacteriales; family Weeksellaceae; genus Chryseobacterium; species Chryseobacterium indologenes_B. The sequence goes on along the minus strand of LAZY01000044.1, from coordinate 25,856 downwards.
AAAACATAATGAAAGACATCAGAACTCCTCCAATTGAGGCAGATCGTTTTTATCATATTTATAATCGTGGTATTAACGGTGAGAATATTCTTAAATCGGATCGGAATTATTCGCTCATCCTTAGTAAAATGTTTGAATTTCTTATTCCCGTCTGCGATATATAAGCATATTATCTGATGCCTAATCATTTTCATTTTTTAGTTAAGATAAAGCCTGATTTTGAACTAGATCATCTTGTCAAGGTTCAAAACCTTATTGAAAAGAGATGAAGTTATTGAATTGTTTCACGATAAAGAAAATTTATACTGTCGCATCAAAAAGCGATTAATATAAATGGTTATTAAATGTAAACGTTAATATTATCAGTTGTTTATCCAAAAATCATTAACTTTAATAAGCGGAATCCGAAAAGCATATAGAGTAGGAGAGAATATCAAAACTGATTACTATGAAAAATTTTAAAAAACTTTCAAGAAACGATTTGAGATCTCTAAAAGGAGCCGGACCTATTTGGTCATGTACTCCTCATTCCTGTCCTCCGGGAGTTTGCTGTATTCCTGGAAGATGGCCTGACCTTGCTGCTGCATGTGTCATATGTGCCGGTTCTTAATGACATCCAATCCCTGTCAAGGTTTCAAACTTTGACAGGGATTGATATTCAATCTGGCTTTCTGTTGTTGGAAAACTTAAAATATCCATACATCAAAAGAGGCAATGCCACAATCTGAAACAGAAAAACAAGCAATGAAGGAATTCCCTCAAGATGGCTTTCATTAGCTTTCGTAAAGAGTTGTTTACCTAGTGGCCCATTGGAGAATACGACAATATTAAACAGGTTCCAGCCCAGATGGAGCCCTATGGGAAGATACAGAGATTTTGTTTTGGCAAAGGAGATAGCAAGCATATACCCAAAGATGGCTGTCATCATAAAAATAATTCCCATCTGGAAAGGATTCCCTAAAGCATTATAAGAAAACCAGTGATAGATCCCAAAACAGGCTGCAGAAAAAAGACAGGCTTTGGTTATTCTCCATTTTTCAATAGCCAGATAAAGGAGAGCACCCCGGAAAAGTAATTCTTCAAACAATACAGATTTTATAACCCACCATAGACTTATAAATGCAGCTGATAGGGTTAACGACTTGTTCAATATCCAGCCGTTATGGATAAATGTCGTTGTCATGATATGATAAAGACTGCAGATTGCTGTGGCCAAAAGAAAACCGGTGCTCCACTGGATCAATCTTGTCGGTTGAGGTTTAAATCCCAAAATAGAAAGATTCTTTTTGACAATAAACCGAAGCAGAAACCACGAAATAATAAGCTCGATGATAATTCCAATCATGGGTTAAGAGTTTTTTAAGTGAATGAAATAACCTGCGTGTGATCTTATGTCATTGAAAACTAAGTTAATAAAAATAATATGAATTAAATAAAAATAATCATTTATTATTATAGTTACTAAATTCTGATTGTTTCCTTCCTTGGTCAATAAAAATAGAACCTGTATTTCACAATACTTCAATAGCTTGTCTCTTTCGATGTACAGTTTCTCTTTTAAAAAACAGTATCTTTAAATTTCAATCATAAAAATAAATCATAATGAACGAAAGCTGGATGAAAAAATGGGAAGAAGTAAAGGATATTCTGACCTCTCCTGTTGACATTGAAGCCTATTTTACTTCAAGTGAAATTCTGGATCAGAAAATGGAAGTCATGGCGATAGGAAACGTATCTCTACCTTCAGGAAAAGTGATCGTAAGAGATCCTCTGGTCTATTTGAATGCCGATGAAAAACCTTATTTTACAGAAGTTCCCAAAGGAGATTTTCCTGTAACCATTGCTGTGGTAAAAATGGAAGAATGGGGAGATCGGTATGCTGCTGTAAAAGTAGAATTTACCAAAGAAAAACCTGTTATCTACAGAGAAGCATTGATAGGAATAGAAGAACTTGAAGGTGTACAAAAAGATGATATTTTCGGTTTTGCGGTAGATGCTGGATTAGGGTGTATCACAGATCCTGAAGTCGTACCTTATGTGGATAAGTTTATTGAAGAGCTTGATGTAGAAAATATTTATGACGACTATTTTGCAGAATTGTTTGCGAAAAGCTATCAGGAGGATCCAAGAAACCAAAGAGATCTGGGCGACTGGATCAATTGGAATATTCCGGGTACAGACTATCATATCCCGATGTTTGCAAGTGGTTTTGGAGATGGGTTGTATCCTGTGTATTTCGGATACGATGCGCAGGGAAAAATAAGCGGAGTTTACATTCATTTTATTGATATTGAAATGGCCTTATCTGAGGAAGGAGATGAGGATGATGTGTAATAATAACCTGATCATTTTATACTTTTAAAAGAAAGTTTACCCATGAATACAACTTTTGCTGACCAGGTAATAGATTTTAACCGGAATTTGACTTATACAGGAAAACTTCCTGAAGGCTTTGCCGTTCTGAATCCGTATCTGGATAATCCGGAAACGATGGAGGTCATGCAAAAGTTTTATTACAAATATTATGATGATTCAAACAAAAGGAAATTTATTGTAGGGATCAATCCCAGCCGTCATGGAGCAGGAGTGACAGGCGTTCCTTTTACCGATACCAAAAGACTGGAGACCGTCTGTGGAATAACAATGAATTCTGCCCGTACTCATGAAGTTTCCTCTGTTTTTATGTATGACATGATAGCCGAATATGGCGGTGCAGATCTTTTTTATCAGGATGTTTACATCAATTCTCCTTTTCCGCTGGCTATCGTAAGAAAAACAAAAAACGGCTGGCTCAATGCCAATTATTACGATGATAAAGAATTGTTTGAAAGTGTCAAAGATTTTATGATTGATTCTCTGAAACAGCATATCAGCCTGAATCTGGACACTTCAGAAGTTTTTATCCTCGGTAAAAAGAATGCAGAATTTATTTCAAAACTCAATAAAGAAGCTCGGTTGTTTGATACAATGACTGTTCTGGAACATCCAAGATACATTCAGCAATACAAATCAAAAGAGAAGCAGCTGTATATCAACAAATATATTCTGGCTCTGAAGAAATAAATAGTCCTTTTATTTTCCATGATGGAATGGGTGTTTTTTATTAAATTGTGCCTATGAATGTTTTTCCAAAAGACACAAGTTTCAAATACAGCTGGCGGGCCTATCAGAAAAAATTTCTGGACCATCTTGACGAATACCTTACAGATAATCATTTGCATGTTTCCGCACCGCCTGGTTCCGGAAAAACGGTACTTGGACTGGAGGTGATGCTGAGACTCGGGAAACCGACTCTTATCGTTACTCCGACTTTAGCCATCAAAAACCAATGGATCCAGAGATTTTGTGAACTTTTTCTGAATACGGAAACCGTTCCGGACTGGATCTCCTCAGATATTAAAAAGCCTGGAATTATTACAGTAACCACCTACCAGGGGCTGCATTCTGCCTCTGATGTAAATGACGATGAAGAATCGGTCTTAACAAAATCTTCCAGAATTTCAGTGGCAGAAATTATAAAAAGACTAAAGAAACAAAAAGTAAGTACACTGATTCTTGACGAAGCCCATCATTTGAAAAATGCTTGGTGGCAAACCCTCATGGAGTTGAAAGATGAAATCAATCCTACTGTTGTAGCTCTCACGGCAACTCCTCCTTTTGATGTCTCAGGGGCAGAATGGCAAAAATACATTCAGCTCAACGGCTCTATTGATACAGAAATATCCGTTCCGGAGCTGATGATTGAAGGAGACCTTTGTCCGCATCAGGATCTCGTTCACTTTACTCTGCCATCGCCGGAAGAACAGAAAAAGATTGAATATTACCATACACAGGCTTCCATATTTTTTGAAGAAATAAAGAATGATGAGGTACTTCTCAGTGCTATTGGGCAGCATCCGGTTTACCATACCCCAATGGATCATCTGGACTGGATCTATGAAAATATATCCTCTTATACTTCCGGATTGGTTTATCTCAATTTCAGGATGGAAGAAATTCCGGATGTCCATTTCGAAATCATAGGAGACCATCAGAAATATATTCCTGAGTTTGACTTCTTTTGGATGGAAGAGCTTCTTGACTTTTATCTTCTGGTAGATGACGTCCATTTCAAAACATTTGAAGAACATCGTACAGATCTCGGGAACAGATTAAAAAGATCAGGCTTTCTGGAGCAGAAGACGATCAGTTTTTTCAATAGTAAAAACCTGAATCAGATTCTCAATTCAAGTATCGGGAAACTTCAGGGAATAAAAGAAATAGCAGATTTTGAATTTTCTGTTCTAAAAGAAGAGCTCAGAATGGTGATTCTTACCGATTTCATTAAAAAAGAATATCTGAACAGTGGAGAGCAGAATGTACTGAACCTTGATAAAATAGGCGCAGTCCCGGTTTTTGAAAAATTGAGAAGAGAAAACTCTCAGGGCAAGAAGCTGGGAGTGCTCACGGGGAGTCTGGTCATTATTCCTGCCAGTGCAAAAGAGCTTTTCGATGTATGCTGTCTCAGTAAAAATGTCTCAGCAGTCTCTTTTTCTCCACTTACCTATGATCAGAACTATTTTATGATCAGCCTTACAGAGCATATCGAACATGATATTGTCCATATTGTCACAGAAATTTTTCAGGCGGGAGGTATCCAGATACTGATCGGAACAAAGTCATTATTGGGAGAAGGATGGGATGCGCCCAGGATGAATACATTAATTCTGGCAAGTTTTGTAAGTTCTTTTGTACTTTCCAACCAGATGAGGGGCCGGGTAATAAGAACAGATAAAGATAAACCGCACAAAACCGGAAATATCTGGCATCTGGTATGTTTTGACTCCGAAGATCAGGATGGAGGGCAGGATCTGAATATAATGAAAAAAAGATTCAAAACCTTTGTGGGAATCTCACACAAACAAGATCCTACCATTGAGAACAATTTTGAAAGGCTCAATACTAAAATAATCGAAAATAAAAATGAAATTTCAGAAGTTAATCAGACAACATTTGCAGTAGCAAAAGACAGAACAGGGCTTGCACGACGTTGGAAGACAGCTCTCGATAAAGGAAATATACTGGTAGAAGAAATACAGGTTCCTACAGCAAATATGGCGGCGATGAATGAAATGAAAATGGATTACCTTAGTCGTACAACAGGAAACTTAGCCAAAGTAATGGGATCTTCAGTATTACTGTTCTGGCAGGATCTTTTGTTGGGATTACTCAAAAATGCAGATAATATTAGTTCCGTCAAAAGCTTTTCGATATTGGTCTCTTTATTTGGGGGAGCTGGTATGATCGTGTACGGAGGGAAATTATACAGGTCTGTAAAACAATACAGCAGGTGTAAGAATCTTGCCAGACAACTTGAATCACTCGCTAATGTTGTATTGAATAGTCTGATACACGAAAGAATAATCAGGACTTCCATTGAAAAGCTGAAAATTGTAACCTCCTCTCAAAAGGAGAAAAATGCGTTCTGCTATCTTGAAGGAGGAAGTCAGTACGAAAACGGACAGTTTATCCAGACCTTACAGGAACTGGTATCTCAGATCGATAACCCCAGATATGTGTTGAAACAGAAAAAAAGTCTTGGATTTTTAAAGAGAGATCTTTATTATCCGGTACCGGAAATTTTTGCAAAAAATAAGAAAAGTGCTGAATCCTTTAATAAGTTCTGGAATAAAATGATCGGAAAATCTGAGCTGATCTTTACAAGAACTATAGAAGGGCGCAAAATCTTACTGAAGCTACGATTTCAGGCCTTATTAAACAGAAATGCCCGTATAGAACATCTCCACAAATGGACGAGATAAAATGACAAAATCCCTTATTGCTAAGGGATTGTCATTCATGAATTAGAATCTTTATGAGAACAAATACGAATGTGAACTGTCGTAGTATTAATCTTTAATAATCTTGGTAGATTCATTGCCTGTCCTGATAAAATAAACTCCTTTCGGAAGCTCGGAAATATCAGTTTCGTTGGTACCTTTTTGAGTAGATACCTTTTTAATCAGTTTTCCTTCCGGACTATAGATAGCGGTTTCTGCGGCTTTATCCATCTGAATGGTAAGCGCCCCTTTCGTTGGATTTGGATAAATAGCTATATCTTTTTTAGAAATCTTTGTTTCCGCAGTACCCAATACAATATTACTGTCTTTTACCCAGGTAAAAGCATCAACGCCAAGATAATAGTAATTACCTCCCAGGGTCAGCTGTAATTCATCAATGACGATATTGCTGTAGTTATTTCCATTAAGGTTCGTCATATCAATAAGCGTATATCCGTTTGTAGATCCCAGGCCTACTGTAAAGCCATTGCTCTTTGTGGGCGAAAATTTTGTTACTCCACTTAGCTTGCCTGTTACAGTAACAGTCCCGGTAACATTGGGATTTGAAAACTTATCAGCAACATATATCCAGAATCGGTTTACTTTAAACAGATTGGAAGTTGTTTTGATACCGAATGAAGCATTTGCGGGTGATACAGCATGGGAATTATCAATATACATGTTATCATTAGATGTGCCGTTCCATCCGGTACCGGGAAAATTTGCTATATTAAAAGTTGAGGCATATGAAATGATATTAAATATAACCCCATTATCTGTAAAGGTGGTAGTTCCGGGAAGTTCGGTTTCAAAGGTTTCTGTACTGGGAGTCTGCCCGAATGAAAAAATTGAAATGAGCAGACTACAGATGGTAAAAAAGGTAGTGCTTTTCATGATTTCTGTTTTAAATATTAGGTTGTTGTATGATTGTGTTAGCTCCTTGATGGATAAATACCTTCAACGCAGATGATATAATTGAGTCCAAGATAAGGAGGCATATTGTTGACAGGAATATTTTGCCCTGTGAAGGTAATAGATGCCGGATTAATAGCTGTGTCAGGAGCGTCATCTATAAAAGTCGGTACCGGGTCGAATGCTCTTCCGTTTGGAATTCCGGCAATAGCAAAAGAAGAAGTTGCTGAAGGAGTTACGCTGTTCGCATTCTGATTCTTTACTTTAAGCTGGAATCCTGCAAGGCTTGGCATATTGCTTGACAAAATAGTATTCTGACTAGTTCCGGCTGCCTCCCCTAAAGTATAACTTTGACGAGAGTCTACAGTTCCTGCTCCTAATGCCATTCGGCCTTTAAGATTAGGAAGGGCAAATGTAGTTATTCCGTCTCCCCCATACGTAGTGCCTAAGATAGAGAACAAAGCACTGTTTCGGGAAATACTGAGTAAGCTGCCGTCACAGAACATCCAACCTCTAGGTGCGAAATTTCCGGCAAATAATTTGACAATTCCAATGTACTCGTCCATGGTAAAATAGTTTTTTAGTTGATATTTTCCTACTCTGTTCTTTGGCTTTTCGGATACCGCCATCGTTTTTATTTTTTGAACAGATCAAAGGAACGATTAATAAAAAGGTGATACTAGCGTAGAAAATACCAAATTAAATATTACGTATTTCTACCTATTGCCTACCTGGGATTTAGAATACTGTCCATAAAAAACTTTACTCCATCATGAAGAGTACACAATCAGAAAGTGCATTTGCAGATCTTTCATAGACTATCAGTGACTTCCTGCCTGTTTTTCTCCTGAATTTCTAGCAATTAATCCTCTTTACGTTTCTCTAAAAACACCATATTTCGTATTTTTGTAAGAATCCAATAAAAATAAAATGAGCGAATTTGTAGCATCAGAAATTAAAAATAATATTGCCGAAATTACATTCGGAACCCCAAAAAGTAATTCCCTTCCGGGAGCTATTCTGGAAAAACTTGCTGAGACGATCCTTGAAGAAGGAGCCAAAAAAGAAGTAAAAGCCATTTTAGTAAAAAGTGAGGGTGAAAAAGCATTTTGCGCAGGAGCAAGCTTCGATGAGCTTTTGGCTATTGAAGAACTGGAGGCTTCCACAAAATTCTTCGGCGGTTTTGCCAAAGTTTTGAACGCGATGAGGAATTGCGGGAAAATAGTGGTGGTAAGAGTTCAGGGAAAAACAACAGGCGGTGGAGTAGGAATTGCTTGCGGTGCAGACTATTGTTTTGCCACAAAAGATTCAGCATTAGCTCTTACTGAAATCAATCTGGGAATCGGACCTTTTGTGATTGGTCCTTATGTTGAAAGAAAGATCGGAAAGTCACAGTTCTCCGCAATGGCTATTGATGCAGATTTCAGATCTGCTGAATGGGCAGAACAGCACAATATTTATCATTCCGTTTCAGACAATATTCAGGAAATGGATGAGAAGCTGGAGAAATTCTTACAGACTCTGGCATCAAGAAGCAGTGAAGCATTAGCATTGATCAAAAAAGTGTCATGGGAAGGAACAGACCATTTTAATGAGCTGATGCCGGCTAGAATTCACATGAGTGCAAGCCTTATTCTGGAAGATTCCGCAAAGAAAAATATTGAAGCCATTAAAGAAAAGCTGAGAGCAAAATAGTTTTCAGTTCTTAAAATATATAGCCGTTGATTCATTCAGCGGCTTTTTTAATCCTTTCTCTCAAAATGATCCAGAGTAAGAACTTCTTTGCTATACTTTAAATAAGTTACCGTTACTTTTGCTCCTGTCTCATATTGGTAATAATCCTTTTTCTCAACAGGGAGCCTTATCTTGTCTCCTTTGTGGCATCCCGCAAAAGTAATGATGTATTCATCGCCTTCCGTCTTATGTTTGGAAATAATAACGCTTTTCAAACTGTTTTTACCATTTTCAATGTCCTTTTTCCATTTCCCTTTGAAATATTGATAGATAAGCCAATGTATCAGGTAAAAAAAGAGGTAGAATACTACTGCAGCACCAATAAGTAAAATATAATGATAGTATTCGAAATTCTTAAACTCGTTTTGCAAAAAATAAGCAGCCAGAAGCATTATGATCATAATAACAGCAATTACAACCCCTGAGAAATCCTTAGAAAAATCTCTTTTGTGTTTGGTTATCTTATTGACCTCTTCCTCTTTTAAAGGAATGTTTTCCTGTAATTGTATTTGAGAATAATCAACTAAAACTTTTGTCATAGTAGCATAATTAAAGTGATAAGCTATTCTTCTGTTTACTTTTCCTGATAAATAATTATCAGTTGAGCAGTTCCTATATTTTGATAATCTTAAAGTTAAAAATTATAAGATGAGTCAGATAAAAAAAACAGTATAACTTTAAAAAATATTTTGCAGGTTCATAAAAAATTATAACTTTGTAATTCAAAGTTCTTTTTATGGAGACAAAAAACTATCACGAAGACTTATCCCATATCCGTTCCATGATGGAGCGGTCATCCAGATTTATTTCTTTGAGCGGATTATCCGGTGTTGTCGCCGGGCTTGCAGCCATTATCGGGGCAACCTATGTGTATTTTGTTTTCAAAAGAGAAGGCATCAGCTATTTTGATGGAGACCGGAATATATTTGACCCGGCTCTGGTCAGAGAACTGGTATGGATTGGGATCGCTATTTTAGTTACTGCGATTCTCAGCGGATATTTTTTTACCGCTAGTAAAAGTAAAAAGAAAGGTCTAAAGATCTGGGATGCAACCACCAAACGGCTGTTGATTACCTTTGCAGTACCTTTAGTTGCAGGTGGATTTTTTTGCCTGGCACTTCTTTACCACCATCTCTTTGTTTTCATTGCTCCGGCTACGCTTATTTTTTATGGCCTGGCTTTGGTAAGTGCAGAGCGGTATACCCTTACAGATGTAAAGTATTTAGGGTATTTTGAGATTATCCTGGGATTAATTTCTTTATTTTTCCTGGGCTGGGGGTTGGTTTTCTGGGCAATTGGTTTTGGAGTATTACATATCGTGTATGGATTGATCATGCATAAGAAATATAAATAATGGGAATAGGATTTGTCATACTGATCCATCTTATCATCCTCTTTATGATGAGTTTGATCTGTTCCTTAATAGCAGGTGTTATAGCTTATTTCACCAGTCATAAAGAAGGAAGAAGAAGAAAAATAGTATTGGCAGCGATAGCCCCTTTTGTGGGTTTGTATACTTTTTATATTTGCGGAATTATCGGAGCCTCCATGGTGACGGATAAGAAGAAAGTAGATATAGGAATTGGAGATGCATGGTATGTTCCTTTAGAAAATGACCGGCAGCTTTTATTTATTGATTTGCCAGAGCAGGCTTATATTGCTAAAGAAGATGGGCAGACGTTTATTTCAGAAGTTTCAGAAATAGAAGAAAACGGAAGTCAGATAATAGGAAAAACATTTGAGAATCAATATTTTTCTTATAATACAAAAACAGATGAGGTTAAAAAGTTCAGTACAGAAAAAGAGTTGGTCACTTCTATCGGAAATAAGACACTTAAATTGGTAAATGCCTATGACTTTTATTCAGACAAAAAAAGTAAAATAATGGGTTTGTGGCCTTTCTGGATAGGTATTGTTTGCCTGATGATCAGTTTAGGAGCAATTTATATTTGGAAACTGATTGTTTTTACAGTTTTTAAAAAATGATACTGATGAAAATATAATTTTTTGAATACAAACATCAATCAGTACTTCACCTCATCATTTGTTAATGACCACGATTTTGTAGTCCTGGAAAATACAGAAACAAAAGAAAAAATAGCCATTGATGCTGCATTGTATGACTATTTCAGAATAAATAAGATAAGATTAAAATGATTAAAATAAATCAGCTCAATAAAGAATTCGAAAGCCGTGTAAGATTGGGAATTATGTCCGTTCTTATGGTCAACGATTGGGTTGATTTTTCTGAGATGAAAGGATTGCTGGAAATCACAGACGGTAATCTGGCCAGTCACAGCAATGCATTGGAAAAAGCTGGATATATTGAAGTAAAGAAAGAGTTTGTCGGGAAAAAGCCTAAAACCTCTTACAGGGTCACTCAGAATGGAAGACAGGCGTTTACCGAACATCTGAATGCCCTTGAAAAATTATTGGGACGATAGTCCTATATTTTTTTGAGCATTTACTTTGTAATTCAAAGTTCTTTGTTTAAAAATAAATAAAATGAATAGAAAAACATTTTTAAAAAGAGTAGTGCAAATCTCAGTTCTGGGGCTTTTCCCGGCTTTATATTCCTGGAAAGTAGAGCCATTCTGGGTCGACTTTGTTCAGAGAAAGCTACCCGTTAAAAATCTCCCCAAAAGCCTGGATGGGAAAATCGTCATGCAGATTTCCGATCTGCATGTGGGAGACCGTTTCGACTGGAATTTTCTGATTGAAACTTTTCAGGAAGCAAAACGGTTTAAACCTGATTTTGTAGTCTACACCGGAGATTATGTCAATTCTGGAACTACAGAAGAACAAAACGCCCTCACCACCGTAATGGAAAATTGCGTACTAGGAACAACGGCCACTTTTGGGATTCTGGGAAATCACGATTATGGTAACAACTGGAAAGATTTTGAATGCGCAGACCAAATCTGCGAAATTTTAGAAGACAGAGGGATCACTATGCTCAGAAATGCCAGGCAGGAAGCAGCGGGGCTGAATTTTATTGGCTTTGATGATCTGTGGTCACCCAGATTTCAGCCATCAGAGATCATGAAAGAATACGATCCTTCCAAAGCCAATATTGTACTTTGCCACAATCCTGATGCCTGTGATCTGAATATCTGGAATGGCTATCAGGGATGGATTCTGAGCGGGCATACCCACGGCGGACAATGCCGGATTCCCGGAATCATCACACCGGTGCTTCCTGTGAAAAACAAAAAATATATATCGGGAGAAATTGATCTGCAGGACGGAAGAATGCTTTATATTAACCGTGCGATAGGCCATTCTTTTCAGGTCCGGTTTATGGTCCGTCCGGAAATTACTGTTTTTACCTTAACTCAAGCTTAATAACGATGAAAGATCAGAAAATCATATATCTGAGTCAATGCATATTCGGATTGTTCTTTTTACTGGGAAGTATTTGCCTGTTGGGAGCTATTTTAACCAAACTGGATTCATTTGCTGTAGGAGGCTGTTTGCTGTTTGCTTTTGGAACCATAGCTAATGTACTCGTTGCAGTAGGGCTATTGATATACGGCCTTATACACAAGTCTAAATTTGATACCTGTCTCAAAGCAATCGACATTCTGCTTCTTAGCATCCCTGTTGCCATTCTTTTTTATGTCATCATTAGAAATTAACCTTTATTCAATATAAAAACATCATGAAAAAAATACGTGTTCAGTTTCTGCTTTTTGTGTATGATAAAACTCAAAAATTGTACAGAAAATACTTTAAAAAGAAAAAGAGACAATGGCAGTTCAATGAAAAACAACTGTTGGAATTTCAGGAAGATTCTCTGGGAAGAAAGCTCGGGGAATTCTACAGAAAACATGGGTTTTCAATGATTCCAAAAATGGAAAATCACGATGTTCATCATCTGATCACCGGCTGCAGTACCAACTTCGAAGATGAAATTGCCATGCAGTATCTTCTTTTAGGAAACGGAAAACTCAATGCGCATCTGCTGGCAGCAATCATATTGGGAACATGTATTCTGCCTGAATATGCGAAAATTTATATCAAAGCCTATAAAAAAGGACAAAATATGAGAGCTTTTCACCACTGGGATTTTGAAGAACTGCTGTGGCAGAACTTTGACCATGTGAGAGACTTTATTCAGCAGAAAGAGACCGTTATACTTCACTAAAATATTTATGATGAACAAAATACAATTCAGCCCATTAGGAAAAAGATCATTCCTCATTTCTTTCCTGGCAGGAACCTCTTTGTTGATTTTATTCTGGATCACCAGAGCAGAATTTCTGATCAAACTTGGTTTTTATTATGTAACCGTAACGGCAGTGGTCAATATGTTTGTTCTTTTGAATGAGCTGATCATCTTCCTGACCGATGCTGCCGAACAGAAACCTTCAGGAAATTCTGTACTTCTTCTGCTGGTTAATATTCCTGTTACTCTACTGTACCTTTTTATTTTGACAAAATTTTCATGGCTGCCTGCCATGCTTAAACTCTAATTTTTAATATCATGAAAACACATCACTATATATTGATTACAGCCCTTCTTTTTGTCCTGGTATTTTATGATCAGGATTTGGGGCTGAACCTCGGAATTTTGGGTATTATTTACGCGGTATTGACATTATTTAAAACTCCGGAAAAAAATAAAACCAAAACATTCTACATCCTTTTTGCCACCAGTATCCTGTCTAGTATAGCATTTGTATGGTATGGAGATTTTGCTTCTTTTCTTGCTGTGGTAAGCTCCCTGCTTTTATTGGGATATAAAGCCAGAAACAGAAAAATGAAGATCCTCTTTCTTATTCCTGTTTTTATAGTGAATGGCTGTACTTCCATCTGTCGTATTTTCAACTTTGATCAGTGGCTGCCCAAAAGAAATGTTTCGGGGTTATGGCAGAAAACATTGGCTTTTATCCTGATCCCTTTAGTATTGGTATCTTTTTTCTTCGGGATCTATTCTGCAGGAAGTGATCATTTCGCCGCACTGTTTACAGACTATGAACTTGATCTCAACCTGTGGCAGGTATTCTGTCTTTCCGTTCTTGGGTTTTTTATTGCTTTTAATTACTGGAATTTTGCCGTAGAAAGATTAATCTATAAAAGCGACTACGTTTTAGACAATGATTTTCGGAAAGATACCCGGATTCCCAAACCTACTTATTCATTCCTTGATCTGGATACAGAAAGAACAAGTGGAATCATCTCTTTCTTTTGTCTCACTATTTTGCTGGTATTTTTTATCATTACCTATAACTATGAGCAGTTTTATGAAGTCTCAAAAACGCCCAATCAGCTTTCAGAAGAAACCCATGAGAGGGTGAATGCAGTGATCATGTCAATCATCATGGCCATTTTGGTGATCATGTTTTACTTCAAATCAGACTTTAATTTTGATCCGAAGGCAGGACTGATGAAAATTCTGGCAAAGATCTGGATCTTTCTGAATGCTGTTCTTGTCCTTTCGGCGGCGGTGAAAAACTATGAATATATTGTCAGTTATGGCTTTACTTACAAGAGGCTTGGTGTTTTCGCATTCCTGCTCCTGTCACTGGTTGGGCTTGCTTTGACCTTTCTTAAAATTCAAAAGAAAAAAAGAAATGCCTATCTGTTCAATACGATGGCCTGGTATCTCTATGGAATCATTTTAGGATGCAGCTATATCAATTGGGGAGGCCTTGTTACCTCGCAGAATATGGATCGTAAAAACTTTAATGTGAACTATCATCTTACGGATGTCAATTTTAGTGAAAAAGCTTTGCTGGAATATGCTGCAGATAAAAGAGATTGGGAGCTTCAAAAGGAGATAGAGGAAAAAATCAAAAATGAAAAATCCAAAACATTCCTTTCAAAGATTATGTACTATCAAACGATTCAGTAAGTTGACCGAAGACTGGGATAAGCAAAAGGGAAATCATGATGTAAATTGGAACAATTTTAGCATTTAAATGAGCTTAGCATAATAAATGCTGATCCATTTTTTAAATTAATTATTATGAAAAAAAGCTTATTGTTAATTCCATTGATTGTTGTTGCCTGTAAAAAAGAACCTGCTGTAACAGTAACTAAGGATAAAGATTCTACTGTAGTAACAGAAATGCCGGACTCTGTGGTAAAAACAGATTCTGTAGTATTGAGAAAAAAAGATTCAATTATTAACAATGCTCCGGTTACAAAAGAAGTATTACGCAAAGGGGTCATGAGAGACGAAAAAGATGGTCAGATCATAAGAACTGCAGATGCCAACCAGCTGCCTTTTACCATTGGAGAAGAATTTACAAAGGATGATCAGGATTTTATTTTAAAACTGACCCGTTACGACCGTCCCAATATCAAAGCGAAAATTTCAACAAAAGAGAAAGACTTTAATATTCGTTTCAATCAAATCAGGCTTCCTAACGGGAACTACGATGGACCTTTTGGAAGAGAAATCACTTATGAAACTCCGGGAAAGGGAGAAGTATGGCTGATTATCGGGAAAAGCAATATGGCTTCCGGAAATACCAAAGGAAGTTTCACGGTAACTGTGGAGTAAGACCGAATCAATTTGGTACAATTTCTGCAAATGATACCCTGAAGTTTAAAATTTAAAATGATGAAATCGCTATGATCTGTAAACATAAACATGATTAAAGATGATGCGGTTTCACATGACCTTAAAAACAATAAATAGTTAACATTATGAAAAATATAGTTCTAACAGCAATGGCCGCTTCAGCTGTACTTGTAAGTTGCGGAACCGTACAGTCGCTGGTTCAGAATACCTTTCCATATACCGCGAATGTTTTAGTGTCCACAGGAGTACCTGCTGATAAAGAAGTATCTTCCACATCAACGGCTACCAATGTGCAGACGTGGTTCGGAGGAAATAATAATGCCAAGATTAAAGATGTAAGAATTTCAGAGGCCAAAATCTCTGTAGCATCCCCTTCAGGAGGAAATCTAAGTGCATTCAAAACTGTAAAAATCTATGTTTCATCAGCCGGAACAGGAGAAAGACTGATTGCATCACGTTCCAACATTTCTACCAATTCTTCCAGCCTGAATCTGGATCTGAATGATACCGGTTTCCTGGATGAAATTGTAAAAAGTTCAGGATTGACCGTAAGAACCGTTTATGAACTGAAAAATCAGACTTCTTCGGATATGAACATTAAAGTAGCCCTTAATTTCAGCAGCGTCCCTGCTCAATAACTGATGTGAAAATCTATAACAACACCTTTCAGAACTTCTGAAAGGTGTTGTTATTTTCCTTATAATTTGGTGAATTTCTCTACCACTCTTCTTGCTCCTTCGTTAATATTGATGATATACTGGCCTCTAGGAAGTTGTGAAATGTCGATCTTCTCATCAGAAGAAACCGAATTCTTCAGAATACTTCTTCCCTGGATATTAATGATTTCAAAATCCAGCCTTTTATCTTCATTACTTTGAATAGCGATATAAGTGGTAGAAGGGTTAGGGTAGATCTTTACAGCCAAAGAAGGCAGGCTTTCAGTTTTGCCCTTAGATCCGCTTTCAAGTTTTAAGATAGCATTTTTTACATTAGGTAAAGGTCCTATTTTTTGTCCTGTAACAGTACCACCTTGTGGAATTCCGGTAGAGATCAGAAGATTCTTCATCGCAGAAGGAGTCAGATACTGTCCTGTTGTCTGACGGTAGAATGACTGGATCAGAATGGCTGCTGAAGCTACTGTAGGCGTTGCAGAACTTGTACCGCTGAAATAATTGTAAGTTCTGTTGTTATCGTTATCATATTTGGCGTAAGAACCGTAGCCCGCTGCCAGAACACTGCTTCCCCAGCCTTGTACATCCACTCTGTTTCCAAAAGTACTGAAGCTTAATTTTGAATGGGTCGTATTGGGCGATCCCGCTCCTACAATAATAGCTCCACTGTTTCCTCTGGCCATGTAAGGAGCATAAAAAGGATCATCCAGATTCTGATTTCCGTTACCGGCTGCTGCAATGATAATAATTCCGGAATCAGTAGCAGCTTTGGTAAGATCCCATATCACTTTGTCATACTCGGCAGGGCAATATTGGCCGTCTTTTCCGCCGGTCTGCATTTCATACAGGATAATATCTCCGGCCTGGGATGCATTGATGGATCTGCTGACTGCAGAAGCTCTGTTGTATCCCACCGTTGTCCATTCCATATAACCTTTTATCTCGGAAGCACTGTAGGCTGCTCCTGTAAGTCCTATATTGTCTTTTACCGAGCCCAGGATACTTACTACTGCGGTGCCGTGATCTTGGTAATTATTACTGGATAATCCGGAATTAGGAGAATATCCCGGTTCCAGTTGAATAGAGTTTTGGTTAGCCAGCATCTCATGCGTTTTATAAAACCCATATTCCACATCCCGAACCCGGATATTCTGTCCGGTGATGCCCCTTGACCATGCATATTTTGCATTGATTCCCGGGTTGTCATTCAGATAAGTCTGAACGCTTTCCAGATCAGGGGTAACTACGAAAGCGTTTACCAATGGAGGTTCTACAGGAGTACCACTCATTACGGATACATATTCTACCTCAGGAAATCTTTCAAGGGTCTGAATAAGTTTTTGAGTTGTCGCTTCATTTTGCAGAGGAAGATCTGCTTTGAATATGCGCTTCAGCTTTTCCACAGATTCTCCGGAATTCCCGATTGCTTTGCTGCTTCGGGCCATTTCATCCAGTTTAGAATCTGTGAAATCAAGGTCATAGGCAAATGAGATTTTATTTTCCCTTGCAAATCTTTCCAGATCTGAATTTCTGCTGAAAGCGGCCTTTTCAGAATTGATTCCTTTAGAAAAACATACATAAACGGCAGCATTCTGACCAATGTTCTGATTAAGCTGATTTTTTTGATTTTGACCGGAAGAGAGGGACGCACAGAATGTGAACAATGCGAAAAGTTGGATTTTTGTTTTCATATTATTTTTGTTAAATGGTTGTGAATGAGTTTGGATAAGACCAAAAATAATAATAAAATGAAAACAAATCACGTTTTTGTGAATTTAAATGAAAAATATTTTTTACTTCAGACTGGTGAAAGGTTCCCGGCCTTTTGTAGCAAAGAAAAATGACTGAACTTAAAAAGATGATCAACAAAAAACGTCTTTCAATACTTTTGAAAGACGTTTTTAATTTAGTCGATATATTTCAGCTGAAGCAATATTCTCCGGATGTGACCGGTAATAAATGCATTGTTATTGGTGAGCCAAATAATAGATATTTGTTTTTCAGGGATCATTAGTAAATGGGATTTAAAGCCTCCCTGATCTCCGGCATGCTCTATCACCTGTACATTTTCTTCTGTTTTTATATCGGAATAAAAGCCGTGATGAACAAACCAGGTACCCGTATGGTCTGCAGGTTTATCACTCTTCCAGTTTGCCGGCTTGCGGACTGTCTGGGATTCTTTAATGCTTGTACAGTCTGCAAACTTACAGGTTTGAATGGCGGAGATATATTTTTTAAGGTCATCAATAGAGCTCCATACCCCACCATTACCTGCAGCGGCAAATGTCGGATATTCACCATAGTCATATTCCTGATACACTTTGTCTTTCAGGACATAACCATGCGCTACATTTTTGTTGGGAAAGCTTCCATCCGTGATGGTACTGTTTCTCATTCCAGAAGGTTTGAATATATTTTCTGAAATAAAGCGCTGCCATTTCATGTGGCCTGCCTTTTCAATAATCAATGCCAGTCCATTATAAGCAGGATTGGAATATTCATATTGCGTCCCCGGCTCAAAGTGTAATGAATCGGCGAGTTGTAAGGGCTTAAAATTTTCTTCATCTTTTGCGGTAAGATAAAATATACTGTCTTTTTCCACATGTCTGAGATCCGGAAGCCCGGAAGTATGGGTGAGAAGATGCTGAAGCGTAATGGCCGAAGCTATTTTCCTGTTTTTAAAATCCGGAAAAAAAGTGAGAAGCTTGTCATCCGCAGAGAGCTTTTTTCTATTCTGTAGGATTAAAATTCCGTAAGAAACAAATGTCTTGGAAATGGAACCTAAATTTGAAACCGTCTTATGGGTAAATTTTTCTTTTGTCTTCAGGTCAGCCAGCCCAAATGAATTTTCATACAGAGTTTTGTTTCCCTGCTGGATCAGAATACTACCCCCAGGGTTATTGGGCTGGAAAACTGTTGAAAATGCAGAGTCCAGTTTTATTTTTAAAAGTTCCTCCCGGCTTTGGCCAGAACAGAAAAGTCCTGTACTGAACAAGATTAGAGCCAGGGATTTTAACTGAAGTTTCTTGAGCATATGGTCTTGTTTTTTCTGTTTTGTGATTAGCTCTTTGTAATAGAATCCATTACAATAGTCACAGGTCCGTCATTCACTAGGGCGACTTTCATATCCGCTCCGAAGATTCCGCTTTCAGTTTTAAGTCCGGATTTGTTGGCCATTTCCTCTTTAAAATAATCAAATAGAGGAACCGCTTTATCAGGTTTGGCGGCTTTGATGAACGAAGGGCGGTTTCCTTTTTTATAATCCGCAATCAGGGTAAACTGGCTGATGCAGAGGATCTCTCCTGAAATATCTTTTACAGAAAGATTAAGTTTATCATCTTCATCCCCGAAAATTCTGAGGTTCAGTATTTTTTGTACCAGCCAGTCTGCGTCTGCCTTTTCATCATTTTCATCAATACCTACCAGCAGCATTAATCCTTTCCCGATTTCACCTACAATTTTTCCGTCTACTTTTACACTGGCTTCAGAGACTCTCTGTATAACGATTTTCATTTCTTATTCTAATAATAAACAGTTAAAGTTTTGCTTACCTGATCGTAATTGTACGGATAGGTTTTGGGTGGGAGAGAAGTTTTGGAACCTGACTCCGGCTGTCCGGTTCTTAAGATCCATCGCGTACCATCCTTTGGGCATATAATGGCGATATTGTCTTTCACCTCAAGGGTTGTATCATTATCCGGGCATATATGGGGAGCATTGCGGTCATATACTTTGAATCCGTTTCCCACTCTTACGATGATCAGGCCTCTTGTTCCGGATTGCTGTTCGTTGACGTAGGTCCAGCCATTGTCATAGTTCAAAGAATTATAGACAGGCATCGTATTCAGATTGATAGTTACATTGATCGGGCTATTGGGAAAGCAGTTCACTGTATCTTCTCTACTTCCACATGACTTTATAGATAAATTACTGAAAATCAGTAAGCTGAAAATAAATAGGATTGAAAAAGTTTTTTTCATTTCAATTTAAATTTTTATATATTTGTAAAAATTAAACGATTACAACACGAAAACATTGTCCGGCAAATGTCGGATTATTTTTTTATACTAAAACTAAATTTTGAAAATTATGGCAAGCTATGTAACTAAGGAGGGCCTGGATAAAATGAAAGCTGAGCTGGAACAGTTGGAAACTGTAGAGAGACCAAAAATTACTCAGCAGATCGCAGAAGCAAGAGACAAAGGTGATTTGTCTGAAAATGCAGAATACGATGCGGCTAAAGAGGCTCAGGGAATGCTTGAAATGAGAATTTCTAAGCTGAAAGATGTTATTTCTACTTCTAAAATTATAGATGAAAGCCAATTAGATACGTCAAAAGTTTCTATCCTTACAACGGTGAAGCTTAAAAACAATGCGACTAAACAAGAGCAGGTATTTAAATTGGTACCGGATAACGAAAGTGACCTTAAAACAGGAAAAATTTCTGTTAATACCCCAATCGCAAAAGGACTGTTAGGAAAAGCTATCGGCGAAACTGCGGAAATCACTTTACCGAACGGAAACAAGCTTTCTTTTGAAGTATTAGACATCTCTCTATAGTCTGATACCCCTTTCTATTTCTAAAAACTTCTGATTATCTAACCTCTAACTTCTAAAAAAATGAGCACTATATTCACAAAAATCATCAATGGCGAAATTCCCTCGTATAAAATTGCAGAAAACGAAGACTTTATAGCTTTCTTAGATGCAATGCCGCTGGTGAAAGGACATACTTTGGTAGTTCCGAAAAAAGAAGTGGATTTGATTTTTGATCTTGAAAGTGAAGAATACAAAAACCTTTGGGGATTTGCCCAAGAGGTGGCCAAGAAGATCAAAACTGCAATTCCATGTGTAAGAGTAGGAGTAGCGGTAGTGGGACTGGAAGTTCCTCATGCTCATATTCATCTTATCCCTTTGAACAAGATGGAAGACATGAACTTCAGAAATGAAAGATTAAAATTAACGAACGAAGAATATACAGAGATTCAAAACTCAATTATTAATTCTTAAAAACCAGAAAATCGTAAAAAGTAATTTTTTACGATTTTCTTTAACATATACATATATATAATAATATGAATTCTAACCAATGTTCTTTCTGCGGCAGAAAAAGAAGTGAAGTACAGATGCTGATCTCTGGGCAGAACGGTTTTATTTGTGAAAATTGTATAGAGCAGGCCCATGCAATCGTGAAAGATGGTGCCTCCAAAACAGGATATTCTCCTGCAGACAGTATGGAAGAGCTTAAAAAGCCAAAAGAGATCAAAGAATTTCTTGATCAGTATGTAATAGGACAGGATCAGGCTAAAAAGCAGCTTTCAATAGCAGTATATAATCATTATAAAAGATTGCTTCATGCTCAGGACGAAAACAGAGAAGTAGAGCTCGAGAAATCTAATATCATCATGATAGGGGAGACGGGAACAGGAAAAACCCTGTTGGCCAAAACCATCGCCAGAGAGCTTAATGTACCTTTCTGTATCGTAGACGCTACCATTCTGACAGAAGCCGGATATGTAGGTGAAGATGTTGAAAGTATCCTTTCAAGACTACTGATGGTAGCAGATTATGATGTAGAAAAAGCAGAAAAAGGGATTGTTTTCATTGACGAGATTGATAAAATTGCAAGAAAATCAGATAATCCGAGTATTACCAGAGATGTTTCCGGAGAAGGAGTACAGCAGGGACTGTTGAAGCTTTTGGAAGGAAGCATCGTTAATGTACCACCACAGGGAGGAAGAAAGCACCCGGATCAGAAATATATTCAGGTCAATACCCAGAACATCCTGTTCATTGCC
This sequence comes from Chryseobacterium indologenes, assembly GCA_001013295.1. Classification (GTDB taxonomy): domain Bacteria; phylum Bacteroidota; class Bacteroidia; order Flavobacteriales; family Weeksellaceae; genus Chryseobacterium; species Chryseobacterium indologenes_B. Next base: position 4,390 of record LAZY01000044.1, on the reverse strand, counting down.
GGAGGAGCTTTTGACGGAATCAAGGAAATCATCGAGAGAAGAATGAATAAGCAGGCGATTGGTTTCAGTTCTGAAAAAATAAATAAAACAGACGAAGACGAATATATTTTAACAAATATCAATGCGATCGACCTTCGTTCTTTTGGATTGATTCCTGAACTTTTAGGAAGATTTCCGATCATTACTTATCTGGACAAGCTTACAAAAGAAACGCTGGTAAGAATCATGAAAGAGCCTAAAAATTCAATTGTGAATCAATTTGTGGAGTTATTCAAAATGGATGGCACAGATTTGGTAATGACAGACGGAGCTATTGAAAGAATCGTTGAAGAAACTATTGAAAAAGGTTTGGGGGCAAGAGGTCTGAGAGGTACTACAGAAAAGGTTTTGGAAGACTATATGTTTTCAATAGGAGAGGAGAAAAAAATTACCTTGACGGAAGATAATATTTTGATTAATAGATAAAAAGTTTTTTTTTTAAAGAAAAAAATAATACCTTTGCGGGTGAAGATTGTATTAACACACAAATAATTTATACAATGAGAAAAAGTTTATTTGCTATAGGTCTTTTAGCCGTTAGCTATTCTGTTCAGGCGCAGAATGTTTTATGTCACGTAGACTCTAACGCTAATATGTATGTGAGCGAAGGCACCCTAGTTTATAGCGGTGGCGGTGTACAAACAAGAGACAATGGTCTAGTGGAAGTACATGGGAACGTAATGGTTGTAGGAACAGGCGCGGATGCCTTTAAAACAATTGATGCCGGCGGTGCAGATAAAACCACTGGTAACAATATCGTTTTAAAGATGAATACTCCTGGCTCGTATGCTACTTCTACTTACGGACAGCTTTACATCGATGGATTATCCCAATCCAACGTTACTGGTATTGTAACTAAAGAATACCGAAATGCCAAACATGGTAATGGTGATTTTTACCAACAGATTGCTTTGCCTTTCAATGAAAAGGTATTATCATCCCTTTCTGGAGAACTTAACAAAACTTTCACAGGAACAAGATATTCTAAAAATGAAATCTTAATGTGGAATAATGCTTCTGTTGTTTCAGATACCAAACCTGTTGCATCAACTACGGGTGTGGCTACAGCCCATGGTTATTATATGCTGGGATCAAAAGGTAATAATTTAGATCTTAGTAATCCTCCTGCTGCCAGCGGGGTTTATTCAATTAACGGTAAACCTTATTCTACTTTAGCTACTGCTAACCTGACAAATGCTGGTGCCAATATTGATTTTGGTGCGAACGGTACTAATAAGAATGGGTATAACGAAAAATATAACACCTATCTTTGGGACCAGTTTGAAGAAACCAACAGTCTTTGGGCGGGAACCTTTGGTAAAAACATCTACGAATTTGGAAACCCTTTCTTAACCAACATCGATTTGTCAAGAATCGGATATGATGAAGGTGGAGTAAGTGATGGTAACGCCATTTCCAATATCTGGGGAGTTCAGTATTCACCAGGAGAAGTACAATATGTAAACGGAGTAGGAAGTACATTTACCAACCCGCTTACGATGACTTTTGATGTGAATTCACATATTCCTATTGGGGACGTTAATAATTTGGTCGTAAAACCAATGGGAGTCTTCATTATGAAGTTAAGAGATAACTCTCCCCAAACTTTGAATTTTAACACCCTTAGAAGATTTAACGGTACAGCCAGAGCAGCTGGTGTAGATTATAGTGTAACAGCTAACAAATCTGCAGTTAAAAAGACGACTAGCGGAACTGTAAAACAATTAGGAGTGATTGGTTTAGATGCCAATGGTAATGAAGTAGCAAGAGCATATTATGTAGTGACTCCAAACGCTACTACAGGTCACCAGATTTCTAATGATACCTCAGTACAGGCAGCTACAGATAAAAGCAATAGCCTTGTTACCTATGAAGAAGCTTTAACCGGAGGACAGGATCCTAATTATGCAGGACAGTATCTGTTATACATTAATGAAGCTAATGAAAATAACTTCTTAGGGAAAAATATCGTAATGGATAACTTCGATTACGGTACGGCAAGCCAGAGAATAACATCTTATAAATTTGAAATCAGAGAGAATGCTGAATTGATTCCTGCAGGAGTACATCAGTTGTCTTCAGGAACTGGTTTCTATTATATGTCTTCTAACGGAAACGCAGAAGAAGCTAAACAAGGAGCTGTGATTCCTGTAAGCTCTAAGACTTATAATTTATATTACGGAGAGCCAAGTAAAGGTACTCTGATCACTAAAGAGACTAGTGCAGTGTCTAAAACTGCGGTTGTTTATAACCCTGCAGTTAGCAACTATATCGTTAGATTTGATCCAAGCTGGAAAAAAGCAGATATTGAAGTTTATGATATGAGTGGTAAGCTTATTATCTCTAAGAAAGCAGTAAATACATCCAGAGATTTTGTAATTGAACTTGATGGTTCAGTGAAGAGTTCTTACGTTGTAAAAGTGGTTTCTGATAAAGGAGTAATTGTTAACACTAAAATCTTAAAATAATAATATGAAGACTATAAATAAACTAGTATCGGCTCTTTTGCTTTTTGTAATATCATTTGCATATGCAGAAGAAATCCCACCTGCACCTAATTCTGCAGGCAGAGCGGGAACAGGAGGTGGAGGACCAGGTGCTCCAGCATCACCCATCGATATGTATGTATATGTATTAGGAATTGTAGCAATCGCATTCATTTTCTTCTATACTAAAAAATACAAAAGCGTAAAAGCATAAAATTTTATTAAAATAATATTAAACTCTCTGATTAGTCAGAGAGTTTTTTTATTTTTACTCTATGAAAAAGATTTATACACTATCTGCGCTTTTAGCAGCTTTTGCATTGCAGGCTCAATTTACAGTCACAATTCAGGCTCCGGCAGATTTTAAAGATAAAGATGCAATTCTCTATACATTAAACGGATCAAAAGATATTGTTGTTACAAAAGAACAAAGTAAAAACAGTACATGGACATTCAAATATCCCAGCAACTATGTGGGAATGATGAAAGTCTATTTCCCGGATTCCAATAATACCGTAAGCTTTATTTCCGAAAATAAAAATGTAAACTTTAAGCTGAATGTTCAGAATAGTAAAGTGAAAGATGTGATCTATCTGGATGAAGCTAATGAACTGATGAGCAAACAACAGGAAGGTTCTCAGAAAAAAGAACTTATTCTGCCTGCATTGGCTCAGATCAAAGAATATTATAAAGACAATACAGACTTCGGAAAAGCCTTAAAAACGGAGATTGACAGACTTTCCGGCACTTCTGCAGCTATTGACCCGGCACAGCATCCGTTTATAGCCTATTACAACACGAATTACAGCAAGTTCTTGGGAAATCAATCCGATCCGTCCAAAAAAATAAATCAGGACGAAGTAATCAACTTTCTGGACAAATCCGGAGATATGCTTGAATCTTCATCATTATTGAGACCGATCCTGGTTGCTTACCTGAACTCAGGAGGAAATACCAACGTTGCAGGTTCTGTGGATAAACTTCTGGATCGTCTGAAAGTAGAAACTCCAAGAGGGCAGACTGTTCTATCAGAGCTGATCGATATTTTTGATGTTTATCAGATGGATGAATTTAAAAACAAATATCTGACCCAGGCGAAGAACCTTAAATGTACCATCAATGACAGGCTGGCTTCTACATTGAAGTCTAATGCCAATATTGAAATGGGAGCTGTTTTCCCTAATTATAAGTTCCAGTCACCTCTCAATACAACGGCGAAATCTCTTCATGATGTAAAAGCAGATAAAAAGGTGATTATCTTCTGGTCGTCTACCTGCTCACACTGTGAAAGTGAACTTCCGAAACTTTTGGAAAAGTACAACGAGCTTAAAGCAAAAAATATTCAGGTTGTAGCCCTGTCTTTAGATGTGGATAAAAATTCTTACACTAAAAAGATTGCCGCATTTCCTTGGATCAATGACTCAGAATTGAGAGGATGGAACAGTTCTTACGTAGATACATACAATGTTCATGCAACTCCCACGTATTTTATTTTAGATGCTAACAATAAGATAATCAACAAACCAGATCATGTTGGAGATGTTTTAGAATATTTTAAGTTAAAATAATTTTGGAGGTAAAGAATATTTTTATATATTTGCACCACCAAAACGGCGAGGTAGCTCAGTTGGTTAGAGCGCAGGATTCATAACCCTGAGGTCACGGGTTCAATTCCCGTCTTCGCTACAATAAAAGGAAAAGCAATGTCGGCTTTTCCTTTTTTCTTTTATATACCTTTTGAAAACTGATTCTTTAAATTGGATCAAGCACAAAATCTGGGGGCTAAGCAAAAAGTTTGGTTAATCTAAAGATAAAGAAAGTTTTGTCTTTTACACCTCTAAGCTGTAGTCTAAAGTTTTTAATCT
>LAZY01000043.1 GCA_001013295.1 Chryseobacterium indologenes | reverse complement strand
GACAATCTTCCTCCGAACCGAAATGAGCCGTAAAACTGAATATGTTCATAATCCCTGCTTTTTGAGCGCTAATATACTAAAAATATTAGGTGTGTTTGCGGAGAATCAGAAATAATTTTAATTTGATTGATATTTCCAATAAGATTTGATTAACAGCAGTACCCACCTTTCCCAACGGTACCACGGATAGCATCGTCAATGGTTCCTCCCTTAGGAATGCAAAGGCCTGCGGGGCAGATAAGGAGTGCTCCGCCATTTACTTCTTTCAATTCAGCTTTTGTAAGTTTTGTTTTCTGGATGCTTGATTTTTTCATGATATTTTTTATTTGATGATAAGCTAATTTACATTTTATTTCAAATAGTGGTGAAGTAAAATGAGATAATATTTGAATTTATTAACAAAGTTTAACAGTTTGATAATCATTGAGAAAGATTGCAATTGTTAATTTTGAATATGAAGAATTTAATACAACTATTGGCTGTATGTTTATGTTTTACTGTTTTCAAAGCTCAGCAGACTGGATTTTCTGTGGTGAAGTATGAAGACCTGGAGCAACGCATTCAGCAGGAGCAAGATAAGCTTCTTGTAGTCAATTTCTGGTCAACAACTTGTGCTCCTTGCGTGAAAGAGCTGCCTCATTTCATGGAAGTGAATAATAAGTATGTGAACAATCCAAAGTTTAAAATGATTCTGGTTTCATTAGACCGGCTTGCAGATCAGGAAAGAGTCTCAAAATTTATCAAAAACAAAAACCTGACGGCTGAGGTTGTTCTGCTGGATGATATTAAAAGGATGAATACCTGGATTCCAAAGTTTGAAAAAGACTGGGCTGGAAATATTCCGGTAACCCTGTTTTATAAAAACGGGACGAAATTCCATTTTAATGATGGAGAAATAAGTAAAGAAGACCTTGAAAAAACAATTAACGAAAATCTACAATAAATAATCTGTTATGAAAAATATGAAAATTGTAATGATGGCATTCATTGCTGCCCTTGGACTGTTGAGTTTTACAAAACCAAGCCATGATAATACCCTTCAGAAAGAAAGTATTTCTTCTAAAAAAGGCTATGAGGTAGGGGATGAAGCGACTGATTTTAAGCTTAAAAATATTGATGGCAAAATGGTTTCTCTGAGTGATTTTAAAAGCGCCAAAGGGTTCATCGTCATATTTACCTGTAATCATTGCCCGTACGCAAAGAAGTATGAAGACCGTATCATTGAGCTTGATAAAAAATACAAAGCGCAGGGGTATCCGGTGATTGCTATCAATCCTAATGATCCCAATGTACAACCCGAGGACGGTTACCAGCAGATGATCGAAAGAGCCAAACAGAAAGAATTTACATTTCCGTATCTGGTAGATGAAGGACAAAAGATTTACCCTCAGTATGGAGCTACCAAAACGCCTCATGTTTTTGTACTGCAGAAAGAAAACGGCAAGAATATCGTAAAGTATATAGGAGCGATTGACAATAATTACGATAACCCGAACGACGTATCCGAATATTATGCTCAGGATGCTGTAAACGCTCTCATTAAAGGAGAGCCGGTGAAGATGACTAAAACAGTTGCCATTGGATGTACAGTCAAAGTAAAGAAATAATAGAGCAGGGGAAAGCCATTAAAATGACTATGTTTTTTTGACTAAACTCGCAATACAAAATCCCACAAAGGAAATTAGGTTTTGTCGCAAGAAAATTATTAGACAAAATAATAAAAAATTAGCATAAACGCCGTCGTAGAAGTTAACATAATAAAATTTATTCACCGTATGTAGATTTGTTGTTTATATTTACCACACAATTATTAAATAATATTTTTATGAAAAATTTAAAAAAGCTAACTAGAAATGCATTAAGTAAAGTTGCTGGAGGAGAAGGATGTGTTAATATCTATCATGTAACAAGTTGTGGCGTAAGTGCTGTAACATGTCAAAGCGGCTGGTCTGGTCCAAGAATGATGGAATGGGCATATGCACTTGAAGCAGCTAACTGTTAATGATTTATTTATAAAGCATTTGTCGCACTTGCAGCAAGCTAGCAGCAAGTGCGACTTTTATTATTTATAGAAGAGTGTATGAATATTTATAAAAAAAAATTTCTATTTCTATTATTTTTCCTGTCTCTTTTATCTTATGCTCAAGACAATAAAAGAGATACACTGATTGCAGACTTTACCTATTTACTAAAAGCAAAACTGTATAAATCTACCCCTGATTATACCCACGAGGAATTTTTTTCTTTACAGGTTTTAAATGACCGTGCATTTTTCATCAGTGAGAAGGCCTTAAAGTTTGACTCTATATTTCAAAGCGAGTTTCAAAAAGCAACCATAGGAGGCGCTACAACAATGGTTGATTTTAGAGGAAAATCTTTTCCAAAAACAAAATTTCCCTATACAATCATCCAGTCCAACCAGAATACTCAATATTTTGAAAGAGTGGGGATGACATTACTCACTTATAAAGAACCCACAATAAACAACTGGAAACTTATTGATGAGTCAAAAACAATAAATACTGTCAATTGTAAAAGAGCTGAAATCAATTATAAAGGAAGAAACTGGATTGCCTGGTATTCTACGGATATTCCTATTCCTTATGGCCCGTATAAATTTAATGGATTGCCAGGGTTGATTATTAAAATAACAGACGACAAGGGAGAATATGATTTTGAACTTGTAAAATCTGTGTCGAGGAATCATTTAAAAGGAAAAATTTCCAATGTTAGTAAACTTAGATATGAAAATGCTAAAGAAACTACCGTAGCCCGTTTACAGGAAATAAAAAAGAATTCCATTAATAACCTGGTTGGGACACTTGCCAGTATGGAAACCAGTATAGCACCGGAATCCAGAGAAACCGTGAGAAACATACAAAAACAGAAACAACAAAATCTGATAGATGAAAATTCTATAGAAATCAATTGAATTGATTCTTCATTATTTGAATTTCCTGGCAGCTTGTAAAGGCTGTTTTTTTCATTGATATAGATGGAGAATGAATTAATATGTATAATTTTACTCTTGGTAGATTTTTATTATAAATGTACTTTATAATCACATTTCGTGAACCGATCTCATATAAAATGAGGCGGATGTGTATGAAATACTGGTTTTTATATCTTAAATCCTATTTGAAAATGAAATTACAATTCAGCCTGAAATACCTTTTTCTGACCCTTTTTATTTTTCTGACAGAAGTGTTGATTGCGACTCAACTGAAAGATATTTTCTTTGTGAGAGCGTATCTGGGGGATGTCATTGTGGTGATGCTTCTTTATACCTTTGTCAAAAGCTTTGTCAAAATGAACGATCAGAAACTGATTGGTGGAATTTTGATTTTTTCTTGTCTTGTAGAGCTGGCTCAGTATTTCAATATTGCAGAAAAATTAGGCTTCCGGGAGGGAAGCCTGATGTATATTGTGATCGGGAATTCATTCTCATGGATTGATATTCTGTGCTATGCTACAGGTTGTCTGCTGCTCTATCTTTTTGTAAAACTGACAAAAAACGGAGAGATAACCCAGGCTTCAAATCTCTGATTGCTGTTGCCTACCTACCAAAACTATCGTACTTATCTTCAGCATACTTGGTAAAGCGGTTCAACAACGCTACATTCTCTTTTTCCATAGGAGTGAGCTCATTGTCTACATTGCCGGAAACAGGAATATACCAGTCTGTCTGTTCAAAGAAATTTCTGTAGGTCTCTTTTTTAAAGGAATATCCGTGTCTTGCAAATACGGAGTTTTTGATGATTTCAAGATCTAGTTTTCTTAAATTTTTAAGATCTTTCTCCGTCAGTTTTTGCTTGGAGGCATTCAGTTTGAAAACCGCATCTGAAGCCACCCTGTTTTTGGAAGTAGTATAGCTTTCCGTCTTACCGGTGTCGGCATCAGTATATTTTTCGACAAAATCTTTAGGATTGGACCAGTCGACCAGATTAGAATCTTTATCCAGCATAAAATTCGGATTGTAGACAAATTCTTTCTTGGTTAGTTTAAGGGTCTTTAAAGGAGATTTTACCGCAGATTTATTGAAAGCATTCCACTTTCCTGTTAAGCTGTCACCATTCAGTTTTACTTCAAATCTGCCATCTGTTTTGTCATTTCCGGGTTCATCCAATACAAAAGATTTTGAAGACTCATTGAAAATTCCTCTGATAGGACGCTGGTTACCATTGACAATACTTTGTCCGTATACGCTGTCTTTGGTAATTCTGTTGATCTTTAAAGAAATTCTCTTGTAAACATTGGCATCGAACTCTGAACCATCAGACTCATCCGTAAACTTTTCCATTCCGGCAAAATCGCCTGTATAAATGCCGTAATATTCTTTGTGAACCTCAGGAACTACCACAGAGTCTTTTTTTGCGGTTAAAGAATCTTTCCCGGATTCATTGACCTTTCCGTCTTTTTTACAGCCTATTAAAGAAACTGTAAGCAAAGAGATAAGCATGTAATTTACAATTTTCATATCTGTTTTTTTGTGATTAAATATTCAATTAAAAGGATATTGGGAATCCAGCCCAGCCATGCAATGAGCTGATAAACATCCATAGGATTGGGATGAAATAAATATACGATAATAACTTTCCACATGCGCAGGGTGATCGCAGATAATGTAAAAGCAAAACTTCGCCACATCCATTGCTTGTGTTCTTTAAACTTTTTCTGCCTGGCAAGCTGATAAGCTTTGAAGGTTGAAAACCACCATAAAAGGCCTAATATCACAAACGAAATTTTTGAGAATAAACCACCATTGGCAAAGATTCCCATATAAAACCCTGACGGGGCCGCAAAAATCAGAATCAGAATAATATAAAGCTTCCCTATATTCCGGTGAAAATTTTTCCATCCGAAATCTCTTCTGAGAATGGCCAGAAACCCAGAAAGAAGCACAAAAATGCTGGTATAAACATGGATGTAAAAAAAGTAAAGATATTCCGGCCTCTCCGTCACTTCTGTTTGCTTAATCATCAGAAAGCTGACATTGGGATCGATAGGAATATATTCCAATGTGATTTTTAACATCAGCCAAAAGAAATACCCAAATCCTATGATGAGAAGGATTTTAAAGAAAAAAGCGGTATTTCTTTTGACTGAAAGCATATCCATATTTTAATCAAAACTTATTGACATTGGGAGGGTGTACCAATAGTCGACAGGTTTGTTTTTATAAACGGCAGGTTCCCATTTTTTGTTGATGGTATTGATGATCCGTATCACTTCTTTATTAAAGCTTTCCTGCTCTCCGTTTGCCGTCACAGAGCTAAGTTCCCCCTTGGAATCAATTAGAAACTTTACCTCTGTGTTTGCTGAGTCTGTAATGATACTGGAGTTTAATTTGCTCATAATGAGTGTTTTGAATACGGAAATTCCTCCTGGGAATTCAGGCTTTATATCTGCTTCATTAGTGTAATCTTTTACAGGGGATTCTGCCCGGTCCTGTTTTGCCTGAGAAAAAGCAAATCCGAATCCAAGGCATAGAATGAGTGTGACTATTTTTTTCATGATGTGGGTTTGTAAATTATGGGTTTGATATTTTAAATCTCTAGTCCCATAGGCATGGTGTATTTAGTTTTGACTGGTCTCCCGTTTATGGTACCGGGTTTCCACTTTGTCTTTAGCTTCTTCATAATACGATCCATTTCTTTATTAAGAATAGGGCTATTCCCTGTTGTAGAAATTGAGCTTATACTTCCGTCAGGATTCACATCAAAAGTAGTTATTGATTTGAATTGTCCAGGCTCCTTGAATTTAAAAATATCCATTTCCTGACCTATATGTCTTCTAATCGCCGGAATGCCACCAGGAAATTCTTCAGCAGTATATATTGTATCGTTTACCTTAGATTCAGATACTGATTGATCGGATTTCTGCGATTCTTCTTGTTGTACTGATTGAGAATAAACAAGTTGACTTGCTAAAAGGAAAATGAGGAGTGACAATATTTTCATATCTGTTTTTAATAAAAATACTAATTTTGTATAAATAGTTGAGATCTTTTGCAGACAGCTGCATCTCAACGTTTTCTGAATTTATATTATTTAGTTATTATTTAAAGTCATCGGAATATGATAAGGTGACTTTATAGGCTGTCCGTTTTTAGTAGCAGGGATCCATTGGGTTTTTAAAGCTTTTAAAACACGATCCATTTCTTTATTCAGAGCGGGGTTATTTCCTGTTGTTGAAATCGAACTTATGCTCCCGTCAGGATTGACGTCAAATGTTGTCATAGATTTGGATATTTTAGACGAGTTTCCAAGGGTTGAAGGATCAAAGATTTGACTAATATCTGTTCTCAAGGCAACCATCCCTCCCGGATACTCTATAGGTGTGTCAGGTTTTTCATCTGGCTTACTATTACTTGATGGCGGTGTTTGCTGTTGCTCACCCTGTTGTGTAGCTTGAGAAAAAGCAAGCTGAGTTCCTAATAGGAAAGTAAGTATTGAGATCTTTTTCATATTGATAGTTTACAGTAAAAATAATACTTTTTATAATTCATTGAGGTCCTGCGCAATCAACCAGCCCTCACTCCAGCATGCCTGAAAATTGAATCCCCCGGTAACGGCATCTATATTTAAAACTTCTCCGGCAATATAAAAATTTGGAAGGAGTTTTGAGGACATGTTTTTAAAGTTAATTTCCTTTAAATCAATGCCTCCAGCGGTCACAAATTCATCTTTAAAGGTTGATTTTCCGGTCACCTGAAACTTCTTTTGGCAAAGATTTTCAAGAATTTTCTGCATTTCCTTTCCTGAAATATTGGCCACCTGTTTGTTGAGGTCAACCTTGGAGATTTCCAATATCTTCTGCCAGAATCTGTTGGTAATATCAAAAATTTTAGACTGTCCGATGCTCTTTTTAGGATTATTTTGCTTGAAGTTCTGAAAAGCTTCTTCTGCATCCTCCATTGGGATAGAAACAAAATTCACCTCAATTTCAAAATTATACTTCAGTTGGGCCAGGCTGATCGCTTCCCAGGCTGAAATCTTCAAGACGGCCGGTCCGGAAAGTCCCCAATGGGTAATCAATAAAGGACCACTTTCTTCTGTTTTCAGCTTAGGAATTGAGATTCCGGCGTTTTCAAAGCTGGTTCCGGGAAGATCTTTCAGCAATTCATCTTTAATATTGAATGTAAAAAGTGACGGAACAAGAGGAACAATTTTGTGACCGAGATTTTCAACGATCTTTAAGGATTTTGGAGAACTTCCGGTTGTATAAACGATATAATCTGCTTCAAAATCTCCGGAATTGGTTCTTACAATATATTTTTCATCCTGTTTTTCAATCTCTTTTACCGTACATTTTGTGTTTACCTTTACATTTTTCTTCTGAGTTTCATTCAAAAAAGTATTGATGATGGTTTGAGAAGAATTGCTTTCAGGAAAAGTTCTGTTGTCGTTTTCTATTTTCAAGGGAACGTTGCGTTGATCAAACCATTCCATGGTATCTCCCGGCTGGAATTTGGTGAAGACACTCAGCAATTCTTTATTCCCACGGGGGTAGAACTGTACCAGCTCTCTCGGGTCAAAGCAGGCGTGAGTCACATTGCATCGGCCGCCCCCTGAAATTTTAACTTTCTGAAGGACATCCGAGTTCTGTTCTAAAATCGTAATACTGTATTTTTTTTCGTCAAGGTTGGATGCGCAGAAAAAGCCTGCAGCACCGCCTCCGATTATGATGATCTGTTTCATGTATATGTAATCCTATGCTGAAGATTATTTTTTCAAAAGTACAATTTTTATAAACCATCTTATTTGAGTATTTTTGAAGATTATAATTTTAATTATATTAAAAACGATTTTCATATGATTTTCTACCATAAATTTGAAGTGCGATGGAGTGATCTTGATGCCAACAAACACTTAGCCAATTCATCCTATGTACAATATTGTGCGCAAGCCAGAATGGCTTTTATGACCAAAGAGAAAATGGGGGTTACCCAATTGAGCAGATGGGGAATCGGTCCGGTGATCCTACATGAGAGATATTCTTTCTTCAAGGAGATCTATGCTGATCAGACGGTGATAGTAAGTGTAGAGATAGACGGATGTTCTGATGACTCTTCCATCTACCGTTTCGTACACAAGTTCTATACTCCGGATGGGGTACACTGTGCAACTGCTGAAGCTACAGGGGTATGGATCGATATGATGCTTAGAAAAATGACGACTCCACCGGATGACGTAGTGGAAGCGATGAATAAATATAAAAGCCCGGAAACGGTGGTATTATCCAAAGAAGACTTTAAAAAGCTTCCTTTCCACCCGCACAATATTGATCCGGCAGAATTTACAAAGTAATTCAACGTTTAAAGTTCAGGGTTGAATGCTATAAAAGACTTTTAAAGCCATATTGCATTTTACATTTGAACATTATACAAAAAAAGAAATTTTATGTTTGAAGATAAATCACAGGAGCTGACGCCCATTTCGAAACTAGGAGAATTCGGTCTTATTAAACATCTGACAGAATTTTTTCCTTTATCCAACGAATCTTCGGAGCTTGGAGTAGGAGATGATGCAGCAGTCATTAATCCTGACAATAAAAAAGTAGTGCTTACGACAGATGTTCTGGCGGAAGGAGTACACTTTAATCTGGGCTACGTTCCGTTAAAGCATTTAGGCTATAAAGCGGTGGTGGTAAACCTAAGTGATATTGCCGCAATGAATGCAACACCAACGCAGATTTTAGTTTCTCTGGCGGTTTCCAACCGTTTTCCTGTGGAAGCGCTGGAAGAAATTTATTCGGGAATTCAGGCAGCTTGTGGAAGATATAAAGTAGACCTTATCGGAGGTGATACCACGAGTTCCAATTCAGGATTGGTGATGAGTATTACGGCTGTAGGAATTGAGAATGAGGAAAACATTGTCAAAAGAAGCGGAGCAAAGCCTAATGATCTTCTTGTAGTATCAGGAGATTTGGGTGGTGCCTATATGGGACTTCAGATCTTGGAAAGAGAGCATGCCGTTTATCTTGCCAATCCTGATATGCAGCCGGAAATGGAAGGGTATGACTATATCCTGGAAAGACAGTTGAAGCCTGAAGCAAGAACAGACGTTAAAAAGATTTTGGAAGAACTGGATATTAAACCAACTTCTATGATCGATATTTCTGACGGTCTGGCTTCCGAGATTCTTCACCTTTCCGATCAGTCAAAAGTAGGGTTCAGACTGTATGAGGAAAAAGTACCGTTAGATAATTTGACGATCTCTACTGCGGATGAAATGAATTTAAATCCTGTAATGACTGCATTAAGTGGAGGAGAAGATTATGAACTGTTGTTCACGATTTCGCCAAACGATTTTGATAAAATCAGAAACCATCCGGATTTTACCATTATAGGCCATGCTGTAGAAAAAGAAGAAGGAAACTTTATGGTGGCCAGAGGGTCTAACCAGTTGGTAGCACTTACAGCTCAGGGATGGGATGCTTTTTTAAGCAAATAAAACCGAAAAATTATATTTAATTTTAAATATTGTAGAAAGCCGCAGCATCTTTTTTGCTGTGGTTTTTGTTTATGATCAACCTATTTAAAATACGCTGATGATTACACCAGAAAAAGAAATACCGGTTCACCATTTGACTTCTGAAGAATTTCAGATGAGCACTTTGAGGGCAGCGGGTCCGGAGAATTTCCATGATGTGCACCGGCACAATTTTTTTGAAATTATCTGGTTCAGGGAGGTGTATGAAAGCAGTTACTTAGAGCTGGATTTTGAAAGCTATAAACTGGAAAACAATCAGATCTGTATCATTGCACCGGGGCAGGTCTTCAATATGAAAATAAACGGTGAAGATGGATATGCAATGGCTATAAGCCGGGAAATTTTCAATGAGGTCTGTGATATAGAACCGGTACTCACAGGAGGAATGCTTCCTTTTTATTTAAATCCCAAAAGCGAAAAAACCTGTAGTGCAATCATAGCGTTGATGGAGGAGGAATATAAAGGTGCATCCAGAACAGAGCTTCTAAAGGCTTATCTGAAAGCATTTTGTATCATCATCGGGGAACAGATTGCCCCTCAGGAACCTTTACAGAATGACCGTCAGCGCATCCATGAGCTGGTGGGACTTATTGAGAAACATTATATAATGCATAAAGAAACAGGTTTCTACGCTGAAAAACTGAAGATAAGCACCCATCATCTTAATGATATTGTACGCCTTTTGAGGGGGACAACCGTAAAAAAAATGATTTCCCAGCGTCTTATCCTGGAAGCCAAAAGAGAACTCAGTTTTGGAGCTCTTACTATAAAAGAAATTGCTTTCAAGCTCGGTTTTAACGATACTTCATATTTTTCAAGGTTTTTCAAGAAACATACCGGTCAGAATCCCGACTATTTTAAGAATAATGAAAAAAGATAATCTTCAATATTTACAATATTTTTGGGTTTAAATAAGCTTTTTTTATTTGTTTTCGTGTTTTAATCTTCACTTTGTCCTATACTTTCTTCAGTTCTTTTATTGTAATCTTTTGCTTTTTAAGGCAATTTTGCACCCTGAAAATAAACGCCTGTGAAGGCTTGAAATTTATGAAGAAGTTAAATATTATAGTGTTTATTTTAGCACTGCTCAACACGTTAGAATCCTTAAGTATAGATCTTTATCTTCCTGCTTTCCCAAGCATGGCTGAAATTTTTAATACAGATATTGGGCATATCCAAATATCGATTTCGGTATTCTTTGCCGGATTTGCTTTCGGGCAATTGTTATGGGGACCTTTATCAGATAAGAAAGGACGTAAGCCGATGCTGTATTGTGGGTTGCTGCTTTTCATTAGCGGAGCTACGGCCATTTATTTTACCTCAGATATTTATGTTTTATGGGCCATGCGATTTTTACAGGCTTTTGGAGGAAGTGCGGGAATTGTGATTGGAAGAGCCATTATTATCGACCTTTATGATAAACAAAAGTCTGTTACCATTTTCTCCCAGCAATCTCAGATCAGCGGTATTGCACCCATTGTTGCGCCTTTGATAGGAAGTGTGTTTCTCAAGTACTGGGGCTGGAACAGCTCATTTGCTTTCTTATGTATTATGGGACTGATTACCTTCTTTATGGTCTATAAATATGTTCCTGAAACAAATACAAGAATCAGTCTTCCTGATCATGAACTTCAGGATGAAAAGAGCTTAAAGGATCAGCTGAAAATGATTATTTCTAACAGAGATTTCATCAATAGTACTATGGTAGGAAGTATCGCCTTTGCCTCCCTGATCATCTATATTTCCAATGCTCCGTTCTTATTTATGGAACTTCACGGATTTTCCAGCGGGACCTTCAGCTTTATCTTTGCATTCAATTCACTGGCACTGATTACTGCGGCTTATATTACTCCAAAACTGATCAAAAGAATAAGCAATTCCAGTCTTCTATTCATTGCCACGATTGTATTATTGGTGGTGTGTACCCTTCACATTCTGATTGCTGCGGAGAACCTTTCTGTAGCCCTTGAAATTGCGATGCTGTACCTGTCATTGCTGGCTATCGGTATATTATTTCCCATTACTTCAGCGCATGCTTTATCCCCTTTTAAAGAAGGTCGTGGTACCGCTGCGGCGTTGCTTGGATTTATGCAGCTGATGGTGACCTTTTTGATGTCCGGACTTATTGGGCTGCTGGAAGCTGATTCTATCATCCCAATGGTGGTGACGCGTGCAGGTATGGCATTGATCGCTGTATGGTTCGGATACCAGATTTTTAAAGCTCAAAAAATATCCTTTAAAGAATCTGTGGTTTCATAAGCCGGATATTTATTATCCTTTCATTTGATCCTGTTGTCATACCATCCGGGCACTTAATCAAGTAATTTTTGAAAAAAATACCCAAAGGGTTCTCTTTGCATAAAATTTAAAATATGAAAAAGAACCTTTTGACGGCTTTTTGCTGTCTGCTGCCGTTAGGGTGCTGGGTGAGTGCACAAACAGGAATCTCTGCAGAACTTAAAACAGAGTATATTCCTTCTTCCAATTACATTCGCCCGGAAGATAGCGTAAAAACCGATTCTAAAAGTGATTTTAAAAGAGCAAGCCTGAATCTGAGCATTCCGTTATCTGTAAAAAAAGACAGTGGGGGCAGGGTAAGAGCATGGTCTATGCTGCTCAGCGGATCTTATGCGAAAATGTCACACAAAAATTATGAAACCCAGTTATTTCCGGATCAAATGCTGAATGCCCAGGTTGGATTACAGCATATAAGGCCCTTAGGAAAAAAATGGAGTATGATGATGATGGGATCTGTGGGGCTGTATACCGATATGGAGCACATCAACTTTGATGATGTGTTGGGACAAGGTGGAATCCTGTTTATCAGACATTTTAATCCCAATGTTGCTTTAGGAGTAGGGCCTGTTCTTACCACAGCATTTGGGCCGCCAATGGTGATGCCGTGGATTTATTTCGACTGGAAAACGAATGGAAGAGTCAAGTTTAAACTCAATTTTCCGGAAGGTGCAGAAGCAGGATATGAATTCTCAGAGGTTATTACTCTAAAAGCAGTCGTGAATCTCAGCGGAATGCTGGTAGAAAGAAATAAGGACGGAAAGTCTACGATGTTTGGTTATCAGCAGATCACGGCAGGTCTCAGACCGGAATTCAGAATCAATGATAAGCTCAGCTTAGGAGTGACGGGAGGATCTACGCTGGTACGAAGCTTCAGTGAAAGTGAACGAAAAATCAAAAGCATTTTCAAAGAGAAAAAGATGGCAGATCCAAGGTTTGCCAGTACATTCTATGTTGCTGTGGCATTGCGCTGGAATTTGCCTTAAATAATGAGAGGAAAGAAGCTGGAGTACCTCTGATATGTTTTTAACGTCAGGAGTTTCCCCCACCGATATTACTCCGGCTTCCCTCTTTTATTTACTGATCAGCTTCTTGTATACCACCTGATTGAGCAGTTCTTCTTTTCGGGTACGGGATATAGGAAGCTCTATCTTGTTGATAAACAGACGTCCACCTGAGATCATGTCAATATGGGTAATGTTGATCAGAAAGGATTTATGAATCCTGAAAAAATGTTCTGAAGGCAGCGATTCTTCAATGGCCTTCATGGTCTGATGAATGACCAGAGCCTTATCCTTAAAATGCAGCTTGGTATAGTTCTGCATACTTTCAATATATAAAATATCTACCCAGGAAACCTTGATAAAGGAGTCAGATTGCCTTACATACAAAAACGGATCATCCAGAGGGGTGTTCTTCCTTAGTTTCTCATTGATGATAAATTGTTGCTGCGCCTTATTCACCGCCTGATAAAAACGGTTAAAAGCAATAGGTTTCAAAAGGTAATCCACTACCTGAAGCCGGAATCCTTCCAGGGCATATTCTGAATAAGCCGTTGTGAAAATACATAATGGCGGATTTTCAAGCTGCTCCAGAAAATCAATACCATTCAGATAAGGCATATTAATATCCAGAAAAAGGAGATCTATTTCAGTTTCCTTTACTTTGGTATCTGCTTCCAATGCTGTGGCGCAGGTTCCTTCTACAGATAAAAAATCGATCTGATCAGCCAGTTCTTTCAGGTGGAATCTTGCCAAAGGTTCATCATCTATGATCAGGCATTTCATTTTAGGAATAGTACTGCTCATTTTTTTCAGAGAGTTTTAAGGTTAAACTTACTTTGTATACCAGGTTATCAGATTCAATGTTTAGGTCATAAGCCCCCGGATATTGTAATTTAAGACGTTTTTTTACATTTTGAAGACCAATTCCGCCGTCTTTCTTTTTATGAACAGCCATTTCTGAATATGAATTTTCAACATAAAAGGAGAGCGTATTGTTTTCCTCTTTGCAGAAGATCTTTACATATCCGGTTTGCCCGGGAAGCCTGCAGACATATTTGAAAGCATTTTCAATAAAAGGAACCAGTAATAGTGGGACTATAAGAATATTTTTATTAGTGATTTCAAGAGTAGATTTTACATCCAGTTCATTTCCCCATCTTAGTTTTTCTACCTCAATAAGGTTTTGAAGATATTCTATTTCTTTGTCCAGAGGGACCAGGTTTTGATTACAGTGATACAGCTGATACCGCAGAATATCCGAAAACTTCATCAGCAGATAATCTGCGAGCTGTGTATCATGTTTCATCAGAATATGGATGTGGTTCAGAATATTAAATATAACATGTGGGTTGATCTGATCCTGAAGCAATTTGAGCTGATTTTCCAGATGAGCTTGTTGAAGTAGGATATGATCCCGTTCTATTTTTCCGTGTTCTTTGTAGAATTTGATGCCGCAGGCAGTACCATTGATCAGAAATGAGGCTGGTAAAGACATATAAAATCCCCGCCATAAAAAAGGAAGGTGATCCCTGAAATCGGGTGGAAGCTGGTTTTTTGGGCCCGCTTCAAAATAAGTGAAGATGATGGAGAAGATGATACTCAAAATAAAAATAACCATAATTGCCTGGATCAGAAACTGCTTCATCTTTTTGGCCTGTAAAGCTTTTGGAAGAAGTCTGCTGGTCAGAAAATGAGTAAATGTAAAGGAACTGACAGCAACGATGACTGCCTGTATCATTGCTAAATATTTCTCTGTATCCGTCTGAAAGTTGCACCACAATACAATGGTAAGAACAAGCCAGAAAATGAAAGAGAAAATATATTCTTTTAAAACAAAAGGTTTTGTCATAGTGATCTGAAGAGAGTTTATAAAAAATTAGAAACTGCAGGTTCACAGTTTCTAATCAGTCAAAGATAATTTAAGTTTTTTAGAATAAGAAATAACCGATTCCAAGACTAAAGCTGTGGGGTTTGGATTTAAATTCCTTACTAATGTTGGATAAACCATGTTCATATCTGAGATCTACCGTAAAGTTTTTATAGTCTATTCCTATCCCACCCGTAATTCCGATGTTGGATTTGTCAAACTTATTAAAGCCTTCCTTGATGGATTCGGAAGTTGATAGTTTATTGTTAAATGCATAGCTGTAAACACCGCCGGCGAATGCCCTTAGATTGAAATCATCAGTTTTAACGATTTTATACCCTACCACTACAGGAATATCAATGGAATTCCATGTCAGTTTGGCGGAACCACCAGATTTTTCTTCGTATGATGCTTTTCTTTTGTTGAGTAATGCTTCTCCTTGTACATACAGGCTTCCAATATCTACTCTTGTCATCACACCTGCCTGATAGCCGAAACCGTATTTCCCTTCCAAAGAAGAGGATTCCGTTGAGGTTTTTGTAAAATTTGCACCTCCTTTGATTCCAAAGTGAACAGCTGGTTTTTGTTGTGCCTGGGTTTCTACAGAGCAGGTAATGCATAATAGCAAAACGCTGAATGCTAAAAATTGTTGTTTCATAATTTAATTATTGTTAGAAATTTGATGCAAAACAACAAATCAGAGAGCAGCATGGAAACTTTATTTGATGAATGGCAGAGATGCTTTGACAAGAGTCTGATTTTGGATGAAAATAAAAATCGGAAGCGATACTGGCTTCCGATAGATTGTTGTTTGATTTTAATAAGGCTGTTCTGTACAGTCGTTTGGTGGCTGACATCCTCCGCTACCTCCACCACCTGGGTTTCCGCCTCCGCTGCCGACACATCTTCCAGGATTTCCATCATCATCCAGCTGACAGGCTTTTCCGAAGGTACATTCACAGTCTGTCCAGCAGCTGGCAGAATCTCCGTTCATGTGGCAGGTATCGATCATTCCACTTCCGATAATGGCAGATAGATCTTTTCTCAAAAGTTTTTTCATTTTTTTCATAATAGAATTTGATGTTTAAAAGTTAATAGCCTTGTTGATAGGTATTAGTAAATATAACAAAAAAATGAATCGGGGTTGCATTTAAGTGTCATAAAATGAATAAGATATGGAGGTGGGAGGAATACAGGCTAAACAAACAGGAAAAATAAAACCCGCTAAGAAAAGCGGGTTTAGTATATTTATTTTTTGAAGGTAAGCATCAAAGGAACAGATACCGTAGAGGATACCGGTTTCCCTTTGTCTTCTGCAGGTTTCCACTTGCCTTTATCTTTGATCCGATAAAAAGCAGCTTCAATGAATGCATTGACATCTTCATTATTCCCTTTTACCTGAGCATCAAGGGCATTTCCTTTAGAATCTACCACAAAGGTCATTGTAGCTTTATAAGAATCTGAGGAAAAGTTTAAAAAATCAAGATCAACCGCTCCATATAAGAATTTCTGAAAAGAGGCTTTTCCCTGATCATACTCAGCTTCTTTAGTCACCTTTGATTTCGTAGGCGGATCCAAAGCGATCATTTTTTGTCCTTCAGCAGAAGCTTTATCCAAAGCATCTTTGTAGGCAGCTATTTTATCTTCTGTCAGAAGCCATTCCTTCTTGGTTCTTAGATCATTAGGCTTCGGGTATTTGTTGTACAGAGCCTTTTTCTTTCTTTCATACCGGGAATCTGCTCTCTGAAATTCAGAGATCTGGGCACTCCCGAAAACAAATGTGAAAATACATGCTAATGCCAGGAGTTTTTTCATAATTAAGCTTTTACAATGTTAATGATTACTTCAGTTGCTTTTTTCATACTTTCCAAAGCTACATATTCATACGGTCCGTGGAAGTTGATTCCTCCAGCGAAGATATTCGGGCACGGAAGTCCCATATAAGAAAGCTGTGCACCATCCGTACCTCCTCTGATCGCTTTGATCTTTGGCTCGATACCAGCTTCAGTCATTGCCTTGGCTGCAAGATCTACGATGTGCATTTTACCTTCAAACTGCTGTTTCATGTTTCTGTACTGCTCTTTAATTTCCACTTCAGCAGTTCCTTCACCATGTTTCTGATTGAATTCCGCAACTTTTCCTTCTAAGAATTTTTTTCTTGCTTCAAATTTATCAGCATCGTGATCACGGATGATGTATTGTAGTTTTGCTTCAGAAATGTCTGCAGTGATGTCCATCAAATGATAGAATCCTTCAAATCCTTTAGTGGTAGCAGGCGTTTCATTTGCAGGCAGCATTTGAGCAAACTCAGCTGCTAAAAGTGCGGCATTGATCATTTTTCCATAAGCATATCCCGGGTGTACGCTCAAGCCGTGGATTTTCACGACAGCTCCTGCAGCGTTAAAGTTCTCATATTCAAGCTCTCCAACTTCTCCGCCATCCATTGTATAAGCCCATTCAGCTCCGAATTTTGCTACATCAAACTTATGCGCACCTCTTCCGATTTCTTCATCCGGAGTAAATCCTACTGCAATTCTTCCATGCTTAATTTCAGGGTGAGCGATAAGATATTCTGCAGCTGTTACAATTTCTGCACAACCTGCTTTATCATCAGCCCCAAGAAGAGTATTTCCGTCAGTAGTAATTAAAGTCTGACCGATATATTTTTTTAAGCTTTCAAATCTTGAAGGCGATAAAGTAAATCCTGTAGTCTGGTTCAGCAGAAGGTCGTTTCCGTCATAATTTTCCCAAACCTGAGGGTTTACGTTTTCCCCGCTGAAATCAGGTGATGTATCATAATGTGAAATGAATCCGATCGTTGGTCTGTCATCATTTTCAAGGTTAGAAGGAACATAGCCCATAATATAACCGTGCTCATCAATTGAAACATCTTCTAAACCGATTGTTTTCAACTCTTCGGTAATATAATTGGCAATATCCCACTGACGCTCTGTAGAAGGTGTAGATTCACTTTCTGCATCACTCGTTGAATATATTTTTACATAACTAAGAAAACGGTTCAGTAACTTTTCTTTCCACAATGGGCTGAATTCTATTGTACTCATTATTAGCATTAAATTTCAACAAAGTTAGCAAATTTGATGCTCAGAATACGTTATTTGTGACTTAATATCAGTTATTGAAATTATAAATCAGATATAAATCTTTGAAAATCAAAAAAATGATAGATTTGTATGTACAGTATACCAAATAGTTTAGTTTTATTATATTTGAGAAAATCAAAAAGTAAAAATGTTTCTTACCGAATGTCCTAGAGATGCAATGCAGGGATGGGGAGAGTTTATCCCTACTGATAAAAAGATAGATTATATCAACTCCTTAATGGATGTTGGTTTTGATGTGTTGGATTGTCTGAGCTTTGTTTCTCCAAAAGCAATTCCCCAAATGGCCGACTCTGATGAGGTGGCTGAAAATATTGATAAATCCCGTTCCAGGACTAAAGTTTCTGCGATTATCGGAAACTACAGAGGTGCTGAAAAAGCATTAAAACATCAGTCTGTGGATATTCTGGGATTCCCATTCTCTATTTCTGAAACATTTCAGCACAGAAATACCAATAAGAGCCAGGAAGAAGCTTTTGAAGAAATCATCAGAATGCTTGAGCTGGTAAAAAGCGAAGGAAAGCAGTTGAATATTTATTTTTCTATGGCTTTTGGAAATCCGTATGGTGAAATGTGGAAGTGGGAAGATGTAGATCAGTGGGCACAAAGATTCTCAGACATCGGAGTTAAAGATATTCTTCTTTCTGATACCACTGGGGTAGCAACACCTGAAACAATCGCGCTTTTGTTTGAAAAAATTCCGGCTAAATATCCGGAAATCAACTTCGGTGGGCATTTCCATAACCGTTATGAAGATTCTTATTCAAAACTGAAAGCTGCGTATGACCAAGGTTGCCGCAGATTCGACAGTGCCATCAAAGGTATCGGAGGATGTCCCATGGCTAAGGATGATCTGGTAGGAAATATGCCTACAGAGCAGGTGATCAACTTTATGAGTGTTGAAAAAGCAGAGCATAAACTGAACCTTTTAGACTTTGAAAGTTCTTACAATAAGGCGAAGGATATTTTTCATTTTTAAAATGAATTAATCCATAATAAATCTTCCGTAGACTTTAGAGAGTAGACCGATTCTCTTCCTGCGAAGAATAAACAGATCAATAGGAGCGGGCTTTAGCCCGCTTTATTATATTGAAATGCATCAGGCTTTAGCCGAAACTTAAATAAAATTAAACCCAAAATTCAACAAAATGTCTCCAATCATTTCACCATCCGAATTCAAAAACCTTCCGGCAGAAAATATCATTATCCTCGATGCAAGAACCGGAAAGGATGTAAAGCAAACTTATCTTGAAAAACACATCAAAGGAGCAAGATTCATCGATCTGGACAAAGATCTGGCTGAGATTGGAGAAAATGCCGCTTTTGGAGGCAGGCATCCGCTTCCCGCTGTTGAAAAATTTGCAGAAACACTTTCGAATCTGGGCATTGCTGAAGACGCTCATATCATCGTTTATGACGATAAAAACGGATCGAATGCTGCGGCAAGAGCATGGTGGATGTTGAAAGCATTCGAATTAAAGGTACAGGTTCTGGATGGAGGAATGCAGGTGGCAGAAAAAGCCGGAGTGGAGTTTTCATCTGGTGAAGAGCCGTTTGATAAAGCGCCGCTGATCAGAAAAGAGCATTGGGGTCTTCCTGTGTCAAGCCTGGAAGTGGTTGAAAATGAGTTGAAAAATGAAAATTCTACAGTCGTTGATGTCAGAGACACTTATCGATACAGAGGAGAATCTGAACCCATTGATCTGGTTGCGGGGCATATTCCGGGAGCGATCAATATTCCTTTTTCTGAGAACCTTGATGAAAACGGTAATTTTCTGAAACCGGAGATTTTAAAAGAAAAGTACAGTAGATTATTAGAAAACAAACCTGAACATCTGATTATCCACTGTGGTTCCGGAGTTACAGCATGTCATACCATTTTAGCTCTGGATTATGCCGGTCTTCCGTTTCCGGATCTTTATGTAGGCTCCTGGAGCGAATGGAGCAGGAGAGAGGGCAAGGAGGTTGCCAAAGAAGTTTAAAATTAAGTGATATAAAACACACAAAAGGATGTCTGATAGGCATCCTTTTGTTTTTTATGGTGTCATATTGTTCGTCTACTTTTTACTTAAGTGAAACAAAGAAATAATGATGAAGCCTATTCCTGTAAAAAAAGGAGGTTGAGCTTTCATCTGAGCTCCTAAATAAAGCATATATATTCCAAGGAGGGCAAGGAGTATTGCTCCGATTTTCTTTGCCATTTTTTGAGTAATTTTATAGCATTCCCAATTCGAACTTCGCCTCTTCGCTCATCATATCCTTGTTCCAGCTCGGCTCAAAAGTAAGTTCCAAATCAACACTTTTTACATTTTCTACTTCAGCGACCTTGTCTTTTACCTCTTGTGGAAGTGTTTCAGCGACAGGACAGTTCGGAGTAGTAAGGGTCATTATAATTTTTACATCAGCGTCATCGGAGATCTGCACATCATAAATCAGCCCTAATTCGTAAATATCTACCGGAATTTCGGGATCGTATACGGTTTTAAGTACGTTGATGATTTCTTCACCAATGTCAGCAATTTGATCGTCTGTAAATTTCATTTTTTAATCTAAATTGATATTCCTTTTCAACAAATCTTCCTGACGCATACGCCGGAAAATATTTGCCAAAGTTAAGACATCTTTTTCACAATAGTCAACAATTCGCTGCAAGTCTTTTTCTATGTAGTAAATTGATGAAACCATTGAGCCGTCAATATCATCCTTCGGCGTGGGAATACCAAAGACATGAGCCAGTAATTCCAGTGATACAAAACTTTTATAATCCCCGAACTTCCACAGTTCCATAGTGTCTATATGCGGAATTTCCCAGGGCTTTTTCCCAAACATCTGAAAGGGCACAGGAGGCTGCATTCCATTGATCAGATAGCGTCTGGCAATCCAGGGGAAATCAAATTCTTTTCCGTTATGGGCACAGAGAATGACATTATGAAGCCTCGGGCTGTTGAATAAAGTACCAAACTCCTGAAGTAATTTTTTCTCATCATGTCCGGAAAAACTTTTTATCCTCAACGTTTCATTCTTTTCAATCATTCCGATGGTAATGCAGATGATTTTTCCAAATTCAGCCATAATTCCGGCTCTGTCATAAAATTCTTCTGCAGAAATATCGTCTTTTCTCTGGAACTTTGTTTTCTTATCCCAGAGATGTTGGTCTGTTTCTGACAATTCATCCCAGGAACCTGCCTGAGGAACGGTTTCAATATCAAGAAATAATACCCGTTCTATTGGTATGTGCTGTATCATAGGTGTTTTTTTGTTTCTTATCCTACCTGCATTCCGTTCTTTGTAGGTAATGAAGGAGCCAGAAGAGTGACATCTTTTTTGTCTTCACCGTATAATCCTAAAACAAGACATTCACTGAAGAAGTTGGCAATCTGCTTTTTAGGGAAGTTCACTACGGCCAGAATTTGTTTCCCTACCAATTCTTCTTTCTGGTAAAGAGAAGTGATCTGTGCTGATGATTTTCTGATTCCAAGATCTCCGAAGTCTATTTCCAATTGATAGGAGGGGTTTCTTGCTTTTTCAAAATCATTTACAGAGATGATGGTTCCGCATCGGATGTCAATCTTTTCAAAATCTGCCCAAGTGATGTCTGGTTTTACGGTCATGGTAATTCGTCGATTAAATGTTCTACTTCTGTTTTCTGTTCTGCATATTTCTGTTGTAATTCTGAACCTTCCCCCATTCTTTTATAATACTCCAACGCTTTTCCGCCAAAGAATTTTTTATGAAAATCCGAAACTTCCGGAACCTGGGGAAATACTTTATGGAAAAGCATCTCATAGTAGGCCTGAAATTCCCGCTCGTTTTTATCTTCAATCACTTGCCCGGGAGCTTTCTGTCTTACATGAAGCATTTCATGGGCTACCATATTCAGGACCAGGTTCAGGTCAAAATCAAATAAATTTCTGGGGATCATTACCGTCTGTGGCCCTCCCAGTTCGCCTTCAGCGGTAAGAAGCATAGATGTGGGAGAAAGTTCTTCTCTAAAACCGAATCCGGCAAAGTTTTCATGTTCCAGATTAAAAGAATGGATCAGATATTTCGCTGCATCCAGGATCTGGTGATGTTCTTTATACGCCTCAAGGTGTAGGTTGACCTGCTCGAAATTCATTTGAAATATGTTTTATAACAAATGTATTAAAATATTGAGAATACTAAGGTGGGTTGTACCAAAGGTTTAAGAGATAAAAGTAAAAAACTTTTTATACGTCGAGTTCTGTCGCTTCTGCGATGGATATTTGCTTCAGAAAAACACAGAAAATGAAACTCGACTTAAAAACACAAGGTGGACATCTTTTGCCGGAAACCACGTAAAAAAATAAGGCTAAAACCTGAAGAGGCTCTACTAAAAAGAACTTCAGATCTTAACCTTTATAAAATCAACCAAATTTACAAAAAATGGAAGCAATTAATCAAAATAATAGCTCACAAACCTTATTCAGATTTGCGACAATGCGTAGTGCTGAGCTATCTGACCCCAAAAACAAAGAAAGAAGATTTATTTTCAGAAATATTCTTACCCAAAAAGGAGTAATTGATCCAAGGGTAGAAGCAGGAGAATCGCTGAAGAATGTCTGTGAAAAGCTCAGTGACTTAATCATAGAAACTGAAGCCTCTCTAAAAGCAAAAAATAAAGCATTCTATGAATTGGCGGTTTGGGTAGCAAAGAATAAAGAAAAAGCTAGTAAAACCGAGTTTGATGATAAGATCAATACTCATAAAAAATCTCAGGTGATTTTTGAAATCAATTCTACAATCTGGGATAATCTTATCTACCAGGTAGTGACTCAAAAGGATTTTTATGCAAAAGAAACATTAATGCAGTTTTTGCATTTGGATCATATACTATCAAATTACTACGGTACCCAGGAGCAATATGAAGATGTAATTAAAGCAAAAGTAGTACTTCCCAAAGAACTTTTTAAAGTAAAAGAAAGAGCATCCTCAAATAATACAATACTTTCAAAAGCGGAAGCCAAAATGCAAAGTCACATGCCTTTTAATAAAAGTGATCTAAAATTTGCAGAAGCAACAGTGAATCTTAAGAAAAATCAAGACTTGACCATAGTTTTAGGGGCGTTTGAAAAAACTTATCAAAAAGAGTATGAAACAGCTTACAGTATAGCTTATGAGGAATACTTAGAAAGAGCAAGACCTGCACAGGCAGAATATGACAAGCAAGTAAAAGAGCAGGAATATCAAAAAGAAATTTTTCTGGCAGCAAAAAATAATGAGGGATTATCAAGTTTAAAATATATTCCGGTTCCTGATGTTCCTGCTTTTAAATTTGATTTCCGTCCTGAAATTGAAACAGAAAATCTGTTGCAAAAATTAAGTGAAGAGAATACAGAAGCTTTACATCGGATATTCAAGACTTCTGACTTGACCGAAGCCCTAAAAGGAGTTTCTACGTTTACAGAGCTTTTTCAAACCATAGAACAAAACAATCAGTTATTACAGCAAATTGTCTTAAATAATACAAATCTTACCCCTCAGGTTTCTAAAATTGTGGGCGGAGTTGTAATACCTGTAGCACAGTCAATGAGTACCCAGGAAATTCCTTTTACAGCTGTAACATGGAATGGTGGCATGGGGGTAGGTGATCATTCTATGATTTTGACTACTGATATAAACGCTCCAAAACATATTGTAAGCGGAAATTACAATATCAAATCTGAAGATCAGCATGTTTTGGCTAGCGGTACTTTAGCTTCCACTTTTGATGCGCCCAATGTAACATCTTTATTTAATGCACCGGAAAAAATACCTAATACTACCATCAGAGGATATGAAGTTTTTTTATTAGAAGGCGAAGTTACTCTTAATGATGGTCTTGTATATACAATGAAGGGGAGGCTATTATGGACAGCAGACAGTATATACAGATTTCAGGGAACCGGAACATTTACATTAAAAAATAAAGGAACTGGAGGTGATGGAGGAACAACGGGTAATTGCCTGCCTGTGTTATTAAGAACCAGATCCTTCCAAAACTATTCCGACAGATGGTTACTAAGTATGACACCTAGAGAGACTACATCACTATTTTCATCAGCTTCAGGAACAGTTAAAATATTAGATAATAATGGTAACGTAGTTCAAACCTCAAATCAATTAAAAGTTGCTGGTGGAGGAGATTATTTATCCCTGTTCAGCGATGGTGTTTTGCCTCAGTTACTAATTACAGATGCTATAAAGAACGGGTGCCAGCTTGAAGCAGAACTGACCCTTGATGACGGAAAAGTATATACCTGTAAAATTCCTATGACGACATATACTGCAGGAGGAATAGATCCGGTAACGAAAATTTATAATCTAACAGGTGAGGGGAGCATTTGTCTGAAGGGCAAAGATAATCCGACAATACCAGAAGAGGATCAACCATTTATCCCTTCAGGATTTGGAATGAAAAACATAGGTATTGCTGATTACCGTAAAGTAGAGCAAAGTACGTATTGCTATGTAGAAGGAGATGTTTCCCACATTGAAAACATCATGGCAAAAGAATATAAGGAGAAATCAACAAGAAGGCTTAAAAGAAGCGAAACTCAAACCACCCTATCCACAGAATCTGAAAAAGAGAAATTGACAGATACTACATCTACGGAGAGAAATGAGATGCAAAGCGAAATTTCAAAAGTCCTTCAGGAATCTAAGGATTTTGCAGCACAGGCAGGATTTAATGCATCATGGGGTAAGGGAGCAACATATATGTTGAATACTGCGGCCAACTATGCTACTCATAGCTCCAAAGAAGATAGTAACAGACAGGCCGTTACTGAGGCTAAAGATATTACGGCAAGGGCTCTGGAAAGGATTGTCACCAAAGTGAAAGAAGAACGTATTGACAAAATTCTTGAAGAATATGAAGAAAATAATAAACACGGCTTTGATAATACCAAAGGGAATAATCATGTGGTGGGTGTTTACCGTTGGGTAGATAAGGTGGTTAAGAATCAAATTTTTAATTACGGAAAACGAATGATGTTTGAATTTATGATTCCTGAACCAGCCAAGCTGCATTCCCTGGGAATAAAAATAAGTAATACTTCTGAAAACCAACTGGTAAAACCTATTGATCCACGAGAAGCTCCAGGTATGCAGATTAAAGATTGGAGTGCCCTTGCAGATTCAACAAAACTGAAATATTGGTTAGGATATTATAATGTAGAAGTTGATGAAAGGCTGGAATCTGTGGTGTATGTTGGAAAATCAATTGATTATTCATCTACGGAATCTAAACAGGCCTCTTCAAAATCAGACCTTATTGCCATTCCGGAACATTATATTACTGAATCTTATGTAGTGAAAAGTAGTAATTCTTTTCCCGGATATAATGGTTGGGGAAGTGGAGCCAGTTTATTAGTCGGAGGAGAGAGCTCACCCAATGCATTTTTAAGATTTGTCAGAGAGGTTCCAATCACTATTGCAACAACCAATGCCCATTATTTCCATGCCACTGTTAGTATCAAATGTGTATTGCAGGAGGAATATAAAAACGGATGGTTACAGAAAGCATTTAACAAGATCATAGAAGCTTATAAAGATGAGCTGAATAAGTATGAAGCAGCTTTGGCAGATGCAAAGGCGGTAGGAGTTCAGATCAAAGGATCTAATCCCGGCTTCTATAGAAAAATAGAAAACACAATTCTAAGAAGAAACTGTATATCTTATATGCTTAACCAAAACCCCGAAGCATTACTCACTTTTGGTAAAAAAAGATATTATACTAATGATAATTCCACTACAGAAACCTTTGAAAATACAGATATTAAAGTGGATGAAAAATTGGATAATTATGCTGCATTTATCAAATTCATGGAACAGGCATTTGAATGGGAAATAATGAGCTATTATTTCTATCCTTATTACTGGGGAGAAAGAAAATCCTGGGCAGATTTATATCAGTTTGATGATAATGATCCTACCTTCAGAGCTTTTATGCAATCAGGTATGGCGAGAGTTATCGTTACGGTAAGACCAGGATTTGAGGAAGCAGTAAGGCACTTCCTGGCAACAGGACAAATCTGGAACGGAGGGGAAGTTCCTGTCATTGATGATCCTTTATTTTTATCTATTGTGGATGAATTACGCTCACCAAAAGCAACAAAAGAAGGGGAACCGTGGAGAGAAAAAATTCCTACCTCACTTACGATTCTTCAAGCTGGATCTATTGGTTTAAAAGTCGAAAAAGCGTTGCCTTGCAACTGTGAGCCAGATGCGAAGTTTGATGATGAATTGGGAAATTTCTGTGCTACTAATTTTGAATCCAATGACCACCTTCTTGGTGTAGAAACCGGTGAAGGGCAGAAAATTATCTCAGGAGATTGGGTATAAGAAGAATTATTAATCAAAAAAAAATCAGAATATGTCTATTATAGGAAAAATTATACGTGTAAATGAATTGCCTCCAATAGGAGAAAGAGAAACCAATGTCATTTACCAGGTAGCCGAACCAGGCTCACCTATTTATACAGATTATGCTATTGATCAAAATGGTGACCTGAAAACCCATGCCGTTACCGATGGCAGTGTTCCGCTGGAGTTGGCAGATACCCATCTTTCGATTTCAAATAATTCATTTATTGCAGAAGGGATTAAAAACCAGGCACAATACAATATTCAGACAAGAGAAAAGCTGGATCATAAGCTGGATATGCCGTCTGTTGATGGGAATGCCCAGAACTATCCGAAAATTGTTGGTTTGGATGATAATGGAAAAGTGGCAAAATTGCCGGCTGGAGATTTAGGTAAAAATATAGCTAATTCATCTCTGACTACTGTGCCCGGCGCAGGATTGACACTTGGAGCAAACTGGACTCTCAGTACTTCTGGATTTTATTATTCGGTAACAGGATTGAGTGATAAATCTGCAGATACAACTTTCAACAGAATGATGGTACAGAACTCTTCCGGACAGATTTCGTGGAGCAATGGAAAAAATATGATGTCCAATTATCCACTATTGTTGAGTGATGCGGAAAAAATAGCATGGAGAAACCGAATGAAGCTTTCTACAGAAAACTTTGCAACCGGAACTCCCAGAATAGATGTGCTGCTACTTCCATTTATTGACAATACAAAAAACTTTATTCAGTACACCACATTAGTAGGATTAAATCTCTTTGTGGATAATGTTTCACCCAATGCATACATTAAGGTAAAAAGAATCAAAGATGTAAACGGAACCAATTTATCTGCTCCCGAAGAATACAGTGTTGATAATTTTACGGTAATGCAGAACTTTCCCAATAATCTGAATTTTGGGATCAACTGGAGTACAAAACCGGAGGGTTATTATCAGGTATTCGTTACCCATAACGGTTTAACAAATGCCAGCTCACCCGAATTAATTGTAAAAGAAGGTCTTACGTACAGTCAGTTTAAAGGAATTACTAATTGGACTTCGTTAACGGGAAGCGCAGCCATAGCTGATACCTCTATTTCAATATCCCAAGATTCATCTGCCCAATCTGATCATTTAATTTCCATCGCAGATATTAATGCCGGATTTATGGTTTCATTCTCTGTAAATAACAACCTGTATAACTACGGGGCTAATTTTATCAGCTACTTTCAGGGAGGTATTGTTGGAGACGATGGAGTATTTTACGGTTTTGCAGCTTATGGTGGCGAAGGAAATTGGATCATCTATCAGGGAGAACTTTTGCCCGTAAGAAATGAAACCTTTCATATTGCCTATTATAACGGAATTGTATATGTCATTGCAGAAAGTAACGGAGTGACTTATCAACAATTCAATTCCACTTTTAATCAGTCTCCTAAGAGATTTTTCATTTCGAGAGGAGGGGGAGGACAAGGGTCATTATCGATGAACCTACTTGGAAAAATATTATTGTTTTAAAAAAAATAAAAATTATGAACACACATTTAATTATACCGGAAAATATTAAAGAGATCCTTAATAGTATTGAAAAAATATCATTAAATCTTGCAGAGCTGCCACTACAAGCACATCCAAAACTTCCGCAGTTTGAAAGAAGTATTCGGGTGCTGGATATAGATGCCAAATCTAAACAGCAATTTATCTCTTTTAGATATGAACAGGTGCTGAAAGACAGGGACACGGGAGAAGATATCAATATCTCACTTCCGGCTCCGGAATGGGTAATCTATAAAGAGACATGGAGCTACCTCCGTGATGGGAACAACAATCAGATAGAGCTACCTCTGGCTGAGCCTGGAGCCGATATGAATACTGATAAGGTGAAAGTCCCAAGTTATCCGTATATGCTTTGGTTATTGAAAAATAATAAGGCAGGCTTTACAGAACTTTTAACCTCTTATCTGGATGAATTTGTGAAAAGTTGCAAAGACAGTCTGGACAAGCTTTCCTAAGAAGTATTAATTAATGGCAGAGTGTAACGCTCTGCCTTTTCAAAAAATAAAAAATGATGGAAACACTTGAACTCAGAGAAATTATCAGTAAAGAATGGCGTACCGATGATTATATAAAAAAGCAGCTGCTATGCAACAAACTGAAATACAGCAATCAGTTCAATATGCATTATATTCTGGATTATAATATCAATGATTATGATGGCATTGCAGAAGAAAAGTATATAAAGGATGATCAGGAGAATTTCATTCGTCTAAACACTTATCTTAACAAAAATAAAGAACTTGTTGATCTGGTACAGACACAATGTGAAATCAAATTTGAGATTAACGGACCAAAGGAAGAAATATCTGCACAATTGATTTATTTTTATCACAGGGATGCTGATACTGTGACGTTAAGACAAAGAAAGGCAATTGTATTGGAAACTTTTTCTTATGAAGAATTCAGAAATCTTGTGAGGTACGTTGGCTATGGTGATTTTGAAAATGGTGATACCTATTATAAAGACTATTTTATTAAAATCTTTAAAAAGAGTTTTCTCAGGGCTACAAAGGTTACAGGTGCTATAAAGGTTACAGATGCTAAAGAGATTAAGTTCCTTTATACTCAGGCACCGGAGTTTGTTCTTAAAGGAATGCAACTCCCAAATGAAACGATATTCGGGCATATATTGGCTCTGACAGATCTTGATGATACCGGTATTTTCAGTGGGTGGAAAGATGGCAGTTCTGCTTTGATCAACGCAATAAAAGCGCTTTCCAGTTATACCTTTCTGTTGGAAAAATTTAAAGCTAATCCGGAACTCTGTAACAGAATTTATTTTAACTTAGATGGGTTTAGTGAGGTGAACGGTGAAATGAAATCCAACCGGATTATTTTTGCTACTTTCCTGATGGAAGCCTGTCTGCTTTCAGAGAACCGGCCACAGCAAGGAGCACCTGAGTTCAAAATAGGAAACGGATATAAGGTCAATACCAGGGTATTGGAATTAGGAGGGTTTCTTTTAGGCTTGGGAAAGTCCAACGATAAAACATTTTATCTCCAACAGCAACAGGAAGTGGTAAAAAGAATTTTTATTGTCCCCAAAGAAGGAGATCCCAATGCAACTGAACAGGTGACAAAGGATCTGGATGAAGGTGCTCAGTTTTATCCTCTGGATATGGTCTATTTCAAAGATAAAACCCGGTCAGAGGCTTTGGATGGGGAATCAGGACTAGAAGATTCAGTTACCATGATGGTTCCTGCTATATATGTGAAAGCATTGGCTGATGCAGAAAATTGGGAAGATATCAACGAAACGATGCGAATCGTAGCGGATATGATGGGAATTGTTTTTGGAATAGGAACATTGGTATTAACAGACAATCCCTACCTGTTATTGGCAGCATTAGCGGATCTCAGTTTAGCAGTACCTGATCTTACCATACAGGCATTTCGGGAGGAGATTGCCAAATTGCCGGGAGGAAAAGAGTTTCTGAGACAATGGGATCTGGTTTATAATGTATTGGGAGCAGCTGTTGCAGCACCACAGGTAGTAGTGGCCTTGTCACAAGCTGTTGTTGCTTTTTACAGAGGTTGTTTAAGTTTACTGAAATTACCTGCGACGGCTGAAAAAGTAAGACGGGGTTTGAGAACGGTAGCTATTTCTGTATTTTTGGATCTGAACTCAGGACGCTTCGAACGTAGTCAGTTAAAATTTCTGCAAACATCAGAATGGGTAATTCCAAGTGGTGGTTTTTTTGATAATATTACCGGAATCAGGTTAGAAAATGTTGGTGCTGCTTTTATAGAAGTTGTGAATGATACGGGTAAAGCAAGTAAACAAGAATATATGCTTATTTACAAAGGGTTACCTGTAGCCAAAGGAAATAAGTATGTTAAATCTTATAGAGAGCTTATACAGAAGGTAAAAGAAGCCAGTTACAGTGAAGAGAAGCTTATAAATACACTTGAGGAAGCTCTTGATGATACATGGAAATATTTTGATGACGATAGAAAACTGGCTTCTGGAAATAAGTATACCACAAAAGAGTTAGAAAGAATTTATACTACAGGTTCAAGAAAAGAATTTGAAAAAGGAGTAAAATATCTTTCTGAAAAAGAGAGAGAGGCTTATGAAATTTTTGTGCAATATGATAAAATTGTTGATTCAGAAGGAAATTTACTAGATACTCGTGGTAGTATTTCTATTCTAGAAGACGGATCTCCAGCAGATACTGAATATGCTATTTTTGTTATGACGGAAGATGGGAAACTCTATTTATCTAAAAATTATGCTTATGGTAAATTTCATCATTCCTCTTTTATAGCAGGAAAACCAGTTGCTGCTGCTGGAGAGATATTAATTGAGAATGGAACAATTAAAAAGGTTACAGATGGTAGTGGACATTATCAACCTTCATTATCTGATGTTAAAAAGCATTTATTAAAAGAACTTGATGCACGAGATTATTTTCTTTATAATAGAAAGAATCAAAACATCGAATTTTATCATGGATTTTAAAATTATTTAATATGGAAGATAAATTAATACTAGACGCAACGCATGCTGCAGTATGGAGAAAAAGAGTAAGTCAGATTTATACACATAAAGATATGTATAAGTTTGTAACTGGAGATATAGATTTAAGTAATCTAAACATTGATCTTGTTTTGAGAAATAAAGAAGTTTTTGAATGGATAATAAAGCACCCTGAATATGATTATAAAGGATTATTGGAATCTCCAAATACGAATGAAGACCTTTTCAGATTTTTTACGATATACTATGAAGATATTATTTTTAAATTAAATAAATATCTCAGTGGAGATTATATTATTAGATTATCAGAAATAGAAAATATGTAAATTAAGGCCGTTTTTAACTAGAAAACGGCCTTTTTTCTTTAGTATATATTTGCTGTAAGTAGTTTTGTATTTACATATTTTGAATCTGAACGGCGGGGTTTCCAAAGAAAAGATCTCCGTATGTTTAGTCCTACAGAATGGGTAATCCCAAGCGCAGGGTTCTTTTCAAAAACGTCGGAATGTGATGCTTTAATTCAGAATGGTGCATTTTTTATGGAGCTTGATGTTGCTGCTATTATGGAACGTATTAATAAAGGAAGTGGTATTAATCCTGATGTTATAGGTGCGATCAGCAGTAATAGAAAGTTTGCTTTGATCTATAAAGGTGAGATTATTGCTCAGGGGAGCCGGTATGATAGAGCTTACCAAGAGACATTAATGGGTTTGAAACAAGAAAACCATAATGTGAGGAAAATAGGAGTTATTTTGGAAGGACTTTATAATTTAAAGCATTTACCAGATGATGTTTTAGAACATGCTAGTATGGGAGAATTTGCTTTACCTGCAAAACCTCGGAGGAGTATGTTACCTGGTAAAATGAAAAGTGGGGGACACGGGCAGGAAAATGTAAATTATCTTAATAAAATAGTCAGAAAATATAAAGTAGAGTATACCTATAAGCGGTGTTAGAATTGGCTCTGTCGAAGGGCATGCAGATAAATACAAAAGAATTACAGAGGGAGAGCATATAACTGGTCAATCATGGTTTCCAGAATCTTGGACTAAAGAAAAGATAAAAAATGCTGGAAGGTTTATTATCGAGAAAAATTTTAAGGACTTTAAGCTTTTGAATGACGGTATTCCTATTTTTGATAATTTCGATGGTGTAAGAGTAGGGGTGATGAAAACTAATGGAAAACCAAAAACTATATTCCCAGATAATGCTAAACAACCTTTACTAAACAGTAAAAAGTATGAGTTTAATCCTTATAAAGAATAAATATTATGAAACTAGAAGATAAAATTTTAGAAATTATAAATGTAATTGAATCAAAACATCTGAATGATCCTACAAAGCCTGATGATTATGATAAAATTACTGAATTATTATTGATAGATGTTAATCAAACAATTCATGTAATTGAAAATTTAGATTTAGATAATCTGGAACATATTAGTTCAGATTTTGAAGAGCTGTCATATAAATTTCAAAGCAAAGAATTTGTAGAGTGTCTGAAAAAATTAGAAGAGAAATATCCAAAAAAAATGAGTCCAGAAATACAAAAGGGTATTGAAGCTTATTATGGAGATTAAGAACAATAGATTTCTTACCCCAAGAGCAGATTTATTTTAATCCTCCTAGATTTTAAGTAAGTAAATATGGAACAGATTATAATAAAACTAATAGATTTTTTACAATCTAACGGCTGGGAAAGCTATAAAGATTTAAAAAGTGAATTATTGAGTGTAGATACCAAGAATCTTATTGTTCAAATTTTAAATGAAAGGCGATTTAGAGATACTGATGTAAGAGCACTTAATATCTAAATTATGGAATATAAATTTGTAAAGAACAATTATTGTTCAGATAAGGTACCTTCACATTTGGTACATTATGATTATGGTGTGAAAACGTTCAATAAAGAAATAGAAGCTTTAGAACAAATAGAATCGGGCTACTGGACATCAGAAGAAGTTCAAAATATGCTGGATGAGATTAACTCAATCACGAATAAAGATTTTGAATATTCTGTAGAAGGAGGTCATTTATTGATTGTTGCAGATAAGGAAGAAACACATTTATTCAATCTCCTGAATAGAGAGCAGAAAAAAGCAGACATTATTTGGTCCACAGAAAGGTTTATTAAATTCTTAAAAGAATTTAAATATTTTTTACAAAAAAATGGCAGATAAAATTACTTAACGGCAACCAAAAGTTGCAGTATTTTGTCTCACAGGTAAATTTTCCAAAAGAAAGATCTTGGTGTGTTTACTCCAACAGAATGAGTGATCCCAAGCGCAGGGTTCTTTTCAAAAACATCGGAATGTGATGCTTTGATACAAAATGAGGCTTTTTTTAAGGAGAGTATTAATAAAGGCAATGGTATTAATCCTGATGCTATAGGTGCAATATTCGTAATAGAAAATTTTCTTTGGTGTACAAAGGAGAAGTTATTGCTCAAGGGAGTCAGTATGATAAGATTTATCAAACGATTTACTAATGCGGAGGACGTGTAGACCAAAGTGTTTTAAAAACACTTAACCAGAATAAGGGAATTAAAGTAATAATTATAACAGATTTTAAACAGATTAAAAATTTATATTAATATGCCGGAGTTTAGAATAATAAGTAAAAGTTTTAAAAAACCGAGCGAATTGGAAGATATGCTTAGAGAAATTGCTCAAAAAAGGAATAATGAAATCAAAAAAGATGAGGATGAATATGGCGTCGAATTTGAAATCATAAACTCTAAAACAAGGAGTGTTATTTCGTTTTTTGTTTATAATAAAGAAGAATTCACGAAATCGTATAATAATAAATATGGTGGAATACTTCAAGTAAACTGGTCAGGTAAAATGCCATCTGAGGATATAGACTACTTTATGATACCTTTTATAAAGGAATTAAGGGAGTATCTACCTAATGTTTTGATTGATGATAATGCTAAAAGTAACGATGATTTAATTACTATAGATAAATACCTAAGTAAAAATGATTGAAAACCATATATATAGTGTAATTTTTCCCTTTAATTATTTATTATTTTTATACGGGTAGGAATCATTAATTATTATGATAAAGATGGTAAATACTACAAAAAACGACCTCTCTGAAATCTAATAAAATGTCATATAGTATTATAACGGAAACAAAGAAGGGAAATATAGAGGAGATTCCAATTTCAACACATAAATTATTTCACGAATATTGGCTACCTCTATTTGAGAAACATAACCTAGAAAATTTATGCAATTGGAAATTCCCTCATGAATTTGAAAAAGAAGAATTAACGGAAATAATAAAAGAGTGGGAGAAACTCATGCCTTATATTAAAGGAAATTGGGAAATAGAAAGAGCCAGCTTTATTTTAAACCGATTAAAATCAATTAATTTTGAAGATTACAATTCCCTAAGCTTTGGATAAATTTAAAAACTGCTCAATTTTGAGTGGTTTTTATTATTTTAATATATCCATTTTGAACAAAAGTTTCAAGGGGATAAATCAAATAAAAACATTAAAATAATGGCCAACACAATTCATCTGATCAGTAAAAAATATTTAGATCCTCATGAGGTAAGTAATACCGTTGAAATCATAGCACAAAGATTAAACTATAGATCTGGGAAATCTTATAGTCAGGAATACGCTGATATCGAAATAAATCTGTTTATAGAAGATATACCAGGGTATCTGAGAATTTCTATTGATTGCGGGCCTGATCATTTTAACAAGACATTTGATGCTTTATATAATATTAATGGCTATGGAATGCTGATAGAGATTGAGTGTTATTATGATAATCCATTATTAATACCTTTTTTAGTAGAAATGTTGAAGGAAATTCCCGAATTATTGGTGTATGATGAAGATACTTTACAGGGGGATGGCGCTTATATATACACTTTATCTCATTTAGAAAATTTTTTGGAAAAATCTGATAATCCTCTTTTTGGAAATCCGCCACAAGATCTTTGATTTAAAAAAATCCGTTCAGTTTGAAAGTATTATTTTCTCATTACATTTTATTCAGAAAGAATTCTTTGACAACGTATTAACAAATCCGAATCAAAATATTTAATAGAATGTTGAAACAACACACAGAAGAACAGATCTTAGAAAAAGCACAGCTTATATTAAAAGATTTAAAAGGTAAATATTACAAAGATTTATGTATAAATAAAATTTCTTTTAATAAAGAAAAAGAAGTGTCAAGGCCAGAACGTAAAGTAATTGCTGCTTGGACAGTATCAGTGAAAGCTATATTTGATAATTTAGATTTTTTAACCATTTCAGATGAAACAGGAGAACCATTATACTATCAAAACTTTACAACAAAAATATTGGAAATAGCAAAAGATGAAAATGGCAAATATTACAGAGTAAAAAAATAACTGTAAATCTCAGTTGACTCTTAAAGAATCGGGTTTTCTTTTTAAATTTAGAGTCGTTTTTAAATTTAAAAATAAATAGAGCTCACGCAATAGCAACAATTAAAATCAGATATGTTAACAGACAAAGAAATGCTTGCAATAGCAGAACGCTTTTTAAAAAAAATGGGTGAAGGAGGTAAAGATATTGAGGTGGTCATAGATAAAATTATTAAGAAACCCTATGGCAATGTTTACTCTTATGACGCTAAAGAGTATCTTTTAACAGGGAACTTTAACAAATCATTGGTAGGGAGCGCCCCTTTTTTAGTAGAGAGCAAAGGAGGGAGAGTTGTTGCTTTTAGTACTGTAGGTCATTTGGAAGATCAATTAAAATCATATGAAAATGACACCTTAGGAAAAAGTCTAACCCGCTATTGGTACCCGGATGAAGATCGATTTGATTATAAATAATCTTTCTGTTATTGAGATTATTCCATATATAAAACCCACCTTGAAAGGCGGGCTTTATATTGAAACTAAAAAATAAATTAAGGATGTTCATTTCTTGCTTTGATGACCAGATCTACTAAATCTGATCCGCCGCTTGCAAAATTATCACTTGGGTTATGGGCACTTTGAGTAGCTACAGCATAAGGAGCGCCATCCCAATAACCCCAGAATGGGCCACCGCTTTGTCCGGGCCATATATCCGCTTTGTGGCTCATGCTTTCATTGTCATCGGCACTCCAGAAATCACCGTCCAGAGCGATTCCGGTTTGATAAGTAGGCCTTTGAGTCCCCGTAAGATCTCCGGGATACCCGGCATGAGTCCAGTAAGCACCTCCGTCCCACGAATCAGAATATGATTTGGCTCCCAGCCAACCTGTACTGTTTCCTATAGGTCTGTCTAAGACAATAACGACATAGTCATACTGTATTTCTGTCGAGTCAATATTAGGTCCCGCTACTTTATACTTGTAGTAGGTTAGCGTACCCCAGGCAGTTCCGTAAGGTGCGCTTCCGTTATAATACATTGGAGTGAACTTCAGCCATCCGGTCGTATTATTAGGTTGCCAGTCCACAATATGAGAGCAGGTAAGAAGGTGTCTTGGGCCAATCATTACACCGCTACCAGTACCCAAAGAGCTTTCCACTCTGCCAACGCATCGCCATGGATAGGCCGTAGAATTATATACCTTTCTTTGATCAGCTCCGAATATGGTTCTTGCATTTTCAGAAGTCAGAAAAGAATCTCTGTCGATGAATTTCGGTTTACGGTCTCTTTTGGGTTCAAGTTTTGGATTGTATTCAAAATCAGCATGGGTAGGATAGAAATGATCAGTTTCAATAGATCGTTTTTCTGCTGTTTTTTCATCCATAGGCATTCCTATTGTTTTCATTCCTTTAGGGAAAGTTCTTCCGTTCAGGGTTTCCATAGCCGGAGCCTGGCTGGTTAATTTTTCAATTGCTGAAGATTTTTCAGCCGATTTTGCTTTCACAGATCGAAGTCTTGAAACTTCTTCTGTTGTCATTGGATTAATGTTTTCGATTGTAGACATGATTATTAAATTTTTAATCTATTTATTCTTACTCTTTTAATGGCTTTTCAGATTCCGCCGTTCATGGTTATGATTAAGTAAATATTTTTTGAGAAAATTCTGAGCTGATACTTTCTGTCTGATTGATCTGAGCTGCTCCCATAGCAGCCAATGCAACAGCCACCTGCCTGTCGAGTGTTTTTCTGACGATATTACCATTGGTCGCCCGTAGTATTTTACAGAAATGATACGTGAAATATCCCCTTATCTGTCCGCTTAAATTCCCTTCCATAGATACCTGATTGTCCTTAGCGGCAGCCCATAAAGTATGATTCATACCGACAACCGGAACAAGAGCTTTGCTAAGGGTTGCTGCCTGTTTAT
Source organism: Chryseobacterium indologenes (assembly GCA_001013295.1). Lineage (GTDB taxonomy): Bacteria > Bacteroidota > Bacteroidia > Flavobacteriales > Weeksellaceae > Chryseobacterium > Chryseobacterium indologenes_B. The sequence goes on along the minus strand of LAZY01000043.1, from coordinate 60,850 downwards.
TCTTTTTAGAAGCCTCCATTTCACTGGCATACGTCAGATAAAATTCATCCTCAAGCATAGGAGGGATATAGCGGGCGGTTTCATTGAGAAGGTCTATTTCCAGCCCCAGATCCAATTTTCTGGTTCCTGTTCCCGAGTAGCAGCAGTCGAAGATCACTTCCATATTCACCCCTGCTTTTAATTTATCAAGAACTGCTTTAAAATCATCATCACGGATTACACCGGAACTTGCATAATCGTGCGGACAAATAGCCTCGTCCAGACCATCTATCTCCAGATCCGATCCGATATTGGCCACTCTGGTTCCGTGTCCCGAATAATAGAAAACCAGAGAATCCCCTTTTACGCTTGTACTGATCAGCGATTTCAGATAGTTTAATATATTGGTTCTTGTTGCATTTTGGTTGGTCAGAATTTTAATCTTTGATGGACTAAAACCACAAATGACCAATGTATTTGCCATATCCCTTGCATCATTTACACAGCCGTTCAGGTCCGGACCGCCGGCTCCTACAGGTGCATAATCATTAATTCCTACAATGAGTGCTTTTTTCATGGTTATTGGTTTTAATAATAATCCCTACTCTGTTTTCGGCTTTTCGGGTTCTGCCTTTTGTTTTTTTCTATGACAAAATTCCATCATTCCGGAAAGCAAAAACAGAGGATAAAACCGCATTTTGAAAAGGGGTTTTTCTTTTTTTATTTTTAAGCTAATGTATTCATTGTGAGGGTTAAATAGAATGAGAAATCCGACAGGCTGTTCAGCTGTCGGAGGAGATGTAAAACGTAAAGATGTTATTTTAATAGATGATCAAAAAGGGAGAAATAAGATCAGCACAGATCGTGTTTTAAAGCAAAAAGGACCAGACCGGCTCTGTTCTTGATGTCAAGTTTTACAAAAACTGAATCTCTGTAGCCATCAATGGTTTTGGGGCTTAGACACATTTTGTCGGCTATTTCTTTATAGGTAAGTTCACTGCAGGCCCATTTTATAAACTCTTTTTCTCTGTCTCTCAGCTCAGAAAGAAGGGATGCATTTTTGGCCTCTTCTGTTTTTACCTTCAATAATTTCTGAGCCACAAAATCAGTATAAAAACTGCCTTTCTCAAATACCGTTTCTATAGCCTGAAAAAGGATGGCGGGCTGCATGTCTTTCAGCAAATATCCTTTCGCTCCGGCTTTTAGCATTTTAATGAGTACTTTTTCATCATCATCCATGGTCAGGGCAATGACTTTGATGTCAGGGTAATGTTCAGTTAGCCATTCCGTTGTTTCTATACCATTTTTATAAGGCATGTTGACATCCATCAGTACTACAGCAGGTAGTTCGGTGGCTTTTTCCACCCCGGCAATAAATTCTTCTCCATTGGGATGGTTCATAATTACTTTATACTGAGTGTTTTCCATGATCATGTTCTCCAGAGCTTTGGAGATTAAAGTATGATCATCAACTATGGCAATGGGAATCGTTTTCATAATAAATTTTTATGGTAGGTTATCAAGGTTTGTGTCCCTTTATTGAGTTCTGACTGTATAGACAGCTCTGCATGAATCAGTTTGGCTCTCAGTTCCATGTTTTTCAATCCTGAGCCGTCCTGAATTTGGCTGGTGTCAAAACCTTTTCCGTTGTCAGAAATGCTGATATGTAATGTTTTACAGTCATCTTCCATCTGTATGGATACATTTTTGGCTCTGGAATGTTTCAGAATGTTGTTGATGCTTTCCTGGATGATCCTGAAAAGAATCAGGCCGTGTTTAGGTGAAATATCAATATCCTGTTTTTGTGTGATGAATTCTATTTTTAATAATTTCAGTTTTTTGATCCTGAGAACCTCTCTTTCTATGGATTCTGCCAGCCCGAAATGAATGATCTGCTCCGTAATCAGCGTCTTGGAAAGATTTCTTATATCCTGTATACATTCTCCCAATAGCTCATTCAGTTCGATCAGGTCCTCTTTTTCAGTGTTTTTTAGTTTGGCAATCAGTTGATTATGCCGTAGCCTGACAACAGAAAGCTTTTGCCCCAGGTCATCATGCAATTCCTGACCAATATAGTTGAGCGTCTGTTCCTTGATCTCGACCTGTGAGGTGGCAAGTTCCTTTTCAAAACGCAAATCCTTTTCCTTTTGAGCGATCAGCAGCGTGGTTTTTTTCTTGATAAACACCGCATAGATGAAGATCATTGTCAGAACAATGATGAATAGAGTAACTGTAAAGATAATAACCAAATTATTCTCTTCCATATCTAAGCGTATTTATCTGATTTTGTCCTGTTTGTTCCAGACCAACCCGAATATAATGATCCCGTTACTGATCAGATTCAACATAAATAAAATGAAGAAGTAAATACTCTCCGAAACCGTAGCTCTGAAAAATAAGATCGGAATGCTTCCTATAAAAAAGATCAGTAAAGCCACTGAAATCCAGAAAGGTAAATAATTGTTGATCCCCAGTATCTTATCCGAATTAAAAGTCTGATACAGAAACAGAATAATTGAAAATAAAAGCAAAAGAATGTCTACATACAGCATCGTAAAAGAAAAATGGTGAAGCAGATCATCTTCCTGGTACAGCATGACAGCAATATTGATTATAAAAAGAGCTAAGATGATGAGTTGTATCTTCTTGAGCACTGGAACGTACAACAACTGATAATAATACAGCAGATACAAAAAAAATACAATCATCAAAAAACCGATTACATAGAATATATCCGTAGGCAAACCCGTCAGCATGAAGTAGAAATAACAAAAAATATCAATAAGAGAGGACAACAGATACCCTATGATAAAAAATAGATTCTCCTTCCCGGTCTTTCTATACTTTATGATCATTAAAACCATGACTACAATGGATATGACCATAGTTAGCTGTTTCCCTATTTCAATATTCCAGTTCATAGCTTTGTTTTTTTATTGCATACCTGTAGTCGCTGAAGCTTTTGGTGGGGGAGCCAGATTGGTCATATTCATAGGATCTATAGATTCCACGTTCATATTTTCTTCCGGTGCCGTAGTTCTGGACATTGTTTTTACATTATCCTTTTTCCTTTTTTGTGAGGTAGGGACCAGAAATATAGTCTGATAGCCTGCATACTCCGGTTTTGCCATCTTGTTTTTGGGGTGGTTGACAGGATATTTTCCCATATAGATCCTGATTCCTACATTTTTCAGATTTTGTTTTTTGGCATTTTCTTTTACGTACTTGATGTAGCCTTCCATCTCTTCCAGTGAAAACCAATACCATCGTGAGTCAGGTTCACCGTTCCGGTATTTGGTAAGGATAAGATCATTGGTTCTGGAATATTCATCATAAAGAACCCGGGCTTCATTATAAGTGATCAGTTTCTTTTTATAACTGTCGTTTACGGGTTCTTTTGGAGGTTCAGAGCATCGGGTGCAGCTTAGCAGGCAAAAAAAGAGAATCAATGCTGTGCAAAGAAGACCTGCAGTTTTGGTGAAAAAGTAAGTTTTCATTTTTATGGTTTTTAATTTTATTGAACAAAATTAGCTAATGGCTCAACTATAAAAAAGGGTGAAAACACTGTTTTTATCCTATATTAAAATTACGACTTTTTGATATTCAGAAGGATAGAAATTATACTTTTTGTAAATACCTGCAGATAGAGCGTGGCTTTGTGAATGTATGACAGGCGTTAAATATTAGGACTGGTTAATAAGTATTCCTGCATTTTAAATAAAAAAACAGCACAATTGTATCCTTTAAAATAGAGGAATCTGTGTCTGTATCCGTTCTTTTGTTTTTCCGAAATTTACCTCATTGATCATTTTAAAACGTTAGTATGAAAATCGCATTAGCAGGGTATAAAACAGAGGCGAGACTTTCTCAGGGAGTGACTCATGATGAAGATGCTGAACTTATCAGTTTCTTACTCAATAAAGGGCTCAACGTTGTCTCTGCAATCTGGAATGATCCGGAGACAGACTGGAAGAGCTTTGAGGTGGTCATTATCAAGTCTCCCTGGGATTACCACAACCACCTTGGTGAATTTCTGAACTGGCTGGAACATCTTGAAGAGCTGGGCGTGAAAGTATTAAACCCTGTTGAAATTATCAGATGGAATTCAGATAAACACTACCTGAAAAACATTGCTGAAAAAGGACTTCCGGTAATTCCTGCTGAGTATCTCGAAAAAGGCTCTGTATTTAATGATCGTTTTTTTAATCATTTTGGTGCCGAAAAGTTAGTCGTGAAGCCTTGCGTAAGTGCAGGCGCACAAAATACCATTACTGTCAATAGAAATGACTATAATGAACGCTCAGCTGATATTGAGCAGCTTTTGCAAGAGCAGGATTACATGGTGCAGCCTTTTGTGGATGAAATTAAAAACGGAGAATGGTCATTCCTGTTTTTCAACGGAAAATACAGTCATTGCTCATTGAAAACCCCTAAACAGGGAGATTTCAGAGTACAGCATTATCATGGGGGAAGGATCAGTTACCCTGTTCCCGATCCTTTACACATCGGGCAGGCCGGAGCTTATTTGAAAAGTTTACCTCAACCTGTGCTGTATGCTAGAGTAGACGGTGTTTTGATCAACAATTCATTTCATCTGATGGAACTGGAGCTGATTGAACCTTATTTATTCCTCAATGGAGAGGATGAATTACAAGAAAATTATTATCAGGCATTAATGACTTTGATGTCCTGATAGGATTTATATTTATTAAGGATGATCTTCTACGTGTTCAAACGTAGAAGATTTTTTTGTTATAAAGATTATTCTAAGATCTCATATTTTGAAATAGAAGCAACAGCAGTATCCTCCGGAGAGTCGGTAGTATTTGAAAAAGTGAGCCCTTTCTGAGTGGCTTTCAGAATAAAACCGCTATTGGTAACTTTACTTTTAGGATTGTCATTTTTGACCAGATACATAATCTGTCCCGAGGTCATGTCTTCGTTCATCTCACATTTGATTTCCTTAATGGTGAAGTCCGTGACCTTCTTGTCCTGCTTATTGGGAATCTGAACAATCGTTCTGATGTTGAAATGGGTGGGGTCGATGATGATTTCGGATTGAATAGGATGCTCAAGCTGATTCAATGTTAATATGATCTTATCAGAAAACAGTTTCATTTTTTGCTGGCAGTGTTTCTTGTTCTCTTTAGAGGCATTCGTTGTTTGGGCAATCAATGAAATACTTCCGAAAAATAACAGGCAGATCATGAGATACTTACAGAAGACAGAAATACGGGTTATCATAGTTTTTTTTATTGAAATGAATGGGATAAAAATACAATTAATATTGAGATAAAATACCAGATTTTATTGAAGTATCGGCTCAGAAATAAAAACAGGACCGAAAAGGGAAATTCGGTCCTGTTAAACAAGATTAAGTGTAAAATTTAGCCTTGACGGGCAAAAAAGGATAATTCAAATGTGTACAGATTTTTATTGATTCTTAATCTATGTTTAGGGGGATTGATAGCAATGGTACTTTATTTTTATAAGCCATTATAGCTGTTTTACTTCGGTGGAAAAGAGATTCCACAAGATTGTACCGGTAAGGGATCATAGTCAGGAGATCGGCATTGGTGAGTTTTACTTCTTCCTCAATGGCTTTTACGATTTCCATAGACTGTATCATTTTAAAACTGTATTTAATGTCATCCATATCATATCCGGAATTCAGATCAATGTCATGGATAACCTCTGCAAAATCGTCTATACTTTCACTCACATTGAAGACCTCGATCTCAGAACTGAATTCATTGATGAAATAATAAATGTCATTCATCGCAGACCAGCTCATACATTTGTGGGTATCATAGGCAAAAAGCATTTTTCGGATGCCTGTATATTCTATATGCCCCGGAATGATCAGAATCGGTTTTTTGATCCGGTGGATGGCTTTTATGACGGTATTCCCGAGCAATCTCTGTTCAAGGGTCTTTTCTGCCATTCCCATGATGATAAAATCACAGCCGGAAGCCTGTATACATTGGTTGAGCTCTTCAATGAAATTGCCGGATGCCAGATAATATTCCGTTTCTATCGCATACAATGTATTGATTTCAGTAGCTTTATCAGCTAGCTTTTTTTGATTTTTAAGCGTTTGTTCATAGAAAAAATCAGCAGAAGCCTGGGCATTCAATGCATGGATGGAAATACTCTGTAAGTTGAACAGGACCATTTTATATTGGTTCTCCTTAGCGAGAGAAGCAGCATAATGAGTGGCATTTTCAGCTTCCCGGGAAAAATCTGTGCAGACAATTATTGTTTTCATTGTACCTGATTTTGATAAGACAAAACTAGGGTAGGAAATCTTCGCGTGACCATAAAAATAGGGTGACATTGCATAAAATGATGATGAAATGTCTTTTTCAGGTGATGAAACGTTAGCTTCCATTTTAAGCCTTCTATTTTACGGTTCAGGTCTTGTTTTGGCGGTCTCGTCCAAAATAGGACAGAGGCATATAAAATCTATTTCTATATTTACACTCACAAAGTCCCGATATGAATAGGATTGCTTCCATCAGGAAAAATATAGTACGGAATAAGAAGATTCTTTCAGCCATGAAGAGAAGGCTGGTGATCTGGGCAGTAGCAGTCGTAACCTTTTGTGGTTTTTCCTATCTGATAGATCCTTTTGATCCGGTCTGGCAGGGATACCTTAATACCCCATTGCAGATGATCATTGAAGATACCCTGTGGGTTCTTCTCTTTTCAGTCATCATTTCAGAAGTAAGTATCCTGATCGACATGACCCTCAATAAGCTGCTTCCCTGGAGAGACAGGACGATAAAAAGATTGCTTATTCAGGGGTTTCTTCAGATTGTGGGAAGTGTTCTGATCGTTATGATTATCAACGCTATCGTTGATGGTACCACAGACAATTTACCGGAAATGGATTACCGGAAAGAATACACCTTATTGGGACAGTGGATCGCAACCAATATTGTAATATCGCTTATTATCAGCGCATTTAATACCGTGGATTATTTATTAGAGAACTGGAAAAAAACAGCTGTAGAAGCAGCACAGCACAAGCTGAGAGCCTCCAAACACAAGCAGGCGGCTATGGCAGCAGAACTTCAGGCACTTAAGCTGCAGATTGATCCGCATTTTATCTTTAATAACCTGAGTGTCTTGTCTGAGCTTATTCTCGAAGATCAGCAGATGGGCTATGAATATTCAGAAAAATTTGCCAGAGTATACCGGTATCTGCTAGTCAATTCCAGGAAAGATATTATTGCTGTAGAAGAAGAGTTGAAGTTTTTAGATTCTTACATCTTTCTGATTGAAAAAAGAATCGGGGAGGGGGTGATATTAAAAATTGATGTTCAGGAAGAATACAGATCAATGTATACATTACCGTTATCCTTGCAGTTATTGGTTGAAAATGCCATCAAGCACAACCAGACTTCAAAAAACAATCCTTTGGAAATACAGGTCTTTACCAATTCAGAAGGCGAGCTTGTCGTTTCCAACACCTTTTTACCGCTGATCAATAAGCCGGATTCCTCAGGAGTTGGGCTTACCAATATTATTTCACGCTATGAGATCCTGGGATATGCAAAACCGATAATAGAAAAAACCGAAGATAAATTTACTGTAAAACTTCCATTGATATGAAGATTAATAAAATTTTAATAGTTGAGGATGAAAAGCCCAATGCAGACAGACTGAAAAGATTGCTGCTCAAGCTCAGACCCCATATTGAAATCCTTTCCGTAGAAGATTCGATCACCTCAACAGTACATTGGCTCGAAAATAATATCGTTCCGGATATTATTATGATGGATGTACGCCTTGCAGACGGGCTGAGCTTTGAAATTTTCAACAAACATGAAGTCAAAAGTGCAGTAATATTTACCACAGCATATGATGAATATGCGGTGCAGGCATTCAAATACAACAGTATAGACTATCTTCTGAAACCAATTGAAGAAGAAGAGCTCGATGCTGCTTTGAAACGCTATGAAACCTTTATGGAAGCTGTTCCGGTTGTGGGAACGGCTATTGAAGGGCTTCTTAATTATATCCAGCCGAAAGACTACAGAAAACGCTTCCTGATTGTGCATAGAGATGGCTATAAAACGGTTCTTGCAGAAGATATTTTATATTTCTATACAGAATTGGGGATCAGTAAAGCCATGCTGAACACCGGTGTCGTTGAAAATGTACCGCAAACTCTGGAAGAACTCGAAAAACAACTGGATCCCAAATTCTTTTTCAGGGCCAACAGACAGTTTATCATCCACATTGATTCTGTAAAACAGATCTTTAATCACTTTAATGGAAAACTAAAACTCGAGTTGAGAAAACAACCTGAAATGGAAGTGATCGTAAGCAGAGAAAAAGCCTCCATATTCAAATCCTGGATGGATTATTAATGAAAGGGAGATAGAGGCTGGAAGAAGCAAGTTGTTGGGAGCATAGAAGAGATTATGGTCTGTTTTAATTCATACTTTTAATGAACTTTAAAATTCTTTAAGACCATTAGAAGTTTTTTGCACAATAGTAACCTCCAGCCTCCCTCTTCCAGTTTCCAACCTTCTACAAACCAAAATCCCCTCAAGAATTGCTCATGAAGGGATACTGATATAAAGAAAAGCTATGAGTTATAGACTATAAAGGAATTGCATATCCCAGAGAAATAGCGAAACCTCTGTTTTTTACATCCATTCCTTTTTCATCAGAGATATTGCTTAATCCTAAATTATATCTTCCGTCTACAATTATTTTTCCGGGACCTGCAGGAAATGCTATACCAGCTCCCATCTGTAATCCGAAATCTATCGATTTGGTTTTACCATAAGCCGCTTTGATCCTGTCATTCTTTCCCATAAGGAATCCGATGGAAGGACCAGCATTCACATATACCGGACCAAAGCTGTACTTTGCCAATACCGGGATTTCTATATAATTGAAATTATAAGTCTGATTTCCGAAGCTATTTTTAAACTTCGTTCCCTTGCTTATAAAATTAACCTCCGGTTGCACAGAAAAATTCTTTACCCCCGTCTGTATATTAACACCCAAGCCTGCCTGGAAAGACGTTTTGGATTTTTCCCCGTTCACATTTTTGATCGACTGATTGGCTATATTGATCCCTGCTTTAGGAATCAGTTCTATTCCGGAGTCTTTTTTTGTTTCTTTTGTCTGCTGTGCCTGTACTCCCAAACCTAATACAAGGGCCGTGATCGCTAAAAACTTTTTCATTTGATAAAATTTTAAATTATTGACTGTTTTTTTAATGTTTCGATACTGCGAAATTATGCAGGTAAATAACCTCAGCTGATCGTTTTGAAAGCGAACCGTATAAATTGGAAGACCAACCGTATTTTTTTAATATCCAACCGAAAAAGTCCTTTTTTTATTGATTTTAAAGGCCGAAATAGAAGTTTTCCTTTCATTTTTGGTATCATACGTTTCACCTGCGATTAACTACGCTTCACCCGATTTCTGTATGAATATCCCTGTTATATGAATTTATTTTGCTGCTGTAAAATTTAAAGACCAATGTTATGAATTACAGAAAAGGATATATGGCACTTTCACTTATAGCAGCAGCGACACTCTATTCCTGCGGCTCAGGAAATGCTCAGGAAAATGCAGCACAGATGCAGCAGGCATTGCCTACCGACTTCATTCAGGTGAAATCCGGGGATGCAGATATTTCTACGGGATACCCGGGAAGTATAGAAGGGCAGGATAATGTAGACATTAAAGCACAGGTAACAGGCTACCTGGAAGCAGTATATATCAAAGAAGGACAATATGTTAGTAAAGGGCAGACCTTATTCAGAATTAACCCATCGGTGTACAATGAGCAGGTTAATACCAATGAAGCGGCTCTGAAAGCCGCTTTGGCTGCCCAGGAAACCGCAAGGCTTGAAGTGGAAAAACTAAAACCTCTGGTAGAAGGAAAAGTGGTTTCTGATATGCAGCTGAAAACAGCGCAGGCAAGTTATAAAGCAGCCTCCGCACAGGTTGCCCAGGCTCAGTCATCACTGGGATCTTCAAAGATCAATGCCAATTTTACCTACATTAAAGCGCCGGTGAGTGGCTATATAGGCAGAATCCCGAACAGAGTAGGAAACCTGATCAGCCCTTCAGATCCGTCACCACTGACAACACTTTCCAATATCAATACCGTCAATGTATATTTTTCTATGAATGAAGCAGATTTTATTGCTCACAGCAGAGCAGCGGCAGGGAGCAATGCAGAAAATGTAGAATTGATTCTGGCAGACGGTTCAACCTATTCCTTCAAAGGAAGACTTGAAAACGCCAGCGGAAACTTCGACAGAAATACAGGAAGTATCCAGATGAAGGCTGTTTTCCAGAATCCGGATAAATTATTACGCGCAGGAGGTACTGCCAGAGTAATGATCTATAACGCTCTGAATAGTGTGGTTACCCTTCCGAAAACTTCCGTAAAAGATATTCAGGATAAATTTTTTGTCTATAAACTGGATGGGAAAGATAAAGTGAAAATGACCCAGATTCAGGTATCTGGAGGTACATCTCAGGATTACTTTGTAAAAGAAGGAGTAAATGCAGGTGATAAAGTGGCTGTCAACAGAATAGATGCTCTTACAGACGGAGCTAAAGTAGTGGCCAAAGTGACTCCTTCAAAATAATTATATAATCATTCTTAGAACATTCGAAAATGCTAAAAAAGATAATAGACCGTCCGGTACTGGCGACGGTAATATCCCTTATCATTGTCATTTTAGGGATTATAGGACTCAATCAGCTGGCGGTGACAAGGTTCCCCGATATTTCTCCGCCTACCATTACTGTTTCAGGATCTTATCCGGGAGGGAACAGTGAAACAGTGATCCGTTCCGTAGTAACACCTTTGGAAGAACAGATCAACGGGGTAGAAGACATGAGCTACATGAAGTCTACGGCAAGTAATGACGGTACATTTACCATTTCTGTGATCTTCAAACAGGGCGTGAATGCCGATCAGGCTGCCGTCAACGTGCAAAACAGGGTACAGCAGGCCACACCGATCCTTCCACAGGAAGTAGTGAGGATGGGGTTGACCACTTCCAAACAGCAGAACAGTATGGTATTGATCTTCAATATTTATACGGAAGACAATAAGCAGTATGATGAAACTTTCCTTCAGAACTATGCTAATATCAACCTTATTCCACAGATCAAAAGGGTGAAAGGAGTAGGACAGGCGCAGATCTTCGGGATCAAAGATTACTCAATGAGAATCTGGCTGAATCCTCAGAAAATGTCCTCTTATGGATTAGAGCCTTCAGATATTTCCAATGCCATTGCAGACCACAGTTTGGAATCTGCACCCGGTAAATTGGGAGAAGAATCTAATGCTGCATTAGAATATGTAATCAGATATAAAGGAAAAAAGAACAAGCCGGAACAGTATGAAAACATCGTCGTTAAAAATGATGGAACCAATGTCATCAGGCTTAAAGATGTGGCCCGTGTAGAATTTGGGTCGATCAACAATACCGGAGATAACCTTTCCAATGGTAAGAATGCCGTTACTGTAGCTATTATGCAGACGACCGGCTCCAATGCCAATGAAATAGAAATAGGAGTCAATAAAGCCATTGACCAGCTTTCAAAATCATTTCCTCCGGGTATCAAATATACCAAGGTAATGAGTACAAAAGAAAGGTTGGATGAAGCGACAGGACAGGTGAAATCTACGTTGATAGAAGCTTTTATCCTGGTATTTATTGTGGTATTCATCTTTTTACAAGATTTCAGGTCAACCATTATTCCGGCGATTGCAGTTCCGGTAGCGATTATTGGTACGTTTTTCTTCCTTCTTGTATTAGGATTTACGATCAACGTATTGACCCTTTTCGCCCTTGTACTGGCCATCGGGATTGTCGTCGATGATGCTATTGTCGTCGTAGAAGCTGTACACAGTAATATGGAAGGAACAGACCTTTCAGGAAGAGATGCTACTCATAAGGCGATGGGAGAAATTACAGGAGCGGTTATATCCATTACCCTGGTTATGTCTGCGGTATTTATTCCGATCGGATTTATGTCAGGTTCTGCAGGATTATTCTATAAGCAGTTTGCCTATACACTGGCTATTGCGATTATTATTTCTGCGGTGAACGCTCTTACTTTGACGCCGGCTTTGTGTGCTGTGTTTTTGAAAAACCATCATGCAGAAGAAGGAGGAAAACCTAAAGGTTTCGGACAAAGATTTGCGGTAGCCTTTAATGCAGGTTTCAATAATATGACCAACCGTTATGCAAAAGGAGTAAAATTTTTAATTGGAAGAAAATGGATCGCAGCAGGATTGGTAGCAGGAATTATAGGTCTGTCTGCCTGGCTGATGACGAGTACTACCAAGAGTTTTGTTCCTATGGAAGATGACGGATTCTTCATCTATTCATTAAGTATGCCACCGGGAACAGGGCTTACCAAAACAACGGAAGTTTCCAATAAGATCAATGCGATCTTAAAAACAGTAGATGCTGTTCAGGAAAATACATCCATTACAGGATTTAACCTTTTAAGTAACAGTGCCGGACCAGCTTATGCAATGGGGTTTGTGAAATTAAAGCCTAAAAAAGAAAGAGGAGCTGTTCAGAATATCGATGAGATCATGAACATTGTGAATGAAAAACTGTCTGTGATCAAAGAAGGGAGCGTAATGAGCTTCAGAATGCCACCGGTAGAAGGATATGGAGTGACCAATGATGCTGAAGTGGTGCTTCAGGACCGTATGGCGAGAGATCCACAGGCCCTTAAAGCGAAAGCAGATGATGTAATTGGGCAACTGATGCAGGTGCCGGAAGTAGCTTACGCTTATACCATGTTCAGAGCAGATTATCCGCAACTGGAACTGGAAGTGAATGAAGATAAAGCAAAACAGCTGGGAGTAAGTATTGCTAATTTATTAGGAACCGTACAGACTTATTTCTCCGGAGACCAATCTCAGAACTTCTCAAGATTCGGAAAGTTCTACAGAGTCAACATCAAAGCTGACGGGGTCTTCAGAATGGACGAGCAGGCATTTAACGATATTTTTGTGAAAAATAACAAAGGCGATATGGTTCCTGCCAATACGTTGATCACTTTGAAAAAAGTATACGGTCCGGAATCTGTACAGCGATATAACCTTTACAACTCATTAAACATCAATGTGGTACCAAAACCAGGAATCAGTAACGGAGCTTTGATGGATAAAATTGAACCTACATTGAACAAACTGCCTTCTGATTACAGTTATGAATGGACAGGATTAAGTTTAGAAGAAAAATCAGCAGGAAACCAGACGGTGGTCATCCTTGGGCTTTGTTTACTTTTCGTATATCTGCTTTTGGCAGCGCAATATGAAAGTTATATTCTTCCACTGGCTGTAATGCTTTCCATCCCGACAGGAGTTGTAGGGGCATTCCTTGGAATCAAAGCCATAGGACTGGATAACAATATCTATGTACAGGTAGGACTGATCATGCTTATCGGGTTGCTGGCCAAAAATGCGATCCTTATTGTGGAGTTCGCCGTCCAAAGACGAAAAGCAGGGCTTTCTATTCTGGATTCAGCATTGGAAGGAGCAAAAGCGAGGCTGCGACCGATCATTATGACTTCACTGGCCTTTATTGTAGGGATGATTCCATTGATGATTTCCACGGGCGGAATGGCTTCAGGAAACAAATCAATCAGCGTAAGTGCAGCCATAGGAATGTTGAGCGGAGTGGTTCTGGGAGTATTTGTAATCCCTGTACTGTACATGTTCTTTCAGTATCTGGACGAGAAATTTTCATCCAAAAAGAAGTATCCTGTAATACAAAATCAATTGACAAATGAGACTATTTAATATAAAGAATTTCCTTATATCAGGCGCATTGGCATCAGTACTGGTGTCTTGTGCCGTGGGGAAACCCTATACGAGAACAGATCTGCAGGTTCCGGAGACTTATAAAGAATCTGTGCAGGTGACGGGAGATACGGTAGTACTTCCATGGAAGACCTTTTTCAAAGACCCTAAGCTGATAGGTTTAATTGATAAAGCACTCACCAGAAATACCGAGGTGAATGTAGCATTGAAAAACATCGAACAACTGGATCTGATCTATAAACAGGCTAAGCTGTCTCTGATGCCTACTCTGGATCTTACCGCAGGAGCCAACAGAAGCTGGGCTTCTACAAACACCCTTAATGGCTCTCTGAATGAGCAGTTTGTAGGAACCAAATATATGGATGACTTCAGTGCTGCCCTCAGACTTTCATGGGAAGTGGACATTTGGGGGAAAGCCAAAATGCAGAAAGAATCCGCGGCCGCTGAATATTTTGCTCAGAAAGAAAATTTAAATGCTGTAAAAAGCCGGATCATTGTTCAGGTAGCCCAGGCTTATTATAACCTGATAAGCTTAGACGAACAGTTGAAGATTGCCGAGCAGAACATTGAACTGAGCAATAATACCCTTAAAATGATGGATCTTCAGTTCAAAGCAGGACAGATCAATTCATTGGCGGTACAGCAGTCGGAGGCACAGAAGAAAACCGCTGAATTGCTGATTCCGCTGGCTAAACAGAATATTTCCGTTCAGGAAAATGCGCTGAGTATCCTTTGTGGTGAATATCCGGATAAGATCGAAAGAGAAGGTCATCTGAAAACAATGATCCCTGAAAATAAACTTTCGGAAGGACTTCCTGCACAGCTGTTGAGTAGAAGACCAGACCTGAAAGTTGCAGAATTTAATGTGATCAGCCTGAATTCAAAAACTGGATTGGCAAAAGCAGCCATGTATCCAAGTATCAGCCTGAGCCCACAGATAGGAGTAAACTCCAATAAATTCAGCTCATGGTTTGATATACCGGGATCTATTACCAAAGCGATTGCAGCGAATCTTGCGGCTCCGATCTTTCAGAAAAAGCAATTAAAAACCGCTTATGAAACGGCCCTGATCGAACAGGAAAAGGTAGCTATTAATTTTAAACAGTCGGTAATGACTGCCGTGGGAGAAGTTTCTGATGCTATGGCAAAGTCTAAAGGGACATCAGAAAGATTACAGCTTCTAGACCAGAGAACAGCCATTTTAGACAAAGGCATCAATGATGCTCTTAAACTGTATAAAAGCGGTATGGCCACTTATCTTGAAGTGATCACAGCTCAGAACAATAAACTTCAGAACGATCTTGAAGTCATCAATGTTACCCTTGAAAGGCTAAATGCTGAGGTGGATCTTTACAGAGCCCTTGGAGGTGGTGTACAATAAATATAAATAGTAAATAAATGCAGAAAAGGAAGTTACAGGTGTAGCTTCCTTTTTTGCTTAAATATTTGTGTTTTTACCAAAAAACTGATCGTAAATAATGAAGATGATGAAAACTACTTGGCCTGATAAGAGTAATCTTTAATAAACGTCTGGCCTGCCACGACAGATCTGTTCTCATTGGTTTCCACATTTCCGCCAACTTCTGCTTTATAGCTTACAGAAATAGGAGCTCCGTCGAAATTGGAAACAGCGACATGAAGGCTTGAGAAATCAAATGGTTTTACAGATTCAAATACGTAGGTCTTTGTGTTTCCTGTAAAATTACTGACTTCGAGTGCTATATCGTCTTCATTCCCCTGGGTGGCCCCATTCATCTTCCAGACTGGGCTTCCGTATTGGCTAGCGTCGTGATTTCCTGCGCTTACGAGAAAATCTATCTGATCATTAGAATCTGCTCCGTTTACAGTAATAGTAAACTTCATATTCGCTTTGGCAGTAGCATCATCATCTTTACTGCATGCGGTGAAAATGGCAGTTGAAAGAGCTACCATTAGAAATCCTGAAATAATTTGTCTTGTGTTTTGAATGTTCATACCCATTACTATTTTGCATTTTCTGTTTACAAATGTAGCGGGCTTAAGATAATGGAGACAATACCATAAGCTGGCGGTTTTTTTCTACCGGTAATTAGGTAGAAGAAGAGAAAATAGATTCATAAGATTGAGCAGAAGGTAAAACCTTATGAAATGTGAATACTGAAGATTGGATAGGTTTTTATTAAAAAACTTTCAACGTTATGTGATTTTTATTCGCTTAAAATCAGTTGTTTATGAAAAGTGATCATCTTTTTTTTAAAAAAGCATGCAAGATTTTTGAAATGAGTGATTTATATAATTGAGTACTCGAAAATAATTAATGTTCAATGAAAAAATAATGCAATGAAAAAATTTACAGTACCCCGATTTCTAATAGCAGTTGTAATCGTATTGGTAGGATTTACTTTATCCTCATGCAATACCGACGGACCGGATGTACCACCGGTGAAGTTGGAAGAAATGAGCGGAAATTATAAAGGAAAACTGATTACCGTACAGGGAAGCACCAGAAAAGAAAGTGTCAGAGATTTTAAAGTAAAAAAAGACACCATTATGTTTGCAGAATTTCCCATCAGTGAAATTGTAAAAACAGTAGTAAAAGATCCGATAAAAACAGAAGCCGCATTAAAGGCAATTGGAAAAGTGAAATATGACCTTAAGTATACTGCATCAGTAAACCAAGCCAGTAATGTAGTGGAGCTGACTTTTGCCCCTAAGATACTGGAACTGCAGATTCCTGTGGATGGAGTAAATAAAAAAACTGTTGTTGTAATGACAGCGAAGCAGAAAGGATTTTATGTGGGAATGGACAGGTCGCTAAGATTTGCTGTCATGGCAGAAAAAATTACAGTAGATGGGACGTTACTTACCCCTTATGAGGTGATTGAGTATAACTTCCCATTCTGTATAAAAAATTAACAATAGATATGATCATAAATGGATTGCGTTTTAAAAGATGCAATCTATTTTTGCCCTGCCAATAGGGGCAATATTGAAAGAGCTACGGTAGCAGTATATGAGTGAGAACAAAGAACAGATTTTAGTAAAGCAGCTTCTGAAAAAAGAGGAAGCAGCCTGGAAAGAGCTTTTTGGAGCTTATTCCGGAAATCTGACCTATGTGTGTTCACGGTATATCGCTGAGAAAGAAGATGTTCATGATGTTCTTCAAAACAGTTTTATCAAAATGTTCCGCTCGATAGAATCTTTTGAATACCGGGGAAATGGATCTTTGAGAGCCTGGATGACCCGTATTGTTGTGAATGAATCTTTGAAATACATCAGGCGGAATAATGACTTCAGATCTGCTGTGGAAGTGGAGGATCTCTCTGATATTCCGGAAGAGGAAGAACCGGATTTTGAAGAAGTACCACAGGAGGATATTATGAAAATGATCAGATCTCTTCCGGAAGGCTATAGAACGGTTTTCAATCTGTATGTGTTTGAGAAAAAGAGCCATAAAGAAATTTCAGGACTCCTGGGAATTGCAGAAAACTCTTCCGCATCGCAATTTCACAGAGCAAAAGCATTGCTTGTTCAGAAAATAAAAGAGTTTAAAATGTCAAAAAAAGCACAAGTATGAATAATGAATGGTTAAATAGCCTGCGCCGCAGAATGGAAGACCATGAAGAAGATATTCCTGATGGGCTGTGGGATGACATCAGAGACGAACTGTTCTCCGGAGAAGAAGAAAAAGGAGCTGTTTTCAGTTTAGCCTCCGAATCAGATAAGACTTCTGAAATGGGAGATACAGGAAATTCGGATATGGGGCAAAGATCACTGCTATACCGTATAGGAGGTATTGCTGCAGCCATTGTACTGCTTATTCTGACCATGAAGTTATTGCCTGACAATAAAACAGATCAGATGCTTTCTGAAAATAGGGCAGATCATACAAAAGATGCTGGGAAAAACGCTGCTCGGAACAAACCGGTAAAGCCAGTTAGTCCAGATGCTGAAGAAGACATGCATTTGAATACAGGAACTTCTATAGTTCAGAATGCTTTTAATACAGATGAGGTAAAAGAAACTGTGGGAAAAAGAAATTTTAACAGCGTATGGAGAAGTGAAACCGGAAATAATAAAAAAGAAACTGGAAAAACAGAAAATATAGAAAAATATTTCCCCGGTGGGAATCCTGAAAACCCAAAAATAGTTTCTTCTGATGAAGCTTCAAAAGGGGCGGTAAATGAAAAACCAGAAGATGAAGTCCTTTTGAAAGAGCCTCAAAATGAGAATCTCTACGCTGAACAGATGAAAGAGAAAACGGCAAAGCTTCATCAAAAAAAATCATGGATGTTGAGTATGCTTACAGGAAATGCTTCATCCAATTCAGCAGAACAGCAGTTTCCAGGATATGCTTCCATCGATGGGAAACCTATGAATATTGAGCAAGTATGGAGTGCAACAGAATATGAAGAAGACCCTCTGACAGAAATTTTACTGGCCAATCAAAGCAAACCGGTAGAGGCCAGAATCAGGCATAAAGTCCCTGTTACATTAGGATTGTCCCTGTATTATAACCTGGGAAAAAGATGGGGAATAGGAACGGGACTGAATTATACCAAACTGGCTTCCGAGCTTCATTCAGGAAATGGAAGTAATTATATCAAAGGAGATCAGGTAGTTCACTATGTGGGAATTCCGGTTCAGGTCAATTATAATGTGATTCAGAAAGGGAGGTTTACAGGATATGTTACAGGAGGAATGTTGTTGGAGAAACCTATATCTGGAAGTATTACAACAAATTATATCGTCAATGATGAGGTGAAAGAAACCATAAAGGAGAAGCTGGATCATAAGCCTTTGCAGTTTTCTGTCAATACGGCGGTTGGAGTGCAGCTGAAAGTCATAGATAAATTTGGGATTTATGCAGAGCCGGGAATAGGCTATCATTTCAAAGGAGAAAATGCTCCCAATACAATGTATAAAGAAAAGCCACTCCTTTTTAATATAAAGTTTGGAGTCAGATTATTGCTTGACTGAATGTAGAGGATATTTATAGAAAAATCAACTTAAATGTCTATATATGAAAACAAAACTAATTTTTTTAGCCGTCGTATTATTCAGCTTTCTGAATATAAAGGCGCAGTGTAATCCTACCATAACCAGTCCGAGGCTGGGTCTAAAAATCGCTGGAAGTATCCTGTTCTGTGATGGAGAAAATGAAGTACTTTCGACACAAGCTTTCGGTTCTTATCAATGGTACAAACAGGAATGGACCTGGCAGACTCCCAATAATAATCCTTGGGTTGCTATCCCGGGAGCCACATCACAGCAGCTGACTATTAACGGCGGAGATCAGCTGAACTATTTTAAAGTAGCAGTTGTGGAAGGAGACTGTATTGCAGAAAGTCCTGCTGTATTTGCAGATGGATTCGTTTACGGACTTCCAGCGATGATGTCTACTTTTACTCCGGGAACCTATGAAGAAACGGATACAGGACCAATAAATGTATGCAACGGAGCTTCAGTACAGTTTGACGATATATTCCCTGTGGTATATGCTAAGCACCTTTGGTTCAGATGTGTTCCAGGGAGTAATCCTCCTTCACCTAATGATGCCTGCATTATTCCAGGGGTTCAGGGAGATACCTATGTAGCTACCCAGAATGGGAAGTATGGATTTTATGCCTGTACAGAATATTGTCCGGAACAGTGTCATATGCTAGATCCGGTTACGTTTGTAGAGCTGAACTTCGGGAACTGGGAATTCTGTAGCAATCTGGGAACGGGAGAGGTAAAAGCCAAAAATAACAATCTGAAAGTATATCCGAATCCTACTGCTCAGTTCCTTTATATCGGGAAAGAATCAGATAAAAACTATAAAGAAATTACCATCATCGATATGTCCGGCAAACTGATCATGAAAAAGAATGATCATAAGTATAATCAGGCAATTGATGTGAGCCACCTGGTCCCTGGAAATTATATCATTGTTTCTAAAAGCGATGACGGAACAGAATATAAGAACAGGTTTATAAAAAAATAAGATTAAATAATTGGAATACAGAAATATATTAAAATTTTGATTGTGGGAAAGAAGTATAGGTGCCGGAAGTAGAAGTATCCTTGTACTGTAGAAGAAGATCAGAGCGTTATGTTTTTTTAATACTTGTGTAGAGCAATATCTCCTTGTTAAGTATGGGGCATTATAGACCCCAAATAAAGAACTTCTTCTTTTCGGCATCTGACTTCTTGATTTTAAATTTATTTTTTATTCAGAATTCAGATATATTAATTTCTTCGTTAGTTTAATAATAGTTGGGTCCGGTACAAATTGATTTTGTACCGGTTTTTAATGGTATGAACTGTTAGATTATAGATTTATTGAAGGATAGATGCGCAAGACATTCCCAGGGTTTTCATTTTCTCCTTTAAACCTATTTTTATAGCCTGTTTCTCAAGTTCTTTTATTTGTGCAGGCTTTGCAGTATTCAGCTTATAAAAAATGGTAAGCTCTTCCAGGTTCAGTTTTTCGCTTAATTCTTTTGTAAAGCAATCTGCAAATTTTTCAGCATTTTTTTTAGAAGCACCCCCTTCAACTGTTCCTTTAGCGAGCTTGCTGCGTAATACCTTCAGCATAGCAGCCTTGGTCTCCGTAGTTTTCGATTGTGCCATTACCCCATGGCCACAGCCTAAGATGATCATGTACAATACAAAAAATAGTTTTTTCATGGTTATTGAGTTTGGGACCCGAAAATAAGACTTTTTATAACCAAATGATTGAATTTATTTTTTAGAAATGAATGGGTAATAATATATTAAAGATCTGCCGAATCACAAAACGTGAATGATGTACTTTCTGCTCACTATTGTACAACCTTTGTTATAAGCAGACAACTATTTTTCGTTCAGAATTTGTTGTAATATTAATGCGGTTGCTTTTGCATCGTCTAATGCTCTATGAAATTTAAAATCTTCTTTTACATTCATTTTTTCTAAAACTCTTTCCAATGAAATTCCGGATGTAGAGATGTTTTTTTTGGCCAGCCAATAAATCCCCAGTGCTCTGATGTCAAAACCTCCACCAACAAAGTATTGATGATAATCAAATCCAAATTCCGTAAATTCTTTCCTCAAAAGAGGTAAGTCATAATATAAACCCCAACCCGCTAACGTTGATTTATTTTTTTCTCCATACCAATCTAAAAACAAAGGAATAGCTTCATCAAAATATTTTTCATTTTCAACCATTTCATTGGTAATATTCGTAATATCTGTGATTTCAGGCAGAATTGGAAAATGTTTTGGCTTTATTAAAATTGAGAATTCGCTTTTTATTTCAAAAGTTTTCTTGTCTAATTTTACAGCCCCTATTTCTATGATATTCGTTTCATGAATTTCATTTTTTCCAAAAGTTTTGCAACTTCCTTCTAAATCATAAATTACTAAATCACTTGAAAATTTCATCGTATTGTTTTTAGACGTTTTTAAATTGGGCTGTCATTAATTTTTATCAAAGGTATATTATTACTGCGCAATCTATTAACGTAGAACCTTGTCTGTTGAGGCTGTATTTTTATTTCGCTTTAATAAATGCTACAGCATCTACCTCTATCAGCATATTATCCAAAGCTAACTTTGGAACCGGAATAAGTGTACTTGCAGGAAGCTGATCATTTTTCCAGATTTTATTCGTTTCTTCTGTCCAAATTTTGAGTTTTTCCTGATTATGATCTACAATCAATATTGTAATTTTAAGAACATCTTTAGGCTCTAAACTATATTCAGCCAATACTGTTTTCAGATTCTGAAGCGATGATTGGACCTGGGTTCTGAAATCTTCAGATAGCTGATGATTCAGACCTTCCCCGCCGCTTTGCCCGGATATATAAACATATTTGCCATTAGCTTTTGTAGGAGTTGCAGAATGCGAAAAGGCAAACGGAGTAGGGTCAAAAATGGCTGTTGGATTTTTATGTACAATTGAGGTAGTTTCTTTTGTGGTTTTATGTTGTGATAAAGCCAGAAAGCCCATGAAAAGGGCTGATAAGTTTAATATAGATTTCATTTTTCTTAAGCTTGCAGCAAATGTAGACCGATGGCTGATAAGAAAACTATACATATGTTGATCGTATTTACCTAAAAAAGGTTAAGAAAAAAAAGCAGTTCCTCACTTGTATCTATAAAACTGAAGCAGAGAGCTCAGTATCCATTTTTCTTAATATTGTTTTCAGAATATCTTTTTCCATAGAAAAAAATCCAATTAAGTTCCTGATTTTCAAAATAGCATATTAATTATATTTACTTCAAAAACACACCATGCTGATCAAAATTTATGGAAGTGCCATTCATGGAGTGGCTGCACAGACGATAACCATTGAAGTGAATGTAGATACCGGAGTAGGATACCATTTGGTAGGTCTTCCGGATAATGCGATCAAAGAAAGCAGTTACAGAATTTCCGCTGCTTTGAAAAACGTAGGTTATAAGATTCCCGGAAAGAAAATTACCATTAATATGGCTCCTGCAGATCTCAGAAAAGAAGGTTCTGCGTATGATCTGAGTATCGCTGTGGGAATTCTGGCGGCATCAGATCAGATTTTAGCCGAAGAAATCCAGAATTATATTATCATGGGTGAGCTTTCTTTGGATGGAAGTCTTCAGCCTATAAAAGGGGTACTTCCCATTGCTATTCAGGCAAGGGAAGAGGGATTTAAAGGAATTATTCTTCCCATTCAAAATGCGAGGGAAGCTGCCATTGTCGATAGTCTTGAGGTGTATGGCGTAGAAAATATCAAAGAAGTTATTGATTTCTTTAATGAAGGGAAAGCAATTGAGAAAGTCGTATTGGATACCAGAAAAGAATTCCATGAAAAAATCAATGATTTTCCGTTTGATTTTTCAGAAGTAAAAGGTCAGGAAACGGCCAAAAGAGCGATGGAAGTAGCAGCGGCGGGAGGTCACAACATCATCCTGATAGGCCCTCCCGGAAGCGGAAAAACTATGTTGGCGAAAAGAGTGCCCGGCATTCTTCCTCCTTTGACCTTAAAAGAAGCATTGGAAACCACTAAAATTCATTCTGTAGCAGGAAAGATAGGAACAGAAGCTTCATTAATGACTGTTCGCCCTTTCCGCTCGCCACATCACACAATATCAGATGTTGCCCTTGTCGGTGGGGGGAGTTATCCCCAGCCCGGAGAAATTTCCTTAGCTCACAATGGGGTCTTATTTCTGGATGAAATGCCGGAGTTTAAACGGACGGTATTGGAAGTCATGAGACAGCCTTTGGAAGATAGGGAAGTGACCATCTCCAGAGCGCGGTTTACTGTAAATTACCCTGCAAGCTTTATGTTGGTAGCCTCGATGAACCCAAGTCCGAGTGGCTTTTTCCCTGATGATCCCAATAATACTTCTTCTGTGTATGAAATGCAGCGATATATGAACAAACTTTCCGGGCCGCTTCTGGACAGGATCGACATTCATATCGAAGTACAGAAAGTGGAATTTGAACAGCTTTCTGAAAAAAGGAAGGGCGAAAAAAGCAAAGACATCAGAGAACGGGTTTTGAAGGCAAGGGATATTCAGAATGAACGCTATAAAAATCTTAACATCAGTAGCAATGCCCAGATTGGTCCCAAAGAAATTGAAGCCTATTGTGATCTGGACGAAACTTCTTTCAACCTTATCAAACTGGCCATGGAAAAGCTAAATCTTTCTGCAAGGGCCTATGACAGAATTCTGAAAGTTGCCCGTACGATTGCAGATCTCGAAGAATCTGAAAAGATCCTTTCTCATCATATTTCTGAGGCCATCCAGTACAGAAGCTTAGACCGTGAATTCTGGAATGGTTGAGCCAGTTTTATTCCAAAAAATAGTCATTATGATAAAAGAAGTTCAGTTCATTGTTATGCTCAAGAGAAAACTGAACATCTTCTCTTTCCTCATCAATAATATTCTGGATATTGTTGTAAAACTTTAAATAGTGCTTTCTAGAACTAGACAATAGGGAATCAAGGCTTCGTCTACATAATTTACAGGTTCCCGCATACAAACTTTTCTTGTCACAGAAATGACATTTTTTGAGCGCATTGATAAATTGGGTTCTTTTTTCTATATCAGAAGGAGATAACAGCTGATCAGGAATAGCAATCATAAACTTCAGAAAATTAAGATTTTGTAAAAAATAAAAAACTAATGAAGACTCTTCTATACCATAATATCTTTTGACAACCCTGTTGGTATCAAAAGTAATGGCTTGCTCATCTTCTGAAAGGTTGAACTGTACATTAGAAATATCCGCCCAGCTTAAATCCTTATCCGAATCATCAATTTTCGGGAAACTAAATCCTTTCTCTGAAATATTATAGATTCCATATGGAATCAGATCATTCTGAGCACATTTTCTGCACAAAATCTCAATCCAGTCTCCACCGTTAGAACCTACATATTCCTTCCCACCACATCTCGAGCAGGTCTTATCAATGATTCTTTTATGTTTTTCGATAATTGTGATGAACTTTTCCGGTAAATTTCCTCCCGAGAAATGAAAATATCCGTACTTTTCTTTGGCTTGTATGTGCATAGACCTGTTCCAGTCTGAAGCTTGAAGTTCATCAAACATATTTTTGATTTCACTGCTCCATCCGTCTGGGAGACCGTTGATAAAAGATTGAATATAGCTGCTGTCATTATCAAACTTGCTAATATCAATATTCCGGTTTTTCAATTCATTCAAAATTTCCTGCTGATAATCTTCCCCATACCGGTGATGATCTACAAGGATTATATCGATCAGATCGCTGTCCGAAAGATAACTGAAATTAGAGTCGCCCATTTTAATCTTGTGTTTTCAATCTTTTATGTTGAAAATAAAAAACTAAAATTACACCTTTTATCAGTATTTTCAGCAACTCTAAAATCAAAGTTCGGAAATAGCAAATTTTTGATTTTTTTAAACTAAAACCATGACTGTATTATTTATTATTACGATTATACTGATCGTTCTGCTGGTCCGAAGCCATAATGTCTTTGGAATTCATCTTTTAAGCTATTTTTTAGGCGTGTTTATTTTGCAGATTTGCGAAGAATTTCAATATAGAGGAGTTGATCTCGGACAGGGAGGAAGAGTTCTGGTATCTATGTCGTACATTGCCAATTTTTCGGTTCTTTATCTTTCATCATTGCTCTATTGGGTTAGTAAGAGAAACGGAAGGGTTTATTATTTTGCAGCTCCGTTCATCGTTTATATTTTAATCATCTGCAGCTTCATGTTCAAGGAATTTTATTTGTGGGGTGGGCTATTTTTGGCTTTCTTTCCTGCTCATATTTACTCTTATTATAAATTACAGAAATTGGGAAAACTATGATTTTTAATTACGAAAGAAAGTAGAGGCTACTGAGAATTAACATCAAGATCTTTTTGAAAAATCAATCGCCCGGGCAGTTCCTGCCCGGGCGATTTCAATTAAAATCAGGATGATGTTATCAGTTTACAGTCACTTTGATGACATTCTGTACAGCAGGAACCGGATATTGTGTTCCAACTTTAGAAACAGGCATACTTTCACTTTGTGGAGTACCTCCAAATAAGGCCTGGTGATTTCCTGCTCCAGGATATTGGTCTACTCCCGTCCCGGAATCGAATAGGGAAGTTTTTGAAGTAAGATCCCCTTTTACATTTGCCTCGATACCTTGCTCATTGGCATAGAACCAGTCATTTGAAAAGCCAAACATGGTTGCGTAGACAATCTTGTCTCCGGGATCAGCATTGAAATTTGTCATTACCTTACTTCCTGGTGGCACAGGTGCATTGCCCGCAACATATACACCTTTCACATTCGGTAACGATTTCAGGCTGTTCTGAAGTTTCGTTACATTACCAAACTGGGCAATTTCTTTCAATCCCATTCCGGTATCTGTTTTTCCCAATTCATAGATCGGATTTTTATCCCCGCGATAAACGACTACCAATGCAGGAGAGAGCCCTGTCATAATTCCTGTATTGGCTATAAGTTTTACTTTCATTTTATCAATATTTCCCATTTGGGCAATATCTGTGATTTCAGGATTTGATAAAGCATTAGGCGTAAAGAATGGAGTGCTGTTCAGTAATTGAGTACCATTATAGTTGGAAACGGCCCATACCCCGGGAGAAAAAGGGGTTTCATTAGTTGTTCCGCCGGAAGTGTTCATAATAGTCAGAGTAAATTCGGAAGTTGCATCATTATAGGTAAGAGTAAGCTTCATCAATTGTGAAGCATTGACATTAGGAACCTGCATGATAGGCTTGCTCTCAGGTTGTCCGGTCATGTTGTCCTTCGTTCCGTTGTCCCATAATAACACGCTTGAAGAAATATCACCTGTGATGGCATTTCCATTGGAGTCGAAGAGCTTGATGCCTGGCTGTTGAGAGGCAAAGAACCAATCTTTTGAAGCGCCATACATGGTGGCAAACATAAGAGCCTGGGTTTTTCCTGCACTGAACTTGAATGATACAGACTGCCCGGGCATAATGACCGGAGGAGTTCCTGTTCCCTGAAAGCTTCCGCTTTGCACAAAATCTTTAGGAGTAACAACATTTTCAAAGGTAATCGTTCTTTGAAAGGACATATCCATCATTCCATTGTCTGAATCGCTGCATGATGAAAGAGCAAATGTTGCCATGATCCCTGCCATAGCTGTTGTGATTTTTAAAAAAGTCTTTTTCATAAAAGTTATTTTTTTATAGTTATAACTGGTAGTTGAAACTATAGTCGAAGCCTTTTTTAAATCCTGACAAAAAAGTAAAATATTTTTTTATGGAAGTATATGATGCGTCACGTTTTGTCGTCATAGAAAAAGATATTTACCCAAATAAAAGAAGGCTTTTCTCCGATTATATCAAAAGAAATTCAAAATATCAACCTTTAAAATTATGGAATATTTTACTGTATTAAATAAAGACTTTGTAGGAAATGAAAGTACCGTTATAGATATAAAAATCAATAGATTAAATGCTTTGTTATTTGAGAATAAAACAGGGCAATCGGCTGTTTTTCAGTGGATTGTTGATGTGGTGAAAGATAATAGAAAAGAAACAGATTATTTTAAGGAGGTAAAAAATGATTTAGGAATAAAAGTGACTCATTACAAAGGTTTTATAACCGTTACAAATGGAGGTAGTGATCAGTATCTGGAAGGTAAATTAAAGATATAAAAAAGGATTTGCTTACTTTTTTTTGGTAGTAATGTTATACACTTATCTTTCTATATTTGTTTTTTAACTGTTGAAATAAGAATATACAGTTCTTAGAAAACCAAATACTTCAATATGACTGAAAGTTCACAATTCGCAGATGGAAATGATTTTCCTGTTGAAAAGATTTTTACCAATTTAGGTTGGGATGAACTTATTCTGAATTCCAAGACTAAGGAAAACATCATTCAGATAAAGAATGATATATTAAGTTGGTTAATTAATAGGGCAACCTTCTATGGGCCTTTAGGTACGGGGAAAACGACCACGGGGAGTCTATTAGGTAAGATTTTGAAACAGGTTGTCTATAGAATAAATGCACCGAAACTACCGTTATACAATCCTGGTGAAATGAAGAATTATTTAAATGATTTTTTCATTAAAGCAAAAGAAAATGCATGGATTATTGTACTTCATGAACCTTACCTTTTATTCAGAAACCATGATGCTGAAATTTCAGAATTTCTTATTGAAAAAATTAAAGATTATCAAGGAGTCATATTGTTTATTATTAATGGAGAAAGCCAGGAAGGTAATACATTTTATGATAAAGATTACAAAACGATTGTCTTTGTGAAACCCAATGTACAGGAAAGATTGTTGCTCTGGAAACAATATCTGGAATTTAATCGAGTGAATGAAGCTTTACAGGATACTGATTTTTTAGCAGAACTGTCTGAAAATTTTGCTGTAACAGGTGGTCAGATTGTGAGTGCTATACGCCGCGCTGCTGTTACAGCCTCAGAAAGAGGCAATCCTTCTGTAATACAGAAAAAAGATTTGATGGATGCTATTACAACTGAAATTAAAAAATAAGCCCCATTATTTATTAACAGTTCAGGAAATATTATATTCCCCTTTTCCCATCCAGAATCATCTGAATCATTTTCACCTTTCTATTCTCTCTCGTTTCAGGCTTCTTGGCTTCTTCAATCCAGCGGATGTATTCTTTTTTGTGGGTGTAGCTCATCTTATCAAATAATATTTTTGCTTCCGGATTCTCATTAAAGACCAAAGTAATATCCTTTGCAATTTCAACGATGCGCTATTCCTTATCTTCAATAAGAGAAACGGAAACCTCATCTCCAAAAGTCTTTCCGAGTTGTTTTCTGACTTCCTGAGTCAGTCCTAAAATATGACAATCCGATTTCATTTTGACAAGACTTCCACGGTATTCAGCCTTATCGTCAAAGCTAGCCTTTATTTTTACCTGTCCTTTTTTGCCGAACATATCTTCTGCGGAGAAGGGAAATTCTACATAAGCAGCGTTCATTTCTCCATTTTGTTTAATGATGGCGGTGAATTTTATAGGTTTAGGATTCATGACTGATATTTTAATCATTAAAAATAAAAAAACCGTGAAAATTAATTTCACGGTTTTCAAAAATAAATCAGATCAGATTATTTTTTCTTTATTTTCTTAGGAGTTGTAGTCGTTCCTGAGTTTTTAGTTTTAGTATCAGCAGGAGTGTTTGCGTCTCTTACAAGCTTCAATTCGTCAACTAATCTTCTTGCACCAGCATATTTATCGATGGTCCAAAGAACGAAACGAACATCTACGTTGATGGTTTTCTGCCATTCAGATTCGAATACAATATCACCGCTTAGTGCTTCACTGTTTCCGTCGAAAGCAATACCGATAAGGTTTCCGTCTCCATCAATTACCGGAGAACCAGAGTTACCTCCTGTAATGTCGTTGTTGGAAAGGAAGTTGACAGGCATATATCCTTTAGCATCAGCATACTGTCCGAAATCTTTAAGGTTGTAAAGATCGATCACTCTTTGTGGAAGATCAAATTCTTCATCCCCTTTCTTGTATTTTCCAACAAGACCGGTCATATCAGTGTAATAGTTGTCTGTAACCCCGAAATAGTTTCTGTCATTTCTGATAGGAAGTTTATCTACAGTACCGTAAGTTAATCTCATTGTAGAGTTAGCATCCGGGTAGAATTTCTTCTCAGGCATTGCCTTCATCAGACCTGCTAAGAAAAGACGGTTGTTTTTTGCAAAATTGTCATCCACTTTCACAAATCTTTCATTGCTTATCTTTTGATCAGCAGTAATTCCGTTAGCTGCTTTCCAAAGTGGATCAGCATCAAGTTTCAATGCATCCGGATTCAATAGGAAGTTCGTTGCAGAAGTTTTGTTGGCAAAAATTGAAGAGTAAGCAAGGTTTGAAACCGTTTTAGCATCTAAACCTAAAATCGTAGCAGAAGCAACTTCTGCGTTTTTAACTCTTGATTGGTAAAGACTTGTCATAGCAGCAAGCATTTCTCCCTCTAAAGATGGATTGAAGTTTTCATAAGCTTCTTTAATAGCCGCTTCAGTTTTAGCCTTCATAGCCAATCTTCCCTGCATATCCTGGGCAGCATAAGCTTTAAGAACAGAACCTACCTTTTGAGCAAGAGAAATATATTTTGCATTTCTTGAGAACTGTGTTGCATAGTTTCTTTCAACATTTCTTTCAGATACCTGCTTGTAATAAGCCTCTATATCTCCCAGAATACCGTCATATTCTTCGTTTCCAGCCTGGATAGACCATTTTCTGTAGATATCTTCGATCTTTTGCTTGTCAGCAATCGTACCGTTTTTCTCTACTGCATCGATAGTTCCCTGTCTGTTTTTCCAGTAGTTAGCTACTGAAGCATATTGAGAAGCATAATTAAGTTGAGTTGCTTTATCCTTGTCCATGTATTTTTTCATAACATCCATGGCTACTTTAGAAGCTTCAACCCATGCCGGATAGTCTTTGTTTACCATCTGCTGAATTCCGTAAGAAGTCAGATAACGGTTTGTTCTTCCCGGGTAACCCATGATCATTGAGAAATCACCTGGCTTAATTCCCTTAAGAGAAACCGGAAGTGAGTGCTTCGGCGTCAAAGGAACGTTGCTTGGAGAGTATTCCGCTGGGTTTCCTGCAGCATCAGCATAGACTCTGAAAACCGTGAAGTCTGCAGTATGTCTTGGCCACTCCCAGTTATCAGTATCACCACCGAATTTTCCTAATGAGGAAGGAGGAGCACCTACTAATCTTACATCTTTATAATCCTGGTATACGAAATAATAGAATTCGTTTCCGTTGAAGAAATCCTTTACAACTACTGTATATTTCCCGTTCTCAGAATTTTCTGTCTGGATCGCTTTTGTTTCAGCATCAATAATAGCCTTTCTCTCAGCGCCGGTCATATTGTTGTTCAGTTTGGATGTGATTCTTTTAGTCGCATCATCCATTCTTACCAGGAATCTTACGTAAAGATCCTTTGCATTGAATTCGTCTTTCTGTTTCATTGCCCAGAAACCGTTCTTCAAATAATCTTTTTCAGGAGTAGAAGCAGCAGCTACAGCTCCGTAACCACAGTGGTGGTTGGTAAATAAAAGTCCTTTATCAGAAACAATTTCACCCGTACAGAAACCACCGAAGCTTACGATAGCATCTTTCATACTTGAATTGTTCACAGAATAAATTTCCTCAGGCGTCAGGTGAAGACCCTCTTTTTGCATATCAACACCGTTAAGTCTTTTGATAAGCATAAGCAGCCACATCCCCTCATCCGCCCTCATCTGAGCAAAGCCCAGCAAGAAAGTGAATAGTAGAAATAGTCTTTTCATTTTATAAAATAATTTTTGTGTCGCTAATTTACTAATTTTTACGAGATTCTATCCCGGATTGGTATGAAAATGGAATGATAATCCGCATGAAAAAAATGCTTTTACCACTTTTTACGGTTTTGTTTTTAGGCCTTGTCTGGAATTGTACTGCAGTACCGGAGAAAAATCCTTACTTACAAAGACAGTGGATGATGGTGTCTTTTGACGGTTTTACCAAAGATCAGCTAATGGCAAATAAGGCGGAATTCAACCTAACATCCCACATGGAAAAAGGAAAAATTCAGGCAAGCGCATACATGGGCTGCAACAGGATGTCTTTTTCTTCAGAATTTAAAAAAGGAGGAAAAGTAAAAATATCAAAAGGGATAAGCACAATGAAAGCTTGTCAGGATATGAATCTGGAAACGGCTTTTCAGAAAAAAATAGAAACGATGACTACCTATTCCATAGAAGGACATTTTCTGACTTTGTCAGATGGTAATGGGAATTCAATAAAATTTGTGGCTGCAGACTGGGACTGATCTCAGGCTCCGATATAAAAAGTCCGCATCGTAGCGGACTTTCTTTTTGATTGAAAAATCTAGTTTGGCTATCAGTTTTTAGAAATTCTTATATTTCTCTCAGAGTTGCCATTTCGGTCTAAGGGCATTAAAATTTGTGTTCCTAGAATTAACCGTATTTACGGACTGCCTGTTGTTGAGATGTTTTTGAGTTATTAATTTTTATCAGAGTTGATTTTGGGAAGACTAAATTACAACCTGTCAGAAAGAGATGATAAAAAAATAGACCAACGGCAGAAATAATCGACGAATAACATTTTTGTGAATTTCTGAGTGGGCTACTGTTTTTTAAGGCTTAAAGAAGGAGAGGTTATCCTTATAGGTTCTGCCGATAGGAAGCCTGATATGATGGGCAAGTTCTATTTCGTGGCAGTTTTTCCCCCGAATGAGATGGCGGGGAACCGCATAGCTCCGATGGATTCTTACAAAAGAATCAAAAGTATTTTTTTGAAGAATATTGCCCAGAGAATTTAGAATGCAGTGCTTTTTTTCAAGAGTGATGATGCGGGTATAGTCTTTTAAAGCTTCCAGATACAAAATGTCTTTCATGCTGATCTTGGAAATATGGCCACCTTCTTTTATGGTAATGGAGCTTTCTCCTATCATGGCATCATAGCATTCACATTTTTCTTTCATTTCAAAAAAGGTGAAAAGTTTCTGCATCGAATAATGGAAGCGTTCCGAAGTAAGAGGTTTGGTGATAAAATCCAAAGCGTTCATTTCAAAGACTCCGGCTGCCAGTTCCGGATGGGAGCTGATAAAAATACAGGCCGGGATCTTATGGGCCTTCTTTCGGAATTCAAGCCCGCTCATGCCTTTTAAATTGGTTTCCGTGATAAGGCGATCAACAGGAAGGTGAAGACAGGAAATTGCCTTTTCTGCTGAATCGAAGGAACCGACAATTTCTATATTGCCGTACGGTTTGATATAATGCTGAAGAACCAGCCGGTCCAGTTCATCATCATCAATAATCATACATCTAATATGGGAAATCATGATCTTCTGGATGTTAATTTTTAATTTAAATATTTAAAAATCAGAAAATTATTATATAAAGTTATTGATTTTTTACAAAACATACCAGAGTCAAACTTAAATTTATATTAAAATATGTTATTAAATAAAATTTGATTTTGTTTTTTTTCTGAAAAATATTATCTTGTAAAAATCATAAACATAGACAGAACTTAATGTTAGAAAAGAAAGAACATCATTATGAGAAAGCAGTCCTGGTAGGTGTTATCACGCAGAACCAGGATGAAGAAAAACTAACGGAGTATTTAGATGAACTTGAGTTTTTGGCTTTCACAGCAGGCGCAACCGTAGAAAAGCGCTTTACCCAAAAATTAACCCAGCCTGATTCCAAAACCTTTATTGGAAGTGGAAAAGCTATTGAGATAAAAGAGTATGTAAAAGAAAATGAGATAGGAACCGTTATTTTTGACGACGAACTTTCTCCTTCACAACTTAAAAATCTCGAGAGAGAAATGGAAGTGAAGATTTTGGATCGTACCAACCTTATTCTTGATATTTTTGCCCAGAGAGCCCAGACTTCTTATGCAAGGACTCAGGTGGAGCTGGCACAGTATCAGTATCTTTTACCAAGATTGACAAGGATGTGGACCCACCTTGAGCGTCAGAAAGGGGGAATCGGGATGAGAGGTCCCGGGGAAACGGAAATTGAAACCGACCGTCGTATTATCCGTGACAGGATCAGTTTACTGAAAGACAAGCTGAAGACGATCGACAAGCAGATGGCGACTCAGCGTAATAACCGTGGAAAAGTGGTGCGTGCAGCTTTGGTAGGATATACCAACGTTGGAAAATCTACCCTGATGAACTCCATTTCAAAATCTGAAGTCTTTGCAGAAAATAAACTGTTTGCCACCCTGGATACTACCGTAAGAAAAGTAGTGATCGGAAATTTGCCGTTCCTGCTTACCGATACGGTAGGATTTATCAGAAAACTGCCTACCCAGTTGGTTGAATCATTTAAATCTACGCTGGACGAAGTTCGTGAAGCAGACCTTTTGATTCACGTGGTGGATATTTCTCACGAAAGTTTTGAGGACCACATCGAATCTGTAAATCATATCCTGATGGAGATCAATGCTCATCAGAAGCCGATGATCATGGTTTTCAACAAAATCGATGATTTCAGCTATGAGAAAAAAGACGATGACGATCTTACCCCTTCTACCCGCAAGAACGTTTCCCTTGAAGAATGGAAAAAAACATGGATGGCGAAATCCAAATATCCAACGGTTTTCATTTCTGCGCTGACGAAGGAAAACTTCCCGGAAATGAAAAAAATGATCTATGATGAAGTGATGAAAATTCACATCTCAAGATTTCCATACAACGATTTCCTTTTCGAGTATTTTGATAACGAAGAAGAAGAAAACAATTAATGAAATACTACTTTTCCCTACTATTCGTCGTATTTTCGGTTTTTGGGTTCAGCCAGAAATCGAAAGTGGATTTAAAAGCTATTGAGAAAAGCCTTAGCCGATCAGATTCCCCCTACAATTATGATAAGCTTATCTTTAAATACAAGGGGTATCCGAAGTCTTTAGACAGTATAGAATCTCAGTATCTGTACTATGGCAGAAACTTTAGAAAAGATAAAATATCCACTTCAGACGAAGGCTTTAAGAATCTGGCAGAAGCTTTTAAACAAGGCAATTTTACAGATTGTATCAAGCAGGGAAAAGCATTATATGATAAAGACCCTACCAATCTGGATATTCTGCTGATCCTTCTCAGAGCCTATGATTCTCTGAAAGACGGAAATAATTTTCTGCATCATCTCAATCAGTTCCGTTCGCTTACTGACGGGATAAAAAGTTCCGGAGACGGGAAGTCTGAGAAAACAGCTTACCTGGTCAATTCGGTGGGAGATGAATACATTCTGCTGAATATTTTGAATATAGGGCAGGACTACAATAGAAATTCAATGGCCGTGAAAGACGGTATGATAGATGTCTGGGGAAAAGGAGATCGGCAGGTCTACATCAAGATACTCTATTTAGACTAACTCATTAATCTTAAAAAACACTTAGTGGAATTATATTATTCATTTTCAGCATTAATCGTATTAGCATCAATATTTGCATATCTTAACTACAGATTCTTAAAACTTCCAAGTACCATCGGAATTATGGTGATTGCCATCGTGGTTTCTATTTTCCTGGTAATGTTTGGAGAAACGGTACTTCCAAGAACGTTCGGACATCTTCATAACCTGATGAACAGTATCGATTTTACAGAAGTCCTGATGGGAGCTATGCTTAATTTTCTTCTTTTTGCAGGAGGAATTCATATCAACATCAATGATCTGAAAGAACAGTTCAGGCCCGTAGTAATATTTTCAACGGTAGGAGTTGTGATCTCTACTTTTGTCGTAGGATTTGGAATGTTCTATTTACTGCCTTATGTGGGGGTTAAATTACCCTTTATTTACTGTCTTGTTTTCGGAGCGTTGATTTCACCTACCGATCCGGTGGCGGTTCTGAGTGTCCTGAAACAGGCAAAAGTATCCAAATCACTGGAAACAAAAGTAGCCGGAGAATCTCTTTTTAATGATGGGATGGCGGTTGTTGTTTTTACCGTAGTATTGCAGCTTGCTGTGGGAAAAGAAGTGGATCTTGGGGTTGAAAATATTGCGTTGCTTTTACTGCATGAAGCTGGTGGAGGAATTCTATTAGGCGTTTTGCTGGGTTGGGTTACCTCAAGGCTGATGCGTGAGGTGGATGATTATATTATTTCCGTATTGGTGACGCTTTCTGTAGTAATGGGAGGTTATCTTATTGCAAGACAAATGCATATTTCCGGACCATTGACGATGGTCGCAGCAGGATTGTTCATGGGGAATTTCAACAGGAATTTCAAGATGAAATCCGTTACCCAGGACTATCTGATCAAATTCTGGGAGCTGATTGATGAAATTCTGAATGCCGTATTATTCCTGTTTATAGGATTTGAACTTTTAATGATTAAAGATCTTAAGCATTTCATGATTCCTGGTCTGTTGGCTATTTTTGTGGTGTTGTTTGCCAGATTTATTTCCATCTGGGGGCCTACGAAATTTACTTCTCTGAGAAGAAGTTTCAGCCCGCAAACCGTAAAAGTATTGGTCTGGGGAGGAATTCGTGGTGGTGTTTCCATTGCACTGGCGATGTCTATTCCCAAAAGTGAGTACAGTGAGATCATTCTGAGTATCACGTACTGTGTAGTGGTTTTCTCTATTATTGTTCAGGGGCTTACTATTGCTAAGGTGGCGAACCCTAAACAGATTGTGAAAGAAGAGGAAGAACAGGAGAATGGAGCCTTAGAGGAAAAGGCTTAAGGTTCAACGTAGCATAAGGTAAATGAGCATCGTCAAAGAAATACAGGAGGCATTGGCCGTCTTATCAATTCCTGAAAAAGCAGAATTTTTTCCAAGATTTTTCAAGACTGGAAAAGGAGAATATGGTGAGGGAGATTTGTTTCTGGGAGTAAAAGTTCCGGACCAGCGGTCTGTTGCAAAAGAATACTATTCAAAAATCGATCTCAAAGAACTAAGCAGCCTGCTTTCTTCAAAATATCATGAGCACCGCCTCACTGCGCTTTTTATACTGATCTCAAAGTTTGAAAAGACAAAAGACCATTGCAGAAAGGAGGAAATTGTGAATTTTTACCTCAATCATCTCGCTTACGTCAACAATTGGGATCTGGTAGATTCAAGCTGCTATAAAATTTTAGGAAGATATGCTTATGAGAATAAGAAAGAGCACCTTCTGAGAGATCTTTCAGAATCTGAAGAGATGTGGCATAAAAGAATTGCCGTTGTAGGAACGATGCATTATGTGAAAAAGGGCTCATTTGATCTTACAAAGGAATTGGTCACCCGGAATCTGAAACATCCTCATGATCTGATGCATAAAGCAAACGGCTGGCTGCTCAGGGAAATGGGAAATATAAATGAAAAGGAACTGACAGATTATCTGAATCAGCATTACAAAGAGATGCCAAGAACCTGCCTCAGATATGCGATTGAAAAGCTGGAAGAAGATCTTCGCCAGGATTATCTGAAAGGACGTATTTAAAAAATCTTAAAATAGAAAAGTAGTGGAGTTTCCTGTCCTGAAAAAGTACCGGAAAACAGCTATTTATGCTCAAAAAGCCAAAGATTATAAGGATTTAAGACCAGAATTGAGTAATTTTGTGGTTTTAAACCCAGTCATGAAAAATTTTCTCAAATTATTTCTCTTATTTACCCCTTTGCTATTCCTGACAAGTTGTTTCGATATTTTGGATAAAGTGAATCTAAAGGCGGACGGAACAGGAGAATACACCATTATTCTCAATGCCAGCAAAAGCAAAACAAGGCTGGCTTCCATTGCTAAAATGGAAACCATAAACGGCAAAAAAGTGCCCCAGAAATCAGAAATTGAAAATAAGATCAATGAAGCGGCAAAGATCTTCAGAGCCACTCCGGGAATCAGTAATGTGAAAACCTCTATGGATTTTGATAATTACATTCTCAAGCTGAGCTGTAATTTTAAGAATATTGAAAATATCAACGCCGGGCTGGAGAAACTTAAATCCCAGAAAATATTGGGGAAAATGGTTCCTACCCAGATCTACAGCCATAGCGCTGAAAAAAAGTCGCTGACCAGAAATAAGGTAAGCACCTTCAAAGCAGATTATGACAAGATGAGTAAGGCAGATAAAGAAATCTTCAATGATGCTAAATATACCTCGATCATGCAGTTCGAAAATACAGTGAAATCCCAGACGAATAGTACCTATATGCTTTCTCCGAACAAAAAGGCACTTAAGCTCGATGCCGATATTCTGGATCTGATCCTGCAGAAAAAACAAATACAGAACACAATCCTTTTTCAATAAATTTCTACCCTATCGTCATGAAATCTATACTATCAAAAACACAAAAAATATTCTTCCTGCTTTTAAGCTTCACGCTTGCCTTTGCTCAAAACAGCATGAAAGTTCCGGGTGATGCCGTATTTTATATGGAAGTGAACGGAAAACAGCTTAACAACAAAATTAACTGGACTAAGCTTAATCCTTTGCTGCATGAACTGAGTAAAAAGACAAAGGAAAAACCTTCATGGACGGACTATTCCAAGACGGGGATCAAATATGATGCGGTACAATACCACTATGCAAGCTTTAATGATTCTATCAAAGCATACCATACCCATTTCATCATCGATAATAAAGAAAAGTTCCAGGAATTTGTAGATTCTGTTAAGAAAAAAGGATTGGAGGTTTCCAGAAAAAGCAACTATTCTTACGTAGATATAAATGATGATGTCTTTGTAGCATGGAACGGAAACCGTGCTGTACTTAGCATGGTAAGCTATACTAAACCTTATAAGGATATTTGGAATATAGAGGCGGTTACAGACAGTGTTAGTGTTGCTACTGATAGTGCTGATGCAGTAGCTGTAGACACTGTATATGCTGAAGATCCGGTAAAACCTTTTGACTATAAAGAAGAAATCAAAAGTCTGAAGGATGATATTAAATACCTGAAAGAAAATATCAAGGAAAACAACCGCGAAATAGCAAAAATTCAGAAAG
This sequence comes from Chryseobacterium indologenes, assembly GCA_001013295.1. Classification (GTDB taxonomy): domain Bacteria; phylum Bacteroidota; class Bacteroidia; order Flavobacteriales; family Weeksellaceae; genus Chryseobacterium; species Chryseobacterium indologenes_B. The sequence continues at coordinate 23,118 of LAZY01000043.1, read as the reverse complement.
ACATCAAGTACCTTCAGAAACATCACAAATATCCTAAAGAGAAAGAGGAAGCCGTGAATCCGGAATATGAAGCAGAAGAACAGGAGTATGTTGATTCAGAAGCCGATAAAGCTTTTCAGAAAGAACAGGACTCCATCCGAAAAGAGAATTATAAGATTGTAAAAAAATATGCTGAAGGCCGTTTCGATGCGTATTTCAGTTCCAATTTGGAAGTAGAGGCTCCTAAAGAAATGCTGAAGTTCCGGGATGCCAACTCTGATGTTTTTGTGTATACAGATTATGGAAGAATTGTGAATGAAGGCATTTATGGTAAAATGACAAAGTATTATACCTATGGGCAGATCTTCAGGAATATGTACAATTCCAATTATTCATACAACCTGTATTTTGATAAGGATAAAGTAAGGCTAATCAATAATTATCAGCACAAAGATGCTGAGATTCAGAAAAGTATTTCATCTGTTTATAAAGGCAAGAAAAACAAAAAGTTGCTGGAGCTGATCAATGAAAAAAGCGTGGGTTACTATGCGATGAACGTAAATGGAGCGAAATGTTTTGATGTGATGTACAGTCTTCTTCAGAATTCGGGAGAGCATGAGTATAGAAAAGAAATGGAGCTGATCATGGAAACGATGAAAATTGTGCTGGATGAAGAAGCCATTGCCAAAATAGCCCCAGGAAACGGAATCTTCGTTCTGAATGAGCTGAAATCCAAAACGGTAGAATATACGGACTATGAATATGATGAAGACTTTAATTCAAAAGAAGTAAAGAAAACGAAAGAAATAGCGGTGCCTAATTTTACTTTCGCTTTTGCAACGGAAAATGAAGGTTACTGGAATCGTATTTTCGACCTGCTGGCCACCAATAAAAAACTGGCTAAAAGATTTTCTAAAAAAGGAAACTTCTACACATTTAAAGGAGATAAAAGCGGCGGATATATCGACCAGCTGTTCTTTACGGTAAAAGACGGTGTTGTGTATTTAATGAGTTCTACAGATAATATTGTATCAGTTAATCAGTCTGATATTTCCAGAAAATGGGCAAAAGATTCAGCCAAATATCCTCTGTCGGGAAGATTAGATATTCAGAAATTATTAACCGGGCTGGATAAAGAATTCAAGAGTCCTTCAGAAAGAAGAACATTGGATGCCATCAGAAAAAATGTTGGAGAACTTTATTATAAAACAGAGGCAAAAGGAGAAAGTATCCAGACTGAAATGAATTATATCATCAAAGATTCTTCAGAAAACAGCCTGATGTATTTCTTCGATCTTTTTGATCAGATTTTTAAAACCAAAGAATCAGAAAAGAAATCACCCATATTATAGATGAAGAAAAAGAAGATTATTGTCCCGTTAGTTCTGTTGCTCGCTGTGGCTGTGTATTGGGTGTTTTTTCATAAAGATAAAACCCTGAGGTTTATTCCTGACAATGCAGATGCTGTTGTGTTGATTGATGTGAAACAAGTAACGGGACAATATATCTTCAGTTTTATTACCCATCCTTCACGATGGTCCGGAGGCAAAAAGAAAGACGATAAAAACAGTTCTTTGAAAGATTCCGGAGTGAGAATTCCTGACTTCTTGCAGATCTTCCATCTCAAAGGATCCAGCTTCTCCGAGTGGTATACGGTTTTGGAACTTAAAGATCCACAAAAGTTCCAACGTTTTTTGAAAGACCAGAAATTTACAGATAAAGGGAATCTCCGCTTTCAAAAAGACCAGATTTTCATGATGATTGATGAAGATTTTTGTATTGCCGGAACTGCCGAGCATGCTTTTGAACCTATCAGGCAATATCTGAGCAGTTCTTCCCCGAAAAAAACTCTTCATGCCGATCAGTTGATCCAGGGTACACCGGGCAGTATTTCTTTTATTTCAGGAACAAAAATTCAAAACTTTTCGGTTGAATTAAAAGACGATGAAATCGAAATAAAGAACAATGTCGGTTTTAATGGATTATCATCTATTGAATCCAGACTTCAGCAGACACCTCATTTTCTTGAAATGGAACTGGATGCCGTTAATGTAAAACAATATGCCCGTTTCTTCAACAAAAGCATTGCTGATTCATCGGAAATCAGCAAATTCAGAGCAGTAGCTGATCTTGAACAGGTAAACGATACCATCATCAGCTATGGGTATGATGATAATTTTAATGAAATTGAAAAGAAGAGTTTTCAAAAGATCACCCAGCCTAATTATATTATCGACCTTCAAAGCCGGGTACCTGAAAAAACATGGACATATTTTCAGTCTAAAAAATGGATCAATACAGAGAATCAATTTACCGCAATTCCGTTTCAGCCTAATAAGGTCAGCCGTTCCGGTAATGGAATTACAATACAATCTGTCAGGAAGCCATTGGCATTATCCCCGGATTTGAAAGAAAATTTCATTCTGATCCGGAACAATCCTTTTTTGTTTTCTTCCCTGAAAAGTTTAGGAAAAACAGAAAAAAAGATCATTTCAGACATCGATTATATCCTTTATGAGAATAAGGGCACAGATTATCGGGTGAAAATGAAAGCGAAAAAAGGAGAATTTCCTTTAATCTTAAGATGGTAATTATATCTAACCCTTAAATGAATATGTTGTAATGGCCCCTTCAGAAATTATGCTGCTCAAAACAATCACGCATTATTTTTTGCATTTTGTTTTTCCTTTGTTTATTGCATTGATCTTTTATCGTAAAAACTGGAAGAAAGCGTATTTTATTCTATTGGCAACAATGCTGGTAGATCTGGATCATCTTTTTGCCAATCCCATTTTTGATCCGTCCAGAGGAAGCATTGGTTTCCATTTTCTGCATTCCTATTATGCGATTGCAGTGTATTTTTTGCTGCTGTTCTTTAAAGGAAATATCAGAATTGTTGCGATTGGGTTGCTATTTCATATGCTGACGGATTATCAGGACTTTAACTTCTGGCCTCATTAAAATATCATTAATATTTTCTTTTAATATTTCAGATTTTATAGATTTTTTGTACTTTGTAGTCACTATATGAGACCTAAAGAATTTTTACATTATACCTATATTCTCCCTCTCCTTACGGTAGGGTACTATTTTTCCGGATTGATGGGAACAGGCGTTGTTTATGACATCATTGCCGGTGTTTTACTTATCGGAAGTGTTTTATCGGCGGTACATCATGCAGAAATGGTTGCTCATAAAGTAGGAGAGCCTTTCGGAACAATCATCCTGGCCCTTTGTATCACAATTATTGAAGTGGCACTGATCATCTCACTGATGGTTGCCGGTGGTGATCAGGCGATCACACTGGCCAGAGATACAGTTTTTGCTGCTGTGATGCTTATTCTGAACGGGATTCTGGGAATTTGTATTTTGGTAGGTGGGGTTAAATACCATGAGCAGTTTTTTGCGAGAACCTCTGCTACAACCTATCTGGTAAGTATCGTTTCTATTCTAATCCTTACCCTTGTACTTCCTAATTTTACTTCAAGCGTTAATGGGCCTTTTTATAACGAAGCCCAACTTATCTTTATATCCATTGCCTGTCTTGTAATCTATGGTGTATTCCTGATGGTACAGACGGTGCGTCACAGAAGTTATTTCATTGTTCCGGATGAACACCCGGAAGAGCATTATATTCCTTCATTAACGAAAACTATGATAAGCTTCGCATTTTTGGTAGTTTGTCTAGTTATTGTTGTTCTGATGGCGAAAGGACTTTCTGATACTATCGAAGGGATGGTACAGAGTGTAGGAGCTCCGAAATCGTTGGTAGGAGTTATTATTGCTGCTGTAGTTCTTCTTCCGGAAGGAGTGGCGGCGATACGTGCTGCAAGAAGCAATCAGATTCAATCCAGCTTAAACCTGGCCCTGGGTTCTGCACTGGCAAGTATCGGATTGACTATTCCTGCGGTTTCAGCAGTATGTATCATGTATGATATTCCTTTGGTTTTAGGGCTGGACAAAAAAGACGTGATTCTGCTTTCTTTATCCGTGTTTATTGTGATGCTGTCATTAAGCCGCGGAAAAACAAATATCCTTTACGGAACCGTTCTTTTGGTGAACCTGGCGGCTTATATCTTTACGGTAATAGTACCCTAGAAAGTGAAAAGGTAGCCCGAATCTCAATCGTCTACAGTCTTCTCGCAAGCTCCATTTTGAAAGCCATCAGTTTGGCAATATTCTCAGATTTGTAGATCGCCATATCTGCATTTTCGCCCACGAAATTTTCTTCAATAGTGGTACGCCATAGCTCAAGCCATCTGTCGAAATGTTTCTGTTCCATAGCCTGTATTTCGTTGATTGGGAAGTGTACTCCCATAGGATTTCCTTTATAGGTCATTTGCCCGAAGAGAATAGATTCCCAGAAGGAATACATCTTCGGAAGGTGTTTGTCCCAGTCTACTTTGGCAATATCATTGAAAAAGAATCCAATGGTCTCGTCCTTAACGACCTTTGTGTAAAATGAATTAACAAGATGTTCAATATCTTCTCTAGATTCCAACTTTTTCATACTTCAAATGTACAGTAAATTCAAATTAGAAATCAAATGATTCAATTGATAAAATTCATGAAAACAATATTTTATCTTTGCATCAGAAACATTGAAAAAGCAGATTCGTTCATGGCAATATCAATGGTTCTCAAAAACAAATTTTACAAAGATGACAGGAGGGTTCAGAAAAAAGATCCGTCAGAAAAATGCGGAGAACAGTGGCTTCGGAAGCAATGCATCCGGAAGGTTTATCAATAAAGACGGCCTCCCGAATGTTCAGAGAAAAGGCGTGAATGTCTTCAACAGGCTGAGCTGGTATCATACCATGCTGAACCTGTCTTCATTCCGGTTTATTTCCTATCTGGTTATCGCTTATATTCTCATCAATCTTCTTTTTGCCATGATCTACTATCTGATCGGGGTAGAACACCTTACCGGAATTGATAAAAGTGATCCGCTTAATGAGTTTATTGATGTCTTTTTCTTCAGTTCACAGACCTTTACCACTGTTGGATATGGAAGAATAGCTCCGGTAGGTTTTTTGGCCAGCCTTGTGGCGACTTTTGAAGCTTTTCTGGGATTGCTTACCTTTGCCATCGCAACCGGACTTTTTTATGGGAGATTTTCAAGGCCGAGAGCTTACCTTAGATTCTCTGATATAGCGGTCATTGCCCCCTTTCAAACGTCTTCGGCATTAATGTTCAGGCTTGCTCCCTACAAAAATAATGCGCTGACGGATGCCGATGTGATTGTTTCTGCAGCGATTGAAGTGATAGAAGAGGGTATTGCCAAAAGTAATTTTTACAGGTTGGAGACCCAATTGAGTAAGATCAATACTTTGGCCCTGAACTGGACCGTTGTGCATCCTATCAACGAAAACTCTCCGTTTTACGGATTTTCTGAGGAAGATTTTAAAAATACGGATATTGAGATCATCGTTCAGGTAAGAGCATTTGATGAAGTGTTCTCCAATACTGTTGTACAGAGATCATCTTACGTAACGGGCGAGATAGTATATGGAGCAAAATTTGTCCCGATGTATTACCCGGATAAAGAACATCTCTCCACGGTGCTGGACCTGGATAAGATTAATGCCTATCAAAAAGAAGAATTGCCGGCTTCAGTGAGAAATAATGAATAAATGGATTTAGATTTTTATAAAAAACAAGCTTTACAAAAGCAGAAAGAACATAAAAAATTTCTGGACGGATTGAAGAAAAAACCGCCCAAGAATCTTGATTATATCGTCCAGGAAACCCATGATGAAGTCTTTGAAGAAATAGACTGTTTACAGTGTGCCAATTGCTGCAAAACGACAGGCCCTCTGTATACAGAAAAAGATATTGAGCGTATCTCAAAGCATCTCCGTATGAAGCAGGCCGACTTTGAAGCTAAATTTCTGAGAGTGGATGAAGATAATGATAAAGTCCTGCAGAACCTCCCTTGTTTTTTCCTGAATGATGATAATACCTGCTCTATTTACGAAGTGAGGCCAAAAGCCTGTCGTGAATATCCACATACCGATCGTAAAAAAATTTATCAGATCAATAATATTATGCTTAAAAATACGGTGATCTGCCCGGCTGCTTTTGAGTTTGTAGAGAAAATGATGAAGAATGTAGGGAAGTAGATGTAATGTAGGGAAGCTGGATGATGGAGACGGGAAGCTCTTTTCGTTGATAATATGGCTATTGCTTCTTTGCTTCTAAACTTAGTAAAATAGACTATTGAGTCTGTTGTTTTCACCTTAAAAAACTTCCAGCATCCATCTTCCATCTTTCAGCCGAACTAATTGAATATTTTTCCAAAATCCTCTTAAAAAATGATAAAGTACGTTAAATAAGCTTGTTACACATAATTTTGTAAATGATGCTCCGTTTAAGTTAAACAATCATTTAAAATATTACATTATGAAAAAGTTATTTTTAACGGCCGCATTTACATTGGTCGGAGTTATCGCAGTATCGGCACAGACAGACCAAAAACCTGCCGAAGAGACCAAAAAACCTTCGACTACTCAAACCCAACAACCGGATTCAAAGACTAACCCCACTACGCAGGATACCGGTACCCCACAACAAAATACTACAACAACTGTAGAAACAGCTCCCGCTACTGAAACAACGCCAGGTAAAGTAACAACGATGGAGTCTACGAAGCCTACAGATGCTACCAAAGAAGAAAAAAAAGATAAGAAAAAGAAAAAGTAGTAGAAAATTCATTTTAGCAAACACTAGTCGGAATCCTGAAATCTCGTATTTCAGGATTTTTTGTACTGTTTTTATTAATACAAAAAGACAGAAGGGCTAGCTGCTTTTTTTATCTTCTATTTCCTTCATCCTGAACTGTACAATCTTATGGACCAGATCCAGAGGAAGAGGGGCTTCTATTGGAAACTGTACGGCTCCTTTGGAAAATTTATAATTCCTTTTTCTGAAATCGTCCTCAAAGCTGCTGATTCCTTTAGCGCCAGGATAAAAACCGATATGATTTTTGTACCCTGCGAAATAAACCATAGGCTTTCCTTTATATCTGAAAGCGGGCATCTGATACCCGATATATTCTTCAGCATCAGAAGTCAGAGAATGAATAAACTGTCTCAGTTCAAGAAGTTTTTCCTGTATTTCTATTGGAAAGAGGAGGATATACTCATCAATGTTTTTAAAGGTATCTTTCATATCCTAAAAATAAAAAAAGTGCTGCATTACGCAGCACTTTCTCCTTTCACTTTTTACTTTTTTCCCATTTCCCCGGGAACAGGCTATATTAAAAAAGGTCGGGAGTTTTTCCCAACCTTGTTTTTTTATGTTACACAACTCCTTGAGCCAACATTGCTTCTGCTACTTTTACGAAGCCGGCAATATTTGCACCTTTTACGTAGTTTACATAACCGTCTTCGTCTTTTCCGTAGTCTCTACAAGCTTTGTGGATACCGATCATGATTTCCTTTAATCTTGCATCAACTTCTTCAGAAGTCCAATTAAGACGGATAGAGTTCTGAGTCATTTCTAATCCTGATGTAGCAACACCTCCAGCGTTGGAAGCTTTACCAGGAGAGAATAATACTTTATTGTCTAAGAAATAGTTGATAGCGTCTAGTGTAGAAGGCATGTTAGCCGCTTCAGTTACACAAAGACATCCGTTTTCAACTAATTTTCTTGCGTCATCTAAATCTAATTCGTTTTGAGTTGCAGAAGGGAAGGCTACATCACACTTCACATCCCAAGGACGTTTTCCAGCGTGGAATTCAGCAGATGGATATTTTTTTGCATAGTCTTCAGCTCTGTTGTTTCCTGAAGATCTAAGCTCTAATAAATAATCGATCTTTTCTCCGCTGATACCATCTTTATCATAAATGTATCCGTCAGGACCAGAAATCGTTACCACTTTAGCTCCCAGTTCAGTTGCTTTTTTGATAACCCCCCAAGCTACGTTTCCGAAACCTGATACAGTTACTGTTTTCCCCTGGAAATCCTGTCCGATAGTTTTAAGCATCTGCTCAGCGAAGTATACCACTCCGTATCCTGTAGCTTCAGGACGGATCAATGAACCACCATAAGCAAGCCCTTTTCCTGTAAGAACTCCGGTAAACTCGTTTCTGATTTTCTTGTATTGTCCGAATAAATAACCGATTTCTCTTGCTCCTACACCAATATCTCCTGCAGGTACGTCTGTTTCAGGACCGATGTGCTTACATAATTCTGTCATGAAAGCCTGGCAGAAACGCATTACTTCCATATCAGATTTTCCTTGTGGATCGAAATCTGAACCTCCTTTACCACCTCCCATTGGAAGAGTTGTTAAAGAGTTTTTGAATACCTGCTCGAAAGCTAAAAACTTAAGAACTGATAAGTTTACAGTAGGGTGGAAACGGATTCCTCCTTTGTATGGTCCAATAGCAGAGTTCATCTGAATTCTGAAACCTCTGTTAACCTGAATTTCTCCTTTATCATCAACCCATGGAACTCTGAAAATAATAATTCTTTCAGCTTCAGCCATTCTTTCAAGCAGCTTCATTCCGTTATATTCTTTTTTCGTAGCAATGAATGGAATTACAGTTACGGCAACTTCTTTTACAGCCTGTAAGAACTCCGGTTCGTTAGGATTTTTTGCTTCAATTTTTGCAATAAACTCTTGGATTTTCTGGTCAATATTATATTGTTCCATATATTAAGGTTGAATATTATTGTCAACAAATTTAATTTTTTTTTCAAGATTCACAACACTCTATTTTAACATTGTTAAAAATTAAATAATAATGTTTGAGAATATTATTAAATTGATAATTTATGATCAAATTTTATTAAAAATGAAATGTTATGTATGAAATAATGCAATATTAAGAAATCGTTAATTCTTAAATTGCGATAAATTGCCTCCCGGAAAACGATTTTACTTTCCCCAAAAGTTCCAATTCCAAAATTATTGGTAAGATTCTGTGTGCAGAAATTGAAATCAGATGGGTGAGATCGTCTAAAGAAATCTGTGGATTCTCTTTTATGGATTTATATATTAAATTCTGGTTATCAGACAATTGAATGGTGGTTTCGCTATATGGAAAAAGCTCTTCTATTTTTTCTTTTGGATTATTAAATCCAAGTAAGGTGATCAGATCTTTAACCGTTGAAATGGCGGTTGCTTTATTATGGAAAATCAGCTGATTACACCCCTGGCTGTGAATATCAGTAATCTTTCCCGGAAGCGCAAAGACATCCCGGTTATACTCATTGGCAAAGGCTGCCGTACTTATAGATCCGCCCCCAAAGCCGGTTTCCACAACGATGGTGGAAGGTGAAATTCCTGCTACAATCCGGTTTCTCTGAATGAAGTTTTCCCGGTCCGGTTTTCGGGAAGAACTGAACTCTGTAAGCAATGCACCGCCTTCCTGAAGAATTTTCTCTGAAAGTTTTTTATTTTTTGAAGGGTATAAAAACTGAAAGCCATGAGCAAGAACTGCTATTGTTGGTTTCCGGTGACGGATAGACTGCTCATGAACCTCTTTGTCTACTCCTAATGCAAGTCCGCTTACCGATAGATAACTTGAAGATTGCGAAGCATCAAAAAACTCTTCTATGAATTGCTTCCCATAGTCGGTCATACTCCGGGTTCCTACAATACTTATCTTTTGTAGGGCATCATCAATATTTCCTTTCTGGTAAAGTATGGCGGGGGCATCGGGACATTCGTTGAGTAGGGATGGTGTCTCGTTAAGGTGTCTTATCCTGATCCGGATATTATTCTTTTCACAAAATTTAAGTTCTTCTTCTGCGAATTTCAAATGATCCGGGTTGCCTATATCTGAAACGGTTTTCAGACCTATTCCTTCCCGTTTTTTATAATCTTTTTTTGCTTTTTTCCAGGCTTCCTGAGCACTTCCGAAAGTCTGAACAAGCTTGTGAAAATTGATGTCACCAATCTGGCTGCATTCCCGCAGGGCGATTGCATAAAGATATTCTTCGGAGATCATGTGTGTTTTTTATCAAATGTAATGAAATAAGTTTTATCTCCTTCTTAATTCATCCAAATGATCCCAGATGTCATCTTTTTTCTTATATGGAAGTTCCAGAAAATCTTCCGGATGATTTTCCTTGTACTCCTGCCACAGTTTATCGTCTTTTTCACTATAATAATTAGGGAATTCCCAGATGTATCTCTTCTTTTTTTCACCCACATTTTTAAAAGCAAAAGCAATAATACTTCCCACTACAGCTCCTGAGAGATGGGCCTGCCATGAAATTTTACTCGGTTCCTGCATATTATAGAAAAGCTCTTCAGGAAGCATCCCCCAGATTAAACTTCCATAATATAATACGACGAGCATTGAGATGGTAAGAAGCTTTGTATTCCATTTGAAGACTCCACTGAAAAAAAGAAAAAATGCAAGAACATATACTACACCACTGGCGCCGATAGTACAGGTGTACATATAATCGCCGGTGAAAATATCAATAGGAGGAAGAAGCCACACCAAAAGTCCGGTAGCCAGCCAGCCGATAACAAATACTTTATTGGCAACCAACGGATAAAACTGATAAAGCAGAAACATAAGAGCAGCAATAGGAATAGAGTTTCCTATAATGTGGTCTATATTTCCATGTAAAAGGGGAGAAGTAACCACCCCAAGCAGGCCTTCAGGTAAAAGAGGGATAATAGCTCCGAAGCAACTGCCAAAAAAGCCCTGCATCTGTAAAAAATACCCGAACCACATTGCAGAAAGCATTAGCAATGGATATATGATCGCTCTTTTGGAAATTACATTTTTAAACATGAAGATTCTACGTCAAATCAAAAGCCAATGATCAATTTCGGAAAATTTGTCGATGAATTTCCCCTACTGACCTGATTTTAAGACAAAAGGTATCAATTTTAATTCCTCAGACCATTATTTTGGCACTGATTTTATTGAAGTATTGTATTGCAATAGAATAATTGGGCAGAAAATAGATTCTTTAAAGCTGAATGTACCTTCAAAAAAAATTATTATTAATATTTTTGCAATGAAAATTATTTAGAAAAATGAAGAAGTTTTTATTGATTCTTTCCTTTTTTATGGGGATTTATGCGAGTGCACAAGAAGAGTTAAAAAAAGATTCAGTAGTGGTAGACACCGTGAAATACTGGTCAATACAGGGGAAAAACACATTAATGATTAATCAGGCTGCCTTTTCGAACTGGGTAGGAGGGGGAGCCAACAACGTAGGATGGCTTGCCGGTGTCAATTATAATCTGACGTATGAAAAAGACAAAGACCTTTGGGAAAATATTATTATCATGGGATACGGGCAGAATGATACCAAAGGATTAGGAATAAGAAAAACCCAGGATGTAATTAATGTTTCAACCAACTATGGGCGGAAGTTTTTGAAAAGCTGGTATCTGTCTTTAGGGATAGGTTTACAATCTCAGTTTGCTCCGGGATACGAAGATGGAAACAATCCGGAAGCTAAGAAAATCTCAAACTTTATGGCTCCAGGGTATGTAAACGTCGGGATGGGTCTTACGTACAGGCCCAATGATAATCTGACCGTTACTTTACGCCCTACCAACGCCAGATGGACTTTTGTACTGGATAAAAGTCTTCAGCTGGCAGGAAATTATGGTCTGAAAAGTGATGGAGACTCGTCTTTACTACAGTTCGGTTTCCTGGGAACGGCAATATATAAGCTTAAAATCATGGAAGATATTTATTTAACCAATACGGCTTCTGTCTTTTCCAACTATCTGGACCGTCCGGACAGGCTGGTACTCGCTTATGGAGCGCTTTTGAACCTAAAGGTCAATAAGTATATTTCATCCAATATAACCCTGGATTTATTATACGATCATAACCAGATCGAAAAAACGCAGATGAAGCAAACCCTTGGGATTGGTTTCGCTTATACTCTTGATAATGGGGTGAAGCGTTCTGACCGTAAAGACAGCCAGTGGTGGATCAAGAAATAGATCGGTATATATAGATTTTAAATACAAAACATCTCAGTAATGAGGTGTTTTTTTGTTTGAAAAAATACTGTAATTTTAAGTAGCTTTAAGTTTGGGCGCGCTGCTGAAGGAGAGTTATATGTTTGTAGTCAGTTTGTTACAAGTGGTTTTTTGAGTATGTTAAATTCATTTTAAAGTGAATTTTAGCCCGGCGTAGATTATTATTTATACATTTGTACAAATCCTTAATTATGAAAAAACTTTTATTGATCGCTTCCGTTTCTTTCGGAGCTCTAGTAACAGCTCAGGAAACAAAATCAGATGCTCCGGCAGCAGATACCGTTAAAGCTTGGTCTATTCAGGGACAAAATACATTGATGCTTAATCAGGCTGCCTTTTCAAACTGGGTAGGTGGCGGAGCCAACAACGTAGGATGGCTTGCCGGTGTCAATTATAACCTGACGTATGAAAAAGGTAAAGATCTTTGGGAGAATATTATCATCCTCGGCTATGGACAAAATAATACCCAGGGTACAGGAGTAAGGAAAACACAGGACGTTATTAATCTTTCTACAAACTATGGTAGAGAATTTGCCAAAAACTGGTATTATTCTATGGGGGCAAGTCTTCAGACACAATTTGCTCCGGGTTATGAGGACGGAAATAATCCAGATGCTAAGAAAATATCCAATTTCTTTGCGCCGGGATACCTGAATCTTGGTGCAGGGGTTACCTATCGTCCTAATGATAATCTGACGGTAACTTTACGCCCGGCCAACGCAAGATGGACTTTTGTCCTGGATAAAGATCTTCAGACTGCAGGAACTTATGGGCTTAAAAATGATGGGGATTCCTCATTATTCCAGTTCGGTTTCCTGGGAACAGCTATGTATAAAATCAAGATTATGGAGAATATTAATCTGACCAATACGGCTTCCGTATTTTCAAATTACCTGGATCATCCGGACAGATTGGTACTTGCTTATGGAGCTATTTTAAATATGAAGATCAATAAGTATATTTCATCCAATATTACCCTGGATCTGTTGTATGATCATAACCAGATCTGGAAAACACAGCTGAAGCAGACATTGGGTGTAGGATTTGCTTACAATATAGATAATGGAAAGAAGCGTTCGGATAATAAAGATAACCAAAGCTGGTTGAAAAAATAAATAATAAATCCAATCGATTACATTACAAAAAAGCACTCCGTTTCTGGAGTGCTTTATGTATCAATATATATAATGTTTAAAACTCTATATCTACTTCTAATTTCTCAGCCAATAGCTTAGAAATTTTTTCTTTTAGAGGCTCAATGTCGATATTTTGCATCGCATCATTGGCAAAAGCATATAAAAGTAATGCCTGAGCTTCTTTTTTAGAGATTCCTCTGGCTCTCAGATAGAACAAGGCATCTTCGTTCAGCTGACCTACCGTACATCCGTGAGAACATTTTACATCATCTGCAAAGATCTCCAACTGAGGCTTGGTGTCAATACTTGCCCCTTCGCTTAGCAATACGTTGTTGTTCTGCTGATAAGCATTGGTTTTCTGAGCAATTTTATCTACAAAAACTTTCCCGTTGAAAACTCCGTGTGCATTGCCATCGAAGATTCCTTTGTAGTTCTGGTAACTCTCACAGTTCGGAAAGTTGTGGTGCACTGCTGTGTGGTGGTCTACCAACTGATCTTTTCCAATGATTGTAATACCATTCATAAATGAGTTGATATTAGATCCGTTATGGATAAAATCAAGGTTGTTTCTTACCAGCTTACCTCCGAAAGAGAATGTGTTGACAGTCGTTAAGCTGTCTTTCTCCTGTTTTGCGAAAGTATTATCGATAAGATATGAAGTATTATTATCATTCTGAAGCTTGTGCCAATCAGCTTTTGCATTTGGATAAGTGAAGATCTCTGTCACAGAGTTGGTCAATACATAAGTACTGTCAAAATTGTGGTGACTTTCAATAACTTCTACTTTTGCCCCTTCTTCTACGATCAATAAGTTTCTCGTGTTATAGAATGTGTTTTCTTCCTGGTTTTGCGAAATGTAGAAAACGTGAATTGGTTTTTCGATCACTACATTTTTAGGAACCTTAAGGAAGAATCCATATTTGCAGTAAGCAAGGTTAAGATTGGTAAAAGCCTGTTCTTTTGAAGCGATGCTGTTGAAATATTTTTCAAAAACCTCTTTATGCTTGTCATCATTCAATGCATAATTGAATGAAAGAAACTCTACATTTTCAATAGAAACCTTCGAAAGCTCTTTGTGAAGCTTACCGTTTACAAAAACGATCCAATCAAAGTTTTCCTCACCCAGGTGTAATTGATCAAACTGCTCCTTAGTAATATTATGGTGCTCATTCGGGAAAAAATTATAGTTTTTTTCCGTGATCTCCTTTAGATTGGTATATTTATATTCTTCGTCTTTCTTTGTCGGAAAACCAATATTTTCAAACTTTTGAAGAGCTGTTTTTCTATCCTCATCCAGAAATCTGTGACGAAGACTCTCCAAAAACTTATGATGGTTTTCTATAATTTGTTCTTTTAATGCCATTACTGGTATATCTGTGGTTTGCACCATTTTTTCTTTTTATTTGAACTAAAATATGGTCATTCCAGGAAACAAGGAATCCCAATTTTCAATAATAGAGATTCTGTATTTTGCTACACTTCACAAAGAATGACAGCGAAAAATTTTTGATCTCCGAAATAATCGATCCTCTTCTTAGTTAAGAAGCCAATCGTAACCTTTTTCTTCAAGTTCCAGAGCTAAAGATTTATCACCTGTTTTGATGATTTTTCCGTTAGCTAAAACGTGAACGAAGTCAGGCTGGATATAGTTTAGCAATCTTTGATAGTGAGTAATCAAAAGAACTGCATTTCCTTCATTTTTGAAGTGGTTTACTCCATCTGCCACGATTCTTAAAGCATCAATGTCTAATCCGGAATCGGTTTCATCCAGAATAGCCAATTTAGGATTAAGCATCATCATCTGGAAGATCTCGTTTCTTTTCTTTTCACCTCCTGAGAATCCCTCGTTCAATGATCTTGAAAGGAAATCTTTTTTGATTCCTAATTTTTCAGATTTCTCACGAATCAGAGCAAGCATTTCTTTTGCCGGCATTTCTCCCAATCCGTTTGCTTTTCTCGTCTCGTTTAAAGCAGCTTTGATAAAGTTCGTTACAGAAACTCCCGGAATTTCCACTGGATACTGGAAAGAAAGGAAGATCCCTTTGTGTGCTCTATCTTCAGGAGCGTCCTCAATGATGTCTTCTCCTTCGAAAAGAATCTCTCCACCAGTCACTTCGTAATCTTCTTTTCCAGCGATTACAGAAGAAAGGGTAGATTTACCGGCTCCGTTTGGCCCCATGATAGCGTGAACTTCACCCGGCTTTATTTCAAGATTAATACCTTTTAATATTTCTGCGCCATCTTCAATTTTGGCGTGAAGGTCTTTAATTTGTAACATTCTTGCTAACTTTTTCTTTTTATAATTGTATTAGCTTCCTCTGTACGTGGAGTACCCGAATGGCGATAAAGTGATCGGAACATGATAATGTTCACTATCCTTGATCTTGAATACCACCTCAATTGACGGATAGAAGCTCTCTATATTTTTATGTTTGTAATAATCTTCTACAAAGAATATAAGTTTGTATTTCCCGTTATTACCAGTCTTTTGATAAGGTAAAAAATCTGAAACCCTGCCATTATTATCAGTTTGCTTTTTACCTATAGAAACCCATTGCTTAGTAGTTTCATTAAATTTCTCCAGTTCTATTTCTACTTTCCCGGCTGGTTTCCCTTCCGAAATATCCAGAATGTGGCTCGAAAGCTGAAATCCTGTCTTTTCCTGAGCAGAAAGACTGAAGAAAATCAATCCAAAAAATGCTAATAACAACTTCTTCATAGAGATCATCTTTTTCTGTGGATTATCCTACTGATCCTTCTAATGAAATTTCAAGTAGTTTTTGTGCTTCAATAGCAAATTCCATCGGAAGTTTATTCAATACCTCTTTGCTGAATCCGTTTACAATCAGAGCGATAGCTCTTTCTGTGTCAATTCCTCTCTGGTTGCAATAGAAAATCTGGTCTTCCCCGATTTTTGAAGTCGTTGCTTCGTGCTCCAGTTGTGCAGAAGGATCTTTGATTTCAATATAAGGGAAGGTGTGTGCTCCACATTCATTACCCATCAATAGAGAGTCACACTGAGAGAAGTTTCTTGCCCCTTTTGCAGAAGGCATTACTTTTACCAATCCTCTGTATGAATTCTGAGATTTCCCTGCAGAGATCCCTTTTGAAATGATGGTAGACTTGGTATTTTTACCAATGTGGATCATTTTTGTTCCCGTATCAGCATATTGGTGATTGTTCGTTACAGCGATAGAGTAGAACTCTCCAATAGCGTTGTCCCCTTTAAGGATACAAGAAGGATACTTCCATGTTACTGCTGAACCGGTTTCAACCTGTGTCCATGAGATTTTTGCGTTTCTTTCGCAAAGCCCTCTTTTCGTTACAAAGTTGAATACCCCTCCTTTTCCTTCTTCATTACCAGGATACCAGTTCTGTACGGTTGAATATTTGATTTCAGCATTGTCTAATGCAATCAGTTCCACTACAGCTGCGTGAAGCTGGTTCTCGTCTCTTGATGGTGCTGTACATCCTTCAAGATAAGAAACATAACTTCCTTCATCAGCTATTACAAGGGTTCTTTCAAACTGACCTGTTCCTGCCTGGTTGATACGGAAGTAAGTGGAAAGTTCCATCGGACATTTTACGCCTTTAGGAATATAGCAGAAACTTCCGTCAGAGAATACTGCGGAATTCAGTGCTGCATAGAAGTTGTCTCCTCTCGGAACTACTTTTCCAAGATGTTTTCTTACTAAATCAGGGTGGTTTTTAATCGCCTCAGAGATTGAACAGAAAATAATTCCTTTTTCTGCCAATGTATCCTGAAAAGTAGTCTTTACAGAAACTGAGTCAATAACAATATCTACGGCTACCCCTGAAAGTCTTTTTTGCTCTTCTATGTTAATTCCAAGCTTTTCGAAAGTTTTCAATAATTCCGGATCTACCTGATCAAGGCTTTCCAGCTCAGGTTTTGCTTTTGGAGCAGCATAGTAACGAATGGCTTGAAAATCAGGCTTCTCATATTTGATATTTGCCCATTCAGGCTCTACCATTTTCTGCCAGATTTTGAAAGATTCCAAACGCCATTCAGTCATCCATTCAGGTTCCTCTTTTTTAGCAGAAATCGCACGGATGATGTCCTCATTTAAACCAATCGGGAAATCTTCATAATCAATCTTCGTTTCCCAACCGAATTCATATTTTTTATTTTCTAGATCGACTCTTAAATCGTCTTCAGTATATTTACTCATTATATTTTTTTAGATTTCAGATTATAGATTACAGGGATCAGAAATTCTGAATGGTGTAATCTAGGATCTTATGTCTTTCTCTAAAGACTAAATGATTCGCCACATCCACATGTTCTGGATGCATTCGGGTTGTTGAAAACAAACCCTTTTCCGTTCAATCCTCCTGAATATTCAAGAGTAGTTCCTGCTAAATAAAGAATGGATTTTTTATCAATGATAATTTTAATATCATTATCTTCAAAAATCTGATCGGTGTCTGTTTTTTGGTTGTCAAATTTTAGAACATACTCTAAACCAGAGCATCCGCCACTTTTCACTCCCACTCTTATATAATCTTCAGCAGGGTTAAAACCATCTTCAGTCATCAACTGGATAGCTTTCTCCTTTGCATAGTCTGATACTTTTATCATTGTATTTATTTAGAATGATTTAATGATGCAAAAATACGAACTAATTTCCGCAATCTCAAATCGAAGCTATCTATTTTAATGATTCTGATATTAATAGAGGATTTCTAAAGCCCCGTTTATGTTAAAATACGATAAATTTTCTTTTAAGAAGGCGAAGATACTATTTCCTATTTTAACCTTAAATCGTATTTTCCATCTATAAAGGAAATTGGCAATGGGACAAAAAATAATTGTTTTTTTTGTATTGTTTTTAGCAGGAATGTCTTACGGCCAGACCACAAGATTTGTGTATGAAACGCTTGTGAATCCTGATTCTATCAATCTGGTAGGGATGAAAAGTGAAAGAACTTTTCTTGATGTGAAAGGAACCCGTTCATTATTCATCAGTGAACAAAAATTGATAAGAGATTCTCTTTTTGCTTCTTTCCGATCAGACGCAAAAGAAAAAGAAGAAAAAAGTTTTTTGAAACTGGAAGAAAGAAAACATTCGGAGCCTACTTTTTTTGAATATTTTATCACAAAGAATATTCCGGAACAGAAAGTGTATTATTATGATAAGATCGCAGGAAAGCAGATCTTTTATCAGGAAGACAGACCTATAAAATGGGAAATAACTCAGGCTACAGAAAAGCAGAACGGATATGCGGCACAAAAAGCTGTTGCTACTTTTGGGGGAAGAATCTGGACTGCCTGGTTTACAAAAGAGGTTTCCGTTTCTGACGGTCCATATAAATTTTCCGGATTACCGGGACTGATCGTGAAGCTGGAAGATGATAAAGGAGACTATAAATTTGATCTTGTAAAGAAGATAATGATTCAGAATGCTTTTGAAGAACCCATCAGTGCTGATGCTAGGCAAAGTACCAGAATCAACTTCCATGGTGATAAAGCGGCTTTAGAACTTGAGTTTGGTAAAAGCAGAAAGGTAATGGCTGGCAATAATGCTGGCGATACTATGAATGCAGGAGGCGGAAGACATGGAGGTGGTATGAACAGTGGCGGAATGAGAGGTGGAGGCCGCTCGGGGGGCGGAATGCACAGAGGAATGGGAGAAAACCATAATTCCCCGATGCAAAGCAGCTCTATCGGAGAGAGTCAAAATCGTTCTTTTACCAATTATGTAGATCAGAACCCAATTGAATTAAAATAAAAAATATACAATGAAAAAATTAGGTATTATTGCTCTGGCGCTCTTTATGCAGCATGTTTCTGCACAAGCCAACAGGTTTGTATATCAGGTGACGATGAAACCTGATGCAGAAAATAAATCTGATGTCAAGACTGAAAATGCATATCTTGATATTTCTCCCGAAAAATCGGTTTTTTATTCTGAAAACAGAATCAAAAGAGATTCTATTATGCAAAAAGCTTTTCAGGGTGGTGGTGGAAGAGCCAGTATTAGCAGAGATCAGATGGAGGGATTGAGAAGCAGTATCAATTATTCTGTGGAAAAAGATAAAGCGAATCAAAAGATTTATTATAAAGACAGAATAGGCAGAGATATTTATTCTTATGAAGAAGACAGACCTATGACATGGAAAATATCTTCCGAAACCAGAAAAATAGGTGAGTACAAAGTACAAAAGGCAGAAACTGATTTTGGGGGAAGAAAATGGACCGCCTGGTTTACTACAGATCTTCCTTATCAGGATGGACCGTATAAGTTCGGAGGACTTCCTGGCCTGATTGTAAAAGTAGAAGATGATAAAGGTGATTATTCTTTTGATCTTATGAAAAACTATAAGATTGCTGAATTTCCTACTTTAAACCAGTTTGGAAATACTCTAAAGGTAAAAAGAACTGATTATCTGAAGCAGCAAAAGAAATTCCAGACTGACCCTATGTCATTCATGACTCAAGGGGGAGGAGGATTTGCGGCAACCAGAATAGGTGGCGGAAGAGGACCTGGTGGCGGTGGAGACCAAAACCCTGCTGATATGAGAAAAAGAATGGAAGAAAGGGTAAAAGAAGATGCTAAGAAAAATTCTAATCCGATTGAACTACAATAACTGAAAGGGAATTGATATAAACCTAACAGATTTTCAAAACCCGTTAGGTTTAAAATAAATAAAGTCATCCAGATGGGTGCACATAAATAACCCCGGCGTGAAACTTCACGCCGGGGCTTTTTTATCATTTAAATCTAATGATTATTTCAAAAGCTGATTAAAAGTATCACCCTGTCTTATATCTCCGGTATTATACCCTTTCATAAACCACTCTTTACGCTGTGCAGATGATCCATGGGTAAAGCTTTCCTGGTTGACATATCCCTGAGATCTTTTCTGGATATTATCGTCTCCTACAGCCTGAGCAGCATCTATGGCAGACTGAATATCTCCGGGTTCAAGAATTTTCTTGGAGTCGTCTGTACGTTTGGCCCAGACTCCGGCATAGAAATCAGCCTGTAATTCTGTAGCTACAGATACCCTGTTCATTTCTGCTTCAGAATATCTTCCGCTCCTTCTGAGTGCATCTACCTTTTGAGTAGTTCCTAAAAGGGTTTGTATATGGTGTCCCATTTCATGGGCAAGAACATAGGCTACTGTAAATTCTGTTACCTTGGCACCGAATCGTTGTTGCAGCTCACCAAAGAAACTCATGTCCATATAGATTTTCTGATCGGCAGGGCAGTAAAAGGGGCCCATGGCAGACTGTGCAGTACCGCAAGCCGAACTTGTTGTACTTTGGAAAAGTACGATTTCAGGATCACTGTAGGTCATCCCATTTTCCCTAAAGATCTGGGTCCAGGTTTGGGTATTCCATGCGGCCATCATTTTGACCATTTCCCCAATTTTCTGTTCCTGTACCGTTAATTCTCTTCTTTCTCCTGAGTTGTCTGCAGATTGTAAACTTCCGGAATTCAAAATACCGGAAGGGTCACCTCCCAAAAAGAACACAATTGCAGCTATAATTAAAGTTCCAAGCCCGCCGCCTACGATCATACCACCGCCTCCGCCTCCGGAACCACGGCGGTCATCAACGTTTCCGCCTCTGTCGTCTGTCCATCTCATACAAATAAATTTATTGGTGAATTTAAATATTTTAAGTGATAATCTGATTTTAAAAGATTGAAATTTTATCGGTTAAGTTGTTTAGTCTTCAACCAATATGATGTTGACTGATATGCTGAAATTGCATCGTCTACCAGTTTCTGATCCGTATTTTTTAATAATTTTTCGTTATAATACAATTTAAATTCAGGAGCAAGATCGCTTTTTTCCAGTTCAAGAGAGTACTGTTTTACTTTTTTCACCGGAGAAATGATGGTCAGGCGATTGTTTTTTACAAAGCCCAGATCCTGATAAGTCGCAATATAAGCTTTAGGCTGGAATTCTTTTTTGAAGACATCCTGACCTAAGAATTTAGACTTGTAACTGAAATTCAGTAATCCAAAAACTGTAGGCATTACATCGATCTGAGACATCAGGGTGTCAAACTTCTGAGGCTGGATAAATCCTTCTGAGAATACCATAGCAGGAATTCTGTATTTATCCATTGGAAGTTCCGTTTTTCCTGCACTCGATGCACAGTGGTCTGCAATAATAACAAAGACAGTGTTTTTGTACCAATCCTGTTTTTTAGCCATTTCAAAAAACAGTTTAAGAGAGTAATCGGTGTATTTTACACCTCCTTCACGGGATTTTGCTGTACCCGGAATATCAATTCTTCCATCAGGATAAGTGAAAGGTCTGTGATTGGATACCGTCATCCAGTGATTGAAGAAAGGCTTCCCTGATTTAGCTTCAGCATTCATTACCTGAATGGCCTTTTTAGCCATATCTTCATCAGCAACACCCCAAACATTGGCAAAAGTGATTTCTTCAGGTTTAAAGTTGTTTCGGTCTACAATATCATAACCATTTCCGCCAAAGAAATCCTGCATATTATCGAAATAACTGTATCCGCCATATAGGAACTTTACATCATATCCTTTTGATTTGAATACATTTCCTGTCGTGAATTTATTTTTATTATCATTTCTTTTGATGATACTTTCCCCGGCAGTAGGAGGGATGCAAAGAGTTAATGCTTCCAGTCCGCGTACGGTTCTGTTTCCTGTAGCATAAAGATTGGTAAACATCAATGACTTTTCCGCAAGGCTGTCCAGGAATGGAGTAATTTTCTGAGTATTTCCGTAATGTGCCATGAAATCTGCAGAAAGACTCTCAATAGAGATCAGTACTACATTTTTCTTTACTTCAGGTTGTTCCGCGACAATATTTCTGGATAATGTATGCTGTGGAAACTGGCTTAAAAAACTCTTTTCAGCCTGTTGCTGATTAAGCTGTGAATAAAACTGGAAATAATCAAGCTCATTGTGAGTGAAAGCCCAGTAGAACTTAGGAAGTCCATTGGCTTCAATTTCATCAGCGAATACATTGTCTGATTTGATCTGCATTAAAGAAGGTAAGGCCAGCAGACTGACTGCACAAAGAATGATAAATGACCCCAGTAGAATCATTTTCTGTTTAAAATCAGGCAGCTCAAGTAATTCATCTTTGGTTTTCTTATAAATAAACCATGTAATGGTAAGCGTAACGATCATGATGCCTGAGAACAGGGGAACAACCGGATAACTTTCCATAATATTCCCGATAACTTCATTGGTATAAATCAGATAATCTACCGCAATGAAATTATAACGAACTCCAAATTCATTATAGAAGAAATATTCACTTACTCCATTGAAGATGATAACAAGAACATATAGCAATAATGTAATAAAATACAGGGTATTGCGAATTTTTATCCTTTGGGTAGGCAAGAAAAGCATCAGTCCGAAGAAAAGAGTCTTTATTCCTACGAAAACAAGGGCAACTTCTGTGACAGATCCTCCATATTGCTTGAAAATATTATTGGGAATAAGCCAGATATAAAGGAAGAATAAAACCAGTGCTCCAAAAATAATGTAGCCGTAAGGTTTTTTGTATTTTGAATTAGACAAAAACAAAAAGTAGAGGGCTAGGATGACACTGGCCAGAATGAATACAAAAATATCATTGACAAGACCTACCAGCAGAACTTTTATGACCTCAAAAAAACCAAAACTAGCGGTAGTGATGGGGTGGAAAAAGAATACGGTTCTTATTATCAATGAAATAAGAAGGTAGAAAACTCCTAAATACAGGAACGGTTTTATTTTTTTTAAAAACATGTATCGACTATCTATATTAGTTTTCACAAAGATAGTTTTTGTGTACAACTTATAACGGAAAAAAAACAAAACATACCGTTTATTAATAAGATTTTATGAAATTTTTAATACAAAATAAGAAGAGCGATTGAAGGAACAGGGATGACTAAATATTCCAATAAAAAAGAGGCTGTCTCAAAAGGACAGTCTCTTTTTTGTATTTCATAGAAAAAAGATTTCGATATTTTGATTTTTAAAAAAATATCTTGGAAAAAAGAAGATATAAGTCAAA
>LAZY01000042.1 GCA_001013295.1 Chryseobacterium indologenes | reverse complement strand
CCCCCAGTATTTCACCAGCGTAACCAACCGCCGGGGAGAGAAGCTCCCAGACCCAGGTTAAGATTCCTATAATATTGGAAAGAAACTGAGCCGTATTGCCTGACTCATACATGGCTGTTATATTTTCCATTAAAGCAGAACGTACATAATTAAAAGCCGATTCTACACCACCAATGATTTTAAAAAGCAGTTCCAGGAGCGGGGTTAAAAATCTGATCACCCCGGCGATTCCTTCCATTGCTAATTGGGCATAGTTGGTATCACTGGAGAACTGAATAAGACCATTGTTTTTAAAAGCATCAATAACCGGCTGAAAAGCCACCGCCACCTCTGAAAGCGCATTTTTTACCGGCTCTGTATAATTCATCATATCGGCAAGGAAGCCGAAAAGATAATTTCCGGCCTCCAGAGCCCCAATGATCAGTGGACGAAATGTTTCTCCGGCCTTGAGTTTAAATTGTGTGAGTGCATTTTCCTGTCTGTTAATGGCTGACTGCATGGAATTCATCGCTGCAGGTAATCCGCCTTCGAATGTGTTTTTCAATTCCTTTGAAAACTTGGGAAGAAAGTCCTCCGCCATGATTTTACCACTGTCTAACATCTCATTAAACTGTGCCTGGGTCATTCCCATAGCCCGGGCGGCGATTCCCAGCGCTCCCGGAATTCTTTCTCCCAACTGGCCACGGAGTTCTTCGGCAGAAACTTTTCCTTTGGATGCCATTTGTGAAAGAGCCAGAAATGCTCCTTCACTTTGTTCTGCCGATAAATTCATCACGGAGGCGGCAATACCCACGGCCTCAAAAATATCCCGGGTGGACTGACCTTCCAGAGCCGTACCTTTCAATGATCCGGTTAACGTCTGGAATCCTTTATAGGATGATTCCATATTGAGATTAAGGTCCTTAATGGTGGTATCAAGAAATGCCATGTTTTTTGCCCCTTCCTGGCCCGAGGCAAAGACAATGGCGTTTTCCATTCCCTCAAATTTGGAAGCTATTGCGGTGACCTCTTTTCCGAAACTAATGATGGCCCCCACAGACAAAGCTGCCAAAATAGCCAGCCCGGCAGTTTTCGCATACTGCGCAATACTGCTAAAGGCAGTCTGTCCGGTACTTCTTAGTCTTCCGATCCCCCGGTTGGTATTGTTAACGGCATCATCCAGTCCCCGGGTTTCGTTTCTGGCCCGAGCTATCCCGCTGGAAAAGGAGCGATCAATTAAATCAAGTGCATATTGTAAACCGTTCATTTTTTTACTATTTTATTTCTTGGTGATGTTAACTAGCAGACCTTTACGAATGGAGTCCGCATCCTTTATCATTTTGGACTGAATCACTTTGACAGACTCCGTAGTTACTGTAAAAGCTCCATCTTTATAAAACCTTATGAATATCGACTGTGGAACTTTCCCGGAATCCGTCCAGTAGATTTCATCCGGATTCATTAACGTTTCCCGGATCTGGGTAAATAGCGTATCATCTGCTTTCAGGGTCTTTGCCTCAATCCATACCGGCAGTCCTTCAGAGGTGATAATTCTGGCCATTCCCGTTTTGTCAATGTGGCTTTTTATGGTTACCGCCTTTTCAGGGTAAGCATGTTTTTTAACCTTTGCCCATTCTAAGAGCCCGTAGTCAGTGATCCCCAGATCTTCCACATTCATTGGGGTGGAGTCTTTCGGTAGCTTTTTCAGATAGCTTTGTGCCTGGGTAAATATTTCGTCACTATCTCCCCAGTTCACATCAAAACCTTGTTTCTGCATTCTTTCCCATCCGTCCGGATCAGTTTTTATGGCCCCTTCAAAATCCGTGATTTCACCATCATAGTCATCAAAAATATCCTGAGCATCTGAGCGGCATTTAAAATGAAGCGGTGGTAAAAAACGCCATGAATTTTTGTCTCTTTTATCAAAAACTTTTCCACTGAGTGCATTACAGACCACCGTTGTTCTTTCGTCCTGAATAGCATCGAATTTCCAGTAGGGAGCAATGTCTATATCATCCATCATTTCCTGGTATCGGGCGGCCATTGAAGAGGTTGCTCCGGCGTGATCCCATTCGGTTTCCAGGTAGCGCTCTTTATAGTCCGGGAATACCGATTTTGCCTTATTTCGGAAATCATTAAAACTTTTTACCTCCGGGTCCTTAAGCATCTGGTTGAGCTCATAAACTTCCGCCTGTGTTTTATCAACCCCGAAACGGTGAATATTATTCATCCAAGAGCGCATTCTTCTGTGATCGGTACTGTCAAAGTCAAAATTCATTTTCCCGAATCCCCGTTTTATAACTTCTAACAGTGGGCTGTGTGAGGCTTTGAATTCGTTATAGCTCCAGGTAATGCTCCCAGGGTTTTCATACAGCTGTCGCAAGAAGTTTTCTTCCTCTCTTGTCAGGTCTCTTTCATTAATGGGGGCTGGCAAACCATCTGCTAAACATTTTACATTGGCCTGGGATGCCAGCCCCTTCTTAAAATTTACATGCCTATTTTTGGGGGCAGGTGGCGTAGGTTCATCAGCTGGGGGACCGCTGGAGACTTCTCCTATGATCTCAACATCCAGCTCGGTTTCAATCTGCTCTTTTTTCACCTTATATCCGAGATCTTTAACCCCTTTAAAAATTTCAAGTCTTTCTTTAGGGGTTGATTTTTCGTTGTCATTCCAGATACAAGAGTCGGTCTGTTCAAAAGGATAGCCCAGTTCACGAAGCCAGGGCAGTACATCATCATTGATAAAAAACATCACGAAGGTTTCGTCATCCATTGTAATAAGCTTCTGAGTACCGTTGATAATTTCTCCGGTTTTGGCCCTGCTTCCGGTATCTTTGGCCGTTTCTGAGTTTCCGTCAAAAAGATTCGCCAGCTCCTCGTTACAGGCTTTTCTTTTTTCATTGAATACATTGAAGCTGTCCCGGCTGTTGGATTCTTTAATGTCGATTTCCACGCCTTCCGGGAATCTTGCCCATCCGGCAGATCCCAGATCTTTGAGCCATTTGTCAATCTCTTTTTTTACTCTGGGATCAGTAGAAGCCACCTTGGCGGTTCGCATCGGGATTCCGAACATTTCCTCGAACTCGTCCCAGTTCTGCCAGGAATGCTTTTTAAAAATCCATAAAGGGATGGCTTTGTTCAAAAGCCCGATCGAATGCTCATGATTCACCCAGAGTGTCCATTTTTTTAAGATCCCTTCTGAGAAGTTTTCACCGTGAAGATCAAAAGGGTATGTCAGAATTTCAGTGGTTTCCGGAACAATATGATCCCGGTACACAAAAGAGAGTTTTTTAATGAAACCATTTTCGTCAAGCTCTTTAGGGTACATCAGGGTATAGCTAAAGTAAATACTGTCAAGGGTGTATTTAATCAGGTTTTTAAACCAAAGCTTCTGGATCAGCTTCGTTTTATCTTCGTTAATTTTTCCGGCTTTATCGACAATAACGGCTGTTTTATTGGAAACCCTGAGTTTGCGGGTTTCTGAGCGGCCATAGATAAAAGGGTCGTCCAGAACCTCTTCCATAATATCAATAAGAAGTTTACGCCTTGGCATTATCGGGTCCATTGCGGTGGCTTTGGCCAATTTCCAGTCCCTGATCTCTTTATTATATAAGGTACGCTGCCGTTTGATGGATTCCACCATCTGGGTGACCGCTTTTTCATGGTCCGTATTTTTGCCACCTGTAAAGGCATTTCTGACAAAATCCTGTATTTCTGATAATTTAAAATTCATTTAAAAAGAGTTTAAAGGGTGATTAATAGCGCTCTGAATATTTGGGGCGGCTTCCAAATTCTGTAACCTGGCTTCCTGTATTTTCCCCGTTTCCTTCTTCCTCTTTTTCCGGGAGATCGGGTGAAATTTCCCCTTTGGAAACGGCTTTGAGCCAATCTTTGGCTGCATTATAGCGAATGATCCGCATGTCCGGGATCACATCCCCGGCGGTATTGGCGTGCAGATGATAGATGGTAATATCAACCATATACAGGATAATAAGGGCACTTCGGCCTTCTCCTATGGCGGAAAAGATCTTTTTTACATCATATCGCTGTCTCAGGTAGCTCTCCATTTCCGCCTGTGCCGCCAGTTCTGCCTGGTGCTGCACATCTTCTTTCCTTTGAATGATAATCTGCTTGATCCAGTTTCGGATCTGTACTTCGTAGTCGGTATCTGTTAAAAAAGGCATTGTTAAAATTTTTAATAGCTGTTATCTTCGTTTCTTTCATGTTTTCCCATTCCCAGAGCGTCATGGTCCCAGTCATCAGAGTCCGCTACAACAAATTGATCCAGATAGAACCAGGCCCCCTCGTCGGCATCCGGGGCATCGTCCGGGGTATTATAGCCGGGCTCTATTCCTTTTACCTGAAGGTTGCCCTCCACCATATCCGGGTCATTTTCATCCTCTATATTGTAGACCACATTACCGGAGGAATATTCGGGTTCCATTCTGACCATGCGGGTATATTTGTTGGGTTTCTGTCTTTCGTCTGTAAGGACACTAAGTGGGTATTTGTATTTTTTACAGGCCCTTCTAAGGGCCTTTTTTACCGGGCGGGTATAAAATTGTTTTTCCATATACCAGATAATGCCCACCCGGGGTGGGAGGTTCTTTTCTACCTTGATCATCCATTCAAAGACGTCCTCCAGCTCACAGCGGCGTGTAAATCTTTTAATACAGTATCGTTTGAAGCGGTCCTGTCCCCATAGCGAAACGGCTTTAAAATCAGAGGTCTGGCTGTTCTCAAAACTGGGGTCAAAATACCCGATGATAATGTCCATTTTAGAGAGGTGTGGAAGACGGGCAAACCGGAAATATTTGTTTTTAAAGATTTTCCCTTCAATATCGGTTTCGTGAAAAAACTCCTGCTTGGCCAGCACAGGGCCTGCTTTCATAATTTTTCTCAAAAGTTCCTGTAAAGAATAACGCTGCCACCATGCAGGCTTCCCGTTTTCAATGGCTTTGACCTTGGAATGGTAAATCCCTTCTCTCTTTTTAGCTCCCGGTTTGGTATCGCCTACAATATTGGCAAGAATAGAATTATGATGAATACGGTTGCCCCCCATTGCAAAACGGGCCCCTTTGATACTGAGGGCAAAATACATCGCCCCCAATATTTTTTTAACCACCTTATCTACCCGTTTGGGATTGTGGACAATATCGTCATCATCCACATCGTCCACCACGCCATAATTCGGACGTTTTTCATTTTCTCTGGCTCCTCTGGGAGACTGATCCCGCCCGAATGCCAGAAAACGGATGCCCTCCCGGGTGGTGAAATCCCCGTCCTCCCAGGAGCCGTAATTGTACTGCTCCCCAAAATCATGGGCGAAGAGTTTATTGGACTGAAGCTGTGCCTGGACATCGGAGAGCAAATTGCAGGCGTCATCTTCATTTTTACCCATCAGGATCATTCCGGTAAGCTCTTTATGGGCAATGAGCCACATCGGAATAATAATGGTAAGGTGAACGGATTTTGCGTGCTCCCGTGGCCATTCCGCTACCCCAAAGAAATTGGGATCGGCAAGGCATTCATTGGCATAATCAATATGAAAATCTGCGCAATCTGCGTCGGCGTAGATTTCAAAATAGGTTTTGACAAAATAATTATAATCGGTTAAGGCTCTTTTGATCCTAAGTTTTTGAATCTCTTCTGTGTCATTAAAGGCCACAGCGGTACTGCTCTGAACCTGCTGACAGAATTCGAGCCACTCGTTATAATCCCTTTTGGTGATCGCCAGTGCTGACATTAGTTTTCACCGATTTTATAATCCACATATTTTTTCTGCAAGAGGTTGATCTCCTTGGCTAGCTCGGGATCTTGAGTAAAAGCATAGGTGATAAAATCTTTAAATACATTAATGATCTGGCTCACGGTGACTTTTTTATTGGAGAGCTTTTCAATGCTGTTGGCAATCTGGATAATATCGTTGGGTTTACTCTTGGGGTCTTCACTTAAAATATGAGCCCTTTTATAAAGGTTGTCAATAATCTTTCGGGCTGTTACCGTGGAAGCACTTTTAAGAAGCTCCCATTCCCCCTCAGTCTTCCATTTACCCAAGGTCTTTTCAGTAACGTGTACGATTTGTGCGATTTCCTTTTGGGTCTTGTCTGTCTCCAGATAAAGATCCTGGGCAATGGCATATTTTTCATCCCCTGAGAGCTTTTTCTTTTCATTCATTTTCTTGAAGTATATGAGACAAAATTGCTTTATATAAAGGTTTTATCGAAGTCGGTGCTTATTGACTACAGGGAAATAAACAGACGCTAAACAAAAATATTTAGCCCCTAATCGCTGGCTTTTACCGGGGCATTTTTTGGACAATCTTTGCCCTATCAAAACGAAAAAAAATGTCTAAAAAACCCTTTCACTATGAGCTCAGAAATCAGGCTTCAGGAATCGCCGAGATCCAGATGTATGGTTATATCGGAAAGTATGACGAGTTTGATTATAAAAGATTTCAGCAGGTCTTCAGGGATGCCCTTACAGGAAGTAGTGATCTTACCATAAGAATGCACTGTGGTGGGGGCTCTGTATATGAAGGGCTGGCCATTTATGATTTGATCAGAAATGCTGAAAGTCATACCAAAATCATTGTTGAAGGAATGGCGGGATCAATGGGCGGGGTGATTGCTCTGGCGGGTGATAAAATCGAAATGAATGAAAACGCCTTCTTTATGATGCACGCAGTTACAGCGGGATGTTTTGGAAATAAGAATGATTTTAAAAACGGACTTCAGCAGATTGAAAACTGTGAACAGCGGCTGGGAAAAATCTTTAGTGAAAGAACCAAGGCAGACCCCGAAACGATTAAAAACTGGTTTGATTCCGGGCAGGACCACTGGCTTGATTCGGGTAAATGTCTGGAACTGGGAGTCTGTGACAGTGTGATAAAACCCGCTAAAAAAAGAAAGAATCAAGAGGCTGAAAACATGACTGGTAAAACCCCGGAGGAGGCTTTCGAGAGCTTTAATCTGCTACCGGAACCTTTGCAACAAAATAGTAACAATCAACATACTGAAATGAAAAAAGAAACAATTTTGGCCGCTCTCTCTGCGGTGGGATTGGTGGGAACACTCTTAGCCAGCTCTTCAGATAAAGACTTTGAAAAACATCTGGAAGACGTATTTGGGAAGGCGGGGAAAACCGATTCGCTGGAAAATGAATTGAGAGAATTTAAAAAGTCCCAGGCAGAAGTTCTGATCTCTGCTGCCCTGAAGGCCGGGAAAATTACTGCCACTGAAAAAGAAGAATGGAAAAACGATGCCATCAAAAATTATACACTGGTGGCAAAATCACTGGAAAGAATCTCCGGCAAGCCTGATCCTAACAGCCAACTGGAAAGACAAAAAACAATTGTGGATACAGGCAGACATGAGCTTTTAAACGGACGTGAAAAATGGAGCTTTTCGGACTGGCAGGAAAAAGATCCAAAAGGTCTGGAAAGGCTTAACGAAGAAGCCGAAGAGGAATTTGAAAAATTGTTTAACGCTGAATATACTCTTTAATTATGCCTGATTTAATAGACGGGTTATACCTGAACAAATTTGTGGCTCCCCAATTACTGAAGGAGTTTAAAAACTATAACGATAAATTTTTGGTAGCACTGGAGCCGGCTCCGGAAGGAGCCAAGACGGCCGATGGCCTTCGCCAGAATAAACTGATCAATAACGTCGGTTTTTATGTCAATAACACAGCCCCTTTTTCCGCAAAATCAATGCTCGGTAAAAACAGCATCATTCCCTGGGATAAACTGGATACTGATCCAACAAAGGTGAACGATGCTGAAATAAGATCACTGGCCTTTGATAAGAGATCAA
>LAZY01000041.1 GCA_001013295.1 Chryseobacterium indologenes | reverse complement strand
GACAATCTTCCTCCGAACCGAAATGAGCCGTAAAACTGAATATGTTCATAATCCCTGCTTTTTGAGCGCTAATATACTAAAAATATTAGGTGTGTTTGCGGAGAATCAGATATTGTTTTTATATTTTCACTAGTAAATTACTTGAAATATTTG
Organism: Chryseobacterium indologenes; assembly: GCA_001013295.1. GTDB lineage: Bacteria > Bacteroidota > Bacteroidia > Flavobacteriales > Weeksellaceae > Chryseobacterium > Chryseobacterium indologenes_B. Next base: position 9,789 of record LAZY01000041.1, on the reverse strand, counting down.
CTATAAAAATGCCAAATTCAATGATAAAAGAACCTATACACCTAAAAATTCCCCATATCCTTTATAATTAAATAGGGCTGCATCTGAAGATACAGCCTTATTTTTAATTCAGTTTCACTTACTTAAAAATGGTAGTAAAAGTAAAAATTGTTGGTGTAATTTTCTGACTATTAGATCCATTAGCATTTTGAGTAAGCTTTGAGACCGTTTTTGTCTTCAACGTTAATTGCTTTTTCATGATGATATAATTTAAGATTTGTATCTACAAGTTATAAAAATGCTTCAAGACAAAACCGACAAAATCACTGACAAAACGCCCTCGTAATAAAAGCTTTATATTATTATTTAGTGAAAATACATTAGCCCAATTTTATTTACAATCTGAGCAATCACTTTTGTAATGACTATGATAATGAAAACCATCGCAATGCTTCTAATTATAAGTCCTATTTTTTGATAGCTGGTTGAAAAATACTGATAATAAAACCAAAAATAATAGCCAATTTTTAAAACGGTCATAAGCCCGAGTGCTCCTTTTAAAACCATCCCATCAGCAAATGGTAAGACTAAAATAGAAAACACCCCTTCTATCACTAAAATTCCTACAATCATATACATATTCAATATCAGATTCTCAGAATAGTTTTGTTTACTCTTTTTAAATAAAAGATAGCTCATGAGTGCATAAAACGGCACCCATGATAGGGCCACTAATTTTGCATAATGCTTGGTCACTTTAGAAAATCCTTCAAACTCTTTATCTCCCTGAGTAAGGTCGATTGCATTACCTTTTGCAAACTCTCCCAGAAAATATCCGGTACCAATAATAATAATGATTGCAGTAAAAGCATTGAAATATTGAACTCTTTTTCCCTGTACATATTCTCTGACACTATGGCCTGGTCTTGTAAAGAGCTCCTTTATGGTAAAAAAGAAACCTTTGTCCAAATGAAATACTCCGTGTATAAGATCATGTAAAATGAAATGTTTAAGGGAAAAACGGTGAGTAGAATTTTTTTGTCCACAGGTAGAACAAAAATTATTTTCAGTAACAGCATTACAGTTTAGACATTTTCCATTCATATTTTTACTTTGATTGATTCTTAATACAAAAAATAAAATGGGAATATAAAATTCCCATCACAAATATAAGTTTTTAAATGTTTAGCCATCTGTCAATATATTCAATTTGCTCTTTTTTGTGTTCCTCAGAAAGAACATCGATTCTATTGTAAATATTTTCAATACAATTGTATCTAAAGATTTTAAAATTAGGGTTTCCTTCCAGAAAATTTTCTGTACTGCCCAGGTTAAAAATAGGAATATCACCTTTGAGCATCTGTTTCATTTCAAAATCAAGGATAAACAGATATTTTTCCATTTGTTCCCCTTTATAAGCTTTTGATAATAATTCATATAGTTTCGAATGATATTCATCAAGGCTACAGGTGAAGGTAGGGTTTTTCAGATATTTTAAAATTTTAAAATAGACAAATGTAGGACGCCAAACATATCTTACTTCTTGGTTTTTAAAATATTCAAGTGGGGAATCAGTTGACTTTAATGTTTCTGTCGATGCTAAAAAGAGATCATAAGCTGCAGAAAAGCCACTTATAAAACTATCTTTGTAATGTTTGGCAAAAACATATGCATTTTTATATACTGGTATGTTGTTTTCTACTACTCTGGTCGTTGAAAAACGAACCACTCTTTTAGAGTATATTGTATTAGGATGTACAATCTCTTTTTGCATTTCTGTAACCTCTAATTGTTCGGAGACACCAAACCCTACACAATTTAAAGGAATTCCCAAGTCAGGGCTTGCAATAAGAGCCGTTTCAAGTACGGAAAAGTAAGGAATTTTAAGTTCTCCATCCCACGATCGGATATCCGGATTATCCAGAAAAGGCTGAATAATAGTTTCATGATCTATCAAAACAGGATTTTTTCCTGCTGCAATAATATTCTCACGATGGTAATCTTTACTCCCTAAAAGCATAGTACCTGCTAAAATAATTCCTGCCTTATAATAATATTCTTGTAATTCCCTTTCGGAGTTTAGTTCTTCATGATGTACAAATTCAAGCCAGCCATAATTCTCACTGACCAATACTTTAAATGTCTTCAAATTTGTATTAAGCTTTGTATTAACCCAATCTATAAAAGTATTATAAGCGTGAGTAATACCAATATTTCTTGGTTTATAAATAAGCTTTGTTCCATCAGACAGTTTCACCATTGCAGTTCCTTCCCCATTATGTCCGTCACCAAGACTTGCTTCAATATCCTCAATAACAATAGATTGAGTTTCAAAACCTAAATTAAATGTTTTAGTTATATCTTCTATATCTTTGTGAAAACGGGTTAAAATCTTTAAAATATGATGGGAAAAGTTTTCTACATTTTTTCTTAGCTTTTCATCTAAAACAGGATAATTATCAACTAATGAACTATTCATTTTTTCAATAAATGCATCGAAATCATCATTCCCGTTTTTAAGAAAATTATCTAATTCGAACTGCAATGTTATCTCTGCAAAAGAACTCAATTCTTTCAACAAATTATTCTGCAGCTTTTTCACTAAAGAACCCGGTAATGAGTTATTTAAATTTCTGGAAAAATCTCCTATATATGGTAACACTATTCCCAGGAAAGGAATAACTTCCTTATCTTCTTTGATCAAATATTCTGCTTGACTATTCATTGATGTTTTAGTTTAATATTTAACGCAAGAGATTTCTGCTATAAATTTCTTGATTTCATTTCCTGATTCACTTTATTACCATATTGTAAAGTTGGAATAATCATCAAAATAAAAAATAGAGGGAATATTGTAAAGAAATTCATCCCCTGTTTTAAAGTTATATAGATAGAAACCCCTATCAAAAGTCCAATAAGTACAGTTTGTATACGCATTCTGCTTTTATATTTTTTTTGAAGTTCCAGAAGTTCCTGATTTGAAAAATCTTTTATTGTTCTCTTATTCTCTGCCATAATTATAATTTTATAGTTGCTAATATATCCCTACAATAGGATTTAGGTTTTAAATATCGCCTTTTTTTATTAATAATCAAAAATTCCTCCTTATACATGTCTGAAAGGAGGAACTATTAGATTATTAGTAGGAAAATCTGCTAAATATAATTTAATTAGAAGACCTGATCCAGTGCCCAAGTTCCTGTAAACCCAGCAACAACAAGCGTCGCAACCACAATAGTTGGTGAAATTCCGCCCGCAACTCCTTCCAATTGAGCTTCTGTCAGTTCTAACTCGTCCAAATTGGGCTGAGCAGGTAAGTTAAAATAAACTACAGATTCGTTTGTCTGATCTTCCACAACGATATTTTTGAATCTTGTTAAATCAGCTTCTTTTCCTGCAATTTCCTGAATAGTTGCTATCGGATTTTTAATAAGTTGATTCTTAAACTCTGGGTTTTCCCAAGATTTCTCTATAAGCATTTTCATTAATTCCATGCTTTTTTCCGAAGTTTTAATATTATGATCCATAAATTTTTCGAGATTAAGTATTAATAATTTATTTTACAGCAGCGTAAATTCCAACACCCAAAGCTACTGCTCCAAGCGCTTCAGCTAATGGGATTGTTAAAATTAAGGGTGTAACTCCTCCTGCTACTCCTTCTAATTGCTCCTCAGATAGTTCCAATTCATCCAAATTAGGCTGAGCAGGTAAGTTAAAATAAACTACAGATTCGTTTGTCTGATCTTCTACAACAATTTTCTTACCTTGAGGCATATTAAATTCTTTTCCTGTAAGAGCTTCAATAGCAGCTACTGGATTGTTTACCAATTGATCTTTAAAAGCAGCATTATCCCATGCTTTTTCTACTAGAGATTTCATTAACTCTGCTCCTTGGTTCTTTTGTTCTTGTGTATATTTCATGATGTTTTTATTTTAAGATTATTATTTTTTTATTAGAATTTTATAGGGTTTTCCGGTATTGTCGGACTTGGTACAAATATGATTGTTGGCAACACAATCGTTAATCCTGGAGATATTGCCCCACCAGCTACAGCTTCTAACTGCTCTTCATTTAATTCCAAATCATCCAATTTTTTAGATTCAGCAGGAATATTGATATAAACAGTAGATTCATCAGTTTGATCTCTTACAACCAGAGTTTTTCCTTCGGGTAGGTTTAGCTTATTACCTGTCAATTTTTCGATAGCAGCAACCGGATTAGCAATCAGTTCTTTTTTAAACTCTGCATCTTCCCATGCTTTTTGTACAATTTCAGCGTATGCCTTTTGTTCTTGTGTAAATTCCATGATTATGTTTTTGTTATTTGTTAAAAATGATTAGAATTTATAATATTGTTGGCAAAGTTGGAACGATCCAAGGGGGAAGTCCTGTTCCAATAGGGGGCCATATTGCCCCACCAGCTACAGCTTCCAGTTGTTCTTCATTCAGCTCAGCATCTACTTCAACCTTTGCAGGAATATTGATATACACCGTAGATTCATCTGTCTGATCTCTTACAACCAAAGTTTTTCCTTCCGATAAATTAAGTTTTTTACCTGTCAGCTTTTCAATAGCAGCAACAGGATTAGCAATCAGTTCTTTTTTAAACTCTGCATCTTCCCATGCCTTTTGTACGATTTCCGCGTACACCTTTTGTTCTTGTGTAAATTCCATGATTATGTTTTTGTTTTAAATTCGTTAAAATAGTTGTGGAATGCTCACTGGTTTAGGGAATGGAAAGCCTGGCCCTGTGCATCCCCCACCTGTTCCATCCGGATCCCAAACACCTCCAGCAACAGCTTCCAGTTGACTCTCATTTAGTTCAGCATCTGTTTCTGCTTTTGCAGGAATATTGATATACACCGTAGATTCATCTGTCTGATCTCTTACAACCAAAGTTTTTCCTTCCGGTAAATTAAGTTTTTTACCTGTCAGCTTTTCAATAGCAGCAGCAGGATTAGCAATCAATTCTTTTTTAAACTCTGCATCTTCCCATGCCTTTTGTACGATTTCCGCGTACACCTTTTGTTCTTGTGTAAATTCCATGATTATGTTTTATGCTTGTTGTAAGACTGTTATGATAGGTGGAAGTCCACCAGGTAGTTTTGGAAATATTGGCCCTGTACATCCTCCACCTGTTCCGTCCGGATCCCAAATTCCTCCAGACACAGCTTCCAATTGCTCTTCACTCAACTCTGCATCTGTCTCTGCTTTTGCAGGAATATTGATATACACCGTAGATTCATCTGTCTGATCTCTTACAACCAAAGTTTTTCCTTCCGGTAAATTAAGTTTTTTACCTGTCAGCTTTTCAATAGCAGCAACAGGGTTAGCAATCAGTTCTTTTTTAAACTCTGTATCTTCCCATGCTTTTTGTACGATTTCTGCGTACTCTTTTTGTTCTTGTGTAAATTCCATGATAACTGTTTATAATTTGGTATTGATTTTAGCGTAGAATGGGAGGAGTACTCATATAATTAATAAAATCAAGTACACCAACAACAACATCTCTAACAGTACCACCTCCGGCAACCATCTCTAACTGATTTTCATCTAATTCCATATCCATCTTTGGTTTTGCAGGAATATTTATATATACATTAGAATCATCGGTCTGATCTCTCACAACTAAAGTTTTTCCTTCTGGTAAATTGATTTTTTTACCGGTTAGTTTTTCAATAGCTTCTGATGGATTTGCCATCAATTCTTTTTTAAACTCTGCATCTTCCCATGCTTTTTGTACGATCTCTGCGTATAATTTTTGTTCTTGTGTAAATTCCATGATAATTATGTTTATTTTTATTTAATTATTAAGTAATGACAGTAAAACATCTGTAATTCTCTGCTTTTATATTTATATTTTTATACAATCTTTTAATGCCGGGAACATTGACTCTGCTAAATCCTTCCACATCATCTGTCCTCCTCCGGCTATAGCTTCCAATTGGTCTTCTGTAAGTTCTATATTGTCAATTTCTGGTTCCGAAGGAATATTTACATATACTTTGGATTTGTCTGTCTGATCGACGATTACCAACTCTTTCCCTTCTGGTACGATCACTTCTACTCCGGTTAATCTTTCTATGGCCTCTACAGGATTTACCAATAATTCTTTTCTAAATTCAACATCTTCCCAAGCTTTAGAAATAACCGTTTGTATAATTTGTTCTTTTTTATCTTCCATAACACTTCTGTTTTGTATGATCTAAAGGTAAAATGCTTTTTCTGCATAGATCAGTCAATTTGTACTTCAAAACCGCCAATCTTATTTTCCTTTTCTAATTACTATCATCGTTCTGATTTCAGCAATTCACATTTTCAATATGGTAAAGATATAAGGTGATTTTTATATAAAATGGCCAATTTTTACTTCAAAATTGCCAATCATCATATTTTATTCATCTTATCTTATTTTTTCCGTTTTTGAGAATTCTGATTTCCAATAAAGTAAAGATATGAGGAGACTTTTATATAAATTGGCCAGATTTCACGTCAAAACTGTCAATCTGATTTTTCTTTCTCATGATCACTAATCTCTTCTGCTCTTGATCATTTCCATTTTCAATATGGTAAAGATAGAAGGTCATTTTTATATAAAATGGCCAATTTTTACTTCAAAATTGCCAACAATAAAACTTCCTTTATCATTTCTTACGAAGTTGCTTCTACGAAATACATTTTAAGCTCTCCTTTTCCTTTCGCCTGGATATTTCCTCTGTATTCAAAGCTAAAACAGCCTTCATCCTTGATAAGCTGATACAGAGACTCGCTGATATTTACTTTCCCAACCATTCCGTTACTTTCTATCCTACTTGCCGTATTTACAGTATCACCCCAAACATCATACTGGAATTTCTTGACCCCGACAATACCAGCAACAATAGGTCCTGCATGAATTCCTAAGCGCATTTCAAAAGCAGGTTTATCTGTTTCCTGATTTTCGTTCTTCCTCTTTGCCATAAACGCCTGCATTTCTAATCCGGCCAGAACAATATTCCTCAATGAATCCTGATCAGGTTTCGGAATTCCTCCCGCAGCCATATAAGAGTCACCTATCGTCTTTATTTTTTCTATTTTGTATTTTTCAGAAATCAGGTCAAAAGCCTTAAAACAAATATTAATTTCTTCTACCAGGCTTTGTGGCGACATTCTTTCTGCGGTTTGAGTGAAAGATTTAAAATCGGTAAAGAGAATAGATACCAAACTGAAATCCCGGGCATTAACGCTCCCTTTCTGCTTTAATTCCTCAGCAATTTCTTCTGGAAGGATATTGAGCAAAAGTTCTTCAGATCTGTCCTTTTCAATTTTTAAAGCGGCTCTGGATTTTCTGACAAAATTGAGCCTGTTCCATAAACCACCAGCTACCACAAGGATAAACCCCAGGGAAACAATAAAGATATTTCTCTGCTTTTCCTGTTTCTGTACCTCTTCCTTATGTTTTATCTGAATCGTATGTTCTCTCTTCACATAAGCAATACTATCCGTAAGCTGCTGCTTCTGAAACTCCATATTCATCATCCTGTTGGAAGTCTCTTTGGAATTCAGACTGTCTTCAAAAATATTTGATTTTTCGTAGTAAATAAGTGCATTTTTAGGATCACCAAGCGCTTTATAAGACTGATACAGACAATCACAGGCATCTTTCTTTAAAGAAAGAGATCCTATTTTTTGTGCAATCGTCAAGCCTTCAGTACATTTTTTTACGGCTTCCTTGCTTTTCCCCTGCTCTGTATAAATATTACCTATTGAAATTTGAGAATCACCGATGTACTGCTGGCTATTCATTTCTTTTGCCAGAAGCAATGTATTATTAAAATAGCGCAAAGCCTTAGGATAGTCCTTTTGTTCGTAGAAAAGAGTTCCTAAATTATTCAGAACTTCTATTTTGATCTGTTTATCGTTCTCTTCATTAGCGATTTGAAGCGCTTTGCTAAGATTTGTATTAGCAGTATCAAAATCTTTCATTTTGACCTGTATGGATCCTGTAGAGTTCAGATTCTGAGCAATTGCCTTTACATCATTAAGCTTTATGTATACGCTATAGGCTTTCCTATAATATAATAAAGCATTTTTATAATCTTCTAATTTAGAATATATCCCTCCAATATTTTGGGTGGTAATTGCAATAGTCTTGGGATCTTTGATCTCTTTTTGTATGTCTAATACTTTTTGATAGCAGCTAAGGGCTTTAGGCAGATTACCCAAATAGTAATAAGTCCCTCCCATATTGTTCGTTACCGACGATATACCTAATTTATAGCCTACTTTCCTGTATTCCGAGATACTTTTTTCAAAATAAGAAAGCGATTGGGTATAATCTCCCTGTAATGAATAAGAAATGGCCAGATAGCTGTAACAATCTCCTGCTTTTTTAAAGTCTTTATGCTCATAATAACCGCTAAGACTTTTGTTAAAATAAATCACAGACTCCGCAAAATTTCCGGACTCCTGTTGTTTTATACCAATATTTAAGAGACTGTCTGCACTGTTTTTAGCAGCATAAGAAGAGCCCTCTTCCTTAGTATGGGTCTGAGAGTGTATTTCAGTCTTATTTCCAATCAATAAAAAACATAAAAACAAAATATATTTATAATTCATCATAGCAAAAGTTCTTTGTACTATTAGACAGCAACCAGGTTATAAACCTATCAGCAGACACCATTTAAAGCCATATTCTTAAATAAAAAATCGCATATAATTCTTGAGATCAGGAACTATATACGATTCTGAAAATTTCACCATCTAGCCTTTACCAAAGATATCGTCACCAGAATTGACGGGTTTTATCAGGATGGGCGGGCTCTCACCTGTTCCTCCTGAAACAATATCCAACTGATCTTCGCTAAGTTCCATGTCTTCCATATCAAGTTCTGCCGGAATATTTACAAAAATAGTGGAAGAGTCAGTTTGGTCGACAAATGCCAGATTCTTTCCTGTTGGTAATTTAATAGAATGTCCTAAAAAATCTTCCATGGTAGCCACCGGATTCCGGATCAGGCTACTTTTGAACACAGGATCTTTCCATGCTTTTTTTACAACGGATTGTAAAACTTCTTGGTCATTGGTTAAATTCATAAGTTGTTTTTTATTGTTAAACGGTATCTAGCTTAATATGGCATGGTAAAATTATTTTGTTTTTGCGTGACAGAACTGACAAAAACCCTGACAAAAAAAGAATGATACTGATGAATAAATAAAAATATGTGTCCTATTTCAGTCCATTTGGACTCCTGAAAAAAAGATTACGATGCCTGAAATCATTATGAAAAAGATGATTGAGAAAAGCCCTAAGAATTAAGTATATCCATGAGATATATTGAGGAGCAGGTTCAAAAATTAGGGGAACAGTACAAAACATACATTATTTTTGTTGAATAAAGTAATGCATTTAAAAAAACGCAAAGTAAGTTTATTTGAATGTTTTATTTTAGGGAGCAAAGAAGAACGACCTTGTAGCTGAAGAAGCTTAATGGATACGGATTCGCTTAGAAAGAATCAATTTCATTGATTCCGTTCTTTGCTTCCTTAAGAATATGGGATAAGATGCTAAAAATCTTTGCGTCAATTAAATTTAATAAACACAAACAATATTATCCCCCAGATTTTGCTTTTGATGGATCAAGCGCAAAAGCTGTGGTAAAACAATTGAATACCTTATTCTAAATTTTATAGACGCAAAGAATTAGCGATTCGAATACTTTATTTTAGGAGGCTAAGTAATGCGACTTCGTCGCTGATGAAGCTTTGTGACTATGCGCTCACTTCTTCAGATCGATTGAAAATCGATCCCTTCTTAGCTCACTTAAAATA